>CAWFXR010000001.1:0-13861 GCA_963819835.1 uncultured Gammaproteobacteria bacterium
GTCGCCGCGCACCAGGAAATCAGCCGCGAGGCATTGCTCGACCGATTGTTCGGATAGCCGGTTCCCCACCGAACGCTGGCTCGGCTCCGGCGCCAGCCTACCGGGGCACAGCAAGGAACTTCACGCACACCGGCGTCGGCACCGACGCGACGTGGCCGGTGGGCGTGAGCGCGCCGGTGTCGGCGTCGATGCGGAAGGTCACGACCGTGTCGCTGTCCTGGTTGGCCGCGACCAGGAACCGGCCCGACGGGCTCGATGCCGAAGCTGCGCGGCGTCCTGCCCAGCGTCGACGCGTGGCCGACGTAGCCGAGCGTCCCGGCGAGCGGATCGATCCGGTGGACGACGATGCTGTCGTGCCCGCGGTTCGACGTGTAGACGAACGCTCCCGACGGCGACACCTGGATGTCGGCGCAGGTGCTCGCACCGCCAAAGCCGTCGGGAAGCGTGGCGACGGTCTGCAGGTGCCCGAACGCGCCCGCCCCGTCGTAGGCCAGCGCGGCCACGGTCGAATCGAGCTCGTTGACGAGGTACGCGAAGCGACCGCCCGGGTGGAAGGCGAGGTGGCGCGGGCCCGCCCCGGGCTTCATCTTGATCCACGGCACCGTGTGCGGCTCGAGCATGCCCCGCGCGCGATCGAAGCGGTAGGTCAGCAGCCGGTCGAGCCCGAGATCGGGCACGAACGCGAAGCGCTCCGACGCATCCAGCGTGACCGCGTGCGCGTGCGGGCCCTTCTGCCGCGCCGGATCGATGCCCGAGCCGACGTGCTGGACGAAGTCCGAGGCCTCGCCGAGGCTGCCGTCGCCGCGCACGGGGAGCACGCAGACGCTGCCGCTCATGAAGTTGGCGACGAACACGTGGCTGCGCCGGCGATCGACCACGACGTGGCACGGATCGGTCCCGTGCGTGAGCTGCCGGTTGAGGAACCTGAGCTTGCCCGTCGCGGCATCCACGGCGAACGCGCTGACGGTTCCGCTGGGCCTGCCCTCGAAGGTCTTGAGCTCGTTGACGGCGTACAGGTATCGGCCCGAGGCATCGAACGCGAGGTACGACGGATTGGTGATTCCGGTGTTCGTGGCGACGGGCGCCAGCGCGCCGGTTGCCGTGTCCAGGCGAAAGACGTGGATCCCCTCGCCTTTGCCCTGCAGGATCGCCCCGGTCCCGAAGAGGATCGGGTCGGTGTAGGTGCCGATGAAGACCAGCGTTTCCCCTGCCATCGCGGTTCCCCCGTCGCTTGCCAAGATGCAAACCGACCGTCAGTCCCGGGTGAGCCAGATGCGGCCCACGAGGTCGCCCGACTCGAGCCGCGCCGCCGCTTCGCCGATCTGTTCCAGCGCGTACGAGGCGCCGAGAATCGGCGTCAGCTTTCCCGTGTGTACCAGCCGGACGACGTCGATCAGGTCCTGCCGGGTGCTGCCGCGGCAGCCGATGATCTCGAGCTCGGTCTTGAACAGCGGGATCGAAGGAACCTCGAACGTCTCGTCGAGGTAGGCGACGACCAGGAACTTCCCGCCCGGTCGCAGCAGCTTCAATCCCTGCAGCACGCTCGCGCGGTTGCCCACGTTGTCGACGACCACGTCGACGCCTTCGCCGTCGGTGAACCGGGCCACCGCCGCCTCGAGCGACTCCTGCGCCGGGTTGACCCCGACGGCACCGTAGCGCTCGGCGAGCTCCAGCCGCTGCGCCTGGCGGCTGGTCGCCATGACCTCCGCGCCCGCGCAGCGCGCGATCTGCACGCCGTGGATGCCGAGCCCGCCGACGCCCAGGATCAGCACGCGCTGCCCGATGCCGACGGCGCCCTTGTGGATCAGGCTGTGGTACATGCAGGCGACCGCGTCCGGCAGGATCGCCGCCGCCTCGTACGAGATCGCGTCGTCCAGCGCGACGAGATTCGCCGCCGGCACCGCGACGTAGTCGGCGTGCCCGCCGTCCCGCTCGAAACCGATGCGCTTCATGCTGCGGCAGAGCTGCGTGTCGCCGGCCAGGCAGTGCCGGCAGCGGCCGCAGGTGACGTCGATCGCCGCCGTCACCCGGTCGCCCGCACGCCAGCCGGTGACGCCGGCGCCGAGCTCGACCACGTCGCCGGCGAGCTCGTGGCCGACGATGCGCGGCAGATCGCCCAGCGGCTGGCGTCCGGAGAGGAGGTGGAGATCGGTGCTGCACAGGCCGCTGGCCCGCACCCGGACCAGCACCTCGCCGGGGCCCGGCCACGGAACGGGTCGCCTCGTCGCCTGGAGCGAACCGCCGTACTCGGCGATCACCACTGCGCGCATTGCGTCTGGCATGCTTCCCTACTCCTTCAACCCGGTTGCAGCGATCCCCTGGATGAACGCGCGCTGCAGGAAGAAGAACAGCAGGATCATCGGCAGCGTTCCGAGCACCGCGATGGCCATCAGCTGGTCCCAGGAGGTTCCGTAGCTGCTCATGAACAGCGAGATCCCGAGCGGCAGCGTGCGCAGCGAGTCCCTGGTGATGATGATCAGCGGCCAGATGTACATGTCCCAGGCCTCGCGGAAGGTGAAGACGGCCAGCGCGACCAGCGCCGGCTTGCACAGCGGAAGCACGATCATCCAGAAGATGCGCAGCTCCGACGCACCGTCGATGCGCGCCGAGTCGATCAGGTCCTTGGGGATGGACAGCATGTACTGCCGCATCAGGAAGACCCCGAAGCCGTCGACCAGGAACGGCACGATCAGGCCCTGGTAGGTGTTCGCCCAGTCGAGCTCCTTGATGATCAGGAACAGCGGCACCATCGTGACTTCCAGCGGCAGCATCATCGTGCTGAGGATCAGGATGAACATCCCGTTCTGGCCGCGGAACTGGAACTTGGTCAGGCTGTAGCCGGCGAGCGAGCAGAGCAGCAGGTTGGACAGCGTGATCGCGATGGCGACGAAGCCGCTGTTGAGGAAGTAGCGGGTGAAGTCCTGCGCCTGCCACGCCAGCGCGTACGACTGCCAGTTGACCGGGTCGGGAATCCACTGGATCGGCAGGCTGAACATGTTCTCCATCGTCCGCAGCGACGACGAGAGCATCCAGTAGAACGGCAGCAGCATCACGCAGGCCACGGCGAGCAGCACCAGGAACACGAGCGTCGTGCCGTGGCGGTGCACGCCGGGGCGCTGACCCGCGTGCCGCGGCGCCCCCGATGCCGGCAGCCGCGCTTGCGGCGTGTCCGGTCGCGCCGCTCATCGCGCGGCCTCCGCCACCGTCCGCGAACCACGACGCCCGCGCGTCGGCCGCCCCGAGCGATTCGCCTTGCCGTCGATCCCCGGCCGCTGGCCGGGGCCCCTCGCCGGGTAGCTCATCGCTCGGCATCCCCGCGGGTGAACATGCGGACCTGGACGAACGAGAAAGACCATCACGCCGACGAACAGGAACACGCTCATCGCCGCGGCCCGGCCCATGTCGAAGAACTCGAACGCGGTCTGGTAGATGAAGAGCGGCAGCACGCGGGTCGAGTCCGCCGGGCCGCCGCCGGTCATGATCAGCGGCACGGCGAACACCTTCATCGCCACGATCACGTTCATCACCACGACCAGCAGCGTGGTCGGCTTGAGCAGCGGCAGCGTGATGTGCCAGAACTTCGACCAGCTGCCCGCTCCGTCGATCTCGGCGGCGTCGTAATAGTCGGCGGGAATCGCCTGCAGTCCCGCGAGGAAGATGACCATGTAGTACGGTGTCGCCCGCCAGATCCCGATCAGGATCACCGCCCAGAGCGCGCTCTTGCTGCTGCGCAGCCACGGTATGGGATCGATGTCGAACCAGCCGAGGATGGTGTTGATCACGCCGTCCTGCTGGTACATGAACGTCCAGACCACCGCCATCACGACCGCGGGCATCACCACCGGCATGAAGACCGCCGAGCGGAGGATGTTCTTGATGAACAGGCTCCGGTTGAACAGCACCGCGAGGCCGAGCGACAGCGGCAGCACCGGGACGACGCTGAACAGCACGTAGGTGATGGACACGCGCGCGGACTTGAGGAACAGCGGGTCCTGCAAGAGGCTCGCGAAGTTGGCGAGGCCCACGAACTTCGGCGGGTGGACGAGATCGTAGGCGGTCAGGCTGAAGTAGAACGCCTCGATCATCGGCAGGAAGCGGAAGATCGCGAGGATCGCCAGCGTCGGCAGCAGGATGGCGATGCCGAACGCCGCCTGCTTCGCGGGCAAGCTCAGGCGCGGCCGCCGCCCGGCGGGCGGGCGGGGGGCGGTGGCGGTGGTGGAAGCTGGGGCCATCTACGTTGCCGAGAATGCGCGGTCCCGTGGCCAGGCGAGGGCACAGGCCCCAAGGTGCCGGGTGCGTGCCCCCGCCTCTACGTCGACTACTTCTTCAGGACCTTGTCGATCTCGGCCTGGGCCTGGTCGAGCGACGCCTTCGGGTCCATCCCGTCGTACACGGTGCGCTCGATGGCACGGCCGACCGCCTGCCCGATCTCGTTGGTGTACTCGGAGCGGATGTACCAGCTGGCGGTCGCGACGTCCTTCATGTGCACGTCGAAGAACGGGAAGTTCTTGGCCACCGCGGTCTCGTTGACGCCTTTGACCGGCTGCACGAACGCCGCCTTGGCCAGCCACTCGTCGGGCTTGCTCAGCATGAACTTGATGAAGTCCCAGGCGACGATCTTGTTCGCCTCGGGCTTCGCCTTGTTGACGCCCCACATCCAGCCGTAGACGATCGTGTGCGGCTTCGCCGGATCGACCTGCGGATAGGACACGACGGTGAAGCCGTCCTTGACCTGCGACTGCCGGATCTGCGAGGTCGCCCACGGTCCCGTGACCCACATCGCGGTGCGGCCGTCGATGAAGTCCTGGTTCGGGTTGCTCGGCGTGTTCATCGTCGTCTTCGGGTCGCCGGTCGCCTTGGTGACGTCACGCCACAGCGTCAGCGCCTTCACCGCCTCGGGGCTGTTGAGATACGCGGTCTTGCCGTCGTCGGACAGGAGCTTGCCGCCGAACTGCTCGACCAGCGGCTGGAACATCTGCATTTCCCAGCGCGGGCTGTGGTACGGGAAGTCGAACGCCTTCTGCACGGTCCGGTTGCCCTGCACCTTCTTGAGCTTGGGCCCCAGCGCGATCATGTCGTTCCAGGTCTTCGGCGCGTCCTTCACCGTGCTCAAGCCGGCCGCCTCGAACGCCTTGTTCGAGAGGAACAGGCTCATCGAGTTGCCCTGGTACGGCAGGGCGTAGATCTTGCCGCCGAAGGTGCCGGCCGCGAGTCCGCCCGGCGTGTAGCGCGCGAGGACTTCGTCGTAGCTCTTGGCGCCGAACACCGCGAGGTTCAGCGGCTCCAGCACGCCCTTGGCGTAGTAGAGCTCGTAGAACGAGGCGTCCTGGTCCATGATGTCGGGACCCGTGCCGGTGGCCAGCGCGACGGTGAGCTTCTGGTTGATGTCGCCCGAGGACGTGACGACCGGATTGATGGTCACGTTCGGGCGGACCTTCTTGTACGCCTCGATGAGTTCCTTCACGTACGCGGTGAACGGTCCGTACTCGTGCCACCAGATCTCGATGGTGACGTTCTCCTTCGGAAAGCTGGCGGGTGCGCTCGGCTGCGCCCCCACGCCTCCCGCGACCAGCGTCAGCACCGCCGCGATTGCCAACGAAGACACGCTGCGCCTGAGTTTCGATATGGCCATGTTTCGTCTCCCGTCTGTCGACTGTTTCACTGCTGAACCCGGTCAGGTCAGGACCTTCCCGGTTGCGGAGTCAAACACGTGGACGCTTTCGCCCTTCGGTTTGACCCAGATGGTTTCTCCCGTCCGGAACAGGAGCCGCTCGCCGAAGACCGCGCAGATCTGCGTGCCGCCAAGATCGCAGTAGACGTGCGTGTCGGCGCCGGTCGGCTCGATCACCAGGATCCTGGCGGGCACGCCGTCGCCGGCGGTGCCCAGCGACAGCTGCTCGGGCCGGAAGCCGTAGACGACCTCCTGGCCGTCCTCGCCCCGCGCGGGACAGGCTACCGGCAGCGCGGCGCCGGCGTCGGCTTCGACCCAGACGGCGGCGTCGCGGCGGCGCATCCGCCCCCGGACGAGATTCATCGCCGGCGAGCCGATGAAGCCCGCGACGAAGAGGTTCGACGGGCGGTCGTAGAGCTCCAGCGGCGTGCCGATCTGCTCGACCCGCCCGTCCTGCAGCACGACGATGCGGTCGGCCATCGTCATCGCCTCGATCTGGTCGTGCGTGACGTAGATCGACGTCGCGTGCAGGCGCTGGTGGAGCGACTTGATCTCGACCCGCATCTGCACCCGGAGCTTCGCGTCCAGGTTGGACAGCGGCTCGTCGAACAGGAAGACCTCCGGGTCGCGGACGATCGCCCGGCCCATCGCGACGCGCTGGCGCTGGCCGCCCGAGAGCTGCCGCGGATAGCGGTCCAGGTACGCGGTGAGGTTGAGCGTTTCCGCAGCGTCCTCGACCTTTTTCGCGATCGTCGCCTTCGCCTCGTTGCGCATCTTGAGGCTGAAGGCCATGTTGTCGCGCACCGTCATGTGCGGATAGAGCGCGTAGTTCTGGAACACCATCGCGATGTCGCGATCCTTGGCCGCGAGGTCGTTCACCACGCGGCCGCCGATCGCGATTTCGCCTCCGGACACCACGTCGAGCCCGGCGATCAGGCGCAGCAGCGTCGACTTGCCGCACCCCGAGGGACCGACGAGAACGAGGAACTCGCCGTCGGCGACGTCGAGGTCGACCGCGTACAGCACCTGCGTGGTGCCGAACGCCTTGTCGACGGCACGGATCTCGATCGCTGCCATGGGGAGTGGACTTGGCCTGTGACCGCTGCTCGGCTCGATCGCCGCTACGGATCCAGCGTCGGGAACGCAGCGCCCGCGCCGGGTGCACGCCCGTGCCGATGACCGGCGGACCGCGGCGTCCGGCCAACGCGCTGGATCCGCTTCATGCCTCGGCTCCATTGGGCTCGATGACCACCTTGATCACGCCGTCGCGGCGGTTGACGAAGGTGTCCAGCGCCTTGGCGAAGTCCTCGAGCGGGAACGTGTGGGTGATGAGGTCCTTGACCGCAAGGTGCCCGGCCGCCAGCATCGCGATGATCTTGCGCGCGACATTGGGGTTCGCCCGCGACCCGAAGATCGCGATCTCGTTGTGCACGATGTACTTGAAGGGCAGCTCCTCCCGCACCTTGTCGGTTGGCACGCCGACCAGCACGACCTTGCCGCCCTTGCGCACCATGCCGACCGACTGCGCGAAGGTTCCCGGCGCGCCCGAGCACTCGACGACCTCGTCGACCCCCAGCCCGCCCGAGAGCTCGCGCACGACCTTGACGGGATCGACCTTCTCGAAGTCGACCACCGCGTCGGCTCCCTTCTCGGCCGCCGCCTTGAGGCGCGCGCCACGTCCGACGACGATCACCCGCGCCGCACCGAGCGCCTTCGCGAACCGCACCGCGATGAGCCCGATCGGTCCGGGCCCGATGACGACGACGGTTCCGCCGGGGGTGGTGCCGGCCAGTTCCATCCCGTGCAGCGAGGCGCCGCCGGTGTCCACCAGCGCGCCTTCGCGGAACGACACGGCCGGCGCGAGCGGGCTCACGCTGCGGATCGAATAGGCGTTGTACTGCGCGTAGGCACCGGGCGAGATGAAGCCGTAGTGGCGGTGCCCGGTTTCGGGCCGCCCGTAGTTCTCGCAGAGGTTGTAGCGACCCTGCAGGCAGTTGCGGCAGTAGCCGCAGCCCTTGTGCGCTTCGCCGGCGACGCGATCCCCCGGCGCGAATCCGACAACCTCCGCGCCCACGGCGACGACCTCGCCGGCCCATTCGTGCCCCGGGGTGAACGGGTAGGCAGGCGGCCAGGTGCCGGCCAGGTCGCCACGGATGATCTCGGGATCGCTGCCGCAGATCGCGACCGCGCGGATCCTGCAGAGCACCTCGCCCGGCGCGGGGGCGGGAACCGGAACCCGCTGGATCTCGAACTGCCCCGGTGAGGTCAGTACCAGCGCGTTCATTTCGCGCGGTATCGCTGCGTTCATCATGGTTCTCCCGTGCGCCACGCTGCCAGACCCGTGGCCGTCGGACAACAGATCAAACATCCCAATGGGCGGAAATTGCCAATTGGATCCATTATCCAGTATACATCCCAGAAGCCCCTTCGAGTCAAGCCGCGCGCGGGTTGGTCGTCCCCCGCTCGGTGGCCGGCCGGCTCCGACTTCGGCCGGTCCTGCGGACGCCACTCCCAATGGGGCCAAGTCGAGAGTCCCATGCCGGTCGGACGCGCGGGATTGCGCCGGCAACCGAGGCGATCCCGAACGAGCCACTGCAACCGCTCGACGCCACCGTGCGCCCCGGCGGGGTCTCGCCGTTCTTGACAACGAGCGAACTTGTTGTATTGTGCATACTGGATCCAGTAGACGTCGAACCCGATTCGAACCGCCGCCGGATCGTGGGACTCGCACGCGTCACCAACCACCAGGAGAACCCGCTCTTGAATCCCGACGTCGATGTTTCAATGCCCGGCGCCGCCGCGGACGGAGAGTCGATCCGGAACGTTTATCGAAGCATGCAGGACATCGTCTTCGAAACGCTGCGGGACGAGATCCTGTCCGGGAAGCTGGCACCCGGCACCGCGCTTGAACACGCTTTCGCTGTCGACCCGCCTGGGCGTGAGCCGCACGCCGATTCGCGAAGCGCTCAATCGCCTGACCTCGATCGGGCTGGTCGAGAACGCGCCCTACCGCGGCTGCTTCGTGCGCAAGCTCTCGGTCGAGCAGGTGATCGAGGTCTACTACATCCGGGCGGCACTGGCCGGTGTTTGCGCCCGGCTCGCGACGCGGCGGATCACCGAGGCGCAGAAGAAGAAGCTGGTCGCGCTGTGCGAAAAGATGGAGCGGGACAAGCCGGGCGAGGACTTGAAGGCGATGCTCAAGCAGAACTTCGAGTTCCACAACATCATCTTCAAGGCGGCCCACTCCCCCAACATCGAGGGGCTCGCGGTCCAGTACTACCACCAGAGCGAGCAGTTCCGGGCGCTCTCCCTCGAGCTGCCGGGCCGTTTCGAGGAAGCGTGCCGCGAGCACCGCCAGATCCTCGACGCCATTCTCGCCGGCAACGCCGAGCAGGCCGAACACAGCTCGCGCGAGCACCAGCTCAACACCGCCCGCCGGATCGCGAAGTCGCTGGGTTACGCCGGGGAGATCTGACCTCGGGCCTCGTCCTCCGACCACGGCGTCCCTCGCCCGTCGGGCGGTTCCTGCGTCCCCCGCATGCGGGAGCGCAGAGGCCACCGGCCCTGCAGATCGCCGCCATGGGCCGATGAGACCGGTCCGCACCGGGCACTCGGGAGCTCCGCTCCGGGCCACCGCCCACCGTCTTTCCCTCTTGACTTCCAGGGCATTAGTTGCATACTGGATGCTGGATCCAATCTACGACGGGGAGGTTCAAAAATGCGCGCTTCGCTGCTCCAAACGTTGTCCCGGGCGACGATGGTCCTGTGCCTTCTCGTTGCACCGGTCGCCGCCGCGCAGGACAAGCCGATCAAGCTCAAGCTCGCCTCGGTGTCCGCACCCTCCGGACAGGTTCTCGACAGCGACGGCGTCCAGTGGTGGATGGACAAGGTCACCGAGCGCACCAAGGGACGGGTCACGTTCGAGACCTTCTGGGGCGCTTCGCTCGCCGCGCCCACCGCACACCTCGACATCCTGCAAAAGGGCATGGTCGACATCATCCTGGGCTGCCGCATCTACACGCCCGGCAAGACTCCACTGGGCCCCTACCACTACGTGCTGCCCTTCGGCCCGACCGACATGGCGCTCGTCAACAAGGCGACGCGGCAGATGTACGAGGAGATCCCCGCCTTCCGCGAGGAACTGGCCAAGCAGAACGCGGTGCTGATCGCGAACTTCGTGACCATGCCGTACGACATGATCAGCAAGACGCCGGTCAATTCGCTCGCCGCGATGAAGGGCAAGAAGATCGGCCTGATCGGGCAGTACTTCAGCCGCTGGGTGAAGCCGGCCGGCCTGGTTCCGGTCGTCGCGCCGATGAGCGAGCGCTACAACCTGCTCCAGTCGGGTGTCACCGAGATGGACTTCCATCCGATCACCCACATGAACGCATTCAAGGTGCAGGAGCTTGCGCGCAACTACATCCAGCTCGACGCGATGGTCGGCGCGCCCTGGGACCTGATGATCAATCTGGAGAAGTTCAAGTCGCTGCCCCCCGACGTCCAGAAGATCATGCTCGACGCCGGCAAGGAGGCCGAGATCGCGATGGCCAACGAGCTCGCGGCCAAGTGGCGCGAGCGGATCCTGACTGCATGGAAAGCCCAGGGCGTCTCGTTCTCGACCTTCCCGGCCGACGAGCGCGCGAAATGGGCGGCGCTGGTCGAGGACATCCCCAGCGAGTGGGCGATCGAAATGGAGCAGAAGGGCCTGCCCGGCTGGCTGATCATGACCCGCTACCAGGAGATCACCACCGAGCTCGGCTACAAGTGGCCGCGGAAGTGGGCGGTCAAGAAATAGCCCCGATTTCCCGCAGTTCGCCCGACGAGGGGCGCACCCAAAGGCGCGGCCGCCAGCTCGATGGCGGCCGCCGCTCGCCACCCGAGGCGGCACCCTCCTGCACGGAGACGACGATGACGCATCCGAAGTCCTACGTACTGAAGCTCGCCGACGGCCGTGACGAACCGATCAAGGATCTCGACGGCGCCTCGCGCACGATCCTGATCGACGAGGCAGACGGTGAATGCCAACGAGATCACGTTCGGGCACAGCCGCTTCGAGCCGAAGACCTCGGTTCACAAGAAACACCGGCACCCCAATGCCGAGGAGATCATGTACATCCTCTCCGGCCGGGGCGTGACCGGGGTGAACGACCAGGAAACGGTCGTCGGCAAGGGCGACACGATCTGGGTGCCGAAAGGCGCCGTGCACTGGTTCTCGAACCCCTTCGACGAGCCCTGCGAGTTCGTGTTCCTGTACACCAAGAGCTCCCTTGCAAAGGCGGCCTACGAGGTTGTCGCCGCGGAGCCTGGGAATGCCTGAGCGGGAGCACCCGATCGGACGTGCCATGCGCGCCCTGAGGATGCTGTTCGTCGCGATCGCGAGCCTCGCGTTGCTGTCGCTGACGCTGATGATCGTCGCGGACACCTTTTTCCGTTTCGTGTTTGCGACGCCGTTCCCCGCTTCGGTCGAGATCAGCCAGCTGATCCAGCCGTACGTCGTGTTCCTGCCGTTGGCGTTCGCACTGTCGACCGGCAGCCATGTCCGGGTCACGCTGCTGACCGAGCGCATGCACGGCCGGCTGCGCAAGAGGATCTCCTACCTCCCCTACCTGATCGGTCTGTGCTTCTTCTCGATCATGGCGGTCATGAGCTGGCTCAATTTCTGGGAGTCCTACCGGATCGACGAGACGATGCTGGCCGCCGTCAAGCTGTACTGGTGGATCGGCAAGCTGGCGATGCCGCTGGGCACGGCGATGATCGCGCTGGAGTGCGCGTATCAGCTTTACCTCTTGTGGACGCAGCCGTCGGGCGAAGTCGGCGGAGTGCACTGACATGGACTTCTTCACCATCGGCCTGCTCGGGATTGCCTTCCTGATCGTGCTGCTGATGCTCGGCGTCCACATCGGCGTGGCGCTCGGGTTCGTCGGTTTCCTGGGTTCCTGCGTCCTGGTCGGCGTCAAACCGGCGCTGTGGGGCGCGATGAACGTCTTCTACAGCCAGGTCGCCTCCTACGCGCTGATCACCGTTCCGCTGTTCATCGCGATGGGCTACCTGGCGACGGCCGGCAACCTCAGCACCAACATCTTCAACACGCTCAACGACTGGATCGGCGGCATCCGCGGTGGCGTCGGCATCGCGACGGTCGGCAGCTGCACGCTGTTCGGGACCATCTGCGGCTCCTCGATCGTGACCTCGTCGGTGTTCGCGATCATCGCCGCGCCGGAGATGCGCCGGCAAGGCTACGACAAGTCGCTCGCCTACGGGATCTGCGCGTCGTCGGGCCTCATCGGCATGCTGATCCCACCCAGCATCCTGATGGTCGTCTACGGCATCCTGTCCCAGGATTCCGTCGGCAAGCTGCTGATCGCCGGGGTGACTCCCGGGCTCGTGCTCGCTGTCTTCTATGCGCTGACGATCTACGCCATCGCGCGATTCCGTCCCAATCTCGTCACCCGAAGTGCTGCGAGGAAGATTCCGTTGACGCAGAAGATCCTGGAGCTGCGTGCGCTCTGGCCGGTCGCCGTCGTCATCCTCATCACCTTCGGCGGCATTTTCGGGGGCGTGTTCTCGCCCACCGAGGCCGGCGCGATCACCTGCTTCGTCGTCCTGGTGCTGGTGCTGATCCTGGAGCGGCGAAAGGCCGTGCCGCACATCGTCGCCGCGTTCAAGGACACCGCGAAGACATCGGCGATGATCTTTCTGATCTTCGGCGGCGCCGCGATCTTCTCCCAGTTCCTCGTGCTCTCCGGCATCGCGACGCGCATCGTGCAGATGATCATCGCGCTGGACCTCTCGATCTTCGGGTTCCTCTGCCTGGTGGCCGCGTTCTATCTCGTCCTAGGGTGCTTCCTCGATTCGATCTCGATGCTGTCGATCACCATACCGCTGCTGAACCCGGTCCTCGGGCCCATGGGAATCGATCCGATCTGGTACGCGGTGATCGTGATCCTGGCCATCGAGATCGGCATGTTGACGCCACCAGTCGGCCTTTGCGTGTACGCGGCCAAGGCGGTTGCGGAGAAGGACGTGACGCTGGAGGACATCTTCCGCGGCTCCATTCCGTTCTTCGCGGTTTCCATGGTGGGCCTGTTGATCTTCATCCTCTTCCCGTCGCTCAGCACGTACCTGCCGCGGCAAATGTTTGCATGGTGACGCGCCCGCGGCTGCGGGAGATGCAGATGCTTGTACCGATGGAGGAAGCATGAGCGAACTCGACGATCTCCTGCACAAGGTCCGCAGCGCCCGGCTGTTCGACCTCGACGGTCGGAACGCCCTGGTCATGGGTGGCGGCACGGGGCTGGGCCAGGCGATGGCGCTGGCGCTGGCCGGCGCCGGCGCCAACGTCTGCGTCGCCGGCCTCGAGTCGCCGGAACTGCAGGAAACAGGCGCGGCCATCGCGGCGCTGGGACGCGCGGGGGAATCGCTCGTCGTCGACGCGACCGACGAGGCGCAGGTCGACCGGCTGATGCAGCAGTTCGCCGACCGTCTCGGCCCGCTCGACATCCTCGTCAACAGCCAGGGCGCCGTCCACCTCCAGGAATCGACGGAGTTCGACATGGACGCGTGGCAGCGCGTCATCGACGTCAACCTGAAGTCGGTCGTCCTCTGCTGCAAGCACGCGGGCAGGCGCATGCTCGCGGCGGGCCGCGGCAAGATCATCAACATCTCGTCGGTGCGCGGCTTCCAGGGCCGCGCGCAGGACCTCGCCTACGCGCCGAGCAAGGGCGCGGTCAACCAGCTCACGCGATCGCTGGCGATCGAGTGGGGCCCGCGCGGCGTCAACGTCAACGCCATCGCGCCGGTGTTCACGCTGACCGCCATCAACAGGACGCTGCTTGCCGATCCGGCGAAGCTCGAGTGGGTGATGAGCCGGATACCGATGAAGCGCCTGGGCAACCTCGAGGACCTGTTCGGACCGGTGGTCTTCCTGGCGTCGGAGGCTTCGAACTTCGTCAACGGCCACGTCCTGCCGGTCGACGGCGGCTGGCTGGGCGCGTAGCGAACACGGGAGCGCGCACGCACAGCGCCCCGGAGACCTCGCGAACCCGGCGGTCGAAGTCTTTCTCCGCGCCGGCACCGAGCAATCGAAGGGGCTGCCCCCTTTCGCATCACCCCTGAACCCGACCAAGCAAGGAGCGCATGACCATGTCCTTTTTCCACAAGTGGGACGAGATCACCCAGGACACGGAGCCG
>CAWFXR010000002.1:0-21481 GCA_963819835.1 uncultured Gammaproteobacteria bacterium
ACGCCCGGCGTGCCCGCGCTGCGTGTCTTGCCGAACGTGACCTCTTCGCCGGCGATGTTCTGCAGCTCGATCGCCACGTGCTCGAGCACGTGCCCGAGCCAGGTGCCCTCGTCCTCGCGCATGCGACGGAAAAAGCCGCCCGGCTCGTTGTACGAGCAGCCGTGCTCGGCGAGGCCCGGCAGGGCCGCGGCCAGTGCGTCGATGAAGCCGGCGCCGAGACGTCCGTCGGCCACTCCTCGAGCTGACCGAGGTCGAGCTCGAGCCGGATGACCGGAAAATGGGCGTAGAGCGACGGGCCGACGTAAACGGAACGGTCGAGGATGCGCGTCGCGGACTGCCACTCCCACCTGGCGGGTCGAGCAGGGGATCATGGCATACCGGGGCGCGGGGGCGTAGCGGCCGCGCGCTCGACTGTCGTGGTGCCGGTTCGTCGTCGGTTCGGGGTCGCTGGCCGGGACGCCGTGAACCCATCCGTGAGGGCTCCGTGGCCGGCGTCCCTGCCGCCGGCGCGACGGCCCGGCGAACAGACCCCAACCGGCGCCGCAGGCAGACGAAACGCTGCGCGCCGCCGTCGGCTGCGCAGCCGGCAAGCTGCTGGCGCGTGGCGTTCCTGTTCCGGGTGTCCTGGCCGGGCCGTCGCGCAACACGACGTTGCGCGCGGAGCCTCCAGGACGGGTACGGCGTCCCGGCCAGGACACGCGGAACGGGAACTGCCCGCGCCGCGAAATGCGTTAGCGTGTGCAGCGCGCCAGGTGCAGCCCGGCTGCGCCAGCCCGGATTATTCCTTCGGCTGAACGAGCGACCCGGCCGAGGCCAGCCGCGTGTGCAGGTTGAACGTCGCACCGGCCACGAGGATGTGCATCTTGAGCCCGAGCATGCAGACCGGCTGGCCCTCGTTGACCACGTCCATGGACGAGTAGCTGACCTCCGACGCATCCACGACCGTGACGCCGCCGCTGCCCTCGACCTCGACCGTCTCGTCCGGACCGATGAACGCGGCCGTGTCCTCGTCGAGCCCGATGCCGACCGCGAACGGGTTGTACGCAAGCGCCGTGAGCAGGCGCCCGAGGCGGTCGCGCTGCCGGAAGTGCTGGTCGATGATGAAGCGATTGGTGAGCCCGAGGCCCGGCGCAAGCCGCACGCTGCCCGAGATCACCGAGGAGCCTTCGTCCCCGAACGCGATCATGTGCTCGCTGAGGATGCTTGCGCCCGCGCTGGTTCCGCCGACCGTGACGCCCTGCGCGTTGCTGGTGCGGATCATCTTGGCGACCGGCGTTCCACCGAGCAGCGTCGTGAGCCTCAACTGGTTGCCGCCGGTGAAGAACACGCCGCTGGCCTGCTCGAGGCGCTGCAGGCGGCCAGGCTCGTGGCAATCCCGGCGAGTGTCGAAGTCCATGACCGTGACGCGCGCGGCGCCGATGTCCCTGAAGAGCTTCTCGTAGCGCGGTCCGGTCTCATGCAGCCGGCTCGCGGTGGGGATCACGACGATGTCGGCGTCGCTGCCGCCCGAGACGCGCACGAAGCGCTCGAGGATGTGGCGGTCGTTTTCCTTGTTCTCCGCGCCGCCGATCGGGATGATCCAGCCGCGCGTACGGCCTTCAGGAACGATGCTTGGCATCCAGTGCTGCTCCGCGTTGCCTCAGGACTCGAAAGTGCCCCGCCGGACGGCCTTGCCGCCCCTGACGTGCACCGCGCCGCGAATGATGACCGTATCCGCGCTGCCTGTCGCGTCCAGCGCGACGAGGTCGGCATCGGCACCGGCCGCGATCCTTCCCTTTGTCCGACAATCTGAGCAGTCGGGCCGGGTTGCTGGTGAACGCCGGCAGCATGGTTTCCAGCGCCATTCCAGCCCCCAGCAGCTCGCGCATCGATGCCAGCAGCGCCCCGGCCGAACCGACGTCCATGCTGCAGACGCGGCCGTCGACGTCGAAGCACGGCAGGCAACCTCCCGCGTCCGAGCTGATGGTGACGCGCTCGGGAGGCGCGCCGCTCGCGAGGTAGCGCTGCAGCGCTTCGGCGGCGCCGTAGGCGTCCTCGCCCTCCTCGACCGGAAACGCGGTGATGTCCACCGTGCACCCGGCCCGAGCCAGCTCGATTGCTTCGTCGAACAGCCCGCGGCGGCGATTGACGTGCGTGGGATTGAAGACTCGGGCCGGAATCTCGCTCTCGGCCAGCGCACGCCGTAACAGGTCGAGGCCCCGCGGGCCGTCGCCGAGATGCAGGTGCAGGACCCCGGCCTTGCCGGTCATGAGTCCGGCGACGTGCGCGTCGGCCGCGAGTCGCAGTATCTCGTCGAAGGTCGGCTGGCTCGAACGGTGATCGCTGATCGCCACCTCGCCGACGCCGAGCAACGCCTCGATGAAGACGAGGTCGGCGCGGACGCTGCCGGTAAGCGTCGTCGGCGGGACGTGGTAGCCACCCGTGTAGGCCCACGCGTTGAGCCCCTCCTCGCGCAGCGCGTTCACCGTCGCAACGAGATCGCGCGTACCGCGTGCGACGTCGTCGGTGCCGAGCAGTCCGACGACAGTGGTGACGCCGGCGGTGGTGAAACGAGTGAGCGGCACCGGCGGCACACGCGTACTGAAGCCCGCCTCCCCGCCGCCGCCCGTGACGTGAACGTGCCCGTCTATCAGGCCGGGAATGAGCCTGCGCCCCTCGAGATCGATGACCTCGGTCGACGCCGCGAGCGCGGCCGGCAGCGCGTCGAGGGCCCGGCCCAGCCAGCAGGACTTTGCCGCCGCCGAGCAGCAGGTCATGGACACCGAGCGGTTCCGGCGCGAAGACATTTGCGTTGCGAAGTAACAGCATGCGTACAGGCTAGCAGAGGCTCGTTTCAGGGTCTCGCCGGAGGTCGCGACTTGCCGCGGGACGGCCTGGCACGCGCGCCGGCGGCCACGCGCACGGCCTTGCGCGCCCAGTGAACGAGATCTTCGGCATCCTCGATCGTCTCGGCCGGGACCTGATAGTAGCTCATCGAGTATTCGGGCTTGTCGCGAAAGGGCTGGAAAGGCTTCATGCCGCGCGCGGTGAAGTCGTCGCGATTGCTGTCGTCCACCTTCAGGTACAGCACATCGTCGTCGAGCAGGCCGAAGAACCACTCGTCACAGTAGAGTCCGACGCCGCCGAACATGCGCTTCGAGCGGACACGGCCGAGGCCGGCCAGCTGCTCGACCACGTAAGCGAGAAAACTGCTGCTGACGGCCACTGCGCGAACCCCCGGAGTGCCTACTGCCGGCACGCGGCCTCGCCGGCGTCGAGCACGCGCCCGCGGGTGTCGATGAACTGCCACGAATACGAGCCGGCGTCGAGCGTGAGCTTGAGAACGCCGTGCCGGGCATAGCGCACGCGGCTCTGGTGGACCGGGTTCCAGATCGGGTACAGGCGCGCTCCACCCGTGCCGACGACGAATTCGCGCATGCCGTCGGCCGTCTCGCGGCCGGTTCCATCGAGCGGACCGAACGCCTCGTAGAAATGCTCATGCCCGTTAAGCACGAAGTTCGGCTCCCTCCCCTCCAGCAAGGCCCAGAACCGCTGCATCTTCGGGGACGACCCGTGTTCGATCCCGGACGAAAACGCCGGCCGGTGCCAGAACGCCAGGGTGCAGCGAACGTCGCTCGTCTCGCGCAGCGTTGCCTGCAGCCATGCGTACTGCCGTTCGAGGGAGCCTCCCACCTGCTCGCTGTCGAGGCCGATGACCAGCCAGTCGCCAACCCGCCGTGCGAAATAGCCGGTGGCCGCGGCACCGTCGCCGAAGTAGGCCCGGAAGTCGTCGGATCGGCCGTCTACGTAATCGTGATTGCCTGGCACCACGAGTGTCGTCGCGCGAAACGCGCCCCAGGTCGGCTCGTAGCAGGACCGCAGGGTTTCCGATGTCGCAAACGGATACGCGGTGTCGCCGGGAATGAGCACCGTCGCTCCTGGCTGGACTAGCTTCGCCGTCAGCGCGGCGCCGGATCGCTCGGCCGGTTTGCCATGGCATTCGGCAATGTCGCCGGCCGCATAGACCACGACGGGAGCCGCGCTCGACGCCGCGGAACCAACCGTTGCGACGAGCAGCATCAGGGAGGTGGAATACGACGTGCGTCAAGGTCAGGCAGGCTGCCTGGGGCTGCAGATGGTAAACCGGGAACCGCTCGCGGCGCATAATTCGCAACCATGTACGCCCTGATCCGTGCCGTGAGCCCCGCCATCGCGCGCTGCGAGCTCACGCACCTCGCACGCTCGCCCATCGACGTGGCTCTTGCGCAGGCGCAGCACGCCCGCTACGCGACGACCCTCGCCTCACTCGGTTGCCGCCTGGTGGAACTTGCGGCTGAAACCGACCTCCCGGATTCCGTTTTCGTCGAGGACACGGCGGTCGTGCTGGACGAGATCGCAGTCATGACGCGCCCTGGCGCCGTCTCGCGTCAGCCGGAGGTCGTCTCGGTCGCCGCAGCGCTCGAGAGATGGCGGACCTGCGTGCGCATCGAGGCGCCCGGCACGCTCGATGGCGGCGACGTGCTGCGGGTCGGCCGTGACTTGTACGTTGGCGAGTCCGGCCGCTCGAACGCAGCAGGTATCGCGCAACTCGCGTCGGCCATCGCGCCTTTCGGCTATCGAACGATGGGCGTGCCGCTGCACGGCTGCCTGCATCTCAAGAGCGCCGTCACCTGCGTTGGAGTCGATACGCTGCTCATCAATGACGCATGGGTCGACCGCTCTCACTGGCCCGGCAAGCGGTTCATTGCCGTTGCCACTGATGAGCCCCACGCCGCGAATTCGCTGCTGGTCGGCGAGACGCTGATCCACGCCGCTTCGGCGCCGCGCACCCGCGAACGACTTGAGGCTGCCGGACTGCGCGTCGTCGCGCTGGACGTGTCGGAGATCGAGAAGGCCGAGGGTGGCGTGACCTGTTGCAGCGTGCTGTTCGAGGCCTGATCCGTCCCCCGGCCCACCGCGGCCGCTACCCCTGCGTCCAGCAGAAGCAGTTGAGCTTGTTGCCGTCGAGATCGCGGAAGTATGCGGCGTAGAATCCCGGCAGCCCGCGCGGACCCGGCGCGCCCTCATCAGTAGCACCGAGCGCAGAGTGCCTTCGCGTACAGGCATCGACCTTCGCGTTGCTGTCGACGACCAGCGCGACCATTACGCCGTTACCGACCGTCGCCGGCTTTTCGTCCCAGGGTTTGCAAACGCCAAGGGAGGGCTTGTCCTGCGCCACTCCCCAGGCGACGAACCGGTCAGACTCCATGAATCGTCCGGCGCCGATGACCTTGAAGAGTTCATCGTAGAAGCGCGTCGCGCGCGGCAGGTCGTTCGTGCCCAGTGTGACGTATCCAATCACGGTATGGTCCTCGGTGTGGGTGGGCACGCCAGACGGCTGCCCTTCAATGTGGCGGTCGAGTTTACCCCGTTGGCCCCCTGCCACAAGCGGCCCGCCGGGTGGACAATGGGCGCACTGCAAGAGGGATGATCGCCGTGTCGGACCAGAAGCACATTGATCCTGCCGCCACATCGCTGCTCAAGCAGGTCGAAGGAGCGGAGAAACTATTCCTTTCGGGCGGTCGCCACCGCGAAGCCGACCTCGCGAGCGCGGTGGGTTTCTTCCTCGAGTTCCTGAGGGCGTTCGAGAGTTTCGCGGCGACGCAGCCTTGCGTCACCGTCTTCGGCTCTTCCCGATTTGCCGAGGGACACCCCTATTACAGGCTCGCAAGGGAAATTGGCGCGGCGCTGGCGAAGGCGGGTTATGCGGTGATGACAGGCGGCGGCCCCGGGATCATGGAAGCGGCCAACCGCGGCGCGAAGGAGTCCGGCGGCCTGAGCCTCGGCTGCAACATCCGGTTGCCGCAGGAACAGGTGCCCAACCAGTACCTCGACCGGTTCATCCAGTTCGAGCACTTCTTCGCCCGCAAGGTGATGCTGGTGAAGTACTCGTGCGCGTTCGTCGTCATGCCGGGCGGGTTCGGCACGCTCGACGAGGCGATGGAAATCGCGACGTTGATGCAGACCAACAAGCTCAATCACTTCCCGCTCATCGCTGTAGGTGGCGAGTTCTGGGACCACTTCGACACGTTCGTAAGGGAAGCGATGGTGAAGCAGGGCACCATCAGCGAGGAAGAGACGCGGGTCATTCACCGCGCCGAGACGGCGGACGAGGTCGTCCGGCTGGTCAGAGTGCCGAACGGGGTATAGCGGAGCCTGAGCCTAGAGCAGCGCCGCGATAGCGGCGCGTCCATCCGCCCAGATTGTGTAACGCTCGCCTACGCCGGCCTGCACCGCAACGACCCGGACGTCGGTAGCGTCGGCCAGGAATGCCAGTACCTCACGGCTGGTCGTCGAGATCAGCAACTGCGCCGAATCGGCCGGAGCTTTCAGCGGGGGTTCGGCAAGACCGATTGCGCGCGGCGCGGTAGTGACGGGAGTCAACGGTATCCGCCGGCCGTCGGCAATCAGTTCGAACTGCGGCGTCGCGGCCGTGGCATTGCCGAGGCTTCGCTTGTCGATCGTCGACCAGGCGTAGCCGTAGAAGTAGAGCACATGCGTCCCGGCTCGATTGACGTCCACCGGCACTATCGTCAGGTAATCACGCGCATGCACGGCGAGTTCCGGACGCTCGCGCGCGAACACGATTGGTCGCGCCGCAACGGTCACGGTCGCCGCGGACTTCTCGTCGAGGTACTCGCGGACACCGTCGGACGGTGCCGTGACGCAGCCACCGCTCAAAGCCGCAAGCAAGGAAAGCGCCAGCCCGCCCGCGACGAATGACCTCGCGCCCCGACGGCTACAGCGGCTCGACTCAGAAATCATAGCGATACCCTAGGGTGAGGTAATAGCGAGTCGTGTCCTCGGTCGCGTTCCCAAGCGACCGCTGGCCGAACTCAGCGCCGCCCTCGAACTCCAGCGACAGATGCTGCCCGCGCAGTTCCGTCCGCAATGAGGGCGTGTACAGCAACTGTTCCGATCCGTCGGTGTGGTATTGGCGCTGGTCCACACGCAACCGCGGCCCGATGCGCCAGGCCTGCCCGACCGGAATCTGCGTGTAGAGACCGATTGACCTCGTGTCGGTCAGGTCCCCGGTCTGGTACTGGAGGCCGAGCGACGATACATCGCCGCGGCCGAGAATCCCGTAGCCGAGCGCCTGTGTCGAGATGAGCATGTCCGTCCCGGACGCCTCTGTGGCATCGACGCCCCCGGACGCAGGTGTTGCTCCGATGCTCATGCCGGAGACGTCCGTCGACCACTGCCAGCGCTCGCCGAACGGCCGGGCCAGCGACAGAGTGTAGGTATCGGAGTCCGCAGTGCGGTCGCGCGCCAGTTGCTCGATCTCTGCGGGCGAAAAGAGTCCAAAAAGCTGGTCGAAGCGCGTGACTGGCTGGCCGATCAGGGCGTTGCGGGAGGTCAGGCTCGGACTCTTGCGATGGTCGAGGTTGACGTTCATCGTCCAGCGGGCCGGCAGCGCAATCGTGCCGAGCAGCAGCAGGTCATTCAGCTCGCGGTAGTGGATGTCGTAATCCATGAGTCCGACGAACGTCAGCCCCGGACGGAAGTAGCGTACCTCGGAGCCGACGGCCTGCCGGTCGGTCAGCCCCGAGTTGTCCTGCGAGATCGCGTAGACCGACATGTCCCAGGCCTCGGCAAAGGTGCCGAAGTCGGCCGCAACAGCATAGAAGCGCCGATCCGTCGACGGCCCGTTACGTGTCGAATCGACGGGGTAGCCGACGTACGCGCTCACGCCGACCCTCGGCTGCAACTGGTACCTGGCATACACGCCGTCGAAGGTGCCGATCAAACCGCCCACGCTGCCCGACTGCCGACCGCCCCGCGCCGTCCAGTCGAGCTGCTTGTCGTGCAGCTCAGCGAACATGAGCGAGTAACGTACCTGGTCGCCGGTGCCGTCCGGCAGAAGGTCGAGCCCGTATCCGGCACTGACGCGCGACGCGAAATCGAACCGTTCGCCGCGTCGCCGGGCCGTAAGCGCGATGTCGCTCAGGATAGCGTCCTGGGTCGTGACCTTGTTCGACACCGCGCCGTTGTCGAAATTGGCTGTGTCCCGACGATAGTACTGCGCGACGCCGCCATACAGCTTCCAACTCGGTTCGCCGTCAGCCGCAGCACGGGCCTGCGCGCTCGCCGGACTAGCGGCGAAAGTGAGCGCCCGCAGCCGCTTCCTGACGCGGTCCGCCGCTTCACCCTGTGGATAGCGCCGCAGATACTCCTCGTACTCGGCCTTGGCGTGCGCGAGCTGCCCGCTGCGCTCGCGGGCCAGCCCGAGCATCTCCAGCGCCTCGGCCCGTTGCGGGAACTCCGGCTGCTCCATGAGCTGTGTCAGCAGCGGAATGGCCGTCGCGTAGTCCTTGCGCCGGAACGCCTCCCGCGCCTTCTTGAAGGTGCGGTCGACGTCCTGCGGCGTAAGCGTCGTATTGCCGGCCGGCAACGTCGCTGGCACGTTCGCCACGGCCCCGGGCACACCGACCGCGTTCGTCGTGGAATCGTCCGCAACGGCGAGCCACGCCTTCGGGTAATGCGCCCGCGCCGTGCTGAGCACGCGCCGCGCGTCCGCTTCGGTCAGGAATGGCCCCGCTCGCAGCCGGTACCATTTCTCCTCATCCACGACCGTCTCGGAAACGTATGCACGCACGCCGGTCGCCTTCGCCGCGGCGGCGATCGCGTCTGCACCGAACGGCTCCTTTGCGGCATCGAGGTTGACCGCATATGCGGTCGCGCCACCGGTCACCTCGCGCACGGTTACCCTCGATCGATCGGATTGCGCCCGCATCAGGCGGATCTTCAGCCCGCGGCCATTGAAGGATGGCACCAGCACGAATTGCTCCGGGTGCGACCAGCGGATGGTCAGGTCCAGGTCCGTGCCGAGCGCGCGGTCCATCTGCATCGAACGAATGACACCGTGGTCATCGAATGCGGGCGGCACGACCCGGCTGGACGCCGGCGCGCCGCAGTCGGCCTGCGGCACGAGGCGCACGCGCAGCATGTCGCCGCTGCTGCCGGGGGAGTGACTTATGTAGCGCAGGTTGCAGCCGAAGAGCACCGTCACGGCGACGTAGCCGCCCTGTTCGGCGACTCCGACTTCCTCGATCAACCGGACAGGCATCTGCGCCTGCACAGGCACGGCGGCCCACGACACCAAGGCCGCCACCAGCCAGCGCGGCGCGACCATCGACATCAATTGAATTCCTTCGACGTGATCCGGTGCTGAGGCCCGGGGCGCTGCTTGGAAATCGTCGTCAACGTCGAGTCCGTGTAAACGTGGCAGGCGCCGGAGCAGTTGCGCAGCTCGCTCACCGTGTACTTGACGTTGCCGTACTTCGTGTGCGGATCCGGCTTGAAACGGCTCGCGTGGCAGCCTGCACAGTTCGGCTTGTAGGCGGGCGTCGACCACGTGGACGCGTCGGTGTTCGTCTTGTGACAGTTCACGCAGGTCAAAGTGACGCCATGGTCACCGGGGTATCCGCCGCCGGCCACGTGCTTGAAGGTATTCGGCGACCAGGCCGACGTCGTGTGGCAATGATTGCAGTCGAAGTTGTTCACCGGGAACGTCATGTGCCCGGTCGACGGCCCGCTGGCACTGGACCCGTTGTGGCAACTCTTGCAGCCACTGGTGACGCCCGTGTGATTGAACGCGGCCGGCAACCATGCGAGCGTCGAGTGGCAGACGCCGCATTCCTGAGTCGTTGGAATGTGATTGGACGACTTGCCAGGCGCCTTCACGCCGTCGTGGCAACTGCTGCAAGTACCGCTCACGTGATTGTGGTCGACCCGCACCGCGGGCTTCCACGCGGTCGTGGTGTGGCAGCTGTCGCAGCTCGTGTCGCTCGAGATGTGTGTTGCGCCCTTGCCCGCCGCTCGGGTGCCGTCATGGCAGGAGAAGCAGCTGCCTATTACCTGCGTGTGGTCTACCTTCGTGGCCGGCTTCCATCCCGACGGCGAGTGGCACGACTCGCAGACATTGCTGGCCTGCAGGTGGCCCGCGTTCTTGCCCGTGGCTTTTGTCCCGTTATGGCAGCTGTAACAGCTGCCGGTGATGCCCGTGTGGCTGAAGCCAGTCGCCGGCTTCCACGCGGTCGAGCTGTGGCAGTTGCTGCATTCAGCCGTGGTCGCGACGTGCCCACCCGGCTTGCCGGTGGCAATCGCGCCGTTGTGGCAACTCGAGCAGGCGCCGATCACCTGGACGTGGTCCACCGTCATCACCGGCTTCCATGCCGTCGTGGCATGGCAGGCCTCGCAGGCCGTCGTCGTGAAGATATGGGCAGCGTTCTTGCCGGGAGACTTGACGCCGTCGTGGCAGCTTGCGCAGCCATTGACGATCCCGGCGTGACTGAAGGTCGCGGGAACCCAGGCCTGGGTCGAGTGGCAGGTGGCGCACTCGGCCGTCGTCGGTATGTGGTTCGTCCCCTTGCCCGCCGCCTTGGTACCGTTGTGGCAGGAGCTGCAGGTGCCCGTCACGTGCGCGTGGTCGACGCCCACCGCAGGCTGCCAGCCGCTCGTGGCATGGCAACTCGCACAACTGGTGTCCGTCGTGATGTGCGTCGTGCCCTTGCCCGTTGCGTTCGTGCCGTTGTGACAGCTGAAGCAGTTCCCGGTGATCCCCGAGTGGTCGAAGCCGGTCGCCGGCTTCCAGGCCGTGGGTTTGTGGCAATTCCCGCAGGCGTTGTCGCTCGCGATGTGGTTCACCGGCTTGCCGGTTGCGACCGAGCCGTTGTGACATGAGTAGCAGCTGCCGGTGACTTCCGCGTGGTCGACCTTGGTCGCCGGCTTCCAGACCGTCGTGGCGTGGCAGGCAGCGCAGTTGTTCGTAGCCTGGATGTGTGTCGTGTGCTTGCCGGTCGCAGTCGAGCCGTTGTGACAGGAATAGCAGTTCCCCGTTACCTGGGCGTGATCGACCTTCGTCACGGGTCGCCAGCTGAAGGTGGCGTGGCAGGCCTGGCAGTTGTCGCTTGACTTGATGTGCGAGGTGCCCTTGCCGGTTTCCCTGACACCGTCGTGGCAGGTCGCGCAGGTCGCCGTAACTCCGTCGTGGCTGAACTTGGCTGGCGTCCAGGCGCTGGTCGTGTGGCACGTGCCGCAGGCGTTGTCGCTGGGAATGTGGTTCGTGTGCTTGCCCGCCGCAACCTTGCCGTCGTGGCATGAGGCACAGGTACCCGTGACCTGGGTGTGGTCCACGCCGCTGGCCGGCTTCCAGGCCGCGATCACGTGGCACGCCTCGCAGGCTTCGGTCGTCTTGATGTGGGTCGTGTTCTTACCGGTCGCCCGGTTGCCGTCGTGACAGCTCACGCAGTTTGTCAGGATGCCGGAGTGATCGAACTTGGCCGGCTGCCATGCGGTCGTTGCATGGCAGTTGTCGCATTCCGCGCTGGCAATGATGTGGTTCGGGCCCTGCCCCTCGGCAGTCGTGCCGTCATGGCAGGACTTGCAGCTACCGAGTACGTTGCCGTGGTCGACCCCGGTGACGGGCTTCCATGCCGTCGTCGCATGACAGGCTCCGCAGGTCGTCGTGACCTTGATGTGGCGTGCGCCGATGCCCGTGGCTTTCACGCCGTCGTGACAGGATGCGCACGCAGCCGTGACCCCGGCGTGGTCGAACTTGGCAGGGCGCCATGCGGTCGTGGCGTGGCACGTGTCGCAGGTATCGGGGCTGGGGATGTGACTCGCACTCCGCCCGATCGCCAGTTTTCCGTCGTGGCAGGAGGCGCAACCGCCGATCACCTCGGCATGGTCGACGCGCGTCGGCGGTGACCAGCCGGCGATGGTGTGGCAGGCCTCGCAGGCGTTGCTCGTCGCCATGTGCATCGGCCCCTTGGCCGTCGCGTTGCCACCGCCGTGACAACTGGCGCAGTTGCCGGTGATTCCGTTGTGGTCGAACTTTGCCGGGCTCCAGGCCACCGTGCCGTGGCAGGCATTGCATTCCATGGACGTCGCGACGTGGCCGGCCGGCTTGCCCGGCGCCTGGACGTCGTTGTGGCAGCTGGAACAGCTGCCTCGCACCTGCTCGTGCTCGAATCGGGCGGCCGGCGACCATACCGCGGTCGTGTGGCAGGCACCGCACTGCTCGCTGCTGAGGACATGGTCCGCCGTCTTCGGCGTCGCCCCGATGCGCGAGCCGGGCGAGTGGCAGGCGACGCATTCCCGAGGCGTGCCCTGGAACACGGCGTCGACGTGGCAGGTCTCGCAGGCCTGCAGTCGATGTGCGCCGGTCAGTTCATAGCCGGTTGTGATGTGGTCGAAACTGGCCGCTCTGCCCAGGGCTAGCGCGTCGCTGCCCGCGGATGCGAGCAGGAAGAAGATCATTCCGACGAAGGCTTTTCGCATGACGTGGCCACCTACTGGAGGCGTGCACCCTTGAACGTCGACACCCCGTGGCAGCGCTGGCACTGGCGGCCGTACTGACCGAGGTGGACGTCGTCCTGCGCGTGGCACGACGCGCAATCTCCGGAAAGCCTCACGAGATCCGGTCGCTGCTTGTGGCAGCCGTCGCAAGTGGCGCGGGCGTGCGCACCCAGCAACGCGAAGCCGGTCTTCGCGTGGTCGAACTCCCAGATGCCCCAGCCGTTCGGCGAGTGGCACGCCTCGCAATCCTTGCCCAGCGCCCCCTTGTGCCTGTCGTCACGTTGGTGGCACCCGTTACAGTCCGGCACCGAGCCCTTGAACGCGGGACTGGTGTGGCACTCGTGGCATGGCACGGCGACGTGCAGGCCTACGAGCGGGAAGCTCGTGAGGTCGTGATCGAAGGTGATGCCGGTGCGCCAGGACTCGGATGCGTGGCAGCGAGCGCAGTCGGCGCCGAGCTTGCCCGCGTGTACGTCGCGCGTCCGGTGGCAGGCATTGCAGTCCGTGCCAAGCTTCTGCTGCGCGGCCACCGACGTGTGGCATGCGTGACAACCCAGTTTCGCGTGCCTGCCGGTCAGCTCGAAGTGCGCATCACGGGCGTGATCGTAGGTCGCCGGTTTCCAGGCCGTCGAACCATGGCACTTGTCGCAGGCAGCGCCGAAGCGGCTCGCGTGCGCGTCGTCGTTGCGATGGCAACCGGCACAATCGCGCGGCAACGGGTCCTTCATGCTGGGCGTCGTGTGGCACGCCTTGCAGTCGAGCTGCGAATGGGCGCCGACCAGCGGGAAGCGGGCTTCCCTGGCGTGATCGAACTTCGTTGACTTCCAGCCGGCGACCGTGTGACAGCTGGCACAGTCCGGCCCGCGGCCACCACGATGCGAGTCATCCGGCGCGTGGCACGAGTCGCACTGCGCCGGGGTCGCCGCATACCGGTTGCCGAGATGACACGCAGCACAGGCGACTTCGCGATGCTTGTCGCGCAGCGCGAAATGGGTCTTGTCGTGGTCGAACCGCGTACGCGTCCACGCCGTCGCCTCGTGGCAACTGTCGCAGCTCGTGCCAAGCTTGCCTTCATGTGGATCGTCGGCACGGTGGCAATCGACGCAGTCGGCAGCCGTGTCCCGGTACTTCTTGCCGCGCTTGTGGCACGTGCCGCAATCGGCAGCCGCATGTGCGCCGGACAGCGCGAAATCCGTGCGCGAGTGATCGAATGCCGGCGGGGTCAACTGGACGATGTCCGCATCCCGGCCGAGGTGCTCGGAATGACAGGCCTTGCACTGCGCGGCCTCGATGCCGGCCAGCCGGCCGTGGAAGCCCGTGTGACCGCGCACGTCAGCGCCAACGTCCTTGTGGCAGGCCATGCACAGGGTCGCCTGCCGGCCACGATCCGCACGATCGTGGCACTGGGCGCAGTCCGGCTCGAGCTTGGCGTGCGCCGTCGTCACCTTGCCCGGCATCAGCAGAGTCTCGAGCTCCACCGCGGAACCGCGACCTGGGATGCAGGCTGCCAGCATCACGACGACCGCTGCGAGGATTGCGTTTGCATGTGACATCCGCGCGCAGCCAGACCTCAGTACACGTGTACCGCGACGACGTGCACGACGCCGGCGATCAGGAGCATCAGGAACAGCGGCAGATGCAGCGCGTGCCACAATGAGAACAGCCGCTCGAAGGCGCCGAACTCGACGACACGGCGCGCTGCCGCGAGACGGTCGTCGATGTACTGGCGGGCAGTGCCGTGGAGCTGCCGGCGGCGGTCGCCGGGCGCTCCCGACGCGTCGCCGGTGTCGTGGATCGCATGCTCTACGTACCGGAGCAGCCTGCGCCGCGCCAGTTGCACTCCGACGGCTCCGACCAGTGGTCGAGCGAGCAGCAACGATCGCCCGCAGGTATCGATCAGCCGGCGCTCCTCCGTCTCGATCCGACTCACCAGGTCCGGCAGGAAATCAACGTTGGTCGTGACCCAGCGCAGCTTGTCCGCGTATTCCTTGAGTTCGGCGAGGTTGGCTTTGCGCCCGTGCAGGCCATGATGGATCCGTGTGTAGAAATACCGGCCAAACAGCCCGCTGCCGGATACGACGAGCATGCACGCAAGCGCTACATTGCTGTTCGTGGCACCGAGACTGAAGTTCGAGTGGAACAGCACGAGCACGGGCCCGATCACGCCGAGAGCCATGTGTGCCTGGAACCAGCGCTTGGTGGTGCCGATGAAACCGAGCACGCGGAAGCGCTTGCGCAGCGGATAGACGAGCAGGATAAGCATGGAACAGCCGCCGATGATGCCGAGCGCGTAGCCGGCCCCGGTTTGCGGCGTGATGTACTGCTCGGTCGGGAAGTTGTAGCCGAAGCACAGGAGCACAGCTGCCGCGAGGAAGCCGAGGCGCGCCGGATCGAGCCAACCGGGCGGAGATCTGCCGGGCGCGCCTGCCGCTTGCATGCGCGGCGGCCGCGCAACTTCGAGTCTGGGGCGTGTCGGGGCAGCCACGCTGTCGGTTCCGGCGGCTTCGGCAATGCTGCTGCCCGTTCGCAGGACTGATTTCACGGTTCGACCTCAACCGGCGGCGAGGCGCTTCGCCTCGACGATGTTGGCCTCCACGATGCGGGCATCGGAGGAGCCCGGCGGTACGATGGCCAGCAGTCGACGCCACGATTCAGCCGCCTCGGCATAACGGCGCTGTTCGTACGCGAGACTGGCATTCAGCCACAGGGCCTTGGCGTGCCGCGGGTCGAGCGCCAACGCTGCGGCTATCGCTCGAGCCGGCTCTCCAGCAAGGCTCCCAGCGACGGATGCCTGCGCGTCCGCGTAGTCCGCCCACGTATCAGCCGTCATCGCGCCGCGAGCGACGATGGCCGAGTAGACCTCGCACGCCTGCTTGAACTCGCGCTTGCGTCGGTGGCCTTCGGCTTGCGAAATCAACGACGACACGTCGCCCTGCCCGGAGCGTGCCTGTGGGGTCGCCGTCGGCCTGGCGAGTCCGAGCATGCGGGCGCTGGCGGAGACCGCGTCCTCCAGGCTTCGTTCCGTTGCAACCTTGTGCTGGCGTGCGCGCGCCGCGTCGGCGGCGCGGCCGAGGAAATCGAATGACTGGGCAAGGAGTTCCCAGTCGGCGTCCGACCCACCACTGCTCGCGAGACGCGCGCTGAGGATGGCCGTGGCGGCTTCCATCGAGCTCGCCGCAGCCATGGACGCGGAGTTGGTGCTCGCGGCCATCGGTATCGTGGCGCCGGGCACGGCGGAGCCTGCGCGAGCTTCGGCTTGCGTGCGGCTCATTGATCAATCGACTCGTCGAAAGGATCGCCAGCAAGGCTAGTGCAAGAAACGCGTAGCTCCGCGTCCGCGGGCCGGCGGTGGCCAGGAATCGCTGACTCCAGACTCGCGCCAATAGCGGCAGCAGCAGTCCGGCTGAGACGCCCAGGCCAAACCCGGCCAGGGTACGCGTTGCGAAGAAGTTCACGAGCATTGTCGGTCTCCACATCAGCCCGCGTCGGCAAGTGCCGACTTATCGTGCGAGCCACCCCGGGACCGATCAGGTCACGACAATATTTTTGTATTCAACGCACGACAGTTCGGCCGCAACACTACCCGCGCAATCTGCCGGCTGCATGTTTTCGCCGCGCCCTATTGCTGCATCTGTGACGCAGTTGGCATGAAACCCTACTGACGCAGTGGGTAGCGCCGGCTTTCTTAGGTATCTTTGTCCGTGGCTCGGAACGGCACGTCCGAGTTTCGATTACTCACACTGCGCGTGAGGCGAAGAGGAACCAGCGCTTACATCATGAATGGCAGTTATCCGACCCTTCTTGCCTACGCGGCACCGCTCACGGTGATCTGGGGCTGGTACCTCGCCCGCGCGCGCAGCCGCGAACGCCGCAGCATCGCCGTGCGAGACCAGTCGTCAGCCGTGGGCCTCGCTGAACCTTCATCGCTGCACCCGGTCATCGACACGACCCGCTGCATCGGTTGCGGATCCTGCGTGAAGGCGTGCCCGGAACAGCCCGAGCATCACGTGCTCGGCCTGATTCACAACAAGGCGCATCTCATAAGCCCCTCCGACTGCATCGGACACGGCGCGTGCCGGGCCGCGTGCCCTGTGGATGCGATCACGCTGGTGTTCGGGTCCGCGCAGCGCGGTGTCGACATACCGTTGCTGAGCCCGGGCTTCGAGACCTCGGTCGCCGGGATCTTCATCGCCGGCGAGTTGGGCGGCATGGGCCTGATTCGCAACGCGCTGACACAGGGTCGCCAGGCTGTGGACGCCATACACAAGCGCGGTGCCTCACGGCGCGACCGCCTCGACCTGGTCATCGTGGGCGCCGGCCCGGCCGGCTTCGCGGCGTCACTCACGGCGAAATCGCACGGCATGAGATTTGTCACGCTCGAGCAGGAGTCACTCGGTGGCGCCGTATTCCAGTACCCGCGCGCGAAGCTCGTGATGACCTCACCCGTGACGCTTCCACTCGCGGGCAAGGTGCGCTTCGGCCAGACTTCCAAGGAGGCGCTGCTGGACTTCTGGCGGGCTGTAGAAGCGAGAACCGGACTCGAGATCCGTTACCGCGAACGCGTCGACTCCATTGCCGGCGACGGCGCAGGCGGCTTCGTGGTTCGCACCACGAAAGGCGAACACCGCACCACAAGCGTGCTGCTCACGATCGGGAGGCGCGGCACGCCACGCAAGCTTGGCGTGCCTGGCGAGGAGCTACCGAAGGTCGTGTATCGACTGCTCGATCCGGAGCAGTATGTCGGCCAGGACGTCCTCGTCGTGGGCGGCGGCGACAGCGCCCTGGAAGCGGCTGCGAGTATCGCCGAGGAAGGCGGTCGGCATGTCGCGCTGTCCTATCGCGGCGACTCGTTCTCGCGCGCCAAGCCGCGGAACCGCGAACGAGTGGCAACCGCTGAGCGTTCAGGCCGCCTCACTGTGCTCATGAACTCCGATGTGCGACGCATCGAACCCCGGTCCGTCTTCGTCGCCTGCGAGGGGCGCGAGATTGAACTACCCAACGACGCAGTCATCGTCAGCGCGGGCGGTATTCTGCCAGCCGAGTTCCTCCGCAGCGTCGGCATCGATGTCGAGACGAAGTATGGCACCGCGTAGTTCGCTGCCCCGGTTCGCGGCTCGCCTCGCGGGTCTAATCGTCCTCGTGACGCAGATGGCGACTGCAGGCGCTGGTGCCCCACCCGCGACGGGCGACCCGCTGGAGCCGGCCAGGGCTGCGATCCGGATCAAGGACTATGGCGCGGCTGCTCAGGCGCTCTCCTCGCTCGCCGGAAAGGGAAACCCCGGTGCGCAGTACCTGCTCGGTACATTGCATCTCGCAGGGCTGGTGCCAGGCTCGGACTCGGCGCAGGCGCGCCAGCTCTTCCTGTCAGCTGCGGAGGCTGGCGAGGCACGAGCAGCCTATGCGCTGGCGGCGATACTTGCGACGAGTGAGCCGCCGGACGTCGCCGGTGCACGGCGCTGGCTCGAGCGCGCCGCCAGGCTCGGCGACCCCGACGCCCTGGAGCAGATGCAGCGCGGCGTATTGCCGCTCGAGTTCCGTCCGCAGGATGTTCTTGCCGATTCTGCGTCGCGCAGGATCGCCTTCCAGCGCGCCGCGGCTCGCGATGATTGCGCCACCCTCGAGGCACTGCTCGCTCCGGAACTCGTGAATGCCACGGATGAATTTGGGCGAACGGCCCTGCACCACGCGGCCGACGCCGGTGCCATGGGCTCGATGGAGTTGCTCCTCGCACACGCGGCGAGGGTTGATGTGCAGGACCAGTATGGTGTCACGCCGTTGATGCTTGCGTGTGGCGCCGAGCGCCCCGAGGCTTGCCGACGACTGCTGCAGCAGAAGGCAAGCGTCAATACGACAGATCGAGCCGGCCACACCGCGTCGTTCTATGCGGCGCGGCGCGGGCGGCAGGAACAGTCAAAGGACCTGCTCGCGGCCGGAGCGACGCCAGTCCGCGTTGCCGCGCCGGCGGCAACGCTCGTGCCGTTGGATCGGCTGTCGCGCGCAGCCAGTGATGCTTATGCCGGCTGGCCCGACGTCGTTGTGGCCGCCAGCCGTGGCGATGCCGTGGCGCTCAGCGAGCTGCTGCGTCGCGGTGCAGACCCCAATGCTTCAACCCCAGGCGGCGAGTCAGCCGTGTTCGTCGCGGCCGCCTCGGACGCGCCACGGTCCGTCATGGTCCTGCTGCAGGCCGGCGCCAATGCTTCCCGGCCGGACGCGCGCGGCGCCACACCATTGGGCCATGCCATTCGCTTCGGGCAGGTCGACGTGCTGCAGGCGCTGCTCGAACGTGGCGTGGAGCCAAACGCTCATTCGGCGCAGGAGTCGCCGCCGATACTCGCGGCGGTAAAGGGTGGCAATGCGCGAATCGTGCAACTCCTGCTGGCCGCTGGCGCCGATGCCAGCGTCAGGGGACCCGACGGGGCATCGCCTCTGATGCTGGCGGCGGGACTGGGGCACGAGGAGATCGCGGGCCTGCTGCTCGTCGGCAACGCGGCGCCCGCGGCAGCCGACGCCGCCGGCCGCACCGCGCTGTTGTTTGCAGCGTGCCGCAATGCAGGCGCCATCGTTTCTTCGCTGCTGCGCGCCGGCGCTCCCGTGGATGCGGCGGACCAGTCAGGCCTCACACCGCTCGCGTGCGCATCCGCGCGCGGCTACTCGGACTCCATCGATCGCCTGCTCCGGGCGGGCGCAAACGTCTCTGCACGCACCAGGGACGGGGACACGCCTCTCATGCTCGCGGCTGCAGGCGGGCATTCCGTGGCAGTGCGCCGGCTGCTGGCTTCATCGGCGCCAACGGACGCGCAGAACCGACATGGCGACACGGCGCTGATACTCGCAAGCCTGTATGGGAACACCGATGTCGTACAGGCGCTGGTGGCTGCCGGTGCCAGCCGGAAGCTTCGCAACCGCGACGGTGTCGCGGCGAGCGACGCTGCCAAAGCACGCAACTTCGGCAACGTCGTCGCTCTGCTGGACTAGGAGCGCCGCCAGGTCCGATCCGCCTCCTACGCTGCAGACTTGCGCGCCGCCTCCTTGTCGCGTGCGGCCTGCCGCTCGCCGGCGGTCCGCGCCGGGTGCTCGAAGTCGTTCTTCTCCCAGTCACGATACTGCGGCGGAATCGGATTGGTCGATCCGTCGGCGAGCCAGCCCATCTTGCCGTCCATGAACAGCCCCGCGACCTTTCGGTAGGAACGGTTGTTGTTGGACTTCACCGCGCGGAAGTTCGCCTCGATGCGCCGACGCGCCTCGCGACAGAAGAGGTCCGCGAGCTCCTGCGGGCTGTCGTCGGCCGGATTCTCGCCCACCAGGTGGTCCGCGTAGGAAAGCGACGTCGCCATCACGAACAGGTCCACGCCGATGTCGACGAAATTGCCGAGGATCAACTGTTCCTTCTCGAGCTTCGGACCGTACTTCGCCATCGTCGCGAACAGGCGCCGCGCCAGCAGCTTGCTGGTCTTGCCCGCATACGACAGGTGCTTGCGGTTCACCTCGTTCAGGTGCTTCGCGTCGAAGTGATGACCGGTCTCCGGCATGAACAGCTTCGGCAGCCACGTCGAGTAGAACCCGGCCGCCTTCATCATCGCCTCGCCCTTGCCCACCTTCTGGCCGGGTTTCGGCTGGATGATCGGCATCACCAGCTTGAAGTGCGTGTCGAGCGCCTCGCGCGCCATGATCAGGTGCATCACCTGCGACGAGCCTTCGAAGATCCGGCCGACGCGCATGTCGCGGATCGCCATCTCGACGCTGGTCGGCCGCTCACCGCGCTCGTACAGCGACTTGGCGCGCTCGTAGCCGCGTCCGCCGCGCACCTGCAGGTAGTCATCGAGGATCCTGTAGAGCGTCTCGGAGCAGAAATACTTGGCCGCCGCCGCCTCGAGGCGGATGTCGGCGTTCTTGTGGTCCGCGAACGCGCAGGTGAGATACACCATGCTCTTCATGGCGAACAGGTGCGCCGCGTAGTTCGCGACCATCTTCGCGATCGCCTGGTGCTTGCCGACCGGCTGGCCCCACTGCTGTCGCGCGTTGATCCACCAGCGCGCGTCTTCGACCATCGCCATGCCGACGCCGATGCCGGCCGCGGGGAGACCCAGACGGCCGACGTTCAGCGTCGCGAGCGCGATCTTGAGCCCCTCGCCCGGTTTGCCGATCAGGTTCTCGGCCGGGACCACCACGTCCTTGAACGTGACCGACCCGTTCGCGATGCCGCGCAGCCCCATGAACGTCGAGCGCCGCACGCGCTCGACTCCCGGCCACGCCGTCTCGACGACGAAGCAGGAGATCTGCGGGACCTTCTTGCCGTTCGGCAGCACCTTGTCGGGCGTCCGGGCGAGCACCGCGATCAGCGACGTCTTCGGATCGGTGACGTTCGTGCACCACTGCTTGTCGCCGCTCAGGATGTACGACTTGCCATCCTCGGTCGGCGTCGCAATGGTGGTCATGCGTGCAGGATCGGACCCCACGTCCGGCTCGGTGAGCGCGAAGGCCGAGATCTCGCCGCGGGCGAGCCGCGGCAGGTACTTTCGTTTCTGATCCTCGGTGCCGAATTCGCGCAGCGGCTGCGGCACGCCGATGCTCTGGTGCGCCGAGAGATAGGTAACCGTGTTCGAGCAGTAGCTGCCGATCAAGCCAAGCACGCGGGCATAGTTGGTGATCGAGAGGCCGAGACCGCCGTATTCCTTCGGGATCTTCATGCCGAAGAGGCCGATCGCCGCCATCGCATCGAGCGCCTCGGCCGGGTACTCGCCCTCCTCGTCGATCTTGTAGGGGTCGACGTGCTTCTCCAGCACCTCGCGCACTTTCACCAGGTACTCGTCGCCGATCTTCCTGTCCTCGGGAGACTGCGCCGGAAACGGATGCACGAGGTCCCAGCGGAAGTTGCCCTTGAACACCTCCGCGGTGAAGCTCACGTTCTCCCATTCGGCCTGGCGGGCGTCCTCCGCCATCTGCATCGCGACGTCTTTTTCTCTGTTGTCCATGGGGTCTCCTCCCGATGTGCGGTTGTGCCGGGCAATAGGGCGGAATATCACCCAGCCGGGCACGGGAGACCATTGCGGAAAGTTGCAGCCGGCGTAGGGACTGACCGGCGGGGCCGACGGGGACATGCCCCGGCCCCGCGAACTCTGCGGGACCGGGGCGGCTGGCGGGACCGATCAGGCCGCGGTCCGCT
>CAWFXR010000003.1:0-62622 GCA_963819835.1 uncultured Gammaproteobacteria bacterium
GCTAGAGCACCTTTACCTCGGGAATCGGGACGACGAATCTACCGCCCCACTCGCCGACATAGGCAGCAGCGCGGGAGATCTCATCCTTTAGGTTCCAGGGCAGGATGGATACCGTTAGTCTGGACGGCAATCCCGAATAGCGTCTGGCGCGAGAATGGGAGTGCGTCCTGGCGTAAAATACCCGCCCTGCTTGTATGGATTGGCATCCACTGTGAAATCCAAGAAATCCGTGCGGATGCCACAATAGTTGAGTAGCGTGTTTCCTTTGCCGGGCGCACCATAGCCAACCACCTTCTTGCCGCGCTGCTTGGCGTCGATCAGAAAGCTCAAGATCTTGCGCTTCGTCGCTTTCACCTGCTCGCCGAAGCCGCGATAGCGCTCGAGCGTCAGAAAGCCATCATCGATCTCGCGTCGGCGCAGCTGGTGGACGCGATCGCCCACCGATCGCGCGGTGTTTTCCGTGTGTCGCGCAAAGATTCGCAGCGATCCCCCGTGCGTAGCTAGCTCCTCGACGTCGAATAGCGTAAGGCCATGATGGGCAAAGATCCTCTCGACGGCGAGAAACGAGAAATAGCTGAAATGTTCATGATAAATCGTATCGAACTGATTCTCGGCCATCAGCCGTTGCAGGTGCGGGAACTCCATCGTGATCACACCGTTCAGTGCGAGCAATCGCTTCATACCGGCAACAAAGTCGTTGAGATCCGGCACGTGGGCGAGGACATTGTTGCCGAGGAGCAAGTCCGCCTTCCCGTGTTCGCGGGCGATCTCATCTGCTGCGTCGCGCCCGAAAAATCGAACCGTTGTTGATATCCCTCTCTCAATAGCCACTTTTGCAACATTTGCGGCCGGTTCGATACCGAGCACCGGTACACCGCTAGCGACGAAGTGCTGCAGCAGATAACCGTCGTTGCTGGCGATCTCCATAACCTTGCTGTGCGCGCCGAGCACGAAGCGCTCGATCGCCATTTCGGCGTAGCGACGCGCGTGCTCAACCCAGCTCGTCGAGTACGACGAAAAGTATGCGTACTCGGTGAAGATGTCCTGCGGTGAGACGAACTCCTGCAACTGCACCAACATGCATCGATCACAGACGTAGGCGTGCAACGGATAGAACGGCTCCATCTCGTGCACCTGATCGGCGGCGATGTGCGTCTGGCACAATGGTGACATGCCGAGATCGACGAATGTCGTGAGCAGCGGTGCCGCGCAAAAGCGGCAGGTACATTTGCCAGCGTAAACACCAGCGGTGGCCCTTCCCTGCGGATCCGCGGGCGTTTGGTCGTTCAATTGGCCTGCCTCTGTCTTCACACCAACCTCGACGTCTCGACGACGGCCCCACGTTGCTTCGTTAATGCGACTTGGCTGGATCGCGTGAGGTCCGGTTGACCGACGCCAAGTTCATGACTAAACGTACCACTTTTCACGTTGAATTTGCGGCAATTCCGTGAACATCGGCAGCGATAGCATTTCGATTGCGGTTGCCTCCGAATGCGGCGGATGCTCGGCGCGCATTGATCCAAGTTTCAAGGTGGAGCAGTCTCACGCGGCGGACAGCGTCCCGATTGCCGTCCATATGAACGTTGCTGTCCTTATGTAAAGGTCTGTTGATCCATGTCGATCACTGACGCCGTAGCGAGAAACGTAAGCTGCACAGCCCAACGTTGGCGTGACGAGGAATACGTCAAACTTCAGCACCTAAGTTGCACCTTGCCGGCGCTCTGAGCAGTAAAGGGAGCGGAGACTACCCGATCGCCTTCACGAAGACCCTCGATTGCTTGTGGGAAATGACTCGGGTCCGCGACGGGACAACCGCCGAGACCTGCGGGACCCGGACCGATGCTCAGCCGGAGAGATGTAAAGAAACCCGACATAGCTACAGGCGAATTGGCCAGCGCCATCTCGGCCCGCAGGGCTCGTCAGGAAACCTTCGCGTTCGTGCTGGCCAGCTTGACCCGTCGCCCCGGGAATATGCCGCCCGCGCAACGATCATTGATCACTTCGGCCATCAGGGTCGCGTCGATGTAATCGCGCTGCTCCGCGTAGCCGTAGACCAGCGCGGTGTCGCACAACTGGTTGATCAGCCGGGGAATACCACGGCTCGAGCCGTACACGAGCTCCAGGGCCGGCGTCGTAAAGAGATCAGCCCGCGAGCAACCCGCAACCCGCAGGCGGTGCCGCACGTAGGCCAGCGTCTCGGCTTCGCTGAGCCGGCCGATGTGGTAATCCACGCCGATGCGCTGCGCGAACTGCTGCAGTTGTGGCGAGCGCATGATGTCCCGCAGTTCGGGCTGGCCAACGAGGATCATCTGCAGCACGAGATGCTTGTCCACGTTGACGTTGGAGAGCACGCGCAGTTCCTCGAGCTTGTTGCGGCCGAGATTCTGGGCCTCGTCGACGATCAGCACGACCCGTCGGCCGCTGGCGTATTCCTCGATGGCGAAATCGATGAACGAGTTGTAGAGCGCGACATCGTCGTTGCCGGTCGCGTCGAGCCCGTAGGCCGAGCACACCCACTGCTGGACCCGGCCGGAATCGCGCGAGGTGTTGCTGATGAGGCCGACAGTCAAGTCCTTGTCGAGGCGCCCGAGCAGGTAGCGGATCAGCGTGGTCTTTCCGGCCCCGACCTCGCCGGTGATGAGCAGGAACGAAGCCTCGTTGGCAAGCCCGTACTCGAGCTGCAGCAGCGCGCGCTTGTAGTGGCGACCGAAATACAGGAACTCTGGATCCGGCGTAAGCGCGAACGGCTTCTCGGTGAACCCGTAGACTTTCTCGTACATCGCGCTGCCCTGCCCCGTTCGCGCCTAGTACGCGTACGCCGCGCTGCTCTCGGTGCGCGAACCGTTCAGCACCGTGCCCAGCACCGGGATCTCGCTCATCAGCTCGAAGCAGCGCTCCAGCTCGTCGCGTTTCGTCACGTTGTCGCCGACGACGACCAGCGCCGCATCCACCTGCGGCGCGAAGGCGAGCGCATCGTCGCTACCGAGCACCGGCGGCAGATCGAAGATCACGATGCGATTGGCATCGCGCTGCTTGAGGTCGCGGAAAATCTCCCTGGCGCGAGCACTCGTGATCAGCTCCGACGAATGCTCCACGGCCTGCCGGGCAGGCAGCAGCGTCAGTCCCGGATACCCTTCGATGTTCAACATCGCGTCGGCCGGCGCTGCGTCGCCCCTGAGGCAATCCTCCACGCCAACGGTGGGCTCGAAGCCAAAGCGCTTGTACAGCCGCGGAAAGCGCAGGTCCAGGTCCACCAGCAGCACGCTGACGTCGTGATCGGCGGAGACGGCGATGGCCAGGTTGATCGCGGTGAAGGTTTTTCCCTCGTTCGGCGCCGAGCTCATGATGGCGATCGAGTTCCAGCCGTTGCTGCCGGAGACGCCGCATCACCTGCGTACGGAGCATCTTGAAGCTGTGAGCCGCCTGTCCAGCCATGCCCGGCAGCAGCAGGTTGGCCGCGCGCACCGATGGCTCGTTGAGCGGGATGGTGCGGTGCTGCGGTTCCGGTTCGGGCGGGGACATGCGTCGCCGGACGCGATCCGGCGTCGAGGAGCCAGGTTTCATCACCTGCTCGCGCTCAGCCCGCGCCAGTTCCAGTGCCCGCTTGATCCGTTCCAAGTCTGTGTCTCTCCGTTGAACGCCGTCAGCCGCCGAGTTGCCGCAGCAACCCCGCCCACAACTCGTCGAGCGGCTTTACCAGCAGGTGCACCAGCAGCACGGTCACGATCGCTCCGGCCAGTGCGCCTCCCGCCAGCTTCAGACGCGCGCGAAACTTGACCTGCGGCTCGGGTTCATCCGTCACCCAGGGGATGACCGCGAGCGGCGGCACGCCCAGCATGGCCAGCACTTGCCGGCGGCCACGCATGCGGTTGTCCAGCACCTCGAGCAGCAGCAACAACCCTACGGCGGCGCCCACAGACATCAGCAGGCCGATCGCCATGATGATGCGACGATTCGGGCGGATCGGATCCTCCGGTAGCACCGGCGGTTCGATCAGCGTGAACCGCTCGCCTTTCTGCTCGGACTCGAGATTCTGCGAGAGCTGTGCGGTCATCTGCTTCTGGCGAATCTCGGCATACTTGGCCCGTTCGCCCTCGATATCGCGCATCATGGCGCCGTAGTCGCGCTCGACGGCCGGCATGTCGGCCTGGTCTCGCTGAGACTTGGCGATACTCGCCTGCAACTGGGCGCGCCGGCTGCTCAACGCGGCACGGTTGTTCAGCGCGGCCTGGCGCTGCGCAGTCAGCTGAATATAGGCCGGGTTATCGGGCGCGCTGCGGCCGCCTCCTTTGTCCGAGGCAACCTGCTTCTCCAGCGCAGCGATCTCCTGCTGCATGCTGATCACGGCCGGATGCTTGGGCGTGTAGGTGACCAGTGCGCTTGAAAGCTCGAGGCGCAAGGCGCGGAGTCGATCCGCGGGAGTCATCATGCGCTCACCACCCTTGCTGGAGACCTGGGTGTTTGGGTCGACCTGCGCGAGCTGCGAGTCCAGGTATGAAATCTGCTGGTCCAGCGCACTGACCTGCGAGTCTATGTCGTGCACTTCCTGCTGCGCGGTGTTCAGCGACTGGATTTTGGACGCGGCGAACTCGGGCAGCCGGTCGTAGTTCTTTTCCTTGAATTCCGCCAGGCGCTGTTCCATATCGGCAATGCGTTGGCGCAGCTTCTCGGCTTCGCCAGACAGGAACTCAGTTGAGCCAGCCGCCAGCCGCTTTCGTGTCTCGAGATTTTCGCTCAGGTACAGCGAGACCAGTTCATTGGCAACGCGCAACGCTAGGTCCGGGGACCGACTCTCGTATCCCACCTCGAACGCGATGGTCCCGTTTCCGGCGCCACCGCCTAACAGGTCGAGCTTGACGTCCTTGCGCATTTGCCCAACCAGCGCCTCGCTCGGCACGTCCTTGCGATCGGTGCCGTAGAGCCCGTACTTGTCGATAATTTTGGTCAAGTTCGCCGAAGTCATGATTCGTTGGCTGATGACCTGCACTCGCTGGTCGGCGTAGCTCGAGACGGCCGAGCGAACGAATTCCTGGGGAACCTCTGGCTGCTCGATCAGGATGGTGCCGGTCGAGAGGTAGGTGGCCGGCCAGATTGCCGCGACAAGCAGGGCGAGCGTCAGCGCAGAACCGAATGCAATGCCCATCGGCAGCGCACGGCGGCGGGCCGCCTCGATCCAGACGGCCAGCTGGGCGGCCAGCCCTTCGGCCGGACCGGACTCATCGAAGCCGGTATTGGCATCGGGTGCAGCGTTCATCGTCGAAGATATCCTGTGGACCGCGGCGATAGGATAGCAGGAGATATTGCAGCGCAGCCCGGGCGCTGTCGCTGGCGCGGGAAAGACGGGGCTGGCGTCCGGACGGGTCGTGAACTTACTGTAGAACCGCTTCCGGCCTGTTGCCATTGGAGCCAATAACGAGAGAAACTTGCCGGGTCTGAATATGGCAAATCCGCCGCAAGGCGGGGACGCAAAGCTTCCGGTCCTCGGGCACGAGATTCGCCGCGGATAGCGGGGTTGCCTGGACCGCGCCGCCGGCCTCTGCCCGGCAACGACCCTGCCGCAATCCGCACTCCGCCGATAAGCCCGGTTCCGGAACTTGAATTCGGCACGCGGGGTATGGCCATGATCCGGAGAACTGGCGAGGTAGCGGGCTCGAAACTGGCCAGCCTGGCCCTTGCGCTGGTACTGGCCACCGGCCTGGCCGCGTGCGGCGGCAGCGGCGGAGCAGGCAATGACCAACCTGCCAGCGGCCCCAACACGGAACCTGCCGCGCCGCCGGTCACCCCCCCCACGAATCACCCCCCGACCATCGCTTCTGTGCCCATCACCACGGCCACGATCGGCCAGCCCTACAGCTTCCAGCCAACCGCCAGCGATGCCGATGGCGACCCGTTGACGTTCACGATCGCCAACAAGCCGGACTGGGTCGCCTTCAATACCGCCACCGGTCGACTCCAGGGCACGCCGCCCGCGGGCAGCACCGGGGCCTTGCTGACGGTGCAGATCAGCGTCAGCGATGGCAAGGCGTCGGCCTCGATGGACCTCCGGATCGACGTGGTCGAGCCGACGGTCGGGTCGGTCACGCTCCGGTGGCAGACACCGTTGGCCAACGAGGACGGCACGCCGCTGGTGGACCTCGCCGGGTACGTCATTCGATACGGCCTGGTCAAGAGCGCGCTGGACCAGAGCGTGCAGGTCAACGACGCCGGCGCCACGTCGTACGCCGTCGGGAACCTGACCCAGGGCAAGTGGTTTTTCACGATGACGTCGGTCAATTCGAGCGGCGTCGAAAGCAAGCCGACCGACTACGTCTCAAAGGCGATTGGCTAGTGTCGTGTCCCGTTGAAAACGTTACATGACTGCTCGATCTTGGCGAGGATCGATTCGGCCGTGGCGATCCACATGAACGGCTTCAGGTGGGGTTGTAGCGCTTCACGAACTCATCGATCTTGCGCTTGAGATCGGCGACCGAGTCGAACGAACCGCGGCGGATCGCTTGGGTCTTGATTAGCGCGAACCAGCCTTCGAGCGCCTGCACTGACTCATCTCGTCGACGCGCAGCACCGGCCGCTCGGCTTCCTCGCGAGCGCTGTATTGATCAGCGTCGCGATCTCATCCTCCCCGGTGCCGCGCGGTCGGCCGGGCTTCAGTTCGTTGTGCCATCCGACGATACCGTGTTCGGCGTAACGCTTGCGCCACGGCGAGACCGTCGGGCGACTCACTACGGTAGCGGCACGCCACTGCACTGTTGGTCTCGCCGTCGGCCACCCGCAGATTCACCTGCGCACGACGCGAAAGCGCCGCTGGCAGGCTCTGCGATCGGGCGATCGACTCGAGTTGCATCCGATCCTCTGAGGTCACCGTCAATTCGACCGCGGGTTTTCCCCTCGATGTGCGCTTCCGGTGCGAAGCACACCGCTCGAACCACGCACATCATGAAAAGTCTCATGCGGGACACGACACCAGTTGCAACGGCTCGGGGTGCAGGAATCGCGGGAGATCCTGGCCTGTGGCGTGCGGGAGTACACACCAACATCCGAGCGTGCGGACGTGGTGTAGTGTCGCTTGGGAAGCCAGCGGACGCTGCGGTCGAAAGTCGTCAGCCGCGAGGAGCGACGCACGACTCCGGCCTCGGAATTCGCACCGAACTGAGCGAAAGTCGGACTCAATGCTCGATTTTTGGCCAGTATCGTTTCTAAACTACGGGCCATGACCCCTATCTCCGTCCACCTGATCGCCGCGGCGCGCCCGAATTTCATGAAGATCGCGCCGCTCTACCACGCGCTCGCCCGCGAGTCGTGGTGCCGCCCGCAGATCGTCCACACGGGCCAGCACTACGACGCGAACATGTCCGACTCGTTCTTCCGCGACCTGAAGCTGCCGGCCCCGCATTTCCACCTCGAGGTGGGTAGCGGCACGCACGCCGAGCAGATGGGCGGCGTGATGATGGCCTACGAAAAGGTGGCGGTGCGAGAGAAGCCGGACTGGATCGTGGTCGTCGGCGACGTCAATTCGACGGCAGCGTGCGCGATGGTCGGCACCAAGCTCTGGATCCCGGTCATTCACCTCGAGGCGGGACTGCGCAGCGGTGACCGCCGCATGCCCGAAGAGATCAACCGCTTGGTAACGGACGCGATCTGTGACGTCTACTGGACGCCGTCGCCCGATGCCGACGAGCACCTCGCGCGCGAAGGCGTGCCCGATCACAAGATCGATCGCGTGGGTAACATTATGCTCGACTCGTTCGAGATGATGCGTTCGGCGATCGAGGCCGATGGCACGCGCGTAGATATGGGGCTGCAGCCAGGCCACTATGCCGTCGTCACGCTGCATCGCCCGTCGAATGTCGATCACCGTGAGAACCTCGAATCCCTGGTGCAACAGCTCGTAACCGTGTCGCGGGACCTGCCGCTGGTCTTTGCGGTGCATCCTCGCACTCGCAAGAAGCTCAAGGAGTTTGGTCTACTTGATACCCTCTTCCACGCAGGCGTGGGGAAAGGCACCCGTAGGGCGGGTGACGGTTTCATTCCTGGAATCCACCTCACGGAGCCCTTGGGCTACATTCAGTTCATGAACTTGGTGCGAAGCGCCCGCGCCATCATCACGGACTCTGGTGGGGTGCAGGAGGAGAGTACCTACCTCGGTATTCCATGCCTCACGCTGCGTGAGAACACCGAACGGCCAATTACCGTCAGCGAGGGCTCCAACCGTCTGGTGAGGCCGGCCGATCTCTATACGCAGGTTCAGGAGGTGCTCGGCAATCGCTGGACAACCGGGCGGTGTCCGGCGCTGTGGGACGGCCATGCGGCCGAGCGCTGCGTGCAGGCGATGAAGCGCCGCGCAGGGATCTGACAATGGGCCCACCGGCGCCTTCGGGCGCAGTCCGCTACCAATCTGTCGTTAGCCGTCTACGTAATCCCGCCCCGAGATCGAATTGAGCCTGGAGCGTGGCCCGACGCGCCTGTGACGCCGGCCTGCCAATATCCTTCGGTGGCCGCTCCATCAATAATTGAAATATAGACCCGCTAATTCAGAGGATTGCGAGTTAAAGTTGCAGTATTAGGTTCAGGCTACGTCGGCATGCTCACGGGAGCGCGCTTCGCCGACGCGGGCAATAGTGTCGTCTGCGCGAATATCGATGCCGCGAATATCGAGCGGCTCAGGCAGGGCGAGGTCCCGAATCACGAACTGGGGCTCGACGTCATCGTCCGGTGGAACTTCGAGAACGGCTTGGTAACCAGAAGTTTCATCGGAGATCCCCGAATGGGCAGCCCCTCAACCAGGAATAACGTCCTGAGACTTCACGGCTAGCGCGTACAGTGCGCGGGATCGGCCCGACCGAGCCGGCCCGTCAGCAATCTGCAACAATGCGCGCCCCATGACCGACCCGCACACTACGTCGGCGCAAACCGTTCCCGTTCGCACTGATGCACGCGCCGGCCTGATGGCCGCCGTCAGCGCGTTCGCGATCTGGGGCGTGTTCCCGCTGTACCTGAAGCCGCTGTCCGGCGTGCCAGTACTGCAGGTGATGAGCCATCGCATCGTGTGGTGCTGCCTGGTCGTGTTCGCATGGCTGGCGGTGCGCGGCGAGGCAGGCGCGGTTCGAACTGCGCTCGCGAACGCGGGGACGCGGCGGCGGCTCGTGGCTTCCTCCGTGTTCATCAGCGTCAACTGGCTCATCTACGTCTGGGCCGTGAGCAACGGCCACGTGGTGGACGCGAGCCTCGGGCTATTTCATCAACCCGCTGTTCAGCGTCGTGCTCGGCGTGTTCGTGCTGGGCGAGCGGCTGAACCGGGCGCAGTGGGTGGCGGTCGGGCTTGCCGCGGCCGGCGTGATCTACCTTGCGGTGGTGGCCGGGCGCGCGCCGTGGATCGCGCTGGCGCTGGCCTTCAGCTTCGGCATGTACGGGCTGATCCGCAAGGTCGTGGCCGTCGATGCCGTGCCCGGTCTCGCGACCGAAACGCTGCTGCTGTCCCCGTTCGCGCTCGCGTTCCTCGTCTGGTCGCAGTGGCAGGGCACGGGCGCACTCGGGCATTCGAGCGTGACGATCGATGTGCTGCTGCTTGGCAGCGGACTCGTGACCGCGATGCCGCTGGCGCTCTTTGCCTACGGCGCGCGCCGCATCCCGCTGTCCACGGTCGGGCTGGTGCAGTACATCGGGCCGACGATCCAGTTCCTGATCGGCGTGCTGGTGTTCCACGAGGCCTTCCCGCGGACGCGGGCCATCGGGTTCCTGATGATATGGGCGGCGCTCGCGATCTATGCGGTGGACGGGCTGTGGCGGCGAAGCCGGATGAGGCGCCTGGCCTGAGCTGGCACACCCTGTCGGCACGGCTGATACGTTCGATGGCTGCTGTTGCCGCCGCCGGACGTATCCGGAGCGGCCGCAGACGGGTACGCTAGCAATCCGACGTCGCACTGCTGGAGATCACGCGCTCATGCCGTCCGTCAAATCCACCAGTCGCACTGACCGGCTGCTGCTGCACTACCAGATTCGCGGCAAGGCCTACCCGTCGCCGCGCTACTGGGAACGGTTGTCGCAGATGCTCGAGGAGGAGGCAGAGAAGCGTGGTCGGACGCCGCCCCCGCCGCCGCTCACGCACGGACTTGACAGCGACCCGACGGATGAGGACAAGACCGAGCGACTGCGCGAGCAGATCGCATGGGCGGACCGCAACCAGTTGCTGCACAGGGTGCAGATATTCTTCGAGGCGATGCCGCCCTCGGGCTGGGAGCGGGGCGAAAGGAAATAGCCCTGCGGGCCTAAGGGAAGCAGCAGCCGATGCGCATCACGCGACCAAAGCGAGGAGGAAAAGGCCAGTGACTGACCCGTTTCCGGTCGTGGTCCATCCCAACCCCGCCTGCGGCACGTCGCGAAGCGTACTCGCGACCATCGAGGCCGCCGGGTACTCGCCGGCCGAGCGAAGTCGTCAATGATCTGCTGTAGCGCCGGCCGCGGCGCGGCGAGACATCGACCGGGCGAAAGAAATCCGCTTGGCAACAAGCGAACCTGAAGAGACACCCGCCTGGCAAGGCATCAGCGTACTTAGCAAAGGAGATCACGATGCAAGGAAAGGTCCCACCCGTTACAGGAACCCCGTTGGGTACAGCGCGAGAGGAGCCGGAAGCGGTACCTGCCGACAACGCCTACACACAGTGGTACGAAGTGAAGAAGGGCGACACGCTGTGGAAGATCGCCAAGGACGTCTATGGCGACGGCAGCATGTATCCCGAGATATTCAAGGCCAACCAGGACACGCTCAGCGATCCCGACAAGATCCAGGTCGGCCAGAAACTGCGCATTCCCTGATCTCGCCCTGCGCTGACGAGCGCTGCCAAACAGATATCGAGTTACAGGACCAACAAGGAGTCACCGATGAAGCTCAAGTCCGTGTTCGCCGGATTTCTTTCGCTCGCGATGGCAGCCATGCTGCTCGCCGGCTGTGCCAACCAGATGGAACCCGCGAAGCAGGCCATTGCCGGCATCGAGGCTGCGATCGCCGCCGCCGGCCCCGACGCCGCCCAGTTGATCCCGGACCAGTTGCAGGCCGTGACGAGCCAGCTCAACGACCTGAAGATGAAATTCGACCAGAAGGACTACAAGGGCGTGATCGCCGCGGCTCCCGCGTTGCTCACCCAGGCGCAGGGACTCGCCGGCGCCGCGTCGTCGGCGAAGCAGGCGGCCGAGGCTGCACAGGCGGCGGCGCTGCAGGCACTCACCACCGAATGGGGCACGATCTCGGCGGATCTTCCCGCCCAGCTCGCGGCCGTCACCAGCCGCGTAGGGATCCTGTCGAAGTCGAAGAAGCTCCCGGCCGGGCTCGATGCGGCAGCGTTCGATTCGGCCAAGGTCGGCACGGATGACGCGACGGCACTGTGGAACCAGGCCACGGCCGCCCAGAGTGCTGGTGACCTGGAGCAGGCCGTCACGGCCGCGCGCCAGGCCAAGGAAAAACTCGATGCGGCTATGACTGCGCTCGGGATGACAGCGGGCTGAACGACCCCGGGACATTCTCCAAAAGGAGAATGTCCCCGAAGGTGCCGGTGTTACGGTTTTGGTAACTGGGCGAATCCGCGTAATTTGCAGCGGGTATCGGACGGCGTACGCGGTCATGATCGCCGGATCGTCCAGGGAAGGACCATCCGATGCCACGACCGCGTCGCCTGCACGTCTGCGGCGGTTTGTACCATGCCATGCTGAGAGGCAATCACCGCCAGCCCATTTTCGGTGATCGCGACGACTACCTGCGCTTCGAGGCGATCCTGGCCGAGGCGCTCGACCGCTACGGGGCAAGCGTGATCGCCTACTGCTGGATGCCGAATCACGTCCACCTCGCGGTCCAGGTCGCCGACGCGCCGCTTGGCGACATGATGCGCGTCCTCGCCTCCCGTTACGCCCGCCAGCTGCAGCGAGCGATACCGACGACCGGGCATCTTTTCGAGCGGCGCTATCGTGCCCGACTGGTAGATGCGGATCGCTACCTGCTTGCTCTCGTGCGCTACATCCACCTCAATCCTGTCCGCGCGCGCATGGTGGCCGATCCGCGCGATTATGCGTGGAGCAGTCATCGCGCGTATCTCGGGGACACGTGTCCCGGCTGGCTTCGCATCGACTCGGTGCTCGGGATGTTCGGTGCGCCGACCGCCGCGGCACGCCTGGCGTACGGGCGATACCTGGGCGAGGTGCCGGACGCATCGGAGAAGGATCAGATCGCCGTCGCGGTTCGGCCCGGCGCGCCAGGTCCGGGGCAGTGCCACTCGCCGACGCCCAGATCGAACGCGACGGGCCGCGCGCGGAGGCCGCGCACTCTCGACGCAATCACCGCGGAAGTCGCGATCGACTTCGGCGTGGCCGTGGAGGCCCTGACGTCACGACGGCGACTCGGTCCGCTGGTCCGGGCACGGACCGAGATCGCTCGTCGTGCATTGCGCGAGGGCGCGGCGAGTCTGACGGAGGTCGCCCGGCACCTTGGGCGGTCACCCTCGACACTCAGCGACCTGCTGCTCCGCCGGCGGTAATGACAGGTGCCGAATTACCGAAACCGTAACACCGGCACGCAGTCCCCAGTCCGCAGTCCGCAGTCGCCGCACCAGCGCTGCAAACCCGAACAGCAGCAAGCTCGCCAGTCCGACCATGCCGCCGCCGGACTTGTTGCCACTGGGCGGTCTCGAGTCCTGAATGGTCGCAGAGGCGGTCGCCGCGCCGGGCACGATGACTGCACCCCCGGTCGGGTTGGCCAGCCTCATCGAGAAGGTCTCGTCCGACTCGCGGACCTTGTCCCTGGTGATGCGCACGATTACCTGCTTGTTCGATGTCTCGCCGTCGGCCCAGGTCACGGTCACCGAACCCGTCTCGAAGTCAGTGCCCTGCACTGCGGTTCCAGCGACGGGCTCGACGGTCACGGACACGGCGCCGGATCCGCCGTCCGCGCGCGACACATAAAAAGTGGTGGTCGAGTCCGATTCCCATACAAACGGCGAGGCGGCGACGATACTGAACGCGCCGTGCGGGTAGCCATCACCCAAGATAGTGACCTGACCGGCGCTTCGACCAAGTCCACCTCCCAATGGGTCCTCGAGCGTGATGGCGAAGCTTTCGCTGCCCTCGTAACCCACCTGGTCGCCGAGGATCGGGACAACTATCGTCTTGTCGGCTGTCTCGCCCGATGCCCACTCGAGGCGGCCCTGTGACGCCTCGAAGTCCACGCCCTCCGTTGCCGGGGTGGCAGAGGCCGTCGGACCGGTGCGATAGCCCACACTGACGGCACCTGCCGACCCGCCGGTTCGGCGAACGACGATGGTGGCCTGCCGCTCCGATTCCTGCGCCTGGACTTCGGTCGTCTTGATGCCGATGACGCCTGGGCCAGCGCCACTCATCGTGAGCCTTGCCACGTATGGCTTGCCATCCCAGTACGGCCCCCGTACGCCGGCGACCAGGATGTGGTCGTCACTCGGAGCAGTGAGCACCCTGGCCTCGGTGTACGACCCGAAGCCGCCCTGGACGTCGACCCAGGCCTTGCCCAGTGCGCCGAAGCCGGTGTCCACTTGCCCTCCCGGGAGAAGGCGCGCGACAACAATTCCGGGCATTCCATCGCGGTCGGGACCGGCGACGAGAACCGACCCGCTGGCGCTGACTGCCATGGTCGAGATCGCGCCTAGATACGATGCAGCGTCCGTCTCGAACGTCGCGTCCAGGGCGCCACTGGCCGACAGACGCACCAGAGCACCACCCGTGGCGTTCTGACCGACGACGAGGAGCCTGCCATCCGGGAGGACACCGAGGTCGGCGCAGTAGAATTCCGCACCTGCGATCGTCGCCAGGCCAACCGATCCCGCAGTGCCAAAGCCATTGTCGACGTTACCGCTCGCCGTTACCCCATTCAAATGGCAATCCCGTGACCGACTTCCCAGCATTCGGTACGCTCCGTCGGGAGTTCGGATGAGCTCGGCCGAGTAGACAGGCGAGCCTGCGGGCTGTCGTGCTACACCATTCAAACCGAACGATGGGTCCCAGCTGCCGTCGGGCATCAGGCGAAGCAGCACCGACGTATTCTGCTGCCCTCCGTGGATCACGACCCGCCCGTCCGGATCGACGGCGATGCTGTGTTCCGAGTCGATCGTCGCGCGGTCGATCGTGACCGTGCCGCTGGTGCCGAAGGTCGGATCGAGCGAACCATCGGTGGCCAGCCGGAATACTACGACGGCATCGCTCGCTGTCCGGCTAAGACCCATGCCGACCAGCCTGCCATCCTCCTGCGCGGCCACGTGCAGTTCCCGGAGATCGTCGGGAATCGCCGCAAGATATGCGGCGTCTGGAACACCGGAGCTCGACAGGCTCGAGGCAAATCCGATGTCCTCGGCGCAGGAGTAATAGTATCCGCAGTATTCCTCCCCGCCAGCGAGCAGGTATCCGTCGGCATCCATCGCCTCAAGTGCCCAGACGGCTCCGCGCAAGTCCTGCGGTAACTCCGCAAAACCCAGGTAGCCGAAGGTCGGGTCGAGGTCTCCAGGCGCGGACCAGGCCACCGGACCGGCAAGTCCCGCCGCAATTACCGCGGCAGGAATGATTCCGTTGATCGGCGCATTGCGTTCATTTCGACGCGTGGGCGAGTCGAGCATTTGATTTCTCCCATTTAGAACAAGCTTCGGGCGTGGGGCCCGGCCTTGCGCTCGCGTCGTGTCCGCAGCGCATGGGATGAAGGCTGACCGCGTTGGATCGGCAATGTCTTGAAGGGATCTGAAACGATCTGAAAGAAACTGAAGCGGGGGCATCGGTGCCGGTGTTACGGTTTCGGACGCATCGGTGCCGGTGTTACGGGCATCGGGCATCGGTGCCGGTGTTACGGTTTCGGTAACAAGGTGGTGGCGCAGTACCCGCTGCCCGCAACTATCCCACCCTGGCGCGAGCCGCCGGACTCGTGTCGCAGGTGCGGCTCGCGACCGCCTGCGACGCGCGCCGGATCCATCGCATTCGAGCCAAGCGCATGCGGAAATGGCACGCCGAACCCTACGCGAGAACACGCCGACGTTGTCACGAGCGGCCAAGTATCTCGGACACGCGCCTTCGACGTTTGGCGACTCGCTCAATAGCAGACAGTGGGAAGTGCAGCCGAATTCGAAACCGTAACACCGGCACCATCCCTAACACCGGCACCTTCCCCATCCCCCTATCGGCGGTTCACCAGCCACAGGCCGGCGATGCAAAGCACCAGCCCGATCGCGTTGGCCAGACTCAGCCGTTCGCGGAACACGACGACGCCGACGAAGAGCAGCAGCAGCGCCGCCGCGGACTGGGTGACCAGCGCCCCCAGGCTGACGGCATAGCCGCTGCGATACAGAAACAGGAAACCGAGATCGAGCCCGACGATCGCGACGGCCAGCGCCATGGCGGTCCAGTTGAGTTGCCGGATCTCCTGCCGCCACTCGAATGCGCCGGGCGCGGCCAGCAGCAGCAGACCGAACAACGCGGTGACCGCCGCGTAGGTCACCAGCAGCGACAGCAGCGGGTTCGCGCTGGCCGGCGTGAGTTTCAGTACGATGTGATAGGCCACCGTGCAGGCAATGGCGAGCGACAACCAGGCGAGTTGCATGCCGCGAGGATAGCCGACGCGCGCCGTCGGGCGTGTATAGTCTTGGCGCGGTCGATAATCAGGAAGGGGAAATCACCATGTCACGCGCACCATCGTTTCTAGCCACCCTGGCGTGCGGCGCCGTTCTGGCGCTGGGCTTCGCCGCGAACGCGGACGCCTGCGACCCGAAAGGCAAGGTCAAGATCAAGGTGAAGGTCGACGATGCCGGCCAGCCGGTCGTGGACCCGGACACCGTCAATGTCTGCGTGGGCGACACGGTCCACTGGGTATTCGCCGGCTCAAAGGACTTCAAGGTGATTTTCATGAACGCCGCGGATTCGCCATTCGTCTGGACCGACAAGGAGGGCAAGAATGGCGCCAGCGTCGAGGGGAAGGTCCGGTCCGATGCGGTGAAGGACAATGCACCGACGCCCTACAAGTACGACGTCGAGGTCGGCGGCAAGGTACTCGACCCTAAAATCATCGTCGATCCCTGATCGGTGCCGATCACCCAGGCATGAAAAAAGGGCCGGCGTTTCCGCCGGCCCTCTTCGTCTCGTCATCTCGCCGGGACCGTTACCGAAACCGTAACACCGGCACCTCCGGCATTACATGCCCATGCCGCCCATGCCGCCCATGTCACCCATGTCGGGCATGCCGCCGTGCTTGTGGTCGTCGTCCTTCGGCGACTCGGCCACCATCACTTCGGTCGTGAGCAGCAGGCCGGCCACCGAAGCGGCGTTCTGCAGCGCAAGGCGCGTGACCTTGGTCGGGTCCAGGATGCCCATGTCGAGCATGTCGCCGTAGACGCCCGTCGCGGCGTTGTAGCCGTACGTGCCCTTGCCCTTCTTGACCTCGGCCAGCACGACCGCGGCGTCCTCGCCCGCGTTCGCGACGATCTGGCGCAGCGGCTCCTCGATGGAGCGGACCAGGATCTTGATGCCGATGGCCTGGTCCTCGTTCGCGCCTTCGAGCTTCTCGAGCGCCTTCTGCGCGCGGATCAGCGCGACGCCGCCGCCGGCGACCACGCCCTCCTCGACCGCAGCGCGGGTGGCGTGCAGCGCGTCCTCGACGCGGGCCTTCTTCTCCTTCATCTCGATCTCGGTCGCAGCACCGACCTTGATCACGGCGACGCCGCCGGAGAGCTTGGCCATGCGCTCCTGCAGCTTCTCCTTGTCGTAGTCGGAGGTGGCTTCCTCGATCTGCTGCTTGATCTGCGCGATGCGCGACTTGATCTCGGCAGTCTTGCCGTGGCCGTCGATGATCGTGGTGTTTTCCTTCTCCACGACGATCTTCTTGGCCTGGCCCAGGTCGGCCAGCGTGGCCTTCTCGAGCGTGAGGCCGACTTCCTCGGCGATCACGGTGCCGCCCGTCAGCACGGCGATGTCGTTCAGCATGGCCTTGCGGCGGTCGCCGAAGCCCGGTGCCTTGACGGCCGCGACCTTGACGATGCCGCGGATGGTGTTGACGACCAGTGTCGCCAGCGCCTCACCCTCGACGTCCTCGGCGACGACCAGCAGCGGGCGGCCGGCCTTGGCGATGCTCTCGAGCAGCGGCAGCATTTCGCGCACGTTCGAGACCTTCTTGTCGTACAGCAGGATGTACGGGTTCTCGAGATCGGCCGACTGGCTGGTCTGGTTGTTGATGAAGTACGGCGAGAGGTAGCCGCGGTCGAACTGCATGCCCTCGACGACGTCGAGTTCGTTCTGCAGGCCCGAGCCTTCCTCGACCGTGATCACGCCTTCCTTGCCGACCTTCTCCATCGCGTCGGCGATCGTCTTGCCGATCGACTCGTCGCTGTTCGCGGAGATGGTGCCGACCTGGGCGATCGCCTTGTTGTCCTTGCAGGGCTTGGACAGCTTGCGCAGCTCCTCGGTGGCCGTCTCGACGGCCTTGTCGATGCCGCGCTTGATGTCCATCGGGTTCGCGCCGGCGGCGACGGCCTTCAGGCCCTCGCGCACGATCGCCTGGGCCAGGACCGTGGCGGTCGTGGTGCCGTCACCGGCCTCGTCGGAGGTGTTGGAAGCGACTTCCTTCACCATCTGCGCGCCCATGTTCTCGAACTTGTCCTTCAGCTCGATTTCCTTCGCCACGCTCACGCCGTCCTTGGTGACGGTGGGGGCGCCGAAGCTCTTGTCGAGCACCGCGTTACGGCCCTTGGGGCCGAGGGTCACCTTGACCGCATTCGCGAGGATGTTGACGCCGCGGAGCATCCGCGACCGGGCGTCATCGCCAAAACGTACGTCTTTCGCTGCCATTGCAGTGTTCTCCAGGATTCGTTGGGTTTGCTTAAGGGCGGGCGATTACTTCTCGAGCACCGCCATCACGTCTTCCTCGCGCATGACGAGGTATTCCTCGCCATCGACCTTCACCTCGGTTCCGCTGTACTTGCCGAACAGGATGTGGTCGCCGACCTTGACGTCGAGCGGACGAACCGTGCCGTTTTCCAGGATCTTGCCCTTGCCCACCGCGACGACCTTGCCGCGGATCGGCTTCTCGGCGGCGGAGTCGGGGATCACGATGCCGCCGGGGGACTTGGTCTCGGCGTCGAGCCGCTGGATGATCACGCGGTCGTGCAGCGGACGAATCTTCAACTTGTCAGCCATTGCTGAAATCTCCGTGTTGGTAGGTATGTTCAGCCCGTAAGGGAAATCGCGGGGGAGTGTTAGCACTCACCCCGGGAGACTGCTAATAATAGGTGGTGTCGGGCCGAATTCAAGCCCATGGGGTCGAAATAGCTGCCAAAGCCTCCCGGAAGCCGGGCCCACGAGCCGGATCGTGGGGCGGTTCCCCGGCCGGCGGGCCCGAGGTCTCCGAGCCGCTGGCCCCCCACTTTGAACGTAAATTCCCGGAATCCGGTCCATAAATGTCCGGGTACCGGTCGCGGTCGGTGCCGCGGCCGGGCATGATGCCCGCCTCGCGTACGCGCCGCGGACACGCATTGGACAAATGACCGCAGTTCGCCCATGAAAAGAATCGCATTCTGTCGCCTCTCACCTGCTCGCGCTGCTCGCCCTGCCCTGGCTCGCTGCCGGCCCTGCCGCAGCGCAGGAACCGGAACTCCTGCCGGCAAAGCAGGCCTACAAGTACACGGCGACGGTCGCAGGCGACGAAGTCGTCGTGCGCTACGACATCGCCACGGGCTACTACCTCTACCGCGACCGCATGTCGCTCGGCTCGACGACGCCCGGGGTCACCGTCGGCACTGCGCGTATGCCGGCCGGCGAGGAACACGAGGACGACTACTTCGGCAAGCAGGTGATCTATCGCGGGCGGATCACGGTAGCGTCGAAGATCACGTTCGACGGCGCGCCACGCGCGTTCGACCTGCAACTGAAGTTGCAGGGCTGCGCAGACGCCGGCCTGTGCTATCCGCCGCAGACCTGGACCACGCGCATCGAAATGCCGGACGCAGCGCAGCCGGGCGCGGACGCCAGCGGACAGCCACCGACACCAGGCGTGGCGGCTTCAACCTCAAGCGCCTGTTCGGCGGCGGCACGCTGTCGGAAAGCGACCTGCTGCCGGCGGACCAGGCGTTCGTGCTGACAGCGACCAGCGACAGCCCCGACCGCATCACGCTGCACTGGGACATCGCGGACGGCTACTACCTCTACCGCGACAAGGTGAAGGTCGCGGTCGCGGCCGGTGACGCGCAACTGGGCAAGCCGTCGATTCCCGGCGGCGAGGTCCAGCACGACGAATACTTCGGCGACCAGGTCGTGTTCTTCGACCGAATGGACGCCGACGTGCCGGTCGCCGCGGCCGCGGGCAGCCGCGCCGTCACGCTGGACGTCGGCTACCAGGGCTGCGCCGAGGCGGGACTCTGCTACCCGCCAATCCACAAGACCTTGCAGGTCCAGCTCGCAGCACCGGGCGCGTCACCCGCACCGCGCGACCGGGGCGTCGCGGACACGGGCCCGATGCGATCGGCACAGGACGCGCTGGCCGACAAGATCCGCAGCGGCAGCCTGCTCGCGGTGCTCGCGACATTCTTCGGCGCGGGCCTGCTGCTCGCGTTCACGCCCTGCGTGCTGCCGATGGTCCCGATCCTGTCGGGAATCATCGTCGGCGCCGGTCGCGACCGGCCCGTGTCGCGCGGCCGCGCATTCTCGCTGTCGCTGGCCTACGTACTCGGCATGGCGCTCACCTACACCGTGGCCGGCGCGGCGTTCGCCGCCGCGGGCCGGCAGGCGCAGGCCTTCTTCCAGCAGCCGTGGATCATCGTCGTGTTCGCAGGGCTGTTCGTGCTGCTGGCGCTCGGGATGTTCGGCGTGTTCAACCTGCAGGTCCCCGCCGCGTTCCAGGAGCGCGTCGCGGGCCTCAGCAACCGCCAGAAACAGGGCACGCTGGTCGGCACCGCGGTGATGGGCGCGCTCTCGTCGCTGATCGTGACGGCCTGCGTGGCGCCACCGCTGGTCGCCGCGCTGGCGGTGATCGGGCAGAGCGGCAACGTGTTCCGCGGCGGCGCGGCACTGTTCGCGCTGAGCCTGGGCATGGGCGCGCCGTTGCTGCTGGTCGGGGCGTCGGCCGGACGGCTGCTGCCGAAGGCCGGCCCGTGGATGGACGCGGTCAAGTCTGCGTTCGGCGTGATGATGCTGGGCGTCGCGGTGTGGATGCTCGGACGCATCCTGCCCGGCCCGGTCACGCTGGCGCTCTGGGCCGCGCTCGCCTTCGTCTCCGGCTACTGCCTGCTGACGATGGGCGACAAGGACACGAAGCGCGCGGCCGTTGCCGTGCGCCGCGGCTTCGGCGTGCTCGCGCTCGTGTATGGCGTACTGATGCTGGTCGGCGCACTCGCCGGTCGCAGCGACCCGCTGCAACCGCTCGCAGGCGTGGTCGGCCACGCTGGCGGCGAAGCGGCCGGGCAGCGGCTTGCACTGAAGCGCATCAAGTCGGTGGCCGACTTCGAGCGTGAACTGGCTGCTGCACAGGCAGCCGGTCGTCCGTTGATGCTCGATTTCTATGCGGACTGGTGCGTGTCCTGCAAGGAGATGGAAGACCAGACGTTCACCGACGCCGGCGTCCAGGCTGAGCTCGCGAACGCCGTGCTCCTGCAGGCCGACGTCACCGCAAACGACGACGAGGACCAGGCCCTGCTCGAGCATTTCGGCATCCTGGGCCCGCCGACCATCGTGTTCTTCGCGGCCGAAGGAACCGAACGCAGGGACTTCCGCGTCGTCGGTTTCCAGCCGGCGAGCGAATTCCGCAGCCACGCGGCGCGAGCGCTGGGCGGAAGCGGCACATGAGGCCCCTGGCGATTGCGGCGCTGGTGATCGGCGCCGCGGCCGTGGGTGCCGCGGCCTACGTGGCATTCGAGCAGCGCACACGGCCACCGGTCACCGCTTCGGTGCCGGCAGAGTCGCAGCCCGCGGGGTCGGGCTCGACCGGGTCACAACCCGCGGTGCTGGCCGAGCGGGTGCCGGACTTCAAGCTGGCCGACCGCGACGGAAAGCTGCGTTCGCTGGCCGACTGGCAGGGCAAGTCGCTGATCGTGAACTTCTGGGCCACCTGGTGCGCGCCCTGCCGGCGCGAGATTCCGCTGCTCGGCAAATTGCAGCAGCAGTACGGGCCGGCCGGCTTCCAGGTGATCGGCGTCGCGGCGGACTACCGCGACAAGGTCATCGCCTACGCCGACGAGGCCGGGATCGCCTACCCGCTGCTGATCGGCGAGCAGGAAGCCCTGGACGCAGCAGCGGCCTTCGGTGTCGAGATCGTCGGTTTTCCGTTCACGGTGTTCTCGGACGACCAGGGTCGGGTCATTGCCTGCCATGTCGGCGAGTTGACCCGGCCGCAGGCCGAGGTCATCCTCAGCGCCGTCGAACGGGTCAATAGCGGCGCCGTGTCGCCCGACCAGGCAAGAGCGGAGATCACCGCCGGCATCGACGGGCTGAAAAGCCAGGACGGCGTGCAGGGCTGACCCCCCAAAAAGAGGGGAAAAGCGCAATCATGCGTTGATTGGCGCTAAACTTGCCGCCTTCTCCGGGGACTCGTCACCTTCAATGTCACATATTCTGCTGCTCAACGGGCCGAACCTGAACCTGCTTGGCGCCCGTGAACCGGGCCTCTACGGAAAGGTCACGCTCGAGCAGGTTCATGAACGCGCCGGGCACCTCGCGGCCGAGGCGGGACACCACCTGACGGCATTCCAGAGCAATTCCGAGTCCGAGCTGATCGCGCGGATCCACGAGGCGCCCGCCACCCACGTGGCGTTCATCATCTTCAACCCCGCCGGCTTCACCCACACCAGCGTCGCGCTGCGCGATGCGCTGCTCGCCGTGAAGATCCCGTTCATCGAGGTTCACCTGAGCAACGTGCATGCCCGGGAAGCCTTTCGGCACCAGTCCTATTTCTCAGACATCGCCGTGGGCACGATTACGGGCCTCGGCGCGGTCGGCTACGAACTTGCCCTGCGCGCGGCGTCCGAGTACCTCGCCGCCCGTCCGCGCGGACAAGCCTGACAGACACAGATCCAGGGGAATCCCGAATGGACATTCGCAAGGTCAAGAAACTGATCGAGCTGCTCGAGGAATCGGGCGTCTCTGAAATCGAAATCAAGGAAGGCGAAGAGTCGGTCCGCATCAGCCGGCACCCGACCGGGCCGTTCGCCATGCAGGCACCGATCGCCTACGCGGCACCCGTTTCGGCCACGGCTCACGGCGCTTCGACGCCGGCGGCAGGCGGTCATGCCGCGGCGGCGAAGCCCGCGCCGGCGCCCGACCACTCGGTGACAGCGCCTATGGTCGGCACGTTCTATGCGGCATCCGCGCCGGGCGCGAAGCCGTTCGTCGAACTCGGCAGCGAAGTGAAGCCCGGCGACGTGCTCTGCATCATCGAGGCGATGAAGATGATGAACCAGATCGAGTCCGACAAGTCCGGCCGCGTCGTCTCGATCCTCGTCAAGAACGGCGACCCGGTGGAATTCGACCAGCCCCTATTCGTGATCGAGTGATGCTCGACAAGGTCGTCATCGCCAACCGGGGCGAGATCGCGCTCCGCATCCTCAGGGCCTGCAGGGAACTCGGGATCAAGACGGTCGCGGTCCACTCGACGGCCGACCGGAACCTGAAGCACGTGCTGCTTGCCGACGAGAGCGTCTGCATCGGCTCGCCGCAGTCGAGGGACAGCTACCTCAACATGCCGGCCATCATCAGCGCCGCGGAACTCACCGACGCCGTGGCCATCCACCCCGGCTACGGATTCCTGTCGGAGAACGCCGACTTTGCCGAACGCGTCGAGAAGAGCGGCTTCACGTTCATCGGGCCGCGCGCCGAGACGATCCGCCTGATGGGCGACAAGGTTTCCGCGATCCGCGCCATGAAGGCGGCCGGCGTTCCCTGCGTGCCGGGCTCCGACGGCCCGCTCGGCAACGAACCCGAAGAACTGCTGCGCATCGCGCGCGAGATCGGCTTCCCGGTGATCATCAAGGCATCGGGCGGCGGCGGCGGACGCGGGATGCGCGTCGTGCACAGCGAGGCGACGCTGATCCATTCGGTGGGCGTGACGCGTGCCGAGGCGCTCGCGGCATTCGGCAACGACCAGGTCTACATGGAGAAATTCCTCGAGAGGCCGCGCCACATCGAGTTCCAGGTGCTCGCGGACCACTACGGCAACGTGATCTGCCTCGGCGAGCGCGACTGCTCGATGCAGCGCCGCCACCAGAAGGTGGTCGAGGAAGCGCCGGCGCCGGGCCTCAGCGCGAAGCAGCGCAAGTTCATGAGCGAACGGGTCGCCTCCGCCTGCGCCGACATCGGCTATCGCGGCGCGGGCACGCTCGAGTTCCTGTACCAGGACGACGAGTTCTTCTTCATCGAGATGAACACACGCATCCAGGTCGAGCACCCGGTGACCGAGATCGTCACGGGTATCGACCTCGTGAAGGCGCAGCTGCGCATCGCCGCGGGCGAGCGCCTGCCGTGGTCGCAGGAAGACGTGCAGATCCGCGGCCACGCGATCGAGTGCCGTATCAATGCCGAGGACCCGAAGAAGTTCACGCCGTCACCGGGCCTGGTGAAACTCTGGCACCCGCCGGGCGGACCAGGCGTGCGCGTGGACAGCCACCTGTACACCGGCTACACGGTACCGCCCTACTACGATTCCCTGATCGCGAAGATCATCGCCTTCGGCGAGGACCGCGACACGGCGATCGCACGCATGCGAAATGCGCTGGTCGAGATCGTGATCGAGGGCATCAAGACCAACGTGCCGCTGCACCAGGAGATCTTCCAGCACGCGGCGTTCCGCGCCGGCGGCACGGACATCCACTACCTGGAGCGGCGGCTGGGGCTCAAGTAGCCGGCGATCGCCGTGGCCGGCGGTCGGGGCGCCAACGCTCGGGTAGGCGGCGGTCGCGTTCGCAGGCGGCGGTTGCGTTCGTAGGCGGCGATCGGGGAGGCAAGGGTTTGTCCGGCTTCGCTCGGAGATAGGCTCGCCTGGACAAACCCTTGTCTCCCCTCGGATCGCCGCGCACCGCCGAGGCGCCGTCCAGGCGCTGTGAGTCGAGCGCTGGCCCTCGTTGCCGGCCGCCGAGGTCGGCCACCGAGGTCGGCTACGTGAACCAGTCCGGCGTCCGTTCGGGTGCTGCCCAGGCGAGCATATCTCCGGGCGAAGCCGGGCAGCACCCGGACGGACGCGTCATTTGCCGCTGGTGAGCGGCTGGCTACGTGAGCCAACCCAGCGTTACGGCCGGATGTCCCGGAACAGGGCCTGAATTCGGTCTTCTATCAGCCTGCGCACGGAGGGATCGGCCGCAACGTCGTCGAGCCGACCAATTAACTCGTCGCGCTGCACGATGCCTCCATCGATTGCGGCCCGTGCAAACTCCAGGTCTTTCTCGCGCCCGGCGCCGAGCTTCGAGATCAACAAGTCGTGGGGCTCCATGCAAAGAGCGCAAAACCTGCCCACCTGGACAGGAATCGTGCGGGATTGCCAATTGCGCGGGGCGTACACAGGCGTCGACAACGTCACGCCTTGGGCGTAGTAGCCGTGCGCCATGTCGAATTCGCTCGCTTCTCCCATCACATAGGAAATTTGGTCCGCGACTTTCTCGTCACCGGCGCTCGGAATTACGTCTACATCGCGAGTCGCGACAAGAGCCCCTTCAGGCGGATCCGGCAGGAACGCCAGGATCGCTGCGGAGCCGATCACGTAGAATTCCGTGAGACCGAACCGCTCGCCTATCTCGAGGATGATGTGCTGCAGTTGCGCTCGGCGCATGCGGTCAGCTTCCCCGGATGGAACGGAATATGCGCTCGCGCTCGCCCGAATCCACGAGGACTGTCAGAGGCGACTCCTTGCGCAGAGTGTCCGCGCTTTCCGACGGCTCGTTGAGCACGCGCAGCAAGGCCGGCAATGGACCCTCCAGGAGGGCCAGCCACCGATCGTGGTAAGGCTTACCGTGCGGGTTCACCTGCCGCAGTTTCCACAAACGCCGCAGGCCGCGCTCGCGGTAATCCGGATGACGCGCAATTTTCTCGGCGACCCTGCGATGCAGCGCACGACTGCGGAGCACAGCAGGACCTGTCGGGCCGGCGACGTGGTAGCGCGTCGCCCGCGCACGCCCTTCGACCGTCACTGTTCCGTCCGAGCGCAGTCGGTCCAGCACCCGCCACAGCGTCGGCTGGGACACCGGCGGGCGCAGGCGCTTCTGCAACTCCGGTGCAGACAGCCCCTTGGGCTCGCCGGCCAGCACGCCAATCACCTTGTGGTCGAGAGGGTTCATGGTCCAGCGGTGAATAGATACTGAATAGATTATAGGAGTTGCCGGCGTTGGCGCGCAAGCGGCCAAGCGGCCAAGCGGCCAAGCGAGAACAATAGTTTGCCGGCTGCACAACCGTCCAGGTTCGGGCACTGCCCGGCACCGAGGTCCCCGATGATGCCCGCTACGTGAACCAGTCCAGCGTCCGGTCGGGTGCTGCCAGGCGAGCATATCTCCGGGCGAAGCCGGGCAGCACCCGGACGGACGCCTCAACAGCGACTAGTGAGCCGCCAGCGACGCGCGATCGCGCTCGCCGCCGGCCGGGTCGATGCAGAGATAACTCGGCACACCACCCTCGATCGCGTACGCCGGCAGGTTCGACTGCGACGAACACACCCGTCCGTCCCGGGTGAACGAGAAGTCGCGCAGGAACGTGACCCGCGTCGGGCTCGGGTAGCTCTGGAACGTCCCGGTGGCGGGCGTGAAGCGGATCACGCGGTCCGAGTTGTTCGCCGCCATCCAGATCTCGCCGGTCGGACGGTAGACGTTCAGCGCGTACGGTGTCTCGTACTCGCCCGGCGCGACGCCAGGCACCTTCCAGCTCTGGAACTTCGCCGTCGCAGGGTCGAAGCGCATCAGGCCACCCTCGTCGAACGACGGTATCCAGAAGATGCCGTCGGCGTCGAAACGCGGCCGACGCGGCCCGCTCAACGGCGTCTCGTACTCGGTCACCTGCAGCGTCTTCGGGTCGATGCGCCCGATGCGGTTCGCGTAGAGCTTCGCGTACCAGACGCTGCCGTCCTTCGGGTTGACGTCGATCCCGTACGGGAACGCGAGCACCGTGTAGCCGAGGAAGCGATGGTGCGAGAAATCCAGCAGCAGCACCTTGTCCGGAAACCACGACGAGATCCTGAGCAGCGTCGGGAACAGCATGTCCGAGACCCAGCGGAAGAAGCCGTTCGACGGCAGCCGCATCACGGTCATCTGCTCCGTCCTCGGGTCGAAGCGGCCGATCTGGTTCGACGCGACGATCGTGAACCAGACGACGTCGTCCTTGTCCACGCGCACGGTGTGTGGATACAGCGCGTCGCCCGGGACCGCGTAGGTCTGGAACTGTTTCGTCGCCGGATCGAACGACATCAGCGTCGAGGAAAGCGCGTTGGTGATCCAGATCCGGCCATCCGTCGTCTGGGCCATGCTGTGGGGGCCGTGGTTGCCGGTGAAGATGCCAATGGCCAGCTTCATGCCCGAGAACAGCCCGCCGCGCGGCAGGTCGGATTTCGGCAGGTCGTACGCCTCGACCGCACCCGTCGCCGGGTCGAGCACCCACAGCTTGTCGTGCCCTTCGTCGGTGCCGTAGAACTTGCCGTCCTCGGCAACATCCATGTCGTGGATGAACGAGAACGCGTCGCCAAGCTGCCACTCCTCGATCTTGGCGCGGGCGAGTTCGGCGGTCGGGCCAAAGTCGTGCTCGGCGGAGACAGGCTTGCCGTCGAACCCCATCTCGAGCGCGGTCGCGAAGCGGATCGACTGTGCACGCGTCACCATCGCCAGGTAGCCTTCCATCTTGTTGATGGTGGCCATCCACGCGTCATGGCTGCGGGGCGCCCGAGTCGTCGAGTTACCGACCTGGTGGCAGTAATTGCACTGGCTGACGAATACCTGACGATCGTCGGCGCGCTTCCAGGGCAGCACCGCATTGTGCGCCGACGCAGAAAGCGCGTCGGAAGCCGCCTGCGCGTCGGCAAAGGCGGTGAGCTTCAGGTCCGACTGTCCCACGACATCGCCTGCCGCTTCCACGGTGACCGTGGCATCGTCGTAGTTGGCCAACCTGGCGCGTAGCATGAGGCTGCCCTCGTACGGCGTCACGATCGCGTAACTCCCGTCAGCCGAGGTGTATACCGTCTGCTTCCGTGTGTGATCGGCGCTGAATACGCTGACCATGGCACCGAACGCAGGCTGCCCGTCCGGCAGCGTCACGGTGCCGGTGAACGACGCAGCCCAGGCGCCGGAGGCAACGCCAGTGGCCAGCAGCCCGATCAGGACGGGGAAAGCGGGATGTCTGCGGGTCATCGCTTTCTCCTTCATGCCGGCCGAGCGCCAAACCAGTTGGACAGGCGCTGGCCGCTGCGAAGGCCGGGCAGCATCAGCCCGCCGAGGATGGAGGCCAGCGGCCCACCACAGAGCAAGTTCACGAGCAGTGCGACACCCGATATGTCGAGCTTGGCATGGCCGAGGCCGATGCGGTCGCCGAGCCACAATGCCAGGATCAGCACCAGGCCGGCCACCTGGTTCAGCACCAGCGTCGACTTGAAGAACCCTCGCGCGCGGCCCGACCACAGCAGGACAGCCAGCAGGCCGAGACACATGGCCGGAACGTAGTACGCGCTCGCCGACCAGCCGAGCATGGCCATGAACACGCCGCTTACTACCAGCAGAAAACTGAAGACCCGGACCGTTGTTGGCCGGGTTCCGCCGAACGTGGAACTGCTCATCGAGATCCCCCTGGCTTCTCTGCGCTCATGCCTTATGCCAGACGAACGCTCTTGTTAACACCTACCCCGAACGAGGGGGACGCATATTCCGACGACCGCATCGGGCCCGCCTCGTTTACCCTGTGCGCCCGGAGCACCCTGGATGCCCCGACCGGAACACCTGCGGTCCACCTGAATGCCCTTCCTGCAACTCACTTTCGAAATCGGCAACTCGGATCCCGCGCCGCTCGAAGACGTGCTGATCGCACTCGGAGCGATCTCGGTGACCCTGGAAGACGCGGCGGATGATCCGGTACTCGAGCCTGCGCCCGGCGAGACGCCACTCTGGCCGACGATACGCCTGCATGCGCTGTTCAACGATGAAGCGGACGCGACCGCGATCACCGATGCCCTCGCAGTGACGTTACCGGGGGTGCCACGACCGCGAGCAACCAGGATCGAGGACAGGGCCTGGGAGCGGGAATGGATCAAGGACTTCCAGCCCATGCGTTTCGGCCGCCGGCTCTGGGTCTGCCCGGGCGGGCAGCTGGCCGGCGACGTCGACGCGGTGCGAGTCGAACTCGACCCGGGGCTCGCCTTCGGCACGGGCACGCACCCGACCACGGCGATGTGCCTCGAGTGGCTCGACGGCCGGGACCTGCGCGACCGGACAGTGGTGGACTACGGGTGCGGAAGCGGGATACTGGCGCTCGCCGCATTGAAACTGGGCGCATCGTCCGCCCATGCGGTGGACATCGACCCGCAGGCGCTGATCGCGACACGGGAAAACGCCGCGCGCAACGACATCGGCCCCGAGCTGACCGTGACGGGCGAACCGACGCTGCCCGAGGCCTCGGCGGACCTGCTGGTGGCGAATATCCTTGCCGGGCCCCTGGTCGAACTGGCGCCGAGGTTCGCGGCAGCGATCCGGGCAGGTGGCGAACTTGCGCTTTCAGGCGTGCTGGCCGAACAGGTCGATGCCGTGACAGCCGCTTACCGGCCGTGGTTTGATATCACATTCACCGCGACCCGCGACGGTTGGGGCCTGATCGGCGGGCAACGGCGCGAACTGCAGAGAGACCAAGGCCGCTAATGTATTCGCAGTGTCCTGAATGCCTTGCGCGCTTCCGCGTCAGCGCCGCCGATCTCCGCGCGGCCGCCGGCACGGTGCGCTGTGGGCGCTGCGGCAGTGCATTCAACGCGCTCACGTGGCTGAGCGATACCCTGCCACCGTCGCTCGACACGGCGACCATTGAACCATCTGCAGTAGAACTCGGCGAGCACGCGGCGCAGTCCGGGCCTGTTTCCGGCGTCCAGTTTCACTTCACGTCGAGCGACATCGAGTCCGTTTTCGTCGACCCTTCCGACTGGCCGGACCGGCCCGGGACGATCAGGCGGGCGCCGGCGGCCGGGGTCCTTCACGATTTTCGGGCCGGGCGGCCGATCATCGTCGACACCGAGAGTCGGCCGTTCGAAGACATAACACTCGAGGGCGAGGGCATCAGTGTCAAGGACATTCTCGGCATCGATGGCGACTCGTACGACATTACCGATGACAGCAGCCCGACGGACGAGTTCGAAGTGCTGGCCGGGGTCCCGGATTCGGCGTATCCGGAAGTAGAACCAGAAGACACGGTCCCGTCGCCCGAAGCCATGTTCGCGATCGAGAATGACCCCGTGGTCACGACCGATGAAGTGGCCGTGACGGAACATCCGGTCATTATCGACGACGAGCCGGACTCCGAAACCTCGCTGGCTGCCGCACTCGAGCGGGGGCGATCACCCGCACGCCCGCGCCGCTCGTCGATCGCGTGGTCGATCGGCAGCCTGCTGCTGGTGCTCACGCTCCTGGCTCAGGTAACGCACTTTTTCAGGCAGGACCTGGTGAGGCACCCGCAGATCGGGCCGGTGCTCAGGGACATCTACTCGCGAATCGGCCGCCCCCTGTCCCCCAACTGGGACCTGGCGGCCTTCGAATTGCGGCAGTGGGGCAACGGCGGCGTGCCGGACGCGAACGGCCAGCTCGCGGTGCACGCGAGCCTCACCAATCGCGCGGCCTTCGCGCAGCCACACCCGATCCTGCGCCTCGAGCTCGACGACCGCTTCGGTGATTCGATCGCAGTGCGCGACTTCGAACCCGCCGAATACCTCAAGGATGCTTCCGAGGCCACGCGACTGCTCGGCCCCGGCGCCAGCGCGGAAGCCGAGCTGCTGCTGGTCGATCCGGGCCGGGATGCCGTCGGCTACCAGCTCGACGTCTGCCTGCCCGAATCGGCCTCGATCCTTCGCTGCGCCCGGGAACCGAGCTGAGCCGTGCGCGAAATCGTCATCGGCCCATACCGGCTGGGCGGCCACGGCCTTCTCGCCCCGATGGCGGGAGTCACGGACCTGCCCTTCCGCAATCTGTGCCGGCGCATGGGTGCAGCGCTCACGGCAGGCGAGATGCTGTCCGCCGATCCCCGCCTCTGGGACACCAGGAAATCGCGACAGCGGCGTGACCATTCCGGGGAGGCCGAGCCGCGCGTGGTGCAGATCGCAGGCAGCGACCCGGCCGAAATGGCCGATGCGGCACGACGCAACGTGGACGCGGGGGCACAGATCATCGACATCAACATGGGCTGCCCCGCGAAGAAAGTCTGCAATCGCGACGCGGGATCGGCGCTGCTGCGCGACGAAGCGCTGGTCGCCGCGATTCTCGATGCGACGGTCCGGGCCGTGCAGGTACCCGTAACACTCAAGATCCGTACCGGCTGGAGTCGCGAGCGACCAAACGGCGTTGCCGTCGCGCGCATCGCGGAGTCCGCAGGCGTGCAGGCATTGGCGGTCCACGGCCGCAGCCGCGCCTGCCGATTCGAGGGCCAGGCGGAATACGACACGGTCGCTGCGATCAAGCAGGCGGTGCGCATTCCGGTGATTGCCAACGGCGACATCGACTCGGGCAGCAAGGCCGCCGAGGTCATTCGCAATACCGGCGTGGACGGCGTGATGATCGGGCGGGCGGCCCAGGGCCGGCCGTGGATATTCCGCGAAATCGAGGCGCTGCTTGCGGGAAATCCCGCGCCCGCAGAGCCTTCCGCAGCGGAAACGCGTGATATCATCACGCTCCACTTGCGCGATTTGTACGCATTCTACGGCGTAGAGGCGGGGGTCAGGATCGCGCGCAAGCACATCGGCTGGTATTGCCGTGAGCGTCCGCTCGCGCAGGCGTTCAGGCAATCCATCATGCAGGTGGACTCGGCGGACCGTCAGCTCGATGCGGTGCGCGGGTTCTTCGACGCGCAGACGGATGCCGAAGCCGCCTGAACGCGAACACGGATTGGGGGATCGGGGACGGGGACTATGCCGTTGCGCAGAAAGACAAGGATCCGCAGGGAGCCGAGACCGGCATCGTCGTCGGGCGGACGCAGCATTCCGCTGCGCTCGATGACGGAACAGGCACTCGACAGCTATTTCACCAGCCTGAACGGCCACGCGCCGGGACATCTCTACAATCTCGTGATGCGCGAGGTGGAGGAGCCGCTGTTCCGCGCGGTGCTCGACTATTCGGAAGGCAACCAGAGCCGCGCTGCGGAAGTCCTCGGCATCAACCGCGGCACGCTGCGCAAGAAGCTCAAGACCTACGGCATATCCGCCTGAACCTGCGCTGGACCGGGGCTGTCATCGTGAACACAACCATCCGGCGCGCACTCATCAGTGTTTCGAGCAAGGAAGGCCTGCTCGAATTTGCCCGCGCGCTGCGCGAACGCGGTGTCGCCATCGTCTCGACCGGCGGCACGGCGGCGTTGCTTCGGGCGAACGGCGTCGAGGTGGAAGACGTGTCCTCGGTCACGGGATTTCCCGAGATCATGGACGGGCGAGTAAAGACGCTGCACCCGCTCATCCACGGCGGCCTCCTCGGACGCGCCGGCACGGACGACGCGGTGATGGCCGAGCACGGCATCGATGCCATCGACCTCGTCGCGGTGAACCTCTACCCGTTCGCGGCAACGATCGCCCGGCCCGGTTGCTCGTTCGAGGACGCGGTGGAGAACATCGACATCGGCGGTCCGGCGATGGTCCGTGCCTCGGCAAAGAACCACGAGCGCGTCACCGTCATCGTCGATCCGCTCGATTACGGCACCGTGCTCGCGGAGATCGACCGGGGTGGCGGCTCGGTCTCGGCCGAAACACGGCTCAGACTCGCAACCAAGGCGTTCGCGCACACGGCGCAGTACGACGCGGCGGTCGCCTCGTACCTCGGGCAGGCGGCGCGCCATTCGACCGGCGAGTTTCCCGACCTGCTCGCGCTGCAGTTCCGCAAGCGGCTGGACCTGCGGTACGGGGAAAACCCGCACCAGCAGGCGGCGTTCTACGCCGCGGCCGACGCACAGGGCGCGTCGATCGGCTCCGCGTCGCAGCTGCAGGGCAAGGAACTGTCGTTCAACAACCTTGCAGACGCCGACACGGCCCTGGAATGCGTCCGGCAGTTCACCGCGCCAGCATGCGTGATCGTCAAGCATGCGAATCCCTGTGGCGTCGCGATCGGCGCGGACATCGCCCAGGCCTATGACCGCGCTTTCCGGACCGACCCCACCTCGGCATTCGGCGGCATCATCGCCTTCAACCGGCCGCTCGACGGTGCGACCACCCGCGTAATCCTCGAACGGCAGTTCGTCGAGGTCATCGTGGTCCCGGAAGCCGATGCCGAAGCCCGCGAGGCCTGCGCAAAGAAAGAGAACGTGCGCCTGCTCGTCACCGGCGGCCTCGCCCCGAGCAACTCGCGCTTCGATATCCGCAGCGTCAATGGCGGACTCCTGGTCCAGTCGCGCGACGAGGGAATGGTCGCGGAAAGCGACCTGAAGGTGGTGACGAAGCGTGCGCCGACGCCGGCCGAACTGGCCGACCTCAGGTTCGCCTGGCAGGTCTGCAAGTACGTGAAGTCGAACGCCATCATCTACGCAAAGGACGGCTCGACCGTGGGCATCGGCGCGGGCCAGATGAGCCGCGTCGTCTCGAGCCGGATCGCCGCCATGAAGGCGCGCGACGAAGGCCTCGACCCCACCGGCTCGGTGATGGCATCCGACGCGTTTTTCCCGTTCCGCGACGGCCTCGACGCCGCTGCGGAGCACGGGATCGTCGCCGTGATCCAGCCGGGCGGATCGAAGCGCGACCCGGAGGTGATCGCCGCCGCCGATGAGCACGGCATCGCGATGTTGTTCACCGGGATGCGGCATTTCAGACACTAAGGGAGGGGACATTCTCCTTTTTTTCAAAAAAAAAGGAGAATGTCCCCTGATTTCATGAAAGTACTCATCATCGGATCCGGCGGTCGCGAACACGCACTGGCCTGGAAGGCCGCGCAGTCGCCGCGCGTGAGCGCAGGTGTTCGTCGCGCCGGGAAATGCCGGCACCGCGCTCGAGCCAAGGGTCAGGAACGTGGACGTCGCCGCGGACGACCTGCCCGGCCTGGTGCGCTTCGCACTCTCGGAGAAGATCGATCTCACCATCGTCGGGCCCGAGGGCCCGCTGGTGCTGGGCGTCACCGACGAATTCTCCGCCGCGGGGCTGCGCTGCTTCGGCCCGGGCCGCGAAGCCGCCCGCCTCGAGGGCTCCAAGGCCTACATGAAGGAATTCCTGAAGCGCCACTCGATACCGACTGCCGCTTACGCGACCTTCACGCGCGAGAGTTTTGATCCGGCCTGGGTTCGCGCCCAGCGCGCGCCGTTGGTGGTGAAAGCCGACGGTCTGGCCGCGGGCAAGGGTGTGGTGATCTGCCAAGACGTGGATGACGCGGTGGAGACGGCCGAGGCGATGTTCGCCGGACGCTTCGGCGACGCGGGCACGACGATCGTCGTCGAGGAATTCCTCGAGGGCGAGGAAGCGAGCTTCATCGCCATGGTGGACGGCACGCACGTGCTGCCGCTCGCCACCTCGCAGGATCACAAGCGCCGCGACGATGGCGACCTCGGGCCGAACACCGGCGGCATGGGTGCGTACTCGCCTGCGCCAGTGGTGACGGCAGCGGTGCACGAGCGTGCGATGCGCGAGGTGATGTGGCCCACGGTGCGCGCACTCGCCGCAGAGGACACGCCGTACGTCGGCTTCCTGTATGCGGGCCTGATGATCGACGCGCACGGCACGCCCAAAGTGCTGGAATTCAACTGCCGGCTGGGCGACCCCGAGACGCAGCCGATCCTGGCGCGCATGCGCTCCGACATCACCGAGCTCTGTGATGCGGCGCTCGAGGGACGGCTCGCGGATGTGAGCGTGGACTGGGATCCGCGCGCCGCGGTCGGCGTGGTGCTCGCCGCCGGCGGTTACCCCGACGCCGTCCGCAAGGGCGACGTGATACACGGCCTCGACGCGGCTGCGAAGCTGCCCGGCAAGGTGTTCCACGCGGCTACCACGCTCGATGGCGATTCGGTAGTGACCAGCGGCGGCCGTGTGCTCTGCGCGGTCGGCCTGGGCGATGGCGTCAGGGCCGCGCAGCAGCAGGCATACGATCTCGTCGCCGCAATCTGCTGGGACGGCATGCAGTACCGCCGCGACATCGGTTACCGGGCGATCGCGCGGGAGTAACCACGATCGCCGGGATCAGCCCAGTGCGACGAAGACCACGTTCGGTCCGAAGCGGAAGTCCGTCACCGCGGAAAGCGGACACGCAATATGGAGTGCCGGCGCGCCGATCCGCGATGGGTTGAAGAGTGCCGGACCCGCGACGGTCAGCGGCGACCGACCCGATTGACGGGTCCGCCCTGGTTCGCCGGTGTGTTGACCCCGGGCGCCGGCGTGGCACCGACCCCCGGTGCACCGACTCCAACCCCAGGTGTGACGCCCACGCCCGGCGAGCCGGCACCCACGGTGGAGCGTCGGGCCACGCCCGCGTAACTGACCGGTGTTGCCGGAGCACCAACCACCGCTTCTGCCGTGGCCACCAGACTGAACTGAGTCGGCGAGACTTGGCCGTTGCAGACCCACGCAGTCGTCGCCATGCCGATCATGAGTGCATACCTTCGAACGGTGCTGTTCATGGATTTCCTCCGGCAGGGGCCGGGGCTTCCGGCGGCAGTTCGTCGAGAAGGACGAGGTTGTTCGGGTCGAGCTTTTCTGCTCCCGCGGGCGGCGTGAACGTGAAAGCGCCCGCCGGCGGCTCAAAGCCCGTCTTCCAGGTCTTGATGCGGAAAGTGTACTGCGGCGCGCTGTTCAGCGTCTTGCTCGTGATCACCACTTTGCGCGGGATGGGCTTGTTACCCACCTCCACCCAGAGCTGCCAGTCCGTGTCGAAGTTGCGGAAAGCCAGGTGCTCGCACTCGACACCATCGATGACGCCGCGGCCGATGTGCTTGGCCTCAAGGACGTCTGCCACGAGCGCGGCGTACGGGTTCGACAAGAGAAAGTCGGCGCCCGGTAATGCGACGCCATGGCCAACGCGTAGCGCCTCGAACAACTGGTCCAGCGTGCCCGAAGCAGCGAACTGCGCGTAGCCGTTGACGCTCTTCCCATAGACGCTGGCCGTCTTGCCGTCGAAGTATAGTTCCACGTCGGCATAGCCGCCGACCCGGTGCGCACGCAGCTTGTCCGGGCGGCTCATCAGAAGCTCGCCCGAATTGGTGAACTGGATCTTCTCGAGTTGCGGCGTGATGATCTCGATGTCGCTGTCGAACGTGAGTTCGATCGTCTTCTGGCTGCTCACGTAGTCGGACATCGCCTTGAGGATCGTCCTCGCCTCATCCTGCTGCGCGGTCGCCGACTGCGCGCGAGCCGTGTCGGGCAGCACGAACGCAACCGCCATGATTGCGATCGCCACGGTTGTGATCAGTCTCGGCATGGCCCCCACGGGCGAGGTGTATTTCATGCACTGATGCTTCATCGTGTCGTCCTGCGCATCGCGCTGTTGCGTGGCGTTCATGCCGAAATTCCGGCGTCTTGATTATCGGTACCTGTGCAGTCTACTGCGACTGGCAACCGAGCATGCGGCAATCCGGGCCAGCGGGACGTGAATCGAGAGCCCCCGGACAAAGGCCTCTGCCTGACGAATGGCGGGGCTACGGCGCGGACTGGATAGGTCAATAGCGCAATCGAAGGACTGCTAACGGCGCCAGCACCGTGCGGCTGGTTGTGTCCGGACTTTGGCAGTCGCCAGGCACGCATGGGGAAACCGACGATCCAGCACGTCGACGAAGACGGCGTCGACGTCTTTCTCAGTCCTCCGCCGATACTGGAGGCAGGCCCCGCCGCTGCTTCGCCTCCCTCCTTATCAGGTAGAGCCCTGCGCCGACCACGATGGCACCGCCGATCAGCGTCGCCGCGCCCGGCAGCACCTGCCAGATCGCGAAGTCGAGCACCACGCCCCAGACGAGTGCCGTGTACTCGAGCGGCGTCACGACCGCCACGGGTGCGTTCCTGAATGCCTCGGTGATCAAGTGCTGCCCCAGCGCGCCCGCCAGGCCCAGGCCCGCGAGCAGGGGCCAGTCCGGTTGCTGCAGCGGCCGCCAGCCCGGGATGGAGAGCAACCCGGCGCCAATGGCCAGCATCGCCATCAACCAGAAGACCATGCTCTCGTTCGTGTCGGTTCGCGACAGCACCCGCAGCGTAATCACGGCGAGTGAGTAGCACAGCGCGGCCACCACGGCGGCCAGGCTGCCGATCGAGACCCAGTCCTGGCCCGCGGGGCGCAGCATCAGCAGCACGCCGGCAAGACCCACCGAGATCGCAATCCACTGCGTGCGGCCCACGGATTCGCCGAGCATCGGCACGGAGAGCGCCGCGACCACCAGCGGCGCGCACATGAAGATCGAGTAGGTCGTCGCCAGCGAGGACTCGCGCACGGCGAAGATGAAGCTGCCGAGCATCAGCACCGACAGCGCGCCGCGGAACAGGTGCAGCCGCAGGTTCACGATGCGCAGGCGACTGGCGCGCCCGCGCAGCAGTATCGGCGCCAGCACGAACGGCAGCGAGGTGATGCCGCGCAGGAAGGCGACCTGCATCGGCGCGTAGTGCCCCGCCAGCACCTTCAGCAGCGCGTCCATGACCGAGAACACGGCCACGGCCAGCAGCATCGAGGTGATGCCCCTCAGGTTGTTGGTCTGCACGCGTTCCGCTCCCGGGCCGGCCACCGCCGGCCCGCGGCTCAGCGCTTCATCAGGTCGAAGAACTCGCCGTTGGTCTTGGTGTCCCGCATCTTGTCGATGAGGAATTCCGCTGCCGCCAGTTCATCCATCGGGTGCAGCAGCTTGCGGATGATCCAGATCTTGGCGAGCTCGTCCTGCGAGGTGATCAACTCCTCGCGGCGCGTGCCGGAGCGGTTGATGTTGAACGCCGGGTAGACGCGCTTCTCGGCGATGCGGCGATCCAGGTGGATTTCGCTGTTACCGGTGCCCTTGAACTCTTCGTAGATCACGTCGTCCATGCGCGAACCGGTGTCGATCAGCGCGGTCGCCATGATCGTCAGGCTGCCGCCCTCCTCGATGTTGCGCGCGGCACCGAAGAAGCGCTTCGGCCGCTGCAGCGCGTTCGCGTCGACGCCGCCGGTGAGCACCTTGCCGGAACTGGGCACAACGGTGTTGTAGGCGCGCGCCAGGCGCGTGATCGAGTCGAGCAGGATCACCACGTCCTTCTTGTGCTCCACCAGCCGCTTGGCCTTCTCGATGACCATCTCGGCCACCTGCACGTGGCGGCTCGCGGGCTCGTCGAAGGTCGAGGAAACGACCTCGCCGCGCACCGTGCGCGACATCTCGGTGACTTCCTCGGGCCGCTCGTCGATGAGCAGCACGATCAGGTAGACCTCTGGATGGTTGCCTGTGATCGAATTGGCTATGTTCTGCAGCAGCATCGTCTTGCCGGCCTTCGGCGGCGAGACGATGAGCCCGCGCTGGCCCTTACCGAGCGGCGCGATCAGGTCGATCATGCGCGCGGTGAGGTCCTCGGTGCTGCCGGTGCCGCGCTCGAGCTTGAGGCGGCGGGTCGGGTGCAGCGGCGTGAGGTTCTCGAACAGCACCTTGCTGCGCGCGTTCTCGGGCGAGTCGAAATTGATCTGCCCGACCTTGAGCAGAGCGAAGTAGCGCTCGCCGTCCTTCGGCGGGCGGATCAGCCCGGAAATCGAGTCGCCGGTGCGCAGGTTGAAGCGCCGGATCTGGCTCGGGCTGATGTAGATGTCGTCGGGGCCCGCGAGATACGAACCCTCGGGCGAGCGCAGGAAGCCGAAGCCGTCCTGCAGGATCTCGAGCACGCCGTCGCCGTAGATGTCCTCGCCATTCCTCGCATGGGCCTTGAGGATCGCGAAGATGATGTCCTGCTTGCGCGAGCGCGCCAGGTTCTCCATCCCCATCTGCTCCGCCATCTTGAGCAGGTCGGGAATCGGCTTGTGCTTCAGCTCCGACAGGTTCATCGAGCGGCGGCTCGCCTCGAGCTCCGCCGGGCTGATGACGTCGAGATCGTCGGCATCCAGGAAATCGTCCGGTGGCAGTTCGTCCTGCCGCGGCCCGCGGTTGCCGTCGGCACCGCCACCTCCACCACCTCGGCCGCGCTTGCCGGGTCGATTACGACCCTGGTTGCCGAGGTAGCCTCTCACAGTTTGCTGTCCAGGAAAGCCACGACGTCCGCCTTGCGGACGGCCCCGATCTTCTGGCCTTCCGCCTGTCCGTTCTTGAACAGTATTAGGGTCGGGATACCGCGGACGCTGAAGCGCATTGGCGTCTTCGGGTTGTCGTCCACGTTCATCTTGGCGATCGTCACCTTGCCCGCGTACTCCGTTGCGATTTCGTCGAGCATCGGGGCGATCATCTTGCATGGGCCGCACCACTCGGCCCAGAAGTCGAGGAGAACCGGGAGTGGCGCCTGGAGTACGTCCGTCTCGAAGTTCGAGTCGGTTACGTGGATGATCTGCTGGCTCACCAGAGACTACCTCCGCTGGTGTTTCGTTGGTTGGTATGTTTGGGTCGGTCAAGGGATGTCTTGTTGTGTTGGCAGGAGCTGGCGCCGGAGTTATCGAGTGACGGCGCGATCTGCGTGAGGCAAACTATCGGGATTGCTGGCTGTACACGAAATTCTGGATTCCCGCTGCACCGGGCGTGAGCGCTGGTCCCCCTGGGGGTCCGGCGAGCCGGCTTCGCTACTTGCGGGAGCGGACTGTTAGCCGCGGGTCGGAGACTATTTGAACCCGCTTTGCGCCAATTTGCAAGACCACTATCAACGACACTGGACCCGATGGCCGACGCACACCTGACCGACGTCTCATTCTCGAACCTGCACCTGCCGGAGTCCCTGGCCCGCGGCATCGCCGACGCCGGCTTCGAGCGCTGCACCCCGATCCAGGCCCAGACGCTGCCCCGCGCGCTCGCGGGATGCGACGTGGCAGGCCAGGCCCAGACCGGCACCGGCAAGACCGCTGCGTTCCTCGTCGCGCTCTACTCGCGACTGCTGCGCACCGAAGTGCCACCGACCCGCAAGATCAACGCGCCGCTGGCGCTGATCATCGCGCCGACGCGCGAACTCGCGGTGCAGATCCACCACGACGCGGAGATCCTCGGGCAGTACACCGGCCTCCGGAACTGCCTCGCCTTCGGCGGAGTCGACTACGAGAAACAGCGCCGTGACCTCGAGGAAGGCGTGGACGTCCTGATCGGCACGCCCGGCCGCCTGATCGACTTCTACAAGCAGCACGTGTTCGACCTGCGCTCGGTGCAGGTGCTGGTGCTCGACGAGGCCGACCGCATGTTCGACCTCGGCTTCATCGCCGACATCCGCTACATAATGCGGCGCCTGCCGCCGCCGGACCAGCGACTGAACCTGCTGTTCTCCGCCACGCTCGCGCAGCGCGTGCTCGAGCTTGCCTACGAGCACATGAACGACCCCGAGCTGGTGCGCATCGAGCCGGACAAGATGACCGTGGACCAGGTGCGCCAGGTGATCTATTTCCCGTCGATGGATGAAAAGCCGCGGCTGCTGGTCGGGTTGCTGCGCAAGATGGACCCGCATCGCACGATGATCTTCGTCAACACCCGGCGCGGCGCCGAGGAACTCGAGGGGCTGCTGCGCGCCAACGGCTTCAACGCCGAGGCGATCTCGGGCGACGTCCCGCAACGCAAGCGCATGCGCATGCTCGCCGATTTCCACAGTGGAGAGCTCGCGATCCTGATCGGGACCGACGTGGCGTCACGCGGCCTGCACATCCCGGACGTGAGCCACATCTTCAACTACGACATGCCGCAGGACCCCGAGGACTACGTGCACCGCATCGGCCGCACCGCGCGCGCGGGCGCCGAGGGCGACGCGATCAGCCTCGGCTGCGAGGACTTCGTGCAGTCGCTGCCGGACATCGAGGGCTACATCGGCCGCAGCCTGCCGCGCGCGGCAGTGACCGAGGACCTGCTCGCCGAGATCACCGTGCCGTTTCGAGAACGACGCCGCTTCGGCGGACCGGGCGGCTCGCGAGGCGGTCCCGGCGGTGGACGTGGGCGTGGCGGCAGCGGTGGTGGCGGACGGGGTGGCAGTGGCGGCGGTGGCCGGAGTGACGGACGTCGTGGCCCTGCCCGTGACGGCATGCGCAGCGACAGCCGCCCGTCCGACCGTGCGCCGGCCCGGACCAGTGCACCGGCGACAGCCCCGGCGGCCGCGCCCGCCGAATCCGGCAAACCGGCCCAGCCGGCGGCAGAAGGCGGCGAACCTCGCAAGCGTCGTCGCAGGCGGCGCGGTGGCGGCACGACACCGGCGGGCGGTGGTGGCGGTCCTTCCTCACCGCCAACTCCATCGTCCGACGGCTGATCCTGCCGGCGAACCCCGCTACGGGACCAGGTCGGCCAGTCGCCGGATGCCCGTGAAACCAGGCGCCTCGGCGCGCCCGGGCTGGGTCGAGTCGGGCTGCAGTACCTGGTAGATCAAGCGCACCCCTGCCGTCCGCGCCGCCGAAAGAACCGCAACGCTGTCGTCCACGAACAGCGTCGAGCGCGGCTCGACGCCGTGGTTCAGCGCGAGCCGCTCCCAGAATTCGGGCGATTCCTTCGCAACCCCGAACTCGTGCGACGAGACGAGCTCGTCGAAGTGCCTCTCGAGCCCGGTCTCCGCGTTCTTGATGCCGAGGCTGATCGGGTGCGCGTTGGTCGTGAGCAGGACCCGCAGGCCGCGCGCGCGCAGCCTGTCGAGGAAGTCGACGACCCCGGGCAGGTAACGAATGTGCCCGCGCATCTCGTGCTTGAGGCCGGCCACGTCGAAGCCGAGCTCCTCGCTCCAGTGGTCTATGCAATACCAGTCCAGCGTGCCGTGTTTCGCATCGAAGCGCGGCTTCAGGTGCGCAAGGGATTCGCGCGCGTCGAGCCCGCGCACCTCGCCCCAGCGCTGCGGCAGGATCTCCAGCCAGAACAGGTTGTCGAAACGCAGGTCGAGCACCGTGCCGTCCATGTCGAGGCACACGGTCTCGACCTCGGACCAGTCGGGCGGGACTGCGCAACGGCTGCTCGATGCTGAGTGCACGATGCTGAAAGGCACGGGATGGCTGACGGGCCGCTATCATACGGCGGCACTGATCCGTACTGGAGTCCCTCGATGGCATCCGATCCCGCCGAACTGCTGCCCGGAGTCCTCGACGCCGTTGCCGCCGCGTCCACCGCCATTCTCGAGGTCTATGCTTCGGCGCTCACGGTCGAGTACAAGGCCGACGACTCGCCGATCACCCGCGCCGACCGGGCCGCGCACGAAATTCTCGCCGCGCGCCTCGCGGCGCTGACGCCGGGGATTCCCGTGCTGTCCGAGGAGGCCGAGGACGCCCATGCATTCGAGGCGCGACGCCACTGGCGTGAGCTCTGGCTGGTGGACCCGCTCGACGGCACGCGCGAATTCATCGGGCGTAACGGCGAGTTCACGGTGAACGTGGCGCTGGTCAGGGACCACGAGCCGGTGCTCGGCGTGGTCGCGGCCCCGGCGCTCGGCCTGACCTACTTCGCGGCACGGGGACATGGCGCCTTCTGCTCCGACGGCAACGAGGCGCCGAGGCCGATACACACGCGACCGGCCGCAGATCCGCTGGTCGTGGTCGGCAGCCGCTCGCACCGCGGCGACTCGCTCGACGGCCTTCTGGCGAAGCTCGGTCCGCACGAACTGCGCCCGACGGGCAGCGCCCTCAAGTTCTGCCTGGTCGCCGAAGGCACCGCGGACTTTTACCCGCGGCTCGGCCTGACCTCCGAATGGGACACCGCCGCGGCGCAGGCGGTGCTGGAGGTGGCAGGTGGCGCGGTGACGAAGCTGGACGGCACGCCGCTGCGCTACAACCAGCGCGACACGCTGCTGAACCCGCATTTCATGGCGTACGGCGACCCGACGCGAAACTGGCCGGCGCTTTTCTGACCAATGGAACTCTCGTGGTCGCTGCTCGCGTTCCTGGTGCTGCTGATCGCGATCGCCTGGTACTGGCACGACAGCCTCGCGGCTCGCGAACGGGCCAACGTCGTGGCACTGGAGACCTGCCGCGGCACGGGCGCGAGCCTGCTGGACGGCACGGTCGCGTTCCGCGCCCTGCGTGCCGTGAGGATCCGCGGGGGCACCCTGCAGCTCCGCCGTACCTACGTATTCGACTACACCCGCGACGGGTACACGCGACAACAGGGCTTCGTGGTGCTCACCGGGCACATCGTGGACAGCGTCGGACTCTGAGCCCGGCTGGCCCGCGGGGCTGCCGACCCTACCCTTTTTGCCGCGCGCAGGGCTAAGCTACCCGCCCCGGCCAGGGCTCGAGCGGCAACGGTTTCACCGATGGCGGAAGTGAGCGACAACGTCGATACCGAAACGTTCAAGCACATTGAGCGGCTGCGCCAGCTGCGGATCGAGCATCGCGACCTCGACGACGTGATTCACCGCCTGCAGCTCGATCTCTACGTGGACCAGGTGCAGATGCGGCGCCTGAAGAAGCGCAAGCTGCTGATCAAGGACCAGATCGCCCGGCTCGAGAGCCAGCTGATTCCGGACCTCAACGCCTGAGCGATGGCAAAGCCGATCGAAACTGCGGCCGACATAGCCGCGCGCCTCATCGCCCCGACCAACCTGTCACAGATCGCGGTCATCGCTGTCGCCGTGCTGCTCGGCCTGTGGATCGCAAGGCTGCTGCGGAAGCTGATTCCTGCCGCAGGTGCCCCCGACGACCTGCACGGCCGCATGCGCGAAGTCGCATGGGTCGGCGCACCGTACGCGACGGTCCTGGTGATCCTCGCTGCGGCCGACGGACTGATGCACGCACTGGGCACGCCTGCGCAGATCGTGAACGTCGCGGTCCAGCTCGGCGGGTTGCTGCTGCTGATCCGCGTCGTCGTGTACCTGGCCAGGGTCTCGATGGGTGCCCGGGCGCGCCTGAAGGGCTGGGGCACGGGAATCAGCTTCGTGCTGTGGGCCTTCCTGGCGCTGCACCTGCTCGGCTGGGGCGATGCGGTCATCGGACTGCTGGACGGCATCGGCCTCAACGCGGGCAAGACACGCATCTCCGTGTGGTCGGTGATGAAGCTGCTGGTGACCGTCAGCCTGTTCGTCATGATCGCGATGTGGATGGCGCGCTGGCTCGAGCGACGGGTGCTGAAGCTCGACGCGCTCGCGCCCAACATGCGCATCGGCATCGCCAAGTTCACCCAGGCGTTCCTGGTGGGCCTGTCGGTGCTGGTCGGCCTGAACGCGGCGGGGCTCGATCTCACGACGCTGAACGTACTCACCGGCGCGGTCGGCATCGGCCTGGGATTCGGCCTGCAGAGCATCGCGGCCAACTTCGTCAGCGGCTTCGTGCTGCTGATGGATCGCTCCATCAAGCCCGGTGACGTGATCAGCTTCACCGGGATGCCAGGCACCGCGACCGAGGGCTTCGGCTGGGTCGAGGAACTGCGCGGGCGCTACGTCGTGGTGCGCGATCGCGACGGCGTATCGACGCTGGTGCCGAACCAGAACCTGATCACCAATCCGGTAACCAACTGGAGCTACTCGGATCCGCGGGTTCGCCTCAAGCTGCCGGTCCGGGTCAGCTACCGGGGCGACCCCGAACTTGCGATGCGCCTGCTGCTCGAGGCCGCGTCAGGCCACCCGCGAATCATCCGCGACCCCGCACCGGTCGCGCGCCTGATGGCCTTCGGGGACAGTGGCATCGAGCTCGAGCTGCGATTCTGGATTCCCGACCCGCACGAAGGCGTGAACAACGTGCGCTCGGACGTCAATCGCGCGATCTGGCGACTGTTCTGCGCGAACGGCATCAAGATCCCGGTCGCGCAGCGTGAGATCCGTGTCGAGATGGCCGAGCCCAGGGTCGGCTCGCCCGAGCCGGGCCGCGACGACTGAGGCCCGATGCCGGTCGAGGTCTCAGGCTCGCTCGCGATCCCGGACGAGCTGCTGGAATTCCGCGCGGTGCGCGCCTCGGGACCCGGGGGCCAGAACGTCAACAAGGTATCGAACGCGATCGAATTGCGCTTCGACTCGGCGGCCTGGCCGCCGCTCAGCGCAACGGCACGTGCGCGCCTGAAACGGATCGCCGGCCGGCGCATGACGGCCGCCGGCCTGATCGTGATCGATGCGCAGCGCCTGCGGTCGCTGGAGCAGAATCGCGCCGACGCCGTCGGGCGACTGGTCACGATGATCCGCGAGGCGCTGATCGAGCCGAAGACCCGGCGCCCGACGCGCCCCACGCGCGCGTCGAAGGAACGGCGGCTGGCAAGCAAGACCCGCGAGGCGCGGGACAAGAAGCTTCGCGGGCGCGTAAGCAGCGAAGACTGAGGCACGGCAGTTGCCCTTGCGCCGGGCGCAAGGAGCACCCAACCGCTTCAGCGGTGCACGACCTGCAGGATGCTGTTGCGCATCTGTTCGTGCAGCACCAGCTGCGCATCCTGGACGACGGCCTGCATCATCGCCGGCTCGAACAGCAGCATGTCGTCCGGCCCCCTGGTCATGACCTTGCGCGCGCGCGCGAGGTCGAGGAAGTTCGCGAACTGCGACCGCTCGAAGAACTCCGGTGCGTTCATCTCGTAGAGCAGCGACATCCGCTGTGCCATCAGCTCGCATTGTCGCTCGAGGGCCTGCTGCGTGATGCGGCCGCTGCCGGCCTTGAGCAGCAGAGAGACGGCGAGGTAGTAACGCTCGAGTATCGGCACGGCCGCACGTGAAAGGACCGACAGCTGCACCGCCTCGGGTGTCTCGGCCGGCGGCCGGGACCACATTGAGCGGTCCTCCGAGGCCGACAACAATCCCAGGTTCAGCAGGTCCTCGAGCAGGCTGTCGACGACCTTGGGGAGGTCCGATTCCGCCCAGCGCAGGAAATATTCATCCGCCGCATACGGATACACCCTGCCGGCGAGCCGGTACAGGTCGGCACGCGGCACGCTCGCATTGTTCAGGAACGCGCAGGCGAGCAGCGACGGCATCAGCAGCAGGTGCAGGGAGTTGTTGCGGAAATAGCTGGTAAGAATCGCCGAGTCGTCGGTCATCCGCATGATGTCGCCGAGCTCGTGCGGCTCCCGGCCCAGGATCCTGAGCGATTCGGCATGCCGGATCATCGACGCCCCGTCCAGGTCCGTGACCCAGACCTTGGGCGAGTACGGGGCCCGGCGCATCAGCGACGCATAGACTTCCAGCAGGCGAATCAGGTCGGCCTCGCCCATGCTGCGGCGCGGCGTGGCCAGCATCGCCAGGCCGATCAGGTTGACCGGGGTGACGCAGGCAGCGGCGTTGATGCGCGTCATGATGGACGTCGCGAGGTCCTTGACCAGCGGCGTGAGCCAGGGCGGCCTGTCATCCGATCCGCTCGGCGCGCGCGTCCAGTCCGGGGCGTGGCTTCGAATCAGCGGGTCGAGTGGCAGCGGTTCGCCGAAGCTCACGTACACCTTGCCGAAACGACTGCGCAGCTCGGGGATCGCGCGCAGCAGCGTCAACACGGACTCTTTCTCCTTCGGCCGGCCGGACAGCTCGTTGATGTAGGTGCGCCCCTCCACCAGCCGCTCGTACCCGAAGTAGACCGGCACGAATACCACCGGGCGACCGGGAGCGCGCAGGTAGCTGCGCACCGTCATCGCGAGCATCCCGGTCTTCGGCTGCATCAATCGGCCGGTGCGGCTGCGTCCGCCCTCGATGAAGTACTCGATCGAATGCCCGCGCGACATCATGATGCCGAGGTACCGGACGAAAACCGCCGTGTAGAGCTGGTTTCCCGAAAAACTGCGGCGCAGGAAGAATGCCCCGCCGCGCCGCAGGAACGAGCCGATGACCGGCATGTTGAGGTTGATGCCGGCCGCGATGTGCGGCGCCGCGAAACCCTTGTGATAGATCACGTACGAAAGCAGCAGGTAGTCCATGTGGCTGCGGTGGCACGGCACGTAGACTATTTCGGCGCCGTCCTCGATCGAGCCGAGGCTCGAGAAATTGGCGAGCTCGACGCCGTCGTACAGGCGGTTCCACAGCCTGCCGAGAAGGCCCGACATGAATACGACGAACGAGTGCGAGTAGTTCGCCGCGATCTCCTTTGCATAACCGCGCGCGACCTTCAGTGCGTCGCGCCTGCCGAGCTCCTTCGACTTCATCTCCTCGCGCACCGCGTCGCGAACCAGCCGTGTATTCAGCAACTGCGCGACGATCGTGCGCCGGTGCGACAGGTCCGGGCCGATGGTCGCCGTGCGCTGGGTGCGGAACTGCGCACGCAGCAGGCGCCACAGCCGACGCGGCCCGCGCGGCAGTCCGCGCGTCTCCAGTTGCCCCGACTGCAGCGGCATCGCGTCGCCGAACAACACCAGCAGGTTGCGGCCGTTCAGCAGCAGCGACAGGACTTTGCGGAACCTGCCGCCGATGTCCCAGCCCTCGGCGACCAGCAGGCGCAGCCACGACCGCTCGCGATCGGGCGCACGACCCCAGAACAGGCTCACCGGCACCATGTCGGCGTCGAAACCGATGTCGGCGGCCGCCAGCGCGGACAGGTCGCGCAGCACCTGCGGTATGCGTCGGTCGATGCGCATGCGCAGGAAGCCGGCGCGCCTCTCGAGGAACAGCACGGAAACGGGCAGCCCGGCGCCCGCCGGCTGCGGTGCAGGCGGTGCCAGCGGCATGGGCAACGCCTTCTCGCGGCAGACGTACTCGAGTACGGCGAGGTCAATGATGCTGCGCTTCTCGAGTGCGTAAACGACCGGCCGGCCCTGCACGAATCGCCCGGAAAGCGAGTCGGGAAGGATGGACGGGCGCACCCAGAACGATACGAAGCGCCGGACCAGCGGCAGCAGCAACCGCTCCATCATCGTCATGCCGCTCATGCCGAAAGTCGCCCCGCCACGATCATGTGACGATCGGAGACCATGCTGGCCTCGAGACCCTGGAGCCCGCAGGCTGCGACCTGCGCGCGCACCTCGTCGAGCGTGAACGCGGCGCAGAGCGAGTTGTAGAAGTCCTGCTTCAGCACGGCGGGCTCGCCGCCCGCATAGGCCTCGACGATCGCGTGGGCGGCGCCGGTCGAGTCGGGGCGGAAGAGATCCATCACCAGCACTGCTGCGCCCGGCGCGCCATGGTCCAGCACGGCACGCCACAGCACCATCGGATCGTGAAGGTGGTGCAGCAGGCTGTTGCTGACGACCGCGTCGTAGGCGTCGAGAGGCAGCATCGCTCCCGGCAGGATTCCCTGCAGGAACCGTACGCGGGCAGCCAGGGCCGGTTGGTCGCCAAGCCTGGCCTCGCCGAACGCGAGCATCGGCCGCGAGCCATCCAGCCCGTGCACGTTCAGGCCCGGGTTGCGGCGCGCAAGCCTGAGGGCGATGTCGCCGGGACCGCAACCGAGGTCGAGTATCGAGCCGCTGCGCAGATCCGGGAATTTTTCCGCGAACAGCGCGACGAAGCGTTCGTTCGGCTCCGAGAAGTCGGCCTCGGCATAGGCGCGGGCCTGCTCGAACTCGTCCATGAGCTCGGGTTCGAGAATGCGTTGCATCGGATTTCCTGGATCGGGACTGCCCCGGCGTCGCTTACTGCCCGGGCTCTGGTGATCCGTCCCCTGACTGCTGGTCGATCGTCGCGTCCAGCGAATCCTTGGCTGCCATGACGGTGTCCTCGACCCCGCGTGCCCGGTCCTGGGTCTGGATCAGGTCGTCGAACACGGTTTCGTCGGTGCTGCGGCCCTTGGCTTCGGCGTCGGCCTTGTCCTGGGGCGCCTGCTCGGCGCCGCAGGCCGTGACGACCGTCAGCACCAGGCCCAGGACGGCTGTTCTTGCTCTCGACTGCATAGGCACCCCCGGGATCGATCCAGGCGCAATCTTACCCGGGTCGACAAGGGACATTCTCATTTTCACGGCAAGCGTGCCTGGCCGCGAGAAAACACGCTGGATCAGAAAAGGAGAATGTCCGCTGCCAGCTGTCCCATGTCACCCAGGGTGTCCTGCCAGCTGTCAGGCCCTGTCAGAGAAATTCCTCGATGGAGAACAGGAAGTACGTGAGGTAGTGGTTGATCGGCCGGATCTGGTCGAGCAGGCCGTGATCGGAATTCACCACGTGCAAGGTCGCATTCTGCTCGCGTGCGAAGCGGTAGCTGTTGTCCACCGGGATCACCTCGTCGCGCCAGCCGTGGATGATGGTCGTCGGGCATGACGCCGGACGCGGGCTGAACTTCTCGTACCCCGGCATGTACAGCGCCGGCGCGAGCAGGAACATGCCGCGGGCCTGCAGCAGCGACGAGGCCGCGACGGACACGTATCCGCCCAGGCTCGAGCCGACCAGCACCAGCGAGCCGCGCAGGTCCTTGCAGAAGGAAAGCAAGCGGGTGACCCGGTCCTTGGGGTCGTCGATGCCGCGGTAGTCCACTGACTCGACCACGAACCCCTCCTCGCGGGCGATCTCCGCCATGGCAGCGATCTTGCTGCCCCATGGCTCGCTGTCCTTGCCATGCGAGAAGACTACGTATCGTTCAGCCATCGATGTCCTCCTGCGACCATCCCCGCGGGCATCATATTCCCCCCCGCAGTGGGGATTCCGGAATCAGTTCTCATCGCCGATGCTCCACAGCCAGCGATCGAGGTCGGCGGGCGGGCTTTGCCAACCGTGGCGGCGGAGGTCCACCCGGCCGCTCGACGCGTCCACGCCTTCGCTGCGCAGGCGCCGGATCTGCCGATCGCGCGACGGCGCGCCCTCCGGGAAAGCGATCCGGCCACCCGCAGCGACGACTCGATGCCACGGGACCTTGCTGCCGCTGGGAAGAGTCGAGAGCACCCGTCCGACCAGGCGCGATCGCCGCGGCCAGCCAGCGCGCTCGGCGACCGCACCGTAGGTCGTCACCTTGCCGCGGGGCACCTGCCCCACGACCGCCAGGATTGCGTCGGTCGCGTCGTTCATGTCGCCGGATGCTAGCGACCCGTGGCTCGCGCGCACAAGCCGGTCGTTTGCCGCACCTGCGCGCAGCGTGCGAAAGTCCCGCGATGAACTCCGATGGTCCGCGACAGGCCTGGCGATTCGCGATCGACCGCGGCGGTACGTTCACCGACGTCGTCGCACTCGATCCCGATGGGCGCCTCCACACGCACAAGGTCCTGTCGCGCGACCCCAGGCGCCCGGGCGACCCGGCGGTTCGCGCCATCGACGACGTCCTCGAACGCGCGCCGGGCAGCGGCAGGCGGCTGGAATCGGTGCGGCTCGGCACGACGGTAGCCACGAACGCGCTGCTCGAGCGCAAGGGCGAGCCGACCTTGCTGGTGACGACACGCGGCCTCGGTGACGCGCTGCGCATCGGCTACCAGAACCGGCCGGACATCTTCGCGCGTGCGATACGGCTGCCGCCCGCGTTGTACGCCAGCGTGGTCGAGGCGGACGAGAGGGTCGATGCGGCGGGCATGGTGCTCGAGCCGCTCGACGAGGCCTCGTTGCTGGCCGAACTGTCCGAGGCGCGGGCCGACGGGCTGCGCTCCGTCGCGATCGCGTTCCTGCACGGCCTCCGCAATCCCGACCACGAGCGGCACGCTGCGCGGCTGGCTGCGCAGGCGGGCTTCGAGGAGATCGTCGTGTCGCACGAGGTTGCGCCGCTGGTCGGGCTCATCGCACGTGGCGACAGCGCGGTGGCCGACGCCTACCTGTCCCCGGTACTGGGTCGCTACGTACGCGTTTTCCTCGAACAACTCGCTGAAAGCCACGGCTGCCCGCAACTGCTGATGATGCAGAGCAACGGCGGACTGGTGGACCCGGATGGATTCCGCGGCATCAACGGATTGTTGTCGGGTCCTGCGGGCGGTGTCGTGGGGCTCGCATCCATTGCCGGATCAGCCGGGCCTTGCCGGCTGATCGGTTTCGACATGGGCGGTACGTCGACGGACGTGAGCCTCTACGCGGGCGAATTGCCGCGCCGCCTCGCAACCGAGATTGACGGCGTGCGCCTGCACTCGCCGACGATGGACGTGCACACCATCGCCGCCGGCGGAGGCTCGATCGTGCGTTACGCCGACGGGCGTCTCCAGGTCGGACCCGAATCTGCCGGAGCCGACCCCGGGCCCGCCTGTTACCGGCGCGGCGGCCCGGCGACGGTGACCGACTGCAACGTCGTGCTCGGTCGCATCCGGCCTGAAAGATTCCCGGCCGTATTCGGCGCGTCGGGAAACGAACCGCTGGACCCGGACGCCTCACGCGCCTGCCTCGAAGCCATGGCCGGGGAAATTGCGCGCGATGGCACACGACTCGGGGTCGAACAGCTTGCACGAGGCATTCCTGACCGTGGCCGTGGCCCGCATGGCCAACGCGATCAGGGAACTGGCGCTCGGCCAGGGACACGACCCGTCGCAGTTCGCGCTGCTGCCCTTCGGCGGCGCGGCCGGACAGCACGCCTGCGCGGTCGCCGAGGCGCTGGGCATCGACTCGATGCTGCTCGACCCGCTGGCCGGGGTTCTCTCCGCCTGGGGTATCGGACTCGCCCGCCGCCGCTGCCTCAGGCGGCACGGCGTCGGCGAATCCTGCGACGCGCCGGGACACGCCCGGGTCGCTGCTGTTCTCGACAGGCTCGAGGAGGCCGCCGGCAGTGAACTCAAACGCCAGGGAATCGCGGAACAGGACATCGCGATTCGACGGACCGCCAGCCTGCGGCTGCCGGGCTCCGACTCGGAGATCGAGGTCGAATGGGGCGAGCCCGCAGCGATGCTCGAGGAATTCGCCGCCGCGCACCGCCGGCTGTACGGATTTTCGGACGACACGAGGATTGCCGTGCTGGCCGGCTGCTGTGCCGAGGCGGTGGAGCGCGAGCCGGCAGCACGCCGTGCCTGCAATCGCACGGGCAACTCGGCACCGCGCGGACTGTGGCTGCGTCGATGGTGAAAGCCTGGAGCAACGGAGCGTGGCGCGAGATTCCGTTGCGCCTGAGTGAGGACGTTGTTGAAGGCACGGTGCTTGACGGCCCGGCACTGGTCGCCGAACAGGGCGCCACGGTGTGGATTGCGCCAGGCTGGGTTGCGCGCTCGCGCAGCGACGGCAGGATGCTGGTCACACGCGAACGCATCGAAGACCGGCGATCGTCCGTGGAAGTGGCGCCCGCCGACCCGATGCGCCTGGAGGTGTTCAACGGGCTCTTCATGCACGTGGCCGAACAGATGGGCGTCGTGCTGCGGCAGACCGCGAGCTCGGTCAACATCAAGGAACGGCTCGATTTCTCCTGTGCAATCTTCGACGGCGACGCGAACCTGGTCGCCAATGCGCCGCACATGCCCGTGCACCTGGGCTCGATGGGTGCGAGCGTCACGGCGGTGATCGAGCGCCACGGCCGGGACATGCGACCGGGCGACGCGTTCATCGTGAACTCGCCCTACCACGGCGGAACCCACCTGCCGGACATCACCGTCGTCACGCCGGTATTCGACGACACGGGCTCGCAGATCAACTTTTTCACGGCGTCGCGCGCACACCATGCGGACGTCGGCGGCATCACGCCCGGATCCATGCCACCGGGCAGTCGCGACATCGGCGAAGAAGGCGCGCTGATCGAGCCAGTCCGCATCCTCCGCGACGGGAGCCTGGACGAGAGCGGGTTCCGGCACGCGCTGGCCGCGGGTGACCATCCCGCCCGCAACCCGGACCAGAATCTCGCCGACCTGCGCGCGCAGCTTGCGGCCAATGCGCGCGGCATCCGCGAACTCGAGCGTGCGGCCGGCGAACACGGCCTCGCCACGCTGCTCGCCTACATGCGGCACGTGCAGGACAACGCGGAAGCCTGCATGCGGCGCGCGGTGCGCGGCCTGCGCGACGGGCACTACGCGTACGAAATGGACAATGGCCAGTGTGTCAGGGTCGCGGTCACCGTGGATCATGCGGCCGGCGCGGTGAGAGTGGATTTCACCGGTACCTCGCCACAGGGTGATGACAACTTCAACGCCCCGCGTGCCGTGACGGTGGCTGCGGTGCTGTACGTGTTCCGCACCTTGATCGACGAGCCGATCCCGCTGAATGCGGGCTGCCTGCGGCCCATCGACATCGTCGTGCCCCCGGGATCGATGCTCGACCCGGCGTTTCCGCACGCGGTCGTGGCGGGCAATGTCGAGACGTCACAATGCATCGTCGACGCCCTGTACGGCGCGCTCGAGCTGCAGGCCGCGTCCCAGGGCACGATGAACAACTTCACGTTCGGGAATGATCGCTACCAGTACTACGAGACCATCGCCGGCGGATCGGGCGCCGGCGATGGCTTCGACGGCGCGAGCGGCGTGCAGACACACATGACGAACTCGCGGCTCACCGACCCCGAGGTGCTCGAGGCCCGTTTTCCGGTGCTTTTGCGCGAGTTCTCGTACCGGGCCGGTTCGGGGGGCGCCGGCCAATACCGCGGCGGTGATGGACTGCTGCGCTGCGTTGAATTCCGCGCGGCGATGACCGCCGCGATCCTGTCGAATCACCGGCGTATCGCGCCGTTCGGCCTGCAGGGTGGTGCCGCGGCGACGAAGGGTGAAAACCGTGTGTTGCGGCGCGACGGCAGCTCAGAGACGCTGGCCGCCACCGCGGAAGTCTCTGTAGAAGCCGGTGACCGCATCACGATCGCGACGCCCGGTGGCGGTGGCTTCGGGCGGCGGCAGTGACGGTGACGCCGACGGCGTCGGCCGTGGTTCGCGGTAGTAACCGAAAAGCTGCTGCGCCAGCGTGCGTTCCCTCGACGTCGCATCGTCCGGCGATTGCGCCGGAACGCCGTGCACGGTCATTCGCGTGCCGGCGGGCAGCGTCGTCGAACGTGCGGGCCGCACGCTGCTGCCGTCGAGCGAATGCGTTACCAGGAACGAAAAATAGTCGCCTGCACGTGTCGAGCGCAGGCCGACCAGGACGCTGACGTGACCTGCCGCGACTTCCTGCGGGGGATTCACGCGCTCGTCGCAGACGACGTAGCAGGCGTCACCCTGCTCGGCAGGACCGAACAGTCCGGCGGCGGCCAGCGGGGCAAGGAAGTCCTGCACCTGCCGGGTGAGCTTGTGCCAGGTATTGCGGTCGCCGGCCTCGAACACCGACCAGCGAGTACCGCGCTCGATGCTGCCCATCACCAGCAGCGCGCGACGCCGACGCGTGAGCAGCATGCCGTCCGCACTGCTCGCCGAACCGCCGGCCAGCGTACGCAATGCCGGCGCTTCCGGGTTGGCCGAACGCAGCGATTGCAGCGGATTCACTCCATGCGCGATCAGGCGCGCGCGCTCCGCCTCCGTGAGTTGTCGTCCGGGCCGTGTGCCGGGCCGCAGCAGCAGTTCGTCGTCGGCGCCCGCCTGCCAGGGCGAGCGGTGCTCGTCGACCCGTGCCAGCACTCCCGCCACGGCGCCGCCATTCGCGAACGGCTCGTAGCGTCCACGCAGCCGATCGAACGCAAGGATGCGCGGGAAACACATCAGCGCGTTTTCTGACCTGAATCCCAGTTCACGCAGCCCCTCGAGCGCCTCGTCGCAACTCGTCCAGGCGGCAGCCGGGTCGACGATCAGCAGCGCGCGAAGCTCACGGCAACGCGCGGCTGCGGCGACCAGGATGCCGGGTCCAAGGTCACGGTCGCGCGTCGGCGGCGGGATGTAGAGGAAATGCGCGTGGTCCCCGGGGCGCAGCGCGAATATGCCCGTGCCGCGTTCGGCCGACCCGATCAGGTCGTAGTCGGTCAGGGGCTCCCCGTCGTCACCGTCGGCATTCGAATCCACGTAGCCGATGGGATGCCGCGCGCCAGGGCGATAGGTTCGGTCGGGTCGCAGCGACGGGACCTCGCCCTGCACGCGCACCAGGGCCGACTCCTGCAGCGCGGTCGTGACGAACCGGGTGCTGCCCGCGACGATCGACAGCCGGCGGAATATCTCCTGGTCCTCGATGTGCTCGGATCCGGCTGCCCGTACGCGCTGGATGACCAGATTGAAGCGGTCGTCTTCGTTCGCGGCGATGTTGTCGTAGTCCACCGACGCCCGCAGCGCCTCGCGCGATCCGGGGTTTCGTGCCGCAAGCGTCAGCGACATGCGCCCGCAGGGCAGCGTGATCGTCGCGGGGCGGCCGCCGTTGCAGACCCTCACGACGATCGCATGACGACCACCGTTCTCGAAGAACTGCTCGACGGCATAGGTCATCGGGCTCGGCTGCCACAGTCCGCCGAAAACCTGCTGGAACTCGGCGAAGCCGTGCACGGAGACGGGACGCTGCACCGGGCCGCGCAGCGTGCGGCCAATGAAAGCGCATGCGGATGGCGGCAGCCGCGTGATGGCGTGGTCGGCGCCAGGCGCCTCCGCCACGACCATGCCCCTCAGGTTCGACTCTGCCAAACCGCTGCCCCCGCTCATGCTCGTTCTAAGTTAGCACAAGCGCTAGTGTGCGTGACGGCCCTGCAACACCAATTGTTGCGGTGTGCCGGCAACTGGACCGGTGTTACTGGGCTGCGCCCGCGGCCGGGCCGGTGGACCCTTCCTGACCGTCCCAGTTGGACCCTTCCGGCAGAACGTTCTCGACACGGCGCGCAGCACCGAGCCAGGCCTCCATCGTCAGGCCCCGCCGTGAAACCGGAACCGTGATACCCCGGGACTGGGTCACCGCCACTTCTGCAAGCGGCGTGTCGATCGAGGCGCCGTGCTGGTCGGCAAGGCCTTGCAGCAGCGCCGCCGCCTTGTCGTCGTATGGAACCGGTGCAGGCGCCTTGCTGTCGTCCTCCCCCTCGACCGGCACCGGGAAGGACTGCACGTACAGGCTCCCGTCCTGCCACGCGGCCAGCAGCGGCTGGTTGACCACCGTCACCTTCGTGCCGACTGCCACCTTGCCGAACAGCGACTCGATGTCCTCCGGATAGAGCCGTATGCAGCCATGGCTCGCGCGCATGCCCACGCCTGGCGGCTTGTTCGTGCCGTGCATCAGGTAGCTCGGCCAGCCGAGGTTCATTGCGTAGGCGCCCAGTGGATTGTCCGGGCCAGGCGGCACGCGCGCCGGCAGCGGATCACCGGCCTCGGCGTGCTCCTTGCGCACCGACGCGGGCGGCGTCCACATCGGCCCCTTGCGCTTCGACACTATCTTGGTGCTGCCGATCGGCGTGGCCCAGCCGACCTTGCCGATACCGATCGGGTACGTGACGACGGTACGCGGCGCGTCCTTTGCTGTCGTCGCGTCGTGCGCGTCCTTCGCACCTTTCCCGGCCTTCGCAGCCTTCGGGAAGTAGAACAACCGCATCGCGGCGACATTGACCACGATGCCTTCGCGGGGCCCGTCCGGAATGACGAACTGCGTCGGCAGGATGATGGTCGTGCCATCGCCCGGCAGCCACGGGTCCACGCCCGGATTGGCCCGCAGCACTTCATCGTAGCCAAGGTCGAATCGGCGCGCGATGTCCGCCAGCGTGTCCTCGTGCCGGGACTGCGTGACCTGCAGCTCGCCGAGTACGGTGGTCACTCCGGGCACGTATGTGAACTGGTGCGTGGCCAGCGGCGCCGTGATGGGCGGCGGTGGCGGAGCCGGCGGTGGGCCCTTCGGCTGCGGCTTATGCGCCTGGAACAAGCTGCACCCGCCCAGCGCCAGCAAGGTGACGGCCAGCGTGACGCGCGCACCGGATACGGGATCGATCACTGGTCTTGCATGCATCACCGATTTCACCCTCGTCAGAGAATCGCGGGACGGTTTGACAACTCGTCGGGATTGCGCGAGCCCGGAACGGCCGGGAAATGCGCCGCCAGCAGGTCGCTCACGCGACCGATGCCATCGAGTTCGCCCTGTTCGAACCGACCGGCACGGAAGTTCGACTCCATGGCGTGGCAGATGTCCGCCCACTCCGCGGGGGCCACGCGGCCGTTATAGCCGCGGTCCGCGACGATTTCCACGTGGTGGTCGGCGAGCAGCAGGTATACCAGCACGCCGTTATTGGCCGCGGTGTCCCACACGCCGAGCGCCGCGAAAACCTGCAGCGCGCGATCGCGAGGACTGCGGCCGCGGAGTGCCTCGAGTGGTTCCAGAGATGCCTCGATCGCCACGCGGATCTCACCGGTGTGCCGTCGCTCCGATTCGGTGACCGCCAGGTCGATCGCCGACAACGCCGCGTTCGGGAACGCACGATTCAGGGCTGCGCGCGTCGCGAACAGATGCCGGAAAAACCGCTTCCATTCCATGACTACCAACTCCCGGACGCGCCGCCGCCGCCGAAGCCGCCTCCGCCGCCGCTGAAGCCGCCACCTCCGAACCCTCCGCCACCGAAGCCGCCCGGGAACCCTGTCCCGCCGCCGCGGCGGTGGCTGTACCAGCCACGGCCGCCGGGCCCGCCGCCCATCCCGCCCATGACTGCGAAGATGAACGCGACGACTCCAGCGACCACCGATATCGCGACGATGCTGATGATCAGCCAGGTGATGAAACCGACCAGCCCGCCGGTCGCAAGCGCCCCGCCGACACGGCCGAACAGCCGGCGCAGTATCGACCCACCCACGAGCGCGAAGACCAGCAGGACGGGCAGCAGGTTGCCGAGACCGCTCACCCCATCGCTCGCCGTCCCGCGCCGCACGGGCTCGGGCAGCGGTTCGCCATTGATCACCTGGATCATGCGACCCACGCCGGCGTCGATGCCGCCGTAGTAGTCACCGCCCCGGAAACTGGGGACGATGACTTCATCGATGATGCGATTGGCGGTCGCGTCTGGCAGCACGCCCTCCAGGCCGTAGCCAACCTCTACACGCACCTTGCGGTCGTCACGCGCGACCAGCAGCAACGCGCCGTCATCCACGCCCTTGCGCCCGAGCTTCCAGGCCTCGGCGACGCGGATGGCGTACTGCTCGATCTCCTCCGGCCGGGTGGTCGGGACGATCAGGACCGCGACCTGGCTGCCCTTTGCCTGCTCGAACGACCTGAGCTTCGAATCGAGCGCAGCGACCTGTTCGGGCGAGAGCACGCCGGCGAGGTCGGTGACCGGAGCCGTCAGCGCCGGAACCGGCACCAGTGGCTGGGCGTGGCCGGCGACGCCGCACAGTGCCAGCGCGGCCACCAGTGCAGTGATCCCGGCGAATCGCAGCCGGTGTCGGGTCAGCGACGACACTTGGGCGTCCGCGCCGGCGAGGTGCCGGCGCGTCCGGTCCTCAGTTGGTCACCGGCGCGGCGCCGGACGCAGGCGGAGCGGGCGTCGCAAAATCCACCGTCGGCGGCTTGGCGATGGTCGCTTCATTCTCGACGGTGAAGTTCGGCTTGACCTTGTAGCCGAACAGCATCGCCGTCAGGTTGGTCGGGAACCTTCGCACCGTCACGTTGAATTCCTGCACCGCCTGGATGTAGCGATTGCGCGCGACGGCGATGCGATTCTCGGTACCCTCGAGCTGCGCCTGCAGGTCGCGGAAGTTCTGGTCCGACTTGAGCTCCGGGTACTTCTCGACCACGACCATCAGGCGCGACAGCGCGCTCGATACTTCGCCCTGCGCCGCCTGGAACTGCTGCAGCGAAGCCGGGTCGTTCGCGTCCACCTTGATCTGCGTGGCCTTGGCCCGCGCCTCGGTCACACCGATCAGCACTGCCTGCTCCTGCGCGGCAAATCCCTTCACGGTGTTGACCAGGTTCGGGATCAGGTCCGCACGACGCTGGTACTGGTTGACCACCTCGGACCAGGCTGACTTCACCTGCTCGTCCTGGACCTGGATAGTGTTGTAGCCGCAGGCCGAGAGCAGCATGCTCAGCGCGGCGATTGCGGCAATCCGTGACATGCGCATCATTCATCCTCCTGTGCGGCCCGACCAGGCACGCGTGCCGGGCATTATGGGGCGGGCCGGTCAAATCTCCATGACCGGCGCATCCCGGGTTGGTTCACCAGATCCTGACCATCTCATCGGGCGGAAGGTACAGCTTGTCGGCGGGTTTCACGTCGAACGACCTGTCGAACGACGGCATGTTGCGCACCACGCCATTCACGCGGTACTCGGACGGGCTGTGCGGATCGGTGAGCAGGCGCTTGCGAAGCTCATCCTCGCGGAACTTGCGGGCCCAGATCTGGGCCCAGCCGATGAAGAAGCGCTGGTCGCCGGTAAACCCATCGAGCTCCGGCGCCTCTGTGCCCGCGAGGGAGCGGCGGTAGGCCCTGTAGGACACCGACAGCCCGGAGATGTCGCCGATGTTCTCGCCCATCGTGAGCTTGCCGTTCAGGTTCATGCCCGGGATCGGGCTGAATGCCGAGTACTGGCTGTCCAGCACGCTGGTCTGCTCGCGGAACTTGGTGTCGTCGTCCGCCTTCCACCAGTCGCGCAGGACCCCGTCGCCGTCGAACTGCCGGCCCTGGTCGTCGAACCCGTGGCTCACCTCGTGCCCGATCACCCCGCCGATGCCGCCGTAGTTCACGGCGTTGTCGGCCTTCGCGTCGAAGAACGGCGGCTGCAGGATCGCGGCCGGGAACACGATCTCGTTGGCGAGCGGGTTGTAGTACGCGTTCACCGTCTGTGGCGTCATGCTCCACTCGGACTTGTCCACCGGCTTGCCGAGCTTGGCAAACTCGATGCGACGGTTGGCCTCACGCGTGCCCATGACGTTGCCGACCAGGTCATCGCGACGGATGGTCACGTCGGGCTTCGGCTGCCACTTGTCCGGATAGCCGATCTTGACGGTGAACTTGGCCAGCTTCTCGTGCGCCGCCTGCTTCGTCTCCGGGCCCATCCAGGCGAGCTGGTCTATGGATTCACCGAAGGTGGTGAGCAGGTTCGAGACCAGCATCTGCATCTGCGCCTTCGATTCCGCCGGGAAAAACTCGGCGACGTAGAGTCGCCCGAGCATCTCGCCCATCACGAAATCCACCTGCTGCAGGCCACGTTCCGACCGCGAACGCATTTCCGGCACACCGGTCAACGTTCGCTCACGGAAGTCGAATGCGGCCTGGCCGAACTTGCCACCCATCAGCGGCGCGTAGTCGTCCGTCACATGGGCACGCAGGTAGTCCTTCCACGTGCTGAGCGGTACTTCGCGGACCGCGGCAGCCATCGCCTTGAAGTACGTCGGCTGCCCGATGATCAGCGTCGGCTTGCCGGCCAGACCGGCGGCCGCGAGCCAACGCGCCCAGTCGATGCCCGGCGCGAGCCTGGCGACCGCCGCGAGATCGAAGGGGTTGTAGGCCTTGACCGGGTCACGCAACTCCTCCCTGGCCCACTGCGCGCGGGCCAGTCGCGTCTCGAGCGCGAGCACGCGCTTTGCCGATGCCGAGGCTTCCGGGCGTCCGGCCAGCGTGAGCAACTCGCGGACATAGGCCTCGTACTTGCCGCGCACTTCGACGAAGCGCCCCTCGCTCTTCAGGTAGTAATCGCGATCGGGCATGCCGAGCCCGAACTGGTCCACGTAGAGTGCGTTCACGTCCGGCTTCTTGGCGTCTGCGTTGATCGTCGCAAGCATCGGAGCGGCAACACCAAAGGGTCCAAGGCCGGTACCTGTCGGTGGCGGCACGACGAGCCGGAGCTGCGCCCTCCCGAAATACTCGACCAGTTCAGAACGATCGCGGATCGCGTCGATCCTCGCGAGTTCCGCCTGCAGCGCCGCGGGACCCTTGCTCTCGGCGGTCGCCTCGTCCATGTAGCTGGCGTACAGGTCGCCGATCATCTGCGAGTCGCTGCCGGCTGCGCCGGGCGCGGCGGCCGCATGCTCGACGATGCCCTGCAGGTTCTTTGCGACCTCGTCGCCCAGCATGCTGAACGTGCCGTAATTGGACTTGTCCGGCGGGATCTGCGTCTTCTCGAGCCAGGTGCCGTTCACGAACCGGTAGAAATCGTCCTGCGGGCGGACGCTGCGGTCGAAGTTCGCGAGGATCAGGCCTGACCTGGGCGCCGGCACCTCGGGCATCGCGGCCGCAGGGGCCGGCGCCGCGGGCGCCTCGGTCGCGGCCGGCGGTGAGCCCGCGCAGGCGGTCAGGGTCAGCAGGCAGGCTATGGGCATAGACCAGCGCATGGGTGATGTCTCCGTGTTGAGACCGCGCCCGAGTGACCGGACCCGGCGGAAGGGCGCGGATTATAGATGAATCAGGCGATTCCGACCCGCACGTGGATCGGCCAGCGCAGCCTGCGGGTTCCGGTCCCGCCCCAGGCCGACTCGAGCGCAGCGCGCAACGACTGCAGCGGGTCGCGACCGTGATGATCCCGGTATCGCTGGACCGCCGACCAGGACCCGAGGTAGCCAAGGACCCTCTCCAGGTCCCACGAGGTCTCGAGTGCGAACTCCGGCGCCGCCACCTCCGGCCACGGGAACGGCAGCGTTCGGTAGCCCAGCTCGACGTAGCGTCGTTCTGGCGGCCAGAAGGAACCTACGATGTTCTCGTAGAAGTCGTCGATCAGGGCGTCCACTGCCGCCGAAATGCCGCCGTCGACGTCGTCCAGGCGGAATTTCGCGTAGGTCCACGCCGCTACGACCCCGCCGGGCACCAGCACGCGCCGGCACTCCGCGTGAAATCGCCCGAAATCGAACCAGTGCGCGGCCTGTGCCGCCGTGACCAGCGACGCGGTGTGGTCCCGTATCGGCAGCCGTTCGGCCAGTGCGGCGACGTATGAGACGTTCGACCCCGGTGTCGCGTTGCGCAACTGGTCCAGGCTGCCGTCCAGTGCGACGACCGAATCGAACCGGCCGGCCAGCGCGAGTGCTGCCTGCCCGTTGCCGGTCGCGCAATCCACGGCCAGGCGCCGGTCTGGTGCCTGCGAGGCAATCCAGTCGATCAGTTCCGGCGGATAATCCGGACGATAGCGGCTGTAGGCCGCCGACTGGCGGGAAAAATGATCCTTGAAGGCCATGGCGTGGTCCCGCGGCCATGGTGCGCGAGCGTCGCGCCGTGGCGCAACCGGAACCCGCGCGGAAGCATAGAATCCGCCACCATGAACGGCATACAGATCGTCGACATCGCGCACGCTATCCAGCTCGCGCTGGCTCCAGTCTTCCTGCTGTCCGGCATCGGGGTGATGCTCGGCGTACTGACCAATCGCCTGGCGCGAACGGTTGATCGCGCCCGCAAGGTCGAGGAAAGCCTGCGGCAGGCAACGGCCCCGGACGTTCCGGAAGCCCGCGCCCAGTTGCGCGTCGCGTCGCGCCGCGCCAGGTTCATCAATTTTTCGATCACGCTTTGCACGATCGCGGCGCTGCTGGTTGCGCTGGTGGTCGCGCTGCTGTTCTCGAGCACCTTCGCGCCAATCAACCTGGCGGCTTACGTCGCCGCGCTGTTCGTGGCGGCGATGATCGCACTGGTCGGGGCGCTACTGAGTTTCCTGGTCGAGATCCGCATCGCGACGGCGGCACTCCGCATCGGCGGCAATGCCGCCGCGCTGCGCAACGGCGCCGAATGAGATACCGGAAAGAAAAAGACCCCGGGTTTGTGGCCCGGGGTCGAATAGCGGACTTTGGTCGAAGGGAAGGGGAAAGTCCGCCAGGGGATCGATTCAGTTCGTCAGTGCAATCGCGACCACTGCAGCACTTTCACTTCGCGCGCAGCGATTCCCATGTTGTGCGCGATGATGCGCGATGCCTCGCGGAGTTCCCGGCCGGGCTTCGGCTGGCCGTCGAGCTCGACGATCCCGCGGTACTCCTGCAGGCCACGCGGGTCCGGCTCGTCCACCAGGAAGTGCGCGTAGTACTTGTTGCTCATGGCACGGAACGCTACTGATGCAGCTGCGACGAAACCGTGATCCGTCGCACATCCCGGGCCGGGCGCCACGTCCCCGACTCGCGTGAGGCGGGAAACATGACGCGGTACCGGAAACCAGTGCCCCCCGGCTCGAAATTCGCGACCGCAGAGGGTGCACGCAGGCTGCGCGAGGAACTCGACTTCCTGTGGCGGATCGAGCGGCCACAGGTTACTCGCGCGGTGCAGGAGGCTGCCGCGCAGGGAGACCGCTCGGAGAACGCGGAGTACATCTACGGCAAGAAGCAGCTGCGCGAGATCGACCGGCGCGTCCGCTTCCTGCGCAAGCGTCTCGAAGGCATGGTCGTGGTGGCCCAGCCGCCGGATGACACCAGCCGCGTCTACTTCGGCGCATGGGTGCGGATCGAGGACGAGGAAGGCCGCGAGACGGAGCTGCGCATCGTCGGGCCCGACGAAATCGATCCCGCGCGGCGCTACGTGAGCATGGACTCCCCGATCGCGCGCGCGCTGATGGGCCGCAAGCGGGACGATGAATTCACGGTCGAGGTCCCGGGCGGAAGCCGGACGTACGTGGTGACGGAGATACGGTACGAGTCCGGCAACGAAAGCGGGCGCTGACTACTTTTCGCCCGAATGATCCGGCGGTTCGACGGTCGGCAGCGCTGCCCCGCTCCAGTCGGCCCATGGTGCGCGACTCTCCCAGTACGCGTGCGCCGTCGGTTCAAGGCCCTCGGCGCTGAATCGAGACAGGCGAGCGTCACGTGCTTCTCGTCCGGCCAGTGTCCCGATTCGAAGAACAGCGTCGAGCCGCAACGGCTGCAGAAGCTGCGCGTCGCCATCGACGAGGAATTGAACCGGGCCAGCATTGCTTCCCCGGATTCGATGGTGATCGCTGCGCGGGGAAACCCGACCCAGGTGA
>CAWFXR010000004.1:0-291052 GCA_963819835.1 uncultured Gammaproteobacteria bacterium
GTCAGGGCGCAGAAGCCCGCTGGCTGACTTTGTCGCTGCTAGCGGTCGTTCCGCGGCCGTGCGGCGCCTGCGCGACAGCCCGCAAGGCTCCCGTCACGGAGCGAATCGATCCGAACATGCGTCGTTGCCGCCGTCGGGGAAGGGTTGCGCAGGCGTGGCGGCGGTGAAGAAGGTGCGCGCGTAACTGCGCCAGCTGCGGAACAGGCCCTCGTGTTCGCGGATCAGCGAGCGCGCGAGCTGTAATGCCGGCTTTTCACGGTATGACCCATTGCAGCTGGTTCGAGCCGATGAAGGCGGGCGGCTGGTGGGCATCGCAACGCGACCGTGCCCTCCGTGGTCATCTGGAACCGGACCCCGCCCTGGACCACCTGTTGCCTTATATTGTCGGACATCACTCAACCGCCGAGCGCGTGATGCCGCCGACCAGCGAACCGTCCCACAGCCACGTCTTCGACCTGCACAATCCCGTCGCCGAGCGGCGGACACGCCAGGTCATGTGGCTCACGGCCGTCATGATGGTGGTTGAGATCGCCGCGGGAACGATGTTCGGCTCGATGGCGCTGCTGGCCGACGGCTGGCACATGAGTTCGCATGCGCTCGCCCTTGGCGTGTCCGCCGGAGCCTACGCGCTTGCAAGGCGCCATGCACACGACCAGCGATTCACGTTTGGCACCTGGAAGATCGAGGTGCTGGGTGGCTATACCAGCGCGGTGTTCCTGCTGGGCGTCGCAGGCTACATGGGCTTCGAGTCCGTGATGCGCCTGGTGGCGCCGTCGCCGATACGGTTCGACGAGGCAATTCCCATTGCCGTCATTGGTCTCGCCGTCAACGTCATTTCGGCCTGGCTGCTGTCGACCGGCGCCCACCAGCACGACCAACACCACGCGGCCGGCAGACATGACCACGCGCACGTGCCGCACGACCATCAGCACGACCTGAACCTGCGTTCCGCCTACCTCCACGTTCTTGCCGATGCCGCGACCTCGGTGCTTGCGATCGCCGCGCTGGTCGGCGGCCGTTATTTCGGCGCGTCGTGGCTGGACCCGGTGATGGGCATCGTGGGCACGCTGCTGGTGGGCCGCTGGGCGCTGGGACTGCTGCGCGACACCGGGCGCGTGCTGCTCGACGCGGAAATGGATGCCCCGGTCGTCGCGGAGGTACGCGAGGCCGTGGGCGGCCTGACCGCGCCTGCAAGGCTGCGCGACCTGCACGTGTGGCGAGTCGGCAAGGGCAAGTACGCCTGCATCGTCAGTATCGAGACGGACGCCGAATTCGCGGCTGTGGAGGTACGCAGCCGGCTCGCTGCGCACGGTGAACTCGTGCACGTGACGGTCGAGGTCATACCGGCAGCCTGAACGTCAGCATCGAGTCCCTGGCGACGGACCCGAGGACTGCAGGACTGCGCCGGCGAGGATCGGCGCAACCGCATCAGGTCATCGAGGCCTGGAATATGCTCTCGATCGATTCGTCCAGCGCCGCGTTGAACTCGGCGTCCGACTGCTGCGCAGAGAGACCCTCTGTAAGCGCGCGCGAGAAGCTCGCCACCATGCCGTGCTGGCGCGCGAGCCGCGCATTGGCTTCCTCGCGCGAGTACCCGCCCGACAGCGCGACGACTTTCAGCACCCGCGGGTGCCTGATCAGGTCGGCGTAGAGATTATCGCGATCCGGGACGGTGAGCTTCAACATCACGAGATCGCCTTCCGGCAGTGCGTTTAGCCGGACCGTGACCGCGGCCTCGAGCAGGCTCTCCGCTGCCGCCTTGTCCGGGCACTTGATGTCCACCTCGGGCTCGATGATGGGCACGAGACCGGCAGCGATGATCTGGCGCGCGACGTCGAACTGCTGGGCCACGACAGCGGCGATCCCGGCGGGATTCGCCTGCTTGATCACCGAGCGCATCTTGGTACCGAAAATTCCCTTGGCGCGCGCGCGCGCGAGCAACCGGTCGAGGTCCGGCATGGGCTTCATCAGCTGCACACCGCGCGCCTCGGCCTCGAGTCCCTTGTCGACCTTGAGGATGGGTACGACCTTCTTGACCTCCCACAGGTAATCCGCGGTCGGCTTCCCCAGGACCTCACGGTCCATCGTCGCCTCGAACAGGATCGCCGCGAGGATGCGGTCGCCGTTGAACGACGGGCTGGTGATGATGCGGGTGCGCATGGCATGGATCAGGTCCATCATCTGCGCGTCGCCCGTGTAGGCACTCTCGGGGATTCCGTAGAGTTTCAACGCTTTCGGCGTGCTGCCGCCGCTCTGGTCCAACGCGGCAATGAAACCGGGGCTGCTGCGGAACTTCGCCTGCTGCTGCTCGTGTGTGCTCATCGTCATCTCCAGTTACCTGCACCGTACCCGATTCCTGGCTCGGTTGGATTACAGACAATAGTACGTGGTTGAAACCGCCGGATGCATTAGTGCTAGCCGCCGCCGGCTCGCTTGAAACTGACCGCGAGCGCGCCGTCGTCGGTGCGCAGCTCCAGTCTGTCTCCCTCGAAGCGAACCGACTTCGCGGTGGCGAGCGCCTTCAGGTAGGCCTGCTCCTGCTCCATCACGCCCTCCGGCGCCGCGCAGTTCATCGAGGTGACTGCAATCGCCCCGATTGAAATACCGGAACCGCGGGCCTGGTAGCGCCCGGAATAGTGGTTGCAGCCGCTCGAGCCGCTGGCGTCACCCTCGGCGCCGAATGACAGCGTCACGGTAGTTCCATTCAAGACGCTCTGGACCGCCTGCCGACCGTTGTTGATCCCGGTTGCATTCCAGCTCGTGCCTTCGATCAGCAGCGACTGCGCGGCCAGCGAAACCAGCGTCGCGCCTTCCGCAGACAGCAGCAGCAGTCGCGCGCCGTCGATTCGATAGCCCTTTGCCGCCGCGAGCGCCGCGATGAATGCCCGCGCTTCCGCCTCCACGCCCTCCGGACAGGCCATCCGGGTGGAAGCAAGCTGCGGCGAAACCTCGAACGCCGAGCCGGTGGCGGCATAGCTGCCGCTGAACCTGTTGCAGCCATCTGAACCGGACAGCCGCCCGCCTTCGAACTGCAGCGTGGCGGTCGGACCGCCAGGCACCTGGCGACCTGCAACCGCGGTGAGGACCCAGGCTGTGCCGTCCAGCATTCCTGTATCGGCCGCGGCCGTTGCTGCTTCCAGCGGCGCCAGCATTGCGCAGCAGGTGACGAGGCAGATCGACGCTCGAACGGAAATACGCATGCCTTGCCTCTGTCGCGGCGACCCGGGTGACACAAGACTACCCGCGCTGCCCGATCAATACACGCATGACGTCACCGTGCGACGATCCGCCCTTGCTCCAGGCGCGCTTGAGTTACCCATCTGTCGCCGAGCACACTGCCGTTGGCCAACCAGGACGCCAGGGAACCCGCCATGAGAGCAGTCATCTGCCAGGACTCCGAACTGAGCGTCAGGGACCTTCCCGAGCCCGTCCCGGGCGAAGGCCAGGTACTGGTGAGAGTGCTCCGCTGCGGAATCTGCGGCTCGGACCTGCACATGCGGCACGAGTTCAACCACATGCACGAACTGATGGAACGCGTCGGCTATGGCGATATCTTCCCGACCGCGACGGATCCCATCGTGTTCGGTCATGAATTCTGCTGCGAGGTCCTCGACTACGGTCCGGGTTGCGAGCGCCGGCTCAATCCCATGGCCGTTGGGCTGCATGCGGCGCGCCGCTGCTGTCTCGAGTCGTCGTCGCAGGCGTGTGCATGCAGGTGGACCGCATCGAGCCCGCTCTCGCGATCCAGAAGGAGATCGAACTGCGCTTCGTCTTTGGTCACTCGCCGCTCGAGTACCGACGACACCGTGCACCTGATCGCCGAGGGCAAGGTGAACTGTGCGCCGATGATTACCGGCACGGTCGGGCTGGACGGTGTCGCGGGTGCGTTCGATGCGCTGAGGGACCCCGAGCGGCACGCAAAGATCCTGATCGACCCGGTCGCGGCGACAGCGGGTGCATAGGGCCAGCCTGCACCGCGACACGCAGGCCCACACAACTCCAGCAGGCTATCGACGCAGAGGACGCTTTCAACGCGGGCGATTGCGGCTATCAGCGGCGCGCCTGCACAAAATACCTGCGCTGCGTTCGGGAAATTACCATGCGACGCGCGCCCCTGCGTCTGCTGCCCGACACTGCCCGACGCTGCCCAGGCGCGACGCTCGCGTCGACCGGCGCGTTGCCAAAGCGCAACGGCTTTGGTGCAGAAGATTGCACCTGATTGACTGCATGGATGCATTTAAGTAACGGCATGTGTGGCGGAAATTGCTATAATTGCACGGCGTAGATGATCAAGTGAACGCGACGCATGTCGGGGAGGGCACGCCGCTTCTTTGCTGTTTCCAATCAAGGGAGTCAGGAAGATGAGAAGTGGACTATCCATTGTCATAGCAGCCATATTGGTCTCGACCGCAGCCACGGCGGCTGAGAGAACCGGTTTCTATATCGGCGGCGACCTCGGTGAATCCGACTGGGGTGTCACCCAGCACGACGCCAACGACTTCGCGAACGCCATTGCCGACCAAGTGGACCTTTTCACGAGCGTCGACGTGACCTCGTCCAAGGGCAAGCTCGAGGACACGGACTTCACCTACAGCCTGTTCGTCGGTTACCAGTTCCTGCCGTGGCTCGCAGCCGAAGCGACCTGGATGGACTTCGGCAAGGCGAGCGTCAAGGCCAAGGGTACCTACGATTATGTTTACGCAGGAACCCCGGACCCGAATTATGCCTACGGAAACTACAGCGCCACGGCAGAGTACAAGAGCAGCGGATGGGCTGTGTCCGTGCTGCCCATGATTCCGATCGGGGAATCCTGGAACATCTTCGGGCGGCTCGGCTGGTACTGGGGCGACAACAAGCTCAGCGCCAGCGCTTCGGCGCAGGACTTCGACGCGCTAGGCAATCCCAGCCCGACGCAGCCCGTTTCTTTTCACGGGTCTGATTCGGATAACAATGACGCATTCCTGTGGGGCCTGGGCTTCGGCTGGACGTGGGATCAGCGCGTAACGGTCCGATTCGAGTACCAGCAGGCCGTGGATCTGCTCGATGTGAACGGTCCCGATATCAAGGGCGCCGAGTCGAGCGTCGATCGCTACACGGTCGGCCTCGTGTACCGGTTCGGGCATGCCGAGGAGCCAGCGCCGGCCCCGGTCGCAGCACCGCCGCCCCCGCCACCCCCGCCCCCGCCCCCGCCGCCCGCCAAGTGCGGCGACCAGGACGGTGATGGCGTCTGCGACGCCAACGACAAGTGCCCGAACACGCCGGCCGGCACCAAGGTCGATTCGGCTGGCTGCCCGCTCGAGCAGACCCTCAGGGTGCTGTTCGCTTTCGACAGCGCGGAACTGACGCCGACGTCGATCGAGGAACTCGAGCGTGTCGTGAAGTTCATGAACGACGTGCCGTTCGCCACGGCGAAGATCGACGGCTACACGGACAGCGTGGGCAGCGATGCCTACAACCTGAAGCTGTCGGATCGTCGTGCGAAGTCAGTGTTCGACTACCTCACCTCGCGTGGCGTCGACCCGGCCCGCCTGAAGTCTCAGGGCTTCGGCGAGGCGGACCCGATCGCCTCCAACGAGACCGACGAAGGTCGCGCTCAGAACCGTCGCGTCATGCTGATCCGTACGGATACGGGCATGTAATCGACCCTCAGGTCCAGGCCTGACACGGGGCCCCGTCGCGCGAGCGTCGGGGCCCCGTGCATTGCGGGGTCGGCCGCCCGCCAATTAGCGCCTCAGTGCCGGATTAGGCAGAATCGCGGGATCGCCTGGAGATCCCGCCGATGGCCTTCGGGTCGCCCAACCCGCAGCTGGTGCTCAAGACAACGCCGCCCCGGATCCCCCGGGCGGCGCTGGAACGATCGCGGCTCAGCGGTTCGCGCCCCGAATTTGCCGACAAGTCGGTCATTGTCCTCCAGGCGCCGGGTGGCTACGGCAAGACATCGCTGCTCGCCCAGTGGCGCAAGGAAGCGCTGCAGGCCGGCGCCGTCGTCGCCTGGCTGACGCTGGATGCACAGGACACCGACGAGCGCCTGGTGGCTGGCCTGGCGACGGCGATGCGTGCGGGAGGAGCACGAGCGGACTTCGGGCAGGGGTGTGTCAGCGCCTCCGGTTCAAGCGGCAGGTCGCTCGAGGAGATTACCGAGTGGCTGGCTGAGGTCGCCGACAGCATGGTCGAGACCGTGCTGATCCTGGACGAAGTGCACACACTGCCTGACTCGACGCTAGGCTCCTCGATCGCCTACCTGCTGCTCAATGCCCCGGCCAATCTCAGGGTTGTGCTTGCCTCCCGCAAACCGATCGCGCTGCCGCTGCACGACCTGCCGGACCGCGGCCACATTGCGTCGCTCGCGGCCGACGACCTGCGCTTCGACCTCTCGGAGACCGTCTCGCTACTGCAGTCGAGATTTGGCCGGAAAATTGAACTCGATTCGTGCGTCCGCCTGCACGAACTTACCGAGGGCTGGCCGCTGGGACTGCAACTGGCCATATCGACGATCGAGCGCAGCCCCGACCTGCAGCATGCAATTGCCGGTTTCTCGGTGCGGTCGGGAGACATTCACCGCTATTTCGTCGAGAGCCTCGTCGATCAGCTGCCGCCGCCCGCGGCGTCCTTCCTCGTTCAGGTGTCCTTCATCGACGCGCTGTCGCCGTCTCTATGCGAGGCGATTACGCGGGCGGCACGACTGCGCTCACGTCCTGGCGCACGTTGCGCGAGCTGACACCGATCCTGTCCGAGGATCTCGACAGCGAGTGGTCGCGGATACATCCGCTTGCGCGGGAGTTCCTCGCGTCACGATTCGCGGCGCTGCCGGAGGCCGAGCGACTCGAGTACCACGCTCGCGCCGCGCGCTGGCTCGACGAGCACGGCCAGTGCGAGGAAGCCGCAAGGCACATGCTCGAGGCGGGCATGCCGGATGAGGCCTACCGCGTGATCGCGCGCGCACTGCACAGCGTCCTGCTCCGCGGCCAGGTGTCGCTGGTCACGGACTGGATCAAGCGCCTGCCACGCGAGGAGATCCTGCGCCGAACCGGCCTGCGTCTCACCGTCGGCTGGATGCTGGCCCAGAGCGACCGGCACGCGGAGGCGGCGCAGCTGGTCGGACCGATCCTGGACGACACCACCGCCGACGACGGCGACCGCTGCGAGAGCGCCGAGATCTGTGCGACTGCGGCGTTATTCGCCGACGACCTCGGCCGTATGGGGGAAATCATCTCGTCCTGGTACGACGTCCTGCCGACGCATTCGATCCTTCGCCACGTCGTCGGCGTCAACCAGCTCGCGCTGCTGACGCTCTACCGCGGGGCGCCGGACCAGGCGCGTTACACCTATCGGCAACTGCCACCTGATGACGGTTCCGCAGGGGGCTACGCGCTCGGCTGGCGCGACTGGATCATCGGCTTGAGTTATCTCTGGGAAGGCCAGGTCGATCTTGCGGCCCGCACGCTGCAGGCTGCGTTGGCAAGGACCGAAGAGGACTCCGGGCGCCGCAGCCCGATCTCAGCGATGCTCGCTGCCGCGCTCGCTGCCACGCAGTGGGAGCGCGATGAAACCCTTGCAGCTGCGGAACTGCTCGCCAACCGCCTCGACGTGCTGGAGCGCAGCGCGCCGCCGGATGCAATTGCACTCGGCTACGTCACCGCCGCGCGGGTCGCGGCGCGCGACGGGAACGAGCAGCGTGCGCTCGACCTGCTGGACAGCCTGTTTGCGCTCGGCGAGGCACGCGGACTGCCACGACTCTGCGTCGCGAGCCTCGGCGAGCGCATGCGCCAGCACGCGCTGCGAGGTCGGGCAGATCTTTGCGCGGCCGTCGAACGCAAGCTCGACGCCATGTCGGCCGAATTCGAGGGTCGCCAATGGGGCGTTCTCGGCCCCACCGTCGATTTGCAGCTGGGTCTTGCCCGCGCATACGCGTCGGTCGCGCGACGCGATTGGCCAGCCTCGTTGGAACGACTCGAGGCGCTTGTCCCCGCCGCGGAACGGCTCCGCCGGGGACGCGACGGCATCCAGATTTACCTGCTTCGCGCGCTGGCGGCCGGCCGATGCGGCAAGGACGGGGGCAAGCTGCTTGATGAAGCCCTGAGCATGGCGCGGATGTGGGGGCTCAAGCGCGTCGTCTCGGATACGCACCCTGACCTCGAAGGGCTCGTCCGGCAACTGAGCGCCGATGCAGGTTGCGGGTCGGACCAGATTCAGACCGGTCCGGACTCCAGGCTGGCCGACGCAGCAGCATCGAAGTCCGCCCCAACGCGTGCCCGCACCGCACGCGGATCATTGCTCTCGCCGAAGGAACGCGAAGTCGTTGGCCTGCTCGCAAGCAACATGTCGAACAAGCAGATCGCACTGGCGATGGGCGTCTCGGACGAGACGATCAAGTGGCACTTCAAGAACCTGTTCCGGAAGCTCAATGCCGGATCGCGGAGCCACTTGTTGCAGCGTGCCCGGATGGTCGGAGTCGTCGAATAGGCGTTACAGCCAGCGCCTCACGCTGGCCCGGTACCTGGAGTATTCCTCGCCAAACAATCCCGCGAGGATCCTCTCCTCGGGTTCGATCTGGAAACGGTTCATGTAGAAGACCCACAACACCGGGCCCGCGAATGACCACGGCGCGGCCAGGAATACCGCCCACGCCACGAGCATCAACGCCATGCCCAGGTACATCGGATTGCGTGTGACGCGGTAGACGCCACTGGTGACGAACGACGACGCCTTGTCTGGCCGCATCGGGTCGAAGGTGGTCTTGAACTTGCGAAACGCGAGTGCGCCGAGGGCGATGAACGACCCTCCCGCAAGGAAGACAAGGAGCGCCGACGACCATCTCAGGATGTCGGGCATCGCGAGATGCGGCTCGCAGCTGGCGAGACCCCACATGGCGACCGCCAGCAACGGGGCCAGAAGCAACGGCGGTATCTTGAGTTCGAGCGCCTGCATGGAGCCTCGCGTGTCGTCCGGAAGTGGTGCCCGGGGACCCGGCAATTCTACGCGGGTCGATCAGCCGGCAGCCGTGCCCGCCTTCCTGATCAGGTAGCCGATTCGGGGGAAATGCACGACCACCGTTCCCGCGCGCTCGTCACGACGTCGAATCGCGACGTGATTCGCTTCGACCAGCACCAGTTCGCCTCGAACCGGGTCCAGTCCGTAGTCGCTCGGCATGACCTCGATCTCGTCGCCGAGCGCGATCCCGGGATGTCGCTGGCTGCGCTTCGTGCGACCGTCGGTGCGCTGTTCCTCGCGATGGCCAGCGCGTCCGTTGCGGCCAGCTCGGAAGGCCGGCCATGGCCGAGGCTCTTCACGCGATCCATCCAGGCCAGCACCGCGGCGTTGTCCTCCAGTATCGCCGGCGATCGGCGGCACCATCCGCAGCACCCACAGCGGGTGGTAACAGGAAATATCGGCCAGTGAGACGGCGTCACCGAGCAGGAACGGCCGACCGCCTTCGAGCATCTGCTGCAGGCGCTGCAGGTACAGAGACAGAGTGGCCTTCGTTTCCGGGAAACTGCTCAACGGACGCGTGCGCAGCAGCTCCGCCCGGTCCTCGTGATACGCACGCACCTGCTCCGGCGGGAGCTGTGAAAGCGCTAGAGCAACGCCATCGGTCTGGTAGAAGTAGGCGATGGCGGCCCAGAACAGGTTGCTGTCGCCCCACTGCGCAACCGTCTGTATGACGCCTTTCTGCCCCTGCGGATAAAGACTCTTCCCGGGTGCGATGCGCTCCAGCTCGTCGGCAATCAGCGCCGTGTCGCAATAGACGTCCGCACCGATCTGCAGCACTGGCGTGCGCCTGTAGCCACCGGTGAGCGCCGTCAGGTCGGGCTTGGGCGCCACCATCGGAATGATCACCGACTTCCAGGCCAGGTTCTTGAGGCCCAGGATCAGTCGGACTTTTTCCGAGTACAGCGACTGGGGATAGTGATGCAGGATGATGTCGGTCACGAGTGACTCCGCTCGTTTGCCTGTGGACCCGCCGGGTGCGCGTGGAACCGGGCGATGAGGGGTCAGCCTGGCTCGGCGCCGGTCACCAGCGGCAGCGCTGGATCCGCGCACCACTCGAACATCGAGCCGTCGTAGATGGCGATGTCGTCGTGACCCAGCATCGTGAGGGCGATGGCATCGAGTCCCGCGGAGACTCCACCGCCGCAGTAAACGATCGTTCGGCGGTCGAATGTGCCCGAAAGCTCGAACCGCTGCTTCAGCTGGTCCAGCGGCAGGTAGGTGCCGTCGTCCGGGTTCAAGAGGCTGTTGTAGTAGACGTTGTGACTGCCGGGGATATGACCCGCGCGCCCGTAACGATTGATCTGGCCGTCGTAGATGTCCGGCTGCAGGGCATTGATCGTGCACACCGACGGCGCATGGATGGCCTGCAGGACCTCGTTCTTGTCGGCCCACATCGTCGCTAGTGGTCTGGGGGTGAAGGTGGCCGGCGGATACGGCTTGTCTTCCGATGAGGTCGCCCGGCCTTCGCGCTCCCATTTCTCCCAGCCGCCGTCGAGGATGACCGCATTGGTAAAGCCGACCGTGCGCAACATCCACCACATGCGCGCCGACCACATCATGGTCTGGCCCGAATAGATGACGACCGTCGATTCGTCGCCGATGCCATGGCGGGCGCAGAGTTCGGCAAAGTGTTCCGGGGGGTGCATCATCATCGGAGCGGACCCGGAGTTGTCCAGAAACTCCGTCAGCATCTCCAGGAAGTTCGCGCCCGGTATGTGCGCCTTGCGCCACCTGGCCAGGCCACTCTCGGTGATGTAGCCGGGGCCGTCAGGATTGACTGTCAGGTACACCGACGCATCGAAGATGCGCAGGCCAGGCATGTCGATGTTGTCGGCCAGCCACTGGGTGCTGACGATGGGGTGGGGGAGCTTCATCTGAGATTTCCTGAGTTGGGAATTGAGGGCATGTGGCGCGGTCGACGCCTCACGATCAATGACCGCGGATGCCTTCCAGCTATGGGGCCCGGGCTATTCCATCGGCGACGTGATGAGCCCAGGCCGCTATCGCGACCGACGGCGGGCCGCCCGGCGCGGCCGGCAGCGCCGCCGCGTCTGCCACGTAGAGCCCGGGGTTGCCGTGCACCTCGCCGCGGTGGTCGACGACGCCCTCGCCGGCGTTCGCACCGAGTCGCGCGCCTCCGCTCATGTGCGGGCTCAGCGGCTTCCCGATCGGAATCACCCGATCCCCGGTTTCGGCCGCGAAGACGCGATACGCCTCCCGCAGCTCGTCGTATACGGGCTCCTGCCGGTAGTCGTAGTCGCTTTGAAGTCTCCCGCGCGCGAAAGTCAGGTTTGCGTTGCCGCTGTCGGCACCCATCGCGTACATGAAGAAGACTTTCTCCAGCCTGCGCTTCACGAACGCGGGCAGCGGCAAGGTGTCGAAGCCGGCGAGACCCCCGACTCCGAAGGTCCTCGACTCGTGATCCGTCAACGGTGAATTCGCCAAGCGCCGCCGCAGACTTGAAGCTGGAGACTGGCGCGGACGGCTTCACCCAGGCGCCGACGAGATCACCATTCGCGTAGAAGGAACGTCCGAGCGCCGGCATGGGCGTCAATCCGTCACGCTGCCGCACGGCTGCAAACAGCAGCCGCAGCGTGTTCAGGGTTCCGGCGGCGAGCACCACCTGCCTTGCGCGAACGTATTGGTGCGTGCCGGTCGCCAGGTCCCGGAACTGCACGATGTAGCCGGCGCCATCCGTCGAGCGAGCCCGGCTGATCCCGGTCACCTCGCACAGGTCGCGAACGACGGCCCCTTTGTCCAGGACGGGCGCCAGATAGACGAAATCGACCGATGCCTTGGTACCGCCGCGCGAACCCAGGAACCTGTCGCCGTCGAACGAACAGTACTGCCGCTCTACGCCCGTGGGTCCGAACCTGGTGACCGACCCGGCCTGTGCCATCGTCGGCGGCAACAGCATCCCCATGTGCGGCTGCTGTACTGCCGGACGGCAGCGGCATCCGGCAGCGTCGGGCAAATGGTCCCATATGGACTGCGGCAGCGGCTGCTCGCGCGAGAGGCGCACGCCGCCCATGTCGTCGATCACCTTGCCGTAGTAGCGCTCGATGTCGGCCGGGTCGAGTGCCGGGTGGCGATCACGCCAGAGGCCGGGGTTGGTCGGTGGCACCAGCAGGCCGCCGTAGGCCGTGCTGCCGCCCCCGACAGCGGACGCGGCCAGCGCGTACAGGCCGGGAAACGAGACGATCTCGAACATGCCGGTGCTGTTCAAGCGCAGGCTGAACCGGCCTCGATGCAACGAGTGAAAAAAGTGGGTGACGGCCTTGCCGCCGTACGGAAATGGCGAACGCCGCTCGATGCCCATGGATCGGACGGGCACCGAATCGCGCCACGGCCCGCGCTCCAGCACCAGCACGCGCTTGCCCGCGAGCGCCAGCCGGTTGGCCGCGACGCTGCCGCCGAAGCCGCTGCCGATGACGACGACGTCAGCGTTCGGTTGCGTCACCGTCCGGCCTCAAGCCGCCTGCCCGGACGGTCCACGATCCGGGTGCCAGATCCAGCACGCGAGTGCCAGCCCGAAGGCGAACGGGATGTCTGCCCACAAGTGGGCGTGCTCGCCGGGATAGATGAAGGCCTGCGGGATCATGATCCCGCCGTGGACGATGCTCGACACGATGCCGTAGTCGAACAGCGCGACGTTCCGCTTCGGGTCGTGCGCGCCGCGAATCATCAGGAATCCGTAGGACACGTACATCGCCGCGACCATGAAAAAATACGGGTGCAGGCCGTGGTACGGCGAGGGCGGGTGTGCAGGCCCGATGCTTGGCCAGCAAAACTCGAGAGGCACGGAGCCCCAGAGGATCCCGGGCGGGTAAATCAATGCCGCCGCGGGCAGGCCCGCCAGGCACAGCCACCCTGCGACCTTCATGACGAGCGTGGCGTTCGCGAGATGCTTGTCGGAAACAGTCATGGCAGACCTCCTGCGGGTGTGATTGGCCGTGTGGGTGTGCCGCCACTCGCCCGGGCGCTTTATCGCCCGGCCTGTGTCCCGATAAGCCCCCCGCGCCGGGGGGTACAGGTGCAGCGATTTCTCGCCGCGCACCACGCTCGTGACCTGCCTCGCGCTGCTATCCGCGGCGAGCGGTCTGCGCGTAGAAAGGCTGGACGTGATCGACGAGGCCGCGCGCCATCTCCAGGACTGGACGCCGGGCATAGCGGGCCAGCAGCAGCACCAGGGGCGGCGCGACCGCCGCGAACAGTCCGCTGAAGACCAGTTCGTCCAGGATGTCGCTGTCGGCGGCCGGCTTGCCCTGAAGGCGTGACAGCATGGCGTCGAACGTGTTCGCCATCCGGTTGATCAGGTCCATCGCGCGGGCAACGAGTTCGATGTCCTCGATCTCGCGTTGGGAGAAGTGAGACTCCACGCGCCGACGCAACTGGCCAGACACTGGCTTCATGTCGTTCGACGCGAGCGCGCGCACGTAGGCCACCGCGGCCCACGTGCGGGCGTCGAGGCCGCGCGGATCCAGCAACTCGATCTTCTCGATCACCTTGCGCGAGGAACCAGCGAGCTCCGCCCAGGTGCGGTGCATCCAGCTGCAGTACGGCGCGTCGTTCTGGCGCGCCACGGCCAACATGAGCTCCTCGCGGAACGCCGGGTCGAGCTTGGACTTGCCCCAGATCGCATAAAGCTCCTGGAACTCGCTCATCAGTGCAGCGAGTCGCGCGACGGCCTCGCGCGTGCTGATCGTCGGCTTGCGGTTCGGACCGATGCCGGCGGCCGGGCGCGCACGCCTCGTCTTGCGCGCCGCCGGCTTCCTGCGTCGTGCCGCTGCCGGTGCTGCGCGTCGCGCCGGCTTCCCGGCAGGCCTTGCCTTCGATGATCTGCTTGTCGCCATGGTGGTCTCCCGTTGGCACCATTCTGCGCGGGGAGACCGCTCGAAATCCAGCCGTTTCCCAGCAAGGCCATACGGATCGCGATGCGGATTTTGCCTATCTCCTGCGGCGGCGCCTCGTTCGCCACGCCGCCGGAGTCGTGCCACTCCAGCGCCGGAATGCCCGGGTGAATGCGCTCGCATCGGCATAGTCGAGCGCGGCCGCGATCCGGGTGATGTCCAGGTCCGTGCTTCCCAGCATCCGCTGCGCGATCTCGAAGCGGCCCTCCTCCACGAGATCCGAGAAGCTCGTGCCGTGGGCCGCCAACCGCCGGGTCAGCGTGCGCCGGTGCATGGAGAACAGCGCCGCCACCTGCTCGGCGCTCGCGTGGCCCGCCAGGAGCCCGGAGCGAAGCACGCTACGCACCTGCTCCGGGAATTCGTCGCCTTGGCTGGCCTCCAGCGACTCGATCTGCTGCACGAGCAGCCGCTGCAGGTCGGCGTCGGCTTCGGGCAGGCGACGCCGCAGCCAGTTCGCCGAGAACACCAGCCCGCTCTGTTCCGCATCGAACTGCAGCGAAGTCTGGAAGGCCTGGACGAACGGCCTGGTGTTGCCCGGCCTGCGGTGGGCGAACCGCACTTCGAGGGGGAGCCAGTTTGATCCGCAGAGATTGCGCATGACGTTGCAGAAGATGGCGAGCGCGCCATCCTCGATCTGGTCGACGGCCCTGATACCGGGCTGGACGATGGCGTAGCTGAGCGTCGCTACGTCGCGGGACGCCTCAAGGGACAGGATCTGGCCTCCGTGGTAGAGGTGTTGGTACGTTTCGAGTCGGCCGAGCGCCGTCTGAAGGTCCGGGGAGTACCTCGCAAACGCACCGACGAGGCCGAATGAGCGCAGGCCGCCCTGCTGCCCGACCAGCAGTCCGAAATGCTGACAGCCGGTCACCTCGACGCTGCGATGCACCAGGCGACCGACAGCCGCCAATGAAATCGCGTTCTCGGTGTCGTCGAAGAGCGCCGGATCCACTTTCTCCGCCGCAAAGATCCTCGCCGAATCAGCGCCCAGGCTCTCCAGGACCGCCGGCATCGACTGAACGCCACTGATCCTGACGGTCACGTCCTGCGCATGGTGCTTGGCAGTTCGTTTGGGCATCCTGGGCTATCGGGGTCGAAGTGCGAGGTCCGTGTATTCACGTAATCGCGATGTCCTCAAGTGTCAAGCGCGTGTCCTCTACTGTCAAGTACGGTCCGGCCGCGCGTGTTGAAGTGATGCGGTGCCAGGTCCGAGGCACCAGGTCCGGCCTTTAACAAATCGCCATCACCGCCGGTCCGGTGAGGCACAGAAGGAGTAATCAAATGCATAAGAAATTGATGGACATGAACCCGGTAGACGACTTCGTCACCAGGAACACCCCGGGACTCAAGATCTGGGATGAGCGTTGGGGCGGCATGCAGTGTGCCTACCACGTCTTTGCCCCGGGTACTGACTTCACGGACATCCTGAAGGGAAAGGGACTGGAGCACGATCTGTGCGGGGTTGAACACTGGGCTTACGTCTTGAAGGGCACGGTCGAGGTCATTTACCTCGACGGGACCATTGAGGTCTGCAGCGCTGGGGACGTGTGCTTCTGGCCGGCTCCGCACAACTTCAAGTCGAAGGCAGGGGCCGAGATCATCCAGTTCAGCACCGATGGCGGGTTGGCTGCGCAAGGCAAGAGAATCCAGGAGTTTGTCGCGAGCCACATGAAGAAGTAAGTGGTGATCCGACCTGCATAACCTTAGGCAATGATCGGGGCGCGGTGCTCCCGCGCCCCGAATCCCCAACAGGACGAAACAAGATGAAACTGAAGACAGGTATGGAATCCCTGAGCTGGATGAGCTTCAAGGAAACCCGCGGCCTCCCCTTCCACGGGATGGGGGCTTTTGTCGGCACCGGGAAAGCACAGAGGGCCCACGTCTATACGGCGGCATCGATTCCCGTCGACCCCGAAGCCTACAAGAAGATCGATCCCAAGAAGCTGGCGGGCGAACTCGAAGTGGATATGTGCGCGGTCAACATGGGACGCTTCTGGCTGATGGACGAAATCAAGTTCCTCGTCGGCGAAACGCAGAATTTCCACGGCGTCGAGTTGCGCTGGGCCGGAGACATGACCGGGGCGGAGATGATCTCGCAGATGCAGAGCGCTTACGTGCCGTCGCTGATCCGTCGCAGCACGGTCTGGACCTTCAAGGCAGGCAAATCCGTGTGCCTGCTGCGCGAGCCCAACGGTGCGGTCTGGGTTCTGCAGGAATACACGAAGGCGGTCGATCCGAGCCTGACACCTGAGAACCTCGACTCTTTGGGCAAGAAATACACGACCCTGCCGCAAGGCTGGAAGTTCGAGACCAAGATCCTCGAAAAGGATCTCGTGCTCGACACCACCAAAGCGGGCGGATGGGCGGCCATCATTCGCGACGACCTGCACTGCACCTACCAGGGTTGCGGCTACGGCGCGGACACCAGCGCCAACTACGTGCCCTGACTCGCGATCGCGGCGGTCGCCAGCGCGGACGGGCCCCGGCTTCGGCCGGAGTCCGTGCGTGCCGGCACGCACGGGCGTCACCGACCCCGACTCTGGACAAGAGGATTGCACATGACCGAATCGACTCCGGAACTGCCGAAGGCGAAGCAGACGGTACTCGGGCTCTATGTCTCCGCCAGGGAGGCCTACGAGCAATGGAAGGCCGCGCCCGACGAGGTGAAGATCATCGACGTCCGGACGCCCGAGGAGTTCATGTGGGTCGGCCACGCGCCGATGGCCTGGAAGATCCCGGTCTTCGCCGTGACTTATCAATGGGACACGGAGAAGAACCAGTTCCCGGCGCGGCCGCTGCCGGACTTCGTGGCCCGCGTACAGAAGATCGCGAAGCCGGAGGACACGCTGATGGTCATGTGCCGCTCGGGCGGCCGCGCCGCCATGGCCATCAACTTGCTCGCCAAGGCCGGGTTCAGGAACGTCTACAACATCGTCGACGGCATGGAAGGCGATGCCGTCAAGGACCCGGACAGTGTCTTCAACGGACAGCGGCTCAGGAACGGCTGGAAGAACGCGGGTTGTCCGTGGACGTATGAACTCACTGCGGACCGCATGCTGCTGCCGGACCCGGCGGCATGAGTCAGCGTGACCAGGAGATCCACGATGCGCGACACTCAAGCTGACGACTGGATCTGGCGGCGCCCGGACGGCACTCGACAAGTTGAACGACTTTTCGCTGGTGGCCGGCGGGCCGCTGTACCAGCTGCTGCGCCGCACGAGACTTTCAGGTGATGCGCTGGAACATGTGCGCCGGCGCGTGCTGGGGCTGGTCCTCCTCATCTGGGTACCGCCGTTGCTGCTGTCGCTCTTCGCAGGGACGGCCTGGGGTGGCAACGTGGCCATGCCGTTTCTCCTGGACGTCGAGACCCAGCTGAGGCTGCTCATCACGGCGCCCCTGCTGATCCTGGCCGAGGTGATGGTTCACCAGAAGCTGCCACCGATCGTTCGCCTGTTCGTGACGAATGGCCTGATCCGCGACGAGGCGCGACCGCAGTTCGACTCAGCGGTGGACTCGGCGTTGCGGCTGCGCAATTCGATGGTCGTGGAACTGCTGCTGCTGGTTTTCGTGTACGCGGTCGGCGTGCCGTTCATCTGGAGCGACCAGGTGGCACTCAATCTGAGCAGCTGGTACGCCACGGTCGTCGACGGGGACCTGAAGCCATCGTACGCGGGCCTCTGGCTCGGTCTCGTGAGCATGCCCGTGGTCCAGTTCCTGACACTGCGCTGGTATTTCCGGTTCTTCGTCTGGGCGCGCTTCCTCTGGCAGGTGGCCCGCACCCGGCTGAACCTGGAGCCGACGCATCCGGATTCGACCGCTGGTCTGCTGTTCCTGGCGCGAACGGGGCGTGCGTACCGGCTGGTGCTGCTGGCGCTGGGCGCCGTGCTGTCCGGGATGATCGCCAACCGGATCTTCTACACCGGAGCGAACCTGCTCCAGTTCAAGGTGGAAATCGTCGGGACGGTCGCAGTGCTGGTGCTCCTCGTGCTGGGTCCGCTCATGGTGTTCTACCCGCAACTCCGGGCGGCCCGACGAAGAGGCATGGAGGAGTACGGCACGCTGGGCCAGGCGTACGCGCGGGAATTCAACCAGAAGTGGATCCGCGGCCCGCACCTGCCGGACGAACCGTTGCTGGGCAGCCCCGACATCCAGTCACTGGCCGACCTGCATAACGGTTTCGAGGTCGTCCAGGGCATACGCCTGGTGCCGTTCAACATGAAGACCGTGACATCGCTGGCGGCGGTGATCCTGCTGCCGGTCGCGCCGCTGGTGCTGACGATGATCTCGATCGAGCAGCTCATTGATCGCGTGCTCAAGTCGCTTGCTCTGAGGGGCCGGACCGTGTGTTGGCGCCAGCGCATCGCGGCCGCGGATCGGCGGGCACGCGCATCGAACCGAACGACGCTGGTCACGACGCGTTGCGCTGTCGCCTGCCTTGCGCTCGCGACTCAAGTCACGGACGCGGGCAGCGCCTCTGCGGATGAAGGACTCACCGGCGACTGGGGCGGCAGTCGAACCTGGCTCGCGGATCATGGCATCGGCGTGCAGCCGCGCGTGACGCAGTTCTACCAGGGCCTTGCTGCCGGAGAAGGCGACCTCGGCTACGAGTACGGCGGCAAGGCCGACCTGCTCATCACTGCCGACCTGAGCAAGCTGGGCTTCTGGGATGGCCTGTCGATGACCCTGCACGGCGAATACAACTTCGGGAACAGCGTCAATGGCCGCGGCGGCGTGCTGATTCCGGTCAACTCCGCACTCAATTTCCCGGGAATCGAGGGCGCCGACGCCTACGACCTGTCGAGCCTTTACTTCGTCCAGGCAGTTCGGCGACTCGAACACCGTGGTGTTCGGCAAGATCAACATGATCGACATCGTGTCCGGCAGGAGACCCTTCCTGGGCGGCGCCGGCATCGATGCGTTCTGGAACCTGACGTTCGTGGCACCACCCACCGGTACCGTGCCTGCCTACCTGCTCGGCGCGCTTCTCACCGTGCGCACCGAACAGGCCACGTATCGGCTGTGGGTCTACGACCCTGCCAGCTACGTAAACAAGCTGAGCCTCGCCGATGCGTTCGAGGACGGCGTCACCATTCGCGGCAGCGTCCAGGTGCCCGTGACGATCGCAGGTCGACGTGGCAACCAGGGATTCACCGCCCTCTACAGCACCCAGGACGGCACCGACCTGTCGAACCTGGACGAAATCCTCGTTCCAACGCCGGAACCCGGAACCGTCGCAACGAAGAATTCGCGCTACTACTTCGCCTGGTCGTTCGACCAGTACCTGTACCAGCCGGCGGCGAGTCCGGACGAAGGTGTGGGACTGTTCGGCCAGTTCGGTATCTCCGACGGCAACCCGAATTCGCTGCACTGGACGTTCCTGGTCGGCCTCGGCGGAACGGGCCTCGTGCCGGGCCGGAGCGGCGACAACTGGGGCATCGGCTACTACTACGACAGCCTGAGCGATTATCTGAAGGACGCGCTCGCGCCGACCGTGCAGCTGCGGGACGAACAGGGCCTGGAGATCTTCTACAACCTGGCGGTCACGCCCTGGCTCGACCTTGGCGCCGACCTGCAGGTCATCCGGCCCGGACTGTCGAGCGACACCGCGGTCTTGCCGGGCCTGCGGGCGGTGATCAGGTTTTGAGCATGGCCGTCGTCAATTCACCGACCTGTGAGTATCCGGGAATGACCCGACCGATTGCCACTGACTCGAGGTATCCATCGCTATGAACGTCGTTCGACACAGACTCAGCGTACTCGCGGTGGCATTCCTCGGCCTCGTGAACGTCGCCGCTGCCCAGGACGAGGCCGCAGCAAGCGACGCCGCGCAGGCCAATAACCCGCTCCTGAGAGCGAAGGCCTTCAACCTCCACGACTACTACATCGGCGACCTCACCGACATGGACGAGGACGCCAACCAGTTCTGGATGCGCTTTGCCATGCCGTTCTCGATCGGCGACACGCAGTGGCTGATGCGTGCATCGTTGCTCGCCGTCAATACCGTCCCGGCGCCGCCGGACCTCGAGCACGAGACCGGGCTGGGCGACTTCAATGTGTTTGCCGCGTACCAGATGGACGTGGGCATTCCGGGGATCAGTTTCGGCTTCGGACCGTTGCTCAACATTCCCACGGCGAGCGAAGACGCCACGGGCAGCGGCAAGTGGTCCGCAGGCGTCGCGAACGTACTGTTCAACGCGCAGTCGAAGAAGTTCCAGTACGGTTACCTGCTGACATGGCAGGCGAGCTTCGCGGGCGACCAGGACCGTGCCGACGTCAACGTCGCGGCATTCCAGCCGCTGCTGATCTACCAGCTCGGGGGCGGCACGTACCTGCGCTCGACGCCGATCATGACCTACGATTTCGAGAACGACGGCTACAGCGTGCCGCTCGGGCTGGGCATCGGCCAGGTGTTCAAGACCACGAAGGGGTCCAACAACCTGTTCATCGAGCCCCAGTGGTCTGTTGCGCACGACGGTGCGGGCTGGCCTGAGTGGCAGGTCTTCGTCGGATTCAACATGATCTTCCAGTGAGACGGAATGGACGGTTTCCAAAGCAATCACAGGAGTTGCACATGTCTAGACCAGCCACGAATAGCCCGCGGAGCGCCGTTTCGGTCGTGTCGGTGCGCATCATCCTCGCCGCGATTGCTGCAACGAGTGTTGCGACCGCGACCGCCGCCAGCGCAGGGTCCACGGAACCGGCCGACATCGCAGGTGACGAGCGCCCAGGTCCCCGCCGAGAAGCAGACGACACTCGGGCTCTACGTGACGGCGCGCGAGGCCTACGACGCAGTGGCAGGCCGCGCCCGACAAGGTGACGATTCTCGACGTCCGGACCATCGAGGAATACATGTGGGTAGGACACACGAGCATGGCGTGGCTGGTGCCCGTCGTGGCCGTGGATTACACCTGGGATGCCACGAAGAAGCAGTTCCCGCTGAAACCGCTTCCCGATTTCGTCGCTCGGGTCCAGAAGGTGGCCCAGCCCGACGATACGCTGATGGTCATGTGCCGTTCCGGCGGCCGTGGAGCCATGGCCGTCAATATGCTCGCAAAGGCCGGGTTCAAGAACGTCTACAACATCACCGACGGCATGGAGGGCGACACGGTCAAGGACCCCGAGAGCGTGTTCCGCGGGCAGCGACTGGTGAACGGCTGGAAGAATTCGGGCCTGCCGTGGACCTATGAGATCGACCCGGCCCGGCTGCTGCTTCCCGCGAAACCGTGACGGACCGGGACTCGGGAGAACGCATACGTCGTCGACGCGTGCATGGAGTGCCCTGCTGGCGAGCCTGTGCCTGTGCGCGGCGCCAGCAGGACGAACAGCCGAACGACGAATGACTCATTGCTCTCGGTTTGCTCGCCAAGTGGTACTACTGAAACGAGGTAGAAGCCTTCCATGCCCATCGTGAATTCCGTGTTGTCGAAGGCGAGATCAGTACGAGCCAAAGTGGCCAGGCGCCCGGCGAAGCCGCAGTCACCGTTCGGCGGGTTCAAGAAGCGCACCATGACCACGGCGCAGCTGCTGCGCCGCCTGGCGTCGCTGGTGCCGGAACTCCGCACGATGGACCGCGTGTGGCGCAGGCAGGAGATCGACCCCGGATTCCGCGAGGAGCTGATGCTGGCGGTCTCGCGACTGAATGGCTGTCGTTATTGCAGCTGGGGGCACCACGAGTGGGCACAGATCAGCGGCGTCTCGAACGAGGAACTCGCCCAGCTCGAGCAGCTCGATCCCGCCGGGTTCGACCGGCGCAAGTGGCTGGCGATCTCCTACGTGCGGGCGCTGGTCAAGGAAGACTTCGCGCGCGTGCCGCCGGAACTCAGGCGTGCGATGCAGCACAAGTTCACCCCGGACGAGATCCGCAAGGTCGAGGTGATCGCCAAGGTCATGGACATCGGCAATCGCGGCAGCAACACCTTCGACGCGATGCTGTCCAGGCTGCGCGGAGTCCCGGCGGCGGACAGCAGGATCGTCGACGAAGTGATCCTGAGCGGCATGTTCCTGGTGGTCGCGCCCGCGGTCGTCTTCAAGCTGTCGCGTGCGTCGAAACGCCCGTTCCGCGAACTCGCCCGCAGCCTGGTCGACTACACCAAGAACTACGAAGAGAAGATTTCGACGCCGCCGGCCTCTAAATGACCGTCCTGAGCAGGTGAGTATCATGCGTTCATTCTGGTGGTTCCCGTTCGGCCGCGTGCCGGATATCCATGCGCACGACCTGCACGCCATGCTGCAGGGCGACTCGCCGCCGCAAATCGTGGACGTGAGAACGGCCATGGAGTGGCGCACCAGCCGGATCGCCGGCGCCGTCAATGCGCCCGTAACCGAGCGGCGGGCCTGGCTCGAATCCCTGGCACTCGACCGCAACCGGAAGGTCGTCGCAATCTGCCTGACGGCACACCGCAGCATCCCGGCCGTTCGTATCCTGCGGGCAAGCGGATTCGACGCCTACCAGCTGCATAACGGGATGCTGGCGTGGTGGCACGCACACCTGCCGGTCGAGGCCGGGCACCCGGACGAAGGATAAGACCGCGGGACGCGCGCCTCAGGCGGGCAGTCGACGAAACACGACCACGGTGAGGACGCCGAGCACCAGCGCCATGGCACCCATGACGGTCACCATGACGATTACGGCTGGTTCATTTGCAAAGACCTGGCTCGCCGCCGTCAGCGCGATCGGCACGTTACGCACGAAGGTCATGATCGCGAGTGCACGGCGGTTCTCGGTCTTGTGGACCGCCCAGCAGGTAGCCCGCACCACCTGCCAGGACGAAGTACAACAGGCTGCCCAGCAACGCACCGCGCTCCAAGGCCAGGATTTCCTGGTAGTTGACGTACACCACCGCGACGAAGAACAGGCACAGGAGCGCTATCGATACACGGTGCACCCACGTGTTCAACCGGTCCGCCAGCGACGCGGAGCGCGCCCTCACGGCGAGGCCGAGCCCCACCGGAACGGCCACCGCCAGGATCAACTTCACCAGCAGGTGGCCGCGGTCGACGTGTGCACCGGGCACGACCCACGACAGCTCCGCGGGCAGCACGACGATCGTGATCATGAGCATCACCGCGAGCAGTCCCAGCGCAAATCCAGCATTGCCGCGGCCGATCTGCGTGAACTTCGGACCGCCCTCGGTGCCGGCCGCGAGCGCGTAGACGATCATGCCGATCGCAAGCGCCGGATCCATGGGGACGACGCGCGTGATCACCACCGCGGCCAGCGGCACCAGCACGAAATTCAGGGCCAGCGAGATTGCGACCAGGCGCCTGTCGCGCAGGGGCTCGATGATCTGCCGCATGGTCAGGTCGAGCCCGACGCTGAGCATCGCCGAGACCAGGAACGCCAGGGCCACGAACGGGACGAATTGCGCGAAATTGAGCTGGTTCATGAGTGCAGTTGTTTCCGGCCGCGCACCAGATGCCCGGTTCAGGCGGGCACTTTAGACGCCTCGCGATCATCACCTTGCACCGCGGACGCGGCGCTCGTCGGGAGAACTGGCCTCGTTCGGCAGGCCAGCGACGGCGATCAGGCGACCCGGCAACGACTGTCGCAGTCGCGTAGGCTAGAGTCAGGAATATCGCGGCAACTCCCGACCCGACCCTCAACCGAGGATGGATGGCGTGAAGAACTTCTACGAGCACATGAACCTGCCGGAGCCGGTGGTCCCGACCCTACAGAACATGACCCTGCTCAAGGGCCAGACGGCACTCGTGACCGGCGCCAGTTCCGGCATCGGCCGCGCCATTGCGCTGTCGCTCGGCAGGGCCGGCGCCAGCGTCGTCGTTAATTTCAACTCGAAGCCCGATGAAGCCGAGATCGTCGTCGCCGAAATCCGTGCCGCTGGTTCCCGCGCACTGGCCGTCAAGGCCAACGTCGGAGACGAGGCGAACGTGACCACGATGTTCGCTGCTGCCGTACGTGAGTTCGGCACCGTCGACATCCTGGTCAGCAACGCCGGCATGGAGAAGAACGCGCCATTCCACGAGATGACCGCCGCGCAGTGGGACGCGGTGATGAACGTCAACCTGCGCGGCGGATTCCTGTGCGCGCGCGAGGCCGTCCGCGAATTCCTGCGCCGCGGCGTGCGCCCGGAGGTCTCAGTGGCGGCCGGGAAGATCATCTTCATCAGCTCGGTTCATGACGTGATTCCGTGGGCGGGCCACGTGAACTACGCCGCCTCCAAGGGCGGACTGATGCTGCTGATGAAGAGCCTGGCGCAGGAGGTGGCGGAGAAGAGGATACGGGTCAACTCGATTGCGCCCGGCGCCATCCAGACGCCCATCAACACCGCCGCCTGGGACACGCCCGAGGCCTACGCAGACCTGATGAAGCTGGTGCCCTACAAGCGGATCGGCCAGGCGGAGGAAATCGGCCGTGCCGCCGTGTGGCTCGCGTCCGATTACACCGATTACATCGTCGGCACGACGCTGTACGTGGACGGCGGCATGACGCTGTACCCGGGATTCGAATCCGGCGGCTAGTCCGGGGAACGGCACGCAGTGCAACCCATCCGCCTGCTGATCCTGATGGGCGTCGCCGGGTCGGGCAAGACGACCATCGGGCGCCTGCTGGCCGAGCGCACCGGATGGACGTTCCGGGACGCCGACGATTACCACAGCGTCGACGGCATCGCGAAGATGCGCGCGGGCATCCCGCTGACCGATGAGGACCGCGATCCCGTGGCTCGAGACGCTGCGACGGGACGTCGTCGCGCCCAGCCTGGAGACCGGCAAGCCGGCGATCCTCGCCTGCTCCGCGCTGAAGGCGGCTTACCTCGAACGCCTGGGCGCAGCGGATCCCCGGGTGCGAGTGATCTGCCTGAAGGGGGACTTCAAGCTGATTCGCGAGCGCATGGAACGCCGCGCGCGGGCATTTCATGGGCGCGGACATGCTCGCGAGCCAGTTCGAGGCGCTGGAGGAGCCGGACAATGCCCTGGTGATCGACGTCGCCAATCCGCCTCAAGTGATCGTGGACGAGATCATCCGGCGTATCGGTTTGCCGCGAAGCCCGTGACGGGAGCATCCAGCGCAAACAGGTCGCCCGAGTGGAAGCTGCGCTCGATCTCTTCCTCGCCGAGGCCCACGGCCGCGGTCGTGATGAAGAGCGTCGGAAAGTCCCGGGCCTCCGAATGCGCAGCAGGTCGGGCGCTGCACCGGCATCGGCACTCGCAGCATCTCCCGGCCCGTGGCGTCGAAGCGGATGACGCACCAGCCATCCCACATCGCCGACCAGAGGCATCCTTCGCGGTCCACCGTCAGCCCGTCGGGAAAGAACGCCTGGCCGCGCAGGTCCACCAGGATGCGGCGATTCCGGAGCCGACCGCTCGCCGGTTCGAAGTCGTAGGCGTAGATGACCTGCGCGGGCGAATCGGTGAGGTAGAACGTCCGGCCATCCGGACTCCAGCCGAGGCCGTTCGACACGGTCAGGCCGGTTTCCATCACCTGCAGCGAACCATCCGGGTCGTAGCGGTAGAGCGACGCATCGGGTCCCGGCCGTGGACATCGTGCCGAACCAGAATGCGTCCCTGCGCATCGCATTTGCCGTCGTTGCAGCGGACGTGCGAGCGCGTCTCGAACTCGAGGATCGGTGTCACGGCCCCGGTGCGGGTGTCGAGCCAGGCAAGCTGGTGACGCAGGCCGAGGATCAGGCGACCACCGCTGGCCGGTGCCAGGCAGCCCGACGGCTTCGCCGACGTCGAAGAAGCGATCGAATCCGGTGGCCGGGTCGAACTCGTGGACGCGATGGTTGTAGATGTCGACCCAGTACAGACGCCCGGCCTGCGCGTCCCAGCAGGGCCCTTCGCCCAGGCGCGCCCGCGCTTCCAGCACGACTCGTGGCGTGTCGATCTTGCCGGCCATTCGTGTATGCCCCGCGATGAGCAGCGTGAGGGTCGAAATCTCATCAGCTCTGCCTGAACTGCTCCGCGCTGCGTCAGCGCGAACACGTGGGCGCTCCACGGCGGCTCATCCAGGTAGAGCCCGCGCGCCTGCAGGTCGTTGCCCTCGCGCTCGTACGTGGCGTCGCCGATCAGGTCATGCAGCCGCCACTGCGCGTTGCCCAGGTCTGCAAACGGCAGCCGCAGGTAACACTGGCCCTGGTTGGGCGCGTAGTTCACCGTCACCAGCAGCCGTTCGCCGGTCGGACCCTGCCACGCAAAGGCGATGAAGCCGTCCCAGGTCCAGTTGCCCTGCCAGGCCGGCATGCAGTCGAGCAATTGCCAGTGGCCGTCGCGCACCGCCGGCATACGCAGCACCGCGAGCAGCCGCCTGTAGAACTGCTCGAGCCTCGGGTCGCTCGCCTCCTGCGGCGCGCGAACCAGGTGGGGCGAGATGCGTTTCCGGTACCCCTGCAACTGACCCTGGTGGAAGAACCGCAGCCCCGGCGACAGGAACGTAATGACCGCCGCGGCTTCGTGGACGTCCGGCGGGAACGTTGCGGCCGCGCGCGGCTCGTCGTGGTTTTCGAGGAAGCGGGCCAGCCTGTCCTGGTAATCGAGTCCGGCATGGAAGTGCTCGCGCACCGGCCGGGCGTGACCGTCGCGCAGGCGGTCGTACAGCCGCTTGTCGTAGGCGTAGTCGAAGCCCTGCTGCTGCATGGTCCATTCCAGGTCCCAGTAGACCTCGGCCATGAACAGGAAATCCGGATGCTTGCGCCGCACCGCCTCGATGGCCCCGGGCCAGAACGGTTCGGCGCGGATGCCCCAGGTGCGCTCGAACACGTCGGGCAGCACCAGCATCGCCATGTCGCATCGCACGCCGTCGCATTGACCGGCGATTCTCGTGAGCTCGCCGATCATCGCCTGCTGCAGGTCCGGGTTGCCGTAGTCGAGCTGCAGCGTGTCCGGCCAGCCGTCGAAGTACGGGTCGCGGCCGTGGGCGAGAATCAGCGCACCGGCCCTGGTCTGCACGCGGCAGTAGTTCTGCGGTGCGCGTGCCAGGTCGTTCTCGCTGCCGTGGACGAAGTAGTCCGGGTGCGCGTCGATCCACGGGTGATCCGGCGCCATGTGGTTCGGGACGAAGTCGAGCATCAGCTTCAGTCCGCGCTCCCGCAACCGGAGTCGCAGGCGTGCCAGCGCCGCGGCGCCGCCCAGGTCGTGATGCACCGTGTATCTCTTGATGGCGAACCCGGACCCGGCGATGTCCTGGTCCCCGAGGTCCGGCAGCGTTTCGACGAACTCGCGACGCCATTCGCGGGTTCGCACGCGAGATCGCCCGCGCCGCCGGGCCGGTCTGCCAGACGCTGAGCAACCACACCCAGTCGAAACCGAGCTCGGCCAGTGCGGTCGAGCTCCGCGTCCGGAATGTCGTCGAGCGTCGCTCGCCTGCCGAGCGCGCCGGACAACCCGGTCAACCAGACGCGGGTGTTGACCTGGTAGAGCGCCGGGTAACGTGGTTGCGACACCTTGCCCCCTCAGCCGCTCCCCTTCTGCTGCCCGCCCACCTGTTCCCGGACGATCCTGGCCACTACCGCGCCGCGCTCGGTTTCCAGCAGCGTCTTCGCATCGAGGCGCCCGAACATGTCGAGCAGCGGGGCGACGAGGCCCGTCCATCCCGTCTGGTGGCTGGCCCCGAGGCCCGCGCCGTTGTCGCCGTGGAAGTACTCGTAGAACAGGATCAGGTCGCGCCAGTGCGGATCGTCCTGGAACTTGCGGGTCCCACCGTAGACCGGCCGTTGCCCATTGGCATCGCGCAGGAACGTGCTGGTCAGCCGGCGCTCGATCTCCTTCGCGACCTCGAACAGCGTCATGTACTGCCCCGAACCGGTCGGGCATTGAACCTTGAACTCGTCGCCGAAGAAGGCGTACAGGTTGATCAGCGCCCGGACGATCAGCATGTTGACCGGCATCCACACCGGACCGCGCCAGTTGGAATTGCCGCCGAACATGCCGTTGTTCGACTCACCGGGCAGGTACTGCACCTTGTATTCCTCGCCGCCGACGTGAAACACGAACGGATGATCGAGGTGGAAGCGGGAGAGCGAACGAATGCCGTGCGGCCCGAGGAACTCGTTCTCGTCGAGCAGGTAGCCGAGCACTCGCTCGAGCTTCTGCTTGTTCAGGATCGACAGCAGCCTGCGGTCCTTGTAGCCGACGAAACCCGCATCGGTCGGGGCCACCTGCGACATCAGCTCCGGGTGGCGACTTCGGAACTGCGCGATCAGCTCCATCAGCCTCGGAGAGTGGGTGACGGAAGACTCCTCGAACACCGTCGAGGCGCACAGCGGCAGCAGGCCCACCATCGAGCGCACCTTCAGCCGCATCGCCTGGCCGTCCGGAAGCCGCAGCAGGTCGTAGAAGAAACCGTCCTGCTCGTCCCACATCTCGTCGTGGTTCGCGCCGATGCGGTCCATCGCGTAGGAAATCCACATGAAGTGCTGCACGAACTTGAACGCGACCTCCTCGTACATCGGGTCGTACTCGGTCAGGATCAGCGCGATCTCCAGCATGTTCTGGCAGTAGAACGCCATCCACGCCGTACCGTCCGCCTGCTCCAGCGAGCCGCCGGTCGGCAGCTGCGCGCTGCGATCGAAGACGCCGATGTTGTCGAGGCCGAGGAATCCGCCGGCGAAGACGTTGCGGCCGGACGGGTCCTTGCGATTGACCCACCAGTTGAAGTTGAGCATCAGGCCCTGGAACGAACGCTCCAGGAACTTGAGGTCGGCGCGGCCCAGCTGCTTCTCGTACTTGTACAGCCACAGCGTGGCCACGGCGTGCACCGGCGGATTCACGTCGCTGAAGTTCCACTCGTAGGCCGGAATCTGCCCGCTCGGGTGGAAGTAGAGGCTGCGCAGCATCAGCAGCAGCTGCTCCTTGGCGAAGTCGAAATCCACCATCGCAAGGGAGACCGTGTGGAAGGCCAGGTCCCAGGCCGCATACCACGGGTACTCCCACTTGTCCGGCATCGAGATGATGTCCGCGTTCAGCATGTGGAACCACTCGGTGTTCCGCACGCCGTGGCGGACCGACTCGACCAGCGGGTGGCTCTGGTGCTCGCGCAGCCAGCGCTCCAGGTCGAAGTAGTAGTACTGCTTGCTCCAGAGCATCCCGGCCAGCGCCTGGCGATGCACCCGTCGCTGGTCTTCGGTCAGCGAGCTGGGCGCAATCCGCTCGTAGAACTCGTCGGCCTCGGCGATGCGGCTCTCGAATGTCTTCTCGAAGTCGACGAAGGGCTTCTCCTTTCGTTCGGCCGCAAGACGCAGGCGGACCGTCCTGCTGCCGCCGCCGGGCACGTCGAGCACGTAATGGGCCGCGGCCTTGGTCCCGGTCCTGGCCGGATTCACCGCCTCGCCCTGCCCCGAGACCAGGTAGGCGTGAAACGCATCCTTCACGTAGGGGGAGGCGTTGGGCTGGTCCCAGAGACGCTGCGCATTGCTCTCGTTTTCGGTGAACAGCAGCTCCGCATCGCCATCACAGTGCAGCCAGTATTCGCCCAGCTCATGATGCTCGGCCCGGATGGTCCCCGGCGCCACCTCCCGCAGTGAAGGCTTGCGATCATCGTCGCCCCACGACCACGTGTTCCGGAACCACAGCGTCGGCAGCAGGCGCAGACGGGCCGCCTCCGGCCCGCGATTGTGCACGGTGATCCGGACCAGCACGTCTTCCGGGCCGTCCTTCGCGTATTCGACGAACACGTCGAAGTAGCGGTCGTCGTCGAACACGCCGGTGTCGAGCAGCTCGTACTCGAACTCCTCCCGCGACCGTCGCCCGTTCGTCTCGACCAGGTCCCGGTATGGAAACTCGCGCTGCGGGTACTTGTACAGGTACTTCATGTACGAGTGCGTGGGCGTGCTGTCGAGGTAGAAGTAGTACTCCTTGACGTCCTCGCCGTGGTTGCCCTCGCTGTTGGTGAGCCCGAACAGGCGCTCCTTCAGGATCGGGTCGCGTTCGTTCCACAGCGCCAGCGCGAAGCACAGCCGCTGCTTGTCGTCGCTCAGGCCCGCCAGCCCGTCCTCGCCCCACTTGTAGGCGCGCGAGCGCGCCTGGTCGTGGGAGAAGTAGTTCCAGGCGTTGCCGTCCTGGCTGTAGTCCTCGCGGACCGTGCCCCACTGCCGCTCGCTCAGGTAGGGCCCCCATTTCTTCCACGGAACCTGCGCTTCGCGGGCCTCGTTCAGGCGCTTCTGTTCCGTCACGTCCACGATTGCGGGGCCCATGTCTCGTCTCCGTTGGTGGTCACCAGTGAGTTTGCCACGCGAACCAACTCTACCGGTGCAATTCGACAGGCCCGTTACGCAACGGTTCAAATCCAGGGGCGCTGGCGGCGACGCTGGCATTCTTCCCAGGCCTCGGCACGAACCCAGTCGCGGTCCTTGCCGCCCCGGCCCACGTTCACCCCCCTGCGAGGGGGGGCATACGCAGCCCCAACCGGCCAGAATGGCTGCACAGAGTCAACCGGAGCAGACCCGGCCGCGACCAGTGCGGACCGGCTGCCGTGGAGTCGCCGCATGCAGATCAATTTCTCCGTCGTCAGCGAAGGTCTTGCCAGGACCTATGGCGATGCCGAGTGCATCGTCAACGTCGAGCGCAATCGTCGTTACAGCTTCCGCGACTACCATCTGCTGACCAATCGCATCGTCAACATGATGCGCTCTCGCCTCGACCTGCGGCGCGGCGACGTCTGGCTGACCATGCTGCACAACGACAGCCTGTCGTTGCTCGGCTTTTTCACGGCGTACAAGGGGGAAGCCTGCGCCTGCTACACGAACACCACCGACACGCTCGAGACCCAGGCGCACCAGATCGACCTGGTCAAGCCGAAGGTCGTGTTCGTGGAGCCGGAACTGCTGCCCACGCACCACGCGCTGCTGAAGGAACGCGGCCTGACCATCGTCAGCATGGACCCGCCGCCGCCCGGCTACCCGGACGTGCTGCACTTCTGGTCGCTGCTGGAAGGAGTGAGCGACGCCAATCCGGACGTCGTCCACGACGACCGAAACGACTGCATGATCCTGCGCTTCACGGGCGGCACGACCGGAGCGCCCAAGGCCGTCATGTACAGCGTCGACAACTTCATGGCCTCCAAGGACCTGCATCTTGCGATCGAGGACCCGGTGCCGACGCGCAAGGCGAGGCTGCTGCATTTCGGACTGATCAGCCACGCGAGCGGCATCGTGTTCTTCCCCATACTGTTCAAGGGTGGCTGCACGATCACCATGAACGACCGCAGCCTCGCGACCTGGTGCCGGACGGTCGAGCGCGAGAAGGTGACGGCCACGTTGATGGTCCCGTCCATGCTCTATCGCCTGCTCGAGGCACCCGAGGCGCGGGAGAGCGACCTGTCGTCGCTCGACGCCATCTACTACGGCGCGTCACCGATGAGCCCGACCAGGCTGAAGCAGCTGCGCGAGCGCTTCGGCGACATCTTCGTGCAGCTCTATGCCGGCTCCGAGCATGCGGGGGTGGTGACCTGCATGAGCAAGGCGGATCACCGGCCCGACAGGAACGGCGACGAATCGCATTTCGCCTCTGCGGGCCGCATCGTGCCCGGCGTCGAGGTGCTGATCGTCGATCGCGAGGGACGACGGGTGCCGCTACGGCCAGGACGGCGAGATCTGGATGCGCTCGCGCGCGACCTGCATGGGCTACCTGGGCGCCCCGGATAAGACCGCCGCGGAATTCTGCGACGGCTACTGGAAATCAGGCGATTTCGGCCGCATCGACGGCAATGGCTATCTCTACGTCCTCGATCGCGTCAAGGACACGATCCGCTGCAACGATCGGAACGTGTACCCGTCGGTGGTGGAAGCCGCACTGAGCGCCCACCCGGCCGTGATGATGTCGGCGGTAGTCGGTATCACGGACCCTGACTGCGGCGAGTACGTGCACGCCGAGGTCGTGCTTCGCCAGGGTGAGACGGTGAGTATCGAGGAGCTCATCAGGTTCCTGGGCCCGCGGCTGTCGGACAACGACATGCCCCGGACGATCGCCTTCGCGTCCGCGCTTCCGCTCACGCCGGTCGGCAAGGTGTTGCGTCGCACCTTGCGTGAATCGTGCCGGGGCCGGGTGGGACGGAGCTGAACTTCGCCGAACCGCGGCGCAGATGTAACAAGCGGAGATCCGCCAGATGCCGATAGTGAAAGCCCTCTCGTCCAAGGCAGAGACCTTGCGAAGCAAGGTGAGGCGCAGGAAGAAAGAACCGAAGTCGCCGTTCGGCGGCTTCAAGAAGCGCACGATCACCGCTGCCCAGCTGGCGGGCCGGCTGGCCTCGCTGGTGCCCGAGCTCGGCACCATGTACCGGGTGTGGCTGAAGCAGGAAGTCGACGCGGGCTTCCGCGAGGAGCTGATGCTGGCCGTATCGCAGCTGAACGGCTGCATCTACTGCAGCTGGGGACACTACGAGTGGGCGCAGATAAGTGGCGTCTCGAACGAGGAACTGGCCCGGCTCGAGCAGCTGGACCCGACAGGTTTTGACCGCCGCAAATGGGTGGCGATTTCCTACGTGCGGGCGCTGGTCAAGGAGAATTTCGTGCGGGTGCAGCCGCAGCTGCGGCGCGCAATGCAGCACAAGTATTCCGCACGCGAAATACGCGACATCGAACTGATCGCCAAGGTCATGGACGTCGGCAACCGGGGCAGCAACACTTTCGACGCGATGCGGTCGAGGCTCAAGGGCGTTCCAGCCGCCGACAGCAGGATCGTCGATGAACTGATCCTGAGCGGCGTGTTCCTGACGATCGCCCCCATCGTGCTGGTCTACGTGGCGCGCGCGTCGAAGCGCCCGATCCGGGAAGTGGCCCGCAGCCTGGTCGATTACACCAGGAGCTACGAAGAGAAATTCGCCGCGGCCGGTGCCTCGAAGTGAGCGCCGGGGCTGCAGTATTCGACACTGACCTGCTCGTCATCGGCGGGGGCAGCGGCGGGGTCCGCGCGGCGCGCATGGCCGCGGATCGCGGCGCCCGCGTGACGCTGGTCGAGGCCGGCGGCACGGCGAACCTCGGCGGAACCTGTGTAAACGTCGGCTGCATCCCCAAGAAGCTCTACAGCTACGCGGCCCACTACGCCGAGGCCTTCGAGGAATCGCACGGCTTCGGCTGGCAGGGGCCGGCACCGACACTCGACTGGGCGAAGCTCAAGCAGAACCGCCGTACGGAGATCGCACGGCTCAACGGCGTGTACCAACAGCTGCTCGTGGGCAGCGGCGTCAACGTGGTCTATGGCCGCGCTCGTGTCGCGGATGCCCATACGGTGGAGGTTGCTGGCGGAGTCGGCGGCGATGGCACGCCGATGCGTATCAGTGCGCGACACATCCTGATCGCCACCGGCGGGCGTCCCTTCGTCCCGGAGGTGCCCGGTCGCGAGCACGTGCTGACGTCGAACGACATGTTCGACCTGGAACCGTTCCCCGGCCGGCTGCTGGTGATCGGAGGTGGCTACATCGCCTGCGAGTTCGCGTCCATATTCAAAGGGCTCGGCTCGAGGGTGACGCAGCTTTATCGCGGCCCGCAGGTGCTGCGCGGTTTCGACGACGACGTGCGTCGCTTTCTCGGCGCGGAGCTCGTCAAGAAGGGCATCGACCTGCGCCTCAATGCTGGCATCATCTCGGTCCAGCGTACGCCTGCCGGTCTGCTCGTGAAGCTGCAGGACGGTGGCGACCTGGTCGTCGACGCGGTGCTGTGCGCCACCGGGCGCGTGCCGAACGTCGAAGGCCTCGGGCTCGAGGACGCAGGGGTGACCCAGGGAGCCGACGGCGCGGTGCTGGTCGACGCGAGCTACAGGACCAGCGTGCCGTCGATCCATGCGGTGGGCGACGTGACCGCACGGGTGCAGCTGACCCCGATCGCGCTGGCCGAGGCCATGGTGGTCGTCGATCAGCTTTTCGGACCGGCCGCAGGCAAGGCCCCGCGTGCGCTGAGCTACGACTTCATCCCCACGGCCGTGTTCACCCATCCAAACGTCGGCACCGTCGGCATGACCGAGGCCGAGGCCCGGGCCGAGTTCGGCGCGGTCAGAATCTTCCGCAGCGAATTCAAGGCGCTGAAGCACACGCTCAGCGGCAGCAGCGAACGTACGCTGATGAAGCTCGTGGTGGACGCCGCCACTGATCGCGTCGTCGGACTGCACATGGTCGGCGACGAAGCCGGCGAGGTCGTCCAGGGCTTTGCCGTCGCGATGAAGGCCGGGGCAACCAAGGCAGTGTTCGACGCCACCGTAGGCATCCACCCGACGGCGGCCGAGGAGTTCGTCACGATGCGTGTGCCGGTGGTTTCAGCGCCCTAGCGCGCGTGCCGCAATGACTCCCGTATACATCGCCGGCATCGCGACCACTGTCTTTGGTCGCCACCTGGACCGGCCGGTCTGCGACCTGGCGCGCGACGCGCTCGAGGCGGCGATCAAGGACGCCGGCTGCAGCGTTACCGATATCGGCGTCGCGTTCTACTCCGGCATCACGCAGGGCCGCCTGCAGGGGCAGGTCGCCATTCCGGGCCACGTCGTGCTCGGGCGGATCGGCATCGACTCGATCCCGATCTTCAACGTGGAAAGCGCGTGCGCCTCGGGCAGCGCGGCGTTTCACCTGGCGGTGCAGACCCTGCGTGCCGGATCCACGGACGTTGCGCTGGTGCTCGGCTCCGAGAAGATGAACATCCTGGACAAGTCCAGGGCGTTCTCGCTGCTCGAAGGCGGCTGGGACGTAGCGCGCTGCGACGAGAGCCGGCGGGTGCTGGAGCAGATGTCGGAAGGCCTGGAGATGCCGGCGGATGCACCGACCTGCCCGACACCGAGCGCGTTCATGGCCATCGCCGCCGGGCTGTCTCGGCTGCACATGAAGAAATACGGGACCACGCAGCGACAGCTTGCTGCCGTCGCGGCCAAGAACCACCAGCACTCGGCACTGAACCCTAATTCCCAGGTCCGCAGGACTTTCAGCGTCGATGAGGTCCTGGCAGCGCCTGCATTGCACTATCCGCTGACGGTGCCGATGTGCGCGCGGCTGTCGGACGGCGCGGCAGCAGCCATCCTGTGCACCGAGGAAGGTCTCCAGCGCATCGGCGCAAGCAGGAACCGGTGCGTGCGGGTGTCCGCAAGCGTGCTGCGCAGCTTCAGTCGCCGCCGCATGGACCAACCTGAGCGGCACCTGTCGCACCTCGCGGCGAACCAGGCCTACCAGCAGGCAGGACTTGGACCGGAAGACATGGACGTGGCCGAAGTACACGACGTCACGGCGATGGGTGAGATCATCCAGGTCGAGAATCTCGGCTTCGTGCCAGCCGGTGACGGCGGGCCTGCGTCGGCGCGTGGCGAATTCGCGCTGGGCGGCCGCCTGCCGGTCAACCCGTCAGGGGGACTCGAGTCGAGGGGTCATCCACTGGGGGCGACCGGGCTGGCGCAGCTGCATGAACTCACGACGCAGCTGCGCGGCGAAGCGGGTCCGCGCCAGGTGCCCGGCGCGCGCCATGCCATCCAGGAAAACGACGGTGGCTTCTACGGCATCGAGGAAGCCGCGGTGGCGATACACATCCTCAGCCGGTAATGATCATGCGGTCATTCCAGCTGCGCCACGGCATGCGAGCATGGTGGCGCGCCGACCTGCCAACCGTGCGCGCCTGATCTGCCGCCGCCCTCAGGCGCGCAATCGACGGAACCCCCGAAACCCAGCGGTTGCCGCGACTGCATACACGACCGACGCCGCCGCCATCACGGTGACCATGACCATTACACCCGGCTCGTGCGGGAAGACCTGGGTGGCCGTCGTCATCGAAATTGGGGCATTGCGCACGAATGACATGATGGCAAGCGAGCGCTTGTTCCTGATCTCGGGCCCACCGAGCAGGTAACTGGCGACGAAAGAAAATACGAAGAACAGGGTACCTGCGACCATCGCGCCAGGCTCGATCGTCAGCATTTCGCCGAAGTTGACGTAGACCACCTGCAGGAAGAACAGCGCCAGGAAGGTCAGCGAGCCGCGGTGAACCACAACGGCAAGCCGGACTGCAAACGCGGTAAATCGTGCCCGGAGGAACAGGCCCAGCCCCACCGGGACGGCTACGGCCATCAGCAGCTTCACGAGCAGGCCGCCGCGATCAACGTGTGCACCCGGCACGACGAAAGACAGCGCCGCGGGCATCAGGACGATTGTGCATGAAAGAAGCACCGCCAGCAGGCCGATTGCAAATCCAGCGTTGCCTCCGGCGATCTGGACGAACTTCGGTCCACCCTCGGTCCCGGCGGCCAGCGCGTACACCACGATGCCGATCGCCAGCGCCTCGTGCATCGGGATGACCCAGGTAAGTACCACTGCGATCAGCGGAACGACGACCACGTTCGCAAGCAGCGAATACGCGAGCAGGCGCCTGTCACGCAGCGGTTCTACGATCTGCCGAATCGTCAGCTCGAGCCCCAGGCTGAACATGGCCGTGGCCAGGAAGGCCAGCGCCACGAGGGGGAGAGTGCGGGCGAGTACGTCGTACACTGTGGTTTCCTGTCTTGCTGGAAGCACGGACGCGGCGTAGCTCGCGCCAGAGCCCGTACTCTAGGTACTCCCAGCCTCCAGCGCCCCCCCTCGGCGGGGGGCCTTCGCGCCCCTGCGCTGCAGCACCATTCCAACATCAGGCGCCGCCGCGTCGAGCGTCGAGGTAACAGCTGTGGCAACCACCAGAAGATCGCCAAAGGTACGAAAAATGTCAGGAACAGAGAAGGTCCAGCCCAGGGCCCGCGCCAGGGTTCAGCCCAAGGCCCAGCCCAGGGGGCAGGCAAGGCCCCAGGCAAAGCCCCAGGTCAAGTCCCGGCCCAAAGGCCAGGGCTCAGTCATCGCCGAAGCCGTCTCATTCGGCAAGGACGCGCTGGGTCTCGACGATCCAGGGACGCGGCTGCGTGCCCTCGCCTCCCTCGGTACATCCCTGCTCCGGGTCAACCGCGGCGTGGTCGTCAAGGGCCACAGTAAGGCGCCGGAGCAGCCCCTCGAGCTGTTCGAGGCCGAGTACTGCCCCTTCTGCCGGCACGTGCGCGAGGCGCTGACCGAGCTCGACCTCGACGCGATGATCTATCCGGTGCCGAAGCGCGGCAAGCGCTTCCATCCGCGCTTGAAGAAGCTCAGCGGCAAGACCAAGGTGCCGTTCCTGCATGACCCGAACACGGGAACAAGTCTCGGCGAGTCGGAAGCCATCGTGGAATACCTGTACAAGCAGTACGGCCACGAGTGGGAGAAGGTACCGGAGCGCAAGATCGGCACCTCGACGCTCGCGAGCGCCTCGCGCGGCAAGAACGGGATGTTCGCCCACGCCAGCAGGAAGCCGCGGAAGCCGCTCGAGCTCTACTCGTGGGAGGGCAGCCCCTATGCGCGGCTCGCCCGCGAGACACTCTGCGAACTCGAGATCCCCTACCTGCTGCACAACGTGGGCAAGACGCCGGGATCGCACGCGGACTACATGCCGCCCGAATACCGCGCCCAGTACATGCACGACTACATGCCGGGCACGGAGAACCGCCGCAAGATGCTGGCGCGCGCGGGCAAGGTGCAGGTGCCCTATCTCATCGACCCGAATACCGGCGTCGCGATGTTCGAGACCCGCAAGATCCAGGAATACCTGCGCAAGACCTACGGCGCCTGAATCGAGACTCCGTCTCGCAGTGACATTGCCCCGAGGAGACTGCCGTGCCCAACCTGACCGAACGCAAGTTCAAGCACTTCAAGGTCGTCCCGGCGACACCGGTGATCGGCGGCACGATCGAGGGCCTGCACCTGTCCAGGCTCGACGACGAGTCGGCCGCGGATCTGCGCGAGGCGCTCTGGCAGTACGGCGTGCTGTTCGCACGCGAGCAGAACCTGACATTCGAGCAGCAGAAGCGGGTCGCGCTGTATTTCGGCGAGGAACTGGAGAAGCACGCGTTCGGCAGGACACTGGCGGACCAGGGGCACCCGGAAGTGCTGGTGATCGAGAAGTACCAGTCCGACAAGGCCAAGACCACGACCGACATCTGGCATCACGACGTCACGGCCCGCAGGCACCCGAACATCATGTCCATCCTGCAGGCGGACGAAGTGCCATTCGGCGCGGACACCATGTGGGCGAGCGCGACGGCCGCCTACGACCGGCTGCCCTACGCATTGAAGCTGATGTTCCTGAACCTCGACATCGAGCACGACACGGTCTACATGGCGTTGCGGCACGGATTCGGCGACGCGACGACCGACCCGGAGAAGCTGATGAAGCTCGGCGAGGTCTCGACGCACCCTGCGGTCATCAACCACCCCTTCACCGGTCGCCTTGGACTGTTCGTCGGCAATGGCTACGTGAAGCGCGTGCACGGCTACGCCGCGGACACCAGCGAAATGATCCTCCGGATTGCCAACCAGCTTCCGACGGTTCCCGAACTCCAGGTGCGCCACCAGTGGCGACGCGGCGACGTGGCCCTGTGGGACAACTACGGCACGGTGCACTACGGGGTCACCGCGGACGTGGGCGACGCCGGTTCGTCGCCTGTATCGCGTCGCCGCGTGGTCGAAGAACGTGCAGCCGTCGCTGGATCGCGCGGCGGCCGTGCGCGAACTGGTCGCGGCCGGGACCTGACGCACGGCCGGGCGCGTGCGCCATCGCCGGATTCGGGAGACCCCGATACTCGCGGCTGCGACTCTTTGCTAGGGTCGATTCCATGAAAGTCATCATCGTTGGCGGAGTTGCTGGTGGGGCGTCCTGTGCGGCGCGGCTGCGCAGGCTGGACGAGAAAGCCGAGATCCTGATGGTGGAGCGTGGGCCATACGTCTCGTATGCGAACTGCGGACTCCCGTATCACATCTCCGGCGTTATCGCCAAAGAAGCGAGCCTGATGGTCGCGAACGAGAATGTGTTCCGCGGGAATTTCGCGGTCGAGGTGCGCACGAACTGCGAGGCCATCGCGATATCGCCGAAGCAGAAGACCGTGCAGCTGCGCGACGTCGCGACCGGTAACGTGACCACCGAGTCCTACGACAAGCTGGTGCTGTCGCCCGGCGCACCTTCGGTCCACCCGCCGCTGCCCGGCATCGACCTGCCCGGCATATTCCAGGTGCGCACCGTGCCGGACGTCCGCGCGATCCGTGAGTGGATCGAGCGAGGCACGACGTTCCTGGCCGGGATGAACAACTACTCGGGCATCCAGTTCGTGAAGCCCAAGCGACGGGCGGTGGTGATCGGCGGCGGTTTCATCGGCCTCGAGACGGCGGAGAACCTGATCCATCTCGGCTTCGACGTGACACTGGTCGAGATGCTCGACCAGGTGCTCGCTCCGCTCGACAGGGAGTTCGCACGCCTGGTCGAGGAATACGTGAAGCAGCACGGCCTGCACCTGGCGCTCAACGACGGCGTGGCCGGATTCAAGCAGCTGGACGGCGGCGCGCTGGAGGTACAGACGAAGTCCGGCAAGACCTACCCGGCCGACCTCGTAATCCTCTCGCTCGGCGTGCGGCCGGACACGACGCTGGCCAGGGCGGCCGGGCTCGAGATCGGCGAGCGCGGAGGCATTCGCGTCGACGACCAGATGCGCACCAGCGACCCGGACATCTTCGCCGTCGGTGATGCGATCGAAGTCAGGGACTTCGTGACCGGGCAGTGGAGCCTCGTGGCGCTGGCAGGTCCCGCGAACCGGCAGGGGCGTATCGCCGCCGACGTGATCGCAGGACGCGACTCCCGTTTCCGCGGCACGCAGGGCACCTCGATCATCGGGCTGTTCGGCGGCGCCGCCGCCTGGACCGGTACCAGCGAGAAGACGCTGAAGAGGCTCGACGATCACGATTTCGAGAAGATCTACCTTTTCCCGAACTCGCACGCCGGCTACTACCCGGGCGCGAAGATGATCGGGCTGAAGGTGCTTTTCCGGAAATCCGACGGCCGACTGCTCGGCGCACAGGCGCTGGGCGAGGATGCCGCGGCCGTGGACAAGCGCATCAGCGTACTCGCCGTCGCCATCCAGATGCGTGCGACGGTCTACGACCTGGAGGAAGCAGAGCTCTGCTACGCGCCGCAGTTCGGCAGCGCCAAGGACGCGGTCAACTTCGCGGGCATGGTGGCCGCCGACGTGCTGCACGGCGACATGCCGCTCGCCCACTGGGACGGCATCGAGGGCACCTTCCTGCTCGACGTGCGCCAGCCGGTCGAACTGGTCGTGGAGAGCGTGCCAGGCGCGGTCAACATTCCGCTCAGCCAGCTCCGCAGGAGACTCGATGAACTGCCCCGTGACCGGGAGATACGGGTCATCTGTCGCTCCGCCCAGCGAGCCTACTACGCCACGCGCATACTGCTGCAGAATGGGTTCAAGGCACGGAACATCTCGGGCGGGATGCTCGCGCGCGCGATGCGCACGCCAGGTTGACGCAATCAGCTCAGTCGGGCGCTCACGAGCGACGTCTTTGAGTGCCAGACGTGGAAAGCGAGGACGCAAGTCATGACCCAGCATCCGTCGGGACCAACTGCCAGCGAGCCGGACGTACCGACACTACGCCTCGACCTGATCGCCGGCCTGACCGCGGCGGCGGTGGTACTGCCCAAGGCAATGGCCTACGCAACCGTGGCCGGCCTGCCCGTGGAGGTCGGCCTGTACACCGCCTTCATCCCGATGGTCATCTACGCGCTGCTCGGCAGTTCGCGGGTGCTGAGCGTGAGCTCGACCACGACACTGGCGATCCTGGCCGGCACGCAACTCGGCCTGGTGGTGCCGGACGGCGACCCGGCCAAGCTGATCACCGCCACGGCAACGCTGACCGCCATGGTGGGCATATTCCTGATGCTGGCGTCGGTGCTGCGCCTCGGATTCGTCGCCACCTTCATCTCCACGCCGGTCCTCACGGGCTTCAAGGCGGGCATCGGCCTGGTGATCGTGCTGGACCAGGTGCCGAAACTGCTCGGTATCCACATCGACAAGGCAGGGTTCTTTCGCGACGTGCTCAGTGTCTTCCAGCACCTGCCCGGCACGTCGCTGCTGACGCTGGCAGTGGCCGGCGGCACGCTGCTGGTGCTGTTCGGCGTCGAGCGCGTGTGGCCTCGTGCCCCGGCGCCACTGGTCGCGGTCGGAGGCGCGATCGCCGCGTCCTGGTACTTCGCGCTGCACGCGCAGGGGGTCGCCACCGTCGGCCTGATTCCACAGGGGTTTCCGTCCGTCACCATGCCGGACCTGGCACTGGTCACGGCGCTGGTGCCGGGCGCGCTCGGAATGGCGCTGATGAGCTTCACCGAGACGATTGCCGCCGGACGCGCCTTTGCGCGGACCGACGATCCCACGATCAAGCCGAACCGAGAGCTGCTCGCCACCGGCGCGGCCAATCTCGGCGGCGCGTTCACGGGCGCGATGCCGGCCGGTGGCGGTACGTCGCAGACTGCCGTGGTGCGCAATGCCGGCGGTCGTTCCCAGAAGGCTTCGCTGGTGACGGCCGGTACAGCGGCAGCCACCATGCTGCTGCTCGCGCCGCTGCTCGGACTGCTGCCCAACGCGACACTCGCGGCGGTCGTGATCGTCTACTCAGTCGGCCTCATCCAGCCCGCGGAGTTTCGCAACATCCGTCGGGTGCGCACGATGGAGTTCCGCTGGGCGATCGTGGCCTGCCTCGGCGTGCTGGTGTTCGGCACGCTGAAAGGCATCGTCGTCGCAATCATCGTGTCCATGATTGGGCTGGCGAGCCAGGCTGCCAACCCGCGCGTATATGTCATCGGCCGCAAGCGCGGTGCCGACGTGCTTCGGCCACTTTCCGCCGAACACCCGGACGACGAGACCTTCGATGGCCTGCTGATCCTGCGCCCCGAGGGGCGGCTGTTCTTCATCAATGCCCAGAATGTTGCCGAGCAGATCAACGAACTCCTGTCGAAGTACCGGCCGCAAGTGCTGGTGCTCGACTTGAGCCGGGTGCCGGACCTCGAATATTCGGCGCTGCAGATGCTGATCGAAGGCGAGCAACGCTCCGCCGAGCGCGGTGCAACCGTATGGCTGGCCGGGCTGAATCCGGGCGTGCTCGAGGTCGTGCGACACGCCGGGCTGGACCAGCGGCTCGGCCGGGAGCGACTGCTGTTCAACGCACGCGCGGCGATCGAGCGTTACCAGGCGATGCAGGCGGCGGGCGGCACGCCGGCGCCCACCGCCTCGTGATCAGAAGCGTTCCTTTACGTACTTGAACGGGTAGTCGGCAGACTTGTAGCGTCCGACCTTGCGCTTCGGCAGCTTGACCTTCTCCGCCCGCGGGGCCTTGTAGGGCACATGCTCCAGCAGGTGATTGATTACGTTCAGACGTACGCGCTTCTTGTCCTCGGACCTCGCGACGTACCACGGCGCCCACGCGGTATCGGTGGCCGCGAACATCTCGTCGCGCGCCTTCGTGTAGTCGTCCCAGCGATCGTAGGACTTCAGGTCCATCGGCGAGAGCTTCCAGATCTTGCGGCCGTCGTCGACCCTGCTGCGCAGTCGCCGTTCCTGCTCCTCGGGGCTCACCTCCAGCCAGTACTTCAACAGGATGATCCCCGAATCGAGCATCAGCTTCTCGAACAGCGGCACCATCTTCAGGAACCCCCTCGCCTGCTGCTCGCCGCAGAAGCCCATCACGCGCTCGACACCGGCGCGGTTGTACCAGCTGCGGTCGAAGATCACGACCTCGCCCGCGGCTGGCAGGTGCGGCAGGTAGCGCTGCGCATACATCTGCGACTTCTCGCGCTCGGTCGGCGCCGGAAGCGCGATGACCCGGAACACCCGCGGGCTCACGCGCTCGGTGATCGCCTTGATCGTGCCGCCCTTGCCGGCGCCGTCGCGCCCCTCGAACACGATGCAAACCTTGAGGCCTTTCAGCTTGACCCACTCCTGGAGCTTGACGAGCTCCACGTGCAGGCGTTTCAGCTCCTTGGCGTACTCCTTGTTCGACAGCCGCTTGTCCGTTGCATCAACCGCTACCTCTGGCTTCGACTTCGCCTCTGGCTTCGACTTCGCCTTTGGTTTCTTCTTACCGGCCATGAGTCTCTCCGACAAGTCGTAGATGGATCCTGACGCTATAGTACGCCTGCGCACACCCCACGTTGGCTCTATTGGATGATTGCGATCAATCAATACTCGTAGAACATCGCCTGGATGCGCTTCGGGTCGGTGGTCCTGGTCAACGCCAGCTGCAACAGCACGCGTGACTTCGGCGGGTTCAGTTCGCCCGAGGCGACGAAGCCCATCTCGTCATCGTTGATCTCGTTGTTGCGAAGCGTGAGCCCCATCGGCAGGCGCGTGCTGCGCACTACGACCACACCCTGCTTCGCGAATTTCTTGAGCACTTCCAGCGCCTGGCTGGTCATGTTGCCGTCGCCGACGCCCGCCACGACGATACCCTTCGCGCCGTTCGTCACCGCGGCCTCTATCAGGTCCGGGCTCATGTTGGCGTGCGCGTAGATGATGTCGACGCGCGGCAGCTTGTCGATCCCGTCCACCGAGAACTCGGTCGCCGAGCCGAGCTTCTTGTTCATCGGCTCGAACCACTCGACCGTGCCCGTGTGCACAAGACCGCCCGGCCCCCGGTTCAGGCTGTGGAACGTCTGCACGCTGGTCGTGTCGGTCTTGACGACATTGCGCGCGTAGTGGAACTCGTCGTTCAGCAGCACCAGCGTGCCCTTGCCTTTCGCCCGCGGGTCCGCGGCGACCGCCACACCGTTGTAGATGTTGCCAGGACCGTCCGCGCTGATCGCCGTCGCGGGGCGCATCGACCCGACCATCACCACCGGCTTGTCGCTCTTGACGACCAGCGTGAGGAAGTACGCCGTCTCCTCCAGCGTGTCCGTGCCATGCGTGATCAGCGCTCCGTCAACGTCGGGTGACGCCAGGACCTCGTTGGTGCGCCTTGCGAGCTTGAGCCATATCTCGTCGTTCATGTCCTGGCTGCCGATGTTCGCGAGCTGCTCGCCGGTGATCACCGCGAGCCTGTTGAGGTTCGGCACCGCGCTCAGCAGCGAATTGACATCGTAGGCGCCCGACTTGTAACCGTAGTCGGTGGCGCTGGCCTGCGCGCCTGCGATCGTTCCACCGGTGGCGAGGACCCGTATCCTGGGCAGCCGGTCGGCCGCTGCAAGACTGCCGACCGTGAGCGCTGCGGCGAGACCGATCAACGGAAGCCGACTTCTCATGACTCCCACCCTATTGAGGCCGGCAGGCCATGCGCCGGCACTGCCCATGCACAGACCGGCGAGCCCTATTTCCCGCGACTCGTCGGCGTCACCGCGTACGGATTGCCACCAAGCGCGTTCGAGACGGCCGCGATCGCCTTCTGTGCCTTGACACTGTTGCCGGCCGCGTCGAGTGGCGGCGAGATCACGGCAATGCCGAACTTGCCGGGCGAGACGGCGATGATGCCGCCGCCGACGCCGCTCTTGCCGGGCAGCCCGGTGGTGTAGAGCCACTTGCCGGAGTCGTCGTAGAGACCGGCAGTGGCCATCACGGCCAGCACGTTCGGCACGTATCTCGACTGCAGTACGACCTTGCCGGTCACCGGATTGGTGCCGCCATTGGCCAGCGTGCCCGCCATCGTCGCCAGGTCCTTCGCGTTCACGTTGACCGAGCACTGCTCGGTGTAGATGTCGGTCGCGCGCAGCGGATCGGCCTTGATGTGCCCGTAGGCGTACATCAGCATCGCGATCGCCTGGTTGCGCTGGTTGGTCTCCGACTCGGACTTGAAGACTTCCTGGTTCACGCCCAGTTGTCGTCCGGCGAAGTCGCTGTAGTAGGCGAGGATCTTGTTCCAGATCTCCTCGCGCGAGCTTCCCGACACCATGCTGGTTGCGGTGATCGCGCCCGGGTTGACCATGGCGTTCATCTCAGCGCCCTTGTACTGCTCGACCGCGTTGATCGAGTTGAACACCTGCCCGGTTGCATCCACGCCCATGTTGGTCTCGATCGCGGCCGGTCCCTGCTCCTCGATGACCTTGGCCATCGTGAAGACCTTGGAGATCGACTGTATCGATACCTCGGAGGTAACGTCTCCCTTCGTGTAGACCCTGCCGTCAACCGTCACCAGCACGATGCCGAAGATGTTCGGGTCCACCTTGGCGAGCGCCGGGATGTAGTCGGCGTTGGCGCCTTCCTTCAGGTCCTTGAACTGCGCGTAGGCCGAATCGAGCGCTGCCTGGATGTTCGCTGGCGACAACACATCCGCTGCGGCAGCCTTGCGGGCCAGCGCCGGGGTGGACACGGTAGCCATGACCATTGCCGCCAGCACGGCGGCGAGGGTCGAGAAGTATTTTCTGCTGATCATGTGCATCTCTCCCAAATCAGAACGTCTTGCCCCAGCTGTACTTGACCGAGAACTGGACGCGAGTGTCGTCCTGGGTCGAGCCGTCTTTGTACTCGAGGTCGCCCCACAACACCTCGCCGCCCATCATCACGTTCGGCACCGGGTAGTACAGCAGGTTCAACGAGGTGTACTGGCCCTTCTTGTAGGTGTCCGGTGTCTGCCAGTTGGTGTTGTCGACGTACGTCGTGCTGTAGCCGAGCGAGGTCGAGAATTTGTCGTTCCAGTAGTGATCGTAATAAGCGACGATGCCGGTGAGCGGGACCGCCTCGGCGTGGGCATTGCCGTCGGGATCGGTCTCGGTCGGCAGTTGCCCCTGCGGCGCGAGGTCCATGCCGCCGTCGTTCATGTAGGCGGCGATGCCGTGGCCGTACACGTACTGCCACAGGATCTTGTCCCTGCCGATCGTGTTGATCGTGCCGCTCAGGTTGGCGCCCCAGCCGGTAACACTGCCCTTCGGCTTGTTGTTCTGCGTGCCCTTCGTGTCATAGCCGAGGTCGCGCAGGATGCCCGCGACCTGCACGTGGCCCCAGTCACCCGAAGTGCGCCAGTGCGCCACCAGGTTCGGCAGCTTTTCGTCGCTCTGGATGTTCTCGCCGAGCGTCGGGTCGATCTCGCGGATCTGGCCGGTGTCCACGTCGTTGCTCGGCTCCTCGATGCCGATCGCGAACGAGCTGTGCTCGGTCTTCCATGGCGTCCAGCGGACCTGCACGTTGCGCCAGAACACCATGCCGTCCGGTCCCCAGTAGTCGATCGTGTTGGGGAACACGTCGATGTCCATGAAGATGCTGTTGGTCTGGCCGACCAGCAGCGAGCCCCACTCGCCATACGCCTTGCGCAGCCGGAACGTGGTCTGTCCTGCATCCGATCCCACGCCGAACAGGTCGAACGAGAACTCGAAGTTGATCGGATCGTGGCCCTCGGCGGTCGGCATCGTGCCCTTGACGCCGAAGCGGCTCTGCTTGACCGACACGCTCGCCTGGCCGTCGCTGCCGTAGATGCCCTCGGGATTGGCGATCTTGGACGGCCGATAGGCATCGTCCCAGTCCGGGTTCATGCGCCCAAAATCGTAGATCGCGTCAACCTGTGCAAAGCCGAATATCTCGAAAGACTTGTCGGTGTCTGCCGCCTGCGACGTGGCAGCGGCACCTGCCGACAGCAGGGCAACGCTCACCGTCCGGGCGAACGCCCGCAACTTAATACCCACGATCGGCGCCATGTTCGAGTCTCCCTGGTTACTTGAATCACTCTGCTGCGTGCAAGGCAGTGACACGCGGCCCTGCGGCAGACGTCGCGGAACGTCGCGAGACGTCGCATCCGCGCAATTCACTCCCCCGGCGGCCGTGGAATCATGCCAGCGATCGCTTCCTGCCGCGAGCAACCCGGCATGCCTGCCAGGTCATCAATCCAGGGCAGTGCCGACTGCCGCCAGATCTGCAGGCGCGGCTTCAGTTCCGCGCGCTGGTGAACGGCACCGAGGCGCAGGCTGATGTAGGGGCCGGCGTCGCCGGGCGTGTACGAATAGATCCCGGTGGCGCAGTCCGGGCAAAACACCTGGACGCGCACACTGCCGCTGGTGCCGACCTTGCGGTACTCCTTCGTCCGGCCGTGGATCTGGAATGTCTCTCGCAGCACGATGGCACCGACCCTGAATGCCGACGTGGACAGCACCTGGCAGTCGGTGCAGTGGCAGACCAGCACCCTGGACTCATCGACGTCCGCGCTGAACGTGATCGCGCCGCAGTGACAGGCGCCAGTGACGTGCATGTTGGTCTCCCTGGTTCGACGCGTGAACTACGTTGCGCCGGGCAGAGGCGCCCCCGCTGCCGTGGAAGTGGGTCGAGCTCGATCCGCTGGAGGCCGGTCGGCGTGCCTACACATACTACAAGGAGAGGGGCGGCCACGGCACGCTCTGCGGCGCGCTGGCCGGCGCGTCCACCATTATCAACATGGTCACGTACGGCGAGAAGCGCGAGCCGTACCAGCAGAACAACCAGATCATCGACCGGCTGTTCTATTGGTACGCCGAGCAGGACTTTCCGCCCACCCGGTTCGATGACCTCTCGCCGAAGCCGAACCAGGTCAAGGCGAAGGCCATGTCGCCGCTGTGCCACACCTCGGTGTCGAAGTGGGTGGTCACGGCTGGCACGACGATCAAGTCCGAGGACAAGATCGAGCGCTGCGCGAAGGTGGCAGGCGAGGTCACCTACACGGTGACGATGGCGATGAACGAATTTTTTGCCGGGAGCTGGACGCCGCCGGCCTGGAAGCCGTCCGAAGAGACTGAGCACTGCGTGCGCTGCCACGGGCCAGACCTGACGCTGCAGAAGGCGCGCAAGTGGAACCAGCAGGGGCACATGGAATGCCTGCTGTGTCACACGGAACACACGATGTGAACCGGTCCGCGGGCGGGGCCTGAGCTCCAGCGACCCAGACCCTGACACGCTCGTTTTCAGGACCCTGAATCGGCGGCAGCGACGCCGTCGCGCCGGCTCGCCCGCACCACCGAAAGTCTTCAATCCGGGCAGATTCGGCTGTCGACTGCGAAGGCCAGGGACGTCAGCCTTGGGGCCGCACCCGACCTTGCCACCACCAGATAATGTAACTACAGTAACCAGTGCGTATCACCTTCGACCCAGCGAAGCGAGTACGTACGCTGGCCGATCGTGGCCTGGACTTGCTGGATGCCGCGGCCGTTTTCGCGGGAACGACTGTGGAGATCGAGGACAAGCGCCGGGATTATGGGGAGCACCGGATCATCTGTTACGGGCTCTTGTCCGGACGCCTGGTGGTCGTTGGTTACACGCCGCGAGGAAGAGTTCGACACGTGTTCAGCATGAGGAAAGCCAATGACCGTGAGAAAGAACGGCTCGCGCGGTACTTTGAAATCGAACCTGGCGAAGGTTGATACCCACACCATCAGACGTGCCGAATACGCAGAATTGCCGGCCCTGACGGATGAGATGCTCGCTCGCGCGGTGGTGAACAGGGGCGGCCGTCCAAAGTCTCCCAGTCCGAGAAAGCTGATAACGCTTCGCTTGCCGGCACGGGTAATAGAAAGGTGGCGGGCGACGGGTCCGGGCTGGCAGACACGAATGGCGGACCGACTCAGTCGCGGGCCGGCAACCGGGGCGAAGTCGCCCAAGCCCTGACGCGCCTGCTTTCAGGGCCTTGTACCAGCGGCAGTGACGCCGCCGAAGATAACGACGACGGGTTCCGGCCCGATCAGCGCCTGCGGAAGAAGTTCGGCCGCGACGAGGCCATCGCCGGGCGCTCGTCCTTGTGGCGGAAGTTGATGCGTCCCTTGGTGAGGTCATAAGGCGACATCTCGAGCGTCACCTTGTCGCCGGCAAGGATCCGGATACGGTGCTTGCGCATCTTCCCCGACAGGTAGGCGGTTACTTCGACGCCGTTCTCGAGCGTGACCAGGAAACGCGTATCCGGCAGCACCTGGCTCACGGTGCCCTGCATGTCGATCAGTTCTTCCTTGGCCAAGCTCATCACCTTGATAACCAGCGGGGTGCCGTTGACAGTGAGATGAACGGAAGCGCGGGGATCGGGACGCCGATGGCGTGCGGGCTCTAAAGGGCCCTGGTTGCGCTTCAGCTGACGACGACGTCAGGCGGCGCGCGCACAATAACAGGAAAAAGGCCGGCGCGCCGGCCCGGATATGTGTATAGTCGCGTCCGGGTAGTCACCCTTCTCCTTCTATGTTTCGGGCAATAGCGCCAACCCGGCGCCATCCAGCCCCAGTACCAGGCCGAAGAGTTTCTGATCCACGTGGCACCGTTGCCACGCGTCTGTGGTCGTCCTGAGCCTTGGCCGGGGATGTCAGTCGCGCAGCCCCGAATGCCTTGTTCCCCGCCCGGGAACCGATCCGCCCGTCTGGGCACGGTCTCACGGGCCTTCCGCAGAGAGTATTTTCAATGAGCAAGATCTACGTAGGTAACCTTCCTTTTTCGGCCGACGAAGCCGCCGTTCGCACCCTGTTTGCGACGCATGGCACCGTCGAGTCCGTCGCCATCATCACCGACCGTGACACCGGGCAGCCGCGTGGCTTCGGTTTCGTGGAGATGCCGAACGCCGACGCCGCCCGCGCCATCCAGAACCTGAACGGTCACCAGATGGACGGACGTGCGCTGAAGGTCAACGAGGCCCAGGCCAAGACCGACCGTCCGCGCCGCGCCTGGTAACAGTCCCGCACTAGCGGGTCTGGATCGCCGGTCCACAGCGGGTTTCCGCCGCGGACCGGCGTGATGCGAACGGCCCCAATGGGGCCGTTTCGCTGTTAGGATTCCGGAATCCAAACTCTTAATTGATTCCGGCCGCGCGCCTCGAGGGCCTCCTGATGAAACCCCTGGCAGTCATCGTGGGCATCGGCGGCATCAACGCGGCGGGCCGGACCTCCGCCCACCACGGCTACCACCGCACCATCATCGACACGCTGGGGGCGGACACCGCAGAGGCGACGTTCCGCGCGCTGGCAGGTTTGATGGGGATCGAGGGCGAACTCGACGACGCAAAGCGTAGGCATATCCTCGAGCACACGCTGGTTCGCGGGCTCGAGCCCCAGCTTCTCGACGCGGGCCAGGCCGCGTGGAACTGCAGGGCCCGGCTGGCCGACGGGCGCGGCCCGGTCAGCTTCGATCTCGCCCAACGCGACCTGCCGCAACCGCTGCCGGCAGGCTGGATCGCGGACCCGGTCGTCGCTGGCCGCGTACGGGTCACCGTCGACGATGGCGCCGAAGTACTGTTCCCGGTCACGCGACCGCTCACGGTAAGCGCAGCGGGCCAGTTGCCCACCGGGTTCGACCCGAAAGCCCTGTATGCCGGTCGCGGACACCCCCGTGCGATCCAGATCGCGCTGTTCGCCGCGAATGACGCACTCGGGTCGCTCGGCATCCCGTGGAGCACGGTGATGCGGCACGTGGCACCGGACAGGGTCAGCGTCTACGCTGGAAGCGCGCTCGGCCAGCTCGACCAGGAGGGTAACGGCGGACTGCTCGGATCGCGCTACCGCGGAATGCGCCCGACTTCGAAGCAGTTGCCCATGGGCCTCGCCGAGATGCCGGCCGATTTCATCAACGCCTACCTGCTGGGCAGCGTCGGGCAGACCGGCCACAACATGGGGGCCTGCGCGACCTTTCTCTACAACCTGCGGCACGGCATGTTCGACATCGAGTCCGGGCGCTCGCGCATCGCGCTGGTCGGCGGCGCAGAGGCGCCGCTCTGTCCCGACGTCATCGAGGGCCTCTCGACCATGGGCGCGCTGGGCACGGACCAGGCGCTGCTCGACCTCGACCGTCACCTCGGGCGCACCGAGCCGGACCTGCGCCGTGCCTGCCGCCCGTTCGCCGAGAACTGCGGATTCACCATCGCCGAGGGCGCGCAATACGTGGTGCTGATGGACGATGCGCTCGCGGTCGAACTCGGCGCGACCGTCCACGGCGCGGTCACCGACGTGCTGGTGCATGCCGACGGCTACAAGAAATCGATCTCGTCGCCCGGCATCGGCAACTACATTACCGTTGCCAAGGCCGTCGCACGGGCCATGAGGGATTACGGCGACGAGTCGGTACGCCGCCGCAGTTTCGTGCAGGCCCACGGCACCGGCACGCCGCAGAACCGCACCACCGAGTCGCAGATCCTGAACGGTGTCGCCGCTGCATTCGGGATCGAGGACTGGCCGGTGGCGGCGATCAAGTGCTTCGTCGGCCACACGATGGCGGCGGCCGGCGGCGACCAGCTTGCCTCGTCGCTCGGGGTATTCACCGACGGCGTGCTGCCGGGCATCGCGACGATCGACGCTGTCGCGGCCGACGTCGAGCGAGATCACCTGCGGATCTCGCGCGAGCCGCTGGAACGCGCGGTTACGGAGTGGGATGTCTCGTTCCTGAATTCGAAGGGCTTCGGCGGCAACAACGCGACCGCCACGATCGCCTCGCCGCGCGTCGCGATGGACTGGATCGAGCAGCGGCACGGCGGCACCGCGCTCGCGAAATGGCGCGAACACAATGAAACCACGCTGCGACAGGCCGCGCGATGGGACCACGCGCTCACCACCGGCACGGCCGAGATCGTCTATCGGTTCGACTACGAGGTCCGGAGCGAGGACGATGTCCGCATCGAGGACGGGACCATGCACATCACTGGATTGCCGCCGATCAGGCTGGTCGACTGAGCCGGGTCCTGGAGGGTCAGTCGCCGACCCGCCGCTGAATCAACCGGCAAATTCCAGCCGGCCCGGCGGCCGCCCGCATGAATGCCGCTTGCGTGCTCCAGCGTACAGAGAAAGCCTGATACGCCGTGCACACTCCGGGTACGACCCCGAGGTCCTGCCGTGGACAGGAGACTCCCCTTGACACAATCGCCGCGGACTCCCGGGAAGAGCCGCCTGCTGGATGCATTGCCGGACCGGGCCCGGAAGCGCCTGCTTGCGCGCTGCGAGCGGGTCGAGCTGGTCCTGGACGAAGTGCTTTGCACGCCGGGTGATCACATCCGGCACGTCTACTTCCCGACCGAAAGCTTCATTTCAATGATCGAGCCGATTAGCGACCACACCAGCCTCGAGGTCGGCCTCGTCGGCGACGAGGGCATGCTCGGCGCCTCGCTGGCGCTCGACGTCCGGGTAGCGCCGCTTCGCGCGCTGGTGCAGGGAGCCGGCCCGGCGTGGCGCATGGATGCTGCTCTCTTCCGCAGCGAGCTGCGCGACAGCCCGGCGCTGCAGGAAGTGCTGAATCACTACCTGTACGTGATGATAAGCCAGCTGGCGCGAACCGCCGCGTGCACGCGCTACCACCTCGTCGAGGCGCGCCTTGCGCGCTGGCTCCTGATGACCCGCGACCGTGCGCACGACAGCAGCTTCCACATCACGCACGAGTTTCTCGCCACCATGCTCGGCGTGCGTCGCGCGAGTGTCACGCAGGCCGCTGGCTTGCTGAAGGCGCGACGGCTGATCCGCTACGTGCGCGGCAACCTGACAGTCGTGGACCCGAAAGGGCTCGAGGCCGCCGCCTGCTCGTGCTACGCAGCGGACCGCAATACCTACGACAGGATCATGAACTAGGCTTGGCCGCCGCGCCGGCCGCGCCCTTCGACCGGTACATTGCGAGCGCGTCCCGCAGCCATTGGCTGCTCGACAGCTCCGGTCCTCCGGCGCACCGGACCTTGTAGGCTTGTCCACTCAGGCTGCTCTTCGTAGCAGCCTTTTCGATGAAGTCGTCCGCGGTTCCAATCTGGTCGTGTTTCACCAGGATGTCGTACTTGTAGCGCAGGTGAGCCTTGGCCGCTGCGGAATCGTGCCAGGCGCCATTGCGGTAGAAATCGCAACCTGATTGTCCCAGGTAGTCGAGCAGGTAATCGATCTCGGCGACTGCGACCGGCGTCGGTCGTTCCGCGTTCGCTCCCTGCGCGAGCGCCAGCCCCAGCCACAGCACAAGCACTGCCTTCATCCAGAGCTTCATAATTCCTCGTCCAGGGCAGCAACGACAGGAATTTCACCTGCGTCCGCTGCCACTCGCTGCGCGCCGGCTCCTGCGTGTACTCGACCGGCTTTCCGTCCTCGAGTGTATTCCAGACCAGTTGCGGCCGCCCTCCGGCCTCGACCGGGGCCAGCGAAAGGGTGTACGAATTGGACGGCTGGACCATGGCATCAAAGCGGGCCGCCGTCTGTTGCGCGAGCTCGGGGCTGTCGATGATCAGGCCGATCTCCGTATTGAGTCGTTTCGAGCGGTGGTCGAAGTTCATCGAGCCGACGAACAGCTGCCGACGGTCGAACACGAACATCTTGGCGTGCAGCGAATAGTTGCCGAAGCGTGAAATCGCGGCGGTCTGCCCGCTGCCATGGGTGTTGCCGAGCAGCGAGCGCACCTCGTAGAGCTCGACGCCGTCCTCGAGCAGCGGCACCCGATAGCGGCGATAACCGGACTGCGCGGCGAGTTCATCCGACGATTCGAGCGAGTTGGTAAGAATCCGCACACGCACCCCGCGGCTCCGCAGGTCCTTCAGGATCTGCAGTTCTTCATCGGCAGGTATGAAGTACGGTGTCACCATCAGCAGTTCGGACTGCACCGCGCCGGCTGCCTCGGCCACCGCGCGCAACATCAGCCGGCCGCTGCGCTCGCCGCTTTCGACGTTCTTCTTGTCCGGGCTGTCGCACACGACCTGTGCATGGGCCCAGACCAGTGGCAGCCGCCCGGCGATCATCCCGGCATAGGGCTCACCCGTTGCGATCCTCGCGACATAGTCGATGCCCTGGGTCGGCAGCGTCTGTAATTGCTTCGCAGGGCCCCCACGTGCCTTCTCGCGGTGGTCCGGGAGACCCTGGGCCTCGCCGCGCTCGCGCCCGAGCGCCTCGGCCGGGATCGCGAACTGACTGCTCCAGTATTCGTCGAAGGTTGCGGAGATCTGCGCGGCGACCGGGCCAGCGGCGAATACGTCGTCGTCGGCCACCTGCCACTCGGGATCCATCTGGAAGTACTCGTTGCCGATGTTGCGGCCGCCGATGAGCGCCGCCGTATTGTCGACCACCAGCACTTTGTTGTGCATGCGATAGTCGAGCCGCCTTGCGTTGAACATGAATTCAACGGCGCGCAGCGCGATAGCGTGGCCGCGATAGACAAACGGGTTGAATATCCGGATCTCGATCGATGGGTGGCTGTCGAGCGCGATGAGTTGCTCGTCCCCGTCGGTCGTGGACCCGTCGTCTAACAGTACGCGGACGCGCACGCCGCGATCTGCCGCCCGCAGCAGCGCCTCGGTCAGCAGCCGCCCGGTTTCGTCGCCGCGGAAGATGTAGTACTGCAGGTCCAGGGTACGTTTGGCGGCAGCGATCATCTGCACGCGGGTCAGGAACCCGTCCACGCCGACCGACATGATGCGGAACCCGGAGTTTCCGCCGTGCTCGACGGACTGCCTCGCGAACAGTGCACCGATCGGGGTTTCGTCGACCGGCGCGAGCGCCGTGGACGGCGTCCGCGGGAAATCGGCCCCGGGTGGCAGCCCGGCGCAGCCAGCGGCAGCCACTGCCATGAGCAACAGGAGCGTGCGAACGCGTGCGCCGCTACCTGGCCAATTCATGCCGTTCATAAACCTGCCCTACAGAATGCCGCAGAATATAGAACGCTGCGCGTGCGGCGTAACCGGGTCTGTACGCCTGCGCACAGATACCTGTTGCCGCACCCGGTGCATCGCGCACGACTGAGCGTCCGACCTCCGGACGCCGGAACGCTGAGCGCGAGTCGGGCGTTTGCGGTCGATACGGAGGACAACCATGCCACCCCCTCGGGATCTCGCCGTCTCTGGCGCCATCGCTCGAGAGGAACCAGTTGCTGGCGGCGCTGTCGACCGAGGCGCGCGAGCGCATCTACCCTCACCTGAAGCTCGTGCCGATGCCGCTCGGCAAGGTGCTGTACGAGCCCGGCGACAGGCTCCGGCACGTCTATTTCCCGGTGAACTCCATCGTGTCGCTGCTGTACGTGCTCGAGGACGGCGCATCGGCGGAGATTTCCGTGGTGGGCAACGAGGGCCTGATCGGCATCGCCCTGTTCATGGGTGGCGAAACCACTCCGAGTCGCGCCATCGTGCAGAGTGCGGGGCATGCCTATCCGCCTGATCGGGCCGAGGTTGAAGGACGAGTTCCATCGCAACGGCGAAATGCAGCTGCTGCTGCTGCGCTACACACAGGCGCTGCTGACGCAGATGGCGCAGACCGCGGTTTGCAACCGCCATCACTCGGTGGACAAGCAGCTTTGCCGCTGGCTGCTGCTGTCGCTCGACCGCCTGGACAGCAATCAGCTGATCATGACCCAGGAACTCATCGCCAACATGCTCGGCGTTCGCCGCGAAGGCGTCACCGAGGCCGCCGGCAAGCTGCAGAAGCTCGGGGTGATCGAGTACACGCGCGGCAGGATCACGGTGCTGGACCGGCCGGGACTGGAACGGCTGTGCTGCGAGTGCTACGCGGTGGTCAAGAAGGAGACCGACCGGTTGCAGCACCTCGTCGCCGGCCTCGCGGCCTGACACGAAGGGGCGCCACGACGCCTCTCCCACACATCGACGACAGGATCGCTCGTCGCGCGCGACTGATCCTCGACATGACGCCGGGCTGAGTCGGTATGTGCGTCGCCGCACCGACCTGAGAGATCGTTGCAGCGCAACCTTGCACGGCCTGCGAGTCGCGCTTCGCGTTGACTCCGTTTCCGAATCCACGGACGGTCCCGCCCCCATGCATCCATTACTCACGCGCGTATTGCCGCTCCTCGGGACACTGCTGCTCGCAGCGTGCGGCGGTAGCGGCGCACGGCTCCGCCGGAGGTCCGAGTCGACGTTCCCGGCGGTGACACCGCGCGAGGCACGCTGCTGCAGGACCCGCCCGAACTGGCGTCGACGGTCACGGCTCCCGCGCTGCTGCTCGAACTGGACTCGCTGGCCAACGGGCAGCTTCTGTCGCTGCTCGGAACGCCCTCCTGCGACGTTGCGGTCTATCACATCCGATACGCGACGGTCGGCGGCGCGAACGAGGCCACGACGGCGTCCGGCGCGCTGATGGTGCCGTTCGGCTCCGGCGACCGAGTGCCACGGCCCGCTCCCGGTGCTGCTGTACGCGCACGGAACCACGCCGGATCGCGAATTCAACATCGCGGACCTGCGCGGCGACCCGAATGCCGAAGGCCTCGTCATCGCGGCGGTCTTCGCCTCGCAGGGCTACATCGTCGTCGCCCCGAACTACGCGGGCTACGACGTATCGACGCTGACCTACCACCCCTACCTGGTCGCCGACCAGCAGGCCAAGGACATGATCGACGCGCTGACCGCGGCACGCAGCGCGTTGCCGACCGCTGCTCGCGCCGACGACCACGGACGGTGGCCGGCTTTTCATCACCGGGTACTCGCAGGGCGGATACGTCGCGATGGCGACGCATCGCGCGATGCAGGCCGCCGGCATGACCGTCACGGCGTCGGCCCCGATGTCGGGCCCCTACTCTCTCGCGGCGTTTGTCGACTCCATCTTCTTCGGCCGGGTCGGCTCCGGCGAGACCCGCTCCGGCGGCGTTGCTGTTCGCCGGTTACCGGAGGTCATACGGAAACGTATACGGCACCGCTGCCGACGCCTTCGAACCGCAGTACGCGGCCGGCATCGAATCACTGCTGCCGAGCACGATGCCCATGAGCCAGCTGTACGCAGCAGGGGGCGCTGCCGCGGAATGCGTTGTTCAGCGCGACGCCCCCCGACGCGGAGTTCGCCGACGTCACCCCGGCGACGACCCCGGCCAGGCTGGCGCCGATATTCGCGGCGGGGTTCGGCACCGACAACCTGATCACGAACAGCTACCGGCTGAGCTTCCTGCGGGATGCGCAGGCCAATCCCGACGGCGGCTGGCCGACGACCACCACGGGCGCGCCGGCGGCGAGCCCCGGCCTGCGCCTGCGACAGGTGCTGAAGCAGAACGACCTGCGCAACTGGACCCCGACCGCGCCGATGCTGCTGTGTGGCGGCAACGAGGACCCGACGGTCTTCTGGTTCAACACGCAGTTGATGGAGGGCTACTGGGCGACCCACGCGCCAGGCATCGGCTCCGGTCACCGTGCTCGACCTCGATTCGAGCGCGTCGGGCGGCGATCCGTACGCGGACCTGAAGAGCCGGTTCGCGCTCGCGAAGCAGATCGCCGCCGCAGCCGCCGTGGCGCAGGGCGCCACCGACGGCGGTGACGCCGCGGTCGCCGACGCGTATCACGCCGGCCTGCTGCCGCCGTTCTGCGTGGCGGCGGTCAGGACGTTCTTCGCGGGTCGCTGAGATCGTTCGCAGGTGCAGTTCACCCTGGTGCGTTGTCGTACAGACGCTGGCGTTCGCGCGGCACGATTACGCATCCAGCAGCGACGTGCCTCAAGGCCATGACTACCAGCTACCGCTCCAGCCGCCGGCGACGGCACCTGACTCTCACGCACGCCGCGGAGACGTTCGGGATCCGCGGCGTCGACGCGTCGCTCGTCGAGCTTCCGGCATCGCGGCCGCCGCTTGCGGCAAGAAACCTGCCGCTCCTGGTCCTTGCGACGCTCGCGTGCGTCGCCTTCCTGTCCTGGGCGCAGAGTTTCCTGGTCCCGCTGATGCTCGGCATCGTCATTTCCTACGCGCTGACGCCGCTCGTTGCCTGGTTCGAGGCGGTGCGGATACCCCGCAGCATCGGCACCGTCATCGTGATGGCGAGCGTGATCGGCGGGATGTGCCTCGGCGCCTATTCATTGCGCGGACAGGTCCAGACCATCATCGACCAGGTCCCCGAGGCGGCGACCCAGTTCGCGGCGGGGACGTCACGCATGCAGCTGAGCCGGGCCGGCAACCTGAAGACGATCCAGGATGCCGCCACCAAGGTGGAAAAGGCGACGTCGCAGGCTGCCGGCGCCTCCGGCTCCGCGTCAGGCGGCCACCCACGTCATCGTGGACACGCCCAGCTTCAAGCTCAGCGACTTCCTGTGGAAGAACTCGATGGGCGCCGTGGGCGCCATGGGCCAGGCGGCGACGGTCGCCTTCCTGGTCTTCTTCCTGCTGCTCGGCGGCGACACGTTCAGGCGGAAGCTGGTCCGAATCGCGGGTCCGTCACTGTCCCGAATGAAGATCGCCGTTCACATACTCGACGACATCAACGGCTCGATCCAGAAATTCATGCTGATGTTCCTGACGACCAATCTGCTGGTCGGGCTGCTCAGCTGGATCGCGTTTCGCTGGATCGGCCTCGACAACGCCGGGGCCTGGGCGGTGGTTGCGGGCCTGCTGCACGTCGTCCCGTACCTTGGCCCGGCAGCGACGGCCGTCGCAACGGGACTCGCCGCCTTCATGCAATTCCAGTCAATCCCAATGGCGCTGCTGGTCGCCGGCGCGTCGCTGGCGATCGCGACGGTCGTCGGGACGCTCCTGACCACCTGGATGACCGGCCGCATCGCCAGCATGAACCCGGCGGCCGTGTTCATTTCACTGCTGTTCTGGGGCTGGCTGTGGGGTGTCTGGGGAATGCTGCTCAGCGTTCCTCTCATCGTCATCGTCAAGGTCGTCTCGCAGCACGTCGAAGCAGCTGCACCCGCTGGCCGAACTGCTCGGAGACTGATCCGACGTCCGGCGTTCGATCGAACGCCCGTGACAGACATGCACCGCTCCAAATGCCAGGGGCCGATGCGCATGCACCGGCCCCTTGTTTCGTTGAAGATTCTCGGCCGCAGGCAACTACTGCGCCGGCGTCTGGTCCTCCTCGGGCGTCGGCTCTTCATCGATCTTCTTCTTGTCCTTCTTCTTGCCCGTGACGGGTGCCGACTCGGGCGCGGCCGGTTCCGATGCAGCCGTTGCCAAAGGAGTGTCCTGCGGCGGTGGAGTGACTTCGACCGCTGGCACTGCAGGTTGTGGCGCTGCAGGCTCGTGGCGCCGCAGGCTTTGGCGCTGCCGGCGTCGGGCTCGGCCTGGTTTTCCCTGCTGCCAGCCCTTGCCCTGTTGGCTGGACTTGCCCTGTTGCCCGGACTGCCCCTGCTGCGCGGACTTGCCGCGCTGCTCCGGCGCCTGTGCTCGCGGCGGCGGAAGCGCGGACGGTGGTGCTTCCGGAGCTTGCGCAATCACATTGACTGCCGGAGCCGGCGCAGCGGCACCTCGCTTGAGTTGTCTGCGCGCTGCGTCGTCGAGCGGTTTGCCCGGGTTCGCCTCGAGTTGCTTTTGTTGAGCCGCGAATCCGACATGCGCCGGCGGCGGTGCGGTGCGGGCGACGACCGGCCGCTCGAAGACGCGGGGCGGCGGCGGCTTGTCGCGCCGCGAAGCCGCACCACGCACGCTGCGTTCCGTCGGAGCGACGGGCGGCACGAATTCGACCGGCTCGCTGGCGAGCGACTGCCCGGAAACACGAACCATTGCGCTGGACACCGGCTGCGACTGTTCGAACGCGGTCCTCGGCACGGCAACCACGGCGCCCGGCACCTGCCGGTTGACATACACGTTGTTGGTCACGTTCGTGTTGTTGTAGTAGTTGTTGATCACGGTGTTGTTGATCACCGTATTGCTGCTGTTGATGTCCTCGAAATAGCGCCGGCTCACCGGATAGGACGGCCGATAGACGTCGCGCGGCCCCAGCGGGAACCATGCGACTCCACCGACGTTGCCGCGGGAACTCTGGAGCCGAAGGTTCTGGCCGCCCAGGAACACCACCAATGCGGGGGCATAGTACGTGCGGGCACGCACCGGTCCGGGCACCCAGGCCCAGGTTCCACCGAAATTCGTCCAGCGACCATAATGCGGACACCGCGAAACCCCAGGGGGCGTCATCTATCCACGTCCAGCCCCAGGGATCGATCCAGGCCCAGTGGCCATCGCGGTACGGCGCCCAGCCGGCGGGCACGCGGTTCGGGACCCAGACGTTGCCGAACGTCACGTCGGTCCGCCAGGTGCCGTTCGCATCCAGGTCCTGGTATCCGATCACGTCCTGTGAAACGTAGCGCGCGGACCTCGAGTTTTCGTAGATGCGGTCACGATCGCGCGACCAGCGATCGAAGTTGTCGAAGTGCGGCGCGTCGAAGTAATCGTAGTCGCGCAGTCCGGTACCCATGAAGCGATAGGACTGCCGCGAGTTGATCACGTACGCCGCACGCTCACCGTAGGCTTCTCCCTGCCCGCTGCGCACGATGATTGTCGTTGCGCGGCCGTCGGGGTCCACCTCGATCCGGTATTCACCCGGTTGTCGCAGCGTGAAGGCGAGATTGGGAGTGTCGACTTCGAACACCTGTCTGGGCTCCAGGCGCAGCACACGGACATTCAATCTGCCCTGTGTGAGCTGCAGCTGGGCGATTTGATCGTCCATGTTGAGGATGGACGCGCCGGTACCGGCATCCATTCGAATCATGGCTCCGCCCACCTGGAGTTCCGCCCGGGCACCTTCATCCGTCCAGAGCCGGTCGCCGCTGGTGAGCGGCCGGTTGATCCGGGCATCGAACCAGTCGTTGTCGCCCGCCGGTGAGAAGCTGACCGGGCCGCTCGTGTAGCCGAGACGCGCGACGCGCGACGGGGGATCCGCGAGTGCCGCGCCGCTGACCGCCATGATCGCCGCACTCGCCACCACTGCCAGGCTGCGAAACCAGAGCACTTGGATATTCATAGGTTCTCCTGCAAACGAGCGCGTCGGTTGTTACCGGCAACTCGAATCAATTACACGCCGAAGCGCGACATGCAGGAAGCATGCGGGGCGGAACGCTCGCGGTCTGTACGCTACCGCACCACGGTCACACGCCATTCGATGGTTTGGCGTCGGCCAGCAGGCGTCTCATTTCGCGTGCTGACAACCTCGTAGCACTCGCACACGCGAGTCTCCAGCCCTGAGCGATCGAGCACCGCGATGTGGCCACGCCGGTAGCTGATGATGCCGGCACGCTGCAGGTTCCCGGCCGCCTCCGTGATGCCCTCCCGGCGCACGCCGAGCATGCTGGCGACCAGCTCCTGCGTCATGACCAACTCACGCGACGGGACCCGTCGAGGGTCAGCAGCAGCCAGCGGCACAGTTGTTGCTCCACCGAGTGGTGCCGGTTGCACACCGCCGACTGGGCCATCTGCGTCATGAGCGCCTGCGTGTAACGCAGCAACAATCGCTGCATCGGGCCAGCGCGAGTGAACTCCTGCTTCAGCACCCGGCCGGCCAGTCGATAGGCGTGGCCCGCCGTCTGCACCACGGCCGAGCTCGGCGTCGTCTCGCCTCCCATGAACAGGGCAATGCCGACGACGCCCTCATTGCCCACGCCCGCGGATTCCGCCGTCGCGCCGGACTCCAGGACGTAGTGCAGCGACACGATGGCGGTGGTGGGGAAATATGCATGCTGCAGCTGTCCACCGGGCTCGTAGAGCATTTCGCCGAGCGGCAACGTGACCAGTTCCAGGTGCTCGGAAAGGCGCTCGAGCTCCGCCGCCGGCAGGAGCGGCGAGCAGATGGTTCTGACCGTGGCTGGTGGAGTGATGGCATCGTCGGGCGCTGCGAGAGCTGGTGCTATCGCCGGGCCGTGGTTTCCACGCCGATTCCGCGGTAGCCGATGAAGCGGCAGGACCGGTTGAACATCGGCTCGCCGCTCACCCGGAACTGCTGCAGCGAGCCGTCGGCGTTGACGCGACTCAATGCGAAATCGATGAATGGCTGCCGTTCGGCAATCCTGTCCAGCAGCACTGCGCGCTCCGCCTCGTTCCAGCCCGCCGGCCCGTCGGCGCCTGCTTCACCCGCGAGCGGCTCGACCCGGATGCCGAGCATGTCCAGGACCGGTCCGGATACCTTGGTGAAATTTCCCGTCTCGTCCTGCTCCCAGTACCAGTCGGAGGCCAGTTCGGTCAGGCTGCGATAGCGCGCTTCGCTTTCGCGCAGTTCGGCGGTCCGTTCCTGCACCGCCTGTTCGAGCACCGCGGCGTAGTTCTCGAGCTTCCTGTACAGCAGCCGCACTTCCAGCATGTTGCGGATGCGCGTCTTGACTTCGACCAGGTCGAACGGCTTGCTGATGAAATCCCTGGCGCCGGCCTGCAACGCGCGCAGCTTGTGACCCGGCTGGGCCGTGAGCACGATGACCGGCAGGTAGCGGTCGGCATTCGCTCGTCTCGAGGCCTGCCATCACCGCGAAACCATCCATGCCCGGCATCTGCAGGTCGAGCAGTATCAGGTCGTAGCGGTTCGTGCGATGCAGGGCGCAGACCTCCTGCGGGTTCATCGTCGAGCTGACGCAGGTGTAGCCGGCCTCACCCAGCACACCCTCGAGCAGCTGCACGTTGGCCTCCTGGTCGTCGACGATCAGGATGCGGGCACCGAGAATATCGAGAGTTTGGTCCATCATGATTTTCCTGCTCCGCCTGCGCGGGCCGATTCGGCTTCGGCGAATTTCAGCGCCACGTCCAGCGTGTCCATGAACTCGTCGACCTTGATCGGCTTGGTGAGATAGCGGAAGAATCCCGCTTCCAGGCCTTTCGCGATGTCGCGCGGAACCGCATTGGCACTGAGCGCGACCACCGGGATGTGGGCTGTCGCGGTGTCCTCCGCGAGCATGCCGAGCGCCTGGATGCCACTGATGCCGGGCAGATTGATGTCCATCAGGATGACGTCCGGCAGCGAGGCGCGGGCAATCTCGATGCCACGCTGGCCGTCCCTCGCAGTCAGCAGGCGGATATCGGGCCGGCGCGCGATGAGATCTTCAACCAGCATCAGGTTGGCCGGGTTGTCCTCGACGTAGAGCAATGTGTGCGCCGTGGGTCGGGCCACGCCCCGTTCCGGGGCGAGCGCCGGGGGGACGGCTGTGCCGGCTGACGCCTGCGGGTCGGGCGTCAGGTTCAGCTCGACCCAGAAGACGCTGCCTTTCCCGACCGTGCTCTCGACGCCGATGACGCCTCCCATGAGTTCAACCAGCCGCTTGCACACCACCAGGCCGATGCCCGTGCCTTCCTCCGCGGTTGCCGCTCGTCCGAGCCGGTTGAACGGCTGGAACAGTTGCCCGATGTCCTCGGCGGACAAGCCCTCGCCACTGTCCTCGACACAGATGCGAACGCGCCCTGGCGCACTGACGATGCAGGCCACGGCCACCGTTCCGTCCGCCCTGTTGTACTTGATCGCGTTGGAAAGCAGGTTGATCAGGACCTGCTTGACGCGTGTCCGGTCGGCCTTGACGAAGTACGCGGTCTCCAGCCGGGGAAAGCTCACCCGGATACCGCGTTGTCGTGCCTGCGGCTCGATCATGGTCTGGCATTCCCGTATGACGTCGGCCAGCGATACGGGTTCCGGCGACAGCGACAGCTTGCCGGATTCGATCAACGACAGGTCGAGGACTTCGTTGATCAGTTCCAGCAGGTACCACCCCGCCTTGAGAATCTGGTCGATGCTGCGCTTCTGCGAGGGCGTCGGCTGGGGAGAGCCGGATTCCATGAGTTGCGCAAAGCCGAGGATCGCGCCGAGCGGCGTGCGCAGCTCGTGGCTCATGCTTGAAAGGAAGTCCGATTTCGCGAGATTGGCCTTTTCCGCGACCGACATGGCCTTGTGCAGTTCCAGCTCGACCCGCTTGCGCACGGAGTTGTCGGTGCCGATCAGCAGGTAGCCGATCACGTCGCCGTAGTCGTCGCGCAGCGCCGTGATCGACACGATGGCCGGAAAGCGGCTGCCGTCCTTGCAGATGTACGTCAGCTCGTAGATGTCCTCGATCCCGCGCGACGCCTTGAACGCCAACGCCTCGAATCCCGGTGTTATGGCGGTGTCCAGTTCGAGGCTCAGCGCCTGCGCGCGCGCCATCACCTCTTCCGGATCGTGGATGTCACTCGGCCTGATCCGGTTCACGACTTCGGCGGCCCGGTAGCCCAGCATGCGCTCGGCGCCAACGTTGAACAGCTGGATGATGCCTTTCTCGTCGGTGGCGATGATCGAGAAGTTGGCGCTGGTGAGAATCGCAGTCTGCAGCGCTCCCGTCTTGAGCAACGCTTCCTGGCGTCGCACTTCCGAGATGCGCGCGCCTTGCCGCCATCGTCGCCGGGCGTGGTACTGCTTCCTGTCTCGGGCATGACCACGCTCCTTGAAATACCTGCGCTCGTGGCGCAAAAAGACGGACGGAGGCTCCGCCCGACTTACGCAGCGTAGCGACTCCGCCGACCGGCGACTGTGCGCCGGCGCACACGGGCCGGCCGGCGGCTCCGGGGCCAATGTTCGATAGCGAACCGACGTCGATTGCCACCCGCATGACAATGCTGCTCGTTCAAACACAGGCGCGTAAGGATCATGAAGACGACACTCGCGATTTCCATTCTGCTTGCCGGCGTGCTGGCTGTTCCCGTGGCGGCAGTGGCCGAGGATTCAGACGCGGACCGCTCCAATCCCAAAGCCTTCGTGAAGGATTCGGCGATCACGACGGCGGTCAAGGCCCAGCTGGCGGCAAAGCACATCAACAGTCTCGGGAACATCAGCGTCGACACCGACATGGACGGCATCGTCTGGCTGAGCGGCACTGCGCATACGCAGGAAGCGATCGACCAGGCCGTCTCGATCGCGCGCGAAACCGAAGGAGTGAAGTCGGTCCACAGCACGCTCACCGTCAAGAAAGACGATTGACGCCACGATTTGAGGCCCACGCATCGTACCCCCGAATGCGTCGCCCGGAGGCGCACCACGTCAAAAACGTGGTGCGCCGCTTTTACAAGGAATCCCAAACATGAAATCCACATTTCTGCTCGTTGCAATCACTGCCTGGACCCTGTCGTCAGTAACGCCGGCTTATGCGCAGGACAAGGCCGCTCCGGCTTCCGCGCAGGACACGGCCGCTCCGGCGAAGCCTGCCATGCGCATGGAGATGGACGCACAGATGTCCCGGATGCACGAGAACATGTCGGCTGCGCAGCAGCAGATGGACAAGTTCCGCGCGACGACCGACCCGAAAGGACGCCAGAAGCTCATGCGGGACCACATGCAGACCATGCAGGACAGCATGACGCTCATGCACAACATGAAAGGCCCAACGATGATGGGCGGCGACCAGGCAAGGCGACATGCAGACGCCGGCTGGCAAGCCCATGGCCGGTGGTGATATGATGAAGCACCGCGACATGATGCAGGGGCACATGAAGATGATGCAGATGATGCTCGAGCTGATGGTGCAGCAGGACCAGATGATGATGGTGTCGATTCCCGCCAGGTAGGCGCTCGAGGCAATCCATGAGTACGAGTTGGGCCGCCAGTCGGCAAGCACGCACAGCAGCCGGCCTGACACTGCTGCTGGCGGCGGGCTGCGCGGTATGAAAGATGCGCCGCCTGCAACGACGCCGGTTTCGACGCCGGTTTCGACACCGGGTGTCGAGACCGGTCGTCGAGTGCCGGCGGCAGTGATCCAGAGCCCTGCAGCCCGCAGCCGCCGAGGCACCGGAACCACGCGCAGCGCCGACCGCACCAACCCAGGTACAGCCGGTTCGTCCGCCTGCTCCGACCGCCGCACCGCAGCCTGCGGAATCGAAGGTCGCGAGCAGCACCGCAGCAGTTACTCCGGTCACCGTGGCCAAGTCGCAGCCTTCCGCTGCCGCCACACCCGCACGGCCACCCGCACCCACGCCGACAAGTCCCGCAGCGCCGGCACCCGCACCCGCGCCGAAAACGGCCCCGAAGGCAGCCCCGGCGCCCGTCGCGGCCAGGCCGGCGACGCCACCGCTGGACCTGAAGTCGCTCGAAACACGACTCCGCGACACCAAGGCCGTCGGCGTGTTTACCAAGCTTTCGCTCAAGAACCAGGTCGATGACCTGCTGAATCAGTTCCGCGCGTATCACAAGAGCCAGACACCGACGCTCGCCGCGCTGCGACAGTCGTACAACCTGCTGATGCTCAAGGTGCTCGCGCTGCTGCAGGACAGTGACCCGACGCTTGCCCGCGACATCGTCGCATCGCGCGAGGCGATATGGGGCATCCTCGCGGATCCAGGAAAGTTCACCGAATCCAATCTGATGGCGGGAGCGTTGCCGTGAGAATACGTAAGAAGAGCCTGGTGGTGATCGCCATGTCGACGACGCTTTGTTCTGGCCTGTCGCTCGCCGAAGATCCCGCGAGCAGCACGGTTCCAGTGGCGACGGACCTGGCGGCCGTGATCGCCCTGCAAGGCTTGCCCTGTGGGAAGGTCGTAAGCGTCCAGCAGCAGGGCGAGAGCGACTACCTCGCGTCTTGCGAGGACGGCAATCACTACCGGATCTTCGTAAACGCAGACGGTCGCGTCATCGCAGAGAAGCAGTAGCGACCGGCCCGCTGTTCATGCGTCGCTGCTGGCGATTGCTCCTGCGACCGCTTCCCACGTAGCGTCGAAGGCCTCGCGGGTGAATCCCGCGCCCGAAGGCAACCAGTCCCCGGATTTCCCGCCGGCTAGCGTGTAGTGACCGACCACGTCGAGGTGATCGGCCCGCGCGACGTGGAGCACCCGTCCGTGCAGCTGGCTCAGCGTCGGCACGACTCCGTCGCTGATGCCTGACGTCACCTTGAAGCCAAGCCCTCGATCGAGCCGCCGCTGCGTCGCCTTCGTCGGTTTCGGGTACGGATAGCGCGGGTGGGACTCGGCCGTCAGTCCGTGCAGCAGCCTGAACAGCGCGCGCAATGCCACGTACTCCGGATCGAGGAGTTCCGTCAGACTTGAAGTCCTCGCGCGGCCTGGGTACGCCCGTTACTACACAGCCATAGCGGATCCCGGCCCGATCGGAAACGGCCGCGTCGAACAACTCGATGCCCTCGGGCGTGAGCTGCAGCACTGCGCCCTGGTCCTGCTCGATATCGCGGAGGTATTTCCACACGGGGTCACTGCGGTCGACGCGGATCCTGCGAAGCAGACCATCGGCAATTCGATCGAGCAGGCTTCCACTTCGACCCAGCCGGTCATCGAGCCTTGCGACGACCCCGATGGCCTTGGCTGCGGCGAAAATCGCTCGGCGGCCCTGCCCCGACGTCGCGAGCGCGCTCAACACCAGCAACAGCGTCTGGCCCTGGACCGAAATGAAGTGGTTGGCGAGAGGCGTTCCGTGATGCGGCGTACTCACGGAAATGGCCGTCCGGGTCAGGCGGGCAATGCGCTCCCCCGAGTCACCGCTTGCGATCTTCACGCCCGGCGTCAGCAGCATGCGCACGTCGAGTCCACCCGTCGAATGGCCGACGAAGTGCAGGTCACGGGCCCTGAGGCCGCCGTTGCGCACCACGTGGCGGCACAGCGCGCTAACGCGTCGCGGGATCGAGGCCGTCGGCTGCGTCGTGCAACGCACGATGCGGGCCTCGACACCGCGCTTGCGCAGCGCGAGTCCAAGCGAGCGCTCGACGTCCTCGAAGTAACTGACCGTGCCGACGGTCGTGAATCCGAAGAAGCCCGGCACCAGGAACACGAGTTGCTTGCTCATGAGCGAATTATGCTCGCCGGCGCACGATTCGACCGCTGTGGGGAACCGAGCGGTGTGCCGGCCGCGCTATCGCAACCAGCCCGCAATCAATGACTTGCGTTCCGCGCCGTACAGCGTCCCCAAACGTACAGACAGTACCGACCCGGGTCGCTATGGTGTGCCGGTGGCTGAGTCAAGACTCGTGGTCTACGGTGCGATCGTTGCGAACCTCGCCATCGCAGTGACGAAATTCGTTGCGGCCGCGATCACCGGCAGCTCTGCGATGCTATCGGAAGGGATTCATTCCATCGTCGACAGCGGAAACGGCGTACTGCTGCTTGTAGGAATGAAGCTGAGCCAGCGGCAAGCCACACCCGAGCACCCCTTCGGGCATGGCAAGGAACTGTATTTCTGGAGCCTCATGGTCGCGGTGCTCATTTTCGGGCTCGGCGGCGGAATTTCGGCCTACGAGGGGGTTCTGCACATGCTCCACCCGCTTCCGCTGCAGGATCCAACCTGGAATTACATTGTACTTGGCGCCGCGGCGACATTCGAAACGGGGAGCTTCACGATCGCACTGCGCGAGTTTCTCAGGACGAACCGCGGCATCCCGTTCTGGCGCTCGCTCAAGTCCAGCAAGGACCCCACGACATATACGGTGCTCGCCGAAGACGCCGCCGCGCTCGCCGGCCTGGCAGTGGCGGCCGTCGGCGTCTACCTGAGTCATCGCCTCGATCTGCCCATCATCGATGGAGCGGCATCGGTCGCGATCGGCGTCATGCTGGCGGGCGTGGCCGTGCTGTTGATTCGCGAATCGAGGGGCCTGCTCATCGGCGAGGGTGTCCGTCCGGAAACGGCGAGCGCGATCCAGGATATCGCCTTGCGCAACCCGCACGTCCGCGCAGCAGCCGCCCCGCTGTCGATGTACCTGGGACCCGATGAGATACTGCTGACGCTCGACGTGGGTTTCGAGCGGGAGTCAACGGCCGACGACATCGTCGCCGCAGTTGCCAGCATCGAGCGGGACATCAAGTCGCGATACCCGAAGATCACCCGCATCTATATCGAGGCGCGATCGATCATCGAAGCGACGCGCGGAACCCAGGCCGTCAGGCCAGGTTCCTGACGTCTTCCTTCAGATCCTCATACAGGACCTTCTTATCAGCGGCGTTCTTCTCGGCCACGCCTTTCTTTTCCATGGCCTTGTTGCCGACAAGCTTGCCGGTCACTTCCTTAATCCGTCCTTCGACGGCCTTCACTCGGCTCTTGATCTGCTTCTTGTTCATGGCTTTCCCTCGCTTGCTGAGCTGCGGCGATTCAGTGGCGGGTCCGCATGCCTTTACCGCGCGGTGCAGCCCGGCGACAGCACAAGCTGACGCCGGGACCACGGACTTTGCCGGTCGCTCGTCAATCACGCGTCAACCAGTTTCTTGATGTCTTCCTTGAGGTCGGCACGGGCTGCCTGGTGCTTGCCGGCGATCTTCTCGGCCTTGCCCTTGGCTTCAAGACTTTCGTTGCCGACCATCTTGCCCACAACTTCCTTGACCTTGCCTTCCGCTTCCTTCACGTGGCCTTCGACATGCTTCGTGCTCATGATGTTTCCTCGATGGTGTCGGTAAATCGTTCTGTGACGCACCGAACCGGGTGTCCGGCTGTCGGATTAAGAATAGGCGCACCGACGCACAGAGTCTGTCCGCCAACGCACGGACTTGCTGCTAAGTGCTTGATTCCTCGAAGCGACGTGCTCACGCAGACCCTGCGTCGCGCGTCCGGAGGGTTAGGCGTGTCGCGGCTCGAGCACCACGGCCATCGCCAGGGGTAGGCATGCTCCGATGCACGCAGCGGCCAATACGTCGGTGGGCCAGTGGACGCCCAGCACCAGGCGCGACAACGCAATAAGGGAGATCCACAAGAACGCCGCCGACAGCGCGACCTTGTGTGCTGCGGGCCACATCCGGCCGACACAGATCGATGCCGCGATGGCAAATACAGTGACGACCAGGGTATGACCGCTTGGAAAGCTGGAACCCCAATACCAATCGGTGGGCCACAGCGCCGGTCGAGCTCGGCCCGAAATCGCCTTGACGACATAGACCACGATTGCACCGCTTGTCACCGATGCTGCGATCAGCAGTGCCTCGAAGCGACGTCCGGCCAATAGAAACGCGATCGTAGTGACGATCGTGAGCGGAAGAAGAAAGTTCGCCGACCCGGTAAACGACACCGCTTCGAAGTACCCTCTCAGCGTACCCGGTACGTGCCGCCGGATAAAAAACAGCGCCGCCTGGTCGATCGGACCGGACTCTCCGCCCAATGCATCCTCGGCAACCTCCAGGGCCGCGACAAGAAGGACAAGCACGATCAGGCTTGCCACTCCGCGCTTCGACAGAGGTGTCGACCAGGCCGCACGCCCCCCGCGCACGAGTGCCCCGAGCGCGAGATACAGGACCGCTACGATGACAGCGAGCCTGCCGAGTTCCTCCACAAGATCGAACTTCATGACCGCTCCGATGACCGCCGACTGACGGACGCCCGGGGCGGCGGGGCCCCGATCCCGGAACGCTGACTGCGGCGTGAGCGCCGCACTTGAGACGCATTTCGGCGAGCGCAGGAACAGCGTGACGACCGGATAAAGAAGCGATCTCGCAGAGGCTGACGATTCACATACGACACCGTACGTAGATGCCAAGTTTACGTCATGCATTCAGGTTCGGTACCGTCGTTCCATCGGGCGAGAGGGATGCCCATGACGCATGCCGACCCACCGGCGGACGTTCGCAACAACAAACTGCTGGCCGCGCTCCCGAATTGCGAACGCGAGCAGCTGCAGCGGAGCCTTCAGCCGGTCTTCCTCCAGCAAGGCCAGGTCCTGTACGAGCCGGGCGTAAAGCTCGAGTACGCATACTTCCCGACTACGGCCATCGTCTCGCTCGAGTACCTGACGGCTGAGGGCGCCTCCGCCGAGTTCGCGATCGTCGGCAACGATGGACTTGTCGGCATCGCGCTTTTCATGGGCGGTGATTCGCGACCGAACCGGGCAATCGTAGAGATGCAAGGCTGGGCCTATCGCCTCACGGGCGATCTCTTTACGGCGGAATTTGCACGCGGCGGCGCGCTGCAGCAGGTGATGCTGCTCTACACGCAGGCGCTCATTACACTGACGGCCCAGACCGTCGTCTGCAACCGGCATCACTCGGTGGACCAGCAATTGTGTCGCTGGCTGCTGTTAGTCCTGGACCGACTGCCGTCCAGTGAACTGACGATTACCCAGGACCTCATTGCCAACATGCTCGGCGTCCGCCGTGAAAGCGTGACCGGGGCGGTCAGCAAGCTGCAGAATCTCGGCGTTATCAGTCACAGCCGCGGGCACATCACGGTTCTGGACCGGCCGTCGCTCGAAAGACTGTGTTGCGAGTGCTACGCCGTGGTCAGGAAGGAAACCGATCGCCTCCTGGAGTTTCCGCACCTGTAGTCCAAAGGGCCCCGGGAACATTTCAACCTCGCCAAGGTCCGAGCTGGTCGGCCCGCCGGCTCCGTTCGTCAGCGTACAGAGAATTTCGGCGGGCGCGCCTATACACCTTCCTGTGCGACCCGGTTGCCTCCGGTTGACGGTTCGTGCGCGAGAACAACCGTAATGCCGAGCTTGCTTCGTTCGCTGGTCTTCGCATCACTGATTGGGCTCGTCGCCCTGCCGAGCCTGGGCTTTTGAGCGACTGCCTCTGCATCACGCGGCGACCACACCTGTGACACGAAGACAGAAGTTGTTGACGGCCAGGCCCACCTTCGGCCCCTGGATCACTGGACTTCTGCTGCTCGGTCTCGCTGGCTGTTGCGACCTGGCGACATTGCCCGAGAGCGCGGGCGTCGGCCCCGAACCGGTATTGCCACCGCCGCACCAGACACTCATACCGACAGTTCACATAGCTCCAGCGAAGGGATGGCCATCAGGGACGACGCCGGTGGCGGCTGCCGGGCTGGCGGTGAATGCGTACGCGGCCGGCCTCGATCACCCCCGCTGGTTGTACGTGCTTCCCAACGGCGACGTGCTCGTCGCCGAAAGTAACGGCCCGCCCCGCCCTGGTAACACGCCAAGCCTCAAGGGCTGGGTGATGCACCTGGTCATGAAACGGGCCGGCGCGGCAGTTCCGAGCGCGAACCGCATCACCCTTCTGCGCGACAGCAACGGGGACGGCATCGCTGAGACTCGAACCGCGTTTCTGACCGGACTGAATTCACCTTTCGGCATGGCACTGGTCGGCAATGAGTTCTATGTCGCCAACACCGATTCAGTCATGCGCTTTCCCTACAGGACGGGTGACATGCAGATTACGTCGCCCGGCCAGAAGGTCGTCGATCTGCCCGCAGGCACGATCAACCATCACTGGACCAGGAACATAATTGCCAGCCGGGATGGATCGCGCCTCTACGTAACGGTTGGCTCGAACAGCAATGCGGCCGAAAACGGCACGGAGAATGAGGTCAATCGTGCCGCCATCCTGGAGGTAGATCCCGCAACCGGCCACTCGCGGCTCTTCGCGTCCGGGCTCCGCAATCCGAACGGGATGGATTGGGAGCCGCAAACCGGCGTGCTGTGGACCGCCGTCAACGAGCGCGATGAGATTGGCAGCGACCTCGTTCCCGACTTCATGACAGCGGTCCGGGACGGCGCGTTCTACGGCTGGCCTTACAGCTATTACGGCCAGCACGTCGATGCGCGGGTGAAGCCACAGCGCCCCGACCTGGTTGCACGTGCCGTCATGCCCGACTACGCGCTTGGCGCGCACACTGCTTCGCTCGGGCTGGTGTTCTATCGGGGTGGCCTGTTGCCGCAGCGCTATGCCGGCGGGGTGTTCATTGGCCAGCACGGGTCTTGGAATCGGCAGCCGCGCAGCGGCTACAAGGTCATATTTGTGGCCTTTGCCGATGGACACCCGACGGGAGCCCCGGAAGATGTCCTGGCGGGTTTCGTAGACGCGCAAGGCAACGCCCTGGGCCGTCCCGTCGGCGTGGCGGTGGATCAGACCGGCACGCTGCTCGTCGCGGACGATGTTGGCAATGTTATCTGGCGCGTGACGCCTGCCGCTCCTCGACAGTGAATGGTCCCGCGCGCCCACCCTCCGAAAGGAAGCTCAATTCATCGACAACATCATCAAGTCACGCCCAATCGCTGCGAATTCCGCCGTCGCCGCGGTATTGCTGCCCGTGCTGACCATTGTCGTCGTGGGCGCCGCGTTGTTCGCGGTGCTCGAGCTCGAACCAGCAGCCGTGTTCTCCGGCCGCACGTGAGCGCTGGGCTTACCCCAGGAGCGGTCTCCTGGGGCGCCGGTCATTCAGTCTGCTCAGTTCGAATTCGGCGGCGGTTGAACGACTACCGTGGTGGCGCCGGCCTGGCCGGTATCACCAGTCTGCCCGGTTTCGCCGGTCTGGCCGGTATCACCAGTCTGCCCGGTATCGCCGGTCTGGCCGGTTTCACCCGTCTGGCCGGTTTCGCCGGTCTGGCCGGTTTCACCCGTCTGGCCGGAATAACCGGTATTGCCCTGGGCACCAGTTTCGCCCTGCGGACCGGCGGGGCCAGGCTCGGCAGCCGGCGCGGGAACGGTGACTACGGCGGGCTGTCGCTCACAAGCACCAAGGCCCAGCGCGGCGACCAGCGCAAGAATCAGTATCGAACGGTTCATGGTTAATCCTCGAGTTCCAATTGGCGGGAGTCAGCCAAGCGGATGGCCTTCACCATCCGCGAGCGTGTCACGACCCGGCGGGTCGCACGTCGCAGGTGAGTAGCGTAGGCACAAGTGACGCTGCGTGCGGTGCGCTAACGTACATTGCGCCGTCGCGGCGCGCTCCTGGCCGCCTTGTCCAGGCTTGTAGTCGCCAATGAGCGTCTTGACCGGGCAGATACGAACGATCGGGCACTTCTTGCAGCCGATGGCGAGAGCGACGGGACAAAGGGTCATTGGATACTCCGGATCATGTGTGGCGCAGCGCGCCGGCCCCAACTATCCGGCCGGCACCATTTCGCGCGCGCTGATTGCGTTGCCTGGCGTGCCATGGGCGACGGCGGTTGCGGCACGCTCGCGCGGTTGCTTGATCCTCGAAAGCCAGACTTCGTACGGGTCCCAGGTCGCGCCGGCGCATCTGCGATAGGCGCCTGCGTCACCGGTGATCGCTGACGGCCGATGCCGCGGTGCTGTCGGCCTTCATGCTATCTGCCCGATTCATGCGATTACTTCCGGGCTGGCCGCCTTTCCCGGGAACGCCGGGGAAGCGGGTCGGCGAAAGATTCCAGGGCAGCAGCGTAGCGGCCGTCGACCCGGGCCATCTGTGCGCCTGCGCACCCACGTGCCTAACTCTTCCTGCCTCCAAGCAGCAGCAGGGCACCGCCGATGGCGATCGCGCCCACGCCTGCCCAGACCGGGATGTTGACCGTCTCCTTTTCCTGTACCGATAGTTCGATCGGGCCGAGCTTCGCTTCGTGGGTCTCTTTGGTATAGCTGAAGCTGCCGTACACCAGGCCGAGGACGCCGGCCACGATCAGTACGATTGCCGCAATCTTGGCTGAGTTCAATTTCTCATCTCCTGGGGTCAATCATTGTGACCCTGGCCTTTGTCCTCATTCTTGTCATTGCCCTTGTCGGCATCGTCGTCCTTGCCCTGTCCGGGCTTGGAGTCCTTGCTTGCACCCTTGCCCTGCTGAGCGTTCTCCTGGCCCGACGCTGGTGCCTGCGCTTCGCCGGCAGGCGCGCCTTGCGGCTGCTGCTGCTTCGGTCCCTGCTGCTGCGGTTGCGAGTGTTGCTGTGGCGGCTGTTGCGGCTCCGAATGCTTCTGTTGCGGTTGGGGCTTCGATTGCTGCTTGGCGTGCACCGTCTCCTGCTCGTAGTGCTGGCGCACGACAGGATCGCTTGGCTGGTAGTGGTAATACTGAGCTTCGGATCACAGGCTGCTGTTCGTATCGGGGATATCGGTCGCCCGAGTACTGCCGCTGGTAAACGGGCAATGGAGCGGGCGGCGGAGCGGACTTGCGATCCCAGGTGTCCCAGCCGCGCCGTTCCTGCTCCCACTGCGCCCCGTAGTACTGGCTCCAGCGCGGCGGCTCGTTATATGCCCACCCGCTGAAGTACTGGGGCGGGCGCCGGTAGTACCGCACGGGCACCCTGAGAATGTAGTTGGGAACGTATCTCCGAGGCACCTTGCGCCACGGCCCGTTGTACCAGGAACTCGAGTACCAGTTGTCCTTCTGGTAAGCCCAGTACATGCCGTCGTAGAAAAACAGATTCGAGTTCGCTTGTGGCGCGTAATAGACCGGATAGCTCGGAACCCTTTGAAAGTCCGGGTAGGCCGGTACGTTCATCCCGATGCTCTGGCTGGGCACGCCGAAGGTGATGGTCACCTGTGCATTGGCCGGGAGCGCCGCCCCCAGCAGCAGCGACGAGAGAATAATTGCGTAGCGCATTTTGCGATTTCCTGATCGACGCAAGGCCACCGCGTCCGGCAGCCATGCCTGGCCATGCGTCATAACGCGCGCCGGCCCTGAATGATGTTGAGCAGGATCACGACCACCGCGATCACCAGCAGGATGTGGATGAATCCACCCATGGTGTAGGAAGTGACCAGGCCGAGGAGCCAGAGCACGATTAGGATTACTGCAATTGTCCAAAGCATTGTGGTTCTCCTGCTATTGTTTCGTGAACGGCTTTTCGGCCGCTGTGAGCAGCACGAGCGCCGTGACTGCGGCGGCCAGTGTGGTGCGGATATTCATTGATTCTCTCGTGTGACTGGCGGGGGTGCGCGGCTCGCGCCGGATCGCTGCCGACCCGACCGCCCGACGCGGAGAAACCCGCTCTACATGGTCGAACTGTAGGAGAGTCGAAGGACGGGGTCTGTGCGGTAGCGCACCGTGCCGGAGCGCTCACCTGGCCTCGTGCGTTTCCTTCGTGTAGCTGAAGCCGCCATACAGCAAGGCGACGGTGCCAGCCGCGAGCAACACGATTGCCACGAGGTTGACGGCGTTCAATGCATTGTCACCCGCGTCCTAGTCGTCGTGCCCCTGTCCATTCTTCTTGCCCTTGTCGTTGCCCTGGCCATTTCCGCCCTTGGACTGCTTCTGCGGGTGCTGCTTGTAGCGCACGGTCTCCTGCTCGTAGTACTGCCTGACGACAGGATCAGTCGGCTGGTAATGGTAGTACTCGCTGCGATACATCGGCTGTTGGTCCGCATGAGGATACCTGTTGCCGGAGTATTGCTGCTGATAGACAGGCAGTGGTGCGGCCGGGGGACGTAGTTGCGGTCCCAGTTGGTCCCAGCCATGCCTTTCCTGTTCCCAGTGATTGCCGTAGTACTGGCCCCAGCGAGGCGGCGCGTCGCGCGGCCATCCGCGAAAGTACGGTGGAGGCACGCGGTAGTAGCGCACCGGCACTCGCAGCACGTACGCGGGAACGTACATGGGGGACACCAGACCCCAGGGCCCGTTGTACCAGGAGCTCGCGTACCAGTTGTCGCCATGGTAGGCCCAGTAGAGCCCATCATAGAAGAAGAGATTCAGGCCGACCCGTGGCGCGTAATAGACCGGGTAGCCGGGTACCCGGCTGAACTCCGGGTAGCCCGGCATGTTGATGCCAATGCTCACATTGGGCGTCCCGATGCCGATGCTGACCTGGGCGTTGGCCGGCAGGACCGGCGCGACCAGCAGCGAGAACAGAATGAGTGTGTAACGCATCTCTTGCACCCCAGGCGTAGGACAGGAATCGACGTCCTGCGGCGGCGCGAGCACGAACCGACAGCCCGCAAAGGCCGCAAGTCGTCCCACGTGATTAGACAACGCTCGAGGAGCCTGTTGGTTGACAGGGCCGGCAACTTTCCCGAATTGAGACCACCAGCACACTGCGCGAGCGCCGCCAGGCGGCCCGCGTCGCGATGCGCCGCTAGCGCCCGCGGAACACGGCCTCGCGGCGTTCCACGAACGAGCGAACGCCCTCCGCGGCGTCCTCGCTGCGCATCACTTCGGCCATGCCCCGGAAGGTGACGCCCACCGCCGCCGCCTCACCTTCGAGCATGCAGGTACGCGACGATCGCAGGCTGCCCTGCACGCCGAGCGGCGCCGCCTTCGCGACCCGCGATGCGAGCGCGAGCGCCGCGTCGAGTTGTTCGCCGGGCGCGCAGAGCTGCTGCACGAGCCCGAGCCGATGTGCCTCTTCCGCGCCGAGCTCGTCGCCGGTGAGCAGGTAGCGTTGCGCGTTGCCCCAGCCGATTTCCTTTGGCAGTCGCAGCGTCGCGCCGCCGCAGGCGTAGAAGCCGCGCTTCACCTCCAGCATTGCAAAGCGCGTGTCGGTCGCGGCGACTCGAAGGTCCGTGTTCAACAGCAGTTCCCAGCCCCAGGTGTAGCAGCGGCCCTGCACGGCGATCACCAGCGGCTTCGACAATCGAGGCCCGCTCATCGAGAACGGGTCGATCTCGCCCTCCCCGATCGGGAACGGGGAGCCCGCCGCGAACGCCTCGGCCCAGTCGTTCAGGTCCACGCCCGAGGTGAAGTGCGGCCCCTCGGCCCAGATCACGCCGACCCACAGGTCGGGATCGTGCTCGAGACGGTGGAATGCCCGCGCGAGCGCGTGGAACATGTCGCGGCTGAGCGCATTCATCTTCTGCGGACGTCGTACTCCCATGACGAGCAGGTGGTCGCGTTGTTCGACCTGGATATCCATCGCGTTGCTCCTCACCTTGGCTGATCTGCGAATCATGACGCAGAATGGCCTGACATGCGTATCGACCCACAGCGGGCCCTGGCGGCCCTGGCGCTTTCGGTCACCTGCGGTACCGGTTGGCGGCCAGCCGAAAAATCGGTGCCAGGCACCGATTTTCTGAGGATCACTGCAGTGGCGCCCGGCTACGCGGGCCGCACGGCGGACGACAGTCGATGGTTCGTCTACCTGGAGGGCTACATCGACACCGGCGCGACCGCGCGGCTCGAGCATGTACTCGACGCGGAAGGGGTGCGAAGTGCGGTCGTGTACTTCGACTCGCCGGGTGGGCACGTGGTCGAAGCGATGGCCCTCGGTCGCGTGCTCAGGGAACGCGGCTATGCGACCAGTGTCGGAATCCGCGCGCCCGGTTCAGCGCTGCCACGCGCAGGGCGGTGCTATAGCGCCTGCCCGATTGCCTACGCTGGTGGCGTGCGGCGCTCGCTGGAACCCGGCTCGGTCATCGGTACCCACCGCGCCGCGAACAGCGTGCCAGTGCCGGACGAGACCGCGTTCCAGGAGGCAGTGACCGGACAGGTGAAGGATTACCTGATCCAGATGGACATCAGTCCCGAACTCGTGACGATGATGTCCGGCGTGCCGCACCACGCCATTCGCGAACTCACGACGGACGAGGCGATTCGGCTCGGCCTGGTGAACGCCGGCGGTCCCTGGCCCGAACCCTGACCGGCCCCGGGTTATCGCAGCTATCGAAGGCATCGATCAGATGCCGAGTTGCCGCGAAGCCAGCTCCTTCATGATTTCCTCGGTTCCACCGCCGATCATCGCGACCTTGACCTCGCGGTAGATTCGCTCGCTTGCGGAGCCGCGCATGTAACCCATGCCGCCGAGGATCTGCACCGCCTGGTCCGCGCAGAACTGCATCGCCTGCGTGGCGTGGTTCTTCAGCATGCACACCTCGGCGATCCACTGGGCGTCGGCCTGGCCGGCATCGGCGCGATCGGTAACGTTCGCGAGCCAGGCGCGTGTCGACTCGATGCGCATGCGCATGTCCACCAGCTTGTGCCGTGACCGCCTGGTGGCTCACCAGCGAGGCGCCGAAAGTCTTGCGTTCGCGCGCCCAGGCCAGCGCCTCGTCATAGCAGCACTCGCACATGCCGAGCGCCATCGCCGACATGGATAGACGTTCGCCATTGAAGTTCGTCATGATGATCCTGAAGCCCTTGCCCTCCTCGCCGACCAGGTTCTCGACGGGGACCCGTACGCCGTCGAATCGCAGTTGCGCGGTGTCGGAGCAGAGCCAGCCCATCTTCTTCAGCGGTGCACGTGTCAGGCCTGGCGCATCGCCGGGAATCGCGAGCATCGATATCCCACCGGCACCCTTGTTGTCGGGGTCGGTGCGCACGGCGGCAGTGATCCAGTCGGCGCGCATGCCGGAAGTGATGAACACCTTCTCCCCGTCCACTACGTAGTGGTCGCCTTCGCGTCGGGCCGTGGTCCGGAGCCCGGACACGTCGGATCCGCAGCCCGGCTCGGTGATTCCGAGCGCCGAGATCTTCGCGCCTGCAAGCACGTCCGGGATCACGCGCCGCTTCAGTTCGTCGCTGCCGTGGTTCAGGATCGGCGGCAACCCGATCGAATGGCTGAATGCACCAGCCATGACGCCACCGCTGCCGGTGTAGCGCGACAGCGTGCGGGACAATGCCATCCTGACCGCCCACGGCGCCGGCGTACCGCCCAGGTCTTCGGGATAGCCGAGGCCCAGCCAGCCCATGCCGGCGAGTTTGCGGTAAAGATCACGCGGGAACTCGCCCGCCTCCTCCCAGGCCTCGAGGTGCGGGCCGATTTCCGCCTGGGCGAAGCGTTTCGCCATTTCCTCGATTACGGCCAGGTCGCTTTTGTCGTATGCACTCATTGGGATCTCATTTAAACAGGCCAGCGAACACCACCCGCACGGCGTACGCCGCACGAGGGCGACCCGGGATTCTGCACCGACTTTCCCGGTGACTCAGTAATTCGACGCCGTCGAGGGACTCTCGCTCGCTCCTGATCTCGACCGGCATCCGCGCGATGAATTCGAATCGCCTCTGCCGGCGTCGTATCGGCCACCAGTCGTAGAGAAAGATCTCCACGGGTCGCCACAGCGCGACCCAGCCGATCAGCAACAGGCCCTCGGCAAAGACTCCGGTGCTGCCGGCCGTCGCGAGCCAGCGGCGCAGCGTCAGGCAGGCAAACATGAAGGCGAGCCCGATGACCAGGCTCACCACGCCTCGCCCGAGCAGCCGGCGAAGCTCGACCTGCGACCGCCAGGCTCGATACTCGAAATAGTGCGCAAGTGCCTCGGGCAGCGTCCTCGCGTCCGCGGAGGCGAGTTCCGCGTCAGGCAGGTGGACGACCAGCCTGCACGGCTGTCGGGGGCCGATCTCCCGTACCGCATCCTCGATATACGTCTCGGCCGACGGGTCGAGGTCCTTCTCGCGAAACGGCGCCGGATCGAGGTGGTGAAACAGCTGCCGCATTTCCCGCAACCGGATCTCGATCAGCCAGGTGTCACCCTCGCGACGATACGCGGATGGCTGCATCACTACTCCGCAAGATGCCCTGCCGTTTCCTGCCACAGGGCCGCATACACCATTGCCGCCGGACTGCCCGGCGCGAACGACGGCAACGGCGCGCGCCGCACCGTCATGCGCTCGATCTCGCTCCAGTACGGGATTTCGGTCTCCAGGATTCCCGGGTACTGCACCCGCGCACCTTCGATGAGGTCCCGGTGCAGCGAACGGCGCCGGTCCACCATCGAGAAGAACGGCAGGACCTGGAGGTCCGACCAGCCGGACCCCTCCACGAACGCTAGCAGCTGGTCGATCATGCGCAGCGAGAGTGGCGCCGGCAGCATCGGCACGATCAGCGTATCCGCCGCCCGCAGCACGTTCTCCGACAGCAGCGACATGCCGGGCGGGCAGTCGAGGACCAGCAGATCGCAATTATCCTGCAGTGTGCGGCTCATCATCATGAGCTGCTTCGTCGGATGCTTGCGGTCGCTCATGTGAATGTCGAAGTTCCGGTAGGAAACGTCGGCGGGCAGCAGTCGCAGGTTTTCGTAGTCGGTCCCGGCGAGCAGCTCGGTCAACTCACGCTTGCCCTGCACGAGCTTTTTGGCGGAGGCGCGCTCGTTCGGCTCCCCGCGCAGGATGTAGGTCGCCGCCCCCTGCGGATCGATGTCCCAGAGGATCGTCCGTCGGCCCGAGGCGGCCGCGAGCCAGGCGAGGTTCACCGCCGTGGTGGTCTTGCCGACGCCGCCCTTGATGTTCGTGACCGCGAGGATCTGCATTTTCAGCTCATCATAGCGCGGCCGGGGCGCCTATCTGTCATCCTGATGAAACGTGGCTGTGGGACGATGTCTAGTTGAGTGACGACGGGCGAGACTTCAATGGGCAAGGAAGAGCAATCCAGCCGGAAGACATTCCTGCGTGAGGCGTGGTTCGACCGCGACCTGAGCTGGCTCGAGTTCAACCGCCGCGTACTCAGCGAGGCACTGGACGACCGCACGCCGCTGCTCGAGCGGCTTAAATTCCTCGGCATATTCACCTCCAATCTCGACGAGTTCTTCATGAAGCGCGTTGGCGCCATGCGCACGCGCGCCTACGCGAGCGGCAGCCAGGCATCCGTCGAGGCGTTCAACGCCCACATGGTGACCCTGCGCGGGGCCCTGTTTCCGATGCTGCTCGAGCAGGCCGACTGCTTCTCGGGGCTGCGGCCGTTGCTGGCCACGCACGGCATCCGGCTCGCCGAATGGGACGATCTGACCGATGCCCAGCGGCGCGAGGCGTCCGATTACTTCGACACCCACGTGTCACCCGCGCTCACGCCGCTCAGCCTCGATCCGACGCATCCGTTCCCATTCATGTCGAACCTCTCGCTGTCCTGGGGGTTCGTGTTGCGCGATCCCGTATCGGACGAGCGGGTCAGCGTGCGCGTGAAGGTGCCGCCGACGATCCTGCAGTGGCTCCTCCTGCGCACGGACGTGCCGGCCGGCGAGCAGTGCTACGTGTCCCTTCAGGACCTGGTGCTGCGCAACGCGCACAAGCTGTTTCCCGGCGTGAGCATCGAGGAAGCCACGCTGTTCCGCGTCTCGCGCAACGCGGACATCGCGATCGAGGAGGACAGCGACAACAGCATCCGCGAGCTGATCGAGGAACAGGTGCGTCAGCGCAGGTTCCAGCCGGTCGTGCGTCTCGAGTTCCGGGGTACGCCGCAGGCCGAGATCCGCGCCGGCCTCGTCGACCGCTTCGAACTGCGCGACAGCGACATCTACGAGCTCCCAGGACTGCTCGATTACACGGCCCTTTTCCAGCTTGCCTCGCTGCCGGTGCCGGAGCTGCGCGACGCGGCATGGACGCCGATGATCCCGCTCGGGCTGGACCCCGACGCCGACCTGTTCGCGGCGATCCGCGCCGGGGACGTCCTGGTCCATCACCCCTACGAGAGTTTCGACGCGACGGTCGAGCGCTTCATACGCGACGCTGCGAACGACCTCAACACCACCACGATCAAGATGACCGTGTACCGGCTCGGTGACGACACGCCGTTCGTGCGCTCGCTGATCAAGGCAGCCGAGAACGGCAAGCAGGTCGCGTGCCTGGTCGAACTCACCGCGCGCTTCGACGAAGAACGCAACCTGCACTGGGCCAACGAGCTGCAGAAGGCCGGCGATCACGTGATCTACGGCATGCGCGGACTCAAGACACACACCAAGCTCGCGCTGGTGGTGCGCCGGGAGGGCGACGGCCTGCGCAGCTACGCGCACATCGGCACCGGCAACTACCACGTCAAGACGGCGCGCATGTACACGGACTTCGGACTTTTCACCTGCGATCCGGCGATCACGCGTGACGTGGTCACGTTGTTCCACCATCTCACCGGGTATTCCCGCGAACCGGTCTTCGAGCGCCTGCTGGTGGCACCGATCAACATGCGCGAGCGATTCCTGGAGCTCATAGAACGCGAGGCGGCTAATGCGCGGGAGGGCAGGCCGGCGCGCATCGTCGCGAAGATCAACCAGCTCGAGGACCTGCCGGTCTGCGAGGCACTGTCGAGGGCGTCGCAGGCAGGCGTCGCGATCGACCTGGTCATCCGCGGATTCTGCTGCCTGCGGCCCGGGATCAAGGGCTGGACGGAGAACATCCGGGTGCGCTCCGTCATCGGACGATTTCTCGAGCACGCACGCGTGTTCCACTTCGGGAACGGCCAATCCAACCCGCTCGACGGGGATTTCTTCATCGGCTCCGCCGATTGGATGGATCGCAACCTCTCGCGCCGCGTCGAGGCCGTGACGCCGGTAGACGCACGCCACCTCAGGGAACGACTGTGGGAGACGCTGCAGGTGCAGCTCGAGGATCGACGAAACGCGTGGGAAATGCAGCCAGACGGCACCTACCTCAGGTCCGATCCAGACGAGGGCGCGTCCGAGGTTGCCTGCGAAGGCACGCACGTAACACTTATGAAACGCACTCGATCGCGCCTGGCTCGCTGAGGGAGGTATTTCTACGCACCCTGGTTCCCGCCGCCTGCACGATAAAATGACCGCCCGGCAGATCGAAGACATGCGCGAGGTGATACATGGCGTCGGCGGATCGCGAACACAAGGTCAATGCTTCCCACCGGGCGGTCGTCGACAACCTGGCGCGTGACCTGGGCCTGCCGGTCGACCATGTCGAGAAGGTCTACCTCTCGGAAATGGCGCGGATCGAGTCGGGCGCCCGGATCAAGACGTTCCTGACGGTGCTGACGGTCGGCAGTGTGCGCAGCCGGCTGCACCGCTCCGACCCTACGGGTCACTGAGCGACTAGATCTCCGAGACCGACAATCGCCGCAGCAGCGTCATGCGCTTGTCGTGGTGTTCCTCCATTCGCCCGAGGACGTCGGCCAGGAATTCGACTGTCGATACGATTCGCGGACCCTTGTTCAGCATCACGCATTCGGCACGGCTGCTCATGACCGCATCGCTCACCTCGGCACGGGTCGGCGCGCCGGCCTTGGCCAGGCCCTCGAGCACCTGGGTGGCCCAGATCACCGGGACGTGCGCCGCCTCGCACACCCACAGGATTTCCTCCTGAACTTCGGAGAGGCGCTGGAAGCCGATCTCGACGGCAAGGTCTCCCCGCGCGACCATCACCCCGACCGGCGGTGACCTCAGGCTCGCCAGTAGTATTCGCGGAAGATTGCGGAATGCCGTCGCGTTCTCGATCTTGAGCACGATGCCAAGGTGCCCTGCACCGAGGGCGTGCAACTGGTCCTCGAGCAGTTCGACGTCCTGCTCCGTGCGCAGGAACGACAGCGCAATCATGTCGGCAAAAGCCACCACTTCGCGCAGGTCGGCAAGGTCCTTGTCGGTGAGTGCCGTCAGCCCCAGCTCCGTGTCCGGGAAATTGATGCCCTTCTCCGCCCGCAGCTTTGCGCCCATTGGAGGCGCATGGACGATGTTGACGCGGATCTCATCTCCGTCGTTGCCGACGACCGTGCCGCCGATCTTTCCGTCGTCGAGCCAGACACGATCGCCCGCGTGCACCCGCTCGAATGCCGCCGGCAGAGTACAGTGTATGCGGGCCGGCCCGGAGGCCACGCCCATCTCGTCGACCCTCGCAGGCCGGCCGGGAGCGGCGTCGCGCGTGAGCACCAGCGTATCGCCAACCTGCAGTTCGATCGGCACGAAGACCCCGGGCAACTCACCGACGTGACCCTCGGAGATCGTCACGCCTTCGCGAAGCAACGCGCATTGCGCGCCCTGTGAGGCGTAAAGCGTCTTCGTCGACTCGGCGAGCCACGAGGCGCCGCGCCGTTCGACCGCGGTCAGCACGCGCTCCTTGTCACGGAGGTCCGCGACGCGCAGCTGGTCGCCCGGCGTGACTTGCTCCAGCAGCACCCGCGGAACCGGCAATGCCTGGCAGCCGGCCGGCGCGGCCTCGGCAGCGTCCGCAGGAGTCAGCCAGGCGACGGCAGGACGGGTTGCCCTGCCCATCACGTCACGCGGTGGCCGGATCCGCACGAAATGACCGGTGGGCCCGATCGAGCCCGTGCGAAGCTTCGGCCCGGCCAGGTCCGCCTGGATCCTGCACTTGCGACCCACGGTGCGCTCGGCCTTGCGCAGGTTGGCGACCATGCGCCGCCAGGTGTCGGAGTCGTCGTGGGCGCAATTGATACGCATTACGTCCATGCCGGCGCGCAGCAGGTCGACAAGCAAGTTGCTCGTCGCTCGCGGCCTCGGACGGCATCGTCACCATGATCCGGACCGAACGGAATCGCCGTGTCGGCCCAAGCAGCGCCCGCGCGTGATCGTGCAGCAGCAACGGGCCGGTTCGATCGTCCACCACCGGAGTCGGCTTGTTGCTCGTCGTGCTGCCGGCCAGCCTCTCCAGGTTGCTGATCACGGCATTCAGGCTCGCAATCACGTGTGATTCGAGCACGCCGAGCGACGACAGTCCAAGCGAGTGCAGGTCCCGCTGCAGCGGCCTGATGTCCTGTTGCCGCACGCTCAGGTAGTGCAGCAGGTTGCGCGCGCTCTCGCGAAAGCGCTGCTCGACCGCGGCGATGTCGTTGGCGTGCTCTGCCTCGAATTCGAGCGCGCGTGCGCGCAAGTCACGTGTCGCGGCCAGCGTGCGTTCGATGAGGCGGTCCATGGCCAGGCAACCGACGGGGTAAACCCGGTCATTTTACCTGCAGTACGTGACCATATTGTTTCAGGCACGCTGCTGCCCTCCCGCCACCCGCACCGATGCGACGCCGCTCCACGGCCCAGGCAGCGACAATGACACGCAGGTTTCCCCGGGGCCCGGCGGCGCCGCATCGGTCAGTTGGCCCGGCCCAGCGGGCTACCAGTCATGACGTTCGAACTGCTTCAACATCCAGAGCGCCACGGAACCGAGCATCACTATGCCGATGATCTCCATCTCGATCCTCCACGATGCGCCGGATCGGCGCGAGGTGAATGATCACCGTCCGATGTTGCACGCTCGCTGCACTTTTCATGCATTTAGGTGAACCGCCGGGACGTTGCCGAACCGGGCCCGTGCGCCTCGACTTGCGGGCTCCGGGGACGACTGAAGTACATGATCCAGCCGAACCCGGAACCACGCGTCGTCAATCCGCGATTTACTCGCCGCGTCCGCACCGCTATCGTCCACCTGGTCACATCTGCAACCTGCCGTGAGCTGACATGCCTCGTGCACCCAGGGTCCTGGCGGCCGTAGACCTCGGCTCGAACAGCTTCCACATGGTGGTGGCGCGCCGCTCGAACGGTCAGCTCGTGATCATCGATCGCCTGCGGGAGATGATTCGGCTGGGCGGTGGCGTGGATGAAGAGGGCCGGCTGGACCGGGCAACGGCGGCGCGCGCCATCGCGTGCCTGGAGCGATTCGGCCACCGCCTGGTCGACATGCGCGCCAGTCGCGTGCGGGTCGTCGGCACCAGTGCCCTGCGACGGACGCGCAACAGGCAGGCATTCCTCGAGCGCGCGGGCGCGGCGATCGGCCACCCGATCGAGGTGATTTCCGGCCGCGAGGAAGCGCGCCTGATCTATTCCGGCGTGGTGCATACGTTGCCGCGCATCGAAGGACGCCGGCTGGTCATCGACATCGGCGGCGGCAGCACGGAACTGATCATCGGCAAGGACAAGGAGCCGCAACAGCTCGAAAGCCTGAACATGGGCTGCGTGCTGATGAGCAACGAGTTTTTTTCCGATGGCAGGATCACGGCCAAGCGCTTCGAGCGGGCGCGCCTTGCCGCGCGCCAGGAACTGGAGCCGATCCAGCGGGCGTTCCGCGCCAGGGGCTGGAGTTCGGTCGCTGGCAGCTCGGGCACGGTGCGCGCCATATTCGACGCCCAGCGGGAGATTCATTCCCGGTGCACCTCGATCAGCCGGGTGGGGCTGGAAGAACTGATCGACCTGCTGGTGAGTGCGGGCAACACGCAGTCGATTCCGCTTGAGTCGCTGTCGGGTGAACGGCGCGCGGTATTTGCTGGCGGTCTCGCGGTCCTGGCGGAAATATTCGCCCGCCTCGGCATCCGCGAGATGCGAGTCGCCGACGGGGCGATGCGCGAGGGCGTTCTCTACGACCTGGTGGGCCGAATCACCTCGGTGGACGCTCGCGAACGGACCGTGCGCTCCATGCAGAAGCGCTACCAGGTGGATCTCGCGCAGGCGGCGCGGGTCGAGCAGACGGCGGTGCGCTTGCTGGGCCAGGTCGGCCGCACATGGCAGTTCAAGGACCCGCTGGCCGAACAGGCGCTGCGCTGGGCCGCACGCCTGCACGAGATCGGCCTCGACGTGGCCCACAGCGGCTACCACCGGCACGGCGCCTACCTGCTCGAGAACGCCGACATGCCTGGATTCTCGCGCGAGGAACAGCTGCTGCTGGCATGGCTGGTGCGGTCGCACCGGCGCAAGCTGGTGCTGGACAGGCTCGACGAACTGATTCCGCCGTGGGACCGGCTCGCCCTGCGGCTGCTGTTGCTCCTGCGGCTTGCCGTGCTGCTGCACCGCAATCGGTCCGGGGACGGGCTCCCCGCGTTCCGCGCGGCGCCGCGCGGCCGCGGCCTGCAGATACGCTTCCGGCTGCGCTCCCTGCGCAACCATCCACTCACGGCCGCGGACCTGCAGCAGGAAGCCGAGTACCTTCGCTCCGAAGGCATGCCGCTGCGAATCGTGACCGCGCGGTAGGGACAGCGGCAGTCAAGTCAGTCGCGCGCGCCTGGATCGCACGCCTGAGGCTCAACCGAGCTTCGCGTGCCCGGTCGCCTCGAGCATCTTCTTCGCCTGCCGCGCCTCGTACGCCCTGATGGCGGTATAGGTGGCCCAGCCGATCAGTGCCGAACCGACCAGGAAGATACCGTAGGCGACAGGCCACCGGATGCCCAGGTCGCCGGACATCATCGTGTACTCCGACATGCCGCCAATGCCGGCCAGGATGTTGATCGGCACGAAGATGATGCTGATGGTGGTCAGCTTCGAGACGCGCTTGTTCTGGTTGATGTTGATGAAGCCGACCGTGGCGTCCATCAGGAAGTTGATCTTGCCGAACAGGTAGGTGGTATGACCGTCCAGCGACTCGATGTCGCGCACGATCTGCCGCGCCTCCTCGAACTGCTGCGGTGTGAGGAACTTGCCGCGCATCAGGAATGACAGCGCGCGCCGCGTGTCGAGGGCATTCTGGCGTATGCGGCCGTTCAAGTCCTCGGTGCGGGCGATCTCGGAGAGAATCTGGGCCGCCGCATCGTCGGTCACCTGCGGGTTCAGCACGCGCTTGCCGACGTGCTCGAATTCCGCGTAGACCTCCTCCAGCACGTCCGCCGAGTACTCGACGTCGGCCGCGTACAGGTCGAGCAGCACGTCCTTGCCTTCGGTCACGTAGCCGGGCTGCGTCCGCGCTCGCAGTCGCTGAAGGCGGAACACCGGCAGTTCTTCCTTGCGCACCGAGAAAAGGACGTCCTTGTGCAGGATGAACGCTACCGCGACATTCTGCGTTCCGTCGTCAGTGTCGAGCAGGAAATCCGAGTGAAGGTGGATCTCGCCATTGTCCTCGACGTAGAAGCGGGCGCTGGCTTCGAGGTCGGTGAGGCTGTCGGGGTCCGGCAACGCGAGACCGAAATACTCGCCGACCCAGTAGCGCATCTCCGCCGAAGGCGCCACGAGGTCCACCCAGATCGGTTTGACGTTGGCGAGGTCCGACCGCCTCGAGACCTTCACCTGCCGAAGCCGGCCTTCGTGCAACTCAAAGGCGTTCAGCGCGATCTTCTCGCTCTGGTGCTTCGAGGCGTTCAGCAGCTCCTCGCGAACCTCGTCGTCCAGCAGCAGCAGGATGCCGTCGAGGCGATCCACCTTGATCTGCTCCCAGGCAAGCAGCCGGTCCTCCTCGGAGAGCGCCTCGAGGATGCGCGCGGCGTCGACCGCGTCCAGCCGGTTCAGCAACTGGCCGAGCTCTGCGAGGTGTTGCCGGTGCACCAGCGTTTCCACCAGCTCGTGCCTGGGCATTTCCTGGCGATTGACCAGGTTTTCGACCAGCCGATGGCGCGACAGCAGGCGCTGCGCCTCGTTCAGGTGCTCAGTCAGCCGGTCGAAATCCGAGTCTGAATGCGGCTCCACGGTTCCTGCTTCCCGGGGCTGGTGTGCTGGCCGCGAGCATAGCCGAAGACAGTGGATCCCGCCCCCTCGGCGTCGCCGTCATTCCGTCCGGTGCCGGCATATCCCGCCGATCGCGGCCGTCGCACGGTCGCGCGATTTCGACAGCTGATCAACCGGCCGGCTCGGGTTCAGCGAGCCCGATCGCCTCAAGGCTGCCGGTCGGGCGGCGTCGGCCACTGGCGCTCGAGCCGATCGTCGACTTCGCCGATGCAGGCGGAGAGAGTATTCGTCGCGGCGGCAATCTCCCCGTGCAGGCGCTCCGCACCGGCCAGCTGTTCCTGCCTGAGCGACGCAAGCTGCTGGCCGATGTAGGCTCGAAGCTCGGTGAATCGCGATGCCTCGGCCTGGTCCGCGAGCTCGCGTTGCCGGCGCAGCTCCTCGGCCTGCTTGCGACCGTCCGACAGTGCGTTGATCTGCACCTTCAGCGCGTAGAAGAGCAGCACCGCCGCAAGCGCCGCGGTAAAGCCGAGCATTACGAGTCCGAGGGGCGCATCGACGCTGGTGACCACCAGTGACAGGTGCGTGGGCGTGACGAACGTGCTCCAGTTGACCACGGCGAACAGGGCCAGCAAACCACTGACGACGAGGACAAGAATCGTTCGGGTGCTCATGTTAGTCTCCTCGTCGACCGTCCCAATATGCTATTCCTCGTCGGGCGGCAAGTCATTGCCGCAGCCCGCGTCATCGCCAAACGGCGTTCCGGCTGCGGCGGGATGCATCCACCTCGAGGAACATTGATGCCAGCGGCAAACCAGTATCTCGAGGGTAAGCGCGTATTGATCACGCAGGCCGACACATTCGTGGGGCCGGTGCTGTGCGAGGTGTTCCGCGAGCATGGCGCCACCGTGATCGCCGATACGCAGACGCTCGCCGATCCGGACGCCCCGTCCGCGCTGGTCGCGGCCACCGGGCGGGTCGACGTGCTCATTGCGAACCTGGCCGTGCCAGCCGCCAGCACTCCCGCGGTCGATGTGACGGACGAGGAATGGCGACATGTGTTCTCGCACGTGGTCGATCCGTTGCCGCGACTGCTGCGAGCGGTCCTGCCGCAGATGATCGAGCGGCACGCCGGAAAGATCCTGGTCATGGGCAGCGCATCGGCACTGCGCGGCATGAAGCGCGCCTCCAGCTACAGCGCTGCACGCGGCGCGCAACTCGCTTACGTCCAGGCGGTGGGCGTCGAGCTTGCGGCCCACGGGATCCAGGTCAATGCGATCGCGAATAATTTCGTCGACACCGTGACCTATTTCCCCCCGGAGATACAGTCCAACCCGCGCTTCCAGGAACGGCTGAAGCGGGAGGTCCCGCTCGGGCGGCTGGTATCGCCACGCGAGGACGCGGAGTTTGCCGCTTATCTTTGCTCGGACCACGCCAACTGCTTCGTGGGCCAGGTGTTTCCCGTGTCCGGCGGATGGGTGGCTCGCTGACGCCTCGGACCTTGACCGGATGCGCATTTCACGCTAGACGACGGGCATGAACCTCGCGGGGAGAGAGCTGATGTCGACCGGAAACCATTACGTCTGCGACCTCGACAGCATGGACTGGTCCGTGGCGCAGGACTTCGAGGCCAACTTCCGCTGGGAATACGACGACGGCCGCGAATCGCTGCTGAAGCTGTACCGCAAGGGCAAGCGCCAGCAGTGGGACTCGGACTATCGCATCGACTGGTCGCAGGACATTGATCCCGAGAACCCGGCCGGCCTGCCCGACGAGATGATCTCGATCTACGGCTCGCCGGCCTGGCACCGGATGGACGCGAAGGAACGCACCCGCCTCCGGCACCACATCCAGGCATGGCAGATGTCGCAGTTCCTGCACGGCGAGCAGGGCGCGCTGGTGTGCGCGGCGAAGATCGTGCAGCAGGTACCGAACATCGACGCAAAATTCTACGGCGCCACGCAGGTAATGGACGAGGCACGCCACGTGGAGGCGTTCTCGCGGCTGCTGCACGAAAAATACGAGATGGTCTACCCGATCAATCCGTACCTGAAGAGCCTGATCGACGACACGCTGCGCGACTCGCGGTGGGACGTCACCTACCTCGGCATGCAGGTGCTGATCGAGGGCGTGGCGCTCGCTGCGTTCGGCCTGATACGGGACTACGCGGGTAACCCGCTGGCCAAGTCCGTCACCGCATACGTCATGCAGGACGAGGCGCGGCACGTGGCTTTCGGCCGGCTCGCGTTGCGCGACTACTACCCGCAACTCACCGCGAAGGAACGCGACGAGCGCGAAGAGTTCGTCGTCGAGGGCTGCTACCTGCTGCGCGACCGGTTCCTCGGCGACGAGGTCTGGGAACAGATGGGCCTGCCGATGGCAGAATGCAAGGATTGGGTGGATCACTCGGAACTGATGCGCGTGTACCGGACCAGCCTGTTCGCTCGAATCGTTCCGACGATCAAGGACATCGGCCTGTGGGGGCCGCGGGTGCGCAAGGCCTACGCCGACATGGGCATCCTCGGGTTCGCCGAGGGCGATGTCGAGGAAATGGGGCTGCGCGACGAGGAAATCGCGCGCGACCTCGATGCAAGATTGAAGGACATCTCGAATACCGCGGCAGCGGCCGCGTCGGCGTGATGGATTGGCACCAGGATTTCGTCACCGTCGAGAACGGCCCGATCACGCTCAACGTTGCCGTTGCCGGACAGGGACCGTTGATCCTGTGCGTGCACGGCTGGCCCGAGCTCGCGTATTCGTGGCGACACCAGGTCGAGCATTTCGCTGCGCACGGCTACCGGGTCGCGGCGCTCGACGTGCGCGGCTACGGCGGCAGCAGCAAGCCGCGCGAGATCGCCGACTACTCGCTGCGTAAGCTTGCGTCGGACGTCGTCGCCGTGATCGACCGGCTGGGCGACGGCAAGGCGATCATCTTCGGTCACGACTGGGGGGCGCCGATCTCCTGGACGACAGCATTGCTGCATCCGGGCCGGGTGTCGGCGGTGGCACTGCTCAGCGTCCCGTACATCCCATTGGGCGAGATGTCGTTCATCGACATGATGCAGGTCATGTACCGGGACCGCTTCTTCTACCAGCTTTATTTCCAGCCGGAAGGCGTCGCCGAGGCAGAACTCGAGGCCGATCCGGGCACCTCGCTGCGCAAAGTCTATTTCGCGTGGTCGGGCTCGGCGCCGGCCGACCAGTGGTCGACGCGCAAGCCGCCCGATGCGCGGCTGCTCGACGGCCTGACCGACCCGCAGGCCATGCCGGACTGGATGAGCGCACGCGACTTCGACGTCTTCGTGGAGGCATTTCGCGCGGGCGGGTTTCGCGGCCCGCTGAATCGCTACCGGGCCCAGAACATCGACTACGCGGAGTCGAAGGAATTGATCGGCAAGCCACTGTCCCAGCCGTCCTGCTTCATCGGCGGTGAACGCGACATGGCGCGCTCATTGATCCCCGGCATGGACCTCTATGCGGATCCCGGGGTCGGCTGCGCCGATTTCCGCGGCTCGACGATATTGCCAGGCATCGGCCACTGGGTGCAGCAGGAAGCCCCCACCGAGACGAACGCCGCACTCGAGCGCTTCCTGGCGACCCTGCAGCGACCGCCCGCGACGCCTCCGAAGTAGAGTGACGGCAATTTCCCGCGCTATCCGGACGTCGATGGATGATCGCGACCGCTGACAGCACAGGCGCTTTCAAGCCCAGCCTGCGTGGCGTCCTGCACCAGTGGGCCGCAGTGTACGCGGTCGGTGCCGGCACCACGCTCGTAGCAATTGCACCGACCACACAGGCGCGTCTCGCTGCGGCGATCTACGCTGGCAGCCTGGTGCTCCTGCTCACGATCAGCGCCGTCTACCATCGGTTCGAGTGGACACTGCCCGCGCGCACCTGGCTGCGGCGCGCAGACCACGCGTCGATTTTCCTGCTGATCGGCGGCTCGTACACGCCGATCGCGATGCTCGCGCTCGGCGGCGACACCGGCCGCCACCTGCTGCTCGCAATCTGGTGCGGTGTCGCACTCGGTGTGCTGGTATCGATGCTCTGGCCCGGCGCGCCGAAGTGGGTCACTGCGGCAATTGCGGTCGCGGTCGGGTGGACACTGGCGCCCTACTTAGGCGCGGTCGGCCGGGCGATGAGTGCCATCGAGATCTGGTTGATCGCGCTTGGTGGCGCAGCCTACACGCTCGGTGCACTGGTATACGCGACGAAGCGTCCTGACCCCTGGCCACGCACCTTCGGCTACCACGAGATCTTCCACGCGCTGACGCTGGTCGGCGCGGGGCTGCATTACGCGGCGTTGGCGCTGATCGTGCTCGCCGCCGCGTCGTGCAATTGACCGGAAGGCCGGCAGCCGGTCGACGCCAGCTGCCGACACGGGACCGATATCAGGCAGCCCTTGCCGTCACCGCTTCCCAGTCAACCACTTTCCAGAATGCTTCGACGTAGCTCGGCCGGGCATTCCGGTAGTCGATGTAGTACGCGTGCTCCCAGACGTCGCAGGTCAGCAGCGGCCGGTCTTTCCCGGTGAGCGGAGTTGCGGCGTTCGAGGTCGAGACCAGCGCCAGCCCGCCGCCCTCCTTCTGCACCAGCCACGCCCAGCCGGACCCGAACGTGCCGACGGCGGTCTTGGTAAATTCATCGACGAACTGCGCAAAGCTTCCGAACGATGCCTTGATCTGGTCGGCCAGGCGGCCCTTTGGCTCGCCGCCACCGCGGGGCGACAGCCCCTCCCAGTAGAACGTGTGGTTCCAGACCTGGGCGGAGTTGTTGAACACCGGCCCGGACGACGCACGAACGATGTCCTCGAGGGAGGCTTTCTCGAAGTCCGTTCCGAGCACCAGCTTGTTCAGGTTCGTGACGTATGCCTGGTGATGCTTGCCATAGTGATAGTCGATTGTCTCGGCCGAAATGTGCGGAGCCAGAGCGTCACGGGCATACGGCAGCGCGGGTAACAGGATTGCCATGTGTTTGTTCCTCCAGGGTCGCCTTGTGGAAGCCGGCCGGGTTGGGGCCGTGGCCTCCGGAATCACCCGATATTACGCGACGGCCAACCCCGTCGCCCGCGAAATCGCGACACTCAGGCCGGATACCGGTGTCGAACGGGTTACGACTCCAGCCCCTGGCTATCGAGGTACTCGTCGTAGCTGCCGGTGAAGTCCGAGAAGCTCCCGTCGGGCTTCAGCTCGATCATGCGGGTCGCGAGACCCGCGACGAACTCACGATCGTGCGAGACGAAAACCAGCGTGCCGGGGTATTTCTCCAGCCCGATCTGCAGCGACTCGATGGTTTCCATGTCCATGTGGTTCGTAGGTTCGTCGAGCAACATGACATTTGGTCGAGTCAGCATCAGCTTACCGTAGATCATGCGGCCCTTCTCGCCGCCGGAGAGCACCTTCACCGACTTCTTCGTCTCGTCGCCGGAGAACAGCAGCCGACCGAGCGTCGCGCGCACGATCTGCTCGTCGTCCGCCTTGCCGGTCCAGGTCGACATCCAGTTGAAGAGGTCCGCCTTGGCCTCGAATTCGGCCTGCGGATCCTGCGGCATGTAGCCCGGCTGCGCGTTCTCCACCCAGGTTATCCGGCCCGACGTCGGTTGCAGGTCGCCGGCCAGGCAGCGCATCAACGTCGTCTTGCCGATGCCGTTGGGACCGATGATCGCGACGCGCTGCTCCGCCTCGATGGTGAAGGAAAGATTCGTGAACACGTCGGCGTCCGCACCTGGGTAACGGAACGAGAGCTTCTCGACCGTGACGGCCGAGCGGTAGAGCTTCTTCGCCTGCTCGAAACGGATGTAGGGATTCTGCCGCGACGATGGGCGGATCTCCTCGATCTTGATCTTCTCGATCTGGCGCCTGCGAGAGGTCGCCTGGCGAGCCTTCGACGCGTTGGCCGAGAATCGCCGCACGAATTCCTGCAGGTCCGAGATCTGCGCTTTCGCCTTGGCGTTGGCGGACTCGACCCGCTGCCGGGCCTGCACCGAGGCCAGCATGAAGTCGTCGTAGTTGCCGGGATAGATCTTCAGCTGCTGGTAATCGAGGTCCGCGATGTGGGTGCAGACCTGGTTCAGGAAATGCCGATCGTGGCTGATGATGATCATCGTCGCGTCGTACGCATTCAACGTGCGTTCCAGCCAGCCGATCGAGTGGATGTCGAGGTTGTTGGTCGGCTCGTCGAGCAGCAGCACGTCCGGGCGGGAGAACAGCGCCTGCGCGAGCAGCACGCGCAGCTTCAGGCCCGGGGGGATCTCGCGCATCGGCAGGTCGTGCTTGGACTCCTCGATGCCGGCGTCGATCAGGATCGCGCCCGCCCTCGCCTCCGCCGTGTATCCGTCGTACTCGGCGACCAGGCCCTCGAGCTCTGCCGCCTTCATGTAGTCCGCGTCGGTGGCATCGGGATTGGCGTAGATGCGGTCCCGCTCGTGCATCGCCCGCCACAGCTCGACGTGACCCTGCATCACCACGTCCAGCACACGTTCGTCCTCGTATGCGAACTGGTTCTGGTTCAACTTGCCCATGCGCATGCCCGTCTGCAGCACGACTTCGCCTGCGCTGGGCTCGAGTTCCCCGCCCAGCATCTTCATCAGCGTCGACTTTCCGCTGCCGTTTGCGCCGATCAGTCCATATCGATTGCCGTCGCCGAACTTGACCGAGACGTGCTCGAACAAGGGCTTGGCGTCGAACTGGATGGCGAGATTGGTCGTCGAGAGCATGGTTGCCCGCAGGAAAAAGGAGGGGGGTGTTTGGCCGGGCGATGGCCGGCCGCGCAGTTTAGCCGACTCGGGCGCTCGTCGCCGGCCAAACGGCGCCGTTCGCCTGTGTTTCCGCCGGAACCGGTCCTGCCGCGCCTGACCCGGCCCCGGCCGCACCAGGATCGCCCATGATACTGTTTGCCGGTAGGCCGGCCCTGGACGAGCGCATTCCAATGATCCCGCTGCCATCACCGCACGCCGCCGCCGCACTGGGCATCACCGTGGTCGCATTCGCCGCGTTCGCGAACCCACGGCTGCGGCTGGAACTGGTCTGCCTGCTGCTGATAGCGGTGCTGGCGCTGTTCTTCTACCTGTTCCCGCTCGACGGGTCGGGCGGACTCACCGGGATGGAAATCGCGTTCGGAGGATTCGGCCACGAGGCGCTGGTCGCGATCTGTTGCCTGATGATCCTGGGTCGAGGCCTGATGGTCACCGGCGCGCTGGATCCGGCTGCCCGGCTGCTGAGCCGCTTGTGGCGGTACAGCAATACGCTCGGCATGCTGTTCGCGCTGCTGGTCTGCATGGCCATCAGCATGTTCATCAACGACACGCCGGTGCTGGTGTTGACGCTGCCGATCCTGCTGACGATTGCCGTGCGCGCGAACATCGCAGCTTCGCAGACACTGATGCCGGTCAACTGCGCGATCCTGATCGGCGGCATGGCGACCACCTTCGGCACCTCGACCAACGTGCTGGTGGTCACGATGGCGAGCGACCTCGGACTGGCGCCGATCGGCGTGTTTTCGTTCACCGGCATCGCGCTGAGCGCCGGCCTGGTGGCGCTGCCCTACCTCTGGCTGGTCATGCCCCGACTGCTTCCCGCCACAGCCAACAGTGAGTCGGTTGCAGCGCGCGAATACCGCGCCGTGCTCCATGCCGGCCCGGGCGGCAAGCCGCCCGCCGCCTCCCCGGGTGAAGCCAAGGCGCGTATCGGCGCCGGCGCACGCGTGATCGGCGTGCTGCGATCGAGCGGCGAACTGCTCAGCGGCGACGATGAGTTCCGCCTGGACGCCACCGACAGCATCGTGATCGAAGGCAGCCTGGACCAGTTGCGGGAGGCGAGCGAGCAGCTGCGCGCGCCGCTCGCGGCCCACACGGTGCTGGACAGCATGAGGACGACCGGCGTCAAGGATGTCGAGGACGAGGAAATTGCGGAGCTGGTCATCGGGGCCGATTCGGGACTGGTCGGGCGCAGCGTAAAGCAGGCGGAGGTCGCCGATCGCTACGGAACGGCGGTCATCGGCCTTGCCCGCGCGACGCCGCTGGCATCGCAGACACACTCGACGCCGCACCAGGAACCGCTGCAGGTCGGGGACGTGCTGCTGGTGCGCGGTCCGCGTGCGAAGCTCGCCAACCTCGAGCGCGGTGAAGGCGCGCTGCTGCTGCAGGGGGGCGTGGAACTGCCGCGCAGCTCGAAGGCACCGCTGGCGCTGGTCATCGTCGCGGCAGTAGTAGTGGTCGCGGCAACCAAGATGATGCCGATCGCGCTTGCATCGCTCGCCGGCGTGATCGCGATGCTGGTCACGGGCTGCGTGCGCTTCGAGCGACTGGGCCGCGCGCTGAGCCTCGAGGTGATCGTGCTGGTCGCCGCGAGCATTGCGCTTGGCCGCACGATCGTCGAAACAGGGGCGGCGGAGTGGCTTGCGTCGGTCTTCGCAATGGCGTTGAGAGGAGTTCCGCCAGCCGTCGCGATCGGCGCGCTGATGACCTTCGCGGCCATCTTGACGAATTTCGTTTCCAACGTCGCCGCCGCAGGTATCAGCACGCCGCTGGCGGTCAGTCTCGCCACGCAGTTGGGCGCGCCCGCCGAGCCATTCGTGCTGGCGGTGCTGTTCGGCTGCAACGTCTGCTACGTGACGCCGATGGCCTATCAGACCAACCTGCTCATCATGAGCGCGGCCGGCTATCAGTTCAGGGATTTCGTCCGCGCGGGACTGCCGCTGGCGGTGTTGATGGTCGTCACGCTGTCGATCCTGCTGGTCCGGCGATACGGCCTGTAGCCGGCTCAGTTGCCGCAGGTTGCATGACTGACCTAGTGGATCAGCCCGTCCCGGCGCAGCCGGTCCGCCATCGGCGTCGTGACGGACGACATGCTTCGTTCGCGAAAGTCGCTGGACTGCGCCTTCGTGTCCATCGTGTAGACGACCTTCGGACCCTGCGTCGCGTAGACCTTGGTCGTGACTTCCGCCGTACCCGAGAGCGTGGTGACCGGAGGCGTCGCGACGAAGTCCCCGTAGATCACCGGCACGCCGTACATGCCGTAGTAACCGTAGGCGTAACCGGCGTCCGTCGCCTTGTAGTTTGCAGTACCACGCGTATCCCTGCCTCCGCCTTCCTCTGCTTTCCACTCCCTGGCGACGAGGCTGGTCGCCACGACGGCGTCGACCTTGAGCCATTCGACCGCGTCCTGGATGCTCTCGAGCGTCAGCGGATCGACCTTGGTCACGGCATCGCAACTTGCGACCGCCTTGGTCGTGGCGCCGTTCAGCTTCGCGGCCAGGAAGCGTTCCCAACGGCATCGCTGGTCGATGTCAGGCGTGATGCCCACGACCAGCACGCGCGCGAACGTCAAGTCGTGTGGCACGCCTTCCTGCCACGAGCCCGTGACCTTGACCTTCTCGGCGGCATGGCCGGGAGAAAGCCACGCCACGCCAATGAGCAACATCACCAGCCCGGATAGTGCGTTGGTGAGCCGCAGTTGACCGAAGACTCTGGTCTGCAAGGCATGCTCCTGTAATGAGCCGATGGATCGCGGGAAATCTGTGCGCCCCGCTCGCGGCACGACGGCCGACGAACCGGCTGATAGCTTACCGCGCGATGGGTGCGGTATGCGGAAAATCGGGCTCTCGCGTAAACAGGTCGGTCGCCCGACCCCGGTGCGGCGGCTTCGCCGAAAATAGGGCTCCGCGGTCGTTTCCTGGCCGCTGCAGCAGGGTGTACGCTTGCCCCAGACTGGGAGTGAGCGGGGCCCGGCAACCGCGGACCCCGGCGCATCCCGGGACAGCCAGGGGGACTCCGCATGATTACCAATTCCGCTTCCGGCACCAACGTCCACGAGATCGCCAACGGTATCTATCGGATCAACACCCCCGTCGTTCTGCCCGGCGGGGCCAACGCATTCAATTTCAACCAGTACCTGGTCGCGGACGACGAACCGCTGCTGTTCCACACCGGGCCGCGGCGGATGTTTGCGCTGGTCAGCGAAGCAGTGGGCAGGGTGCTGCCCGTCCAGGGCCTGCGTTACCTCGCCTTTTCGCATTTCGAGGCGGACGAGTGCGGCTCGCTGAACGACTTCCTGGCAGTGGCACCTCACGCCGTGCCGGTCTGCAGCCGGGTCGCGGCCATGGTGTCGGTGGACGACGTGGCCGACCGGGCCGCGCGGCCGCTGGCCGACGGGGAAGTCCTGAAGCTCGGACAGCACGAATTGCGCTGGTTCGATACGCCCCACCTGCCACACGCATGGGAGTGCGGGCTGATGATGGAACTGCGCACCGGCACCTTCTTCTGCGGCGACCTGTTCACACAGGGCGGCACGGGGGAAACGGCCATCACCGAGTCCGACATCCTCGGACCCAGCGAGGCGTTCCGCGGCCAGATGGATTACTACGCGCATTCGCCCGACACGGGGTCGATGCTCGAGCGCTTCGCCGTGGAGAGTCCGCAAGTGCTCGCCTGCATGCACGGCAGCGCCTGGCGTGGCGACGGGGCCGCGCTGCTGCGCGAGCTCGCGAAGTCGCTTGGCGCGGCTTGATGCCCGGGTCGGACGTCACGACAATGCGTGCATCGCATCAACGAACTCATGTGATCCGCGGCCTGCATCACAGTGCCTATCGCTGCCGCGACTCGGAGCAGACGCGTGCGTTCTACGAGGACTTTCTCGGGCTGCCGCTCGCCGGAACGCTGGAGATCTCGGAGACGAAGAGCGGCCGCGCGACCGAGACGCTGCACACCTTCTACGAGCTCGGTGACGGGTCCTACCTGGCTTTCTTCGAAGCGCCGGACATGCCGTTCGAGTTCAAGGCGCAGCACGATTTCGACCTGCACATCGCACTCGAAGTCGACGCAGGCACGCTCGGAGACATGCTTGCCCGCGGCAAGGCAGCCGGGCATCGAGACGCGGGGCGTCTCGGACCACGGATTCATTCATTCCATCTATTTCCGCGATCCGAACGGCTACGTGATCGAGCTGACCGCGAAGACTCCCGGGCACGATCGTGCGATGGACCCTTCGGCCAATGGCGCACGGGAGAAGCTCGATCGCTGGACCAGGGGCCGCCTCAGAACTTCATCGTGACCCCCACGTAGATCGAACGGCCCTGGCCCGGAACCGGCGTGCCCCACTGCGGTTGGTTCGGAAGCGGCGGAACGGTCATCGTGGTCCCCTGGCCGACATAGGCGCCGCCCAGCGGCAGATCGTAGAACCGGTCGAACAGGTTTTCGATGCCGAGATCGGCGCTCCAGTGGTCACGCTCATAGCGGCTGCGCAGGTGAACGAGGCCATAGCCCGGTGTCTGCATTTCGTTGCGCACATCGGATACGTCCTCCTTCGCGGCAACGAACTCGCCTTCGACCGTGTTATGCCACGAGCCGATGTCCTGCGTGAGCGCCAGGTTGGCGTTGAGCGGCATGATGTTGTAGAGATCGTCGCCGGTGTCGTCGTTCCTGCCCCGCGTGTAGCTCGCCACCAGTCGGGTCGAGAAACTGCCGTAGCGCGTGACGCCGGTCAGCTGGTAGTCCGCCGCGAGGTCCGCGCCGTAGAGGTGGGCGGACTGGTTCACGTACTTGAGCACGGTGAAATTGTCTACTACGGGCACCGTGCGCGGTGCGTTGGTCGCCGCGTCCCACTGCACCGCATCGACGTAGTCATGCACGTCAGTGTAGTAAGGCGTCAGCTTGACAGCCCATTGCTCCGAACTGGCGTCGTGCCAGTCAGCGCTCAGGCTCACGGTGCGAGCCACCTCGGGTTCCAGGTTCACGTTGCCCACGTAGCCATTGCCGTCGCCCACGAGGTTGTTCATGAACGCCGCCATCTGCCAGGTGGACCAGGTGTAGCGCTCGTACAGGTTGGGCGAGCGCGTCTTCTGCGCGAGGCCGATCTCATAGCCCTGCGTCGCCGCCGGCGTAAAGCGCGCAATCCAGGACAGGTCCCAGTTATTGTCGGCCTTGCCGCGTTGCTCGGAATTGAAAAGCGCCGCATCCCGCGTCTGGTTGCCCATGCCGCCCACGCCGCTGGTCGGATACGTGTCGAGGTTGTAACCGTGGACCTGGCCGGCATCCATGTCCACGCCCTCGAATCGCGCGCCGAGAATCTGCATCCAGCGACCCTTGCTGATCTCCCATTCTCCGTAGGCAGCATATCGATCGCGCTGACCGTCGTTCACGTTCAGGAACTCGTAGGGCCACATGCCCGCACCGGAGGGAGGCCACCAGTCATCCAGTCGATATTGCCGATACTCGCCGCCGACGCGCAGCAGGCTTTGTCCAGCCAGCGGAATCGCTGCGCTGACGGTGACTCCAGCGTTCTTGCCGTCGGTCTTCATCGGCATGCCGGCAGCGCAACCGACCATCTGGCCGTTCACCATCGTCGTGCCGGAGATCGGCGAACAGGGCGAGCCATCGACCGCCGTGTCCCCACCGGAGCCGGCAGGTGGCGCCCCGGGGCCGTACCAGTAGCGCTTGTCATCACCGAAATCCATCTCGTGCTTCGTGTGCTGGTAGTAAGCACGAGCCCGCACGGTTCCCCAACCCAGGCTGCCGGTATAGGCCAGGTTGAACTGGTCGCTGCGGTTGTCGGTCATGTCCATGCGCTGGTTCGGGTAGCCCTCGTACGGGATGTCCTGGAACCCGTAGGTGAAGTTCAGCAGGTGCCCACCGCCCCGCCAGGCAAGCCGGACGGCCTGGTTGGTGGATTCAAAGGCTGTGGAGCCAACTTCGTCCGTCGGCAGCGTGTGGCCCGACCGACCGGTGAACGTGTAGTCCTTGAAATCGTCGCCGGCCTTGTAGTTGTCGGATTGCGTGTAGGCGCCGGTGTAGCCGAGGCTCGCACTCTCGGTGGCGAAGGTGCCCGAGAGGTTCCCTCCCCAACCGTCGCCATTGCTGCGATAGAACGCGCCCGCATTCCCCTCCACGAGATGCTCGCCCGACTTCGCGAATGCCGGGTCCGCCGAACGCACCACGATGCTGCCGCCAATGCTGTCGCCGCCCACGCTGACCGGCGTAACACCTGCATAGACGTCGATGCCCGCCACGGCCGTGGGATCGATGTAGGACAGCGGCGAGTTCATGTGATTGGGACAGGCGGCCACGATGTCCATGCCGTCCACGCTCGTGCGCAGGCGATCGTCCGCCAGTCCGCGGATGACCGGCAGGCCGGAGACACCTCCAGCTCCATAGACGCTGACGCCGGGAATGCCGGTGAGCAGGCTCGCCGTGTCGCTGGTGCGCGCGAGCTTGCGGGCAATCGCGGCACTGCCCAGGTCAGTCGCACCGAGGCCGGGCGTGAGAATCCGGCGGGCCGTGACGAGGACTTCCTCGAGCGCGGGGTTATCCTCCGCTGCTACGCCCCGAGCAGCGCATAAGGCAAGAATGACGGCGAATGTGATCTGGCGAGGTCGCATGTCTTCAGACTCCGGAATCAGGATGGATGTGCGAGTGAGTGCCGAGGCGCCGCCGACTGGCTCGCCACGCACGGTCCGACCTTCTTGCGGTTAGCCATCGGATGCGCAGCGAGGCGACCGCAGGGGCACCAGCGAAGGCACCCAGCGTCGAACGGGCGTTCGGGCCCTATGCGGGGAGGACGATCGGGGGAGGCGCCCTGGGTAACTGGGCGCGATGCTGGGTCCGGTGGACAAGGACCGGTTCCGACGGTGGCGGAACCGCTTCAGCCGTGGCCGGACCATCGAGTACCGGCAACGTGACCGGAGGGGGCGCGACCGTACCGGCGACCGCGAAGACGCACGGGGAGTTGTGGTGGTCGCGGCTGCCGGGCGCCTGACCATCGTCCCCTGCAGGCGACTGCGCTCCCTGCGGCAGCGGCCCGGCACCGTGGCACATCTGCATGGTAAGCGTGTGATCCGCACCCGTACCCGGCATGAAGCCCGGAGGTACCAGCACGCGGCACGCCAACGCAGGCAGCAGCAGCAGTGCTACCCAGAGGCGCGTCCTGCGGCTTTGTGTCCAGCGGGTATCCATGGAGTCTATGCCAGGGCGCGCAATTCGCGATCTGCGGTAATCCGCAACAGCATCGACTATCGGGCCGTGGACTACCGGGCGGGGACTGGCTCTCCGGCGCAGCGCGAAGACACGGACTTTACGCGGCTGATTCCGCCGGCGGCTGCGGATTCTCATCCATTTCCGAGAGCAGGAAGAATTCCCGGCCGAGCGCGTCGGTCACGGCGCCGAGCTGCGCCTGCATCTCGTCCAGGCCCTCGTGCAGGCCTCGGGCAATCAGATCGTCCGCAGTGTCCTCCGCCAGCGAAGCCGCGAGCTTGCGCAACAGGCTGGATGCGGTTCTCTTTGCCATGTGACCGTACTTGAGCCGCAGCGCGTGCAGGTGCTCGTTCGCGACCAGCACGCTGGCGGCCACCGAGCGCGGGAATCGACTGTCGAATACGATGAAGTCGACAACCCTGGCAGGCGACATGCTCTGCGGGTGCACCCGGCGGTATGCATGAAACCCGGCCGCCGAGCGCAGCACCGTGTTCCACTGGGCCTCGTCCGTCGGCGAGCCGACGTCGCTCGGCGCAGGCAGCAGCACCTGGTACTTGACGTCCACCAGCCGCGTCGTCTGGTCGGCGCGCTCGATGGCACGGCCGATCTGGTGGAAATACCAGGACTCGTCGCGGTACAGCGTCTCGGCCGTGATGCCGCTGTGGGTCTGGCAGGATTCCTTGATGTAGCTGCAGAGGCGATTCAGGTCCTCGACCCGGAGATCGGCCTTTCGCAGCCGGCCGAGCCGGTTGTGGAACCCGTTCAGCTGCACCCACATTTCGGTCGAGATCAGCGGCCGCAGCGCACGGGCATTCTCGCGTGCCATGCGGATGCAGCTCCGCACCGAATTTACGTTCTGTTCGTCGAGCACGTAGAACTGGATGACTGCGTCCGCAGTCGGCCGACGACCTGTGTCGCGGAAGACCTGCTCGTCGCCGTACAGCCGCAGCACGGATTCCCAGTCGTGCTCACCACGGGCATTGCGGCTGAAAGTCTCGTTCACGTCGAGGATGCGCGCCGTGCTGTTGGCGCGCTCGACCTGCCTGGCGAGCCAGAAGATCGACTCGGCGTGCCTTGAGAGCAGGTTATTCAAGGACCCAGGTATCCTTCGATCCGCCGCCCTGCGAGGAGTTCACCACCAGCGAGCCCTTGCGCAGGGCCACTCGACTGAGGCCGCCGGGCAGCACCCAGGTCGACCGGCCCGTGACCGCAAACGGCCGCAGGTCCACGTGCCGCGGCTCGATGCCGCTGCGGGTGACCGTCGGGCACACCGACAGCTGTACGACCGGCTGGCTGATGTAATTGGCAGGCGCCGCCCGTAGCCTGCGCCGGAATTCCGCGATCGCCTTGCGGCCCGCGTGCGGCCCGATCAGGATCCCGTAGCCGCCCGATTCGCCTACCGGCTTGACCACCAGGTTCTCGAGGTTCGCCAGCGTGAACTCGAGGCCGGCGTCCTCGCGGCAGATGTGCGTTTCCACATTGGGCAGGATCGGTTCCTCGTCCAGGTAGTACTTCACGATCCGCGGCAGGTAGGCGTAGACGGCCTTGTCGTCCGCGATCCCGGTACCGACCGCGTTCGCCAGCACGACGTTGCCGGCCCGGTATGCACGCATCAGCCCGCGCACGCCGAGCATGCTCTGCGGATTGAATTCCTCGGGATCGATGAAGTCGTCGTCGATGCGGCGATAGATCACGTTGACCCGGCTCAGGCCGCCCGTGGTCCTCATGAACACGCGGTCGTCGCGCACCACCAGGTCGCGTCCCTCCGCCAGCGGCACGCCCATCTCGCGGGCCAGGAAGACGTGCTCGAAATAGGCGGAGTTGTAGACGCCGGGCGACAGCAGCACCACCGAGGGATCGCCGTCGATCCGCGCCGCGAGCTCCGTCAGCTTGCCGACCAGCCGCTGCCCGTAGTTGGACACCGAGCGCACGCCGATGTTGCGCATCAGGTCGGGGAAGGCGCGTTGCGTCAGGTGCCGGTTCTCGACCACGTACGAGACGCCCGACGGGGTGCGCGCGTTGTCCTCGAGCACGTAGAACTTGCCGTCACCACCGCGGACGATGTCGACGCCGCAGATGTTGACGTAGCTGCCGAACGGCACCTTGAGGTCCTGCATCTGCGGCCGGTAGTTCGCGTTGCCGAGCACGAGATCCGCCGGCACGACCTTGTCCTTGAGGATCTTCTGTCCGTGGTAGACGTCGTTGATGAAGCAGTTGAGGGCGGTCACGCGCTGGACGACGCCGCGCTCGATCGTGTCCCACTCGCCAGCCGACAGCACCCGCGGAATGACGTCGAATGGCAGGATACGGTCGATCTGCTCGCGGCTGGTGTAGACCGTGAACGTGACGCCGAGGTTGTAGAGTTCGCGCTCGGCGGCCTGCGCGCGGCGCCTGAGCTCCGCGAGGCTCAGTCCGTCGAGGCGTTCGCGTACTGTTTGCGTGTGCGCGGGCGGGTGTTTGCCGTCGCCGAACAGCTCGCAGTAGAAACCGCCCGAGTCATAGCCTTCGAGCAATCCCGCGGTTCGCCGCTCCGTCATGCGCCTGGAGGTCCCTTGCTCGCCGGGAACGTGGTCGGGATCACGTCCACCGCCACCTCGATGATGTGCTCGCCACCGCCGAAGATTACCCCATTGACTGGACTGATGTCCCCGTAGTCCCGGCCCCAGGCGAGCGTGACGTGTTCGTCGCCCGCGATCGTGTCGTTGGTCGGGTCAAGGTCCACCCAGCCGGCTTCCTGGCACCAGACCGAGACCCATGCGTGCGAGGCATCGCTGCCAACCAGCTTTTCCTTTCCCGGCGGCGGGCGCGTGAGCAGGTAGCCACTCACGTAGCGCGCTGGCAAGGCGAGCGCACGCAGGCATGCGAGCTGCAGGTGCGCAAAGTCCTGGCACACGCCGCGTCGCAACCTGAACACTTCCTCCACCGGCGTCGACACGCTGGTCGTCCCGCTCTTGTAGCTGAAGTCGGTGTGAATGCGCCGCGTCAGGTCGAGCGCCGCCTCCATGACCGGCCGTCCGGGCGGGAACGAGTCACGCGCGTAGGCGGCGAGCTCTGCACTCGCCCGCGCATACGGTGAATCGAAGGCGAACTGCAGGATGGCGAGATTCCCGGCGGCAGTGTCCTGCCCAAGGTGGCGGAATACGCGGTCCCATGCCATCGTCTGCGACGGCGCCGTGCGGCGGGGCGCCGACACGTCGACTCGTGAGTTCGCCTTGATGACCAGCTCCTCGTGCTGCTGCTGGATGGTGGCGAACGTGACGAGATTTCCATAATAGTCCACGGCATCGTTACGCACAGCGGGGCCAGGCTCGATCTCGATCGTCGCGCCGTAGACGAGCTGGCCGTCGCAGGCGCGCGGCGCCAGGTGCAGCACGTGGTGCGAGATCGATACCGGCTGGCTGTAGCGATAGGTAGTGCGATGGCGAACGTCGTACTGCATGGCTCAGCGCGGTGCACCGCCGGCGACAATCACGGAATGGACCGCGTCCGCGTGGCTGAAATAGCTGCGGGTGATGCTTATCGTCAGGGCCTTCAGGTCCGTGGCGATACGACTGATCAGCGCCTGGAGGTCGGGACGATCACCGAGGCGGCCGCGGCGGCACAGGCTGGTGATGTCGGCCGTGCGCAGCGCCTCGAGCATCCCGGCGACGATCTGCTGCTCGTTGCCGAGGTCCGCCCGCGCAGGATCCCGCGGCAGCGCTCCGAGGTGCTCGGCTAGAGCCTCGAGCTGGAATGCCACCGAGCGCGGGTTCGTCTCGTCCAGCAACAGCAGGTCGAGCACCGGTGCGAGCTGCGGCGTGAGCAGGTAGCGCGAGCGGTAGGTCATGAAGCTGTCCGCGATCTCGAGCAGCAGTATCAGGCTGCCGTCGTCCTCCGGATCACCGGCGTCGAGCAGGCTCTCGAGCAGCGCGCTGGTCTGCACGCTGCGCTCGATGCGCCGGCCCATTTCGAGGAAGTGCCAGCCGAAGCTGCGCGTCATGTTCTCGTTGGCCATGCCGCTGAATGCGGCCAGGCGCTGGATGCCCAGGTCGAGCGGACCCAGCACGCTGCCGATCCCGGCGCGGCGCGGCGGCGCCACGAGGCTGGGTCGCCGGGCAAAATCGTCGGGCTGCAGTCCCCGCAGGATTCGCCACGAGTCAACCGACAGCCGGTCCCGCGTCAGCGAGGCCGTGCGACCGAGGTCGCGCACCGTGCGTCGCAATCCATACGCGCGGTCGGCATCGAATACCAGCTCGCCGAGCCGACGGTCCAGTTCGACGCGCGGGTCGCCCACGGGCTCGTCGTCTCCGCGCCGCGATACCCGCCTTTGCGAACGTGGCCCGCAGCACGCGATCGATCGCCAGCAGGTCTTCGGTCGGGCGTTCGTCGTCGACCAGGCGCAGCGCCGAACTGCGGACCTGGCGCATGATCGCTTCGGCGCGTTCCGCGTAGCTGCCGAGCCAGAAAAGGTTGTCCGCAGTACGGCTCGGCAGTTCGCGACCGGTCCGCCGCAGCTCCACCGCTCCCGACCGGGTCCGGCGGATCGTCGCAGAACCCGCCGGCCCGTCCGACAGCACCCAGGTGTCCTTGCCGTCGCCGAACCGGCCGAAATCGAAGGCCTGCCCGGGATGCGGCGGACAGAGTCGTGCCAGCCCGCCCGGCATCACCACGTATCCAGCCGCATCGACCGCGACAAACACCCGCAGCGCGAACGGCACCGGCCGCAGGCCCTGCGGACCGAGCGTAGGCACGGTGGACAGGACCATGGGCTCGCGGGCCAGGTACGCGAAGCCCCGCTGCTCGATCGCTGCGCGGGGACCGCCTACCTGCCAGGCCTCGGGACCGTCGGGATTCTGTGTACCAGGCTCGCTGGCACCGCGGCTGAAGATATCCCTCGTCTCGAGATAATCAAGGTTGCCGAGCACGTAGGCACGCGCTTCGTCCTGGCCGCACCACCACGTCGCCAGCGATGGCAGTTGCAGTTGCTCCTGCAGCAGGCGCTCGCAGAGCCCCGGCAGGAACGGCATCAGGCTCTCGGTATCCGCGAGCCCGCTGCCGAGTGCATTGACGACCGTGACCGTACCGGCGCGCACCGCTTCGACCAGGCCCGGCACACCGTGCGGCGAGTCGCTGCGCAGTTCGAGTGGATCGCAGGAGTCCGCTTCGACGCGCCGGATGATCACGTCCACCGGTCGCAGGCCCTCGAGTGTCTTCAGGTAAACGCGATTGTCGCGAACGGTCAGGTCCGCGCCTTCCGCGAGAACATACCCCTGGTAGCGGGCAAGGTAGGAATGCGCGAAGTAGCCGGCCGCCGTGGGCCCGGAACTCAGCACCACGATGCGCGGATCAGGCTTGCCCGCGAGCGCACAGTGGCCTTCGTGGACGGCCTGGAAGAAACCGGCCAGTTGCTGCACGCGGTTACCAGTGAACTCGTCGGGCAGGCAGTTGCGAAGCGCAATGCGGTTTTCGAGTGCGTAGCCGCCGCCGACCGGGGACTCGCAGCGGTCCTTCAGCACCCACCAGCTGCCATCGGCTGCACGCCCGACGTCCGCGGCGTAGTAGTGCAGGCGGCGGCCGCCGCTCACCGGCACCCCGTGGCACGGCCGGAGGAACTGCGGATTGCCGAGCATGATTGCTGGCGGCAGATACCCGTCCAGCATCAGGCGCTGCTCGCCGTAACAATCGGAAAGCACCGCATCGAGCAACCGGGCGCGCTGGACCAGGCCACTCTCGAGCCGACGCCAGTCCGCGGCCGAAATCAGCAGCGGCAGTGCGTCCAGTCGCCACGGCCGCTCGGTCGCGCCGCCGTCCGCGAAAATATTGTGGGTCAGCCCGTTCTCGTAAAGGATCCGCTCGACCCGCTTCCAGCGCGCGTCCATGTCGGCCGGACTCAGCGTCCGCAGCGCGCCGACCAGCTTCTCCCAATGCGGTCGCAACTGGCCGTCGGCGGTCTTCATTTCGTCGAAGACACCCCGCAACGGCTGGTAGGCGTCGAACATCGCCGCCAGCGTCGGATTGTCGGATCCCGGCAGCGGCCCAGTCATCGAATTCAAGCGACGCTCCGCGGCGAAGCCGGCGTGCGCCTCAGGTCGAGCGTCAGCGGGAATTCCGGATCGATCTCCGCGGCCGGAATCGCGACGGACCCCGGCGAGTGGCCCAGATCCGAGAATCGGGCGAGCCTGCGACTCTCGGCTTCAAAGGAATTCACCGGTCGTGTCTCGAAGTTGCGGCCACCGGGATGCGCGACGTGATAAGTGCATCCGCCCAGCGAGCGACCGGACCAGCGGTCGAGTATCTCGACCACCAGCGGGGCGTGCACGGGAATCGTCGGGTGCAGGCAGCGCGCCGGCTGCCAGGCGCGGAAGCGGACGCCGGCGACGGCCTCGTCGGCGATCTCGGTCGCCCGCAGCGGAACCCGGCGGCCGTTGCAGGCCACGACGTGGCGCTCGAGATTGAGGCCCCGGGCCTTGACCTGCAGCCGCTCGAGGGACGAATCGACATAGCGTGCCGTGCCGCCCACCGCACCCTCCTCGCCCAGCACGTGCCAGGGCTCCAGCGCCTGCCGCAGCTCCAGTTCGACGCCGCCGCGCTCGACCGCAGCCGTAGCGCGGGAAGCGGAACTCGAAGTGCGGCGCAAACCACTCGTCCTGCAGCGCGTATCCCGCATCGCGCATGTCGCGCAGCACGTCGCGGAAATCGGACCAGACGAAGTGCGGCAGCATGAAGCGGTCGTGCAGCGACGTTCCCCAGCGCACCAGCGGCTGCGTGTACGGCGTGCGCCAGAAGCGCGCGATCAGCGCCCGCAGCAGCAACTGCTGCGTGAGGCTCATCTGCGCGTGCGGCGGCATCTCGAAGGCGCGGAACTCCACGAGCCCGAGCCGGCCGGTCGGGCCGTCGGGCGAGTAGAGCTTGTCGATGCAGATCTCGGTGCGGTGGGTGTTGCCGCTGACGTCGATCAGGATGTTGCGCAGCAGGCGATCGACGAGCCACGGCGCGACCGGCGCGTCGCCCGCCGGCCGCTCCATCTGCATGAACGCGATCTCGAGCTCGTGCAGCTGGTCGTGGCGCGCCTCGTCGACGCGCGGCGCCTGGCTGGTCGGGCCGATGAACAGCCCCGAGAACAGGTACGACAGCGCCGGATGGTTCTGCCAGTAGCCGATCAGGCTGCGCAGCAGGTCCGGCCTGCGCAGGAACGGACTGTCGGCCGGCGTGGCACCACCGACCACGACGTGGTTGCCGCCGCCTGTCCCGGTGTGCCTGCCGTCGATCAGGAATTTCTGGGCGTCGAGCCGGCTGAGCCGCGCCTCCTCGTACAGCGTCGAGGTGATCGAGACGAGTTCCGTCCAGTTCCGCGCGGGATGCACGTTGACTTCGATCACGCCGGGATCGGGCGTCACCTTGATGACGTTGAGACGCTCGTCGGCGGGCGGGCTGTAGCCCTCGACGTGCACCGGCTGGCCGAGCTGCGCGGCTGTCGCCTCGACGCACTGGATCAGCTCGACATAGTCGTTCGCGGTCTCGGTCGGCGGCAGGAACACACACAAGCGACCCTCGCGCGGCTCGACGGCCAGCGCGGTCCGCACCGCGCCGTCGGCCCCGCCGGCCGTCCCCTGCTCCATGACTCGTTGCCGGCCCGCATCGGCGTCCGGCCGAATGCTGGATCGACAGTTGTTCTGCTGCAGCATCTCGGCTGCTCCGGCAGCGGTGACTTGCGGCGCAAACGGATCGGCCGGCATGAAATACGGGTATTTCTCCTTCGGCACGTGCGGCAGTGCCTCGAGCGGCAGCCGGAAGCCGATCGGCGAATCGCCGGGAACCAGGAACAGGCGGCCGCGTCGCGTCGTCCACCGCTCGCTGTACCACGCACCCTTGTGGGGTGCGTTCCAGCGCTGCAATGGCAGCACGTAGCCGACCGGCGCAGCGAGGCCGCGTTCGAACACACGGGCCAGTCGCGCGCGCTCCTCCGGATCCTCGAGCTTCGAGTCGAATGGATCGACGTTGTCCGGCAGGCGCTGCTCGCGCGTCAGGTAGGGCACCGGATCCTCGAACGCCCGGTCGCCAGGTCCGGCTCGACGCCGAGCGTCTTCGGCGAGCGTCTGCGGAGAACAGTCTTCGCGTCGTCGAGCGTCGCGCTGCCTTCGCGATCCTGCTGCGCGATCAGCGACGCGTCCCGCCACAGCGGCTGGCCATCGCCGCGCCAGTAGAGCGCGAATGCCCAGCGCGGCAACGATTCACCCGGATACCACTTGCCCTGGCCGAAGTGCAGCAAGCCGCCGGGCGCGAACCGGTCCCGAAGCCGTTCGATCAGGCGCGCGGCCAGTGCACGCTTGTGCGTGCCGTGCGCCTCGGTATTCCACTCCGGCGGCGTCGACGTCGTCGATCGAGACGAAGGTGGGCTCGCCGCCCATCGTCAGCCGCACGTCGTCCGCGGCGAGATGGTCGTCGACCTCGTGTCCGAGCGCTTCGATCCCGGTCCACTGCTCCGCGGTGTAGGGCAGCGTGACCCGCGGCGTCTCGACGATGCGCTCGATGTGCATCGCGAACGAGAAGTCCACGTCCGTCGCATCGGCGGTGCCGGTGATCGGCGCGGCGCCACTCGGGTGCGGCGCGCACGCGAGCGGTATGTGGCCTTCGCCGGTCAGCAGGCCGGACGTGGCGTCGAGGCCGATCCAGCCTGCACCCGGCAGGTACACCTCCGCCCATGCGTGCAGGTCGGTGAAGTCCTTGTCGGTTCCGGAAGGCCCGTCCAGCGCCGCGACGTCGGGCTTCAGCTGAATCAGGTATCCGGAGACGAAACGTGCGGCCAGTCCCAGCCTGCGCAGGACCTGTACCAGCAGCCAGGCCGAATCGCGACAGGATCCACGCCGACTCGACAGCGTTTCCTCGCAGGTCTGGACGCCGGGCTCCATGCGGATCACGTAGGCGACGTCCTGGTGGAGACGCATGTTCAACCCGACCAGGAAGTCGACCGTGGAGGCAGGCCGAGCGATCGACACTGCCGACCCAGCCGTCGAGCAGCGGGCCGGCCGGCTCGAGCTCCAGGTAGGGCTCCAGTTCCTTGGCCGTCCGCGCGTCGTAGACGAACGGGAACTGCTCGGCCTCGGGCTCGAGGAAGAAGTCGAATGGATTGAATACCGCCATCTCGGCGACCAGGTCGACCTGCAGACGGAATTCACGCGTCCGCTCGGGCACCACGATGCGCGCGAGGTAGTTGCCGAGCGGATCCTGCTGCCAGTTCAGGAAGTGCCCGGCCGGCTCGACGCGCAGCGAGTAGCTGAGAATGCGGGACCGGGAATGCGGCGCCGGACGCAGGCGGACAACCTGCGGACCCAGTGACGCAGGCCGCGCGTAGCGGTAAGAGGTCTCGTGGGTCAGCGCAACGTGAATGGACATCTGCTCGATCACCCGGAAACGATCGGTCGTGGTCTGCCGCGCAGGACGCAACAGGCGTCGGCACGACGCTGATCCATGTTATCTCACGAACGCCGAGGCGCGGCGGAAGCCTGCCAGGCTCCCGCGAAACTCACGCCTGACCTCGCGGTGGGCTGAACCGCTGCCCACAGGCTGCATTCCGGCGAAACCGGATACGGATTTGCCGGTGGCCTTGTGGCGGCCAGGGGGCCGGACCGTATAATTCTCCTTTATTCCCCAACCAGCGACGGAAAGCGACCATGAGAAACCACGTCTCCCACCGGCTGATCGTCATTGCGTCGATGGCGCTGCTGCCTGCGGCGACCCTCACAATGACCGGCTGCGCCAGCACCGAAGGCGTCGAGCAGGAGCAGGTCTACAAGGCGAAGGACGGATTCGCCGTCGTCGATACGTTCACCTACGTGGCGACCGTGACTGCGATCGACACTGCGAAGCGCAAGGTGACCCTCACCACGCCGGACGGCCACGCGGCAACCTTCAAGGCCGCCAAGGGCGTGGACCTCGGCGCATACAAGGTCGGCGAGCAGATCGGGTTCCAGGCCACCGAGGCCATGGCACTCGTCATCCGCAAGGACGGCCCGCCCCCCGCCGGAGCGGCCGCCATCGAGCTCGCCGCGGCGACCAATGGCAAGACGACCGGTGTGTTCGAAGGCGAGGCCTACGAGGTTTCGGCCAAGGTCGTCGCGATCGACACCAGCACGCGGCGGGTAACCTTCCAGCTGGACGACGGCACCACGAAGACAATGAAGGCGCACAAGAATGCCGACCTGTCGAAGATCGCAGTCGGCGACACCGTGGTGGTGGAGTATGCCGAATCGCTGATAATCGCGACCTCAAACTCGTAACGACAGCTATTCGACATGGGCCGCGAATGCAGGCGTATCTTCCGCCTGCAGTTCGCGCTCCATCGTATCTGCGTCCGCCACCCGGCCGAGCAGGAGCCGAGCAGGAGAAGTGCATACATGAAGACGCTTACAGGATTCCATTCCACGATCGTGCTGCTTGTCGCCGCGGCAGCGCTCGTCAGTGGTTGCGGCAAGAAGGAAGAACCGATTGCACAGGCCGAAAAGAACGCCTCGGCCGTCGGCGTTTCCGCGCCGGGCATTGCCGAGACCAAGGCGATTGCCGAGGAGGCGTTCATCTACGGCCTGCCGATCGTCATGAACTACGCCGTGATGAACGAATTCGTCGTCGACAGGAACTCGGGGCAATACAAGGCGCCGTTCAACACCATCCACAACGAGGCGCGCGTCTTCACCTACCAGGACACGACCGTCGTTACGCCGAACAGCGACACGCCGTATTCGATGCTCTGGCTGGACCTGCGCGCGGAGCCGATGGTGATCTCGGTGCCGGCGGTGCCCAGGGAGCGCTATTACTCGGTGCAGTTGACCGACGGAAATGCCTACAACTATGGCTACATCGGCAGCCGTGCCACGGGTACCGATCCCGGCGACTATCTGGTCGCAGGCCCCGGCTGGAGCGGCGAGACGCCCGCGGGTATCAAGAAGGTGTTCCACTCGACGACCCCGTTTGCACTAAGCATCTTTCGCACGCAGCTCTTCAACGCCGACGACATGCCGAACGTGGTCAAGGTCCAGGCAGGCTACAAGGCGCAGCCGTTGTCGGCGTTCCTGAAGCAACCCGCGCCGCCCGCCGCACCCGCTGTCAACTTCCTGCCCGCCACGACCGCAGGGATCAAGCAGAATTTCTATGCGTATCTCGACGCTGCCCTCGAGTTCGTGCCGGTGACCGAGCAGGACAAGGACATCCGGGCCAGGCTGGCCAGCATCGGCATCGGCCCCGGCAAGACTTTCGAGTTCAAGGACCTGTCGCCGGAACACAAGGCCGTCATCCTGCTTGCGATGAAGGAAGGCGATGACAAGGTGGACCAGTACCTGGCCAGCGGAATGAAGCAGGTCAATGGCTGGAAGGTTGGTTCGATGTTTGGCGACAGCGCTTTCTACAATGGCGACTGGCTCAAGCGCGCCGCTGCGGCAAAGGGCGGCATTTACGGAAACGACGCCGTCGAGGCCATGTATCCGATGACCCGAGCCGACGCGACCGGCGAGACGCTCGACGGCAGCAAGCACAACTACACGCTCACCTTCGCCGCGGGCGAACTGCCGCCGGTCAATGCCTTCTGGTCGGTGACGATGTACGACGGCAAGACGCAACTGCTGATCGAGAACCCGATCAATCGCTATCTAATCAATTCGCCGATGCTGCCGGCCATGAAGAAGAATCCGAACGGATCGCTGACGCTCTATATCCAGAAGGACACGCCGGGCAAGGACAAGGAGGCAAACTGGCTGCCGGCGCCGAACGGGCCCATCTACCTGGTGATGCGCCTGTACTGGCCGAAGGACACGCCACCGTCGATCCTGCCGCCCGGCGAGGGGACCTGGCAGCCGCCCGGAATCGTCGCGGCGGAGTAACGACAGAACCACTGGAGACGACCGATGGCAAATGCCGAAAATCCCACCATCGTCATCACCGGCGCCTCGTCGGGCATCGGCCGCGCGCTGGCGGTCGAGATGGCGGGCCGCGGCTACGCCCTCGGCCTGACCGCCCGCCGCATGGCGCTGCTGGAACAGCTCCGCGATGAACTCCGTACGACCCATGGAGACGGCTTGCGTGTCGAACTCGCCACGCTGGATGTCTGCGCCACCGACAGTGTCGGGCCGGCGCTGCACGACCTGTTCGCGCGGCTCGACGGCATCGACACGATCGTGGTGAATGCCGGCGCCAACGACGTAACGCGCATCGGCGGCGGTCACCTGGCCAAGGAGCTCAACCTGATACAGACCAACCTCGCGGGCGCGATCGCGACGATCAATGCCGCCACCGAACACTTCCTGCCGCGCGGCAAGGGGCACATCGTCGGCATCTCGTCGCTGGCCTCGCTGCAGCCGATCGCGGGCCAGGCCGCCTACTGCGCCAGCAAGGCCGGTTTCTCGATGTACCTGGAATCGGCTCGCGTCGAACTCCGCCGCAAGGGAATTGCCGTGACAAGCATCCTGCCCGGCTACATCAAGACCGACATCGTCGAAGGTGTCGACATCGGGCAGATGCCGTTCGCGATACCGGTCGAGCAGGCCGCGCGCGAGATGGCCAGGCTGATCGAAAAGCGCGTGAAGTCGGGCGTGGTACCGGCATTTCCGTGGAAGCTGGTGCGGCCGTTCCTCGGGCACCTCCCCGAGCGCTTCGCCAGCCACTAGCTCACGACGCCTGGGTTTTCGCCTTCATCCCGTCGTTCGACGACCGGAACAGCAGGGCCGTCAGGATCACGTGCAGGATGACCGCGGGCCACAGCAGCACGCCCCCCATGCCGCCCGCGACGCCCAGGTACGCCAGGTACAGCGCTACACCGGCGCTGTAGATCAACATACCGACTCTCGGCGGACGACCCGGCCAGCAGGCGACCGCCAGGCTGACCAGCGCGATGCCGGCCACGCGCGCGAGCGCCATGGAGATACCGGTGAGCTCGACGCCAAGCAACAGTTGCCCGACGAGCGAGGGAACCACCACCAACCCAAGTCCGGTCACGGCCTCGCCGATCGCGGCAATCGCGAGCACATTTTTCATTCTATCCGCCTCTCGTCCCGTCTCGACCCGGAGCCGGATCGAGGCGGCATTGTAGGGCCGCTGCGTCGCAAGTCCATCCCGCCACCGGCGACCCGGCCGGAACGTACTCCCCTGGCAAGGCTCGCCACGATCTGACCATGCAAAGACAGCGCGACGACTGATACTCTTGGCGCCAGGTTCCGACCGCGGCCCGGGTGATTTTCCGGGTCCGCCCTCGAACCGACTCTTCGCTATCACTTCGGAGTCACAGTCATGACGTCACGCCCTTTCGCGACCACCCTGGCGCTCGTTGCCCTGGTGACGCTCGGCGCCTGCCAGAAGGAGGAGCCCGGACAATCCACGTCGGCGAAGTCCGTGACCGACGAGACAGCAAAGCCGGCAGCGCCGGCCGGGCGGTCCGCAGAACCGACGCCGCAGCCGAACCCGGAGCGCAACGCGTACTTCGGCGAGACGCACATTCACACCAGCTGGTCGGTCGACGCCTGGGTGATGGGCAACCGCATCACCGGCCCGGCCGACGCCTACAAGTACGCCCAGGGCGAGACGATCAAGCACCCGATGGGCTTCGACATCAAGATCGACACGCCGCTCGACTTCATGGGCGTGACCGATCACTCGGAGTACGTCGGAGTCACCAAGCAGGCCAACACCCCGGGGTCGTACGTGAGCAAGCTGCCCGAGGCGCAGCCGATGATCATGAAGGACCCGACAAGTCAGGCCGAGCAGAACCGGGTCTTCTCCTACCTGCTCAAGCTGGGCGCCGGCGCGCCGGTGAAGGCGTTCATGGACCCGAAGATCACCGCCACCGTGTGGAAGGAGAACGTGCAGATCGCCGACGAGGCCAACAAGCCCGGCAAGTTCACCGCGTTCTGCTCGTACGAGTGGACCTCGATGCCGGACAACCGCAACCTGCACCGCAACGTCTTCTTCCGGGACTGCGCCAAGGTGCCGGACTATCCCTTCAGCTCGCTCGACTCCACTCGCCCCACGGAACTGTGGAACTGGATGGACGCGCAGCGCAAGGCGGGCAACGAACTGCTCGCGATCTCGCACAACGCCAACGTCAGCGACGGCTGGATGTACCCGGTCGACGTCGACCAGACCACCGGGCGGCCGATCGACGCCGCCTGGGCGGCCTCGCGCGACCGCAACGAGCGACTGGTCGAGATCAAGCAGGGCAAGGGACAGTCGGAGACGCATCCGCTGCTGTCGCCCAACGACGAGTTCGCGAGCTACGAGATGTATGAGGCCCTGCTCGGCCTTCCGGCCGACGTCGGCCGCATCGACCGCATCACGGGCAGCTACGCGCGCCAGGCGTTCAAGGACGGCATCACGATGCAGGACACGCGCGGCTACAACCCGTACAAGTTCGGCATGGCCGGCGGCTCCGACTCGCACAACACCGGCAGCCCGTACCGCCAGGACAACTTCTTCGGCCTGCACGCCGACGCCGACGGCACGATCGAGCGGCGCTTCGCCGGCGTACTGATCGGCGGCACGATGGACGTGCGCCTGGAAAACCCCGGCGGGCTGACCGGCGTGTGGGCCGAGGAGAACACCCGCGCTTCGCTGTGGGACGCGATGTACCGCAAGGAGACGTTCGGCGTCAGCGGCCCGCGCATCAAGGTGCGCCTCTTCGGCGGCTGGGGCTACGACAACGACATCCTGAAGGCCAGGGACTGGGTGAAGCAGTCCTACGCAGGCGGCGTGCCGATGGGCGCGGACCTGCCGCCGATGCCCTCGGGCGGCAAGGGCACGGCGCCGAGCTTCGTCGTCTGGGCGGTGAAGGACCCGACCTCGGGCAATCTCGACCGCATCCAGGTCATCAAGGGCTGGACGCAGGATGGCCAGAGCTTCGAGAAGATCTTCGACGTCGCGTGGTCCGGCGATCGCAAGCCCGACAAGTGGACGGGCCGGGTGCCGGCCATCCTCAGCACGGTGGATCTCGACAAGGCCACCTACACGAACGACGTCGGCTCGACGGAACTGAAGACGGTGTGGACCGATCCGGAGTTCGACGCCAGCCAGCACGCCTTCTACTACGCGCGCGTGCTGGAGATTCCCGACGCCGCGCTGGACGCTGATCCAGGCGGTCAAGTCGGGACTGCCGCCGCCCGACATCGTGCCGCTCACCGGGCAGGAACGCGCCTGGACCTCGCCGATCTGGTACACGCCATCGGCGGATGCGCGCAAGGACGCCCCGGCGGGCACGACCGTCGCCGACCTGAAGGCGAAGGGCGCCGCTGCGCTTAGCGACGCGCAGCTGAAGGAACTCATCGTCGGCAAGGCTTTCTGGCTGCGCAACAACGTCACTGGCGAGCAGTTCAGCCAGAACTTCACGGCCGACGGCAACACGATCGTGTTCCGCGTCGGATTCGAACGCCGATACGCCGAGCGGTTTCGGCAAACTCGCGCAGGATGGATACGAGGGCTTGACCAGCCGCTACCAGATCCAGGGTGGCAAGCTCATAACCTTCGTCTCGCAGGACCCGTACGCGTTCACGTTCTACAAGCTTGGCGACATCTACTACGCCGCGCGCAGCAACGAGTTCGGCTACGCAAACTACGAGATCGTCGCTGCACCGCAGATCGGCGCGAACCCGCTGACGGCGATGTCGAACCAGTTCTCGATTGAACTGGGCCTGACGGAAGAGCAGAAGGCGCAGATCCTGCCGATGCTGAAGCAGGAGTTCCAGCAGCTGGGGGCGCTGAAGAAGAACGCCACTCTCGGCGGCGTGCAGAAGGTGGAGGAGCTGCACAAGCTCGGCGCCTCGTTCGACGAAAAGATCTCGCCGCTGCTCAACCCGGAGCAGCAGAAGAAGTTCCAGGCCATGCGCGACCAGATGCGGGAGCGGATGATCGAAGGAGCGGCCGAAAAGGCCAAGGCGAAAGTGGAAGCGCAGTTCAGCGACGTGCACAAGTAGCGTTAGAAGAGCCAGAACACGGGCCGCGATGGAAGCATCGCGGCCTGTGCCGATTTGCCTGTGAGCACCATGAGACGCCTACTCCGCGAACCGCTGGTCCACTTCCTGTTGATCGGCGCGTTCCTGTTCGGCGTCTACGGGCTTGCATCGCCCCGACTCCCATCCCTCGCCTCGTCCAGTGAGATCCGACTCTCGCTCGACGAGATTGCCCAGCTCACGCAGCTGTTCGAGTCGCAGTGGCGTCGACCGCCGACGCCGCAGGAACTCGATCTCATGGTCGAGAACAAGGTCCAGCAGGAAATCCTTTACCGCGAGGCGCTCGCGATGGGCCTCGACAAGGACGACGAGATCGTCAAGCGCCGCATGGCGCAGAAGATGCAGTTCCTGGCCGAGGACACGGCCGCCGCGTACGAACCGACGACAGCCGAGCTAAGGAGCTGGTTCGAGAAAAACACCGCCAGGTTCGCGCAACCCCCCCGGCTGAGCTTCCGGCACCTGTACTTCTCGCCGGACCGGCGTGGCGTCCACGCGCGGGACGATGCGGAGCAGGCGCTCGCGAAACTGACGGGCCAGCCGGTCGACACGACGATCGCGAACTCACTCGCTGACCCGTTCATGTTCCAGGACTACTACCGTGATCGTGCGCCTGAGTTCCTGGGCAAGGAATTCGGACCGCAGTTCGCGCTGGCGGTGGCCCAGCTGTCCGCCCGGATCATGGCAGGGGCCCGTCGAGTCAGGATTCGGCTGGCACCTCGTGTTCGTGGACACCCTGGTTCCCGGTCGCATACCGGCCTTCGAGGAGGTCGAACCCGACGTCAAGGCCGCGTGGCTCAGCGAGCAGAAGGCGCAGGCCCTGGACAAGTCGTACAAGGCCATGCGCGCCAGGTACACCGTGCTGCTGCCGGGGCCGCCTGACGACGAGGCGCCCGCGCTTTCCACGGGCGATGCAACCGCGAAGGTCCCGCCGAATCCAGCTCCCGACCCGGCCGACGTCGCGCCGCTGTGAGATCCTGTCGAACTTTCTCGAGCTTTCGACTCGCCTGCCTGGTGCTGGCTTTTCTCGTCGCTCTGACGGTGGCGGTCCCCGTGGCCCAGGCCCACGAGGCGCGACCCGCCTACCTTGAACTGAAGGAAACCGGTCCAGGCCAGTATTCCGTGCTCTGGCGCACGCCGGTGCTGGCCGGGCGGCGCCTGCCCGTGGCGCTCAGCCTGCCGGACGGCGTGCGCAACACGCGGCCGCCGGCAGTGCAGGAGCTCGCGGACTCGCTGGTCGAGCGCCGGTGGATCGACGCCGGGCCCGACGGACTCGCCGGCAAGCGCATCGAGTTCCCGGGGCTGCAGCTCACGATCACGGACGTCCTCGCCCGCGTGGAACTTCAGGATGGCCGCAGCTGGACCACGATTGCGCGTCCGTCTGCACCCTGGATCGAGGTCACGGCGGCGCAGTCAACCTTGCAGGTGGCGGGTAATTTCATCCTGGAAGGCATCCGGCACATTCTCTACGGAGCCGATCACCTTCTGTTCGTGCTCGGCCTGCTGCTGATCGTGCGCAACGGCTGGACGCTGGTGAAGACCATCACCGCCTTCACCGTCGCCCACAGCATCACGCTGGCCGCCGCGGCGCTCGGATACGCCCAGGTGCCGGCGCCGCCCGTTGAAGTGGCCATCGCGCTCAGCATCCTGTTCCTCGGCCCGGAGATCGTCAGGCGGTGGCGCGGCGAGACCAGCTTCACCATCCGGAATCCCTGGGTGGTGGCCTTCGCGTTCGGCCTGCTGCACGGTTTCGGCTTCGCAAGCGCGCTGACCAGCGCCGGGCTCCCCGGTTCGGACATTCCACTGGCGCTGCTCTGCTTCAACGTCGGAGTCGAACTCGGACAACTTGCGTTCGTAGCGTTCGTGCTCGCGCTCGAGCGCGCGTTCAGGTTGATCCCGGTTGCCTGGCCGGGATGGGTGCGGCTCGCACCGGGCTACGCAGTCGGGTCGATGGGCGCCTTCTGGCTGATCCAGCGCATGGAAGTATTCATACACGCATTGCGTTGAACGTAGCCGTTGTGAGGCGCGCTTGCAGCGATACCGCCGACGGCCGCATCGCCAGGCGCTCGGATCACCGCATGAACTGGCGGAGCGACTGACTGACCGACAGAAGTTGCGGGCCATCCATCCGCCCGATGATGTTGCGGATGACGGTCGCGAGTACCTGTTGCACGCCCGCCATACCGATGCTCGCGGACTGTTCCAGGACGAAGCCGGCCCTCGCGACCTTTAGTGGCTTGACGAAGTAGTAGTGCAAGCCACTGTTGGTGAACTCGATGGCGATGTCGGCGAGATCGCTGCGGTGCACGGTAGGATCCCGGGCGTTCTCGAGCGCAGTGAGCAGCACGACGGTTTTTTCGTGCAGTTGCTCCGAGTGATAGAAGCGCACAAACGGTCTGGCGGTTGACTCTGACGGGGCTTCGACCCGCCGCGCGGACTTCACGCGCCGGGAGCCAGACTTGCGCTTCGAACGAGTGGCCATGCTCCGGATAATACTCGGTGACCCGCCATCGAGTGCGAGTCGCAACCGACGAGTCTGGAATCCGCGCTCGCGACGTATGACTGCCAGACTGCTGCCGTCGAACACACCTGCCGTTACGTCTGCGTTGTCCACCGCACCGACAACAGGGAAACCGTCTCAGATACTGTCGTTCTGGCCGTTTGCATCCGCACGCATGTTTGACGGTCGATGATGACCCGATCATTCGGAACATTCACTGGAGACGAAGATGACAAGCACCACTCTGGAACGCGAACGGAACAAGACTGCGAACCCGCCTCCGATCCCGGGTCGGCTCGGCACGCATCCGGTTGGAACCGGGCTCGGCGCGGTAGCAGGCGCCGTGGCCGGTGGCATGGCCGGAAAGCGGATCGCAGACTTGATCGATCCCACCGCCGAGGAAGCTTACTGGCGCGAGAATTTCTCGAGCCGACCGTACGTCACTCGCGGGACAGCCTTTAACGAGTATCGTCCCGCCTATCTCTACGGCGTCGACGCCTACGCACGGCGTGAAGGCCGCTCGTTGGAACAGGTGGAACCCGAACTGATGCGCGATTGGGACCGCACCAAAGGCATATCCAGCCTGACGTGGGATGACGCCAAGCACGCGACCCGTGACGCCTGGCAGCACGTCAGCGACTTCGTTGAGCGCGCGACGCCTGGGGATTCTGATCACGACGGGAAGTAAGTCGCAACCGGCGGTCCACACGGGACCGTGATCTGACGACTGAGCCGGAAACGTCGCCTGCATTGACCTTGCAGCGTCAGCCTTCGGGTAACGCGCTGCTGCCGCGCACTCGGTGCGCTCTCGAATGGAGATGAACATGAACTATATGGAACGCGATACCTACGGCATCTACAAGACGAACCTCATGGCGGGGCCCGACATGCGGCATGGGCCCGGCCCGGAACTGATGGGCGCCGAGACCCTGATCGGCAGCGACGTCTTCAACAAGCAGGAAGAAGACCTGGGTGACATCAAGGAAATCATGCTGGACATGCGCAGCGGCCACGTGGCCTACGCCGTGTTGTCCTTCGGTGGGTTTCTCGGCATGGGCGCGAAGCTCTTCGCAGTGCCTTGGCGCGCGCTGACGCTCGACACCGAGCACAAGCGCTTCGTGCTGGACGTCGAAAAGGACCGACTGTCCAGCGCCCCGGGATTCGACAAGGACAAGTGGCCAAACATGGCAGACGCCGCGTGGGCCGAGAGCATCCATGCCTACTATGGGACGAAGCCCTACGAGCGCAAGTTGGACGCGTAGGTACTGTGTGGGTCCGGCGGTTGCCGCCGGACTCATCCCGATGATCGTTTGGATGCGTGCGCCGGGCCGGCTTGGGAGCACCCGACGGCATGGACATGGCCGCTCAGAACACCTGACGAGCAGGTCACGGCAATCTGTACGGTAGGCAACAGACCGGCCGGAAATGGACGCCTAGCCTGTATCCGAATGCGAAGGCCTGCCATGGCCGATGAGATCTGCAACATGATTAGGAAACACGTATGAAAACTAGATTTCTGAAACTGACCGTAATCCTGGGAATGCTGGCCATAGCGAGCGCCTGCACCGCTACGCGCACGCAGGAGTCGGCCGGAGAGGTCTTCGACGACAGCGTACTGACCTCCAAGGTGAAGGTCGCACTGATCGACGATCCGGTCACCAAGGCTGGCCAGATCAACGTCGAGACCTACCGCGGCGTCGTTCAGCTCGGTGGCTTTGTCGACAACACCCAGCAGAAACAGCAGGCCACTAAGGTGGCGCGCGCGGTCCCGGGCGTCAAGGAGGTCCGTAACGATCTCCGCATCAGCACGAAGCCGCATGCGACGACCGGCCAGGACGTCGATGACAGCATGGTGACGGCCTCGGTCAAGGCGAAACTCATGGACGATCCGGCGACCAAGGCGTACCAGATCAACGTGGGAACGGAAAAGGGTGTGGTGCAGCTGACCGGGTTCGTCGATTCAACGACCATGAAGACCCGGGCCGGCGAAGTTGCGCGCTCCGTAGACGGTGTCAAAGCGGTGCGCAACGATCTCGAGATCCGGCAGAAGTAATGTCGAAGCGGAAGCGCGGATCGGACGAAGCTGGGTGTCCTGGACCGTTGTCCTAAGATCGCCCTGCGCCTGAAGGCATCAAGCGCTTACAAATTGCCGTAAGCGCTTGATGCAGATGGCGAGTCGACAATGATGAATCCAGGTACTGGGGTGCCGTCCAATCGGTCCGATCACGTTCCGTGTTGCCGGTCTCGCCTCAGGAAGCGACCGCGTCCCCACTTTTCGCCAGGATCGGAAGTCCAGCTGCCGATCCCACCCGACGCTCACCAGTGGCGACATAGCATCGGCCCGGCTACCGAACGACGCGTCGTGGACTGAATGACGTCCCATCGATTTTGAGAGGCGGGATCGACTTCCAATGCTGGACCGCCACGTTGACGGCTGCGGCCGAGCGCGGGGGTCGGGGACCGAAGATCGGACCACAGAAACGCTCTGCGCCGGTCGCATGCGCAAGTGTTACGCGCGGAACGCCGCGTTTGCCTGGGTCAGGCCACGCTTCCCGCGGAGAACGATGGGCCGACGTCAGGCAGCGCTACTTCTTCTTCGCGACCTTCTTCTTCGCGGCCTTTTTCGTCGCGACCTTCTTCGTCGCGACCTTCTTCTTCGCAGCCTTCTTCCTGGAGACTTTCAGTTTCTGCTTGACGTCGCCAAACTTCGCCTGCGCCTTCCCGCGAGTCTTCTGCGCCTTGCCTTTTGCCTGTAGCTCTTTGTTACCCACGAGCTTGCCGGCGGCTTCCTTGATCTTGCCTTCCACTTCTTTGATGCGGCCTTGAATCTGATCTTTGTACGCGGTCACGACTTGCTCCTGAATCGGTACGCCGGCAATCGGCCGGCACGCCGCACTGGGCGACTTGAAAAAGCGCGGTCTGAAACCTGAGGACTTTCTCATCGAGTGCCTTTGGATGTTCGGACCGACGCCCGCATTTCGTCAATACGTTCAGATACGGTCACGGCGCCGGCATCCACGAGAACTCTTTCATGCTGCCGGGTTGCCGGCATGCCGTGAGACAGCAGATTAATCACACGGACGCTTCCAGGAACGTTGGTCGACGCGGGCGGTGTTCGCTGGCGTACAGAGGCCGCCGCTGCTTCGGAGTAGCTTCATCCTCCTGAAACGCGCTCATCGATTTCGGATCAGTGCCTGGTGCCCAAGGAGCAGTCCAGGCGATTCCGACCCTCGGGCCATGGCCATTGCCGACGCTGGCCACCGCGCGATTGCCTACGACCGCCACGGCTTCGGTCGCTCGTCAAAATCCTGGCTTGCCACGACTACGACACGCTCGCCGACGACCTCGCGGCAGTTGTTGAGCAGACCGGGGCGCGAAAGGAGGCGAGGCCGACTGAGGCGCGCGTTAGGCAAGACCGTGTCAAATGTCGGGCTCGGACTCACTCTCGCCTGACTATATCGACCGAGATCTCCACTGCCTGAATCGCTCCCCGGTTCTCAAGCCAGTGTGTGGTGTTCCTATCCTCGGGCCAGCCCACTCCCGGCCCATAGTCAGTAGCGACTCCATTTCGATGGTCAGTGATCGTTCCTTGCAGTATGTAGACCGTGCCTGGTCTGTCTTTATGGTCGTGAATCGGGCCGAAGACGCCACCAGGCTCGATGGTCACCATGCGCATTCGAAGGAGACGACCTGCCATGCCCTCGATCTCAGGGCCAAGGTCAACCGTTGCAAGCAACTTCACATTGACTCCTTTCGTCTCGGGTGCGACCTGTTCGTTGCTCATTGCGTTCTCCTGTCCGTACCGCCAGGGCCTGACGAGAGGTAGATCGTTTAGACGATGTGCAAGCAAATAGGTTTCGCCGCATATGGGTCGAGACTGTGTGAAAACTCACCGCACGCACACGGGACGCATAATCCGATGTCAATTTCGAGGGCGTACGTGCACTGCCTTGAGAATTGGAAACACCGAATAGCCAGGCAACGCATTCTCGCAAAAGAGGGCCGGTGTTTTCACACAGTCTCGACCACAAGCGCACGTACCTATTCGGAACTGCAGATAAGCGCGTCTCCAAGCGTTGTTGTCCCCTGGGGCGTGGTATCAACGTCGTTTATCTTCAGCGCATTGGCGCCCATTTGTGCGGCCTTATTTCGCAAATCGTTCATGGCACCATCCGTATTGCGCGGAATGCTACCGCCCCCCTGATGGAAGCCAGTCACCGTGCCGAGAAACTCACAGTTCGACGTGTCATTTACGATTCGTACGGACGAACCGTCTTTGGTCAACTCAACGGCGCAACCCAGCACCAGGATTGCCGGCATTACCAGAATCCACCTCCTCATATTGTTCCTCGGCGTCCGCTATGGTCAGTAGCGCTCAGTCTATCCCAGAGTCCCTGGACCGCCGCTTCGGGTCGTTTCTCCCGGTACAGCGTCCACTTTCAGCGCCCGCCTTGCTTTGCCACGCGGCACGGCGTATATTCATTGGTGCCAAATGGCACACCTGCAATGACCGCCACCCTTTCCCGCCCCACCCGACCCGTCACCGCTTTCGACCGCGGCCGAGTCGATGCAGTGGCACTCAAGGCGTTCTTCAACCTGACCGCCGAATGGGAACTTACCCCCGCCGACCAGCTCACGCTGCTGGGACAACCCAGCCGCCGCACGTTCTATCGCTGGCGCGCCGGAGAAGTCGCGGGCCTGCCCGCCGACACGCTCGAGCGCATCAGCGTCCTGCTCGGCATCTACAAGGCGCTCGGCATCCTGCTGCCGATCAGGGAGCGGGCGAACGCCTGGGTAAAGCGCGAGAACGAAGTGTTCGGTGGCCGCTCGGCACTGGACGTGATGCGGCAGGGCCGGGTCGACGACCTTTACCAGGTGCGTCGCCACCTGGACAGCTGGCGTGGCGGTTAGGCCCCAAGTCCGTCGCCGCGACCTGACCGGACGGCGCCAGTACCGGATCATCCCCTCGCGCTTCCCGCCGATCGAGATTTTCGAGACCCTGGCCGATCCCGCGGACCTCGAGATCCTCTACGCGATCGAGGGCCTGACCAACGACCGGCTGCGTGCCGCCGCCGGCGACCTCCACCGGGTGCCGAAGGAAGACTGGGTCACCGGCCCCGGCGCAACCGTGGTGATGGCCGCTTTCACGCACACCGGTCGCCCGACGCGCTTCAGCGACGGCACCCACGGGGTCTACTACGCCGCACTCGACGAAGACACCGCCGTCGCCGAGACCGTGTTCCACACCGCACGCTTCCTGCGCGAAACCGCCGAGCCCCCGATCGAGGTGGAGCGCCGCAGTTATGTGGGGAAGGTGCTGCAGCCCCTCGACGATCTCCGCGGCCCGCGCTTCGCGAAGCTCCGCGATCCGGACCTCACGACCTACCCCACCTGCCAGGCCTTCGCCGCCGAACGCCGCGCCGCAGGCGCCTGGGGCTTGAACTACTTGAGCGCCCGACGCGAAGGCGGCGAATGCATCGCCGGGTTCCGCACCCGCGCGGTCTCACTCCCAGTCCAGGGCAAGCACTTCCGCTACCGCTGGGACGGCAGCCGCATCGACCGGGTCATTACCGTGAGCGAGGTCCGCGAAGTCTGAGCAGAGCCCGACACAAGGGCGAGGGGTTCAGCAGCGCCAGTGCGCGGTGACACTCGCAGCTAACTCAATTTACTCCCCCAACCACCGCTGGTACTCCGCCGCATCCTCCCGCCGCGCCACCGCCTGCTCAGCAGCCGGAGCGGACGCCCCGAGCCGCATCTGCCGCGGATACTCGGCCCACGCCAGATGTCTCGATAGTCAGTGAGCGCCGCTGCGACGCAGCGCCGCACCTCCCCGAGATCCGATCTCGCCAGCTTGAGTACGGCGAGCGCCACGCGCTCGCCCTCGACCGCTTCGTCCAGCTCCTTCAGGATGGCGCGCGCTTGCTCACGATCCACATCGGACGGGAACAACTTTTCGAGTTTGTGCTCGAGCATTCGACGTCTACCAGACTGCCAAACCCCTCCGACGCGCTGCCCCGCGGCGCGAGCTCGCAACGCGAGCGTTCCCTGCCAGCACCTCGGAATCCACGTTTCGAGTCACTGCTGGTCGGGCGTTTTCTCCCTGCACTTCAATTCGGCGCTCCTCGGCATGCCGCCGCGATTGCGGGGGATCCGGATCGTGCCCGACTTGCCCGGTTCGACGGTCACTTTCACGGTGCGGTTCTGGTCCGCCCCGGTGAAATGAGCGCTGCATGAAATGGTCTTCAGGCTCTTGTTGTCGATTCTCATCGCCTCGGGATTGTCCCTGGGGCCCAGCGTGACGATTACCTCGAGCCCGCCAAGGTCCTGTGTCAGTTCGATCGGACCAGCGCCGGCACAAAACGGCAACAGTGCCGCCGCGAGCCCCGCGATGAGCTTCATTTTCATTCCATCTCTCCTGACGTGACCCGAATGTCGAGTGGGTGCCCGTCACTACGTCGGCAGTGAGCATGCCCCATTTCGCCGGTCGTACGAAGCTGATTTTGAATTCGAGTGTCGTGTTGAACTCGCGCGGCTGGAACTCAACGTCGATCGTGCCCTTCTCCGCGTCGATATGCACGCACCTCCATCCAAGGAGTTTCGTAGCCGGCGGACCAGCGGCCCTTCCCTCCACCATGTCCCAGAAAGCCCGATCTGTGTTCGCCATCCGTCACCTGTACTTCAAGACGATATCCCGTGATGCCGAGCATTGAATTGCACGACTGCATGGCAATTCAATTGACCGATGTCGGGCTAATTCGGTATCTGGGCATGCTCGCGCAATACGCGCCTCCGGACAATCGGCCGAGCCATGAGAGAGATTGTCGCCGGTGCCGAAGAACCGCTACGGCCCGGAATCCCCGCCCCGAAAGCAGACCCTCTACGCCAGAGAACGACCCACAACGGAAGTTCGGCGCAGGATCTCGAAAGCGTTGGGGTCCAGTTGCTTCGCTCGCTCCGCGGCCTGTTTCGCTTCGGCATCCATGCCGAGCCATCCGTACGTGTCCGCGAGGTAGACGTAGACCCGTGGGTCGTCCGGATCGGACTGCGCAGCGACCAGGAGCTGCTGCAGCGCTTGCTGGAAGTCCTTTTGACCATGCAGTTGCACGCCGTGCCCCAGCCGGGAAACCGGTTCGATGGGGTTGCGCGCCGAGCCCGCGATTGCGGCTGGAGCCGCGGAACCGGCCGGCGAGTATGCGATCCACCGATTCGCGAGCGAGATGAACGGCCTGATGATCCACAAGTACCGGTCGTCGGCCTGTCCGCGCTGCGCACTGCGATCGAAGTGCACCACCAGCGACTATCGGCGCTTGATGCGTTGGGAGCACGAGGCGGTGCTCGAGCGGATGCAGGCGCGGCGCGCCTGATCGCGGCCGGTTTGACCCGTTCGCAAATGACCGCTTGCACATTCGCGATCTGCCCTCAAACGGACACTCGCACCCGTCCGCCGCATTTGAATCCAGAGTCGGCGGCCGACGACAACAACCTACGCCGCACCAGAAGAAGGCCTGGGGAGGCCGCGTGATGGATACGCAACTGGCGCGTGCCGCGGCAGGCGAAAATCATGCTGCCGCAGGCGCAATCTCCCGGGCAATTCGCTTCCCACTGGCTATCTCAGCGACCCGTAGGTCGTACGCTGCCTGGAGGTTCAGCCAGGACCTCGCATCCCCGCCGAAGTAACGAGCCAGCCGCATCGCCGTGTCCGCCGACACCCCCCGCCGCCCGCGCACGATGTCGTTGATCCGCGGCGCCGGGACGTTCAGCGCCTTCGCCAGGGCATTGGCACTCAGACCCAGCGGGACCATGAAATCCTCGCGGAGCACTTCGCCCGGATGGACGGGCCGCATGCCATTCTTAATCACTTGGCTCACCTCAGTGGTAGTCCACGATTTCCACGTCCGCCGGCCCGTCGTCGGTCCACCGGAAGCAGATTCTGAATTGGTCGTTGATACGAATGCCGTGTCGACCCTTCCGATCGCCTCGCAGCGCTTCCAACCGATTGCCAGGCGGCGATCGCAGGAACTCGAGGGTGTGCGCAGCATCGAGCATCGCGAGTTTGCGCGCCGCAACGGTTGCGATCGACCCACTCCATGCCAGCGCTGCCCGGCCTGAAGTGACCAAGGGCCCCGGAGGGCTGCGGATTCAATTGATCGACGCAACACATTGAGCAAAGCGTTCTGCCGGTGTCTCGAAGCCGAGCGTCTGTCGAGGACGTTCGTTCAGCTGGCGAGCTACAGCATTGAGCTTGCTCTGGGTAATATCCGATAGATCCATCCCCTTTGGGAAGTACTGACGCAGCAGCCCATTGGTGTTCTCGTTCGAACCGCGTTGCCACGGCTGTTGCGGATCGCAGAAGTAGACCTGGATGTCGGTCGCCAGCGAGAAGCGCCGATGCTGTGCCATCTCCTTGCCGCGATCCCAGGTCAGGGACTTGTACAGTTCGCGAGGAAGCTTATGCGCCTGCTTGATTAGCGCATTGATCACCGTCTCGCTGTCCTTGCTTGCCACCTTCACCAGCAATACGTAGCGCGTATGGCGCTCCACCAAGGTGGCGATCTGGCTGTTGTCGCTGCCGAAGTACAGGTCGCCCTCCCAATGGCCCGGCACCGCGCGGTCTTCGGCTTCAGCCGGGCGCTCGCGGATCGATACCGCGTCGACGATCCGGCCGTGGTCGGGTGTCTTCGAGGTGTAGTGGCGCGAGCGACGCATCCCGCGCGTACGCCGCAGATGCTGGAGCAGCTCTTTTTTAAGCGCCCCGCGGGCCTGGATGAACAGCGTGCGGTAAATCGTCTCGTGGGACACTTGGCGCGTCTCGTCGTGCGGGTACGTGCGCTTCAACCAACCGGCAATCTGATACGGCGACCAATGCGACCGCAGCTTGGTGGCCACCAGCCTGGCTAACGGTCGGTTCTGAGCCAGTTTACAGCGCTTCGGTCGCTGGGCCCGATCCCAGGCTGCCGTGTCGGCCTCGCTCGCACGATAGCTGTCGCGGTCACCGTTGCGTCGGATCTCGCGACTGACGGTGCTCGGTGGCCGCGCGAGCGAACGGGCGATGGACCGGATCGACAGTCCCGCTCGGGTACCGCGTGAAATCTCCTCACGCTCCGAGAGCGTCAGAACTCGCGCAGAACGGCGCCTCTCCGCAGGTCGTATGCCACCGCTTCTCGCCAGAATGTGGTGAACCGAGGTGTGCCTCCGATCGAACATCCTGGCGATGGCGTGCAGCGTATCGCCTTCTCGCCAGCGCTCCCACATCAAGGCCTTCTGTGTCGCGGTGTAGAAAGTCCTGGTCCGGTACTTCATTTACAACGCCCTCCGCTCTACGATCAGAGTTTAGGTGTTGCATCGACCAGTTGAACCCGCAGCCCTTTCAAGACATTGGATTTGTTGGAGCGGGTGATGGGAATCGAACCCACGTGAAAACTGCGTGCTTCCGCGGAAGCGCGCCGATCTGCGTGCCCGCGTGTGTTTGGCGTGTGATTTGCTGCATGTCCCCATGGTCGACTTGCTGCGCTCGGCGGAGGACTCGAGCGTGAGGCCCTCGGGAGTGAGCCCGGATGCCTGCGCGAATATCGGTGCCGCGACGGGGCCAATCGCGAACGCGAAGTCCCAAGCCGCCAGGGATTGGCGGGATTTGAATGGGTCTTTATGTTGCGACGCGATTCGGCGATATTCGCCGTGACGACAGCTTTCACAGGGAATAGCGGTACGAATAACATGACCCTCAACAGAGTACTCAGCATTTGCTCGGTCACGGCGCTGGCCGTGCTCGCGGTGGGTTGCCACCAGAAGACCGCCGACCCGTCGGCTGCCCCGAGTGGCGGATCCGCCGGGACCGCGGAGATGGCACCCGGTACGGGGAAGACTTCGGGTGCGGACCTCATCATCCATGGCGGCCCGATCCTCACCATGGAAGGTGACAAGCCTGCCTATGTGGAAGCCGTCGTCGTGCAAGGCGGCAAGATCACGTACGCGGGATCCGTTGCCGAGGCGATGAAGCAAAAGGGCGGCGACACTCTCGTGAAGGACCTCGCCGGCAAGACGATGCTGCCGGGATTCATCGACCCGCACAGCCACTTCATGGATTCGCTCACGATGGCTGACCGGGTTAACGTGTCGGCGCCGCCGGTCGGTCCCGCATCGAACCCGGCCGAGATCGTTGCGGAGCTCAAGAAGGCCGCCACCGCCAAGGGCCTCAAGCCCGGCGAACTGCTTCTCGGCTGGGGCTACGACGAGAACCTGATGCCGAAGGGCACGGAGCTCACGCGCGACCTCCTCGACCAGGCGTTCCCCGACAATCCCGTCGGCGTAATCCACGTCTCGATGCACGGCGCCGTCATCAACTCGAAGGCGATGGAGAAGTTCGGTTACAAGGACGGCATGGAGACGCCAAAGGGCGGCGTCATCCTGCGCAAGGCGGACGCCAAGACCCTGAGCGGCCTCGTGATGGAGACAGGCTACCTGCCGATGATCTCCGCGCTGCCGACGCCCACATCCGAGACCGAGCTGGCCGCAGCGCGATCAGGCCAGCTGCTCTATGCCGCCGCTGGCATCACGACCGCGCAGGAAGGGGCTACCCATGCGCCCCAGCTCGCGACGCTGCAGAGTGTCGCGAAGGCAGGCGGCTTGATCATCGACGTCGTCACCTATCCGTTCATGACGGACCTCGACGGAATCTGGAAGACCTCGCCACCCGAGACATTCGGCAGGTATGAGAATCACCTGAAGCTCGGCGGCTGCAAGATCACCGCCGACGGCAGCCCCCAGGGCAAGACCGCGTGGTTCACGACCCCGTACCTGACCGGCGGTCCCGCCGGCGAGAAGAACTGGAAGGGCGAAGCCGGCCTGCCGCCCGACGCCATGAAGGCGACGATGAAGACCTGCTACGACAAGGGCCTGCAGGTGCTCATGCACGCCAATGGCGACGCCGCGATCGACTTCCTGATCGAGGCGCACAAGCTGGCGGCCGGGACCGAGCCCGCGAAGGATCGGCGTACAGTTTGCATCCACTGCCAGTTCATCCGGCCGGACCAGCTGAAGGCGTTCACGGAACTGAAGATCATCCCGGCGCTGTTCACCGATCACACGTTCTTCTTCGGCGACACGCACGTGGCGAACCGGGGACTGAAGCAGGCGAGCTTCATCAGCCCGATGCGGGCGGCCATCGACCTGGGCCTCGCGCCCACCAATCACACCGATGCCTTCGTCGTACCGGTCGACCAGATGATGACGGTCTGGACGGCGGTCAATCGGCCACTGCGCTCGGGCGGCACGCTCGGGGCGGACCAACGCATCTCTGCCTATGAGGCGCTGCAGGCAATCACGACGAGCGCCGCCCACCAATATCGCGAGGAGGACGCCAAGGGTTCGATCACGGCAGGAAAGCTGGCCGACCTGGTCATCCTGTCGGCCGACCCGACCAGGGTCGATCCGATGACCATCAAGGACATCAAAGTCCTCGAGACGATCAAGGAAGGGAAGACCGTCTACCCGGCCCAGTAAGGCTCGAGCGCTGCGCTCCCTGCACGAAGCGGGAGTGCAGCGCCAGCCGTGCGCCGCCTACTTGCCCGCTTCGAGGCGGACGCGGACCCCATACGCTTCGAACAGCCGAGCGACTGCTCGTGGCTGCTCTGGCTGGACTTGGCTGGTGTGGCCCCAGCCTGGCGGGAGGGTGGAGCGGGTGATGGGAATCGAACACAAGTGAGTCGGCCCGCTCCCCTCGCCAGATCAATCACTTACAGATCGTGCGACTGCCGCGTGTGATTGACGTGTGAATGTCCAGCGAACCATCCCTGGCGAAAGAACAGCGCCCCAATAGCGGACGCTGTAAGCCCGGGATCGACCCTATGGAGACCGTCGCCCACGTCCGCTTCCAGGCGAGCGCTCAATTGCGAGTCACCAAATAGAGCGGCGCATCCTTCATGCGGGCGCGATATCGGCGCGCCGCGAGCACTCCCACCAGCCGCGCGCCGGCGGCGCTCGCCTGTCACTGGCACTGGAAATCGTCTGCGCCCACGGGCTTGCAGCCATCGCCCCACTTGCCGGTCTGCCGCCAGTAATCGGCCAATCCCGTTTCGATCAGCAGTTTCTTGAATTCGGGATGGCCACGAAGGCCGGAATAGGGGGCAAGCCACAACGTGAAGTAGTCGAGGTAAGGCATGTGGCCTTCCTTGAAGCCCTGCCTGCCTTCCATGGATTCGCCGCATCTCGGCCGCAGCCAGGTCCGCGTCACCCAGTGCGTCGGCCAGAAACAGGATCTCCTGGTTGCCGCGGTTGGCGGGATCTGCGGCGGCGTTGCGCAGGATTGCGAGCATGGCGTCGCGATCGTGCAGCACGGCCCCGAGGTCGCGGAAGAACGGCGGATAGCGGTCTCCAAAGTCTTGCACCAGTCGGCGATGCAGTTCGCGTAGTGCCTTGAGGTCGGCATCCTTGTGAGCCAGCAAGCGCAGGAAGGCGGCCCAGGCCGGCTGAAAATCGCTGCCTTCCAGCGCCAGGCTGCGCCGGTATTCGGCTTCTGCCTCATCGTAGCGGCGGGCGGCGGTGTAGTCGTATTGAAGGCCTGTGGAAACGTACCTCGACAACGGTTCGATCGCCCTCAACTGCTCGTCCAGCGCCACGGTTTCGTCGAGATGACCCGCGGCGAAGATCAGGTTGGCGTACGGATAGGCGTGTTCGAAGGTCGGCGGCCCGCTGTCCTTGATCTCCTTGGCAACGGCGATGGCTTCGGCCCGCTTGCCTTCGCGCCACAGGCTGTAGGCGCGTTCGCGTTTCACGCTCCAGTGGTCAGGCGCCAGTTCGGCGATGCGTGAGCGGATCTGCTCGACTTCGGTGCGCAACTGCGCGGCCTGCGCGCCGTCGACCCAGCCGGCAAGCTCTTCCAGTGAAATGGCCAATGCATCCCAGGCCAGCACGAATTTCGGGTCGAACGCCACGGCCTCGCGCGCCAGTTGCACGCGCTGGCGTTCGTACTTCGCGCCCAACTGATCCGCAAGGACAAGTTGCCGCCAACGCAGGTAGCGGTCGTAGGCGTCGATGTTGGTGGTACCGCCCTGTGCGCGATTCAGCGTCACCGCGTCGAGCGTGACCGAAAGTGCCTGCGCCACGTCGCGTGCGATTTCATCCTGCACTGTGAATACGTCGCGCATTTCGCGTGCATAGGTCTTCGACCACAGGTGCGTCCCGTCGCTGGCGCGGACAAGCTGCGCGGTGATGCGTAACTGGTCGCCGTCTTTGCGCACGCTCCCTTCCAGCAGGTGTGCCACGCCGAGCTTGGCGCCGATGGTGCGCAGGTCCTCGTTCTTGCCCTTGAACGAGAAACTCGAGGTGCGTCCGACCAACCGCAGCGCCGGCACCTGTGCAAGCTGGTTGAGGATTTCCTCGGCCAGGCCGTCGCCCAGGTATTCCTGGTCGTGCGCCTGCGAGAGGTCGGCAAAGGGCAGCACCGCCACGGAGGGCCGTGCATCTGAGACCGCGGATGATGGGGGCGTTTCAGTCGTGTTTGCCATCGTCGGGGCTGCGTCGTTACCAGCTTCGCTGGCGTGCTGGTAGTACCAGAACGCCCCGCCGCCGAGCAGCAGTAGCAGCGTGAGGATCGCGATCTCGGGAACGGTGATCCGTTGGTGACCGCGATCGCCGTGGTACCAGGCCAGCACGAGGACTACGGTCAAGCCGATCAGCAGTGCGAGGGTGGCGAGTTGCTGGATCTGTTCCGGCCAGTGGAAGGTGTCCGTGACGTACGCGAGGCCCTGCAGGAATCCCCAGGCTCCCGCGACGTAGACAATGCCCCACTGCACCACCTTGCGGCGGGTCAGTCTGGCCCAAATGCTATCGCTCTCCGCCTCGCTCGCGTCGGTCACGCGGTCCTCCCTGTCGCGACCGAGTGTAGCGGAGTTACCAGTCGGAGGACTCTGGAGTGTCCGGTTCCGGGTCGCTCAGGTCATGGCATCAGGGACCGCTCCTGGCCGATCTTACGCGTTCGCGAACGTCCGCTTCCATGGCGAAGTCGGGCCCGCTTGAATCGTGAAAGGCCGCTGCTGCGTGTGAGTGCCGCGCCAGTATCAGCCAGCGCCGGCCAGCGTTGCGCGCGTCCTGGCGCCGTGCGACTTCTCTAGCTTGATCTGGCTGGACTTGGCTGACGTCGTCTCAGCCTGGCGGGAAAGTGGAGCGGGTGATGGGAATCGAACCCACGTTAGTAGCTTGGGAAGCTACAGTTCTACCATTGAACTACACCCGCTGATCGATGCGGATTCTATGCAGGATTCTGGCGGTCAGCAAACCACGGCTCTGACCCTGACCGCTGGACTGGTGGTCCGGCGATAATCGGGTGGCCCAGCTATCGCCACGGGAAACCTGCCTGGAAACGCCCGCGTCGTCGAGTTCGAGCAGCGCCGGGTTCTTTGTTCGCTCGAACGGATTGCCGAAAGAGAACGGCGGCACCTGAAACGCCGCCGTTCGCTCGTGTACTCAGCCCGGTACCAGCTGGTCGATGCTCACCGCAGGTCGAACCGGTCGAGGTTCATTACCTTGCTCCACGCCCCGACGAAATCCTGCACGAGCTTTTCCTGCCCGTCGGACGAGGCGTAGACCTCTGCCACAGCGCGCAGCTCGGCATTCGACCCGAACACCAGGTCGACCGGGGTGGCGGTCCACCTCAGCGTGCCGGTCTTGCGGTCACGGCCTTCATAGATGCCATCGGCACTGGTCGACTTGCTCCACTGGGTGGACATGTCCAGCAGGTTGACGAAGTAGTCGTTGCTCAACGTCCCCGGGCGCGACGTGAACACGCCGTGCTTCGATTGCCCGGCGTTGGCGTTCATGGCGCGCATGCCGCCGACCAGGACCGTCATTTCAGGAACGGACAGCGTCAGCATATTCGCCCGGTCGACCAGCGCCACCGTCGGTGACAGGCTGCTTCCGCTGCCGAAGTAGTTCCGGAAGCCGTCAGCCGTCGGCTCCAGCACGGCGAAGGACTGCACGTCGGTCTGCGCTTGCGTGGCGTCCGTGCGGCCCGGCTTGAACGGCACCTGCACGTCGAAGCCCGCCTTCTTCGCCGCCTGTTCGACCGCAGCATTGCCGCCGAGGACGATCACGTCGGCGAGCGAGACCTTCTTGTCGCCCGGCAGCGAGTCATTGAAGTCCTTCTGGACAACCTCGAGGCGCTGCAGTGCCTTGGCCAGTTCGGCCGGATCGTTGACAGGCCAGTCCTTCTGCGGGGCGAGCACTTCACTCGGTACCTCCGTGCCGAGATAACGTGCACGCGGGCCCAGGTCGCGGTCCGGGACCATGTTCGATGCCTGGCCGTCGGCGGGAATCCACTGGATCGCGCCGCCCGGGCTGCGCGTCTGCAACCACTCGAAGGCGAACAGGTTGTCGAGATACTGTGTTGTCCAGGCGACCGGGCTGCCCGACCAGGCACCTTCGAGGCCGCTGGTGACCGCGTCGGCGCCTTTGCCCGTGCCGCACTTGTTGGCCCAACCGAAGCCCTGCTCCTCGAGGCCGGCCGCGGCGGGCGCCGGGCCCACACACCTGGACGGATCGTGGGCCCCATGTGCCTTGCCGAACGTGTGGCCGCCTGCGATGAGGGCGACGGTTTCCTCATCGTTCATCGCCATCCGGCCGAAGGTCTCGCGGATGTCCCTGGCGGCCGCGAGTGGATCGGGGTTGCCGTTCGGACCCTCGGGGTTCACGTAGATGAGGCCCATCTGCACGGCAGCCAGCGGCTTCTGCAGCTTGCGATCGCCGCTGTAGCGCTCGTCGGCGAGGAACTTCTGCTCGGGCCCCCAGTAGACGAGGTCGGGCTCCCAGTCATCGACCCGGCCGCCGGCAAAGCCGAAGGTCTCGAAGCCCATCGCCTCGAGCGACACGTTGCCTGTGAGGACCATCAGGTCACCCCAGGACAGGCTCTTGCCGTACTTCTGCTTGATCGGCCAGAGCAGGCGCTTGGCCTTGTCGAGGTTGGCGTTATCCGGCCAGCTGTTGAGCGGATCGAACCGCAACTGGCCTCCGTCCGAACCGCCGCGTCCATCGATCGTGCGGTAGGTTCCGGCACTGTGCCAGGCCATGCGGATGAAGAACGGACCGTAATTGCCATGGTCGGCGGGCCACCAGTCCTGCGACGTCGTCAGGACCTGCTTGATGTCTGCCTTGACGGCATTCAGGTCGAGTTTGGAAAAGTCTGTCGCGTAATCGAAGCCTGCACCGAGCGGGTTCGACCTCGCGTCGTGCGCCCGCAGCACCGACAGGTCGAGCTGGTCCGGCCACCAGAACTTGTTGGCCATCGGCGTGCCCGCCGCGCCGGCTGCTGCCGCCGGCATGATCGGCATCGCGGTCAGTGCGAACGCGGCAGCCAGCGTCGTAAGGTTCTTCGGCATGGGTTCTTCTCCATCGAACGTAAGGTTTGCGTACGCGCTGATGGCAGGTCGACATGGAGAACCTATCGAACGATTGATTCAATTGATTCGATAGACATTGGTAATCGACGAGCGGTCGAACAGGTGGTGCGGCGGCCGGCACAGGCCGATCAGTCTGCTGGACCGTGGCGAACGTCCAGCGATCGAAGCGCTGCCTAGACGTTCAGCAGTTTCTCGATGTGGGTGGCGGCACTGGTGGCCAGCGCCGGCAGGTCGTACCCCCCCTCCAGCGTCGAGACGATTCTCCCCTGGCCATGGCGCTCGGCGACCGCGCAGACCTGCTCGGTGATCCAGCCGTAATCGAAGCGGGTCAGGCGAAGATCCGCCATCGGGTCGGCGTCGTGCGCGTCGAATCCCGCCGAGATGAACAGCATCCGCGGTGCGAACGCCTCCAGCGCGGGCAGCCACTGCTCGGTGACGGCCTTGCGGAACTCGTCACCACCACTGCCCGGCGGCAGCGGGCAGTTGACGATGCGACCGGGTACCGAGATCGGGTTCATGTCCGGGTACAGCGGAAACTGGTAGCTCGAGCAGAGCAGCACCCGCTCGTCGTTCCTGAAGATGTCCTCGGTGCCGTTGCCCAGGTGCACGTCGAAATCGAGGATCGCGACGCGCTCGAGTCCGTGTGCCTCGAGCGCATGGGCCGCGCCGACCGCGACGTTGTTGAAGAAGCAGAATCCCATGGCCCGGTCGCGCTCGGCGTGGTGACCAGGCGGCCGGACATTGCAGAAAGCACGGCGCACCGCACCCGACAGCACCAGATCCACCGCCAGGACGTTCGCACCTGCGGCGCGCAACGCCGCCTCCAGCGTCTCCGGGCACATTGCCGTATCCGGGTCGAGGTACGCCAGGCCCTCCTCCGGCGACTTCATGCTGATGCGCTCTATGTATTCCCTCGGATGCACGCGCGCCAGCTGCTCGACCGTGGCCCGCGGCGCGTCGTGGTGCACCAGGAAGTCATCGAGGCGGCGGGCAAGCAATTGGTCCGCGATGGCGCCGATTCGCGCCGGCTGCTCCGGGTGCCCCTCGGCCATCCGGTGCAGGCGGCAGGCCGGGTGCGAAATCAAGGCAACAGGCATCGACACCCCCCAATTGCGCTCACTCACAGTGAATGTTCGCAGACACGACGCTAGCATGCATAGTCGAGTCCAGCCGTCCCGAGGTCGAGTCGTGTCCAGAGCCCGGATCGCAGCCATATTCAAGCCGAGTTCGATCGCGCTGGTGGGTGCCAGCGATCGACCCGGCACGCTTGGCGACCTGATCCGGCGGAATCTCGAGGCGACCGGGTTCAAGGGCCGAGTGGAATACGTCAGCTCCGTTCACGAGGAAATTGCCGGGCGGCCGGCGTTCCGCAGCCTCCGGGACCTGCCTCAGCCAACCGACGTCGCGGTCATCGTGACGCCCGCCGCGACGGTCCCGCAGGTCATCACGGACTGCGGCGAGGCGGGCATCCACGGCGCGATCATCGTGTCGGCGGGTTTCCGGGACGGCGGCGAAGCGGGTCGCGAGCTCGAAGCAGAAGTGAAGCGTCGGGCGCGCCACCACGGCGTCCGCTTCCTCGGCCCGAACAGCCTCGGGCTGATCCGTACCGACGTGGCGCTCAATGCCGCGTGCGGCCCGCGCCAGCCACGGCCGGGCCGGCTGGCGCTGGTTTCCCAGTCGGGTGCGCTCTGCGCCGCGGTCATCGACTGGGCACGCGGCCGCCAGGTGGGCTTCTCGACGGTCATCTCGACGGGAATCGGTGCCGACATTACCCTGGGCGAGATCCTGAACTACCTTGTCCAGGACGCCGCGACCGACAGCATCATGCTCTACACCGAGGGCATCGATGACGCACGCAGCTTCATGAGCGCACTGCGGGCGGCGGCGCGTGTGAAACCAGTCGTGGTGATGAAGGCGGGCCGCCACGCGGAACGGCCCGACGTCGCGGCTTTTCACACGGGATCGATGGTCGGGGCGGATGACGTGTTCGACGCGGCGATGCGTCGCGCGGGCGTACTGCGGATCCGGGACCTCTACGACCTGTTCACGGCGGCAGCAACGCTGGGCGCCGGCGCGCGCGTGCGTGGGCGCAGGCTTGCGATCGTCTCGAATGCCGGCGCTCCCGGTGCGCTCGCCGCGGACCATGCAGGCGATCGCCGGCTGCAATTGCCGATGCTTGCCGAGGACACTGCGCAACGACTGCAGGCGCTGCTGCCCACCGGCAACGCGCAGGCGAACCCGGTCTACGTCCGCGCCGACGCCGATGCCAGGCAATTTGCGTCTGTCGCACGTATCGTCCTCGACGATCCCGGCGTGGACGCGATGCTGGCGATCCTCACGCCCTACGCACTGTCGCAGCCTGACGCGCTCGCGACCGAGCTGGTGGCGATCGCCAGCGGGCACCGCAAGTCGGTGTTCGCCTGCTGGATGGGGGGAGAATCCGTGGCGTTGAGCCGCGACATATTCGCGGACCACAGGCTACCGAGCTACTCGACGCCCGAGTCCGCGGTCGATGCGATTGCCGCGCTTGCTCTCCATGCGGCGAACCAGGAACAGTTGCTGCAGGTGCCGGAGCCGCTGGGACCTGCGTCTGCTCCGGACCGTGCAGCCGCCCAGGCCATCATCGACGCCGCATTGGAATCGGGCCAGGAGTGGCTGGACCCCGCGCAGTCGAAGAGCGTCCTTGCAGCTTTCGGAATCCCCGTCGTTCAAGGCGCTCGCGCGGCTTCGTCATCGGAAGCGGTGAAGGCAGCGCGGCGCGTGGGTTTCCCGGTCGCGATGAAAATCCTGTCGCCGGACATTCCTCACAAGACCGATGTCGGGGGCGTTCGACTTGGCCTGGCGGACGAGGCCGCGGTCCGCAGCGCCTATACGGCGATGCGGAAGCAGGTCGCCCGCGCACGACCGGACGCGACGCTCGAGGGCGTGCTGATCGAGTCCATGTACGGCCAGGGCCAGGGTCGCGAGGTGATGATCGGCGTGGTGCGCGATCCGGTGTTCGGCCCGGCGATCAGCTTCGGGCTCGGTGGGACGCTCGTCGAAGTCGTGCGCGATCGGGCCGTCGCTCTTCCGCCGCTCAATACGTTCCTGGTGCGCGACCTGATCAGTCGCACGCGTGCGAGCATCGCGCTGCAGCCCTTGCGTGGTGCACCTGCCGCGGACCAGGAGGCCGTCGAGAACATCCTGCTCAGGGTCTCCGAGCTCGTCTGCGAGATGCCGGACATCGGCGCGATCGACCTGAACCCGGTCATCGTCACGGAACGAGGCGCGGTCGTCGTCGATGCGCGGCTTGGCGTCCTGCGCAGCCCGCCTGCGGCACTGCCGTACGCGCACGTCGCAATCCATCCGTATCCGAGCGGGCTGGTGGAGCGCATCGAGCTGCAGGGCGGCACGGTTGCGACGATCCGGCCAATCCGCCCGGAAGACGCGGCGATCGAGGTCGCATTCGTGCACGGCCTGTCGGAACAGTCGAGGTTCCTGCGCTTCATGTTCACCGTCCACGATCTGATGCCGGCGCAACTCTCGCGATTCACGCAGATCGACTACGACCGGGAAATGGCCCTGATTGCGGTGATCGATACGCCGGCCGGGGAGAAGCAGATCGGCGTCGCCCGATACATCACGCTTGCGGACGAAGAGACCTGCGAGTTCGCGATCGTGGTCGGCGACGACTGGCAGGGCAAGGGGCTCGCGCGCCGGCTGTTCGGCATGCTGATAGACATCGCGCGCAGCCGCAGGCTGAAGGTGATGACCGGGGTGACGCTGCGGGAGAACACTCGAATGCTCGACCTGGCCCGCGCGAAGGGTTTTGGAATCAAGACGGACGAGGACGACGCGTCGCTGATCCAGATGACGCTGGACCTGCAGGCGCCGCCGCCTGCGCGAACTGACATATGATTGAGGCTCCGCCGATCCAGGCGACCAGCAGTGGCAGGGAATGATGTCCACGCACAGCACCCACTTGCTCTACGGAGCCCAATGCTCCGGCTACACGGCCCGGGCCCGCGCCTACCTGATCAAGAAGAGCATCGCGCATGTCGAGCGCGTCCCGAGTGGCTGGACGTACCTGGTCACGATCCGACGCAGGTTCGGACAGGCGACGATCCCGTTGCTGGTCACGCCCGCAGGGGAATGGTTAGTGGACAGCAACCTGATCATCGACCGGCTGGAGCAGGATTTTCCCAGGGACCCGGTCACCCCGCCCGATCCCGTGCACGCGCTCTTCAGCATGCTGGCCGACGCATGGGCCACCGAGATGTGGCTGCCGGTCATCATGGGCACGCGCTGGCGTGATGCCGGGATCAACTACCCGCCGTGGCGGGAGGAGATCGGCGAGGGGTTCTTCGTCGGGCTGCCCAAGTTCGTCAAGAACGCGCTGGTGGATCGCATCGCGCGCACCTTCTCGGGCTACCTGCCGATCCTCGGTGTGACCGACGAGACCTGGCCGTTGCTCGAGGCCTGGATGTTCCGGATGCTGGACGCGCTGGACCTGCATTTTGCGGCGCACCCATATGTGCTGGGCGAGCGTGCAACGCGCGCTGATTTCGGCCTGATGCTGCCGATGTACTGTCACCTGACCCACGATCCGAGCAGCCGGTCCTACGTGCAGCAGCGGCCGCACCTGTACCGCTGGGTCTGGCGCATGCACCAGCCCTATCCGACGGACGTCGCGCCGCCGCTGCCGGCCGTTGGAGCGCCGCTGCCGGCAACGCTGGACCCTATCGTACGCAGCATCGTCGACGACATGCTGCCGATGGCAGAAGCCACGCTTGCCGCGCTGCGGCCGGTGCTGGCCCGGTCCTCGTCCGGCGACAAGCTGCCCCGCCACCTGCCTGGTGTCGAGTATCCGTTCGGCAGCGGCCGACATCGCCGCCTGGGTTTCGTGATACTGCTCTGGTACCTGCAGCGCGCACGCGACCTGGTGGCCGGGATGTCGCCGGCCGACGCCGAGCGCTGCCGCGGCTGGCTCTCCACGGTTGGCGGCGATCGCCTGCTGCAGATGGAGATTCCGCGACTGCGATTGTGCGCCGGCACGACCGTGGCGCTGGCCTAGATACTGTCGAAATCGGGCAGGACTGGCGACAGGAGGAGCGAGCGATGAAACTGACCACGGAGCGGCTCGAGGCGAGACGCCCCTTCCAGCAGTGGCGGTTTCTGCAACTGCTGCTGGTGTTCATCTTCTGGATGCTGGTCTATCCGCGGATGGAGCGCTCCTGGGCGGCGCACGTGGTCCTGCAGGTGCTGCTGCTCGACCTGTTGCTGGTCACGATCTGGGCCACGCCGCAGTGGGGCCGCGTTCACCGCGTGCTGATCGGTTTCCTGCTGCTTGCAATTGGCGCGTCGATCATCGACCACCTGCACCTGCCGCCGGAGTGGAGTCGCATGGACGAGACTGCGCAGGGGCTGCTGCATCTGCCGATCCTCGCGGCCTGCGTGGTCGGGATACTCACGTTCGTGTTCCGGGCCGAGCGACCCACGCTGGACGGAATCTTCGCGACCATCGTGGTCTACCTGCTGGTGGCATTGATGTTCGGCGAGTTGTACAGGATCACCATGGTCTGGAACCCGGAGGCCCTGCACCTGACCGTGCCGCTGGACCAGTTGACGCCGCAGGCCCTCGGCGGCGAGCTGCTGTACTTCAGCATCGTAACGATGTCGACGGTCGGCTACGGCGACGTGCTGCCGACGTCGGAATTCACGCGCATGACCGCGGCAATCCAGGCGGTCTTCGGCCAGTTCTACGTCGCCGTGGTCGTGGCGGTGTTCGTCGGCATGTATGCGGCGCAGACCCAGGACGAAATCAGGTCGCGGCGCGCGCACTCGCGTCACGACGACGACCCGCAGGGACCCGACCCGTCGCGATGAGCGGCTCCGGCCGGGACACGGCCTCAGTGCCGTGGATTTCCAGCCAGCGTCGTCGCGAGCACGTACCAGTGCTCGAGTCCCGCGTAGAACGACGCGACCGCTATCCGCTCGTTCAGCCCGTGCGAGAACTCGTCGCTGCCCTTGATGAACAGGCTGCTGACGCCGTAGGTCGGGATGCCTGCCGCGCGGAAGCGCGAACCGTCGGTCGCATAGGCCGCCATCTCCGGTACGATCGGCACGCCTGGATAATTGGCGTGCACGGCCTTGTTCACTGCCGCCACGACGTCGGGTCTCATCGGTGAAGGGTCGCTCGGGCGCGCGGTGCCGACCTCGGTCACGTCGACCTTGTCGCCGGCGACTCGCTGCAGCGTGGCCAGGATTTCTTCGACGGGCACGCCGGGGAATACGCGGCAGTTCACGGTCGCAGTCGCCGATTGCGGCAGTGCGTTCTCCGCGTGGCCGCCCTTCAGCATCGTCGCAACGCAGGTGGTGCGAACCTTTCCGACCTGCTGTGGATTGGCCGACAGCACGTCGGCGGCAGCCGTATCGTGCGGATCGGCAGCAAACGTCGCCATCGCCTCACCGAGCGGTCCCGGAGTCTCCTTTGCGGACTCCCTGAAGCTCCCGATCGTCCAGTCGTTCCACATCACCGGGAAGCGATAGGCCTTCAGCGCCTCCAATGCGTCGGCGAGTTCATAGATGGCATTGTCCGCCCGTGGCTGCGAGCTGTGGCCGCCGGGATTGTGTGTCGTCAGGTCGAAGCTCGCGTAGTACTTCTCGGCGCCCTGAATGTAGTAGACCTCCGCCCTGCCGGTGACGTCGTTCAGCACGCCCTGCCCGCCGTCGCCGTTCAGCGCGAATTCCGCGCCCTTGAGTCGTATCGCGAGGTCGCCCGCGGTATCCATCGCCGTCTCCTCGTCGCCGGAAAATGCGATCACCAGGTCGCGCGACGGCACGAAGCCCTCGGCCTTGAGCCGCAGGAACGTCGTGGTGAGCAACGCGACTTCCTGCTTCACGTCCGCGGTTCCGCGGCCGTGGAAGTAACCGTTCTCCTCGACGAGCGTGAACGGATCGCGCTTCCAGTCGGCGGGATTCGCCTCGACGACGTCCATGTGCGCGAGGAAGACGATCGGCTTCGCGGCGGGATCGGCGCCACGGTAGCGAACCACCAGCGATGCCGTCTCGCCGTGCGGGAGGATCTCGATGTCCTCCGCCGCAAAACCGCCCGCCTGGAACCTGCCGGCCAGGTACTTCGCCATCACCGGCACCTGGCCGCGGCCGGCCACCGTCTGGAAGCCGATCAGCGTCTGGAAGATGTCGTGCGCCTCGGCCCGCACGGATCCGGGCGCAGCAACCTCGGCGGTGACGGCTTTCATTTCATCCGCATTCGCAGCGCACGCTAGCAGAGTTACGCCGGCGACCAGCGCCGACGTCACAATCCTCGTTGCGCGCATCCTCATCTCCTCCCGCCGCTGCGGCCGCCCTGCGAGCGCTGACTGTAGCCGCCGGCATTTCGCGACTGCGCCGGCCTCGCGGGTCGCGCGGGGCGCGCGGCATGCGGGGCAGCGTCGCTGGTGAACTTGATCCCCGAGCGATCGAGCGGAAGCACGTTGATCTTGCGGCCGAGCACACGCTCGATCGCGCGCAGCCGGTCGCGTTCGTCGCTCGAGACCAGTGACAGCGCGTGACCCTCGCTGCCGGCGCGACCGGTGCGCCCGATTCGGTGCACGTAGTCCTCGGGCACGTGCGGCAGCTCGTAGTTGACCACCTGCGGCAGTTCGCTGATGTCGAGACCTCGTGCTGCGATGTCCGTCGCAACCAGCACCTGCACCTTGTTGTCCTTGAAATCGGCAAGCGCCTTGGTGCGCGCGTTCTGCGACTTGTTGCCGTGGATCGCGGCGCAGTTGATGCCGTCGCGCTCGAGTTGCTCGGCGAGCCGGTTCGCGCCGTGCTTGGTGCGCGTGAACACCAGCGTCTGCGGGGTTGCCGCCTCGCGCAGCAGGTGGCTCAGCACCGCCCGCTTCTCACCCTGCTCGACCAGGTGCACACGGTGCTCGACGAGTTCGGCCGGCGCGTTGCGCGGCGCCACTTCGACCGTGAGCGGGTCGTGCAGCAGGCCCTTCGCGAGCGTGCGGATCTCTTCGGAGAAGGTCGCGGAAAAGAGCAGGTTCTGGCGCTTTTTCGGCAGCGCGGCCAGCACGCGGCGGATGTCGCGGATGAATCCCATGTCCAGCATGCGGTCTGCTTCGTCCAGCACCAGGTAGCGGACCCTGGTCACGTCGATCACGCGCTCTTTGATGTGATCGAGCAGGCGGCCGGGCGTGGCGACGACGATGTCCACGCCCTGGCGCAGCGCCTCGACCTGCGGTCGCGGGCTCACCCCGCCGAAGACCAGGATCGTGCGCTGGCTCAGGTGGCTGCCGTACTGCTGGAAAGCCTCGCCGACCTGGGCGGCAAGTTCGCGGGTCGGCACCAGCACCAGCAGTCGCGGTGCGCGCGATCCGCGCGGGTTCGGGTGCTCTTCGTCGAGGCGCTGCAGCAGAGGCAGTGCGAACGCAGCCGTCTTGCCGGTACCGGTCTGCGCTGCGGCAAGCAGGTCGCGGCCGCCGTGCACCGCGGGAATCGCGTTCAACTGGATCGGCGTGGGGGTCGTGTAGCCGAGTTCCTGCAAGGAACGCAGCAGCGGGGCCGGAAGGCCAAGTGATTCAAAAGACATTCAAATACCATCGCGCTTCCCCCGCATGGCGGGGACCGGACGAAGCGTCATTGATTCAATGACAGGATCGGGGGCGCGAAAATGCAGACCACGATGAGTCTGCAGGAGGAGCCGCGAGAGGGAGAAAGATCCTTCCCTCCGAAGAGCCTCGTGCGCAGACCGGACTGCGCGGCGGCAAACTTGCGGCGCATGTTGCCTGAAATGGCGGAGACTTGCCGGACTATCGTTTATTAATCATCCAGATCAGTGGCTTACGCCCATTGGCCAGTGGCAGCGCGGGTGTTGCAGGCAGCCGCCCGTGGCGGCCCGGTCGTCCCCGGTGGCTGCTCAGGTGCCGATGAGCTTCGAAAACCAGCCACCGACCTGGCTCATGATGCCCTCGGCGTTCATGCCGACTCGCAGCACGAGCCACAGCAGGACGCCGATATACACGGCGGAAATTCCTGCCACCAGGTAGCCGATCAGCAACAGCACCCCGTCGCGCTCTGCCATGCCCAGGCACAGCAGGATGATGGCGATGCCAGGCAGCGTGTTGGCCAGCGGCACGAACGGCAGCGGCGCCATCAGCAGCAACACGGCGATCACGATCGTTACGCCGTGAAGCGAGTTCACCAGCGCCGACCCCGTCAGCGCCAGAAGCCGCGGCTTCACCAGGTGCTCGATGCGCGCGGCTGCCCTCTGGGCCCGGCCCAGCACCTGCTGCACCGACGCGCTGGGCAACTGGTGGTCCAGCAGGCGATCGGGTATCCACGGCAATCTGCCCAGGATGACCGCTACCCCGATCAGCAGCATCGGCAGACCCAGCGCGGTGCTCATGAATGGAAGCGAGACCGGAATCAGGAACGGCATCGCCAGGATGGCGCTGAACACCAGCAAGCCCTGCTCGCCGACGTAGCCCAGCAATTCCCGGAGCGTGACCACATGCCCACGCACGGATGCAGCCGTGGTCGCCAGTGCCTCGGACAGTCGTACTTCGGGGTTGCGGAACTGGACTGCGGTCATCGGTGTTGCCGGCTATCATTCGGGTCGGGCGCCTGCACGTCAATCGAACCATGTCCAGAATCGACCCCCACCGCCTCGATCCCTCGTACTACCCGGTAAAGGTCGCGATCCTCGCACGCTACGCGGATGTCGATCCCCTCTGGCACATCAACAACATCGCGATCGCACAGTACTACGAAGAGGCGCGCGTCGCAGTGGGCGCGCGGATGCTGGGCGCCGTACGTATTCCGACGCCGGCCGGCGAGCGCGTTCTGATCGCGCACCAGTCCATCGACTACGTGCAGGAAGCGGGTTACCCGGGCACGCTCGAGGTCGGGGTCGGCGTACTCAGGATTGGCACGACCTCCTGGACCTACGGCATGGGCATGTTCCAGCAGGCCCGGTGCGTGAGCGTCTCGAGTGCCGTCATGGTGCTTGCAGACGACAATGGTCCGGTGCGACTGCCGGAGATCTATCGCGGGCGGCTGAAATCGTGGCTGCTTGGCGCCGGAGTCGACGGCGAGTAACCGGAATCGAATGCGCTGACAACCAGGGAGCATTGCCGTGTCGCGACTCACTGAGTTCCTGAAGGCCACGCTCGTCGGCGGGTTGCGGTTCCGGGTACCCCTGGTACTGTTCGTGCCAGCCGTGAGGATTCGGCCGCTGGGAATCGACATCCACGAAGCCATGAAACTGGTCAAGCGCATGGGCATGGGTTCGGCCGAAGCGCTGAAGGGCGTGGACTTCGCGCCGACCCGCGAGGCTTGAGCCATGTTGCGCTACCAGTCAGACGTAGTGGTGATCGGGTCGGGCATCGCGGGAGTGACCGCCGCACTCGAACTCCTCGACCGCGGCCGACGCGTGCTGCTCGTCGACCGCGACATCGAGCAGAACATGGGCGGCCTGGCCAAGGAGAGCTTCGGGGGCATCTGGTTCGCCGGCACGTCGCTGCAGCGCCGCTATGGAATCCGCGACGGTGCGGAACAGGGCCTGCGCGACTGGCACGCATTTGCTGAATTCGGACCCGGAGACCGCTGGCCGCGCGCCTGGGCCGAGGCCTACGTGCAGCGCGGGAACGAGGAAGTCTTCGACTGGCTGCGTGGAGTCGGTGTGCAGTTCATGCCGATGCCACTCTGGGTCGAGCGCGGACTGTACACGCCGGGCAACTCGGTGCCACGCTGGCACATCGTGTGGGGCACCGGACACGAACTCGCGGTCGTGCTGAATCGACGGCTGCTTTCACATCCGCGCAGCAAGCTGCTCGAACTGCGGTTCGGGCATCGGGTCGAGTCACTCACCGTCACCAACGGCCGAGTGACCGGCTGCCGCGGCGAGATGGAAGGCTCAGGGCAGCAATTCGAAGCCACCGGGGAATCGGTCGTGATCACCGCCGGCGGCATCAACGGAGACCTGGCGCGCGTCAGGGCGAACTGGCACGCGGACTGGGGCCGCCCGCCGGAGACGATCCTGAATGGCTCGCACAAGTACGCGGACGGGCGACTGCACGACGCCGCATCGTCGATCGGCGCCAGCGTCACGCATCTCGACTGGCAGTGGAACTACGCGGCCGGCGTGCACCACTGGCAACCGCGCAAGCCCGAACACGGGTTGTCGCTGGTCCCGCCGAAATCCGCGCTGTGGCTCAACTGGCGCGGCGAGCGCATCGGCCCGATGCCGCTCGTGACGGGATTCGACACGCACGACCTGGTCGCACAGATCTGCAGGCAGCAGCGCGCCTATTCGTGGCAGTTGTTGAACCGCCGTATCGCGTTGAAGGAGCTCGCGATCTCGGGCGGTGAATTCAATCCGGCCTTCCGCGAAAAGAAGCGCTTGCACGTCGCGCGCGACATGCTGCAAGGCAATCGCTGGCTGTACGAGCAGGTGACGCGCAATTGCCAGGACTTCGTGGTCGCCGACACGCTGACGGAGCTGGTGGACAAGATGAACGCGCTGGTGGGCGACGGATCCGTGGACCTTGCGGCCGTCTCGGACGCAGCCACGACCTACGACTCGCGCATCGACGCGGGTCCGCGATTCCACGACGACGAGCAGTTGCGCCGGATCGAGTTCGCGCGTCGCTGGATCGGCGACCGACTGCGAACCTGCAAGTTCCAGAAGATCCTGGACCCGAAGGCAGGGCCGCTGGTCGCAATTCGCGAGTTCATCATCAGCCGCAAGAGCATGGGCGGCCTGGTTACCGATCTCGACAGCCGCGTGCTCGACGGTTCTGGCGAGCCGATACCGGGCCTGTACGCGGCCGGCGAGTCGGCCGGCTTCGGCGGCGGTGGCATGAACGGAAAGCGCGGACTCGAAGGCACGTTCCTCGGCGGATGCCTGTTCGGCGGACGAATCGCCGGACGCTCAGCCTGAACGGAAACGACCTGTCACCCCAGCGCTGAGAACTTGTCGGCAACCCGCCCCGACATCTTCTTCACCTTGAAGCCGAAGAAGACCTTCAGTGCACCGACAACGACCGCCCAGCACGCGATCATGTAGACGATCGAGACGCCGCCCGCGAGCGGATTCCTGAACACCAGCACGCCGAACAGCACCGAGAGACCTCCCGCCGCATACAGGATCCACTCGCGGCTCGTTGCCTTGCGAACCTTGTAGCCCATGATCAGCAGGAAGACTCCAAGCAGGATCGCCTGGATCGCAACCAGGTAGATCAGCGCCATCATGCTCACCGGCGGATTGAGGAGTGCGTACCCGCCGACCGCGAGCCCGAGGATGCCCATCAGCAGCATCACCCACCAGCCGTCCTTCTCCCGGTGCTGTACTGCGCCCAGGGCGTTGAACGCCCCGTCCACCAGGATGGAGGCCGCGAAGAACATCGCCAGCACGAACAACGCGATCCCCGGTCTCGCGAAGGCGAGTAAACCGAAAATCAGGCTGGCAATGCCGCCGACCACGAAGACCCACCACGTGCGCCGGCACAGAACCTGGGCACTGGCACCAAGGCTACTCATCATCGCGTCGCGACCAGCCATGTCTTACTCCCGGGCGCACGATCACGCCGTATGATTGGTGTTCCCATTCGGTTACGGGACTTTATCGGCTTGTCACCTGCGATTCCAGAAGACTCGGCAGCCCCGGGCGGGCCGGAGGCCCCGGTGCTGCACCGCCGGGGCATAAAGAGCTTCGTGGCGCGCGCCGGCCGCATGACCACCGCGCAGGAACGGGCCTGGCACGAATTGTGGCCCCGATACGGTGTCGAGGACCAGGTTGGTCGGCTCGACCCGCGCAGGCTGTTCGGCCGCGAGGCGCCGCTTACGCTCGAGATCGGCTTCGGCAACGGCGAATCGCTGCTAGCGCTCGCGGCTGCGCAGCCGGAGGCGGATTTTCTCGGCATCGAGGTGCACCGACCCGGTGTTGGACACCTGATGCTGCGCGCCGAGGCGCTGGGACTCACCAACCTGCGCGTCGCCTGCCGCGACGCGGTGGAGGTGCTCGACCAGCAGGTTGGCGACGCCGCGCTGGACGCCGTCCTGCTCTACTTCCCTGATCCGTGGCCGAAAAAGCGGCACCACAAGCGACGCATCGTGCAGCCGGCTTTCGTCGGCCTGGTGGCCCGTAAACTGAAGCCAGGCGGCCGGTTCCGGCTTGCCACAGACTGGCAGAACTACGCGGAGCAGATGCTCGAGGTGGCCGGCGCGTGCACCGCGCTGGAGAACGAGTTCGGCGCGGGCTACGCGCCGCGACCGGACAGCCGGCCGCTTACGCGGTTCGAGAACCGGGGACAACGCCTGGGCCACGTCGTCTGGGACCTGTCATTCAGGAAGCCATAGCGCCCCGGATACCGTCGAGGACGAACTGCGAGGCGAGTGCCGCGAGCAGCACACCGAGAATGCGGCCGAGCACGGCGCCGCCGGCCACGCCGATCACCCGCATCACCGGGCCGGTCATCAGCATCAATGCGAGCGTGATCGCGAGCACCAGCACGATGACGCCCACCTGGGCGAAGAACCGCAGCGACCCGGGCGACACGCCGGCGAACGCGAGCAGGATGGTCGCAATGGCGCCAGGCCCCGCGATCAACGGGAACGCGAGCGGAAACACTGAGATGTCGCCACGGTGGTGGGCCTCGGCATCCTCGCCGGGTGTGATCGACCGCACGCCGGAAGGCCTTGCGAACACCATTTCGATCGCGAGCAGGAACAGCAGGATGCCGCCGCCCACCTTGAACGCGTCGACGCTGATACCGAGTACCGTCAGCAACGTCGTGCCGGCTGCCGCGAACACCAGGCAGACGATGCTGGAGATGCCGACCGCCTTGAGCGACATGCGCCGACGGAAGCGGTCGTCGGCCCCGTCGGTCAGCCCCGCGAGCACGGGCAGCAGCGACAGGGGCTCAACCACCACCAGGAAGACTACGAAGAATTTGACGAGTTCGTCGAACATTGGCAGTCCGCGCATTCCGCTACTTGAACTCACCCCGCAGCAGGACTACAAGTAAGGTGAGGTCGCACAGAGAATACACGCACAGCGATCGGCAGAGGTTGAGACCATGGCGAAACTCGCACCTGTCATAGGCCAGTGGTACCGGCGCGCCGGCGGAGATTCCTTCGAGGTCGTCGCTGTCGACCGCGATGATCGCACCATCGAGATCCAGTACTTCGACGGAACGGTCGAGGAACTCGAGGTCGACGAATGGGTGGGCGACGACATCGTAGCCGCCGAGCCGCCCGAGGACTGGACCGGCTCGCTGGATGTCGAGCCCGAAGATACCGAGAACGAATACGAAGCCGAGCCGGGCAATTCACGGCCGTGGAGCGACCCGCTGCAGTTCGTCGACCGCGGCGAAGCCGGCGGATTCTCGGAGATGGAACTGCCCGAGCCGGACGAATACTAGGTCGAGGCAGATTCGCGGCTCGCCTACCGGCCGAGATCGGCCGGTTCCTCCAGCGGCACGCCGTCGTCCAGCATCACGTAGCCACGATCGACGCGCACCGGCAGCGCGCGCAGGCCGAGCCCTTCGCAGGGTCCCGACACGCAACGGCCCGTTTCGATTTCGAACAACGCGCCGTGCATCGAGCACAGGATCAACGGCGCCTCCGGCGCGAGGAACGCGTGCGGACTCCAGTTCAGGGGAAATCCGGCGTGCGGACAGTGGTTCACGTAGGCGCGCACCAGCCCGCCGCGGCGCACGACGAAACCGCGCAGCGGCCAGTCGCCGTTTCCCATCGTGAATCCCCTCGCCCCGGGGTCCGCCAGTTCGTGCAGTGGGCACACCACCCGCGTGAGGTCCACAACGTCCACGATAAGTCAGCCGCCGGGCACCTGGGACTGTTGCTGGCGACGCGCCAGCAGGAACAGCAGCACCAGCGCCGGCAGTCCAAGCGTTGCGGTGTAGGCGAAGAAAGCCGGGTAGCCGACGGCGTCCACGACGAAACCCGAGGTGCCCATCAGCAGCTTTCCTGGCAGCGCGTACATCGAGGAGAAAAGCGCGTACTGCGTGGCGGTGTAGGACGCGCTGGTCAGGCTCGACAGGTAGGCGATCAGCGCCGTGCCCGCGATGCCCATTGCGACATTGTCGGCGCTGATGACGACGGCCAGGCCCGCGATACTCGGCCGACCGATCCACGCGAACGTGGCGAACATCAGGTTTGCGGCAATGATCATCACGCAGCCCAGCGCCAGGGTCCGCACCAGGCCCAACCGCGCGACGGCGACACCGCCGACCAGCGTTCCCAGCAATGACATGAAAACTCCGAAGCCCTTCGCGACGGCCGCGATCTGCTTCAGCGAGAAGCCGGTGTCCAGGTAGAACGGGTTCGTCATCACGCCCATCGTGAAGTCCGCGAGCCGGTAGCTCGCGATGAAGGCGAGCATCAGGATCCCGAGGCGCGTGCCGTAGCGCGTGAAGAAGTCCACGAACGGGCAGACCACCGCGCCGACGAACCACGAACCGAGCTGCCGCAGCGGCTGCGGCCAGTGAGCCTTGCGCTCGAGCCAGCTGATGACGCGTGGCTCCAGGTCGAGCGCCTCGCGCGCGACGCGCGGCTGCGGCTCGCGGATCGCAAGCGTCGTCACGATGCCAACGCCCACCAGCACGGCCATCGTCGTGTACGCAACCGTCCAGCCTCGATCGGCCGCGATCCACAGCGCGCCCGCGCTCGCGACCATCAGTGCGACGCGATAGCCGAGCTGGTACGCCGCCGCCATGGCGCCCTGCATCAGCGGGGGAGCGGCCTCGATTCGCCACGCGTCCACGGAAATGTCCTGCGTCGCGGAGCAGAACGCGACCAGCAGCGCCAGCGCCGCGACGGTGCCGAGGTTCCCGGTCGGGTCCATGTGCGCCATGTTGGCGAGGCCGATCGCGATACCCGCTTGCGCGACCAGCATCCAGCTGCGGCGTCGGCCCAGCAGCCGGCCAAGGATCGGCAGCTCCAGCCGGTCCACCACCGGCGCCCAGAAGAATTTCACCGAGTAGATGATGCCGACCCAGGAAAGCATGCCGATCGTCGCCCGCTCGATGCCGGCCTCGCGCAGCCAAGCCGAGAGCGTCGAGAACACCAGCATGAACGGAAGGCCCGCCGAGAACCCGAGGAACAGCATCGCGAGCACGCTGGGATTGCGGTACGCGCGAACGGCCGCGAGCCAGCCGCGCCACCAGGCACGACCGGCGGCCGGCTCCTCCGCCGCCACGCCATCCGTGCGGGTGGCCGGCGCGCTCACAGGCCGTAGTCGATCACGAGGGGTGCGTGGTCGGAGAAGCGCCGTGCCTTGTAGATCCCGGCGCGCGCGACGCTGCCGCGCAGCAGCGGACTCGTCACCTGGTAGTCGATGCGCCAGCCGACGTTCTTTGCCCAGGCCTGCCCGCGGTTGGACCACCAGGTGTACTGCTCCGGCCGCGGATCGGCCTCGCGGAACGCATCCACGAAGCGCGCCTCGCCGAAAAGCTCGTCCATCCAGGCGCGCTCCACCGGCAGGAAGCCCGAGTTCCTCTGGTTGGAGCGCCAGTTCTTCAGGTCGATTTCCTTGTGCGCGATGTTCCAGTCGCCGCACAGCACGTAGTCGCGTTTCTTGCGCGCAAGCATGCGCAGGTGCGGCATGAACTCGGCCAGGAAGCGGAACTTGGCCTGCTGGCGCTCCTCGCTCGACGAGCCCGACGGCAGGTACACGGACACCACGCTCAGTCCCTTGAAACGAGCTTCGATGTAGCGACCCTCGGCATCGAACTCCTTCGAGCCGAAACCTGCCACGACCTCGGTGGGTTTCTGCTTCGAGTAGATCGCCACGCCGCTGTAGCCCTTCTTCTCCGCATCCACGTAATGGCAGTGATAGCCCTCGGGGTGGAATACAGGGTCTGCGAGCTGGTCGCGATGGGCTTTTGTTTCCTGGATGCAGACCACGTCGGCATCCTGCCTGGCCATCCACTCGAAGAAACCCTTGCGCTGGGCCGAGCGGATGCCGTTTACGTTGAGGGTGATGATGCGCATGGCGGCGAAGTATAAAGTAGCCCAATGCACCAACCAGATTTCATTCGACTCTGCCTCGACCTCGGCGTGCTGCGCTTCGGCGAGTTCACGCTCAAGTCCGGCCGTGTGAGCCCGTACTTCTTCAACGCCGGGCTGTTCAACACCGGCCACGCGATCGCCTCGCTCGGCCGGCACTACGCGCGGGCAGCGGCACTTTCGGGTGTCCCGTTCGACATGCTGTTCGGGCCCGCCTACAAGGGCATCCCGCTCGTGACGACGACCGCCGCGGCGCTTGCCGGACACGAGGACATGAACCTGCCCTTCGCCTTCAACCGCAAGGAGGCCAAGGACCACGGCGAAGGCGGCGTAATCGTCGGCGCCCCGCTTGCCGGTCGGGTGCTGGTGGTAGACGACGTGATCACCGCGGGCACCGCCATCCGCGAGTCGGTCGAGATCATCCGCGCCCACGGCGCGACGCCGGCCGGCGTGCTGATCGCGCTCGACCGGGAGGAGCGCGGCCAGGGTGAGCGGTCCGCGGTCCAGGAGGTGCAGGACTCCTTCGGCCTGCCGGTCGTGAGCGTGCTCAGGCTGCGCGACCTGATGGACCACCTCGAGGCCCAGGGCGACGGCGAGACGCTGGCAGCGGTTCGGGCCTATCGCGACCGCTACGGCGTATGATTTGCCCCGCGGTTTGACATAGTTCACAAACTGGACGCGCTGAAATAGGTCGAAGGGCCCCGCCGGAGCAGAATCGCGACCATGGAAAGGCACAAGAGGCTGTTCGCCGTCGTCGCGCTGGCAGTACCGGCGCTGCTGCTGGCGTCGCAGGTGGATGCCGCCGCCGGGAAGGGGCAGTCGTCGCACGAAGCTGCTTACCGCTGCAGGGACGCAAACGGGCGAGCCACTATCTCGCAGAGCATCCCCGCGGAGTGCATGGATGCGGACGTCGAGGTCCTCGACAACAATGGCCGGGTCGTGCGCATCATCCCGGGACGCGAGGCCCTCGCCGAAATCGAGGCACAGAAGGCCATTCATGCTGAAATGGTGGCCGCCGCGAACCGCGACAAGACACTGCTCGCGACGTATCTGTCGGTGGAGGACATCGAACGCCTGCGGGACCAGCGGCTGGAACTGCTGGTGCAGCAGGGCCGGGTTACCGAGCAGTACGTCGTCAACCTGAAGGAGCGCGAGTCGCGGCTCGCGCAGGACGTGCAGCGATTCCGGCCCTACAGCGACCGGAGCAGCGCACCGCCCGTCCCGGACCACATCGCAGAAGATATCGTGAACACGGTCAACGGCCTGCAGGTCTACCAGCAGGAACTCGCGAAGAACCTGCACGAGCAGCAGGAACTGCGCAGCGAATTCGACGCCGACATCGCGCGCTTCAAGGAATTGAAGGGTATCAACTAGTCCCGGAGCTGCCGAAACCCCCGGCGCCGCGGCGGCTCTCCGTGAAGCTGTCCACGATCTCGAAATCCACCTGCACCACCGGCACAATCACCATCTGTGCAATGCGCTCGCCCGGCACGATGGTGAATTCCGCCTGCCCTCGGTTCCAGCACGAGACCATGACCTGTCCCTGGTAGTCGGAGTCGATCAGCCCGACGAGATTGCCGAGCACGATGCCGTGCTTGTGCCCGAGCCCCGAGCGCGGCAGCAGGACCGCTGCGAGACCCGGGTCGTCCAGGTGAATTGCGATCCCGGTGGGAACGAGTTCGGCCTGGCCCGGACTCAACGTGAGCGGTGAATCGAGACAGGCGCGCAGGTCCAGGCCGGCGGAGCCTCCGGTCGCGTAGTGCGGCAGGGGAAACTCGCCACCGACCCTGGGATCCAGGATCCGGACCTTCAGCGCGCGCGCCTTCGGTGCAGCGCTCACCGCGCCACCACGCTGCCAGCGTCCGGCGCATCGACCGCAGTCCCGGCGCCGTCCCGCACCGCTGCGAGCCTCTCGGCGATCACGGCCACCAGGCTTGCCGCAAGTTCCGCCTTGCCGGCGCGCGGCAGGTCACGGCGTCCGCCGGGCCAGTACACGGCCAGCGCATTGTCGTCGCAGTCGAACGCAAGGCCATCGCCCACCTGGTTCGCCGCGATCATGTCCAGGCGTTTGCCCTCGAGCTTGGCGAGCGCGTTGCGCTCGACATTCTGCGTCTCGGCCGCGAACCCGACCACGAACGGACGGGGACTGCCAGCCGCGACGGTTGCCAGGATGTCCGGCGTGCGCGACATCGCGAGCAGCAGCGAATCGCTGGTCTTCTTGATCTTCTCCGCGGAGACCTGCACCGGCCGATAGTCCGACACCGCCGCCGCGGCGATGAACAGGTCGGTGCCGGGCAGGTCCGCGTTGACCGCAGCCATCATCTGCTCGGCAGTCTCGACGCAGACACGGCGCACGCCCTGCGGCGCCGGGAGATTCACCGGACCGCTCACCAGTACCACCTCCGCGCCGGCGTCACGCGCGGCTTCGGCGACCGCATAGCCCATCTTTCCGGAGCTGCGGTTGGTGATGAAGCGCACCGGGTCGATGCGCTCGCGCGTCGGCCCGGCCGTCAGCAGCACCTTGCGGCCCGCGAGCAGACCCGTCCCTGCCGTCGCGCCCTCGGCGACCGGCGACTCGGCGGGCGCCCCGGCGGGGGGCATTCCGAGCATGGCGTTGGCAAGATCCGCCGGCTCGAGCATCCTGCCCGGGCCGGTCTCGCCGCAGGCCTGCTCGCCTTCGCCTGGACCCAGGATCGCGATGCCCCGCGAACGCAATAGCTCGACGTTGGCGCGCGTGGCGGCATTGGCCCACATCAGTCGATTCATCGCCGGCGCCACCGACAGCGGCGCGTCGCTTGCAAGGCACAGCGTCGTGAGCAGGTCGTCGGCGAGCCCGTGCGCAAGGCGGGCGATGAAATCAGCGGTCGCCGGCGCGACCAGGATGCGATCCGCCCAGCGCGCGAGTTCGATGTGCCCCATCGCGGCCTCGCCTGCTTCGTCCCAGAGGTCGGCACGCACGGGCCGGCCCGACAGCGCCTGGAATGTCAGCGGCGTGACGAAGTGGCGCGCGCCTTCCGTCATCACGACCTGCACCTCCGCGCCGCCCTCGCGCAGTCGGCGCACTATCTCGGCGCTCTTGTAGGCAGCGATGCCACCCGTGACGCCGAGCAGCACTCTCATCGGTTCTGGCCTGCTCATGCGTGCATTATGGGACGGTGCCCGCGGTGGCCGCAAAGGACCCGGAGCGCGTTTCGGCACAAAGATCTCAGGGCATAACCGGCCGTTAGCCCTGGCAGCTGGGACAGAAATAGGTGGACCGCTGGCCCTGGACCACCTGGCGGATCGCAGTCCCGCAGTGCCGGCATGGCAGGCCCGAGCGTTCGTACACGAACAGGTCCTGGCTGAAGTAGCCCGGCGCGCCATCTGCATTCACGTAGTCGCGCAGCGTCGTGCCGCCGTGCCGGATGGCCGCCCGCAGCACCTCGCGCACTGCCACGACCAGCCGCTCGAGCTTCTTCCGCGACACACGGCCCGCAGCGCGGCGCGGATCGACCGCGGCCCTGTACAGCGCCTCGCTCGCATAGATGTTGCCCACGCCCACGACGATTCGCTGGTCCATCAGGAACTGCTTGATGGCCACCCGGCGCCCGCGCGCCTTCGCCGCGAGATAGTCGGCGTCGAAGCCACGCTCGAGCGGCTCGGGGCCAAGCCCGGCGAGCAACCGGTGCCGGGCCGGGTCACCGGTCACCCAGAGCAGGCAGCCGAAGCGCCTCGGGTCGTTGAAGCGCAGGCAGCTGCCGGAGTCGAGCAGCAGGTCATAGTGATCGTGGGTGAGCGGCGGAGTTGCCGCAGGCAGGACGCGCAGGCTGCCCGACATGCCGAGATGCGCGATCAGCGTGCCGCGCTCGAGATCGATCAGCAGGTACTTGGCTCGCCGCCGGACGTCCAGGATTCGCTGTCCCACGAGCCTTCCAGGCAGCCCGCGTGGAACGGGCCAGCGCAGCCTTCGCTCGCGCAACACCATTCCGGCGACCGAGCGACCGGCGAGCGCCGTGCGAATGCCGCGGCGCGTGGTCTCGACTTCTGGCAGCTCAGGCAAGGGTGTCCGCGTGTCTCGAGGTTGAGGTCGGGCGGCCCGCCCTGGTCGAAGGGTACTGCAGCAAGATGCGGATTGCAGGAACGAAAAACCCGCCGGGTGGCGGGTTCTTCACGAGACCAGCAGGCGGCTGCGCCTTACTTGATCTTGGCTTCCTTGTAGGTCACGTGCTTGCGGACCTTGGGGTCGAATTTCTTGACCTCGAGCTTCTCCGGGTGGAGGCGCTTGTTCTTGGTCGTGGTGTAGAAGTGGCCGGTACCGGCGGTCGAAAGCAGCTTGATCTTGTCACGCATGGCTCAGGTTCTCCTGCTCAGACCTTGACGCCCTGGGCGCGCAGCCCGGCAACGACGACCTCGAGGCCCTTCTTGTCGATCGTCCGCATGCCGTTGCCGGACACGCGCAGCGTTACCCACTTCTTCTCGGTCTCGAGCCAGAAGCGCTGGGAATGCAGGTTGGGCAGGAAACGACGGCGCGTCTTGTTGTTGGCGTGGGAGACGGTGTTACCGCTCATCGGCCGCTTGCCGGTGACCTGACAGACTTTCGACATGGCTTGATCCTCAAGTGCAGGAGCGGTGCCGCTCCCCGCGAAAACGAGCCGCGTTTTATACCAGCGACGGGCGCTGTAGGCAAGGCCAGGGGTGCGGGCGTCGGCAGGCCGGCGCACCTGGCAGCGCAGGGTGTGCTGAATGCCCCTGCGGTCGGTCCGCACCGGCTTTCTGATCTCAACCTATTGTTAATAAACGTATTTTTATAGCAGCCCGCGTTCGGCAAACGAAACGCAGGTTCCGTCGCCCACGACGATGTGGTCGAGCACCCGGATGTCGACCAGCGCCAGTGCATCGCGCAGGCGGCCGGTGATCATCTCGTCGGCCTGGCTGGGCTCGGCGACGCCGGAGGGGTGGTTGTGGGCGAGGATCACCGCGGCGGCATTGCGGGTGAGCGCGAGCTTGACGATGTCTCGCGGGTGGACGCTGGCGCCGTCGATGGTGCCGCGGAAAACCTCATCGAAGCAGATGACGCGGTGGCGGTTGTCCAGGAACAGGCAGCAGAACACCTCGTGGTCCCGGTCGCGAAGACGCGCCCGCAGGAACTCGCGCGTGGCGCGAGGATTTCCGAGTGCAGGCCCCATCTGCATGAGTTCGGCGTAGTGCCGTCGCGAGAGTTCGAGCGACGCCTGCAGCAATGCGTACTTCGCGCTGCCAAGGCCGCGCACGCGGCACAGCGCCTGTCGCTCGGCGGTGAGCAGCCCTCGCAGCGACCTGAATTCGCCGAGCAGTCCCCGCGCCATGTCGAGCGCCGAGCGCCCGGGCGTCCCGGTCTGCAGCAGTATCGCCAGGAGTTCCGCCTCGGACAGCGCCGCCGGGCCGCGCTTCAGCAGTTTCTCGCGGGGACGCTCCGCCTCGGGCCATTGCTGCAGCGACATGGGTGTCGATCCTCCGCGGCCATGCTGGCCCCGGTGCATGCGCGATGCACTGCGAGAATCGAACGCAAGCCTGCGGATTCGCGCTCCCGCGCTGGACGAACCCGTCCAGAGACCGAACCGCGGCCTGCTGGCGGCTGCTACTTTTTCACGAAGTGGGCCGCGAGCGCCTCGGCGACCATCGGGTGCACGAACTCGCGCACATCGCCGCCGAATCCGGCAATTTCCCGGATCAGCGTCGAGGAGACGAAGTTGAACTGTTCCGTCGGCGTGAGGAACACGGTTTCCACCGCGTCGGAGAGGTGGCGGTTCATCGTGGCGAGCTGAAACTCGAACTCGAAATCGGAGACTGCACGCAGCCCTCGCACGATGACATTCAGGCTGTGTTCGCGCGCGAACTCGACCGTGAGCCCCGAGTAGCCCGCAACTTCGACGTTGGGCACGTCCGCCAGCACCCGTCGCGCAAGGTCCAGGCGCTGCGCGATTGGCAGCAGTGGCGTCTTGCCGGGGTTGGCCGCGATCGCCACGATCACGTGGTCGAAAAGCCTGCACGCCCGGCGCACGAGGTCGTTGTGCCCGTTGGTGATGGGATCGAATGTCCCGGGATACATCGCACGGCTGCCCATGTGACCTCGCTATTCGCCGGCCGAAGAGTCTCGACGCGCCAGATGATAGCCCACCTCGCCGGCGCGCTTGCTGCGAAGCAATGTCCAGCCCGCAGGAAGCACGGGCGCCCCGGTTGTTGCCGCGTCCTCGAGGTAGGCGAGCCCGCCCATGCGCAGCCAGCCGCGCTCATCGATTCTGCGGCAGGCCTCTGCCAGCGCCCGTCCGGCAAAGGGTGGGTCCAGGAATGCGATGTCGAAGGACTGCGGAACGCCTTCGAGGTAACGAGCCGCATCCGAGCAGACCACCTGGCCGCGGTCGCAGCCGAGTTGTGCGAGCGTCTGCGACAGGTGCCAGCAGACCGCCTGGTCCACCTCCACGAGCACCACCTGCGCGGCACCTCGGGACAATGCCTCGAGCCCAAGCGCGCCGCTGCCCGCGTAGAGATCGAGGCAGCGCGCGCCCGCGATGTCCTGCTGCAGCCAGTTGAAGACCGTCTCCCGCACGCGGTCGGGCGTGGGCCTGATTGCCTCCACCGGCGGAAACTGGAACTTCCGGCCCCGCCACGTGCCGCCGATGATGCGCAGAGTGCGCCCCGGTCCCGCCTTCGCAGCGGTGGATCCAGCCTTGCTCGGTTTCCCTGTTCTCATGAACGAACGTACGCCGTCGCATTCGCCTCACGCCGTGACCGGACTTGATCTTACCCGCGGCCGACGCTCGCGACCCGACCCATCCGCTACAATCACGGCCCCGCACCGCGATCCTGGCCATGGCACTGTTCAGCTTCAAGACGAAAAAGGCCGACGAGGCCGCACCCGAGAAGGTCGCGAAGCAGCCCGGCTTCATCGCGCGCCTGCGCTCGAAGCTGAACCGCGGCGACTCCTGGCTCACCTACGACCTCGCCAACCTGCTGCCGGGCGGCCGCATCGACGACGCCGTGCTCGACGAACTCGAGACGCGACTCATCTCCGCGGACGTCGGCATCGAGACCACCGGGAAGATCCTGGGTGAACTTCGGCGTCGCGTGTCACGCAACGAACTCGGCAACCTCGACGCACTGATCGCGGCACTGCGCGAGTCCATGCTCGCGATCGTGACGCCGGTCGGCCGGCCACTCGAAGTCGACGCGAGCAAGCGCCCATTCGTGATCCTGGTCGTCGGCGTCAATGGCTCGGGCAAGACGACGACCATCGGCAAGCTCGCGCGCCGTCTCACCGACGAAGGCCACAAGGTCGTGCTTGCGGCAGGCGACACTTTTCGGGCGGCGGCCATCGAACAGCTGCAGATCTGGGGCGAACGCGACGGCGTGCCGGTGATCGCGCAGGCCGCGGGCGCGGACCCGGCTGCGGTGATCTTCGACGCCATGCAGTCGGCGCAGGCCCGCGGCGCGGACGTGCTGATCGCCGACACGGCGGGGCGGCTGCACACCCAGAGCAACCTGATGGACGAACTCCGCAAGGTAAAGCGTGTGCTCGGCCGGCTCGATCCCGAGGCCCCGCACGAGGTGCTGCTGGTGCTCGACGCGGGCCAGGGGCAGAACGCCCTCGCCCAGGCGCGACAGTTCAATGAGGCGATGGGCGTGACAGGCCTGGTGCTCACCAAGCTCGACGGCACGGCCAAGGGCGGTATCGTGTTCGCGATCGCCGACGGGCTCGGCATCCCGGTGCGCTACATCGGGATCGGCGAATCGGCCGAGGACTTCGGCGTCTTCGACCCGGAGTCCTTCGTCGATGCCGTGCTTTCCCCGGCTGGCACCGGAGGAAAGGCCGCATGATCCGCTTCGAGAACGTCTGGAAGCGCTACCCGAACGGGCGCGAGGCCATATCGAACCTCTCGCTTTCGGTACAACGCGGCGAAATGGTGTTCCTTACGGGGCATTCCGGCGCGGGCAAGAGCACGCTGCTCAAGCTGGTCGCCGTGATCGAGCGCCCGAGCCGCGGGATGCTGATGGTGAACGGCCAGAACACCGCGACCATGCCTCGCTCGAAGATCCCGCCGTTCCGGCGCGACATCGGCATCGTCTTCCAGGACCACAAGCTGCTGATGGATCGCCCGGTGTACGACAACGTCGGCCTGCCGCTCGTGATCGCCGGCCAGCCGGAGAAGGAAATCGACAAGCGCGTGCGCGCCGCGCTCGACCAGGTTGGCCTGCTCGGTCGCGAGCGCAACCGGCCGATCGAGCTTTCGACCGGTGAGCAGCAGCGCGTGGGCATCGCGCGCGCAATCGTCGGCAAGCCATCGCTGCTGATCGCCGACGAGCCGACCGGCAACCTCGACCCGGACCTCGCGCTCGAGGTGATGAACATCTTCAGGCGGTTCAACGAGGTCGGCGTCACGGTATTGATCGCAACCCATGACGTGCACCTGATCGAACACTTCGGCGTGCGGCGCGTGGTGATCGAGGGCGGCCGCGTCGCGGGCGGCGACGAGGCGCCACCGCCGCTGCCGTCCATCGTGGTCGCTCGCGGTGAACACGCATGACGCGCTGGTTCGAACGCCACCTGCAGACGATGGTGGGCTCGCTGGGGCGGCTCTGGCAGCAACCTTTTGCGGCGCTGCTCACGGTGATGGTCATCGGCATCGCGCTCGCGTTGCCTGCATGCCTGCACGTGCTGGTGCAGAACGTCCGCGCCGCGAGCGGCGGCTGGAACAACGCGCTCGACGTGTCCGTCTACATGAAGCAGTCCGCGAGCCTCGGGGACGCAAAGTCCGTCGCCGAGCGCGTGAAGAAGCGTCGCGACGTGGCCGAGGTGACGGTCGTGCCGGCCGACGACGCGCTCGCGGAGTTTCGTCGCAACTCCGGTTTCGGCGAGGCCCTCGATGCCCTGAAGGACAATCCGCTGCCGCACGCGCTCATCGTCCGGCCCGCCGGGACGTTTCGCGATTCGGGCCACGTGGAGACGCTCACCGCGGAGCTCAAGTTGCTGCCCGGCGTGGACGTGGTGCAGCTCGACACCGAATGGGTGAGCCGCTTCAACGCGATCCTGGACGTGGTGCGCCGGATCGTGTTCCTGGCCGCCGGACTCTTCGCGCTCGGCATCCTGGTCATCGTCGGCAACACGATCCGCCTGGACATCGAGAACCGGCGCGGGGAGATCGAGGTCACGAAGCTGGTCGGCGGCAGCGATGCCTTCGTGCGCCGGCCGTTCCTCTACAACGGTGTCTGGTACGGCCTGGGCGGTGGCGCCGTCGCCTGGCTGGTGGTGACGGTGGTCATCCTGATGCTGGGCGACCCGGTGCAGCGCATTGCAGGCCTCTATGGCAGCGGCTTCGCGCTGCGCGGTCTCGACGCCGAATCCAGCCTGGTGCTGGTCGCCGGCGGTGCCATGCTCGGCTGGCTCGGTTCATTCATCGTCGCGACACGTGAGCTTCGGGGAATAGAGCCTCGTTAGCCGGCGGGGGCGAGGCGACCGGCCACCGCTACGGTCGCGGCGATAAATCGTAACTTGTTGATATAGAAAGAATTAATGAGCGCGCTGCGCCAGTTCTATTGATGAACTTTCCGGGTATTTAGCACTCAAATAACCAGACTGCTAATATCAGCAGGCGCAATCAGGAAACACCCCGCAAAGACATGACCACCACCGCACTCACACTCCGCAACCCCGCCGAACTCGCCCTGACGGGCCCGATTGGCAGCCTGGACGCGTATTTCGACGCGATCGGGCGCATCCCGGTGTTGAGCCGCGAGGCCGAGTTGGAGCTTTCCACGCGCTACCACGCCGAGAGCGACGTCGAGGCCGCGCGGCAGCTGGTGCTGTCGCACCTGCGATTCGTGGTGCACATTGCGCGCGGCTACATGGGCTACGGCCTGCCAATGGGCGACCTGGTCCAGGAAGGCAACGTCGGCCTGATGAAGGCGGTCAAGCGGTTCGATCCGACGGTGGGCGTGCGCCTGGTGTCGTTCGCGGTGCACTGGATCCGTGCAGAGATCCACGAATATGTGTTGCGCAACTGGCGGCTGGTGAAGGTCGCCACGACCAAGGCGCAGCGCAAGCTGTTCTTCAACCTGCGCAAGTACAAGCGCAACCTTGGCTGGCTCACCGCCGACGAGACACGGGCCGTGGCACAGGACCTCGGCGTCAGCACCAGTGAAGTCACGGAAATGGAGCGCCGCCTCGCATCCCGCGACCTGTCCTTCGATCCGGCAGCCGATGCCGACGAAGACGAGGACGCCTGGTCGCCGTCGGCTTACCTGCCTGCCCCGGACGCGGACCCGGCGCTCGCCGTCGAGCGTGCCGAGTGGGACGAAGACGTGAGTGACCGGGTGGCGGCGGCGATGGCGCAGCTCGACGACCGCAGCCAGGCGATCCTGCGCGCGCGGTGGATGAACGAGTCCAAGGCCACGCTGCACGACCTGGCCGAACAGTACGGCGTTTCGGCCGAACGCATCCGCCAGGTCGAAGCCAACGCGATCAAGAAACTCCGCAAGCTGGTCGTCGCGGAATAAGCGATTTCTTCTAGTTCGCCTTGTTCAACTCTTCCTGTGTCACCGGGACGATCGTGATTTCGACGCGGCGGTTCTGGGCGCGCCCTTCTTCCGTGTCGTTCGACGCGATCGGGTAATCCGGCCCTGCACCGATCGTGACCAGGCGCGCCGCCGGCACACCGCGGCCTTCCAGGAAAGCCTTCACGCTGTCGGCTCGCTGCAGTGACAGCTTCATGTTGTAGGCGTGGCTGCCGGTGCTGTCGGTGTGACCGGCGATCTGGATGACGGTCTTGTTGTACTCGGACAGCGTCTGCGCCAGCTTGTCCAGCACCGGATCGAACTCCGGGTTCAACTTCGCGCTGTCGAAAGCGAAGGTAACGTTGCCCGGCATGCTCAGCGTCAGGTTGTCGCCCATGCGCACGACCTCGACGCCGGTTCCTGCCATCTGCTTGCGCAGCTGGGCTTCCTGCTTGTCCATGTAGCTGCCAGCCATGCCGCCGGCCAGGGCGCCGACGCCCGCGCCGATCAACGCGCCTTTCCAGCCTCCTCCCACGATCAGGCCGACGGCCGCGCCGCCGGCGGCCCCGATGGCGGTACCCTGCCGGGTCTTCTGCTTCTCGGGATTGTGGGCGAAATCCTCGACGGACGCGCATCCGGCAAGCGCGACCGACACTGCGACGACCGACATGATTCCGACTCTGCTGCTGCACGTAGTCATGCACGTACTCCAGATAATTTTCGCAAGGGATGCGAACCAAGGGTCACGTAGTATTGCATGGGCAATCGTATCCCGGGCCGGCCGGGACCGTCCCGCAACCGCCCGCGCCAGCCCGCCGCATGGCCGGCGGTGCGACAATGGAGGCCGGCGGCACGCGGGGGGAAATGGCGAATGCCCCGCCGTTTCCCAACAAGTAAGATACCGCGCGACTGGCACCAGATCCTGATTCCGCGTTCCTCACCCAGACCGACGGGAGATCGTCGTGACGACACCCTCAGCAAGCAGCCAGCCGAAGAAATCGGCACGAGCGCTGAATCCCGTCGACCTGTTCGACGTCAGGAGCCTGCTCAGCGAAGAGGAGCAGATGGTGCAGGACTCTGTCGCCCGCATGGTGGACGACAAGGTCCTTCCGGTGATCCGCCAGCACTTCGAGGACCACACGTTCCCGCAGGATCTGGTTTCCGAACTGGCCGGGCTCGGATTGCTCGGCAGCTCGCTGGAGGGCTACGGCTGCGCTGGCATGAACGCCGTCAGCTACGGCCTGATCTGCCAGGAACTCGAGCGCGGCGACTCCGGGCTGCGGAGCTTCGTCTCCGTGCAGTCGAGCCTGTGCATGTACCCGATCCACACCTACGGCAGCGAAGAGCAGAAGCAGACCTACCTGCCGCGGATGGCGACGGGCGAAGTCATCGGTTGCTTCGGGCTCACCGAGCCCCACGGTGGATCCGACCCCGCCAATATGAAGACACACGCGAAGCGTCGCGGCGGCGACTGGGTGCTGAACGGCGCGAAGATGTGGATCACCAATTCACCGATCGCCGACCTTTTCGTCATCTGGGCAAAGACCGAAGACGGAATTCGCGGGTTCCTGGTCGAGAAGGGAACCAGGGGCCTCGTTGCCCCCGAGATCGAGAAGAAATTCTCGCTGCGCGCATCGATCACCGGCGCGATCTTCCTCGAGGACGTCGTGGTGCCGGAGGCGAACATGCTTCCCGGCAGCACCGTCGGCATCAAGGCACCGCTCTCCTGCCTGACGCAGGCACGCTATGGCATCACCTGGGGCGTGATCGGCGCGGCGCAGGCCTGCCTTGCGCAGGTGCTCGACTATTCGCAGTCGCGGGTGCTTTTCGGCCGCCCGCTCGCTGCAACACAGACGGTGCAGATCCGCCTCGCTGAGATGGCTCGCGGAATCACGACCGCACAGCTCCTCTCGCTGCAACTGGGACGGCTCAAGGACCAGGGGAAGATGAGCCCTTCGCACGTGTCGCTCGCCAAGTGGAACAACTGCCGCATGGCGCTCGACGTGGCGCGCGACGCGCGCGACATCCTCGGCGGCGCGGGCATCAGCGCGGAGTACGTGCCGATCCGGCACGCGCTCAACCTCGAGAGCGTGATCACCTACGAGGGAACCGAGACGATCCACCAGCTCACCATTGGACGCGAGCTGACCGGTATCAGCGCGTTCTGAGCAGCGCTGTCGAAATCCTTTACGCATTGGCGCCGGCGCTGTGACTCCGACCGTGGAGCGGCCGCGAATCGACCCGGCGCGGTACGCACAAGCCATTGATTCAAAAAGACCCATTGACTGCTGCAGCACAGCATGGCACGGTCATTGCTTCTCCTCCAGCGTCCTCGTGTGGTAGGTGACGAAACGGACGATGACGCGGGGATTGGGGAGAGATCCCGCCGGGGGACGACGGGGTGGAAAAATCCAGTACATGGAACAGACCGGACGCAGCAACCAGGGATGAAGGGCGCCAGGCAGTAGCTCAGAAAAAAGCAGAACATGGCGCACCGACGAATGACGAACCCCGCAACGGCGGGGTTTTTTTTCGCTCGCGAGTTTCGTACGAGTTGCGTCTGCCGTGTGTCCGGGTGGACGAAACGCCGCGAACGTGAGGAACCATGCTCCGGCGAAAAGCGGAAGATACTCGTCCGCCCACGTCGGGCTTCGCCGAATTTGGAAATCACGCGAGCACGTGGTCGCCGTTCCGTCGCGCACGACTGAATCTCCTGCAGGCGCGAATCCACGCCGCGTCTTCTCGCGCCGAGTGCCAGGCCAAAGCCCTCTGGACTCGCGCCGCGCTTGTAAGCACAATGCGCCCGCGCTTGGCCTCAACCTGCGCGATCGCTCCGCCGCGTCGTCCTCACCCTTTCTCGGGTTCAGTCCAACGGCGCGGCGGGGCGGTGTCTGCCTCGACCGAGGCGCACTGCACCGCGCACACCAGGGCGCGCCGACGTCGGATCCAGTGAACATGACGCCAGGGACGAACCTCCCCGAGATCATCGCGCACCGCGGCAATGCCATCGAGTTCCCGGAGAACACGCTGCAGTCGCTTGCGTCGGCGGTGGAACTCGGGATCCGGCACATCGAGTTCGACGTCCAGTTGACCGCCGACATGGTACCGGTGGTCCTGCACGATGCCGACCTCCAGCGCGTCGGCGACCGGCCTGACGTCGTGCACGACATGTCCTGGGCCCGGCTCTCCGAGACACCGGTCGGGGAGAGCGCGCGCTTCGGCCAGCGGTTTTGCCTACACCTACCCGCCCTCGCTCGCACAGGTGGTCGAAGCGCTCGACGACTGGGAAGGCGTGACCGCATACGTGGAGATCAAGCGCGCGAGCCTGCGCCGGTTCGGCCGCGAGGCGGTGCTGCAGCGTATCGCGCAGGTGGTGAAACCCGCGCTCCATCGCTGTGTGCTGATCTCGTTCGACCTGCCGAGCCTGCGGATCATGCGGCAGATGATCGGCGCGCGAATCGGCTGGGTTGTCGCGAATTACGACGACCAGGCCATGAACGACGCGACGTCGGTCGCGCCGGAATTCCTGTTCGCGAACGTTGATCGCCTTCCGGCCGGGCTCGAGACACTGTGGCCGGGGCCCTGGGACTGGGCACTCTACGAAGTGCGCGACCTCGGGACCGCGCGGGCGTGCCAGTCCATGGGCGCGCGATACGTCGAGACCATGGCCGTGCGCGAACTGCGCGCCGCCTACGAGGAGAGCCAGCGCCAGTGACGACCCGGACCGCGCCTGGACTCGTCCTGGCGCTGGACCAGGGCGGGCACGGCAGCCGCGCCGTGATATTCGACGACTGCGGCAGCGAAATCGCCGCGTCGCACGTGCCGGTCGCGACCCAGCTCGGCGTGGACGGTTTCGTCGAGCAGGACCCGCTGGAACTCGCTGCCTCGCTCGAGCGCGCCGTGGGTCGACGCCTGCGAATCGCCCGCCGTCGCGGGCCGACCGATCGACGCGGCTGGACTCGCCACGCAGCGCTCGACGATCGTCTGCTGGGAACGCTCGAGCGGCCGCGCGCTCACCAACGCGATCTCTTGGCAGGACCGGCGCAATGCCGCGTGGCTCGCGCGCCTCGAGCCGCGCGCGGCGGAATTCCGCGAGCTGACGGGCCTGGTGCTCTCCCCGCACTACGGCGCCAGCAAGCTCCGATGGTGCCTTGACCACGTCCCGGAGGTACGTCGCGCCGCGGAACGCGGCGACCTGGCGTTCGGGCCGCTGTCGAGCTGGCTGCTGCGATGCCTGGTCGACGAATGCCCGGTGGTCGTCGATCCGGCCAACGCATCGCGGACGCAGCTCTTCGATCCAGCGACGCTGGCCTGGTCACCCACGCTGCTCGATGCCTTCGACATCGACATCGCGTGCCTCCCGGCCTGCGTTCCGACCTGCTACGCGTACGGCCATATGAGCGCGGGCACACGCAGCGTTCCCGTCACTGCCTGCACGGGCGACCAGTCCGCAGCTGCGTTCGCGTTCGGCGTTCCCGACGCGCGGATGGCGCTGGTCAATGTCGGCACCGGCGCTTTCGTGCAGCGCGCGGCGTCACGAGCCACGCCGCTCCCGGCTGGATTGCTCCGCAGCGTGCTTCGCTCGGACCGTTCCGGCGCGGTCTACAGCCACGAGGGCACGGTCAATGGCGCCGGCAGCGCAATCGACTGGCTACGCAGCCACTCGGCAATCGACGTCGAGCGCGCGCTCGATTCGCTGGCCGTGCGGCCCGACGAGGACGTGCCGTTGTTCATGAATGGCGTCGGAGGGCTCGGCGCCCCATTCTGGTTGCCGGGATTTCCAGTCGAATTCGTCTCCGACGGCGACGACAGGCTCAGGCTGCTGTCGGTCGTGGAGAGCGTCGCCTTCCTGCTGTGCGTCAACCTCGACGCAATGCGGTGTTCGGCGACCCTGGACGGCGCGAAGATCTCGGGTGGCATGGCGCGCTGCGACTATCTCTGCCAGGCGCTGGCGGACATCGGCAGGCTTCCAGTCCATCGCCACGAACAGCGGGAAGCGACTGCGCGCGGCGTCGCATTCCTCGCTGCCGGGCAGCCGGCGCAGTGGAAGGCGGTGCCCGTTGGACGCAGTTTCCAGCCGCAGCCAAATGAATCCCTCGACACGCGCTACCGTCGCTGGCTCGCCGAGATGGCCCGACGCGGTGCGATCACGCCCTAGCCATGTCCGGACGGGAGGACTGCCTCGCGGACAGCGTGGCGTAGATCTCGTGCTCTATCCATGTGCCGCCGCGACCGGCGTCGTAATAGCCACAATGGCCGCCCTGCGCGGTGCGACTGATGGTCAGCGCCGGCGGGCGCGCGACTCGCTCGAAGTCTTCGACAGGAATGATCGGGTCGTCGGCCGCCGTGATGATGCGTGTCGGGTGACGAATGGCGGCGAGCGCGTCGCCGGTGATGGCGTAGCCCCGCAGATATTCCTCGAGTGACGGATAGCCGCCGTACCTGCGCGCGAGGTGATCGGTCATGTCCGTCAGGTTGTCCATCGCCCCTACCTCGCCGAGGTCGTAGTGTTGCGGCCAGGCAGCCTGCTTCTGCCTGAGCGACCTCCGCCACTTCCACACGAAGTAGCCGCGATACACCGGCCAGCCACTCTCGAGCCGCACGAGCGTGTGCTGCGGGTCCACCACGGGGCACACCGCGACGACCTGCTCGAGTTCGAGTCCCGCAGCGTTCGCCCGGGCTGCGACGCGCAGGAAGAAATTTCCGCCGAGCGAGAACCCGACCAGGTTGAGGCCGAGCCCGGCGTTGAGCTGCTGGATGCGCTGCACGGCGCCGACCACCTCCTGTATGCGACAGGAATGGAAGATCTCCGGGTTCAGGTGATGACTGCCACCGTGATCGCGCAGATTGAGCCGCACCACGTCGAAACCACGGTCCAGCAGGTACTGGCCGAGGGACAGAACGTACAGCGACTCCGAACTCCCTTCCCAGCCGTGCAGCAGCACCGCGACACGCGAGGCCCTGGCGTGCCCGGCGCGCTCGCAGGTCGCGTGATGCGCGAGCAGCCGTACCCCATCGCCGCAGTCGAGCACGATCTCCCGCGAGGCGGCGACCAGCCGGCGGCAGCGCCAGGCGACCCCGGGGCGCCTGAACGGAAGACTGGGGAATACGGACTGGACGTGCGGACTCGACAGCCAGGACGGCGGCTTGAATTCACGCCCGGAAGCAGCCACGGCGAAACCGCTCACCGGAGCCGTCGTCCCGAGCACGGACTCCTCGACGATTCGTGGCCGATCCGTCACTCGGCGGACACGACCCTTGTCTCGACCCGGTTGTTCTGGGCCGCTACCGTGTTCCACGCGCCGGCAGTGGTCGTTTCGGTCTGCTCGGGATACTCGACCGTGCTGCGGCGGCCACCATCGACGGCATCCACGACGATCGCCCCGCCGCTGCGCCTGCGCAGGGTCGCGGCGAAGTTTGCGAAGTCCACCGTCTGTCGCTGCGCCGGGGAAAGCGAGTCGTGGAACGGGTTGCCGACGATGTCGCATTTCCTGAGCGGCAACATCGGGTCTGCGACGCCGAATCCGTCGGTCGGGCTGCCAGTGAGGCAGAAATCTCCAACCGTGTACTGGAGGATGATCTTGCCGCGGAAGTCCTGCGCCAGCAGCGTGCTTGCCAGCGTGCGCAGTCGCTCGAGGCGCGTGCCACCGAACGGTACGTCGCCATAAGGCACGTAGTCGACCGGTGCCGGCGTCGGCGGCGACGCTCCACCTGGTCCGGGCTGCGGCGCGTCCGGCGCTGCCGGAACCGGCGAAAATGTCGCCGTCCCGAACGCACCCGGGACGGGCGCAGTCGCGGCAAATGGCGAGGCAACCGGGCGTGGAGCCTTGGCGAGCGCGCTCACCTGTGCCTCGAGGCGCGTGACCTGGCGCGAGATTTCCCGGCCCGTCTCGAGTTCCTGCCAGTACATGAATCCCAGCACGCAGGTGGGAATCACCGCGAGCAGCGCCGTGAGGAACACTGGCCACCATTGGCGCGGCGGCGCCCCGGCAGGTTGCAGTTCGACGACCGCGGGAGGCTGCTTCTGCGCGTTCTCCTTCATCTCGGAGCCAAGACGGCGCGCGAACGCCTCGAAGGTGGCGAGCACGAAGCGACGCTGCTCTGTCAGCTGGTCCTTTACCAGTTGCTGCACCGACTGTCGCAGGCTGGCCGACAACTCGGACAGGGCTGTCGGTGACACTGCTGACATCGGCATCGCCAGGTCCGCGGATTCGGGCCGCGTTGTCGCCCGCTCCGGTGGCACCTCCGCATTGGATTGGCCGTCATGGGCAACGGGCTGCGCGGTGGCCGGCGGCTCCGGACGCCGGAACAGGGTCGTGCGGTCCTGCCTGCGGTCCTGCAGCAGGTGAAGCTGGTAGAGCACGCGCGAGACGTCGGCCGGCCTCACGGTCTTCGGCAGCACGCCCACCGCGCCCAGCGCGCGGGCCTGGCTCACATACAACTCCCCTTCCTGGGAGGTGTACATGAGCAGCGGGATCGTGGCGGTCTGTGCGTCGCCCTTGATGGCCTGCACGGCCTGGAATCCATCCATGCCCGGCATCAGGTGATCCATGAAGATCACGTCAGGACGGTGCTGCTGCAGGTACTCCAGTGCCTGCTCGGCGGATTCGGCCGTATCGACGGCCAGCCCGTACTGCTCGAGCATCCGGCCGAGGATGACCCTGGCCGACCGTGAGTCATCCACGATCAGGGCGCGTTTGCCCGTCGACATTCCCTTACCCCTCGGATCACGGCCCCCGGGCCGCGCGTACAAGCTTTCTACCTTGATCCGGCGATGAAGCCAATCCCGGCAAACGCCTCTGGCTCCCGGCGCCCGCGGGGTTATGCTTCCAGCAACGAAACGCAAGGACCAAGGAGGCAGCAAATGCCCTATTCGACCTCAGACATCCGAAACCTCGCACTCGTCGGCCAAGCAGGCGCGGGCAAGACACTGCTGGCCGAGGCCTTGCTCGCGCAATCCGGTGCGATTCAGTCCAAGGGCTCCCTCGCGCGCGGCACGACCGTGTGCGACTCCGACCCCCAGGAAAAGGCCCTGCTTCACTCCCTGGACGCCGCAATCTGTGGATTCGAGACCCAGGGCCGGCGGGTCAACATCATCGACACCCCGGGGTACCCGGACTTCCTGGGCCGCAGCCTATGCGCGCTCGAGGCCGTCGAGACGGCAGTCATCGTCGTAAGCGCGGTGAACGGCATCGAGCCGATGACGCTGCGCATGATGGAATTCGCAAAGGCGCGCGGGCTCTGCAAGCTCATCGTCGTCAACAAGATCGACAGCCGCGACGCCCGCACCGAGCAGGTGCTGGAGGAGATTCGCGAGAGCTTCGGCAGGGCCTGCCTGCCGCTGAACCTTCCCGCCGACGGCGGCAATGCGGTGGTCGACTGCTTCTTCCAGGCGGCCGGCAAGGCCACGGATTTCTCCTCGGCGAAAGCGGCGCACACGGAGATCATCGACCAGGTGGTCGAGGTGGACGAGAAGCTGATGGCCCTGTACCTGGAGCAGGGCGAGGAAATCTCCCCAGACCAGCTCCACGACCCGTTCGAGCAGGCGCTGCGCGAGGACCATCTCGTGCCGATCTGCTTCTGCAGCGCCGAGACCGGCGCAGGTATCCAGGAACTCATGGACGTACTGGTTCGCCTCGCGCCGAATCCCGCCGAAGGCAATCCCCCGCCGTTCCTGAAGGGCGAAGGTGACGCGGCAGTGCGTGTCAAGGTCGAACCCGATCCGGGCAAGCATGTGATCGCACACGTGTTCAAGGTCACCATCGACCCGTTCGTCGGCAAGCTCGGCATATTCAGGGTTCACCAGGGCACGGTGAAGGCCGGCTCGCCGTTGCTGGTCGGCGACGCGCGCAAGCCGATCAAGATCGCTCATCTCTACCAGCTCCAGGGCAAGGAACACATCGAGGTGGCACAGGCGGTCCCGGGCGACATCTGCGCAGTGCCCAAGATCGACGAACTGCACTTCGACGCGGTGCTGCACGACTCGCACGACGAGGACCACCATCACCTCAAGTCGGTGAGCTTCCCGCCGCCGATGCTCGGCCTGGCCATCCACGCCGAGAAGCGCGGCGACGAACAGAAGCTCTCGGAATCGCTGCACCGCCTGGTGGCCGAGGATCCATGCGTACGGGTCGAGCATCACACCGCGCAGAACGAGACCGTGCTCTATGGCCTCGGCGACCTGCACCTGCGCGTGATGCTGCAGCGTATGACCGAACGCTACGGCGTCGCGATCAAGACCTCGCCGCCCAGCATTCCCTACCGCGAGACGATCACGCGACCGGCGGAGGGCCACAGCCGCCACAAGAAGCAGACCGGCGGTGCCGGCCAGTTCGGCGAGGTGTACCTGCGCGTGGAACCGCTGCCGCGCGGCTCGGGCTTCGAGTTCGTTGACGACGTGGTCGGCGGCGCGATCCCCGGGCAGTTCATCCCGGCCGTAGAGAAGGGAGTGCGGCAGGTGCTCTCGGACGGCGCGATCGCCGGATTCGAGCTGCAGGACGTGCGTGTCAGCGTCTACGACGGCAAGCACCACGCGGTGGACTCGAAGGAAGTCGCGTTCGTCGCCGCGGGCAAGAAGGCCTTCGTCAGCGCGATCAAGGAGGCCGGGCCGATCGTGCTCGAGCCGATCGTCAAGGTCGAGATCAGCACTCCGTCGGGCTCGATCGGCGACGTGACCAGCGACCTGTCCACGCGACGCGGCCGCATCAGCGGCCAGGACACGCTGCCGGGCGGGCGCTCGCAGATATCAGCATTGGTGCCGCTCGCAGAACTGCAGGATTATCTCTCGCGACTCAAGGCGATCACCGGTGGCGAAGGCACCTACACGATGGACCTGAGCCACTACGACCCGGTGCCCGCGCGAAGGCAGCAGGAGCTGGCCGCCGCGTTCAAGCCGCAGGAAGAGGCGGAGTAGCACGACCTGAGTTCATTTCCCGGCACCACTGGAAGGATGAATCGCCCGCGCGAGGGGCTTGTAAATCATGCCGCGCTTGACCGCCGCGAGCGACCTCGACAGCACCCTGCTTTGCGGGGCCGGGATCCGCGATCGCAGGGTCGCCACGTCCGCTTCGAGCGTCGCTCCGTACCGTGCGACCTGCCCGGGGTACAGTACGTCGCGCACGTGCCGGTAGAGCTTCTCGTCCTCGACGTGATGCGCGCGGATCAGTTCCACCGCGCGCGGATCGCCAAGAATCTGCCTGCGAATCGCGGTCGAGGACGCCACGTTCCTGGCGCGGTACGCAATATCGAACTCCGGGTCCCCGACCCAGCCTGCCAGCAGCACCAGCGACTCGTCGAATCTCTCCTGCAGCCCGACGAAGCCGACATTGCGCTCGATTACGTCAATCGCGCGAGCCGCGTCCGCGACGGCCGGCCAGGATCCGCCGGGCGTGCTGTTCCTCAGCAGGAACCGCGACTGGTAGTTGGCGTATTTTGCGAGCCATGGTTCGAATTCGGAGGTTTCGTCCTTGTTGCGCCGGTACTGGTAGTGCGACACGCAGCGTTCGACCGGATCGCGAAGGAACAGGAAATAGCGAATGGAGTCGCAGCCGGAAGCCAGGTCGCCGAGCGGAACCACGCCGTGCCCGGCAATGCTGCGCAGCCGAGGGTAGAAGCGGCGTGCGAACCGCAGGTCATCCGGCGTGACCACGCCTTCCGCCCGCAGGTCACAGTGCCTTCCGGGAAATGACTGCCGAAGGATGTCGCACATCGTCTGACCGCCCGTCTTCATCACGTGCGCGTAGGCGATCAGGTCGCACCGCCTCGTCACGACGGGTCCTCATCGTCGCCCGTTCGCGCCGACGGCACGCGCATTTCGAGCCCGAGTGCGCGACGCAACCGGCGCCACGTGCCACGCCACGGCAGATCGCGCCGTCCCGCGTTCGCGTGCGGCCAGGGCCGCGTCGGCACGGGCGCCTGGAGAAAGGCACACAAACGCTCCCAGCCCCTTTCACGCGTCGGATCCAGCTCGAGGAACTGCCCGGGCCGGCCAGCGAAGAACTCGCGCACCGCCTGGTTGTGCGCACGGTACGCGGTGAGCCACGCCTGCCGGCTCTGCTCGTCCCGCGACGGGTCCGCATGCGGTCCGAACATCCACAGGCGCATCGGGCGAATGCGCCGGTTGTGGTAGAAGCTGACACAGCTCGCGATCCACGGCTCCTCGTCCCGCGCCGTCAGGATGTAGCGCGCGTCCGGGTACATCGCGTGAATCTCCCGCCAGATCCGGAAGTAGGGGTTGTCTGTGAACGCGTCGAACATCCCGAACGTCGGCAGCCGGAAATCACCCGCGTCGATCTGTCGTACCAGCGTCGCGCCGTCGTCCGCCCCGGGGTAGCTGCCGGGCGTGTCGCCGTTCACGGTGTGATAGCCGAGGATGCGCAGCGCTTCAAACAGCGTCGTCGTGCCGGTCTTGTAGAAGCCGATCCCGAACACCTTGCCGTCGTACTGCGTCACGCCGTTCGTTTCCGATCTTTTGCCTGCGCGAGGCGCGCAAGCTCGTCAGCGAGCGACGTGAGCCTGCGGCGCACGCTGGCGCGCTGGTCCGGCGTGAGCGTGGCGTCGAGCGCGGCGAGGAGTCCTATCGCCTCCGTGCGCCGGCGCTCGATTGCCGCGCGGTACCGCGGTGTCCAGAGCTCGTCCGGGCGCACAACCAGCGTCGTCATCCGCCGCGCGAATTCCTCGCCCGAGTTGCGGACAGCCAACGCAGCCGCCAGCGTCTCCCGCCAGACGCGACGATTGTCCCGCCATTCCGCCATGAACGAACCAGCGCCTGCCGCGTGCATGTCGACCAGCGCCCTCTGGCGAGCGTCGAGGCGGCCGGTGAACCGCTCGAGCGTGCGCCGCACCCGTTTCTGCCTGCGCGCGACCTGCTGTGCGGGCGTTAACTCACCATACTCCTGCCATTCCTCCTCGTCCCGCTGCTCGAGGTTCGCAAGCAGCTCGACGACCTGTTCATCGGTGAGCGTGCGCCCGATACCGATCGCAACGGGCGCCAGTTCGCGGCCGATGTCGCGCCAGAACACGTCGGTCTGCCTGATCGCCTCTTGCCACACGACCGCGTCGGCACTGGTCTCGACGGATCCAGCCAGCCCAGCCAGGAAAGTCGCGTAACGATCAAGCTCGGATGCGCGGTGCCGGTCCAGGCTCTCGGTGAGCAGGCTGTCGAGCTGGCTGGACTGCGCGTCATCGAGCGTGACCAGCCCCTCCACGTAGTAGGCAACGATGGTGTCGAGGCGCGGGTAGACGATCCCGAGTCCGCAGCCGGCGAGCGCGAGCAGCGCCGCAATGACCACGCTGCGCGACACGCGCGCGTTCCATCGTCGAATCGTTGCTGCCGAGGGACGCATTGACGGTAACTCTAGGCGGGGTCCGCCGCGGTGCCAAGCGGATCGAGCAGGTCGGCCCCCTGGTTGCGCGCGTCGTTCACCCGGCGGCTCACCGGTCGGACTTCGAGCCCGCCTCGCGCCCAGGGGACGAGCAGGTTACCTGGCACCCCGGCCGCACCGTCGGACGACTGCAACCATTCGTCGCGCTGTGCCTCGGCAATGATCACGGGCATGCGATGGTGGACATGCTCGAGTTCCGCAGTGGCCGGTACCGTGACGATGCAGCACGACTCGAGCGGCTCGCCGCTCGCCGGGTCGCGCCACGACTCCCACAGGCCCGCCATGCCGAACGGCTCGCGGTTCGCGAAGCCAATGTAGAAGGGCTGCTTCACGGCGCCGCTGCGTTGCCATTCGTACCAGCCGTCTGCGAGCACCAGGCAACGGCGTCGCTTGTAGGCACTGCGGAACGACGGCTTGTCGCCCAGGGTCTCCGCGCGGGCGTTGATCATGCGCGCGCCGATCGACTTCTCGCGGGCCCAGGACGGCACCAGGCCCCAGTACAGCATCGCGAGCGAGCGGTCGCCTGCCTGGTCGGCGCGGACCGCTGCGATGAACTGCGTCGGCGCGATGTTGTAGCGCGGCTCGACCTGCGGCGCACCCGGGACGCCGAACAGGCGCACCACCGCCTCGTGCGGAGAGTAGAAGGCGAATCGGCCGCACATGAGCCGCGCCTACTCCCGCGTCCCGATGCCCCGCTCCAGCAGCCAGACGCTGGTCGCGAAGAGCGCGACGGCCGCGAGCAGCATGATTGCAAAGGCGAGGCCGACGTCCACGTCCGACACCCCGAGAAATCCGAACCGGAACGAGTTCACCATGTACAGGATCGGGTTCGCGCGCGACGCGTGCTGCGCCCAATCGGGAAGCATCGTGATCGAGTAGAACACGCCACCCAGGTAGGTGAGCGGCGTCAGGATGAATGTAGGTATGAAAGTGATCTGGTCGAAGTTCTTGGCGAATACGGCGTTGATCAGGCCGCACAGCGAGAACACCAGCGCCGTCAGCAGCACGGCAGCACAGACCAGCACGATGTGTTCCACGTGGAGGCGCGTGAAAAACAGCGCGATCACCGTGACGACCAGCCCGACCAGCAGGCCCCGCATCATGCCGCCGGCCACGTAGCCGAGCACGATCAGCCAGTTCGGCAGCGGCGACACGAGCAATTCCTCGACGTGGCGGCCAAACTTCGCGCCGAAGAACGACGACACGACGTTGCCGTAGCTGTTGGTGATCACCGACATCATGATCAGCCCGGGCGCGATGTACTGCATGTAGGTGAAGCCGCCCATCTCGCCGATGCGACGTCCCACCAGGCTGCCGAAGATCACGAAGTACAGCGTCGCGGTGATCGCCGGCGGCACCAGCGTCTGTCCCCAGATCCGGACGATGCGACTGAATTCGCGAATGACGATGGTGCGAAACCCGACCCACCGCCGCTCGGCCCTGCTTGCGGTGACGCTGCCTGCCGCCCGGTTCATGCAACCACCGCGGGCCGGGCGAGCCCGGTCCCGGCATCCCTGCCCTCGACCAGGCGCATGAAGAGTTCCTCGAGGCGGTTCGCCTTGTTGCGCATGCTGACGACTTCTATCCCCAACGCGGTCAGCGCGGCGAACAGGTCGTTCAGGTTCTGCTCCTTGCTCACACCTGCCTCGAGCGAACCGTCGCTGGTCAGCGCGAGCGCGTAGCCCGGCAGCTCGGGCAAATGCTCGAGCGGCTGTCGCAGGTTCAGCACGAATACTTCGTTGTGGAGCTTGCGCAGCACCGTCGTCATGCGGTCATGCTCGATGATGCGACCCTGGTCGATGATCGCGATGTTGCGGCACAGGTGTTCCGCCTCCTCGAGGTAGTGAGTCGTAAGGATGATGGTCGTGCCTTCCTCGTTGATCTGCCTGAGGAATTCCCACATGGAACGGCGCACTTCGATGTCCACGCCCGCAGTCGGCTCGTCGAGTATCAGCAGCCGTGGCTCGTGGACCAGCGCACGCGCGATCATCAGCCTGCGCTTCATGCCGCCGGACAGCGTCCTCGAGATCGCGTCCCGCTTGTCCCAGAGCTGCAGCTTGTGGAGCCAGTGCTCGACGCGATCCTTCGCCACGCCACGCGGCATTCCATAGAAGCCCGCCTGGTTGACGAGAATGGTCGTGACCTTCTCGAACTGGTTGAAGTTGATTTCCTGGGGAACCAGGCCGAGACAGGCCTTGGCGGCCTCCAGGTCGGTGTCGATGTCGTGCCCGAAGACGAATGCCTTGCCGGCGCTCTTGGTTACCAGCGAGGAGACGATACCGATCGCCGTGGTCTTGCCGGCGCCGTTCGGGCCCAGCAGCGCGAAGAAATCTCCCTGCTCCACGTCGAGATCGATGCCCTTGAGCGCCTGCACGCCGGTCCTGTAGGTCTTGGCGAGCTGCCGCAGCGAAAGAGCTTTCATGGGTGGCGCGTGGCGAAACGGGGTGCGCAGCGTAACGGGGCACCGAGCCAGCGGCAACAAAGCCCCTTCAGCCCTGGCCGTCCATCAGGCAGATACCGGCGCAGTGCGCCCATTGCAGCGAGGTCGGCGAACCAGCCTGCGCGGCGCCGCGCAGCATCGACCAGAACTGCGAATGCGCCGGCCACCGCGGCCCGACCACACCGGGACGGGCCGCCAGCAGCGCGATCCGGGTGGGGCCCGTCTCGTTCAGCTCGAGTTCTGCGGTCGGGGACAAGCCGAAGGCGATACGCGCAACCAGTGGAGCGCTATCCACCAGTCGCCAAGCGGTAAAGAGCGCTCCGTGCGCGAACGCGACGCACCCGGCCAGGCGCGCGGTGCCCGGGTCGCCGCCGTCCGGCCCATCCAGCACCCTGTCCATGTCGGCCAGAAAACAGGTGCCAGGCACCGAATTTCCGGTTGGAAGGCGCAGCTCGAAAAGCGCGAAGGGGCAACCGGCCATCCTTTGCCTGACCTCCGGCTCTGCGCCCGCGATCTGGCGCCTCACGTCGTCCGTCCAGCCGAACAGTGGGTCCGAACAGGCGCCCGGCGCCAGCCCGAGTTCCAGGTACTGGCGGTTCAGGTCCGTCAGGTCGCGTCGCACGGAACGGGTGAATATCCCCTCGGCCGAGGGGGCGCCAGGGAGCCAGCCCTGGCCATCGCTTGTGGTTCGAGTCATGACTGGATTCTCCAAATATGGTCCGAACGGACCACATTTGGTTATAGACTGCCATATATGGTCCTGTTGGACCATATATGGCGAAAACAACTAGATTCGGGGGACCGCCATGCGTATCACTGATTGCCGCTATGACCGCGACCGCCTGAGGCTCGCCGTAGCCTACCGACTGATCGCCCACGAGGCACGCACCCACACGATCAGGCACTGCACCGGCCTGTCCGGAGACCGTATCCGCAAGCTGTATCGGCACTATGCACTCAATTCCCGGGGCCCTGCGGTTCGCCGACGCCGGGGTAAGTCGCCCCGCCAGATGTCATATTTCCGGCGCTCGGTGGAACACGAACTGCAGGCCGCGACGCTGGCTGCGCTGTTGGAGCATTGCGGGCTGCTGCAGCGCACCCAGCGCCTGCCCGCCCCCAGGATCGAAGACGTCGCGTGTTTCTGCGACGTCTACGAAGCCTTTCTGTGCGTTTGCCCCTTGTCGCTGATTTCGTTCGAGCATGCGTGGTACCTCGGACAGGCCCTCGGGCGGCGCGATGAATTCGTGCTGGCTCGCTGCCCGGACTGCTGTGCGATATGGATCCGCGACACGCTGGACCTGCTTCCGTGCAACTGCGCGAACTGCAGGCACGTGACAGGCCGCGGCGCGACCGGGCCGGAGTCCCGCCGTGCGGATTGCTAGACTTGCGGCTTTCTGGAACGAGACTGTCCGTGCGACCGCCCAACGTCTTCGCCGGCCCGTACGTGGATCGCGCTGCCCACCTGCGCAAGGATCCCGCGGGAATTGCCGCAGCGCTCGCCGATCAGGACACCAGGGTCCTGCCGGTCTGGGAGTCGCGCAACCTCGTGCGGCGCACGCCGCAGGGATGGACAGCAGGGTTCGTCAGTGTTCGCGACGGCCAGGCCAGCTATGGCCTTCCCGAGGAATGGATCCTGCTCGGGCATTTTCACGGCAGGCCGTGTTTCGCCTGCGACGCAGCCCACGACGGAAGACCGGCGACGGCGACCGACACGTCGTATGAAGACCTGCGCCGCACGGCCGGCCTGCTGCCGGACGACGAAGCGGGACTGCTGGCCTATGCGCGCGCGATGGTGTCGTGGCGCCAACGCAGCCGGCACTGCGGCGCCTGCGGCTCGCCGACGTCGGGCGCCAGCGCCGGGCACGTCGCACGGTGCAGCAACGAAGGCTGCGGCGCCGAACAGTTCCCGAGGATCGATCCGGCCATCATCGTGCTGGTAACCGACGGTGAACGGGCGCTGCTCGGACGGCAGGCCGCCTGGCCGGCTGGACGCTATTCGACGATTGCAGGATTCGTCGAACCGGGTGAAAGCCTGGAGGACGCGGTGGCACGCGAGGTTCTCGAGGAGACTGGTGTCGCCGTACGGGACTCGAGCTACCACTCCTCGCAACCCTGGCCGTTTCCGTCCTCGCTGATGATCGGGTTCACCGCCACTGCGTCGGCCGAGGCCGTGGCGAAACCGGACGAGGAACTCGAAGACGTTCGCTGGTTCACGCGCGAAGACATCGCGAGCGGATTTCCCGGCCTGCCGCTGCCGCAGTCGGTGTCGTTCCGGCTCATCGAGGACTGGTACGACGAAGGCTCGAGCCTTCCGCTCCGCGCGACTCCCGGCGTCAAGCTGTGGGGCCGACCGGACCGCTAGACGCACCGTCACGCACGTGTCGCCGGAAATCCCCTTCGTGCTCGCGGCCGCGTTCGGGGCCGGCGTCGTCGATGCGATGGCCGGCGGCGGCGGCCTGATCCAGTTACCCGCGCTTTTTGCGGCGTACCCAGTCACGCCGCAGGCCACGCTGCTCGGCACCGGCAAACTCGCCGGACTCGCGGGCACGGCGAGCGCGGCGGCGCGCTATCTTCGCCACGTGCGGCTCGACCGATCGCTGGTCATCGCAGCCGCGGCAGCCGCGTTCCTTGCGGCACTTGTCGGGGCGTGGATCGCGACCCAGGTGCCTCCACTGCGTTTCCGCGCGATGGTCCCGGCACTGCTCGCCGCGGTGCTGGTCTACACGCTCCTCCACCGCGACTTCGGTCGCGAGCATCGGCCGCGCCGCAACGGCGGGCACGGGCGCGTGCTGGCCGCGGCCGGAGCCGGCGCGATCGGCCTGTACGACGGCTTCTTCGGCCCGGGGACCGGCAGTTTCCTGGTGTTCCTGTTCGTACGCGTGTTCGGCATGGACTTCCTGCACGCGTCGGCCTCGGCCAAGGTCGTCAATGCCGCCGCCAACCTGGCGGCCATCCTGCTCTTCGGCCTGACCGGCGAGGTCTTCTGGCTGCTCGGGCTCGCGATGGCCGCATGCAACGTGGCCGGCGCGCTGCTGGGGACCCACCTCGCGATACGGCACGGCAGCGGGTTCGTGCGCATCGTCTTCATTCTGGTGGTCGGCTGCCTGATCGCGAAGACCGCCTGGGACGCGTTCGCGACCTGATGCCGATTTGTGCGCCGGGGCCGGATGCGGCAGGATCGTCGCCCATTGCCGGATGACCCGCCAACGCGAACCGCCCATGGACCTTTCAGTCGAATCGCTGCTCAGCATCGCGCTTGGGATCGGGCTTGCCGCCGCCGCCGGGTTCCGGATATTCGTGCCACTGCTGGTGGCGGGTATCGCCGCGCGCGCGGGCATCCTGCCACTCACCGACAACTTCCAGTGGCTTGCCAGCACACCCGCGCTGCTGATGCTCGGGACCGCCGCTATCTTCGAAGTGCTGGCCTATTACATTCCAGGCGTCGACCACCTTCTGGACGTGGTCGCCGGTCCGGCGGCAATCGGTGCAGGCGTGGTCGCCAGCGCATCGGTCATGGCGGACATCCCAGCGGCCGTGATGTGGCCCATTGCGATCATTGCCGGTGGCGGCGTTGCAGGCCTGACGAAAGGCACGACGGCGTTGCTTCGTGCGAAGTCTGGAGCGATGACGGCCGGGCTGGCCAACCCGGTGGTGGCCACGGTGGAGACCGTCGGCTCGACCGGCATCGCGATCCTGGCCGTGGCTGTTCCACTGCTCTGCCTGGCCGCGATTGTCGCGCTGCTGTACTGGGCCACCAAGAAGGCGGGGCGACTGCTGTTCGGCCGCGGTCGCAGACCGGGGGCAGCCGGGACCTGACGCCGCCGCGTGGACGCATTCCGGCCAGTGCGCTCCGCATACAATGCCCGTCATGTGCCTGCTCGTGCTCGCCTGGATGAAGCACCCGCGCTACCGATTGGTGGTCGCGGCAAATCGCGACGAGTTTCACGACCGCCCGGCAGAACCACTCGCGTGGTGGAGCGGCGCGGTACCCATGCTGGCCGGGCGCGACCTCGCGGCCGGCGGAACCTGGATGGGCGTCAGTCGCGGCGGCCGCTTCGCTGCAGTAACGAATTTCCGTGAGCCGGACCAGGCCGCATCGCCGACTGCACCGTCGCGCGGGACGCTGGTGCCTCGATTCCTTGCGGGCGACACGGAACCGGCCGGCTTCATCGAGCGCCTGCGCAAGTCCGCGGCGGACTTCGCGGGCTTCAACGTGATCACGGCAGGGTCGCGAAGTCTCCTCTACTTCTCGAACCGTGCCGCTGGCGTCCCCCGCGAGCTCGAGCCTGGCGTCTACGGCTTGTCCAACCACGAACTGGACTCGCCCTGGCCGAAGCTGACGAGGGCGCGCGGACGACTGGCCGCGCAGATCGAGTGTAATGGCGAACCGGAGTTGGCAGCGCTCTTCGACCTGCTTGCGGATCGCGAACCGGCAGATGACCCGGAGCTGTCCGGCGACAGGGCTGCCGATGGACATGGAGCGAGCGATCTCGGCGCCGTTCGTGCTGCATCCGCGGTACGGCACTCGGTGTTCTACCGTGCTGCTCGCGGGCCACGACGGGCGGGTGGTCACGGCAGAGCGGCGTTTCGATGCCGCCGGCCGGCTGACCGGCGCGACCCGCTTCGAATTCGCGAGCGACGAGCCTCGGTAATGCCCTTCGCCGCCATCGCGGGATCCCGGTGCCGCAGGCGCTTGCGCGGCTGCGCGTGGCTCGTGCTGCTGTTCGCAGCCGCGACGGCCGGTGCCGCGGACACGATCCGCCTGGAAATCGACGGCGTGGACCGCGCAATGATGGACAATGTCCGCGCCTACCTCTCGCTGGACAGGTACCTGCAGCGCACGGACCTCACCGACACGCAGGTGCGCCGCCTCGCCGACCGTGCGGTGGACGAGGCGGCCGACGCACTCCGCCCCTTCGGCTATTACGAGCCAAAGGTGAACAGCCGGACGACGCGCGACGGCAATACCTGGATCGTCCGGCTGCGCATCAAGCCCGGCGAGCCGGTGCTGATGCGTGAGGTCGACGTCCGCGTCGTCGGCGCCGGCCAGGACAACGGCAACATCCGCCTGGTCATCGACGCCAACCAGCTCAGGCCGGGCACGCGCCTCGTCCACTCCGCATACGAAAAGCTCAAGACCGACCTCGTCCGGACGGCGCTCGAGCAGGGCTACCTCGACGCGAAGCTGACGCGCCACGAACTCGACGTGGACCCGCCGCAGCATGTCGCGGACGCCACGCTGGTGCTCGACACCGGCGGCCTCTACCGGTTCGGCAAGGTGACGATCGAACAGGACGCGATCGACCCGGCACTGCTCGACCGATTCGTGCGCTTCACGGAGGGCGAGCCTTTCTCCGGCGCGCTGGTCCACAGCACGCAGTACGCGCTCGAGGACAGCTTCTTCTTCTCGACAGTCACGGTGACGCCCGGCGAGCGCGATCCGCAGACGCTCACGGTCCCGGTCACGATCCACGCCGAACGCATCAAGCGCGACCGGTATGCCGCGAGCGCCGGGTTCGGCACCGACACCGGGCCGCGCGGCCAGTTCGCCTGGGACCGCAGGCTGGTCAACGACGCCGGTCATCGCTGGCGGCTGCAGACGACACTGTCGAAGGTCCTGGGGGACGCGACAGCCACCTACATCATCCCGATCGGCGACCCTTCGCTCGAGAAGCTGGAATTCTCCGCTGGCTACGTCAACCAGACGCTCGGCGGCCTCGACAGCGAACGCTACGAGATCTCCGGCAGCATCACGCAGGCGCTCGGCCAGTGGCAGCGCGTGCTGTTCCTGGCGCTCAGCCAGGAACTCACCAAGTTCCCCGACAGCGAGGACACACGGTCGCTGCTGTTGATCCCCGGCATCAGCTTTGCCACGCAGCCGCCGAATTTTCTCACTGGCTGGGTACGCGAGGCCGCCTACTACGTAGAGCTGTCCGGCAGCCCCGCCACGCTCGGCTCAGACGCGTCCTACCTGCGCCTTTATGCGCGCGGCGAGCGCGTGTGGCCGATCGTCCAGGGACCGTGGTACCTGCGACTTCGTGGCGAGATCGGCACCAGCTGGGTCGCCGACTTCTCGCAGCTGCCCGGGTCGCAGCGATTCTTCGCCGGCGGCGACCGCAGCGTGCGGGGCTTCGCGCTCGACTCGCTGAGCCCGAAGGACCCGAACGCCCCGCCGGACAGCGGCAACAAGGGCGTCGGCGGCAAGCACAAGCTGGTCGGCAGCATCGAGCTCGAGCGCGACCTGCCGCACGACCTGCGCGGGGCGGTGTTCTTCGACACAGGCAACGCCTTCGACGACTGGAACACCCCTCTCGAATATTCGGTCGGCGTCGGAGTGCGGCTCAGGCTGCCGATGCTGCTGATCGGCGTGGACATCGCCCAGGCGCTGTCCGAGCCCGGCAAGAAACCGCGGCTCCACCTGAACATCACGCAGGTGCTGTGATGAAGCCGAGGCAGATCGTCATCGCCGTGTTGGTCACGCTGCTGCTCGCGGTTCCCGCGGTGCTGCTGCACCGGCTGCTCTACACGCAGCAGGGCCTCGAGTACGTCCTCTCCAGGCTGCAGGGGATCGAGAGCGCACGCATCGAGGTGAGCGGTGTCGAGGGCACTCTCGCCGGACCGCTGTCATTCGGCCACGTGGTCGTCGACCACGATGCAGTGCGGATCGAGGCAGACGGAGTGCGCGGCATTCCGAGGGTGGCGGGCCTGTTCGCTGGCCGCCTCGGGCTCGACCACGCGAGCATCGACCGCGTGGAGGTAACGCTGAAGGATCGCGGGCCGCAGCCGGAGTCGGAAATCCATTTCCTGCCGGCCTGGCTCGGCATTTCGGCGGACGACGTGACCGTGCGGCAGGTCGGCGTGCGCCTCAAGGACGGCACGCGCCTGCACGTCGCCTCGGTGCGCGGAGACGTGCGCGTGACTCGCTGGCGAATCGACGTCTCGCCGTTTGCAGTCGAGGACGCGGCAGGGCGACTCGACGGCGAGGTGTACCTGCGAGGCACGAGTCCGCTGGGCTTGCGCGGAAGCGTCGCCGGACACTGGCGAGCTGCCGGACGGTCGGGAATATCGCTTCGCCGCCGCGACCTACGGCAAGCTCGATCGCATGGCGATCGACGCGGTGCTGGTCTCGCCCGCACAGGTCTCGTTCTCGGGCAACCTGCTGGACCTGGACGCCGAGCCGCGCGCAGTCGGGACATTGCGCGCGATCGATTTCGACGGCTCGCCCTGGCTGGCGCCGGGACAGCTGCCGGCCTTGAGCGGCTCGATTTCGGTGGACGCGGGCGCCCGCGGCATCGGAGTCGATGGAATGCTCACCTCGCCGGCCGCCGGTGCCGAGGTGGTCCGGGTCCACGGATCGGCACTCTACGCTGGGGATACGCTCGAGCTGGTGTCACTGCGCGCGTGGATGCCGAGGACCGGCGCGTCGATCACCGGCTCCGGCACTGTCGGGTTCGCGGAGCACGCGACGCGGCTCGCCATCGCCGGCGAGTGGACCAGACTGCGCTGGCCGCTCACCGGGGACCCGACGGTCACGAGTCCTTCGGGGTCGATCCGGCTGGAAGGCGCCATGCCGTACCAGTTCGAACTCACCGCGGTTGCACAAGGCCCGGGGCTGCCGGTCGCCGATTTCTCCGCTTCTGGCCAGGTCGATCGGGAATGGCTCGCGGTCGACCGCATCGACGGCAGCCTCCTGCGCGGCCGGATCACGGGGTCCGGACGCCTGTCGTTCGGCGACGACCAGGCCTGGCACGCGATCGTCCAGGGGCGCGGGCTCGACCTTTCGGGCGTACGCGAGGACCTGAGCGGGCTCATCGATGTCGATGGCCGGATCGAGGGCCGCGGCTTTTCCGCCGACGGTCCCTGGACGGCGCGATTGTCGAGACTCTCCGGCGAGCTGCGCGGGCGAAAACTCACCGCCAGCGGTGCGGTCACCTACCTCAAGGGCACGTACGATCTCGATGACGTACGCATCGCAAACGCCGGCTCTCACGTCGACGTCGACGGACGCTACGGCGAGGTCATGGACCTGCGCTGGGACGCGAAAATCGAGTCACTCGCGCTGCTGCATCCTTCGCTGGGCGGACAGCTCGAGTCACGCGGTACCTTGCGCGGCACGCTGTCGCGGCCGGAGGTGAAAGGTGACTTCGATGCCCGGCGCGTGCATGCGGGGAGTGTCGAAGTAGCATCTGCACGGGGGAGCGTGGACCTGGACCTTTCGGACCGGCATGACTCGCGGATCCTGGCCGAGGCGCGCGGCGTGCATTCGAACCAGTTCAGGCTCGACTCCGCACGCCTGGAGTTGTCGGGCCTGGCTAGCGAGCATCGCATCTCGCTCACGCTCGACTCACCCGGCAGCGAGGGAGGTCGCGTGCCCGGTTTCGAGGCGACGCTGGCGGCCTCGGGAAACGCGGATGTCGAGCAACGCTCCTGGTCCGGGACGCTCGAGGAGGCGTCCTTCGACTTCACCGATGGCAACGCGCGCCTTGCCAGTCCTGTGGCATTGCAACTCGGGCCCGAACTGGCGCGCGCGACACCGCTCTGTCTCGTCAGCGGGGACGCCCGCCTGTGCGCCGAGGGCGAGTGGCACCGTACCGAGGAGACGTGGCGCGTGCTCTACAGCGCGCAGGACTGGCCGCTCAGGCGCCTGCTCACGACGTTGCTCGGCCGGCGCGAATTCGACGGCATGCTGCAGGCGAGCGGATGGGCGGAGCAGACAGCCGGGCCATGACTGGGTGGGCGGGCTCGCAGTCGTCATCGACAAGCCAACGCTCGAGATCCGCCGCAACCGTTTCCGTTCGGACACCGTCGAGATTGGCGGCGGTCGGCTGGACGTGTACGCCGACGAGGACGTGCTGCGCGCAAACGCGCAATTCGACATGGCGGCCAGCACCCGGCTGACGGGCCACGCGTCGGCGGAACGTCACCGCGGTGTCCCGGTTTCGCAGTCACCGCTCACCGGCGAAATTCGCGCCGAGTCGGCCGCACTGACGGCGTTGCCGCTGTTCGTCCCGGAAATCGACCGTGCAGACGGAATTATGGAGGCCGCCGTGCGCCTCGGCGGCACGCTCGGGGACCCGACCGCGGACGGGGACTTCCGCGTTCGCGACGGTCGCCTGGACCTGTACCGGACCAACCTGTCGCTCACCAACGCCGCCCTCGACGGAAAATTCGTCGGGGATGAGCTCACGTTCGTGGGGCGGGCCACGACGGCCACGGGTCCAGTCGAAGTCAACGGCCGATTCAGCTGGCCTGACGGCGTGATGACCGGAAGCATGCGGCTCACGGGCAAGGACCTGCTCGTGGCCGATACGCCCGCCTACCGTGTCCACGCTTCGCCGGACCTGCTGATCAGGACGGATGCGGACGGTTACCACGTCACCGGGCAGGTCGTGATTCCGTCGGCGAGGATTTCTCCCCGCGACCTGGGCACCTCGGTAGGCACGTCACCCGACGAGCACATCGTCAGTGCCGGGACCGTCGAGGAGCCGCCGGTCATGAGCCGGGTTCGCGCGCAGGTGACGATGACCCTCGGCGACAACGTCCGGGTGGATACCTATGGGCTCAAGGCTCACCTCGGCGGCGAGGTCGCCGTGACCATGGACCCGGGCGAGGAAGCCCGCGGAACCGGTTCGATCCGCGTTCTCGATGGTGAATACAAGACATTCGGCGTCTACGTGAAAATCACCAGGGGAGAGCTGAACTACGCCGACGCCCCACTCAATCTCCCGATGCTGGAGCTGGTTGCGAAACGGGAGATCGAGGACGCGGACGTGGTGGTCACCGTCAACGTGCGTGGCCGCATCGACAATCCGTACGTGACCATCACCTCGGATCCGGCCATGACCAGCACCGAGGCGCTGTCCTACCTGCTGACCGGGCGCTCGCTGAACACGCTCCAGTCGGGCGAGGCCACCTCGGTGAACCAGGCGGCCGAGAGCCTGGCCGTGAGCGGCGGCGGCCTGCTGCTCGGCAACGTCGGCAGGCGGATCGGGCTCGACGAGGTGTCGGTCGAGGGCAGCAACGCGAGCGACACGCAGGTGGTGCTCGGCAAGTTCCTCTCGCCGAAGCTGTTCGTGAGCTACGGCGTCTCGGTGGCCGAGGCGATCAACACGATCAAGCTTCGCTACACGCTGAACTCCCGCTGGGCGTTGAAGGCCGAGGCCGGCCTCGACCAGAGCGCGGACGTGGAATTCAAGATCGAGCGCTGAGCCGGGCCGTGCGGCGGTGCGCTGCGCGGCTCGTGCGGTTGTGCGGTTGTGCGGGCGCGACCGCTGCTTGACAGCCTTTGCATATTTATGCACATTACCGTCGTTTTTATTCACCAACGCAGCCCGCGCCAGCATGGCCACCCACCTCGACGCGCAGAACATGAGACGGGACGCGATCGTCCGCATCCTGCGGCAGACCGCTGTCGGCCGCCAGGCGGAACTCGTTCGCCTGTTGCACCGCGAAGGTTTCGAGGCCACGCAGTCGAGCGTCAGTCGCGACCTGCGGGAGATCGGCGTCGTGAAGGGTGCGGACCGCTACCTGCTGCCGGCCTCCGAGGACGCGCTGACACCCAGCCATTTCGAGGACGTGCGCACGTTCGTGAAGGGTTACCGCGGCGCGGGCGGCGCGCTCACCGTGCTCAGGACCACGGCCGGGACCGCGCAGGGCGTCGCACTTGCAATCGACAAGGCGCATTGGCCGGAAATCGTCGGCACCATTGCCGGAGACGACACTATCTTCATTGCCACGGTGGATGCGCGCGCGCAGCGCCGACTGCACCAGCACCTTCGTACCACTTTCGGACGTTGAGACCCCCATGACACAGACTCCCGCGGGCGCAAAGCCCATCCTGCTCGCATTTTCCGGCGGCCTCGACACCTCGTTCTGCGTGCCGTGGCTGGCCGAAACCTACGGGCGCCCGATCGTGACGCTGACGGTGGACACCGGCGGCATCGACGCCGCGGCCGCCGCCATGCTCGAGGATCGCTCGCGGGCACTCGGCGCCGTGGCCCATCACCTGGTGGACGCGCGGCGCGCGTATTTCGACCAGGTGATCCGCTTTCTCGTCATGGGCAACGTGCGACGCGGCGGCCTCTACCCGCTCTGCGTCGGCGCGGAGCGCGTGCTGCAGGCACAGACCGTCGCGCACTGGGCACGGAAGCTGGGCACCGATGCGGTCGCACACGGTTCGACGGCGGCCGGCAACGACCAGGTTCGGTTCGAGGTCGCACTCCGGACGCTCGCGCCCGAACTCGAGATCCTGGCACCGGTGCGCGACCATGCGTTCCAGCGCCCCGAGCAGCTCGAATACCTGGAGTCGCGCAAGCTCCCGGTGCCGCCGTTCGGCGCGGCCTATTCGGTCAACCGCGGCCTCTGGGGCACGACGATCGGCGGGAAGGAAACGCTGGTCTCGGACGGATGCATCCCGGATTCGGCCTGGGTGATGACCAGGGACGCGTTTACCAGCCCGCAGCCGCCTGAACGGCACACGATCGGGTTCGAGGCGGGCATCCCCTGCTCGCTGGATGGCGAGGCGCTCGACCCCGTGACGCTGATCGAACGAGCGGAAGCCATCGGCGCCAGGTTCGGAGTGGGCCGCGGCATTCACCTCGGGCGATACCATCATCGGATTCAAGGGTCGCGTCGCATTCGAGGCGCCGGCTGCGGAGGTGCTGCTCACCGCACACCGCGAGCTCGAGAAGCTGGTGCTGTCCGCGCGCCAGGCGCGCATCAAAGACTCGCTCGCGGCACCATACGGCGACCTGGTCCACGAGGGTCAGCACCTCGACCCCGTGTGCCGCGACATCGAGGCGTTCATGATTTCCTCGCAGCAGCGCGTGACCGGCGAGGTACGCGTGCTGTTCCGACCCGGCGTCGTGTTCGTCGAAGGCGTTGTCGTCGCCGTACTCGCTGATGAAGGCATCGAAGGGCGCCTATGGCGAGTCGGCCGGCGAGTGGACGGCGGCGGAGGCACATGGTTTCTCGAAGATGCTGGCGCTGCCCGGCATTTTCTACACCCGCGCCGGGCGCCAGCAGGAAGCGGAGTGATGGCCGGGCACACGCGCACCGTCGTCGTCGACAAGATCGCCTCGATCGCGCAGGCCTGCGGCCTGAGCCACGAGATCCGCGTCGCCACCAGCGACATTCCCTGCGAGGAAGGGGTCGTGCTGGTGGTCGAGATCCTGAACAGCAAGTCGACCTACAACCAGGTCGAGCTCACCAGCGGTCGCATGGCCAAGATGTCGCGCGGCGACGTGATGGTCGGCGCGCTCGGCCACCGGCAGGCACTGTTCGGCTACTCGGGCCACGTCCCCGAAAAGGTCGAGGTCGGTGACGTGCTGCAGGTGCTGAACATCGGCGGTGTGCTCGGCCTGTGCGACTCGGTGAATCCGGACAAGGGCAAGCCATTCGACTGCCGCGTGATCGGCTGCGTGCTGCAGTTCCCGTTCCTCGGCGAGCGCATCGGCGTGCCGGCCAAGGCAGGCCACAGGCGCCTCGACCTGCAGGCCACGCTCGACACGCACGGCGTACCCGTCGTGGCGCTCGCGGGCACCTGCATGGAAGCGGGCAAGACCGCGGCCGCGTGCGCGATCGTGAGCCGCATGCGCCACCGCGGACTCGCCGTGCACGCATTCAAGGCAACCGGCGTGTCGCTGCGCCGGGACATCCTCGCGATGGAAGACTCGGGCGCGCGCCGCAGCATGATCTTCACCGACCTCGGCATCGTGACCACCACGGCGGCCTCGGGGCCGGCGCTCACGCGCACGATGATGACGGAAATGACGCAGGGCCGGCCCGACGTCGTGGTGTTCGAGCTGGGCGACGGTCTGCTCGGTGCCTATGGTGTCGAGGCCATCCTCTCGGCACCGGACATCCGTGGCGCGCTTTCGGCCGTGATCCTCTCGGCCAACGACCCGGTCGCGGCCTGGGGCGGCGTGAAGCTGCTGCGCGAGCGCTTCGACATCGAGCCCTGCGCGGTAACGGGCCCGGCCACCGACAATGCAGTCGGCGTCAGGATCATCGAGGAGCAGATGAACGTGCGGGCGGTGAACGCGATGACCTCCGGCGCCGTGCTCGGTGATCACATCATCGACAGCCTGGGTCTCGTGGCACGAGCCTCGGGAGCGGCTTCGGAATGACCGCGCGCGTTCCCGCGGTGGTGCTCGGCGGCACCGGATACGTGGCCGGCGAACTGCTGCGCCTGATCTCGGCGCATCCCTATCTCGACATCGCCGCCGTCGCGTCGGACAGCCAGCCCGACGAGCCGGTCGCGCAGTTCTTCCGTCACCTGCAGCCGGTGCTGCCGCACCTGCGATTCGTCGGACACGACGAGGTACTCGAGTACGTCGCGGCCAACCCGGTGACGGCGGTGTTCTCCGCCGCGCCGCACGGCGTGTCGGCGGCGCTCGTCGACCGGCTGCTGTCCGCGGCGGCACAGGCGGGCACCGAGTCCGCGCGTCGTCGACATCTCGGCCGACTTCCGCTACCGGACGGCGGATGCATACGAGGCGGTTTACAGGCACCCGCACGGCGCGCCCTCGCGCATCGCCGAATTCACCTGCGCCGTGCCCGAGCACCTGAATGCACTGCACACACCGCACGTCGCGCATCCCGGGATGTTTCGCCACGGCCGTGCTGCTCGCGAGCGTGCCATTGCTCGCGCTGGGGCTGGCAGACCAGCGGGTGTTCGTCACCGGCGTGACCGGCAGCACCGGCTCGGGACGACAGCCGACCACCGGGACCCACCACCCGCAGCGGCACGCGGACATGTACGCCTACAACGCTCTCTCGCACCGCCACGAGCCGGAAATCGCAGCGCTCGCGCTGGCGGCCACCGGCGTCGAGGCCGAGTTCAACTTCGTACCGCATTCCGGGCCGTTCGCTCGCGGCATCTACGTCACGGTGCAGGCGGTCGCGCGCGAGCCACTGACGACGCACGAACTCGTCGCGGCACTCCGTGACTACTACGACCAGTCGGTGTTCGTGCGCGTCGGCGGCGAGCCGCCACGCATCAAGGACGTGGTGGCAAGCAATTTCGCGGAGCTCTCGGGCGTAGCGCGCGGGAAGAACGTCGCCGTGAGCTGCGCGATCGACAACCTGACGAAAGGCGCGGCTGGCGGTGCGGTCCAGTGGATGAATCGCATGCTGGGGCACGAGGAGACCGCCGGGCTCATGGCGCCTGCGGCCGGCTGGACATGATGCTATGACGCACGCAGGTCCCGCCATGAATGCCATCGCCGGCGTGGGCGCCGCCCGCGGATCACCTCGCGCCTGTCTATTCCCAGTGGCCGCTCGACATCGCGGGCGCCTCCGGCGTGCACCTGCACACACGCGATGGCCGCCGGATCCTCGACCTGTACGGCGGCCACGCGGTGGCGGCACTCGGCTATTCCCACCCGCGCTGGATCGATGCACTCGAGCGGCAGGCAAAGTCGCTGCTGTTCCAGAGCAACGCCGTGCCGCTCGACGTGCGCGCACGCGCTGCGACGCGACTCGCTGGCTTCGCGGGCCTCGAGCTCGACACGGTGTTCTTCGGCAACACTGGCGCGGAAGCGAACGAGAACGCGCTCAAGCTCGCGCTTCGGATCACCGGCCGGCGCAAGGTCGTGGCCGTGGAAGGCAGTTTCCATGGCCGGACCGCAGCGGCAGGCGCGGTTACCTGGGGCGCCGCCTCGAAGTGGTACGGATTCCCCCGGGCGCCATTCGACGCCGAGTTCGTCCCGCGCGGAGACCTGGACGCCGTCGCCCGTATCGTCGATACCGAAACCGCGGCCGTGATCGTCGAGCCCGTGCAGGGTGTTGCAGGTGCGGTGGACCTCGGAACACCGTTCCTCACCGCGCTCCGCGCGAGGTGCAGCGAGACCTGTGCGCTGCTGATCTTCGACGAAGTACAGTGCGGCATGGGCCGGACCGGATTTCCGTTCGCGGCGAACATGCACGGCATCGCGCCCGACATGATCACGACCGCCAAGGCGCTCGGGGCCGGCTTCCCCTGCTCCGCCCTGCTGATGGCTGATCACGTCGCTGCGCACCTGGCGACGGATGACCTGGGCACGACCTTCGGCGGCGGTCCGATGGCATGCGCGCTGATCGAAGCCGTGGTGGACATCATCGAAACCGAGGGCCTGCTCGGCAACGTGCGCCGACGATCGCTGGAACTGCGCGAGACCTGCGTGGTGGGTCCGGTCGTGTCCGTCCAGGGCGCGGGCCTGCTCGCCGGCCTTCGGACTCGCCGGCCTGCGAAGGATGTGCAGCGCGAACTGCTCGAGCGCGACATCCTCACCGGCACCAGCGCCGACCCGCACGTCGTGCGCGTGCTCGCGCCCTACGTGATCGAGGAGCGGCACATCACACAGCTTCGCGACGCGCTCGCTTCGCTGCCGGCCTGATGCCGCCCGAGACCCTGCCCAGGCCCGACCAATGAAACAGTTTCTCGACTTGGCCGATTTCAGCCGCGACCAGGTGGACGACCTGGTCGACCTGGCGCGTCGCCTTCACCGGCACCCGGAGCCGCGCGCCCTGGCGGGAAAAATCCTGGGCCTGCTGTTCATGAATCCGTCTCTAAGGACACTCGCCTCGTTCCAGGCGGGCATGATGCGGCTCGGTGGGAGCTCGTTCGTCGTGACGCCTGGCCAGGGTACATGGCAGTTCGAGACGCGCCTCGGCGCGGTGATGAACGGCGGCGCGGCCGAGCACGTGCGCGAAGCGATCCCCGTGCTTTCCTCCTACTGCGACGCGCTGGGCATCCGTTCGTTTGCAGAGGGCAGGGACCTCGCGTCCGACCTCGCCGAGACGCAGTTCATGGCGATGGCCGATCTCTGCGACAAGCCGTTCGTGAACATGGAGTCGGCGGTCAACCATCCCTGCCAGGCGCTGGCCGACTGGAAGACGATGGACGATCTCGCCGTACCGCGCACCGGCAAGTTCGTGCTTTCCTGGGTACATCACCCGCGCGCGCTGCCGCTCGCGGTTCCCGCGGCCACCGTGCACATGGCCGCGCAGCGCGGCATGGAAGTGGTGGTGCTGCGGCCCGAAGGCTATGCATTGCCCGACGCCCTGATGGCCAAGGCGCGCTCGGCAGCTGCCGCCTCGGGCGGGACCGTGAGCGAAACGACCGACAGTGATGCCGCGCTGGCCGGCGCCAGCGTGCTCTACGCCAAGGAATGGGGATCGGCCGCCTGCTACGGCGATGCCGAGTCCGAGGCACGGCTGCGCGAGCCGCTCTCCGGGTGGCAGGTCCGCGAGGACTGGTTCAGGCCCACCCGGGCGGACTGCCATTTCATGCATTGCCTGCCCGTGCGGCGCAACGTCGCCGTCGCGGACGAGGTCCTCGACGGGCCACGCAGCCGCGTGGTCATGCAAGCCGCCAACCGGATGACGGTGCAGATGGCGGTGCTTTACAGGTTGCTCAAGGGGAATTCGGAATGATCGGACACAAGGGCGAACAGGCGGTGACCGTGCGTGCGCTGCGCGGCGCAGCGCCGTACATCCACATGTACAAGGGCAAGGTCTTCATCATCAAGACCGGCGGCGGCGCATTCCGCGACGGCGCAGCCATGCGCAGCTTCATGGAGCAGGTCGCAATCCTGCATCACCTCGGTATCCGCGTGGTGCTGGTGCACGGCGGCGGCCCACAGCTCGACACGCTCACGAAAAAACTCGGCGTCGAGACGCGCATGGTCCAGGGGCGCCGCGTCACCGACGGCGGCGCGATCGACGTCGCTTGCATGGCGCTGAATGGCCTCATCAACACGCGCCTGCTCGGCCTGTGCCGCGAGTTCGGCATCGACGCGATCGGGCTCTCCGGCGTCGATGCGGGACTGGTCAGGGCGCACAAGCGCGCACCGGTGACGCTTGCGAGCGGCGAAGTCGTCGACTACGGCATGGTCGGCGACATCGACGGCGTGGACGGCTCCGTGATCACACGGCTGCTGGACGCGGGCTTCCTTCCGGTCGTCAGCCCCCTCTCGTGTGACGCCATGGGCCACCTGCTGAACATCAACGCCGATACGGTGGCCGCCGCGATCGGTGGCGCGATGGACGCCGAGAAACTGATCCTCTGCACGGGTGCACCGGGCATCCTCGAGCGACTCGACGACCCGCAGTCGCTCATTTCCTACACGGACGTGGCCGGCCTGCGCCGGCTGCGCGAGGAAGGGGCGCTCGCAGACGGCATGCTGCCGAAATCGAGCGCGATAGAGTCCGCGATCCGCGGCGGCGTGCGTCGCGTGCACGTGATCTCATATGCCGCGCCGGACGCGCTGCTCGCCGAGATCTTCACCAACGAGGGCACCGGCACGCTGGTGGTCGCGGACACCAAGGCGCTCTCCCCCGCCGAGCAGGGCGCGGGCTGATGACCAGGCTCTGGGATAAGGGCGGTCCGCTCGACGAGCGGGTGCTGCATTACACGGCGGGCGAGGATCACGCGCTCGACAACCGGCTCGTCGCCTACGACGTGCAGGCGTCGATCGCGCACGCGGAGGCGCTGCACAGCTGCGGCCTGCTCGACGATGTGTCGCTTGCGGCGATCCGCGACGGACTCACCGCCATCGGCGCGTCGCACGCACGCGGCGAATGGACCGTGACGCTCGATCTCGAGGACGGCCAGACCGCGCTCGAGACCCTGCTCACCCGGCGCATCGGCGAGGCGGGAGCGCGTCTGCACGCAGGCCGCTCGCGCAACGACCAGGTGCTCACGGCACTCAGGCTCTACCTGCGCGACGCAGTCGAGTCGCTGGTGGAAGACGCGCATCGGGTCGTCGCATCGCTCGAGTCGCTGGCCTCGGAACAGGGCGATATCGTGCTCCCGGGCTACACCCACATGCAGCAGGCAATGCCGAGTTCGGTCGCACTCTGGGCTGGCGGATTCGCCGCCGAGATACAGGACGACGCTGATGGGCTGCGCCACGCGCACCGCCGGATCCTGAAGAATCCGCTCGGCTCCGCGGCGGGATACGGCACGCCGAACCTGCCACTCGACCGCGAAAGCACGAGAACGCGCCTCGGGTTCCCCGTCAATCACGAACCAGTGACGGCCGTGCAGCTTTCGCGAGGCAAGGCCGAGGCCGAGGTGCTCTTCCAGGTGGCCCTGCTCATGCAGGACCTCGGTCGCCTTGCCTCCGACCTGCTGCTTTTCTACACGCGCGAATTCGGCTTCGTCTCGTTGCCGGACGCGTTCACGACCGGCTCGTCGATCATGCCTCAGAAGCGCAACCCCGACGTGTTCGAACTGGTGCGCGGCCGAACCGCAACGGCCCAGGCCTGCCTCGTCGAGGTGCTCGGCATCACCGCCAAGCTGCCCTCGGGCTACCAGCGCGACCTCCAGCTCATCAAGGCGCCGCTGTTCCGCTCGCTCGATACCTGCCACGAGACGCTCGACATCATGGCAGCAGCCATCCCGCAACTTCGCTTCCGGCCGGAAGGTATCCACCTGGACCCGGACATCCACTCCGCCGCGGAGGCGAACAGACTGGTGGCGACGGAAGGCATACCGTTCCGCGAGGCCTACCAGCGGATCGGTGCCAGCCTGCGCCGGAAGTGACCGCGACGCGGCAACTCGGGCACTATTCGCTTCGGAGACTTCACGTCCGGTGGCCGTTGCGAGGTCGCGTGCAGGGCGTTCATCTGGACAGGATTGCAGCATGACCCCGAGGGAAATCGGCCTGATCGTCGTGTCGTCCATCTTCGGCGGTGCGTTGCTGGGGCTCTGGTTGCGCAGGCTCCTGCCCGACCGCCACGTGGGCGACGACGCGAAGGACATCGTCAAGCTCGGCCTCAGCCTCATTGGCACGCTTGCCGCGCTGGTCATGGGACTGCTCATCTCGTCCGCCAGCGCGTCGTTCAACACCGTCAGCAACGAGCTGACGACCGTGACCGTCAAGGTCCTCCAGCTCGATCATCTCCTCTACCAGTACGGGCCCGAGGCCAACGACGTCCGCGAGCTCCTTGCAGGGAATTTCGCCGCCACGGTCGACTTCATCTTTTCCGGCGACCCGGCGCAGCACGAGGCAATGCTCAATCCGAATGCCGCATCCAGGCAGGATGAAGTCCAGGCCGGTATCCGGCGTCTCTCGCCCGCAACCGACGAGCAGCGCGAGTTGCGATCGAGGGCGCTCGACCTCGCATACGACGCCGGCGCGGAGCGTTGGTATCTCGTCCTGCAGCACGCAGGCACAATCTCGACCCCGGTGCTCGCGGTGCTGGTGTCGTGGCTGTGCGTCATCTTTTTCGGCTGGGGACTCTTTGCGCCGCGCCACGCCTTGATGATGTCGGCGCTGTTCACGTTTGCCTCGTGCGCCACGCTGGCGATATTCCTCGTCCTCGAGCTGGACAGTCCTTTCGAAGGGTGGGTCAGGGTCTCCGATGCGCCGATGCGCATGGCGCTGGCGCAGCTCGGGCGGTAACAGCGTCGACCGCTCGCATCGCGGGTCGCGGGCCTGCCGGCGCGAGCCGCCGCGCGGCGTGGCCACGCGGCAACTGCCGTTGCCGGGTCACTCCGCGTCCGGCTGTCGCTCCGGCCGCGCGGCGGCAAAGGCGGGCAACTCCTCGAGATGGGCCGCGACCCCTGCGAGCCGCGGGTATGGTGCGAGGTCGAGCTCGACACGCCGCGCGTTGAACACCTGCGGCAGCAGGAACACGTCGGCAAGCGTCACGCACGAGCCGTAACAGTGCAGTCCGTCGGCCGAGTGACGCGCGATCAGCTGCTCCAGTGCCTCGAACCCGCGTGCGATCCAGTGTCGCGCCCAGCGGTTCACGGCCTCGTCGGGCTGGCTCAATTCGCCACGCAGGTACAGGAGCACGCGCAGGTTGTTGAGAGGATGGATGTCGCAGGCGACCGCGAGCGCCATCGAGCGGATCTGCGCCCGCGCGACTGCGTTACCGGGCAGCAGGCGTGGCTCCAGGTGGATTTCCTCCAGGTACTCGCAGATCGCGAGCGACTGCGTGACCAGCGCGCCGTCGTCATCGAGCGCGGGGACGAGGCCCTGGGGGTTGAGCGCGAGGTACTCGCGGCTTCGCTGCTCGCCGCCGTCGCGCACCAGGTGCCTGGGCACGGACTCGTAGGCCAGGCCCTTCAGGTTGAGCGCGATTCGAACGCGGAAGGCAGCCGAACTGCGCCAGTATGTGTAGAGCTTCAGGGCCATGTGTGCCTCCGCGCTGTCAGACGATCGTCGTGCGCAGCGTGTCCAGGCCTTCGATGCCACCGACCAGGCTGTCGCCGCGCACCACCGGGCCCACGCCGGCCGGCGTACCGGTGAAGACCAGGTCGCCTGGCTTCAGTTCGAAAAGTGCCGACAGTTCACTGACGATCTCCGGCACGCTCCAGATCATCTCGCAGAGGTCGGCGCGCTGGCGCGGTTCGCCGTTCACCTCGATCCAGATCGCACCGCGCGAGAGATGGCCAACGTCGGCAACGCGACGTATCGCGGTCACCGGCGCCGAGTGGTCGAATCCCTTGGAGACGTCCCAGGGCTGGCCCTTCTCGCGTGCGGCGAACTGCAGGTCGCGGCGCGTCAGGTCGTTGCCGACCGCGTAGCCGAACACGTGCGCGAGCGCGTTTGCCACCGGGATGTCGCGGCCGCCCTCGCCGATCGCGACGACGAGCTCGATCTCGTGGTGCAGGTTCGAGGTGCGCGGTGGGTACGGGACGGCAGCGCCGTTCGCGGTCACGGCGTCGGCCGGCTTCGAGAAGAAGAACGGCGGCTCGCGCTCGGGATCCATGCCCATCTCGCGCGCGTGGGCGGCATAGTTGCGCCCGACGCAGTAGATGCGGTGCACGGGAAAGCTCGTTGCCACTCCGTCGATCTCGACGGTCGGCGCCATCGGCGGTGCGAATTCGTATCTCATGCGTTACTCCCCGACCGGACCAACGCCCGGCCATCGTGAACCAGCGCCGGCAGGAACACCTCCTGGACCAGGATCGGCGCCACGGACAGTCGGTAGACCGCACGGCGCGCCCATGCCGGGCGATCGAGGCCGCCCGCCGCGACGGCGAGTTCGTCGTCCACCGCGATCTCGCGATACTCCAGCGGCTGTCGGCTGACGTCCAGCCGGCCGAGCAGCGACTCACCCAGCGCGACGTTGCCGAGCTCCGCGAGCCATGGATGCAGCAGGACCGTGGAATCCGGGAACACCGATTGCGCAAAGACCCAGCGCGTATCCCCACAGGCGAACTCGATCTCGCGGACCAGGCAGCCGGTGTCGGCAACACCCATCCGCTGTGCGAGCGTCGATGAAAGCGGCGCCCGCTCGACGCGCAGCAGGCGAAATTTCGTTTCGCATCCGCATGCACGGCGCACCAGGGCCGTGAGCAGCCCCGGCTCGGCAAGCCACGGATGCAGTGCCTCCGGCGCGCGGTCCAGGCTTTCGTCGAGGCATACCCATGCGCCTGGCGCGCCGGAGGGCGCGCTCACCGGACGCTGCGCGCGGCCGGTCATCGCTCGATCAGAACGCGTCCGCTGCGAGTGCCATCGTCGACCCGCTGCCAGCGCGAATGGCCACGGCATACGCGGTGCAACGCGGCAGCACCTGCTCGGCATAGAACCGTGCCATCACCACCTGCGCACCGAGGAAGGCCTTGTCGCCACCCGTCGCCAGCTCGCCTTCAGCAACCAGCGCGCCGCGAGCGAGCTGCCAGCCGCCGATGACGGTACCGAGCAGCATCAGGTAGTTGAACGCGACAGCGCTCACGAGTTCCGGGTCGCGCTTCGCGCCAGTGAGAATGTACGTCGAGCACTCGACGAGTTCGTCCAGCGCGCGCGAGAGCGCGCTGCGCACGACCGCGAAGTCCTCGCCCGCGTTCGCGAGCGAGGCGTCGACCGCCCGCATGTCGGAGACGAACGCGGACACCGTGGCGCCGCCGTCGCGCAGCAGCTTGCGGCCGACGAGGTCGATCGCCTGGATCCCGTTCGTGCCCTCGTAGATCGGCGCGATGCGCGCGTCGCGATAGAACTGGGCGACGCCCGTCTCCTCGACGTAGCCCATGCCGCCGTGGACCTGGATGCCATGTGAGGTCACCTCGAGCGAGGCTTCGGTGGTCCAGGCTTTTGCAATCGGGGTCAGCAGGTCGGCGCGCGCCTGCATCGCCTCGGCCGTCTCCGCATCCGGTCCGTGCGCCGCGCGGTCGAGGCAGGCGGCGGTGTAGTAGCAGATCGCACGGCTCGCCTGCGTGAGCGCGCGCATCGCAAGCAGCATGCGGCGCACCTCCGGGTGGCGGATGATCGCGACCTTGCCCTTCTCACCCGGCGCGCGTCCCTGCGTGCGATCGCGGGCCCAGGCGACGGCCGCCTGGTAGGAGCGGTCCGCGAGGCCGACACCCTGGATGCCGACGCCCAGTCGCATGTAGTTCATCATCGTGAACATCGCCGCCAGGCCTTCGTTCGGCTTGCCGACCAGGAAGCCCTCGGCCCCGCCCTTGTCACCGAAGGACAATACGCAGGTCGGGCTCGCGTGGATGCCCATCTTGTGCTCGACCGACACGCAGTAGTTGTCGTTGCGCTCGCCCAGGCTGCCGTCGTCATTCACCTTGTACTTGGGCACCAGGAACAGCGATATGCCCTTCGTACCCGGAGGCGCGTCCGGCAGGCGCGCGAGCACGAGGTGCACGATGTTCTCCGCCATGGGGTGGTCGCCCCAGGTGATGAAGATCTTCTGGCCGGTGACCAGGTAGCGGTCGCCCTTCGGCTCCGCGCGGCTCGTGAGGCTCGACAGGTCGGATCCTGCCTGCGCCTCGGTCAGGCACATCGAGCCGGACCACTGGCCGGACACCAGTTTTTCCAGGAACTTTGCTTTCAGTTCCTCGGTGCCGTGGCGATCCATGGCCAGGATCGCGCCCTGTGAAAGCTCCGGGCACAACGCGAACGCGACGTTCGACGCCGCCCACATCTCGTCGCAGGCGACTGCCAGTGTCTTCGGCAGGCCCTGGCCACCGAATTCAGGGTTGCTGGCGATGCCCGGCCAGCCGCCCTCGCAGAACTTGCCGTAGGCGTCGGTGAATTCCGCCGGTACCTCGACACCGTCGCCGACCACCTTCACGCCCTGCCGGTCGCCGATCACATTGGTCGGTGCCAGCACCCCGCTGGCAAATTTCGCCGCCTCCTCGAGCACCGCCTCGACCATGTCGCCGTCCACGGACTGGAAATCAGGCAGCGCGCCCACCTCGGCGAAGTCGGCCAGGTGCTCGAGCGTGAATCTCATCTGCTTGAGGGGGGCGTGGTAGTCAACCATCGTGGCGCTCCGGTACTTGATTTTGCTGTGCAGCAATTCTGCCCTTTCGGGGCTCCCGCCGCCATCGGCAAGGACCTCGAGGGATGGGCCGGGTCGGCGGGTACAATCCAGGTTGAATCGTTTCCCGAACCCCGCCTGGCTCGAGCCGGGCCCGACCTGGACAACCCCGGAATGAGCATCTGGTTCAAGCCCTTTACGCTGGACGAAATCCAGGGCTACTCGCGCGGCAGCATGGTCGAGCACCTCGACCTGCGTTTTACGGAAATCGGCCCGGACTTCCTGCGCGGCACGCTGCCCGTGGACTCGCGCACGATCCAGCCCTTCGGCCTGCTGCACGGCGGCGCCTCGGCCGTGCTCGCCGAAACACTGGGCAGCGTCGCGGCCCAGCACTGCGTGGACATGAGCCGTTTCTACTGTGTCGGGCTCGAGATCAACTCGAACCACATCCGATCCGCGCGCACCGGACGGGTCACCGGGACGGCTCGCCCGGTCCACGTCGGGTCACGCTCGCAGGTCTGGGAAATCCGAATGGAGGACGACAAAGGCAGGCTCACGTGCATCTCGCGTCTCACGGTCATGGTGCTGGAAGGCGCGGCGCAGGCGATGGCCGGCGGAGAGCGCACATGACGATCCGGCCTGTCGCGGCCGGCGTAGTCGGTGCCATGCTGGGAGCCCTGGTCGCCGGATGCGGCTACAAGGGTCCGCTCACGTTGCCCGAAAAAGCTGGACCGGTGGTCATCCGACCGGCCGCGCCTGCCGCAACCCCGCAGACTGCTCCGTCCGCTGCGACGTCCAGCCAAGCGACGCCTGCGGCGGGCTCGACGACGACGCAGTCGCCGACGCCGACGCCGCAGAAACCTGAAGACGAGGCGACGACCAGGCCAAAGCCAGCCTCTCCGGGTTCGGCCCCCGCGACTACGCCTGCACCCGAAGGGACACCGCCGGGTGGCTAGGGCCCCCACACTGGTGCTGGTGGACGGCTCTTCGTACCTGTACCGGGCCTTCCACGCGCTGCCGCCGCTTTCCAATTCGAAGGGCGAGCCGACCGGTGCGGTGCTCGGCGTGCTCAACATGCTGGCGAAGCTCGAGAAGGAATTCGCGCCGACACTGGTCGGCGTGGTCTTCGACGCGCCCGGCCGCACGTTCCGCGACGAACTCTTCGCCGAGTACAAGGCGCATCGTCCGCCGATGCCCGATGACCTGCGCTCACAGGTCGCGCCGCTGATCGAGGCAGTGCAGGCGCTCGGCCTGCCGCTGCTGCGCATCGAGGGCGTCGAGGCCGACGACGTGATCGGCACGCTGGCGCGACGCGCGGCCGACGAGGGACTCGACGTCGTGATATCCACCGGCGACAAGGACATGGCGCAGCTGGTCGATGGGCGCGTCAGGCTGGTGAACACGATGACCGGCTCGTCGCTCGACCGCGACGGCGTCAAGGTCAAGTTCGACGTGTATCCCGAGCAGATCGTCGACTACCTTGCGCTGGTCGGCGACGCGTCGGACAACATTCCGGGCGTGCCCAAGGTGGGCCCGAAGACGGCCGCGAAGTGGCTCAACCAGTACACGACGGTCGACAACCTGCTGGCACACCAGCACGAGATCGAGGGCAAGGTGGGCGAGAGCCTGCGCGCCCACACCGACGACCTCGCGCTGTCGCGGAAGCTCGCCACCATCGACTGCAATCTCGAGCTTCCGCTCTCACCTCGCGAACTGGCGCCGGTCGCGCCGGACGTCGAGAAGCTGCGCGAGCTGTACTCGCGCCTCGAACTCAGGTCGCTGCTGAAGCAACTGCCGGGTGGCGGAGCCTCTGGCGCGCCTGCGTCGGAATTGTCCGCCGCACGGGCGCACGCCGCGGCCGAGACCGGCGAGGGCCTGTCGCCGTACCGGCGCGCGGCTGAAGCAGCTGCCCACCCGCCCACCGATCCCGGCCGCCGCGAATACGAGCTGATCCTCGACGAGACGGCATTCGAGCGCTGGATGGAGCAGCTCGAAGCGGCGGACCTGGTCGCCTTCGACACCGAAACGACCTCGCTCGACTACATGCAGGCGGAGATCGTCGGTGTCTCGTTCTGCGTGGAGCCCGGCCGCGCGGCCTACGTGCCGCTCGCGCACACCAGCCCCGGCGCGCCGGAGCAGCTCGATCGCGGCAAGGTCCTCGCTCGACTGAAGCCGCTGCTCGAGGACCCCTCGCGCGCAAAGCTCGGCCATCACCTCAAGTACGACGCCCACGTGCTGCGCAACCACGGCATCGAGCTCCGGGGAATGAAGTACGACTCGATGCTCGAGTCCTACGTGCTCGACAGCACGGCGACCCGGCACGACATGGATTCGACGGCGCGGTACTACCTCGGCATCGAGACCATCAGCTACGAGGACGTGGCAGGCAAAGGCGCGAAGCAGCTGCCGTTCGCCGAGGTGCCGGTCGAAACCGCCGGGGAATATTCCGCCGAAGATGCCGACGTTACCTTGCGGCTCCACCGGACGCTGTGGCCGCGGATCGAAGAGGTGCCGTCGCTGCGCAGGCTCTACGAGGAGATCGAGCAGCCGCTGGTACCGGTGCTGCTCGACATGGAACACACGGGCGTGCTGATCGACACGGGCATGCTCAAGCAGCAGAGCCACGAGCTGTCGAAGAAGCTGCTCGAACTCCAGGCCAGGGCGCACGCGGCCGCGGGTGGACCGTTCAACGTCGATTCGCCGAAGCAGTTGCAGGAAGTGCTGTTCGGCAAGCTCGGCCTGCCGGCGCGCCGCAAGACCGCAACCGGCCAGCCCTCTACGGCCGAGGACGTGCTCGAGGAACTGGCCGACGAATACGAGCTGCCGCGCATCGTGCTCGACTACCGCGGCATGGCGAAACTGCGCTCCACCTACACCGACAAGCTGCCGGGACAGGTGGACCCGCGCACCGGGCGCGTGCACACCTCGTATCACCAGGCGGTCGCCGCGACCGGGCGGCTGTCCTCGACCGACCCGAACCTGCAGAACATCCCCATCCGCACGCCGGAGGGACGCCGCATCCGGCAGGCGTTCGTGGCACCGCCCGGCCACGTGCTGGTCGCTGCCGACTATTCGCAGATCGAGCTGCGGATCATGGCGCACCTCTCCGGCGACGAGGGCCTGCTCGATGCGTTCGCGGCCGACCGGGACATTCACCAGGCCACGGCCGCCGAGGTGTTCGGCGTCGCGGCGGACGAAGTGACGCCCGACCAGCGCCGTGCCGCCAAGGCGATCAACTTCGGCCTGATCTACGGCATGTCCGCGTTCGGGCTCGCGCGCCAGCTCGGCATCGAGCGCGGGGCCGCGCAGCAGTACGTGGACCTCTATTTCCACCGCTACCCGGGCGTGAAGCGCTACATGGACGAGACCCGCGCGATCGCGCGCGAACAGGGCTACGTGGAGACCGTCGCCGGTCGGCGCCTGTACCTGCGGGAGATCCGCTCGAAGAACCAGCAGCTCCGGCAGTACGCCGAGCGCAGCGCGATCAACGCGCCGATGCAGGGAACGGCTGCCGACATCATCAAGCGCGCGATGATCGACGTGCACGACTGGCTGCGTGGCGACCCGGGCGCCCGGCTCGTGATGCAGGTGCACGACGAACTGGTACTCGAGGTCGCCGAGAAAGACGTCGCCCGGGTGGAAGATGGCCTGCGCGAGCGCATGTCGGCGGCGGCCAGTCTCAGGGTGCCGCTGAAGGTCGAGGTCGGGCGCGGCTCGAACTGGGACGAGGCGCACTGAGGCCCCGGGCGCTGAGCCCGCTCCCGCCGCAATCCGTGCTCCGCTGCTGCACCCGGTCGCGCGGCATGCGCACTTCTCCCAGTTGCCGCGCCCGGCGGGACGGCGCCTAGCATCGACTGGTTCCAACAGGAATCGCGGCACGTCGTGGCGCGAGTCCGCGCACCGATGCGTTGCCGCCCCTGAACCCGACGATGGGGGCATTATGAGACTCATGCATGCGGCCGTAGCAGCGATTGCCCTGGTGGCGTCACCTGCGTATGCGGCAGACGATGGTTTCTATGTCGAAGGCGGCATCGGCTACTACCAGCTCGACATCGGTGGCGGCTGGGACGCCGGGGACACGGCCTACAAGCTGGGGGCCGGCTACAACTTCATGAAGTACTTCGGCGTCGAGGTCGAATGGATTGACGGCGGAAGTCCGGAAGACTATGGCCTCTCAGTCGACATCGATGGCTGGAACTTCAGCGCCATCGGCCGCTGGCCGGTAAACGAAAAATTCGAGGTGTTCGCGAAGCTCGGCGCCCTGATGTGGAATGCCGATGCGCACGGATACGGCGGCGGCAGCGACGACGGCACGGACTTTTCCTGGGGTCTCGGTGCAGGCTGGAACTTCACCGATCACTTCACCGTGAACGCCGAGTACCAGGGATTCGAGATCGCGGACACGGACGCCTCCGAACTCTGGATCGCCAGCGCGGTCTGGCGGTTCTGATCGGACGCAGTGCTTTCCGGGAGCGGCGGACCTGCCTGGGAGCAGGGCCCGATCGCACGCCTTGAGCGCGCGCCGTCGTCGGTATAGCGTCGTGCCACGGAACCCGCCAGGGTTCCGATTTGGGTGGTTGGGCTGCGAAACGGAAATCAATCCCCGGAGGGGCAGGTATATGAAGCTGATGACATCACTGATCGCTGCCGCGATCCTGGTCGCAGGTTCGGCGTCGGCGGACGACCGCGGCTTCTACGTCGGCGCTGGCGTCGGCTGGAGCCAGGTGTCGTTACCGAAGTCGAAGGCGACCAATTCCTTCATCAACGCGTTTGAAGATGTCGGTTATCCGCTGGAGAGCTGGTCAGCCAGTACCGACGAGAGCGACATCATGTGGAGCGCGTTCGCCGGCTATAAATTCATCAAATACCTCGCGGTCGAGGCCGGCTATCTCGACACTGGCACGGCGTCCTATACGGGCAACGGCACGACACTGGTCTTCGACACGGATATCGACGACTACGTGGCGGTTCCGGTGAAGGGCAACATCGACTGGCACGCGACCGGCTGGCAGGCGAGCGTGCTGGGCATCTGGCCCATCGACGAAAACTGGGAAGTTTTCGGGCGCGTCGGCGGATTCTACGGAGACGTAAATGCAGACCTGCGCCTCTCCGTTGATGACATCGTCGGCAAGGCGGACACCAGCGGGAGTTCGACCGAGTTCCTCTACGGCGTGGGCGTGGACGGCAGGTTCCTCGAGGACTGGGCCGCCCGCTTCGAATGGCTGGCGATCCCGAGCCTGGGAAGCAGCGACACGGGCTCCGGGGACTGGAACGGACTGCAGTTCTCGCTGCTCTATCGGTTCTGATCGATCACCGGGCGCGCCGCCTGGCGCAGTGCGAATGCGGGCTCACCCCCCATGGGGTGGGCCCGTCGCTTTACCGGCATGCAAGTCTCCCGTGCGCACGCTGCGACAGGGGCGCCCATGCGCACAGGATTTTCGCGGCCGGTGTCACATTCCTGTCGTGTGTATTTTCACAACAATGAAACTTTTTTTGAACTAAGCTGTCTCTTTACTCGGGATTAGTGCGGTATCGAGATTTTCCACGAGTTGCTTTTTTGCATTGCTGCAGTGTAGCATTTACCCACTGACCGCTTGGGCGTCCCCCGCCGAAGCTGCAGGATCATCAGTCACCTACCTCAAGGACGTTACAAATGAAGACCAAGATTGCTCTTATTGCTGCGATGGCGCTGGTCGCCGGCTCGGCCGTTGCGGCCGACAGTGGCTTCTATGCCGGCGCGGGCATCGGCTACGGCAAGATCAACGTCAACTCGGACAAGATCGACAACAACTTCAACTCCTTCGCCTTTGACAATGAATTGCCTCTCGAGATCGACAATTCGGACGTCGGCCAGGGCGCGACGCCCTACAGCCTGACGGTCGGCTACAAGTGGATGAAGTACTTCGCCACCGAGATTTCCTACATCGACCTCGGCAATGCGGACTACACCGGCAAGGTCTATCAACTACGACGACCGATCTGAACGTCGGCAAGATCAAGGGCCAGTGGGACGCCAAGGGCTGGCCGGTGTCGGTGCTCGGCATCTGGCCGATCGACGATGCGTGGTCGGTGTTCGGCCGCGTCGGCGTGTTCATCGGCGACGTCAAGCTCACTGCGAAGGCGGACGTACGACGACGGCTCCCTGGTCTGCGGCCTCGATACCTGCGCCAGGGATCACGAGTCGCAGAGCTCCACGGAGTTCATCGGCGGCGTGGGCACGGACTTCAACTTCATGGACACCTGGACTGCCCGCCTCGAGTGGCAGGCCATGCCCAGCCTCGGCAATGACGAAGTGGGCGACGGCAACTGGAACAACTTCCAGTTCTCGATCCTCTACAACTTCTGATCCAGGCTTGATTGCCGCGTCGCCCCGGGCGGCGCGACAGAATGGGCTCACCCGCAAGGGTGGGCCCATTTTTCTTTGGCGAACAGGTACTTGCGGGAAGTCGTGTTTTTTGTCGCGTGGGCCGTGAACTTTGGCCCGCTGGCCCGGTCTCTATCCATGAGCGACATTGCGACGCTCGGTGCCCCGCCTACCTCCCTGGGCGCTGCACCTTCCCGGTCATTCCCCCAATGCCGGGTCAACTTCCCCGGTTGGATCCGCTGGTCCAACCGGGGTTTCTTTTTGTGCCCCCTGTGCCGCTGCCCGGCCGTCGAGCATGCGTTCGATCGCTCGCCGCGCCTCGTCCACGCCGTCGCCGCTGAGCGACGAGAAGAGCTGGACACCGACGCCTGCACCGACCTCGCGGCGCACGCCTGACAGCGCCTGCCTCGCCGCCCCGCGGCCGAGCTTGTCGGCCTTGGTGAGCAGGATGTGCACCGGCACCTTTCGCGACAGCGCGAGTTCGAGCATGTCGCAATCGTTCTGTGTCAGCGGGTGGCGCACGTCCATGACGACGATGGATCCACGCAGCGACTTGCGGCCCTGGAAATATCCGGACACCAGCTGGCCCCAGTGCCGGCGCATGTCACCCGGCACGGCCGCGAACCCGTAGCCCGGCAGGTCCACCAGGCGGCGACCGGTTTCGAGTTCGAAGAAATTGATCAACCGGGTAGCGCCCGGGGTCTTGCTGGTGCGCGCGAGGCCCTTGCGGCGGGTGATCGCATTGATGGCACTCGACTTGCCGGCGTTCGACCGCCCCGCGACCGACACCTCGACCCCGGTGTCGGGCGGAAACTGCCCGAGCTTGTCGGCGCTGGTGACGAACCGGACCAGTGGATAGGTGGACATGGGTAGAGCCGCTGCGGTGCGCCGATGGGACCGTAGTGTACAATTTGCGGCTCGTTTGCCCCTGGTTCGGAGTGGTTATATGACCGCGAAACTCGTTGCCGCCCTCTCACTGGCGGTCACCGTCGGCTGGACTGCGCCCTCGTTTGCAGCGGGCTCGAAGGAGGCCGGCCAGGCCAAGGCCGCAACCTGCAGTGCCTGCCACGGCATGGACGGCAACAGCGTCAGCCCGGAGTGGCCGAGCCTCGCCGGGCAGCACGAAACCTACATCCTGAAGCAGCTGAATGACTTCCACGGAGGCAAGCGGCAGAACCCGCTGATGTCGCCGATGGCTGCCATCCTGAGCGAGCAGGACATGGCCGACCTCGCGGCCTACTTCTCGTCGCAGGCGATTCGCGGCGGCGAGACCGACCCTGCGAAAGCGAAGCTTGGCCAGCGCGTCTATCGATCCGGCAACGTCGAGGGCAAGGTCATGGCCTGCGCCGGCTGCCACGGCCCGACCGGACGCGGAAACGCGCCCGCGGCCTTTCCGTCGATCCAGGGACAGCACGCGACGTACGTGGCCATGCAGCTTCGGGCCTACAAGGCCGGGACGCGCAGCACGGATCCGAACCAGATGATGCGAGACATGGCAGCGGCGCTCTCGGAAGAGGAAATCGACGCGGTGGCTTCCTACGTCCAGGGCCTGCGCTGAACCCGCGGCCGATTGCACTGTCTGACCCAATCATGAACAACACCATCGCCCGCTTCGCCCGGCCTCTGATCGCTGCCGGAGCCCTTCTGCTCGCGGCACACGGCGCCTCGGCCGTCGAGCTCATCGAAGGCCAGCAGTACAAGCTGCTGAAGCCGGCGCAGCCGGCCGACGTCGCACCCGGCAAGGTGCAGGTCGTCGAGGTCTTCTGGTATGCCTGCTCCCACTGTTTCGCGATCGAGCCCAAGGTCGAGGCCTGGAACAGGAAGGGCAAGCCGGCCTACGTGGTGTCCGTGCAGATGCCGGCGACCTGGAACGAACTGCTGAAGACCCACGCGCGGGTGTTCTACACGGCGGAGCTGCTCGGCAAGCTGCAGCAGCTGAACGGCGACATATTTCGCGAGATAAACGTCAAGGGCAACCGCATGGACACGCCCGAGAAGATCGAGGCGTTCTTCGTGTCGCACGGCGTGACGAAGGCCGATTTCCAGAAGGCGTTCTCGTCGTTCGCGGTCGAGTCGAAGATTCGGCAGGCCGAGGAGATGAACCGGCGCTACAAGATCACCGCCACGCCGACCTGGGTAGTCGACGGCAAGTACGTCACGGACGTCTCCATGGCCGGCTCCGAGGACGCGCTGTTCGAAGTGCTGAACGCGCTCGCTGCAAAGGCAAAGCAGTAGCACCGGGTCCGGTTCGGAAAGAAACCAGCCCGAAGGGTCGCCCGGTTCAGCCGCGCGGCCCTTTTCATTTGGCGGGCCGCCTGCCTCGGGCGACTGCGTTGTGCTAAAACGGCGCCCTGCCCCGAGGGTTCTCAATCGATGCTCCGACTCCTCATCCCGACCGGCACCGGCTACACGTGGGTGGAACACGCGCCACCGGCGCCGTTCCCCGACGAGTTCCTGTGGGCGGACCTGTTCGAGCCCACGCAGGAGGAGGAGAAGGCGGTCGAGTCGCTGCTCACGGTGGACGTGCCCACGCGCGACGAGATGAAGGAGATCGAGACCTCGAACCGGCTCTACGAGGAGGGCAACGCCGTCTACATGACTGCCACGGTCGGCAGCAAGCTCGACTCGCTGACACCGGAGTCGAGCGCGATCACGTTCATCCTGGCCAACGGCCGGCTGATCACCAATCGCTACGTGGACCCGACGCCGGTCCGGGGCTTCATGCATTACGTGGAGCGTTCGCCCGCGGCCTGCACGTCGTCGGCAACACTGCTCGCCGGACTGCTCGAGTCGTTCGTCGAGCGAATCGCGGACCTGCTCGAGCGGATCCAGGCCGAACTCGACAGCGTTTCGCATACGATCTTCCGGCGCAGCAACGGCGCGACGAACAAGGGCGCTCCGCCCAGCAACAGCGACCTGCAGGCCATGATCGAGAAGATCGGCGCGAATGGCGACCTGGTGTCCAAGGCACGCGAGAGCCTGGTGAGCTTCCAGCGCCTGCTGATGTACGTGCAGCAGGCGGCCAGCCTGTCGCTGTCGCAGGACCAGCGCGGACGCTTCAAGTCGACGATGCGCGATGTGCAGTCTCTCTCGGACCACGCGACCTTCCTCGGCAACAAGATCCAGTTCCTGCTCGACGCGGTACTCGGGCTCATCAACCTCGAGCAGAACAACATCATCAAGATCTTCTCGGTGGCCGCGGTGATGATGATGCCGCCGACGCTGGTGGCCAGCGTCTACGGCATGAACTTCCACCTGATGCCGGAGCTCGACAAGCCCTGGGGCTACCCGCTGGCGCTCGTCGCCATGGTGGTGTCCGCCGTCGTGCCCTACCTCTACTTCCGCCGCAGGGGCTGGCTCTAGCGGGTCGATGACGCCCGCGGCTTTCCTGACGGTCTCCGCGACGGTACTGGTCGCGGCGCTGACGCCGGGCCCGGCCGCGACGGCGATCGTTGCGCGCGCGATCGCCGACGGACTGCGGCCTGCACTGGCACTGGCCGCGGGCGTACTCACCGGCGACCTGCTGTTTCTCGCCGCCGCTGCCGCCGGCATGGCCGCAGCGGCGAATTCGATGGGCGAATTCTTCCTCGTGCTCAGGTGGGTCGGTGCAGCCTACCTCGCGTGGCAGGGCCTGGCCCTGTGGCGGGCGAGGCCGCGTATACCGTCGGTGGGCCGGGCGGCGCACGAGGGGCACTTCTGGCGTAACTTCGGCGCAGGACTGCTGCTGATGATGGGCCACGTGCAGGCCATGCTGTTCTACGCGGCGCTGCTGCCCGGCGTGGTGGATTTCGCCAGCCTGGCGCTCGCGGACATCGCGATGGTCGCCCTGATGCTGGTGGTGATCATCGGAGGCGTGAACGCCGGCTACGCCATCCTCGCGGCGCGCGCCCGCCGCTTCTTCACCGACGCGCGCGCGATGCGCACGGTCAACCGGGTGGCGGGAACCCTGATGCTTTCCGCCGCGGTGCTGGTCGCGTCACGGGTGTAGGATTGCATCATGGCAAAGCCCTCGATCAACAACATGGCCGTGTTCTGCGACTTCGAGAACGTCGCGCTCGGTGTCCGCGACGCGAAGTACTCGAAGTTCGACATCGGCAAGGTGCTCGAGAAGCTGCTGCTCAAGGGCAGTATCGTGGTCAAGAAAGCCTACTGCGACTGGGAGCGCTACAAGGAATTCAAGGCGCCGATGCACGAGGCATCGTTCGAGCTGATCGAGATCCCGCACGTGCGCATGTCGGGCAAGAACTCCGCCGACATCCGCATGGTCGTGGACGCGCTCGATCTCTGCTACACGAAGTCGCACGTGGACACCTTCGTCGTGATCAGCGGCGACTCGGACTTCTCGCCACTGGTGAGCAAGCTGCGCGAGAACAACAAGATCGTGATCGGCGTGGGCGTCAAGAGCTCGACGTCCGACCTGCTGATCGCCAACTGCGACGAGTTCATCTACTACGACGACCTGGTGCGCAAGGAAGAGCAGCGGAGCCGTCCCCGCAGGGCCCCGGCCAGGCAGGCGGCGCCCCGCCAGGCGGCCAGCAGCCCCGCGACCGCGGCCCACGTGACCACGGGCAGCGAGACGCACGGCGTCGCGGAGGCGCCCGCGTCGCGCGCCCGCCCGGCGAGCTCGGAAGACGAGCGGAAGCAGGAAGCCTTCGACCTCGTGCTCGCCACGATCGAGGCGCTGGCCGAGGACCGCGACGCGGACGAGAAGATCTGGGGCTCGATGATCAAGCAGGCACTGAAGCGCCAGCGGCCCGGGTTCAACGAAACCTATCACGGCTTTCGCAGCTTCAGCCAGCTGCTCGAGGAAGCGCAGGCCAGGAAGCTGATCGACCTGGAGAAAGACGAGAAGTCAGGCGGCTACCTGGTCCGGTCCGTCACCGGTTGAGGGCGTATCATGGGTCTACACGGGGTTGGAGACCTGCCTTGACGCACCCGGTCCGTTCCGCGGCGATCCGTTCGCTGCGCGAGCTCGTACATCCCTATGCCGTGCCCGATCGCCGCCGGGCACTCTGGCAGCTCGCGAACACGCTTCCGCCCTTCGTCGCGCTCTGGGTGCTGATGACCGCCACCTTCAGTCCGAGCGGCGGCTGGTCGATGCTGCTGTTGCTGCCGGTTGCTGGTCTCTACGTGCGCCTCTTCATCATCCAGCACGACTGCGGCCACGGGTCGTTCTTCCCGGGCCAGCGGCTGAACCGCGCGGTCGGGGCGGTGCTCGGGCTGATCACCCTGTTTCCGTTCGCGTACTGGCGCAAGACCCACGCGATACACCACGGCACCTCCGGCAACCTGGACCGGCGCGGGCTCGGCGACATCCAGACGCTCACGGTACGCGAGTACCGCTCGCTGTCGGCACCCGCGCGCCTCAGCTATCGCCTCTACCGCAGCATGCCCGTGCTGCTCGGCGTCGGTCCGCTGTACCAGATGCTGATCAAGCATCGCGTCCCGTTCGACCTGCCGCTCGCCTGGCGCCGTGAGTGGGCGAGCGCACTGTGGAACAACCTCGCGCTGGTGGTTGCCGCGGTCGCGCTCTGCTGGATCTTCGGCTGGAAGGCCGTGCTGGCCGTGCAGCTGTCGTTGATGGTCGTGGCCGGCGCGGTGGGTGTGTGGCTGTTCTACGTTCAGCACCAGTTCGAGCGCGCGTACTGGGCACACGACGTGCAGTGGGACGCACAGGCGGCCGCGATGGCCGGAAGCTCGTTCTACGACCTGCCACGCGTGGCGCACTGGTTCACCGGCAACATCGGCTACCACCACATCCACCATCTTTCGAGCCGCGTGCCGAACTACCGGCTGCGCGAATGCTTCGAATCCGACCCTCGCCTGCGTGCCGCACCACGGCTGACGCTGCGGGACAGCCTGACCTGCGCCCGGCTCAAGCTCTGGGACGAGGATTCGCGGCGGATGGTGGGATTCCCCCGACGGGCCGGGGCCGCGTAGCAAGATCCGCCTGCGATTGTCGAATGGCGCGCCCGACAGGATTCGAACCTGTGACCCCTGCCTTCGGAGGGCAGTACTCTATCCAGCTGAGCTACGGGCGCGTCCGGGGCGCGGATGATAGACCGCCTGCGGAAAGGGCGTCCATCGCCTGACCGAAAACCGCCCTGGATCATGGGCTTGGGGCCGGCGACCGGCCGATTCGGGGTGGCGCGGGCCTGCGTCCCACAAGGTATACTTCGCGGCCTCGTTTTCGGCGCCTATTCCGGGGATCAACAGTGAGCGCTTCGCACGACCGCAAGTTCTTCGACACCTTCCTGCTGATACTCGGCATCCTCGTCGGCATCGCGATTGCGCTGGTCGTCCTGGCCCGCATCATCGCGGCCAACACCTCGGTGGCGCACCGTCAGGACGACCCGGTGTACGAGCAGCAGGTCGAGGCAAGGATCCAGCCGTTTGCGCGCGACGCAGTGGCAGGCGAGGACAACGCGGCCCTTGCAGCGCCGGCGGCGGCTCCAGTCGCTGCGATCGATCTCGAGGGCGAGGCCGCGTACAACCAGGCCTGCGTGGCCTGCCATGGGGCCGGCATCGCCGGCGCGCCGAAATTCGGCGACAAGGCCGCCTGGGGCCCGCGCATCGCACAGGGCAAGGACACGCTTCACCAGCACGCCCTGCAGGGCTTCCAGGGCAAGAACGGCCTCATGCCGGCCAAGGGCGGTCGCGCCGACTTCACCGACCAGTCGGTGATGAATGCGGTCGACTACATGGTCGCCGCCGGCCAGTGATCGCCCTCGGGCGTGCGGAGGTCAGTCCTCCGCCTGCCTGAAGTCCACGCCGAGCGAGCGCAGCTTGCGGTACAGGTGCGTGCGCTCCATGCCGACCCGTTTCGCGAGCAGCCCGACTTTCCCCCCGCAAAGCTGCAGCTGCTGCGTCAGGTAGGCGCGCTCGAAGTGTTCGCGCGCCTCGCGCAGTGGCATGGACAGCAGGTCCTGCTTGACCAGCGGCTCGTCGACCGTGACCTGTGACGCTATCTCTCGCTCGATCTCGTCGAGTCCGATTTCCGGCGGCCCGCCCTGGATCAGCATGCGGTGCACGAGGTTCTTCAGCTCGCGGATGTTTCCCGGCCATGGGTAGTTGCGCAGGCGATTCTGCGCTGCGACGCTGAAGCGACGAAACCCCAGTCGATCGTCGTCCACCAGCCTGTCCACGTAGTGGCGCAGCAGTTCCGGCACGTCCTCGGCGTAGTCGCGCAGTGGCGGAATCCTGAGCACCAGCACGTTCAGGTGCGACAGCAGGTCCACGCGGAACGGCTCCGCACCCTGCGTCTCGAATCCAGGCTGGGCAGAGGAGATGACTCGCGCCTCGAAGCTCACCGGCACGCTGCCACCGACGCGATTGAACTTGCCGGCGTCGATGGCCGAGAACAACAGCCGCTGCGCCGCCGGACCGAGGTCGCCGAGTTCATTGAGGAACAGCACGCCGCGTTCTGCCTGCTCGAGCAGTCCCTTGCGGACCACTCCGCCCGTCTCGGTGCCGTAGAGCGCCGCCTCGGCGCCATCGCCGTTCAGCGCACCGGCCACGGCCGTAACGAACGGGCTGTCTGCACGTGAACCGAGCGAGTGCATGTAGCGCGCGAATGCCTCGCGCCCCGTGCCTGGCTCGCCGACGATCAGTACCGGCGCTTCGTGCGGCGCAAGCTGCTTCACGTGATCGCGCAGCTCGCGCATCAGGCGGCTGCGTCCCGCCGGCGCGATCAGCGGCGGCACGATGTTGCGCGCATTCTGCCGGCGTCGACCGCCTTCCTCGAGAGCGCTGCGGACGGTGCGCAGCAGCTTGGCCAGCGACAGCGGCTTTTCGACGTAGTCGAGCGCGCCGAGGCGTGTCGCCTCGACGGCCGTCTCGACCGTGCCGTGGCCGGACATCATGACGACCGGGAGCGCGGCGCCGAAAGTCTGCTGCCACTCGCGCAGCAGCGTGATCCCGTCCATGTCCGGCATCCAGATATCGAGCAGCACCAGGTCCGGCGGCTGGGCGGCGCAGGCGGTCCTCGCCTCCGCAGCCGTGCCCGCAACGCCGACGGTGTAGCCCTCCTCGGTGAGGATCTCCTGCACCAGCTCGCGGATGTCCGCTTCGTCGTCCACGACCAGGATTCGCGCGTTACTCATGCCAGCTCTCTCCTTGGCTCGGGCCTGCGCTGCTCGCGCCGTGCCTGGCCACGCGTTGATTCATTCACGGGCAGGCCGACACGCACGCGCGCACCGCCTTCCTGGCGGTTGTCGGCCTCGATGCTGCCACCATGCTCCTCGACTATCTTGCGAACGATTGCGAGGCCGAGTCCGGTGCCCCGCGCCTTGGTCGTGACGTATGGATCGAAGACCTGGCCGATCAATTCGCGGGGGAACCCCGGCCCATTATCCTCGACCAGGACCTCGGCGACCTCGACCTCGTCGCTGATCGCCAGGCTGGTATGGACCAGAACCTCGCCGTCCGGTTGTCCCTCGAGCGCCTCCACGGCGTTCGTGAGCAGGTTGTGAAGCAACTGCCGCAGGCGTCCCTGGTCGGCCACCACCGTCGTGAGCGCCGGATCGAGCGTGACCCGCATTCGCACGCCCCTGCCGGCAACCTGGGCGCGATACAGGTCCGTCACTTCGGTGACCAGCTTGTTCAGGCTGACGTTCGCCATCTCGAACCGGGGTGCGCGTGCGTACTCGCTGAACGCATTCACCATTTCCTTCATCGCCTCGACCTGCTGCACGATCGTCTCCGTGCCACGATCGAGGAGCTGCGCGTCCTTCTCGTTCATCGACGGCATCAGCTTGAGTCGCATGCGCTCGGCCGACAGCCGTATCGGCGTCAGGGGATTCTTGATCTCGTGCGCGAGCCTGCGCGCCACCTCGCCCCAGGCAGCCTCGCGCTGCGCCTGCAGCATCGTCGTTATGTCATCGAACACCAGCACATAGCCGCCCGGCGCATCGCCTTCGGCGGGCAAAGGCGTGCAGGCGCACATGACGATGCGGCGGCCGGTGCCTGCCTTGAACGTGAGCTGCTCGCGCCATTCGACGTCGCCCGCGACCAGCCTGGCGCGGCAGGACTCGACGAACTGCCGCAGCAGGCCGTCGCTCGCTCCGACCTCCCCGAGCTCGGCCAGCCCGAGGCCGACGCAGGGCTCGAGGTCGTCACCCAGGATCATGCCGGCTGCGCGGTTCGCCGTGCGCACCCTCAGGTCGGGTTCCAGCGACACGACGCCGGTGGAAAGTCGAGCGAGGATGACGGCAAGGCTGGCGCGCTCGGTCTCCGCGGCCTGCTGGGCGCGCTCCTGGTCCTCACGCGCCCGGCGCAGCCGCTTGGTCATGTCGTTGAACGAATGCACGAGGAAGCCCATCTCGTCGTGCGAAGTGAGCGGCAGGCGCGTATCGAGGTCGCCTTCCGCAACCGCGCGCGTGCCTTTCACCAGGTCCTGGATGGGCTGCACCAGCTTCTGCGCCGTGAAGATCGCCCCGTACCATGCGGCCAGCAGCGACAGCAGCAGGACCACGGTCAGCGTCAGGATGAAGCTCGCCTTCAGCGGCTTGCGCATGTAGTCCTTCTCGCCGAACTGCTTGTACGCCGCCTGCACGGTGTCGGCCAGCGCACCGAGCCGCTCCGCCACCGGATAGATGGCCTGGACCACCAGCTGTTGCCGGCCCGGTACCGTGCTGCCCATCGACACGGCGGTGCGCACCAGGTAGCCGCCTTCGGGTTGCGGTTCGAGGCTCACGAACGGCCGCCCCTGCTTCACCTGAAGGAGCACCTCGCCCGGGACCTCGTCCGGCACCAGTTCCGTCGACAGGCCCTTGCCGACCGCGATCACCGTCCCGGAATCCGTTGCAACGACGATGTCCAGCGCACCGACCCGCTGGCGAAAGGTCTCGAGCAGGCCCGGCACCGGACCGCCATAAGCCGCAAGTTCGTCGGCCACGAGCTGCGTATCGGCAAGGTGCTCGCGCATCCGGGTCTCGAGCGCCGAGCGGCTGAGCACCAGCGCGTCGTCGAGGCTCTGGCGGATCTCGACATTGAACCAGCTGTCGATACCCTTGCTCAGGAACTGCACTGCGAAGAAGTACACCAGCAGGATCGGCAGCGTCGCGAGTACGCCGAAGGTCCAGACCATGCGCGCCTTGAGCCGGGACCCGATCACGTGGCCGCGGAAGTCGCGTACCAGCTGCGCGAGCTTGGTCGCGAGCAGTGCCACCAAGAGCACCAGGCCGGCGATGTTGATCCCGAGAATCCACGGATGCAGGCGGCTGAACTGCTCGGAGTTCTGCGCCGTCTGCGCCATGAACAGGATCGCCGCGAGCCACAGCAGGCCCCCAAGGCCGATCAGGCCCACCGAAAATGCGCGTTTCAGGGTTGAAGCGGCCATTCGTACCACTCGCTGGTCACGCTCCAGTCGTCGGTCCAGAACAGGATCCACCTGAGCGCGTCGGAACCGGTGTTGAGATCCACCAGTGCCCGGACCCCGACGTTGTACTGCCGGCCAGGTTCGACGAGCGCGGCGTCTATCACGGGCAGTCCGCGAACCTCGCTGATTCGATCCAGCGCCGCCTGCAGCGTGCCGAAGTCCTGCTGCTCGCCGGTGTTCAGCTTTCGTACCAGGTACCGCTGGCTGAGCGCGTGATAACTGAGTTCGTACCTCTGGACAAGTTCGGCAACGTTGGCATCCAGCATGAAACTACGCACGCGCGCCAGCACGATCTCGTAGTCGAGCCGCATCGTGAGACCCGCCTCGATGGCCGCACGCGCTTCTTCCGGCAGCCGCAGGTCGAGTCGTGCGTCCAGTTCGTAGACATCCTGGTCCAGGGCGAGCGATGCGCTGCGAACCTCGACACTCATCCCCTCGGGAGCCGCAGTCGCGACGGCCGTTGCCAGAAAACATACGAACGGCACGACGATGCGCCGCAGGAATTGCTGCGCTCCGCGACGTGATGGTCTCTGGCTGTTGCTCATTTCCAACGTCAGGGGTGCTTGACCAGGCAAGCATAATAGAAGCCGTCCATATCGGCTTCCCCGACTTGCACCCGGTACCCCGGACCGGCGCCAGCCGGCCGCTCCGGCCAGCCGGCACTCCGATCCGGGGTATCGTCAGTTGCGTCGCTGGTATTCCGGAGGAAGGCGGCGACGACATGCTCATTTTCGGCTCGAAGCACGGAGCAGGTCGTGTACAGCAGAGTGCCGCCCGGCCTCAGCAGTCGCCAGGCCGAGCGAAGCAGCTCTTCCTGCCTGCGCGCCAGCACCGGCACGTCCCGCGCCCGCCTGAGCACCTTGATGTCCGGATGGCGACGGATCACGCCGGTGGCCGAACAGGGCACGTCGAGCAGGATTCGATCGAACGGCCGGCCATCCCACCAGGGACCGGCCTGGGCAAGGTCACCGGCCTGGACCCGGGCATCCAGCCCCAGCCGGCGCAGGTTGTCTCGTATCCGCTCGAGCCGGGGCTCGGCGATGTCGAGCGCGGTGACCTCGGCCTGCCCTGCGACTCGCTCCAGCAAGTGACAGGTCTTGCCACCCGGGGCGGCACAAGCGTCGAGGATGCGCTCACCCGCCCGCGCTGCGAGAAGTTCGACCGCGAGCTGGGCCGCGGCGTCCTGTACAGACACGCGACCTTCGGCGAATCCCGGCACCGAGCGCACGTCGGCCGGCGGGTCGATCCTGAGTGCGTCCGGGGCAAACGGGTGCCGCTGGACCGTCCAGCCCGCGGTCTCGAACTCGGCCGCGCAACCATCAACGTTCGCTCGCATGCGGTTCACCCTGAGCCACATCGGCGGATGGGCGTTGTTCGCCTCGAGGGTGGCCTGCCAAGTCCCGGGGCAGTCGCGTCTCAGCGCCTCCACGAACCAGCGGGGGTGCGCCGTGCGGATCGTGATGTCACGATCCACCTTGGCCAGTACCGGCTCGCGCTCCCGCTGGAAACGCCGCAGCACGGCGTTGACGAATCCGCTGGCCCTTGCCTGCCCCATCACCTTCGCAGCACCGACTGTCTCCGCAACCGCCGCATGTTCTGCAATATCACCCGACAGCAACTGGAACAGGCCCACCTCGAGCAGGGCGCGCAGTTCCGGCGCAATTCCTTCCAGCGGGCGATTGCAGAGCTGGCCCATGATTTCTATCAGGCGAAAATGCCAGCGCAGCGTGCCGTAACAGAGCGACCGCTTGAGCCCGCGCGCCGAGCCCTCCTCGGCGTCGGCTGCGAGGAGATCGTCCAGCGATCGGCCGCGATCGATGGCCTGGGACACCAGGCGCGCCGCCGATGCACGAATCTCCGCTGCGCTCGGTTGCATGGCCGTCACCCCAGCCTCTCGCCCACGAGCGGATTCGCGTTCAGGAACTCCGCGGCGGGCATGGCATTGCGGCCGGCGAGCTGCAGGCGGTAGACCTCGAGAAATCCGTCACCCGCCGTAACCACCAGCCGGCCCGGTCCGGCCTCGATCACCTGGCCCGGCGCACGCTGCCCACCCTCGGCTCCGGACGCTGGCACGCCGGGATCCTCCACCAGCGGCCGGGCCTCCCAGATACGAAGCTGGCGGCCCTGCCAGCGCGTCTCAGCCACGGGCCACGGGTTGAAGGCACGCACCTGCCGGGCGATCGCGGAGGCCGCATGGTCCCAGTCGATCAGTGCCTCGTCCTTGCGGATCTTGGCCGCGTAGGTCGCGCCGTCAGCCGGTTGAGGGACCGGCAGCAGGCTGCCGGCCGCCAGGCCTGCGACCGCATCGACCACGGCTACAGCGCCCAGCACCGCAAGCCGGTCGTGCAGGTCACCGGCCGTCTCATTCGCGGCGATGCCTGCCTCGCGAATCAACAACATCGGCCCAGTGTCCAGGCCGGCATCCATCTTCATGATCGTGACACCGGTGACCGTGTCCCCGGCGAGAATCGCGCGCTGGATCGGCGCAGCGCCGCGCCACCGGGGCAGCAGCGAGGCGTGGATGTTCAGGCACCCGAGCCTTGGCACGTCGAGGACCGCCTGCGGGAGAATCAGCCCGTACGCCACGACCACCATGATGTCCGGCGAGAACGACGCAAGCACGGCGACGGCCTCGTCCGACCTCAAGGTCGGCGGCTGCTCGACGCGCAGGCCGAGTTCCAGCGCCCGGCGCTTGACGGGCCCGGTGCCGAGCGTGCGTCCGCGGCCCGCAGGGCGGTCGGGTTGCGCATAGACGGCCACGATTTCGTGGCCGGCTGCGTACAGGGCATCGAGGGCCGGTACCGAAAATTCCGGCGTGCCGGCGAATACGATGCGCAGCCGGGAGGTCATTGGGTCGTGGTGCGCGCGGCCCGCTGCATGCGGGCCGGCAGTCCTAGATTACCGGGACGGAGGTGCGCTCGCGGTGCCCCCCGGCAGTACCGGTCTCGCGACGCTCCTTTTCCAGCTTCTTCCGGATACGCGTGCGCTTGAGGTCGGAGAGATAATCGACGAACAGCTTGCCCTCGAGGTGGTCCATTTCGTGCTGGATGCATATCGCCAGCAGGCCCTCGGCTTCCATCTCAAGGGGCTTCCCATCACGGCCAAGCGCACGAACCACGATGCGCGAGGAGCGGGTGGTCAGGGTGTCGAAAATACCCGGCACGGACAGGCAGCCTTCCTCTGCCTCGACGGTGCCCTCCCGCTCGAGGATCTCCGGGTTTATGAACGCGAGTGGGTGGTCCTGGTCCTGGCTCACGTCGACGACCAGCACGCGCCGGTGGACGTCAACCTGGGTCGCGGCAAGGCCCACGCCCGGCGCTGCGTACATGGTTTCCAGCATATCGTCGATGAGCCGGCGCACCCCATCGTCCACTGCCGCGACCGGCTGGGCCACGGTGCGCAGGCGCGGGTCCGGGAATTCGAGAATGTTGAGCTTAGCCATTGTTTGAGAAATGCTGCTAAAGTTAAGTCCGGCTTCGATTTAACAACTGCTGGACCGCCGCTGGGACCCGGGTCGCCGTCCAGCGGATTGGTGCGACTGAGACGTGGTCGGCAGCGGCCCAGTGTCCTGCCGGATTATAAGGCGACAGTCGCGACCCCGACACCCGCTGGAGATTTAAGGGATGGATCGAATGCTGCGCGTCGCCTCGAACGCACCGACAGGCCGGACCCGCTGGGCCCGTGCCGTTTTCGTTTCGCTCGCCGTCGCCGGCACCTGCCTGGCGCTGGGGGCGGCAATTCCGACCCCGGCCACGGCGCAGGAGGCATCGGGCAAGTCGATGTCCGTGCCCTTGGCGCCAAACGCCCCGGACACTTATGTCGTCAAGAAGGGCGACACGCTCTGGGATATTTCCGGCGTATTCCTGAAGTACCCCTGGTACTGGCCGGAAATCTGGTACGTGAACCCCCAGGTCGCGAATCCGCACTGGATCTACCCGGGTGACGTCCTGCGTCTCATCTACGTGGACGGTAAGCCGAGGATCACCGTCGGCACCGCCGGCGAGGTCCGGCTGTCGCCGCAGGTTCGCACCGACCCGCTGGCGCAGGCCATTCGCACGGTTCCCTACGACATCCTGATGAATTTCGTGGGGCGCCCGACTCTTCTCACCAAGAAGCAGGTCGACAAGTCGCCCTATGTGGTCGGCTTCCGCGGCGGGCACCTCGCCGGTGGGAACTTCAACGAATTCTACGTCAAGGGTCTCGAGAATCCGTCCGCCGGCGCTGAGTACACGATCGTCCACCCGGACAGGCAGCTGCGCGACCCGGACGACGGCGACCTGCTCGGCTACATCGGCGTGTACGCAGCGACGGCGCGGGTCATCACGACCTCCGACGCGAAGCATGAGGATCCGCTGACCCACTTCGCGATCCTCGACAGTGGCCGCGAGATCCAGCAGGGCGATCTGGCCTTCCCGGCCGCTTCGAAATTCGGCGATGACCTGGTCCTGAGCGCCCCGACGGATACCAAGCTGAACGGGCAGGTGCTCGCGGTCGTGGATGGGCTGGCGGTGGCCGGCCGGTACCAGGTCCTGGCGATCAACCGCGGCAAGCGCGACGGCCTCAAGCCAGGCAACGTAGTGGCCATCTACGCGCGCGGACTGGAGGTCCCCGACTTCTACAGCCGCGGGCGGGACTGGACGAAATTCACCGCGAATTACGACACACTCCCCTTGCCGGACGAGCGCAGCGGCTCGCTGTTGATATTTACGGTGCACGACCGCATGAGCTACGGCCTGGTGGTCGAATCCACCGCACCCATCAGGATCGGCGACTTCATCAAGCACCCCGACTTCGGTCACGACCCGCTGGGGAAGGAAAACTTCATGCGCTGAACCGTTCGCGCGGATCTGCGCGAATACGCTGGATTGACGAAGAGCCTTCCGGGAGCGATCCCGGCAGGCTCTTCGCACATGGACGACCCGAAAACCTGGCTTGCCCTGGCCCGCGCCCCCGGCCTGCACGCCGGGATCCTGCGCCGGGCCGCCGGAGAAAGCATCCAGCCGCAACTGCTGCCGTATGAGTCGACCGCCGCGCTCGCGGCGCTCGGGCTCGGCAACGCAGCGGTCCGGGCGCTTCGCAATGCCTCGGCCGAGGGGATCACGGCGGACGAGCGCTGGCTCGCAGGCCCGCACCGGCAACTGGTGACCTGGGGCTCACCGTCGTATCCGACGCTTCTCGCCGAGATCCCGGACGCGCCGCTGGTGCTGTTCGTCGAGGGAGATCCAACGGCGCTGTTGCTGCCCCAGTTCGCGATCGTCGGCAGCCGCAATCCGACGCCGATCGGGCGCGACACCGCGGCGCAATTCGCGGGACACCTGGCAGCGGCCGGACTCGCGATCGTGAGCGGGCTCGCGCTCGGTATCGATGCGGCGGCGCATCGCGGGGCACTCGAGGGCGGCGGCCGCACGATCGCCGTGCTCGGCTGCGGGCTGGACCGCATCTACCCGCCCGAGAATGCCGCGCTCGCACGACAGGTCGTCGCCCGCGGTGCCCTCGTGTCCGAGCTGCCTGCCGGCACGGCGCCGATCAAGCAGCACTTCCCTCGCCGCAACCGCCTGATCAGCGGTCTCTCGGTCGGGACATTGGTCGTCGAAGCGGCGTTGCGGAGCGGATCATTGATCACCGCGCGCCTCGCAGCCGACCAGGGACGCGAGGTGTTCGCGATTCCCGGCTCCATCCACAGCCCCCTGTCACGCGGTTGCCACCGGCTCATCCGCCAGGGCGCAAAGCTGGTCGAAACGGCAGACGACATATTCACGGAGCTGGGCGCGCTGCTTGCCGGCCTGCGCCCCGCGAGCCGCGCAGAAGAGCCTGACGCGCAACAGGATTCCCGGTGCGCGTTGGACAAGGACTACGAAATCCTGTTAGATGCGCTCGGCTTCGAACCAGCCGCCATCGACGATCTCGTCGCTCGCACCGGGCTCGAGGCCGGCGCGGTCTCTTCGATGCTGCTCATCCTCGAACTCGAGGGACGGATCGCACAGCAGCCCGGCGGAAGCTTCTGCCGGCGCCTGCAAAGGTAATGGGAATGAAGGAAGGCGTCCTCGATATCCTCATCTATCTGTTCGAGAACTACTTCGACGGCGAGCTGGATGAGGGCGAAGAGCCCGACCGCGACACGTTGAAGCAGGAACTCGAGCATGCCGGTTTTCTCTCGGGGGAAATCGAGCGTGCGCTTTGCTGGCTCGAGGACCTCGCCGGCGACCCGTCGCGGTCAGGGCCCGCGCCAACGCCGCGCGCGATCCGCGTGTTCGGCGCGCTCGAGCAGGCCAGGCTCGACACCGACTGCCGCGGGTTCCTGGTGCACCTGGAGCAGGTCGGGATCCTGTCGCCGACGCAGCGCGAGCTGGTGATCGAGAAGCTGATGGCGCTCGACGGCGACGACATCGACATCGAGCGACTGAAGTGGGTCGTGCTGATGGTGCTCTTCACCCAGCCGGGACAGGAAAGCGCGTTCTCCCGCATGGAGGACCTGGTGTTCGAGGAGCATTCCGGTGCGGTCCACTGAGGCCGCACGGGGCGGGGTCGGGACGGATGCCGCGGCCCCCCGCGGCATGATCGTTTCTGGGCCAAGGGAAAATCGCTGACAGGAAATGAGCAGGAATCTCGTCATCGTCGAGTCGCCGGCCAAGGCGAAGACCATCAAGAAGTACCTGGGCAAGGACTTCGAGGTGATGGCTTCGTACGGCCACGTTCGCGACCTGGTGCCCAAGGAAGGCGCGGTGGATCCCACGCGGCAATTCGCCATGCGCTGGGAGCTGATCGACAAGAACAGGAAGCACGTCGACGCGATCGCGCGCGCCGTGAAGAAAGCCGACGCGCTGTACCTCTCGACCGACCCCGACCGCGAGGGAGAGGCGATTTCCTGGCACCTGTACGAACTGCTTAAGGAAAAGGGTGCGCTCGACGGCAAGGCCGTGCACCGCAGCGTCTTCTACGAGATCACGCAGGGCGCCGTGCAGGACGCCATCGACCAACCGCGGGAGATCGCCGAGGCACTCGTGAAGGCCTACCTTGCAAGACGAGCGTTGGATTATCTTGTTGGATTCAATCTCTCGCCGTTGCTGTGGAAGAAGGCAGGGCTCTCCGGCGCCTCCGCCGGACGCGTACAGAGTCCTGCGCTCAGGATGATCTGCGAGCGCGAAGAGGAGATCGCCGCCTTCAAGCCGCGCGAGTACTGGACGGTAGATGCCGACGCCGAGAGAGCCGGGCAGCCGTTCAATGCGCGCCTGATCGAGTTCGACGGACAGAAAATCGAGCAGTTCTCGATCACCAGTGCCGACCGCGCCGACCAGGTCCGCCGCGCGCTCGAGCAGTCCGCGGGCGGAGCGCTCGCCGTCGCATCGGTCGAAAAGAAGCAGCGCAAGCGCAACCCCTCGCCGCCGTTCACGACCTCGACGCTGCAGCAGGAAGCCGCGCGCAAGCTCGGCTTCGGCGCCCAGCGAACCATGCGCACGGCGCAGAAGCTCTACGAGGGCGTGGATTTCGGCGAAGGCCCGGTGGGCCTCATCACCTACATGCGCACCGACTCGGTGACGCTGGGCGTCGAAGCGGTGCGCGAGATTCGCGGAGTGATCGGCCGCCTGTACGGCGCCGAAGCGTTGCCGGATGCGCCGCGCATGTACAGGACGAAATCGAAGAATGCGCAGGAAGCGCACGAGGCCATACGCCCGACCTTGCCCGCGCATACGCCGGAGCAGCTCGCGGGCAAGCTCGACCCCGACCAGCACAAACTCTATACGCTGGTCTGGCGGCGCGCGGTCGCGAGCCAGATGGAGGCGGCGGTGTTCGATACCGTTGCCGTGGACCTCGCGGCAGGCAAGGGCCACACGCTGCGTGCCAATGGTTCGACGCTGGTGAAACCCGGGTTCCTGGCCGTGTATCGCGAGAGCTTCGACGACGTCACGCTCGATGACGAGGACGACAAGCGGCTGCCGGCATTCGAGGTTGGCGACCAGGTGAAGCTGCTCGCGATCAAGCCGGAACAGCACTTCACGGAGCCCCCGCCACGCTACTCGGAGGCGAGCCTGGTCAAGGCGCTCGAGGAATATGGCATCGGCCGGCCTTCGACCTATGCGAGCATCATCCAGACGCTTCTTTACAAGAAATACTGCGAACTGCTGAACAAGCGCTTCGTGCCGACCGACCTCGGCAAGATCGTCAGCCGATTCCTCACCGGGAATTTCGAGCGCTACGTCGATTTCAACTTCACCGCGGGGATGGAGGACGAGCTCGACAACATCGCGCGCGGCGAAGAGGAGTGGGTGCCCGTGCTCGAGCGCTTCTGGACCGGCCTCAAGAAGCAGATCGACGACGTGGAAGCCAACGTCACGCGCTCCGACGTGGCCATGGCGCGTGACATCGGCGTCGACCCTGTGTCGGGTCGGCCGGTCAGCGTGCGTTACGGCAAGTACGGAGCCTTCGTGCAGCTCGGCACGCGTGACGACGTGGAGAAACCGAAGTTCGCGAGCCTGCGTCCCGGGCAGCACATGGACGAGGTCACGCTGGCCGACGCGATGGAACTGTTCAAGCTGCCGCGCACGCTCGGTGAGTGGGAGGACGGTTACCCGATCAAGGTCGCGGTCGGCCGTTTCGGCCCATACGCCCAGTACGGCGCGAAGAAATACGTCTCCCTGAAGAAGGAAGACGATCCGTACACGATCACGCTCGAGCGCGCGATTCAGCTGATCCGCGAGAAGATCGAGGTCGAGGCGGCGCGCGTGATCCGCGACTTTCCCGAGGCGGGCGTCCAGGTGCTGAACGGACGCTACGGCCCGTACATCACCGACGGCAGCAAGAACGGCAAGATCCCGAAGGACCGTGACCCGAAGTCGCTGGGGCTCGAGGAATGCCGGGCGATCCTCGCGGCGGCGCCGGAGCGCAAGGGTCGCTGGGGGAAGAAGACAGCGACTGGGAAGGCGGCTGGCAGGAAGGCAGCGGCGGCAGGGGATGCTGACTCCGCGGGAAACGCGGTCGCGAAACCCGTGAAGGAGAAAGCGGCGCCGAAGAAGAAGGCCGCCGCGAGGAAGAAGCCGGCGGCGAAGAAGAAGACCTGATTTCAATGCGCTGGTCCGTCACGGTGACCGGCGGGTTACATGACGGGTGAGCCCATGAAACACGATACGCCCTCCACCGCAGCCGTCATCGCCTACCTTCGCTCGCTGCACGACACGATCACGACGGCGCTCGAGGCGGCCGACGGCGGCGCGACATTCCGTCGTGACTCCTGGCAGCGGCCCGAGGGCGGTGGAGGCGAGACCCGTGTGCTGCGCGACGGCGTGGTGTTCGAGCAGGCCGGGATCAATTTCTCGCACGTGATGGGCGGCAAGCTACCCGCCTCCGCCACTTCGCAGCGGCCGGAACTCGCAGGCGCGAGTTTCGAGGCGACCGGTGTGTCGCTGGTGATCCACCCACGCAACCCTTACGTGCCGACCTCGCACGCAAACGTGCGCTACTTCGTCGCGATCAAAGACGGCGAACCCGCGGCATGGTGGTTCGGTGGCGGGTTTGATCTCACGCCCTATTACCCGTTCGAGGAAGACGTGCTGCACTGGCATCGCGCGTCGAAGGCCGCGTGCGACCCGTTCGGCGCCGGCGTGTACTCAAAGTACAAGGGCTGGTGCGACCGCTACTTCTACCTGAAGCATCGCGGCGAGACGCGCGGTGTAGGCGGTTTGTTCTTCGATGACCTGAACGAGTGGGGCTTCGAAAAGTCGTTCGCGTTCATGCAGGCGGTTGGCGATGCCTACGCGCCTGCCTACCTTCCGATCGTCGCGAGGCGAAAAGACACGCGCTGCGGCGAGCGGGAGCGGAATTTCCAGCTGTACCGCCGGGGACGTTATGTTGAATTCAACCTGGTCTACGACCGGGGCACGCTGTTCGGGCTGCAGACCGGTGGCCGGACCGAGTCGATCCTGATGTCGCTGCCGCCGCTGGTGCGGTGGGAGTACGACTACAAGCCGGAGTCTGGGACGCCGGAAGCACGCTTGTACGAGGAATTCCTGCGGCCGAGGGACTGGCTGGGGGAATTGCCAGCGGCGTAGCAGGCCCTGCGCTACAGCTGCGAGTCGCTGGGCAATGGATCCATGGCCCGCCCTTCCGGACACAGCACCGGGCTGCCGCGCGAACTTGCGTGGTAGTCGAGCCGACGCTCTCCGGCCTGGATCCGGACGCGGTACCCGGGCACCAAGGCATCCGTATACGCCATACCCTCCTCGGGGCAGCCGACCGACCCATTCTGCCAGGTGACTGTCCGCGCCTCGATGACCACCAGCTTGCTGCGTTCGACCCCGGTCACCCGGGTAGCGTCGGCAAGCGCCGCCTGTGTTACGGATTGCAGGTTCACGACTGCCACGACGGCCTCCTTTGGCGGCGGCGTTTGCGATGCGACCGGAGCGCAGGCGGCAAGCAGGACCGCCGCTGCGGCGAGTCCCGACCTTTTTCGCGAGTGAACTCCGTCGCCAGGGCGCGGATCTAGTAACCTGTTCCTCATCGGACGTCCTCCGGTCCGCTGCCAAACCCTCAATGAACTACCGCCACTCATTCCACGCCGGCAATTTTGCAGACGTGCTGAAGCACGTGGTGCTGATAATGCTCGTCGGGCACCTGAAGAAAAAGCCCGCACCGTTTTTCTTTCTCGACACGCACGCGGGTCGCGGAACCTACGACCTGAGCGAGGCCGAGGCCCAGCGCAGCGGCGAGTACCGCAACGGCATCGCGCGCCTGCTGGAACCGCGCGAGGCGGCGCTGCCAGCCGAGGTCGCCGACTACGTCCGGCTGGTGCGCGAGTCGGCGGGCAAGGGTAGCAGCGCGATTACCGCGTATCCGGGATCTCCGGTCATCGTGTCCCGGCTGAAGCGGGCCACCGACCGGATGGTGCTGGTGGAAAAGCTGCCGAAGGAGGCCGATGGGCTGCGCGCCGCGCTCGGGCGGCAGCGCCTGGTTTCCGTCATCGAGGGCGACGGCTATGCGGCGCTGAAGGCCCAGCTGCCGCCGCGCGAAAACCGCGGCCTGGTGCTGATCGATCCGCCCTACGAGTCGGACCTGGAGTTCGACACCGTGCTTGCGAGCCTCGAACTGGCCCATGAGCGATGGCCGACAGGCATGTTCTGCATCTGGTATCCGCTCACCGATCGTGCCGGCCCCACCCGCTTCCACCGCGGGCTCGAGCGCTCGGGGATACGCAAGATACTCGACGTGTCGCTGCGGATCCTGCCGCCCGACGCGCAGGTTGGCATGAGCGGCGCGGGGCTCACGATCGTGAATCCGCCGTGGATGCTGGACGACAGTCTCCAGCAACTGATGCCGCAACTGCATCGCCTGTTGTCGCCGGAGGGGCTTGGCGAGAGCAACGTTCGGTGGGTCGTCCCAGAGTAATTGTCCCCGTCAACTCAGCTTCGCGCACTCCGCGTGCCGGAAGCACCCGACCTCGTGGTCGTTGACCATCCCGGTCGCCTGCATGTGCGCGTAGATGATCGTCGAGCCGACGAACTTGAAGCCGCGCTTCTTCAGGTCCTTGCTCAACGCGTCGGACTCGGCGCTGGTCGCCGGGACCAGTTTCATCGACGTCCACTTGTTCACGATCGGCTTGCCGCCGACGAACGACCACAAGTACTTCGCGAGCCCGCCCACCTCGTCCTGCAGCTTCAGCGCTGCCTTCGCGTTCCCGACCGCCGACTGGATCTTCAGCCGGTTGCGAACGATTGCGGGATTCTGCAGCAGCCGCTCGACCTTGCGCCTGTCGAAGCGCGCGACCTTCTCGAAATCGAAGTTCGCGAACGCCTCGCGGTAACCCGCGCGTTTGTTGAGGATCGTGGACCAGGAGAGGCCTGCCTGGGCGCCCTCCAGGACCAGGAATTCGAACTGGGTGCGATCGTCGCGGACCGGCACGCCCCACTCCTCGTCGTGGTAGCGGACGTAGGCCTCGCTCATGCCGCCATACGACCACCGGCAGCGGGGCCGGTCGTCCGGCGCAAACGGGTGCTTTTCGGCCACGGCTGGATCCTCGCGAAACAGGAAAAATAGGTGCCAGATAAATAGGTGCCTGGCACCTATTTTCCGCTACTCCCACTGGATGGCGTTGCGGACCAGTTCGGCGATATGGTCGAGGTCTGCCGTCGGCGCGTGCCCGATCACCGCGATGCTGCCGGGGCCGGCCGGCACGATCGTGCCGGCGTAGCCGCCCTCGTCGAAGTCCACCGGCGCAGGCACTTTTTCGTCCCGCAGCACCATCACGGTCATTGGACCGGCGGCTGTCTGGACCACCAGGTGCGGCACCTTCTCGCCGCGGAACGGGCAGGTGCTCGCATAGCTCACGGTGCCGATCCCCGGCTGCAGGTGCACGCCGGCCCTCTCCAGCACGGCCGCGACCTCGGCAGGATCGGCCTCGTGCGAAGTGACGACCATCGCGCCGCGCTCGTGATCCACGTGCTTCACGACGTCTTCGGCCAGCGACGCGCGCGGGCCACCGATCCACAGCAGCGACCCGATCGCGACGCCGCCCACGATGCTCGCGGCCAGCGCCATCCAACGCCGGGGCGCGATCCCGGGCACGCGGGCGACACGGCCCGCTGATCCGGCGGGGCGACTGCGATCCACGCCGGAGTCGAGGCCAACCGCGGTGACCCCGTTGCGCACAGCCTGCGGCACCGGCACCTGGAGCGCAGCCAGGATCTTCTCGTCCAACGCGAGGGTCCTGCGCAGCGACTCGGCGCAAGCAGCGCAGGCGTCGCGATGCGCAACGGCTGCGGGGCCGAGGTGGCGGGGGTCTGCGCCCGCCTCGCGCCTGAATTCCTGGCATTCCATGCTCATTCCTCCTCGTCCTCGGCCTGCCCGAGCGCCCTGCGCAGCTTCTGGCGCGCCCTGAACAACCGCGTCAGCACCGCGCCTCGCGTGAGGCCGAGCTCGGTCGCGATGTCCTCGGTCGAGTGCCCGAGCAGCACCTGCATCACCAGCGGCTCACGGTAGTCGTCCTCCAGGGCGAAGATCGCCCGGCGCACGTTCAGCACCTCCTGGTCCACGGCTGCGCCCAGTTCCACTGCTTCACTGGCAACGAGTTCGTCCACCTGCACCGTCCTGAACCTCTTGCGCTCGTACAGGCGTGCGTGCTCGCGGCGCACGATCGTGAGCAGCCACGGCTTCGCCGCCGCCCCTTCCGCCAGTGCCTCGCGCGATCGCCAGGCCCGCAGCAGCGCCTCCTGGACCACGTCCTCCGCCACGTCGCGGTCCCGCGCCAACCAGAATGCGAAACGGAACAGGTCCGGCCGCAGCTCGTCGCAGAGCTGCGCGAATGCGGATTCCCCTCGCTTTCCGGCAAACGGCGCGTTCATGTATAAAGACCGGGCAATAAACGTCGTTGTTTCAGCTCGGCTGAGGCAGCCGGCAGCCGGCCCGACCCGAAAACCGGCAGGAACGCACCATAGCCTTGGCGCCGCGCCGGAGCAAACGGGGGGCCGCACAGCCCGGAGTCCGCAGATGACCCATCACCACACCCCCTTGCAGTTCCCGCGAGTCCGCATGCGGCGCATGCGGCGCGACGACTTTTCCCGCCGCCTGATGCGGGAGACGATGCTCACGGCCAGTGACTTCATCTACCCGGTTTTCGTGATGGAGGGATCAAAGCAGCGCGTGGCGGTGCCGTCGATGCCAGGCGTCGACCGCGTGACGGTGGACGAACTGCTGCGCGACGCCGAGGACGCGGCAAGGCTGGGCATCCCGGCGATTGCGCTATTCCCGGTCACACCGCCCGAGGCCAAGTCGCTGGACGGTCGCGAGGCGTGGAATCCCGAGGGGCTGGCCCAGCGCGCGGCGCGCGCCTTGAAGGAGGCAGTACCTTCGCTCGGCGTCATCACCGACGTCGCGCTCGACCCGTTCACGACCCATGGCCAGGACGGCATCATCGACGAGTCCGGATACGTGATGAACGACGTGACGGTCGAGGCACTGGTGAAGCAGGCGGTATCTCACGCTGCTGCCGGCGCCGACGTCGTGGCGCCGTCCGACATGATGGACGGTCGCATCGGTGCCGTCCGCGACGCGCTCGAGGCCGCAGGCCACATCCACACGCGCATCCTCGCCTACTCCGCCAAGTACGCCTCCAGTTTCTACGGGCCGTTCCGCGACGCGGTGGGCTCGGCAGGCAACCTCGGCAAGGGAAACAAGTACAACTACCAGATGGATCCGGGCAACTCCGACGAGGCGCTGCGCGAAGTCGCGCTCGACCTCGACGAGGGCGCGGACATGGTGATGATCAAGCCGGGCCTGCCCTACCTCGACATCGTGCGACGGGTGAAGGACCGCTTCGGCGTGCCGACCTACGTGTACCAGGTGAGCGGTGAGTACGCGATGCTGATGGCCGCGGCCCAGAACGGCTGGCTCGACGAACGTGCCGTGGTGCTCGAGGCGCTCACCTCGATGAAGCGTGCCGGCGCCGACGGAATCCTGACCTACTTCGCGCGGAAAGCCGCGCAGTGGCTCCGCGAATAGAGGTTGGTGAACCCGTTGCCCGACTCCGCTCCATCCGCCGATTCGGCACGCCCCGCGCGGGCCACGTACGGGCTCTTCGGTTATCCCGTCCACCACAGCTGGTCGCCGTTCATCCACGGGATGTTCGCGAAGCAGACCGGCCAGGACATGATCTATCGCCTTTTCGAGTCTCCGCCGGAGCGATTCCGCAGCGAGGTGCTGACGTTCCTGGGCAGCGAGGGCCGGGGCGCAAACGTCACGCTGCCGCACAAGCAGGCCGCAACGGAACTCGTGAACGAACTCACGCCGCGCGCGCAGATGGCCGACGCGATCAACACCATCGTGCGCCGCGACGGACGGCTGCTCGGCGACAACACCGACGGCGCGGGACTGCTGACCGACCTCACTTCGAACCTGGGCCTCGCGTGGTCGGCGCCGCGGATCCTGCTGCTCGGAGCGGGCGGCGCCGCGCGCGGCGCGATGGGGCCGCTTCTGTCGCTGAAGCCCGTCGAACTCGTGATCGCGAATCGCATGAGGGCAAGAGCCGATGAACTCGCGGCAGCGTTCAAGGACCTGGGCCCGGTGAGCGGCTGCGAGTTCTCGCGACTGCAGGATCGGAGCTTCGACCTGATCGTCAACGCGACATCGGCGAGCCTGCGCGGCGAGGTGCCGCTGATTCCGATCGGCGTCGTGGACTCCGGGACGACGTGCTATGACATGGCCTACGGCGTGGGCGACACGGCTTTCGTGGCCTGGGCGAAGCGGCTCGGTGCCGGCCGCGCCGAGCAGGGCTGGGGCATGCTGGTCGAGCAGGCGGCCGAGGCATTCGAATTGTGGCGGGGCGTGCGCCCGAACACCGCACCTGTACTGCAGGTGCTGCAGGCACGCGCCTCGAGGGTCACTGATAGTCCTTCTTCAGGCTGACGTACCAGGAGGCCATGATCGGCACCCGCGCGATCTCGGCTGGCGCAAGGTCGCGCACTCGCCGGGCAGGGTTGCCGAGGTAGAGCCCTCCGGACTGGAGACGCTTGCCGGGTGTCACGACCGCACCGGCGCCGATGGTCACGTCGTCCTCGACCACGACGCCGTCGAGCACGATCGCCCCGATGCCCACCAGCACCCGGTTTCCGATCGTGCAGCCGTGCAACACCACCTTGTGTGCGACCACGACGTCCTCGCCGATCAGCAGCGGCCAGCCGCTGTCGCAGCCGGGATACGGGCGCGAGACGTGCAGCACGCTGCCGTCCTGCACGTTGCTGCGCGCGCCGATGCGGATTCGGTTAACGTCACCGCGCACCACCGCCATCGGCCAGATCGAGACATCCTCGCCAAGCTCGACGTCACCGATCACCAGCGCCGTCGAGTCCACGTAAACGCCGGCGCCGAGCTCGGGGTGCGCTCCAAGATAGGGCAGTATCGACATGCGGGCGCGCTCACGGAAATGGGACGTGTAGTCTAGACGCCGGGGGCCCTTAGCCTGCAATCTTCCGCCACGGCGGCCTGCCTGCCGCCCGGGAGTTAGTAGAATGGTCATCGCCCTGCTGCTTTTCGTCGCGCTCGTCGTCGTCGCATCGATCTACTTCGTGCGCATCTACAACGGCCTTGTCGTCCTGCGCGAAAACGTGCGCAAGGCATGGGCGAACATCGACGTGCTGCTCACGCAGCGACACGACGAGTTGCCGAAGCTGGTCGAGACCTGCAAACGCTACATGTCCTACGAGCGCGACACGCTGGAGCGGGTCATGCAGGCTCGCGCCTCCGTCTTCCAGGCGCAGGGCAAGCAGGACGTTGCGGCCGTGGGTGCCGCGGAACAGCAACTGCGCGAGGGACTGGGCCGGCTGTTCGCGGTCGCTGAGAACTACCCGGACCTGAAGGCCGATGAAAGCTTCCGGCACCTGCAGGGCCGCATCACGGGACTCGAGGAGAGCATCGCGGACCGGCGCGAGTTGTACAACGAGGCCGTGAACCTGAACAACATCCGCATCGGGACCTTCCCTGACCTGATCGTCGCGGGACTCTTCGACTTCAAGCCGGCATCGCTGCTCGAATTCGCCGAGGAGCAGAAGCGCGACGTGGACCTGGGCCGGCTCTTTGACTGATCCGTCCGATTCCTGGCTCTGGATCCTGACATTCGCATTCGCCGCCGTGGGCGGCGGGTGGCTGTCGCTGCGCTGGCTCAGGATCGCGCGGGCGATCGAAGACACGCCGACCTCGCGCATTCGATCGGCGGCCCAGGGCTACGTCGAACTGGCCGGACGCTGCCGGGCGCTGGACGGCACGCAGAACCTGGCCCCGCTCACCCAGCGTCCCTGCGTCTGGTGGCATTTCCGGATCCAGCAGAAGGCGGAGTCCAGTCTGAAAGGGAACCGACGCCAATCCTGGAAGACCATCAACTCCGGCCGCTCCGAACTGCCGTTCCTGCTCGACGATCGAACGGGCGAGTGCATCGTCCAGCCGACCGGTGCCGAAGTCCTCACCGGCGAATCGACGACCTGGTACGGCAGCACGCCCTGGCCGACGCAGGCCGTCGGCGCCAGCCTGCTCCGGCCACAGCAGCACCACTACCGCTACGTCGAGGAACGCATCTACGAACACGAGCAGCTCTGCATTCTCGGCCAGTTCAGGTCGCACACATCGACCGGGAGCACCGACATGCAGGCCGAGGTCGCCACCCTGCTGGCGGAATGGAAGCAGGACCAGGCGGCGCTCATCGGTCGATTCGACGCCGACAGTGACGGCCGCGTGAGCGTGGCCGAGTGGGAGCGCGCCCGCGGGGAGGCGAAGCGCGCTGTTGCCGATCGTCAGGCCGAGCGACCGGCCATGCCCGCGCTGCACGTGCTGGACCGGCCGGACGGCGGCCAACTGTTCCTGATCGCCGCATTCCCGGAAGCCGATGTGGCAAAGCGCTACAAGCGACGCGCCGTGCTCGCATTCGCCGGTTTCGTGACGGCGACCTTGGCACTCGGATGGCTGCTGCAGGAAATGTCCCGCTGAGCCAGAATAGGCGCTCGTTCACGACGATCGGACGGGCGCGATGACCAACCCACTGCTGCAGCAATTCGAGCTTCCCCGCTTCTCTGCCATCGAGCCCGCGCACGTCGAACCCGCCATCCGTCAACTGCTGGACGACAACCGCCGCGAGCTGGCCGCGCTGCTCGAAGGTGGCGCGGAAGGCTGGGATGCCCTGGTCGCGCCGATCGAGCGCATGCACCACAGGCTCTCATGCGCCTGGTCGCCGATCGGCCACCTGAACGGCGTGATGAATGGCGACGAGCTGCGGGCGGCCTACAACGCCTGCCTGCCGCTGCTCAGCGCCTACCACACCGAGCTTGCGCAGAACGAGCGCCTGTGCGCGGCCTACCAGAGGGTGGCGGACCTCGAGGGGAGCCGCCTCGACACGGCCCAGAAGACGCTGGTCGAGCACGCGCTTCGCGATTTCCGCCTCTCCGGCGTCTCGCTGCCCGAAGACCGCAAGCGGCGCTTCGGCGAGGTCATGGAACGCCTCTCGACCGTGCAGTCGAAATTCGACGAAAACGTCCTGGACGCGACCAACGCCTGGTCACGTCGCATCGACGACGCGGCGGAACTTGCCGGCCTGCCGGAGACCACCGTGCGGCGTGCGCGCAAGGCAGCCGAGGATGCCGGCCACGACGGGTGGCTGCTTTCGCTCGATGCACCGAACTACCAGGCCGTGCTGACCCACGCGGAGCAGGACGGGTTGCGCCGGGAGTTCTACGAGGCCTGGACGACGCGGGCCTCCGAGCAGGGTCCGCACGCGGGACGCTGGGACAATACGCCGCTGATGGCGGAGATCCTGGAACTGCGGCACGAAGCGGCAAACCTCGTCGGCTACGCGGACTACGCCCAGTACTCGCTCGCGACCAAGATGGCGCAGAAGACGGGCGAGGTCCTCGACTTCCTGCGCGAGCTCGCGCGAGTGAGCCGCCCCGCGGCGCAACGGGAGTTCGCGGAACTCGAAAGCTATGCCGGCCGCAAGCTCGATTCCTGGGACGTTGCGTTCTATTCCGAGCGGCTGAAGCGCGAGCGACTCGACGTATCGGAAGAGGAACTGCGCCCCTACTTCCCGCTGCCGCGCGTAATCGCAGGGCTTTTCACCGTCGTTACCAGGCTCTACGACGTGCGCATGGTCGCGCGCGAGGACGTGGAGCTGTACCACCCGGACGTGCGCTATTTCGACATCGTGGACCGCGACGGCACACCGCGCGGCGGCTTCTACCTCGACCTGTATGCCCGCCCGAAGAAGCGTGGCGGCGCATGGATGGACGATTGCGTGGGCCGTATCCGGCTCGGCGAGGCAAGCGCGCTGCCGGTCGCGTACCTGGTCTGTAATTTCACGCCGCCGATGGCGGATCGCCCCTCGTTGCTCACGCACGAAGACGTGCTGACGCTGTTCCACGAGTTCGGCCACGGGCTGCACCACATGCTGACTCGCGTCGACTACCCGGGCGTGGCGGGCATCAACGGCGTGCCCTGGGACGCGGTCGAGTTGCCCAGCCAGTTCATGGAAAATTTCGCCTGGCGGCGGGAAGTCCTGCCGCTGATCTCCGCCCACGTCGAGACCGGCGAGCCGCTGCCGGCCGAAATGCTGGCGAAGCTGCAGGCGACGCGCACTTTCCAGGCCGGGATGCAGACGGTACGCCAGCTCGAATTCGCTTTGTTCGATTTCCGCCTGCACGCGGAATTCACGCCGGGATCGCCGCCGCGCATTGCAGGGTTGCTGGAGGACGTGCGCAGTGAAGTCTCGGTACTGCGTCCGCCCTCGTTCAATCGCTTCCCGAACAGTTTCCAGCACATCTTCTCGGGCGGCTATGCCGCCGGGTACTACAGCTACAAGTGGGCTGAAGTGCTGTCCGCCGACGCATTCGGCGCCTTCGAGGAAAAAGGCGTGTTCGATCGCGTCACGGCGCGGCGGTTCCTGCGCTCGATCCTCGAGCGTGGCGGAAGCCGCGATGCCATGGAGGCCTTCGTCGAGTTCCGCGGTCGCAAGCCCGACATCGAGCCGCTGCTGCGACAGATGGGCCTCGCCGCCTGACCAGCCGCCTGTCGCGCTCAGCACGAAGGATGCCCATGCTCGTAGCAACCTGGAACGTCAATTCGCTGCGCGTGCGGCTGCCGCAACTCAAGGCCTGGCTGGCAACCAATGCGGTGGACGTCCTGGCGCTGCAGGAAACCAAGCTGCCTGACGCGGACTTCCCGCTGGACGAAATTCGCGAGCTCGAAATGTACGCCGTATTCAGCGGCCAGCGCACCTACAACGGTGTCGCCATCCTGTCGAGGCGGGAACCGGCCGACGTGGTCGCCGGCATCCCCGGGTTCGAGGACGAACAACGGCGCGTGCTCGCTGCGACGGTGTCGGGCGTGCGCGTGATCAACGTCTACGTGCCGAACGGGCAGACGGTCGACTCGGAGAAGTTCCAGTACAAGCTGCGCTGGCTCGAAGCCTTGCGTGCCTACGTGACCGACGAACTCGCGCGGCATCCGCGGCTGGTCATGCTCGGCGATTACAACATCGCGCCCGAGGACCGCGACGTGCACGACCCGAAGACCTGGGAGGGCTCGGTGCACGTGAGCGAGCCCGAGCGCGCCGCGCTGCGCTCACTCACCGAGGCCGGACTGGTGGACTGCTTCAGGCTGTTCGAGCAGCCGGAGAAGTCATTTTCGTGGTGGGACTACAGGATGATGGCTTTCCGGCGCAACGCAGGTCTCAGAATCGACCTGATCCTGGCGAGCGCGGAACTGGCGAAAAATTGCGGGGAAAGTCGCATCGACAAGGCCCCGCGGCGCAATGAGCGGCCCTCGGACCACACCCCGGTGCTCGCCGCTTTTGACATATAGGCGCCGCGGCCACGGTGTCGGATTTCTTTACTCTGGCGTTCCGGACGCGAAGGACTACACTCGCGCGAATTGGCCTTGTGTGCGACGACTTGCGCCTCTGAGAACAAGAAACCGGACATGCGATACCGACGCAGCGATTTCGACGTAACGAACACCGTGCAGGTGAGTTCGGTCGCGTCGGTGCGGCGCGCAGTCGAGGAGATCTTCTCCCAGGCATGGCCCTCCGCCCAGGTCGATCGCGTCACTGCGGCATTCGGGGATTTCGAGCGGCTGTTCACCGGGCATTTCCCTGGTTACTTCGGCTGCGACACCGTCTATCACGACCTGCAGCATTCGCTCGACGACACGCTCGCGATGGCGCGACTGCTCGCGGGCTATGACCGCTCGCATTCGGCCGAACAGCGTCTCGGCCCGGAACGTGCCGCGATGGGAATCGTCGCCGCGCTGTTCCACGACGCGGGCTACATCCGCCAGACCGATGACACGCAGCATCGTAACGGCGCGGAGTTCACGCGCACGCACGTCGGACGCAGCGCGCAGTTCCTCGCGAGATACCTGCCAGCGATCGGCATGGCGGAGTGGGTGCCCGTTGCGACGCAGATCGTGCACTTCACCGGGTACGAACTGCCGTTCGACCAGATTCGCCTCGACGAGGCGCGCGATCGGAAGGTCGGCCACCTGCTGGGAACGGCCGACATGATCGCGCAGATGTCCGATCGCTGTTACCTGGAAAAATGCCGCGACCGGCTCTATCCTGAATTCGTGCTCGGCGGCGTGGCGCTTTCGAACAGCGAGGAAGGCGGCCTCAAGGTCGTTTACGGCTCGGGCCTCGACATCCTCAGGCACACACCGGAGTTCGCGGCGGATACGATGCGCACGCGCCTCGACGGCGAATTCGGCGGCGCCTACCGCTACGTCGAGCCGCTCTTTGGCGGCCGCAATCCGTACATGGAAGCTATCGAGCAGAACCTCGAGTACCTTAAACAGGTGCTGCACACCAAGCGATGGTCGATGCTGCGCCGCCAGCCGCCGTGCTTCACCTGGGAAAAGAATCCGCTGCAGAACATGCGGACGCTGGTCATCGACCGCCTCAAGGCCACCGTCGTCGCCGCCTGAAAAATAGGTGCCAGGCACCTATTTTCCCTATTTTCCCGTTTTCGACCGCTACATCAGTTCGTCGAGCAGCGCCGCGTGGTCGTTGCCTACCCGGAGCAGCGCGCGGTGCGCGGGTTTCACGAACCCGGAAGCGACGGCCCGATCCAGGTACGCCACCAGGTCGTCGTAATACCCGTTGACGTTCAGGAGCCCGTTCGGCTTCGGGTCGAGCCCGAGCTGCGACCAGCTCAGCGCCTCGAAGAGTTCGTCCAGCGTGCCGATTCCGCCCGGTAGGGTCAGGAAGGCATCCGCGAGCGCCCCCATCCGGACCTTGCGTTCCGTCAACGTGCCGACGATCTCGAGTTCCGTGAGGCCGTCGTGCCCAACTTCCCACTCGTGCAGGAATCGCGGAATCACGCCCACGACGCGACCCCCGGCGGAGAGCGCCGCGTCCGCCAGCACGCCCATCAATCCGACGCTGCCGCCGCCGTAGACCAGCGTCCATCCGCGGCGCGCGATCTCGAATCCTACTGCACGCGCGGCGGCCTCAAATGCAGGATCTGCGCCGTGCGAGGATCCGCAGAAGACGGCGATCGCGGTCAAGGCCTGAGCGCTTGGATGAACTCGGCGGGATCCTCACTGCGCTCGAGCACCTCGACCAGCGCCGAGCCCACGACCACGCCGTCCACGTGCCCCGTCATCCGGGCCACCTGCTCCCGGCTGCGGATGCCGAACCCGGCGCATACCGGCAGCGGGGACACGGCACGCACGCGATCCATGTATTCGAGCACTTCGTCCGGCACGGTGACGCTCTTGCCCGTGGTACCGGTCATCGTCACCGCGTACACGAAGCCCTGGCTTGCCTCGCACAGCATCGCGAGCCTCGCGGCCGGCGTCACCGGCGTGACCATCTGCACGAGCGCCAGCCCCGCGCGATCAAGCGCCTGGCGGATTTCCGCACTTTCCTCGTACGGCAGGTCCGGAATGATGAACCCCGCAACGCCCGCGGTCGCCGCCGCCTCTGGGAGGCGCTCGAGCCCGTAGGCCAGCAGCGGGTTCAGGTAGCTCATCAGCAACAGCGGCGCCGTTGGCCGCGGCTGCATCGAGCGCAGCTCCTCCAGCAACCACGGCAGGGTAAATCCCCCCTGCAGCGCGACGTGGCTGGCGCGCTGGATCGTCAAGCCGTCGGCCATGGGATCGGAGAACGGTACGCCGATCTCCACCACGTCCGCGGCAGCGGCGATTGCGGCGAGGTTTCGCTTGAAACCCGCGCGATCGGGAAATCCGCCGGTCATGAAACCGACGATGGCCGGACAGCCCGAGGCCGCGCTGGCGCGGATCGCGGCGCTGATAGTGTCACGGGGCTTGCTCATCACAGGACCCCCTTGAGCAGCGTTCGCTGCAGTGTCGGCATGTCCTTGTCGCCGCGCCCCGAGAGGCCGATCAGGATGCGACTGCCGGGATGCGCCTTCGCGTAGCGCTTCGCGCCCGCGAACGCGTGCGCACTTTCGATCGCGGGCAGGATCCCCTCGGCCTCGCAGCACTCGGCCAGCGCCTCCAGCGACTCGCCGTCCCCCGCAGCCTCGTAGGTCACGCGGCCGATCGTCGCGAGCAGCGCGTGCTCGGGCCCGACGCCCGGATAGTCGAGCCCAGCGGACACCGAATGCGTTTCCTGCACCTGCCCATGTTCGTCCTGCAGCAGCAGCGAGTAGCAGCCCTGCAGCACGCCGGGCCGGCCGTAGGCCAGCGACGCGGCGTTCTGCCCGAGCCCGATGCCGGTGCCGCCGGCCTCGAAGCCCAGCAGCTTCACGCCGAGGTCGCGGACGAACGGATGAAACAGGCCGATCGCGTTCGAGCCGCCCCCCACGCAGGCGACCGTGACGTCGGGCAGCGTGCCTGCCTGTTCGAGCATCTGCGCTCGTGCCTCCACGCCGATCACGGACTGGAACTCGCGCACCATGTACGGATACGGGTGCGGCCCGACAGCCGAACCCAGCAGGTAGTACGTGCCGTCGGGATCGGACACCCAGTCGCGCAGCGCCTCGTCGATTGCCGCGCGCAGCGTCTGGTCGCCGCCGGTGACCGGCACGACCTCCGCACCGAGCAGCTTCATGCGTCCGACATTCGGCGCCTGCCGCTCCATGTCCACGGCGCCCATGTACACGACGCAGGGCAGGCCAAGGCGCGCGCAGGCGGCGGCAGACGCGACGCCGTGCTGTCCCGCTCCCGTCTCGGCGACGATGCGCTTCGCGCCCAGGCGCCTGGCAAGCAGCGCCTGGCCGATGGCGTTGTTGATCTTGTGCGCGCCCGTGTGCGCGAGGTCCTCGCGCTTCAGCCAGACTTCCGCGCCCCAGCGGCGCGACAGTTCGCGCGCGAAGGTGAGCGGCGTCGGGCGACCCACCCAGGTGCGCAGCTCGGACTCGAGTTCGGCGCGAAAAGCGGGATCGGGGAGGATGCTGCTCACGCCTTCCTGCAGGCGGTCGAGCGCCGGCACCAGCGTCTCGGGAACGTAGCGTCCGCCAAACGGGCCGAAGCGCCCGCGCTGGTCGGGAAACGCACCGGCCAGCACCTGCGCGAGCAATGCCTCGCGGTCCACCTTCAACGACTCGATTCTCATCAGCGACTCTCCTCGACGACCGGGGCCTGGTCCGCGGCGCGGGCGGCCCCGATGAATTCACGAATCCTGCCCAGGTCCTTGATGCCGCGGGCCGATTCGACGCCCGAACTCACGTCGACGCCGAATGGACGGACCACGCGCAGCGCGTCCACGACATTGCCCGCGTCCAGTCCGCCCGCCAGCACCAGCTGCGTGCGTCGCGCGACCAGCGCCGCCCGTGACCAGTCCGCCTTCTCACCGGCCCCGCTCCGCGCTCCTTCGAGCAGCAGGAGCGCAGGCAGCGGCTCGGGCAATCGTTCGCCGCTGCGCACCACCGCCAGCACCCCCTGCGCGCGCGGCAACTGCAATGATGCAAGGTCCCCGGCGTCCACCTGGATCCGGTCAGGCCGGATCGCGTCGATCACCGATTCGACCAGCGCCTGCGACGGGTGCAGGAACACCGCGACGCGCTCGACTCCCGGCGGCACCGCATCCTGCAGCACGCGCGCCTCGTCCACGGACAGGTTGCGTGGCGAGTCCGCGTGGAACACGAATCCCACCGCGTCCGCGCCGGCCGCCGCCGCTGCCTCGATGGCTTCGCGTGACTTCAAGCCACAGATCTTGATCCAGAGTCGCTGCACGGCCGCCTCAGTTGCGCACCGCTCGACCGGCCGCGAGCAGTTCGCGCACCGCCTGCATCGGGTCACCGCGCTTCATCAGGCTGGTGCCCACCAGCGCGAGCCGGTAGCCGAGCAATGCGACGCTGGCAGCGTCCTCAGGCAACTGTATGCCGCTCTCGGCAACGCAGGGCCAGTCGGGCGGCATCTTCTCGCGCAACTCCGCAAAGCGCCCGAAGTCGATCTCCAGCGTCTCGAGGTCGCGGCAGTTCAGGCCCATCAGCACCTGCTCGTCGCGACCCCGGCGCTCAAGCGCAACCTCGTTCGCGGCGTGCAGGTCGCCGGCGCCGAACGCCTCGAGCAATACGAAGAGCCCGAGCTCGGCGGCGCAGTCCATCATCGCGACCAGGCGCTCCCGCGGCACCATGCGCACGATCAGCAGGATGCCAGATGCTCCGTAGGCACGCGCCTCGAGCACCTGGTAGGGATCGACCAGGAAATCCTTGCGCATCGCCGGGACGCCGTAGGGCTGGAGCACCTCGGCCGCGAGTCGAAGATGGTCGAGCTCGCCATCGAATCGATCGGGCTCGGTGAGGATCGAGCAGATCGCGGCGCCACCCTCGGCATAGGCCTCGAGCCGCCGCATCGGATCTACGGTGCTTGCCGACAGGTCGCCCATCGACGGCGAGCGCAGCTTGAGTTCCGCGATCAGGTCGAATCCCTCGCGCCCGAGCTTCAATCGCGGCGGAACCGCCGTACCGAGCGCCGCGGCGCGCAGCGCCGCCTCCGGCACGCGCTCGCGCGCCTCGGCGACGCGACGGATGCTCGAGCGGACCATGTCGGAAAGAAGACCCATGCGAAATGATCGACCGTGTGGCGTCAGCGGTTCGGAAAATGGTGCGTCGTGGTCAGGATTGCAGGTCTCCGTGCTTCATGGCCGGGGCATCGGGCTCGCTGACGGTGCGACGGAATTCCGCCAGTCGCGCGACCAGCCTGGCGGCGTCGCCGCGGTCGATCGCAGCGTGTGCGGCCGCGACGCCCTCGACACAGGTTGCCACGTTTCCCGTCACCTCCAGCGCGAGCGCCGCATTCAGCGCCAGCGCATCGCGATGCGCCCCACGGTCCCGTCCCTCGAAGACCTCGCGCAGCGCAGCTGCATTCTCGGCCGGATTGCCGCCGGCAAGGTCCGCAGTCCCGCAACGTGGCACGCCCAGGTCCAGCGGGTCGCGCTGCTCCCTCGACACGCGGCCCGGCCGCACGTCGAAAAGCTCGAATGGACCCACGGGCGTCGCCTCGTCCCACCCGGCCGTACCGTGGACGACGAATACGCGCTCTATCGGCATGCCGGCAAGGGACTCGGCCATCAGCGCGGCCGCCTCCAGGCTGTAGGCCCCGATCAGTGCGAACGGCGGAGCTGCCGGGTTGGTCAGCGGACCGAGCAGGTTGAAAACAGTGCGAACGCCGAGCTCACGACGCACGGGTGCGATCTCCTTCATGGCCGGGTGGTAGTGCGGCGCGAACAGGAACGTGAACCCCGTCGCGGCGAGACACTCACCGGAGGCACGCTCGTCGAGCGGCAGCCCGAGCCCGAGCGCTTCGAGCATGTCGGCGCTGCCGGCGCGGCTCGATACCGACCGGTTGCCGTGCTTCACGACACGCACGCCCATCGCGGCGACAAGCAGCGCCGCGCCCGTCGAAATGTTGAAGCTGCCCGATGCGTCGCCACCGGTGCCTACGATGTCGATCGCGGGCGACCCCGTGGGCAGGCTGGGCCGACGCGCAAGACGGCGCATCGCACCCGCGAACCCGCGCAGCTCGCCGGGTGTCACGCCCTTGGCACGCAGAGCCACGAGCAGCGCACCAGCCATGGCCGGGGCGACCGTGCCCCGGGTCAGGTCGACCAGCAGTTCACCGGCCTCCGCCTCGGAGAGTTCCTGGCCGTCGAGCAGCCGCCCGAGTGTTTCGCGCAAGTCAGCCACCGGACACCGCCGCCGACTCCTTACGTCGGCCGCTGCGTGTGGCGAGGAAATTACCCATGATGGTCGGCCCGTCCGGGGTCAGGATGCTCTCCGGGTGGAACTGCACTCCGTCCAAGGCCAGTTGCCTGTGCCGGACCCCCATGATCTCGCCCTCCGCCGTGCGTGCCGACACCTCGAGAACCTCAGGCAAGGTGTCTGGCTTCGCGATCAAAGAGTGATACCGGCCGGCCTCGAAGGGCTGCGGCACGCCAGCGAAGATCCCGCGACCGTCGTGTTCGACCATCGAGACCTTGCCGTGCATCAGCCGGCCTGCCCGCACGATGTCGCCGCCAAGCGCGTCGACCATGGACTGATGACCCAGGCACACGCCGAGCACCGGGATGCGTCCGGCGAAGGCCTTGATCATATCGATCGAGACGCCCGCGTCGCGCGGCGTGCCAGGACCCGGCGAGATGCAAAGGTGCGTGGGCTTCAGGGCCTCGGCCTCGGGCACCGTGATCGCGTCGTTGCGGTGAACGAGTACCTCTGCGCCGAGCACCAGGAAGGCCTGCACCAGGTTGTAGGTAAAGCTGTCGTAGTTATCCACGAGCAGCAGTCGCGGCGGACTCATCACAGTCCCTCCCGGGCAAGTTCCAGTGCGCCCCTGAGCGCCGCGCTCTTGGCGAACACCTCCCGGTACTCGCTGATCGGCACGCTGTCCGCGACGATGCCCGCGCCCGCCTGGAAACTGTACGTGTCGCCGTGGAAAACCATGGTGCGGATCGCAATCGCCTGGTCCATGTCGCCGCCGTGACCGAAATACCCCACGGTGCCGCCGTAGAAACCGCGACGAACCGGCTCGAGCTCATCGATGATCTCCATCGCGCGCACCTTCGGTGCTCCGACCAGCGTACCGGCGGGAAAAGCCGCGGCGAACAGGTCGAATGCGTCGTGCCCGGGCGCAAGCTCGCCGCGCGTCCCACTCACGATGTGCATCACGTGGCTGTAGCGCTCGATCGAGCGGAAAGGCTCTACGCGCACCGTTCCAGCCGATGCGACGCGCCCCAGGTCGTTGCGCGCGAGGTCCACCAGCATCACGTGCTCGGCATTCTCCTTCGGGTCGGCCAGCAGCTCCGCCTCGAGCGCCGCATCCTCGGCGGCGTCCGCACCGCGCGGGCGTGTGCCGGCGATCGGCCGCATCTCGGCCTGGCGGCCATTCAACTTCACCAGCGCCTCGGGCGAGGAGCCGACCACCACACGATCGCCGAGTTCGCAGTAGTACATGTAGGGCGAAGGATTCAGCAGTCGCAGTGCGCGATAGGCTTCGAAGGGATCGAGGTCGCAGCGACCCGAGAACCGGACCGACAGCACGAGCTGGTAGACGTCGCCCGCAGCGATGTATTCCTTGGTCCGCGCCACGCGCGCGAGAAAATCGTCCTCGGACAGGCTGGCCTCGGGCGGGCTGAATTTCGCGGCCCAGGCCGGCCCCGGCAGGCCGCCTCGCAGCGCGCGAATGACCTCGCGGCGCAGGCTCTGCCGCTCGTGCTCCGATCCTGCGTGCAGCAGCGCGGCGCGGCGCGTCAGGTGGTCGAATACCAGCAGTGACCGCGGCGCGACGTAGTGCGCGTCGGGGCAATCGTCGTCGGCCCGCGCAAGCGACGGCAGCCGCTCGAAATAGCGCACCAGGTCGTAGCTCGCCGCACCGACCAGGCCGCCGAGCAGCGGGAACCCGCGGTCCGCCACGTCCGGGTGCGGCGCGGCGGCAAGCGCCATGCGCAACGCGGCGAGCAGGTCGGCCTGGTTTTCCGGTCGAGACAGCAGCTCCTGCCCCAGCCGCAGGCCGGAGGCGTCGAGCCTGAACTCCAGGCAGTCACCGAAGCCGATGAAGGAATAGCGGGCGAGGCGTTCCCCGCCCTCAACGCTCTCGAGCAGGAAGCGCGGCCGGAACGGCTTCAGCTTCAGGTACGCCGACACGGGGGTGTCGAGGTCGGCGGCGATGTCGAACATTGCGGTCGTCACTTGCGGTTCCTCTGTCGCGAGGACCCGGGGACGCACAAAAAAACCCATCCCCGGCTTGCTCGCGGAGATGGGTCCTGGATTCCTGCGAACGAAACGTGCGCGTCCGGGCCCACTCCTAGGAGTGGCGCCACCACCAGCGGCGGTCGAGCGTATTGTCCGGGCGCGTATTCATGTCGCAGCGCAGTATCCACGGGCAGCAGGGGACCGTCAAGGAAGTGTACGGCGAGCTCACTTTCCCCGGCCTAGAATCGCGGATCAACGGAAATTACGGACCCGACACGTGCCGCAAGCAATCATGGGTGGCATCCCGCCCGAACGCACCGCCGAGGTCTTCGCTGCCGAGCAGGGCCGCTATGCGCGGCTGCACCCGCGTTCGCAACAGCGGGTCGGTGCCGGCATCGCCGGATTCTACGACGGCGTACCGATGCACTGGATGCGGGACTGGCCGATGCCGTTCCCGTTCCTGGTACAGGAAGCCCGTGGCGCGACGCTGCGCGATATCGACGGCAACGAGTACGCCGACTTCTGCCTGGGCGATACAGGCTCCATGTTCGGGCACTCGCCGCCCGCGGTGGTCGAGGCGATCGCCCGCCAGGCAAGCCGCGGACTCACGTACATGCTGCCGACCGAAGACGCGCCCGCCGTCGGGCGGCTGCTCGCCGAGCGCTTCGGACTGCCACACTGGCAGCTCGCGACCACGGCCACCGACGCAAACCGCTTCGCGCTCAGGGTCGCGCGGGCGGTGACCGGGCGTCCGACGATCCTGGTTTTCAACGGCTGCTACCACGGCACGGTGGACGAGACCTTCGTGCGGCTGGTGGACGGGCGGGCCGTCAATCGTCCAGGACTGCTCGGCCAGGTCGTCGATCTCACGCAGCTCGCGCGAGTGGTTGAATTCAACGACCTGCCGGCACTGGAGGCGGCGTTGGCGCATGGCGACGTGGCCTGCGTGATCACCGAGCCCGTGCTCACGAACTCCTGCATGGTGCTGCCCGAGCCCGGCTTCCACGCCGGATTGCGACGCCTGACGCGCGACGCCGGGACGCTGCTGTTGATTGACGAGACGCATACGATCTCGACCGGTCCCGGCGGCTACACGCGCGCGCACGGCCTCGAGCCGGATCTCTTCGTGATTGGAAAGCCGATCGCCGGCGGCGTCCCGGCCAGCGCCTGGGGCTTCACGAATGAAGTCGCTCGAAGGCTCGACGCGACACGAGCCGCGATGCCGCCTGGTCATTCAGGGATGGGCACGACGCTGTCGGCCAATGCACTATCGCTCGCAGCGATGCGTGCCACGCTCGAGCACGTGATGACCGTCGACGCCTACGCTCACATGGAAAGGCTGGCGGCGACACTCGCAGCCGGGCTCGAGGCATCGATCGCGCGGCACGACCTGCCCTGGCACGTGGTGCGGGTCGGCGCGCGCGTCGAGTTCATCTGCGCTCCCGGCCCGCTGCGCAATGGCACCGAGGCCGAGACCGCGCACGCTCCGGCGCTGGAGCGCGCAATGCACCTGGCGCTGCTGAATCGTGGCTGCCTGATCGCGCCGTTCCACAACATGATGCTGGTGAGCCCCGCGACGGCCGGCGCGCAGGTCGAGGCGCTCTGCCGCGCGTTCCATGAAGCGGCTGGGCGGCTGGCCGCGGACTGAACCGGATTCGACCTGCCAGGACGCGTTCGCGAGACACTCATGAAAGACCAATGCAGCGTCATGATCCGCAACGCGCTCGTCTTCGACGGCACCGGCGTCCCGCCGACACAGCAGGACGTCGCGATCCTCGATGGCCGCATCGCGGCGCGCGGTCCTGCCCTCGATGCGTCGCGTGCCGGGCTCGTCGTTGACGCCCGCGGCCAGTGGCTGATGCCGGGACTCCTCGACATCCACACCCACCTCGACCTGGAGGTCGAACTCGCGCCCGGCCTGCCCGAGTCCGTGCGCCACGGGACGACGACAGTGGTCGTAGGCAATTGCAGCCTGGGCACCGCCTTCGGATCGCAGCGCAGGAACGGCGACGACCCGATCCTCGACTGCTTCGCGCGCGTCGAGAATGTCCCGAAATCCGTGCTCGGCAGGGTCGTGGACCGCATGGGCTGGAACACCACCGCCGGCTACCTCGAGCACCTGGACTCGCTGCCGCTCGGCCCCAACGTCGTTCCACTCATCCCGCATTCGATGCTGAGGATCGAGGCCATGGGCACAACCGCGGCGGTAAGCCGCGCCCCGACGGCCGCGGAGCTCCGCCGGATGCGCGAACTGCTGGAAACCGCAATGCTGGAGGGCTACGCGGGCTTCTCTACCGACGCGATCCCGTTCCACTACCTCGCGAACGCACCGCACACCGACAAGCGCATCCCGGCGCAGCATGCGTCGATGGGAGAACTGCGATCGCTGCTCGACATCGTCCGCAGCCACGATCGCGTCTGGCAGTGCACGCCTGACGCCTCCAGACGGTTCGCGACGTTCCTGCGGTTCTTCCTGACCAGCGGACGGCTGCACGGCCAGCCGCTCAGGACCTCGGCGCTCACGGCCGTGGACCTCACGCACGAGCGCCGCACGTGGCGGCTCTTCCCGCTGATCGCGAACCTGCTGAACTCGAAGCTCGTGAAGGGGCGCTTCCACTTCCAGGTGCTGGGCACGCCGTTCCGCATGTACGCGGAAGGCGCCATCTGTCCGATCTTCGAGGAATTTTCCTCGACGCGGCGACTCATGTCGCTCGACATCGAGGACGCCGCAGGGCGCCGCGCGATCATGGCGACGGACGAGTTCGGCGAGCTGTTCGTTCGCGAATGGCACTCCTCGGGCGCTGTCTCGACGTTCAACCGCGACTTCGACGCGCTGCGTGTCGAGCGATGCCCGGTGCCGGAGTGGTGCGGCGAAACCCTTGGCGCGATCCTGCGGCGGCTGCGTGAATTCCAGTCCGGCCACGTTGATGCCGCGCGCAGCAAGGCGGAAGCGGCCGCGCTCGAATCGTTTCCCTCCCCCGTCGGCCGCGACGGCGCGTTCCTGCTGCATCTATTGCGCCGCTACGACCGCGAGCTCCGCTGGTGGTTCGTGGTCGCGAATGACCGGCCGGAGATCCTGAAGCGGCTGCTGTTCCACCGGCACATGCTGCCCGGGTTCAACGACAGCGGAGCGCATCTCATCAACCTTGCGTTCTTCGACGGCAACCTGCTCACGCTGCAGGTCGCGGCTCGGGAGTCCGTTGAGCTGGTGGCGCGCGCGGTCCAGCGCCTGACGCGCGAGCCGGCCGATTTCTTCGGCATCGACGCGGGTCGGCTCGAGCCGGGGGCGCAGGCCGACCTGGTGCTGGTCGACCCCGAGGCACTCAAGCGCTACGACACCGATGCGAGCCGCCGGATGATCTACCGCGACATCTTCGGGCACGAGCAGCTCGTTAACCGGTCGGACGGCGTCGTGAGCGCCGTCTTCATCGCCGGCGAACAGGTGTGGGACGGTCGCAATTTCACGCCGGCGCTCGGCACGCGCAAGCTTGGGCGCGCACTGACCGCGAGCGCGAACGGCCGGAGCTGGCGGCCGGGCGCGCTCCGTGCCGGGTGATGACGCGGGGCGTCGCGCGGCAGGGACGCCGCGCGCGAGCCCCCAGGGACGGGTTTACGGCGTCCCCGCGGCGTCACCCGGCACGGAGTACGCCTGGAATCACAGCGCGCCGACCGCCCTCGCCAGCCTGAGCTTCGCCAGGCCCGCGTCGAGCCCGGCGTCGTCGCGATTGCGCAGCGCCTTCACCCGCAGGTTCTCCGCCTCGAGCAGCTGCGTCTGGGTACCGAGCCCGGCGCCATAGCGCTCGCGCGCAATGCGGAGATTTTCCTCGGCCTGTTCCACGGCGCCCGTCGCAACGACCACGCGCTCTCGAGTCTCGCCCACGTCCAGCCAGGTCTGCCGCACCTGCAGCGCAATCATCGACTGCACGTCAGCACGCCGCTGCTCGGTGGCGCGTCGCGTCCTGTCCAGCGACGCGGCGCGCTTGCGGGTCTGGCCCCCGTCGAACACCGACCACTGCACGCCGATGCCCACCGACGCGAAGTCCTGGTCGTCCAGGAAAGTGTTCTCGAGGTAGTTGTAGGCGCCGGTAACGTTGAACTGCGGCAGCGTGCGCGCACGCTCTGCCTTCGCGAGTTGCCCGTATGCGGTCGCCTGTTCGTCGAGTGCCTTCAATTCAGAGCGGCGGTCGACGGCTTCGCGAACCAGCTCGTCAGGATCGCCCGGCAGCCCCTGCGGAATCGGCAATTGTTCGTCCAGATCGACCGGACGGGACAAGGGTTCACCCAGCCGGCGGTTATAGGAGGCCACCGCAAGCTCGACGGCATTCGCCGCCTTGAGTCGGCCCTGCCGGGCATCTGCAAGGGAAACCTGCACTGCCAGCAGGTCGTTCTTCGGCACCAGCTCGCGCTCGAACATCGCGCTCACGTCGCCTTCCACTGACTCGAGCGTCCTGACGTTGCTCTCGGCGACCGCAAGCGCCTTGCGCGCGCGCAGCACGCCGACGTAGGCCTCGGCGACCGCGAGCTTCACGTCCTCCTGCGCGCCACGGGCCTGCGCACCTGCGCCCCGGCCGCGCGCCTCGGCCGCCGCGATGCTCGACGAGATCCTCCCGCTGGTGAACAGCGGCACCGTCAGCGTGGCGGCTCCCATCCAGAAGTCGTCTCCACCGAACAGCTCAGGCGGCGCAATCGGCAGCCCGGTGAAGCCGAAGTCGAACGCTGGTGAATCGTCGAGCCGCGTGTATGCGCCACCGACCGCAAGCGTCGGCCAGCGCTGCGCTTTTTCCGCACCGGCGTCGAGCTCGGCAGCCTCTGCCTGGCTGCGAACAGCCGCGAGGCCGTTGTCCTGCGCATCGGCAAGCGCCCAGGCCTCGGCGAGCGTCTCCGCTGCCGCGTCCTGCGCGAGGGCCAGTGCCCCCGTCGCCATCAAGCCGATGCCCCAGCCCGCCGGTCTCATCCGCGCACCCCCCGTTACTGCTTCAACGACTCTATGCCGATGGTGCTGAGCACGTACTTCTCGTACATCGGCGCGACCGAACCGGTCTTCACCTTGCGCAGGAAGTACTTCTCGAACGCCACCTTGGCGACGTGCACCCACTTGCCCTGCTTGGCCCAGGTGACGTTGCGCGGAGGTATCTGCGGCAGCGCCACGAATGCTGCGCCGGTGTCGCCGAAGTCGGCCAGGCAGATCGCGTTCCAGGTGCCACGCGCGGTGGCCGGCTTGCCGGCGATTTCCGCCGCGACGTTCTCGCAGATCGCGCTGACCATCGACTCGATCATGTAGCCGGTCTTCGGGGCACCGGTGCCGACCGGAGTCACCTCGACCGGGGGAATGGCGACGCACACTCCTGCCGAGAAGATGTTGCGGTACTTCTTCGAACGCTGGTGTTCGTCGATCAGCACGAAGCCGCGCGGATTGCACAGCTCCGGCACGGCCGCGACCGGGTCCACGCCCTTGAACGCCGGCAGTACCATCGAGTACTTGAAGGGCAGCTTGTGCTCCTTCTTCACCGTGCCGTCATCGTTGTGCTCGGCGACCGTCATCACCCCGTCCTCGACACCGGTCACCTTGGCGTTCGTGATCCAGGTGATGTGTCGCTGGCGCATCTCGGCTTCCATCAGTCCCTTGCTGTCGCCGACGCCGCCGAGCCCCATGTGGCCGATGTACGGTTCCGGCGTAACGTAGGTCATCGGCACGCGGTCACGGATCCTGCGCCTGCGCAGGTCGGTGTCGAGGATCATCGCGGTCTCGTACGCCGGCCCGAAGCAGCTCGCCCCGGCCGCGGCACCGACGATGATAGGCCCCGGCGCCTGCACGAACTCCTGGTAGCGGTCCCAGGCCTGCAGCGCATGACCGTGGGTGCAGACCGACTGCGTGAAGCCCCTGGGTCCGAGTCCCGGGACTTCCTCGAACGCGAGCTTCGGTCCCGTGCTGATGACCAGGTAGTCGTAGGCGAGCGTCGAGCCGTCGTCGAGCGTCAGAGTCGAGCCCGGTGCGTCGATAGCCTGCACCAGCTTCGGAATGAACGCGATGTCCTTGGCCGCGAGCGGCTTGGCGAGATCGACGCGTGTCTGGGGTGCCGTCCGCCAGCCGACCATCATCCAGGGATTGGATGGCGTGAACTCGAAATACGGGCTGCTGCCGACCAGCGTGACCTGGTGACTCTTGCCGACCTTCTTCTTCATCTCGTACGCACAGGCGACGCCGCCGAGGCCCGCACCCATCACCACTACTTTTGCCATATCAACCCCCTTCGGCCGTGTCAGGCGGCCTGTTGTCTGCTGCGATAGCTGAAATACAGGATCGGGATCAGCACCAGCGTGAGCGCCGTCGAGACCAGGATCCCGAAGATCAGCGACACCGCGAGCCCGTTGAAGATCGGGTCGTCGAGTATGAAGAACGCCCCGATCATGGCGGCCACCGCGGTAAGTGCGATCGGGCGCGCACGTACCGCAGCCGCGCCGATCACCGCGTCGGCCAGGCTGCAGCCACGCGCGATTTCCACGTTGATGAAATCCACCAGCAGTATCGAGTTGCGCACGATGATGCCCGCGAGCGCGATCATCCCGATCATCGAGGTGGCGGTGAACTGCGCGCCCAGCAGCGCATGCCCCGGCATCACGCCGATGATCGTGAGCGGAATGGGTGCCATGATCACCAGCGGCACTGCGTAGGAACGGAACTGCGCGACGACCAGCAGGTAGATCAGCACCAGCCCGACCGAATAGGCGAGCCCCATGTCGCGGAAGGTCTCGAAGGTGATCTGCCATTCGCCGTCCCACTTGAGCGTCGGCGTGTAGGGATCCACCGGCGCGCTGAAGAACCGCTGCTCCAGATCGAGGCCCTCGGGCATGCCCTTGCGCAGCGCACCCACGACCTCGAACATTCCATAGAGCGGGCTGTCCGTGGTGCCGACCGCGTCGGCACTGACCCAGTCGAGCGGCAGCAGGTCCTTGTGGTAGATCGCGTTGTCCCAGGACTTTTCCTCGACGATGGCGATTTCGGAGAGCGAGATCAGCGCACCGTTCCCGGAGCGAACCTGCAGTGCCAGCACGTCGGCGATCCGCGCCTTCTCGGGCACGTCCAGTTCCAGTCTCACGGGGATCGGGTCGGTTTCACGCCCTGCCTTGATGAAGGTCGCGTCGATGCCGCCGAGGCCAGCCGCGAGTACCCGCACCGCCTCGGCCTGGTTCACTCCCAGCAGCGCCGCCTTCTGGCGATCGATCGCCACCACCATGCGCGCACTCCCGGAGGCCAGGCTGTCGTCCACGTCCACGATGTCGGACTGTGCCGAGAATTCCTTGCGCACGTGTCTGCGTGAGCGCCTGGCGCACTTCGCGGAACGGGCCGTAGATTTCCGCCACCAGCGGTGCCTGCACCGGCGGACCCGGCGGCACCTCGACGACCTTCACCGACGCGCCGTGCTGCTGCCCGATCTCCGACAGCACCGGCCGGATCGCAAGCGCGATTTCGTGGCTCTTGCGGTCACGCTGGTGCTTGTCCACCAGGTTGACCTGTATGTCCCCGAGTTCCGGGCCGCTGCGCAGGTAGTACTGGCGCACCAGTCCGTTGAAATTGATCGGTGCCGACGTGCCGGCGTAGACCTGGTAGTCGGTCACCTCGGGAATTCCGGCGATTTTCGCCGCGAGCTGGTCCAGGACCCGCGCAGTCTCCTCGACCGCCGTGCCCTCGGGCATGTCCACGACGACCTGGAACTCCGACTTGTTGTCGAAGGGCAGCATTTTCATCACGACCCACTGCAGGCCCACCAGCGACACGGCCACGACGATCGCCGCGAGTGTCCACAGGTACAGCCTGTGGCGATTGCGTCGCGCGTCGCCGCCCCTGAGCAACGGCGACATCACCCGCTCGAAGAACCGCTGCAGGCGGGTTCCACCTGCGGCGTCCGTCTGTACCGCGTGCGAATGCGACAGCATCCGCTTGGACAGCCAGGGCGTGAACATCAGCGCGATTGCGAGCGAGATCACCATGCCCATGCTGGCATTGATCGGAATCGGGCTCATGTACGGCCCCATCAGGCCCGACACGAACGCCATCGGCAGCAGCGCCGCGATCACCGTGAAGGTCGCCAGGATCGTGGGACCGCCCACCTCGTCCACGGCACGCGGGATGATCTCTCCGAGGCCGCCCTGCCCGAAGGCCATGTGGCGGTGGATGTTCTCCACCACGACGATGGCATCGTCCACCAGGATACCGATCGCGAAGATCAGTGCGAACAGCGAGACGCGGTTGATGGTGAATCCCCAGGCCCAGGATGCAAACAGCGTTGCCGCCAGCGTGATGATCACCGCGGCTCCGACCACGACCGCCTCCCGCCAGCCGACCGTGAGCCACACCAGCAGCACCACCGAGGCGGTCGCGAACGCGAGCTTCTGTATCAGTTTCTGCGCCTTGTCGTTTGCGGTTACGCCATAGTCGCGGGTCACCGTCACCTCGACTCCGTCGGGGATGAACGTGCCGCGCAGCAATTCGACACGCTCCAGCACCGAGCGGGTAACGTCGATCGCGTTCTCGCCGGGCTTCTTCGAAATCGCAATGGTCACGGCCGGCGCCGTGACCGCAGGTTCGATACCCTTCTGCGCGGCAGCCGGCCCGGTGCCGAAGCTCACGTAGCGTTCCGGCTGGTCCGGTCCTTCGCTCACCGTCGCGACATCCTGCAGGTACACGGGACGCCCGTCGTGCACCGCGACCACCAGCCCCGCCACCTCGTCGCGATTTGCCAGGAACTCGCCGGCCTGCACCGGGACATCCGCTCCGTCGGCGACCAGGGAACCGGCCTGGACGGCGACGTTGGCCGCCTGCAGCGCGCCGGCGAGCTCGGTAAGTGTCAGGCCGTAGCCTGCCAGCCTCTGCGGATCCAGCGTCACGTGCACGGTCTGGTCGGGACCGCCGATCGAGTAGACGTTGCGGGTGCCGGGCACGCGCTGAAGCTCGGGTTCGATCGCGTGCGCGACCTGCCGGAGTTCGAACGCACCGCGCGTCGGGTCCTTCGTCCACAACGTGAGCCCGAGAATGGGCACGTCGTCGATGCCCTTGGGCTTGACCAGCGGCTGCAACACGCCCAGTCCAGCCGGACGCCAGTCCTGGTTGGAATAGATGGCGTTGTAGAGGCGCACGATCGCATCGGTGCGTTCCTGCCCGACTTCGAACTGCACCGTGATCACGGCGGCACCCGGCTGCGACACCGAATAGATGTGCTTCACGCCCGAGATCTCGGCCAGCACCTTTTCCATCGGCGTGGCGACGAGGCTCTCGACCTGCTCGGCACTCGCACCCGGGAATGGCACGATGACGTTGGCCATCGTCACGTTTATCTGGGGCTCCTCCTCGCGCGGGGTGACGAGTACCGCGAACAACCCCAGCAGCAGCGCAGTCAGGCCGAGCAGCGGCGTGAGCTCGCTGTCGAGGAACAGCCGCGCAAGCCGGCCGCTGAAGCCGAGCTTCTCAGTCATGCGCCAGCGCCTGCTGTCGGGCGCGCGTGGCCGCGGCCAGCGGGTCCAGCGCGATGGTCTCCCCGTTGACGAGGCCCGCGAGAACCTCGACCTGGTCGCCCCGTGGCCGCCCGAGCCGAACCTGGCGCAGCGACACGCGACCATCCGGCGCGACGACATAGACCGCACGCATCTCGCTGCGCTCGACGACCGCGCTGCGCGGCACCATCAGCTGGTCCGTCTCGCCGGTGACGAGTCCGACCTTTACGAACATGCCCGGTGCCAGTCCCTGCACGCCCGTCGGCAGCTCGATGCGCATGCGGAACGTGTTGGTGCCTGGCTGTGCGGCTGGATACAACGTCAATCCGGTCGATTCGATGCGGTGCCCGGCCACGTATACGGCGGCCTTGCTGGCCTGGCGCACCTGGTCGACGATGCTCTGCGGGACCTCGACCACGACGCGCAGTGCGTCCATCGATGCGCCGGCCATCAGCGGCGTACCTGGCGCTACGGTCTGCCCGACCTGGACGAATTTCTGCGTCACCACCCCGGAGTACGGTGCGCGAATCTCAGTGTAGGCCACGCCCTCCCGGGCAGCGTCGAGGCCGGCCCGTGCCGCAATCAGCCGTGCAACCGCCGCGTCCCGACCCGCGCTTGCCTCGTCAAGCGTGGCCTTGGCCACGACGCGCCGCTGGTACATGTCCTGGATGCGCTCGTAATGGGCCTGCGCCTCTGCCTCGCGCGCGGTCGCCTCCTTGAGCGCCGCCTGCGCCTGCGTCAGGCTCGCGACCTGCTCGGTGCTGCGGATGCGGATGAGGACCTTGCCGGCCGGGACGTAGTCGTTGACGTCGCAGTCGATCGCGATGATGCGACCCGCGGTCTGCGCCGAGACCGTGGCCTGGTTGACCGCCTCGACCGTGCCGTCTAGCAGGCGCTCGGTGGGCAGCGGCTCCGAAGTCAACGTGCGGGTGGCCAGCGCGCCGGCGGGTGCGGCCGTCGGAGCCGCCGTGCTCGCCAGGGCCATCGACATGCACAGGCCGAGCGCCGCCAGGAGCAGGAACGGTGTCTTTCGGTCTGCGCGGGCCAAGCGGCTCATGTGGTTTTCCTTCAGGAATCAGAACGCGGCGCCGGACTTCACACTTATCTTCCGCAGCAGAAGCGCGACCGGGCAGAAGCCAGCGAAGGCCAGCATGATCCTGTCGATGCCCATCGTCGTTCCCCTGTGGTTGATTCAGTGTCCCCGGGGTCAGAGCGGACGCCCAATGACGTTCAGCGGCACTTTCAGGTAACTGACCCCGTCTGCGCCCGCGGGCGGCAGCCGCCCGGCACGGATGTTCACCTGCACCGACGGGATCAGCAGGTTCGGCACGTCGAGCGTCGAGTCGCGCTTCTGGCGCATCTCGACGAATTCCTGCTCGCTCACGCCGTCGCGGACGTGGATGTTCGCGGCTCGTTGCTCGCGAATGGTCGTCTCGCAGCGCGGCTCGCGTCCGCCGGGCGAATAGTCGTGGCAGACGAACACGCGCGTGTCTTCCGGGAGTGCGTACAGCAGCTGCACCGATCGATACAGCGCGGCGGCATCACCGCCCGGGAAGTCGCAGCGCGCCGAGCCGCCGTCCGGCATGAATATCGTGTCGCCGACGAACAAGGCGTCCCCGAACAGGTAGGCGACGCTGTCGTTGGTGTGCCCGGGCACCGCGATCACGCGCCCACCGACGCCGCCCAGGTCTATCGCCTCGCCATCGTCGAGCAACCGGTCGAATTGCCCGCCGTCGGGCGTGAAGTCTTCACCGAGCCCGAAGATCTTCGTGAACGTCGCCTGCACGCCGCGAATCCCGGATCCGATCGCGACCTTCCCGCCCAGCAGCGACTGCAGGTACGGTGCAGACGACAGGTGGTCGGCGTGGGCATGCGTCTCGAGGATCCATTGCACGTCGAGCCCCGCCTCCACGCAGTGCGCTGCAACTGCGTCCGCCGCCGCTGTCCCGGTCCGGCCCGATCGCCAGTCGTAGTCGAGCACGGGGTCGATCACCGCCGCCGCACGCGTGACGGGATCGGCGACCACGTAGCTCCAGGTTCCGGTCGACTCGTGGCGGAACGGCGTGACCGACGGTATGTTGCGGGTCTGCTGGTTCATGGCTGGGCCAACACCTTATTAGGGATTGCTAATTTAGTCAATGCTGAAATATAATCGTCGCGTGCCAGCTGAGGGAACGGTAATGCCACCATCTTCCCGACGTCGTCCCGCCGAGCGTGCGACGGCGCCTGCCCGTGAACAGATGAAGGATCACGTGCCGGAGGCCGCGCGACTGCTGAAGGCGCTGGGCAACGAACAGCGCCTGTTGATCCTCTGCAACCTGCTGGAGCGTCCGATGTCGGTCGGCGAACTCAACCAGCGCATGGACCTGAGCCAGTCCGCGCTGTCGCAACACCTGGCGCTGCTCCGGGAAGCCAGCCTGGTCGACACGCAACGCGACGCCCAGTCCATCCATTATTCGCTGCCCTCCGGACCGGTGATGCAGGTAATGGAGGTCCTGCAGCACATATTTTGCGCTCCGGAACCGGGGGCCGGACAGCGTTCGGCTCGCCGGACCCGCCGCGCGTCCTGCCAGCGCTGAACTGGCGGGCCACGAATTGCCGCTGGCCCTGCTCGGCGCACTCGCGATCGGCCTCAGCCTCGGGCTGCTGGGTTCCGGCGGGTCGATACTCACGGTTCCCGTTCTCCACTACCTCGTAGGGCAGCCCGACAAGCTCGCGATCGCAGGCTCGCTGCTGGTCGTCGGCCTGATCGCGGCAGCGGGCTGCGTGCCATACGCAATGCACCGCCAGGTGGACTGGCGCAATGCAGCGCAATTCGGCTTGCCCGGCATGGCTGGTGCCTGGGTCGGGGCGACGCTGGCGCACTGGATCCCAGGCGCTGCACAACTGGCGCTGTTCGCTGTCGTGATGCTGCTGGCCGCCTGGCGCATGCTGAGCGGCGCAGCGATCGCGCCGGCCACCCACAAGCCGCGCGTGACGGCCGTCATCGGCGGCGGCTTCGCGGTCGGCATGCTGAGCGGCCTGGTCGGTGTTGGTGGCGGCTTCCTGATCGTTCCCGCGCTGGTGCTGCTGGCCGGCGTGCCCATGCTGAGTGCGGTGGGCACCAGCCTGGCCGTCATCGCCCTCAATTCATTCAGCGGTTTCGCCAGGTATCTCGCGGTCCTGGACCACGAGGGTCTCGCACTCGACCTGCGGTTGCTGTTGCTCATGGCGGCGGTCGGCGTCATCGGCAGCACTGCCGGGCATCGGATCGGAAGCAGGCTGCCGCAGGCAGTGTTGCGGCGCCTGTTCGGCGTCTTCCTGGTGCTGATGGGCATCTTCATGGCCGTGGACGTGGGACGGCGGCTGCTCGGCTGACCGGCGCCTTTGCAGGTCCCCGGCGCGAACCGCAGCAACATCGTAAGTGTTATTACCGAGGCGCAAAGCAGCCCGCACGTCTAGGCTATATTAGCCTGTTCTAATGTTTAGATTTTGCGCGGCAAACTATCGATGAACCGCATTTCGCGCCGACGATTCCTCAAGATCGCGGGCTTCGGCGCCGGGGCCACCGCGCTTGCGGCGGCCTCGAGCAGGCGACTCCGCGCTGCGATGCCGACAGGTGGCGCGCCAGTCCGGACCGTACCCACGTACTGCGACATCTGCTTCTGGAAGTGCAATGCCATCGCCCACGTGCGCGACGGCGAGCTGTGGAAAATCACCGGCAACCCGGTGGACCCGTTGTCCCGCGGCCGGCTCTGCCCGCGCGGGACCGGCGGCATCGGGGCACATTTCGACCCCGACCGGCTCAGGGCACCATTGATGCGGCGTGGCTCGCGCGGCAGCGAGCAGTGGGTTGAAGTCACCTGGGACGAGGCGCTGGGGCACGTTGCCGAGCGCCTGAACAAGATCAAGGCCGAGCACGGCCCCGAAGCCGTCGCTCTCTTCAGCCACGGCATCGGCGGAACCTTCCTGAAGCACACGCTCAGGGCCTACGGCATCACCAACTCCGCAGCGCCGTCCTTTGCACAGTGCCGAGGCCCGCGTGACGTCGGCTTCGAACTCACCTTCGGCGAGGCCATAGGCTCGCCGGAACGCACGGACATCCGCAATGCCGGATGCCTGGTGCTGATTGGCTCGCACCTCGGCGAGAACATGCACAACACCCAGGTTCAGGAATTCGCCGAAGCGATCGCCAACGGGGCGAGCATCATCGTGGCGGACCCGCGCTTCTCGGTCGCAGCGAGCAAGGCGAAGCACTACCTGCCGGTGAAGCCGGGTACGGACCTGGCACTGGTCCTCGCCTGGATGAACGTGCTGGTCGCGGAGAACCTCTACGACGCGGACTACGTCACCCGGTTCGGTTTCGGCTTCGACAACTTCAAGGCGGAGATCGCCACGTTCACGCCCGAATGGGCCTACCCGGAGACGGGCATCGCGCCGGAGCTGATCCGGGAGACGGCACGGGAGATGGCGCGGCATCGACCGGCCACGCTGGTGCATCCGGGCCGGCACGCAACCTGGTACGGCGACGACGCGCAGCGCAGCCGCGGCATCGCGCTGCTGAATGCGCTGCTCGGCAGCTGGGGCCGCAAGGGCGGTTTCTATTTTCCATCGAGCATGGACGTCCCCGGCTACCCGTACCCGCCGTACCCGACGTCCGCACTTGGCACGGTGGACAACCCGGGCAACAAGTACCCGTTCGCGTCCGAGCCGATCACCAACGGCATCCGCGATGCGACCATCAGCGGCAAGCCGTACCCGATCAAGGGCTGGTTCGTGTACGCGACCAACCTGATCGATGCGATGCCGAACCAGGCCGAGACGATCAAGGCGATCCAGCAGCTCGACCTGATGGTCGTCGTGGACGTGATCCCGTCGGAGATCGCCGGCTGGGCCGACGTCGTGCTGCCGGAAGCCACCTATCTCGAGCGCTACGACGACCTCAACGTCGAGACCTTCCGCGATCCGTTCATTGCGCTGCGCCAGCCCGTGGTCGAGCCACCCGGCGACCAGAAGCCCAACTGGTGGATCGCCCGCGAGCTGGCCGGAAAGCTCGGCCTCGACGCCTACTACCCGTGGCAGCACATCGAGGAGTACCTGGATCATCGCCTTAAGGGCGCGGGTCTCAGCCTTGCGGAAATGAAGACGCGCGGCGTGGTGAAGGGCCCGCCTCAGCCACTGTATTTCTCGGACGGCGTCGTGCCGGAATTCGCAACGCCCTCGGGCAGGATCGAGTTCTATTCATTGCAGCTGCGCGACGCGGGCTTCGATCCGGTTCCGCGCTACAGCCGCCCGCCCGACCCGCCGCCGGGATCTTTCCGGCTGCTGTTCGGCCGCGCGCCGATGCATTCGTTCAGCCGGACCCAGTCGAATCCGCTGCTGCACGACGCGATGGCCGAGAACGAAGTCTGGATCAACGCCTGGGTCGGCGCACGCCTGGGACTCAAGAGCGGCGACTACGTCCGCCTGCGTAACCAGGACGGCGTGCTGAGCAACTTCCGGGTCAAGGCGCGCGTGACGGAGGCCATCCGTCCGGACTGCGTCTACATGGTGCATGGCTTCGGCCACACGTCCAGGGCTCTGCGCAGTGCCTACGGTCTCGGCGCGAGCGACTCACAGCTGATCACGCGTTATGCGGTCGACCCGCTGATGGGCGGCACCGGTATGAACGTCAATTTCGTGACCATCGAGCAGGCGGCCTGAGCCATGACGCGTCTCGCAATGGCAATCGACACCCGGACCTGCGTCGGTTGCACCGACTGCGTGCTGGCCTGCAAGACCGAGAACAACGTGCCAGACGGATTCTGCCGCGACTGGATCAACCAGGCGCTGCAGGGCCAGATGCCGAACCTGCGCCTCACGATCACGTCCGAGCGCTGCAATCACTGCGACCGTCCACCGTGTGTCACCTGCTGCCCGACCGGCGCCAGCCACGTGCACGAGTTCGGCAAGGTCGTGCTCGTCGACCACGACAAGTGCATCGGCTGCAAGGCCTGCCTGGCCGCCTGCCCCTACGGCGCGCGTTTCATCCACCCGGGGGGCTACGCCGACAAGTGCACGTTCTGCATCCATCGTGTCGAGAAGGGCCTGGAACCCGCCTGCGTGGCGGTATGCCCGACGCGCAGCATCCATTTCGGCGACATCGACGACCCGGAATCGGAAGTGAGCCGACTGGTCGCCTCGCGACGGCACTTCGTGCTGAAGCCCGACGCGGGCACAGAGCCGCGCATCTTCTACCTGGAGTGAGTCGATGCTCGAGCTGATCACCACGCGCCACAACCCGATGGTCGATCCCTCGCTCCACGTCTGGGGCTGGGAAATCCCCGTCTACCTGTTCCTCGGCGGATGGGTCGCCGGGTGCATGGTACTGGCCGGGTACTTCCTCTGGCAGGGGCGCGGCTCGCGGCGGCGCAGCGTCGTGAACGTACTGCCGTGGCTCGGTCTGGTACTGATCAGTCTCGGCATGCTCTCGCTGTTCCTCGACCTCGAGCACAAGCTGTACGTGTGGCGCATGTACCTGACGCTGCAGCCGACATCGCCGATGTCCTGGGGTGGATGGATCCTGCTGCTGGTCTATCCGGTGCTGGTGCTGTGCGGCGTCGCCGGCGCTGCCGCAACCCCTGCTGGACTGCTGGCCTGGCCTTGCCGCGCTCGCGGCGAGGCTGCGCTCGACGCGGCTCGAGCGCGCCCTGGGGCTCGCGAGCATCCTGGTCGGCATCGCTCTCGGCATCTACACCGGCATCCTGTTGAGTTCGCTCGGCGCGCGCCCGCTGTGGGCAAGTGCGGCGCTCGGCCCGCTGTTCCTGGTGTCGGGCCTGTCCACCGGCGCCGCGTTCGCTCACCTGATCGCGCGCGATCCCGGCGAGCAGGCCACGCTGCTCGCGGCCGACAACATTTTCCTGTCGGTGGAGATCGCGCTGATCGGGCTGTACCTGGTGGGGCTGCTCACTGCGAGCGCGTCGCACGCCCAGGCTGCGGGACTGCTGCTCGGCGGGCCCTACACCGCGGTGTTCTGGGTGTTCGTCGTCGGTCTCGGGATCGTGCTGCCGCTGGTGCTCCAGTCGCTGATGGCGACGCACCGGATCGGGCACACCGTCGTCGCGCCGCTGCTGGTGATGCTAGGGGGCCTCGCGCTGCGATTCGTCATCGTAACCGCGGGGCAATACAGCCACTGGATCACGCCTTGACCGGCCGATCCACCACGGGAGGTAAGGGTCTTGTCCACTGAATTTCATGCCACGGGGCCAGTGACGCCGGACGTCGGCAAGCCATACGCGAATCCGTATCTCGCGGGCGTGGGCCTGGGCCTGGTGCTGCTCGCGGCGTTCGTCGTCATGGGACGTGGCCTCGGGGCTTCCGGCGCCTTCAGCTCGAGCCTGGCCTGGCTGGTGAACCTCGTCGCCCCTGCGCACGCGCAGGCAAACGAGTACTTCCAGGGCTACCTGGGTGACGGCAGCAGCCACCCGCTGAAGGCCTTCCTGGTGTTCGAGGTCGTCGGCGTGATCGCCGGCGCGCTGCTCTCCGGCCTGCTCGCGGGCCGTGTGCACCTCACCGTCGAAAAGGGCCCGCGCGTCTCGACGGCGGTACGACTGCTGTGCGCGTTTGCAGGCGGCATGCTGATGGCGTTCGGCGCACACCTGGCGCGCGGATGCACCAGCGGCCAGGCGCTGACGGGCGGCGCGCTGCTCAACGTGGGCAGCTGGGCCTTCATGATCATGGTCTTCGTCGGCGGCTACGCTGTCGCCTGGTTCATGCGGTGGCAATGGCGATGATGACACCCCTCTATAAATACGGTTTCTTCGGCGACGAGATGTCGCTGCTGGTCGCGTTCGTGCTGGGCATCGGCTTCGGATTCGCACTGGAGCGTGCAGGCTTCGGTAGCGCGCGCAAGCTCGCGGCACAGTTCTACTTCTACGACATGTCAGTCTTCAAGGTGATGTTCACCGCCATCGTGACCGCGATGCTCGGCGTCACCTATCTCGGCTGGATCGGCTGGCTCGACCTGAGCCAGGTCTACCTGGTGCCGACCTACCTTGGCCCGCAGGTCCTGGGCGGTTTCGTGCTCGGCGTCGGGTTCGCGATCGGCGGCTACTGCCCGGGCACATCGGTGGCGGCACTGGCGACCGGCCGCCTCGACGGCGTCATCTACGCGCTTGGCATCTTCGCGGGCACGTTCATGTACGCAGAGGTGTATCCGTCGATCAAGGACTTCGTGAACTCCAACGCCATGGGGCAGGTGACGCTGCCCGAGGTGTTGGACATTCCGTGGGGCGTGGTGGTGTTTGCGGTGGTCGTGATCGCGGTCACGGGCTTCTGGGGCGCATCTGCGCTCGAACGCCGGCTCGGTGGCCGGTCATGAAGCGGCCCGTGCTGACGCTGAACCAGAAGCTCGCGGCCCTGGCGTTGCTGCTCGGCGCCGTGGCGCTTTTCAGCCAGCCGCATCGAGGCCCGTTCGTGAAGCTCGACACGCGCGAACTCGCGTCAATCGTCGAGCAGACCAGCGACCATGTGACGCCGGCCGAACTCGGCGCGTGGATCATCGAGGGCCGCTCCGACTATCGGCTGCTGGACCTGCGCAGCGAAGGTGAGTTCGCCGAGTACCACATCCCGACCGCGGAGAATGTCCCAATTTCGGCACTGCCCGACTACCCGCTGCTGCCGAACGAGAAGGTCATCCTCTACTCGGAGGGCGGTATTCACGCGGCGCAGGCCTGGTTCCTGCTTCGTGCGCAGGGCCGCAAGGCGGTCTACACCGTGCTGGGCGGGCTCGACGCCTGGAAGGACGAAGTGCTGTTCCCGGTCATCCCGGCGGAGGCCGACGCGCAGCAGAGGGCGCGCTTCGAGCGAACCGCATCCGTCGCTCGATTCTTCGGTGGCCAGCCACGCGCGGAAAGCGCGACTGCAGGCGCGGCCGGTGAGCCGTCAGGGTTTCCCGCCATGGCGAAGCCGACCGCAAACGACCTGCCGACGCTTGCGCCGCCGGTCCCGGGCCGTGCCAGCCCGATCTCGAAGCCGAAGAAGCGGAAAGAGGGCTGCTGACCGGACTGCGCGGCATCTGTAGCGCCGCGACCGCCTCGCTCGGTCACGTCGTATCGGTCACCCCTGTCGGCCAGCCACTTCGTGACCGGATCGCCTCACTCGGCCGTGCCGTATTCGCGTGCAAGGTAGTCCACCAGCTTCGCGGCGTCGGCCTCGCTGATCGGCGCGCCCATCACGCCGATCATTTTCTTGACCTCGGCTTCCCATTGCGCGCGTTTCAGGAACCGGGAATTCATCTGGATGTAGTCGAGGCTGTGGCATCCGCTGCAGTTGGCGGTGACCACCGCGGCGTCCGCGCCGCCCTTGAGGTGAATTGCCGTCTCGTCGGCGGCGGCGCCGGCACAGGCTGCAATCGCCACGCCCGCAAGGATCGCCTGGATCGCCTTCATGGCACCCTCCTCAGACGGCGTCGATGCCGATGCGTTGCATGACGTTGTTGTTGTAGCCAGCAGGGTTGAAGATCAACTGCTGGACCTGCGTTTCGCCGACACCATTCGAGGCCCGCGCGGAGATCGTGTGCCTGCCCTTGGACGGCTGGAACGCGTACTGCCACTGCCGGAACGAAAAGCGTCCAGCATCCTGGCCGAGTTCGGCACGTCGCCAGGTCTGGCCATCGTCGGTCGAAACCTCCACCGCACGGATGCCGTAGCCCGCGTCCCAGGCCATGCCCTTTACGACCAGTGGCGTGCCGGCCCTGACCTGCTGGCCCTCGGCTGGGTTCGTGACCAGCGTGTTCACGACGATCTCGGTGATCGGCGTGTTCTCGGCCGTGTCCTGGCTCGTGAACCGTTCGACCGTGGGGAACTTGCCGTTCGGGATCCGGTAGGCCTTCGCCATCCAGAAATTGGACAACGGTTGCGCCAGCGCACGGATGCCGACGACCTGCTTCATCCAGTAGGTCGCCGTCCAGCCGGGCACGACGATGCGCGCCGGCCCGCCGTTCCAGTGCGGCAGCGGCTCGCCGTTCATCTCCCATGCGACCAGCGAGTTCTCGTCCATCGCCTTCCAGGCCGGGATGCTCTTCACGAAGTCGGGGGTCGCGTCGAGCGCGCCACGGTCCGCACCGTCCATCGCGATCTCGACGGCCCCGCCGCCGATGCCGGCCTTCGTGAGCAGGTCCTTCAGGCGCACGCCTTTCCAGCGCGCGTTGCCCATCGCACCGTATCCCCATTGCACGCCCGGCACGTGGGGATCGGACAGTCCGCGCCGGTTCCCGGAACACTGGCAGACCGCCACCACCTCGACCTGCTCGAAATCACGCTGCAACTGTTCGAGTGTCAGCTCGAATGGCGCCGATGCTGCATCGCCGCCGATGCTGAGGCGCCACTCGCGCGGGTCGACCTCCGGGATCGAGGCGAGATGCCAGCGGACGAAGAAACGATCGTTCGGCGTGATGACGTCGGAGAAGTAGCTGACCGGGGTCTCGAAGTTGGGGGGCCGGAATGCCCGCTTGATCAGCGGCTTCTTGCCGGGCAGCGCATACAGTTCCTCGCTCTCGATGGTGCCGGCCGGCAACCCGGCCGCGCGGATCGAGCGCGGCAGCAGCAGCTGTCCACCCGCAATCGCCACGCCTCCCGCAACCGCGCGAACGAATGTACGTCTGTCCATGGCGGTCTCCCCGAGTGCCTGCGATCCGCCCACCGGCTCTTCGCGAATCCGGTGTGGATCAACTGCGAATCAATATAGCGCCTTGATCAGCAGGGTGCTGATAATTCCCACGATCAATGCCGAAACCAGGCCAAGGCCGAGCGGCTTGAAGCCGATGCTCCTGAGGCCCTTGATGCTGGTGCCGAGGCCGACGCCCGCCATCGCGATGCCGAGGCAGTAGCCCGTCACGTGCGACGCCTGCTTGATGAAGCCGTGCCACTGGTCCGGCGTCAGCAGGCCGAACGGGCGCTCGCCCACGTCGCCGATGGTGCGCAGCAGGCTCATGCAGGCGAACCCGACGACGAACAGCGGCACCATCGTCCACCACGGCGGCGGCTCGGCGCCCACGGAGGAGCGTCGGTGATAGAGAATGGACATCAGCGGTATCACGATCAGCATCGAGAGATTGCGCTCGAGCTTGGTCACGGTGGCGACATTCAGCGCCTCGGGCGCGTTGTAATAATCCTGGTACACCATTCCGGCGCCCGCCACCTGTGAGGTGTCGTGCACGGCCGATCCGAGGAACAACCCGGCACGGAAAGGATCGCCGTCGAACAGCCAGTGCGCCACGAACGGATAGGCCAGCATGGCGAACAGGCCGAAGACGGTGATGCAGGCGACCGCGTAACTGGTCTCCTCCTCCTTCGCGCCGATGGTGGGCGACACCGCGACGATGGCCGTATTGCCGCAGATTCCGGTCCCGACCGCGATCAGCGTCGCGAGCCGGTCAGGAAGGCCGAGGCGCCGGCCGAGGAATGTCACGATCAGTATCGCCGCGGGAATCGTCACGAGGATGATGGGCAAGCGACTTCAGCCCGATGGATCCGACCTCGACGATGCTCAGCTTGAGGCCGAGCAGCACGATGCCGATCCTGAGCACCGTCTTGACCGAGAAATCGACTCCCGGCTTCAGTGTCGACGGCAGCGTGAACAGGTTGCCGAGCGCGAGGCCGAGCAGGATCGCGACCATGATGCCGCTGATGGCGCCCGCACCGAGGCCCAGCGACAGGGCGAGCCAGTCCGCGAGCAAGTTGCCGAGCACTGCCAGTGCAAATGCGAGCAGCAGGCCGGGAATGACTTTCATGGTCCGTCGCCTGTCATCAAAAGTGCAACGGGGCGGCCACCGCGACCGCCCCGCATCATGCGCACCGCAGAATCTTCTCGTGCGCGGTCGGGGTGTCAGCGTCCCCAGCTGTAGCTCACCTCGAGAGCGAACTGATGCATCGAGAACTCTATGGTCTGCGTCGGATCGAAGTTGTTCGGGCCCTTGACCGTCTTGGTCGGCGCATACATGGCTGACATGTTCAGCTCATTGCCGTCCTCCATGTGATGCGTGAAGCCGGCCGTGAAGTGCTCCTCGATGACGCCCGGGGCCAGGATGTTGAAGGTCATCTGGTCCTTCGGTATCGGCTGGTGGTCTGCGAAGCTGTAGCCGACCCGGAAAGTCCAGTCATCGCTGTATTTCCAGGATCCGCCGAACTTGTACACCGACATGTCCTCCCAGCCGAAGCCGCCGCCCTTGCTGCCACCGAGGCAGTTCTCGAAGTTGCTGCCACCGAGGGTCGGGCATCCGTACAGGTTCTGGATCGGGTTATTGACCGAGGGGACGTCGGAGTACCAGATTTCCTGATAGTCGAAGTTCAGGGCGAAGGCGTCTGTCGGACGAACAGTCAGGCCGAACGTGGCCGTCGACGGAATATCGAAGCCACCGCCCTCGGCGAAAAGGTCCGAGTAATCCTTGAGATCCGACATTGTCATCTTGCTGGTATAGGCGGCCGCGAGGCTGAACATCTTGTTGATGTTCCAGATCCCGCCCACCTCTGCGCCATAGCCGTAGGACTTGTCGTGGCCATTGCCGGAGAGATTCTCCGGCATCGTCGGCACGCCGGTCTGCAGGTACGACTCGGCGAAGGTCTTGGTGTACGGGGCAAATTTTCCGACACCTCGAGCCTGGAAACTCTGAATCGCAAAGATGGCCGACGCGCCGAGCGCAAAGCGGTCGTCCGCCGTCTTCCATGCGTAGGTGAAATTGAGGAATGCCTGCATCAGGTCGACGCCTGCCTGGCCATCGCCACCGCCGTAGGTGCCCGGGAAGGTCGTCGGCCCGGCCGGGCCCTGCGCTCCGTCCGGATCGAACGTCGCAGTGCCACCCTGCCACTGGGTGTTCATGCCGCCGCGGGCGTAGAACGCGGCCGCGATCGAGTTCTGGTCGTCGAGTTTCCAGTTCATGGCGATGAACGGGATCGGGAAGATCTGGTTCTCGCTGCCCAGGTCATTCGGGCCGATCGTGAAAGCGCATCCTTGCGGGGAACAGCCGCCATTGGCCAGGCTCGGCGAAGTCTTGTAGTTGCGGGTCGGGTTGAACAAGCCAAGGCCCGCATCGATTGTCTCGGGAAGTGCCGCGAGGCCCGCGGGATTGGTCGCGAGCGCCATCAGTTCCTGAGGATCGGCGCTGCCGGAGCCCGCCATGGCAGCGCTCTTCGTTCCGAAGCCGATCGTAAAGTAGCCGTTCGTCGCAGATGCGGAACCACTCGCGAGGGCGAGGGCGACTCCGAGGCCAAGGACGGTGCGACTTTTGAACCTGCTCATGAGACCTCCCAGCGTTGCCGCGGGGTGGCCGCGGATGTACATTAGTAATTTCTTAATTGTCAATTCGCGGCGGCACCGACGCAACAAGGGTTTTCCGACGAAGCGCCCCTCGGCGCATTCACCGTTGCCGCAAGGCAACAGGCGCGTCCGCGGTATCGGGGCCTCAGGCCTTGCGCTTCAGCACGAACCGATAGACGTTGCCTTCGGTCGTGGCTTCCACGAGTTCGTGGCCCGTGGTGCGGCAAAACGCCTCGAAGTCCTTCACCGCGCCCGGATCGGTCGCGAGCACCTCCAGCGTTCCGCCCGGCGGGAGCGTCCCCAGCGCCTTCTTTGCCCTCAGGATCGGCAGCGGGCAGTTGAGGCCCTTCGCGTCCAGTGTCTGGTCAGCCATGGTATGGATCCGCCTCCTCGCGTGGATTCCAGTTCAGATGAACAGGTTGATTTCGGACTGCGTGGCGACCTCGATATAGGTCGCGGCGCCGCCAATCTCGATGCCGTCGATCATGTCTTCCTTCGTGTACTCGAAGAGGTCCATGGTCATCTGGCAGGCGATCATGCGAACGTCCGATTCGACCGCAAGCGCGCGCAGCTCGGGGATGGACGCGACGCCCTTCTTCTTCATCATGTCCTTCATCATTGCAGTGGCGCCGGCATCGACGCCCGGGATCATCGACATGATGTTGGGCATGCCCATGTGGCCGCCCATCATCGGCATCTTCATCGCCGGATTGCCGAGCGGCGACATCTTGAGGTCGGGGTCCTTCAGAAGCAGCGTCAACCCGTAGAAGGTGAAGAACAGCGTGACTTCGAGACCCATCGCCGCCGCCGTCGTCGAGAGGATCAGCGGTGGATACGCCCAGTCGAGCGTACCCTTGGTCACGATGATGGACATGCGCTTCGCGCCTGACGACTCTGACATGGCCGATGCCCCCTTTGACTTCCTGACGGTCCCGTTGAAGAGGCAAAGTAGCAGAGGCAGCTTTATTAGCAAAGTCGAATTTATTACCCTCGTATCGTGGTAACCACCTGCTCAGACAGCGTGTCGATGCCGCGCTGCAGCAACACGACGCTGCGGCGGTCAGTGACCCCGTTGTTCGTCGGCAGCGATTTCTGTCGGGCCCACGCGTTCGGGCACAACCATCCACTGGCGATCCCACGCGTCTCCGCGGTGATGGATCTCTGCGAGGCTCTCGGCTGGCTGGACCAGGAATCGTTCCGCCGCGCACAGGCCGCAAGCGCGGAGCAACTCGCGACGTTCCACGATCGCGATTACATCGATGCCTTGCGGGAAGCTGACGCAAGCGGAGTCGTCCAGCCCGAGGTGCGCGTCCGCCACCGTTTCGGCACCTTTGAGAATCCGCTGTTCCCCGGCGTGTTCGCACGAGCGGCCACGGCAGTCGGCGGGTCCATCCTCGCAGCAGATCTCGCACTCGAAGGGCGCGTCGTTTTCCACCCCGCCGGCGGCACCCACCACGGACGCCGCGATCGCGCCAGCGGATTCTGCTATTTCAACGATCCTGTTTTCGCAATGCAGCATTTCCTGGCTAACGGCGCCGCTCGAGTGCTGTACGTCGACCTCGACGCCCATCACGGCGACGGCGTGCAGTCGGCGTTCGAAGGCGATCCGCGTGTGCTGCTGATTTCCATCCACGAGTCCGGACGCTGGCCGCACACCGGGGCGGCCGACGACCGCGGGTCGGGCAATGCCTGCAACCTGCCGGTGCCGGCCGGGTTCAACGACAGCGAGCTCGGCTGCCTGGTGGACGAAGTGGTGGTTCCTTCGGGGTCCGCGTTCGGTCCCGATGCAATCGTCGTCACCTGCGGGACGGACGCGCTCAAGGGCGACCCGCTGTCACGGATGGCTCTCAGCAACTCCGCGCTCTGGCGTGCGGTCGAATCGGTGGTCGGGCTCGCGGGGCCCGCGGTCGTGCTTGGCGGCGGCGGCTACAACCCCTGGACTCTGGCGCGCTGCTGGACCGGGCTGTGGGGCCGGCTGTCCGGCAGGGAAATTCCGGTGGCGCTTGCGCCGCAGGCGCAGCTAGTCTTGTCCAGGCTGCAGTGCGACCTGGTCGACGACGATGACCGGGAACCTGCTTGGTTGACCACGCTCGCCGACGCGCCGAACGACGGCCCGGTGCGCGCCGAAATCCGGGGCCTGCTGGCCCGGCACGCGCGGGGAGGGATGCATGCGCTGGCTTGATTCACTGCAACAGATCGAGGACCTCGAGGACGTGCGGCTGGACGCGGAACTCGTCGGCGCATTCGAGTCCGCCGCCGGATCGGCCATGTCCCGCCCGATCCGGTTCTCCACGCCGACATTCAAGGACTATGCGAGCACCGAGCTGCAGGGCTGCTCGAAGAACAGCTTCCCTTCTTTCTCGATCACGGCGGGCGCCTGCGGGTTGAACTGCGACCACTGCCGCGCCGAGATCCTGAAGCCGATGATCGCGGCCACTTCGCCCGCGATGCTCGACCAGAAGGTCCGCAAGCTGGTCGCAACCCAGGACCTGCAGGGATTCCTGCTCTCGGGTGGTTCGAATCGGCGAAACGAGATCCCGTACGAGCGCTACTACCCGGTGGTCGAGGGACTGAAGCGCGACTTCCCGACGATGAAGATCGCGATCCACACGGCACTGACCGACGAACGCGGCGCACGTGCAATGGAAGCGGCGGGCGTGGACACCGCGATGATGGACGTCATCGGCGCGGACGAGACGATCCACGACGTCTATCACCTCGACCGACCGGTGGAAGACTTCGAGGCAACGCTCGCGGCGCTGTGCTCCACGTCGATGGAGGTGAGTCCGCACATCGTGATCGGGCTGCACTATGGCCGGATCCTCGGTGAACCACGCGCGCTTGATATCGTGAGCCGCCACGACGTGGCGGCATTGGTGCTGGTCGTGGTGATGCCCTTCTATGCGAAGCCCGGCCTTTACGCGGTGCCGGACACCACCGACGTCGGGCGCATCTTCGGCGAGGCGCGCCGCCGCCTGCCCGACCGCCAGGTGCTGCTCGGCTGCGCGCGGCCGCCCGGCCTGCACAAGCGCGCGGTGGACGCCTACGCGGTGATGGCGGGCCTCGACGGCATCGCCTTCCCGGCCGACGGCGCGGTTGCCGTGGCGAATGCGGTCGGCCGGCCATACCACCAGGAACACGCCTGCTGCTCGATCAAGGTCGGGACTTCGCCCCGCGCCAGGGCCGCCAGCACCTGCGCCGCGTGACGGCGCGACGAATCGCAACGGGAGCCTGCCGATGAGTTGCCTGAACCAGGGCGCCGAGCCCAGCGCCCAGACCACCCCCGACGGCGGGTCGTTCAACTCCTTCGCGAACATGGAGCCGCGCACGCCGTCCGCGACGCCGGTCGACGCGCGCAACGGCAGGCGCGTCAGGGAAGCGGCCGTGCCGCCGCAGGGCGTGTACCTGCCGAACAACAACGTCCTCACTCCCGAAATGCGCTCGCCCGAGTACGTGCAGATGTCCACCGCGGCGGCGATCACGCTCGGCGTGATGAGCGGCAAGATGCACCGCTGTGGCTGCACGCGCTGCCTCAACCTGCTGCTCACCTATCCCGAGGGCTGCCGCGCCAACTGTGCCTATTGCGGCCTCGCGCGGCACCGCGAAGCAGACCGGGACTACGCCGACCGCAACTTCATCCGCGTGGACTGGCCCGCCGTGCCGGTCGACGCGATCGTCGAGCGCGTGGCGCAGGACGGCGAGAACAGTCCTTTCCACCGCATGTGCATCTCGATGATCACGCACCCGCGGTCGGACGCGGACACGGTCTCGGTGCTGAAGGCCTGGACCTCGCGAATCGATCCCGCGACGATCCCGGTGTCGATCCTCTCCAACCCGACGACCATGGACCGGTCCGACGTGCAGCGGCTCAAGGACCTCGGCGCCGACATCTTCACGGTGGCGCTGGACGCGGCAACGCCCGCGCTCTTCGACCGGACACGTGGCAAGGGCGTGCAGTCGCCGCACAAGTGGTCGAAGTACTGGGAGGTGCTGCAGCAGGCACGCGACATCTTCGGCCCGCAGAAATTCGGTGCGCACATCATCGTCGGCATGGGCGAGACCGAGCACGAGCTGCTTTCGCTGGTGCAGCAGCTGGTCGATCTCGGCGGTCACAGCCACCTGTTCAGCTTCTTTCCCGAGCAGGGTTCGCTGATGGATCACCTGCCGGCCACGCCGCGCGACCAGTGGCGGCGCGTGCAGCTTGCGCGCTACCTGATCGACTACGCCGGCGTGCGGGTCGAGCAGATGTCCTTCGACGACGAGGGCCGCGTGACCTCATACGGCCTGCCCGAAGGCGAACTCGAAAAGGTGGTCAGCGAAGGCGTCGCCTTTCGTACCTCGGGTTGCCCGGGCAGGTTCCGCGACGACATCTCCGCCTGCGACCGACCGTACGGCGACTCGCCGCCGAGCAACATCGCGAGCTACCCGTTCCAGCCGAACAAACATGACCTCAGGAAGATCCGCCGGCAGCTGAAGATTCCCGTCGTGCAGGGCTGACGCGCCGTGGCTGGCACGTTCCGCGTCGTCGACACCGGCGTGCGTGAGGGCCGCTTCAACATCGCGCTGGACCAGGCGATGCTGGCCGAGCACCAGGCGGGGCGCATCCCGGACACGCTGCGCTTCATGCGCTTTCCGCCCACGGCACTGATCGGGCGGCACCAGGCGCTGCGCCAGGAAATCGACGTCGAGCACTGCCGCGCCCGCGGCATCGGCATCGTGCGGCGCATCACCGGCGGCGGCGCGATCTACCTCGACGAGGGCCAGCTCGGCTGGGGCCTGATATTCCACCGCAGCGCCCTCGGCCAGCTCTCGCTCTCTGAACTCGCGCGGGACATCTGCCTCGCGGTGGCGGCCGGGCTGCGAAGGCTGGGAGTCGAGGCGCGCTATCGCCCGCGCAACGACATCGAGGTGGGCGGACGGAAGATCAGCGGAACCGGCGGATTCTTCGACGGTGACACCCTCGTCTACCAGGGAACGGTGCTGGTGGACATGGACCCGGCGGCGATGGTTGCCGCCCTTCGGGTACCGCGCGCCAAGCTCGAGAAGCGCCAGCTCGACTCCGCAGCGCAGCGAGTCGTGACCCTGCGTGAACTGCTTGGCGATGCCACGCCCGCGCTGCCGGCGATCCAGCAGGCGCTGCTCGATGCGTTCGCGGAGCGGTTCGGCCTGCGATGGCACGACGAGGTGCTTACGCCGGCCGAGGAGACCGCTGCCTGGCGTGTCTACCGCGAGGAAATCGGCACCGACGAGTTCGTGGCCGAGGTGGACGATCCGGCGCACGAAGGAGATTTTCTTTCCGGCACGCACACCTGCCCGGGCGGCACGGTGACCAGCTACCTGCGGCTCGAGGGTCCGGCGCGCAGGCGGATCGGGACGGTGCTGATAACCGGGGACTTCTTCGTCGCACCGCCGCGCGCCGTCCTGGACCTCGAGGCTGCACTTCGGGGCATCTACGTCGAGGACGCCGCCGGCGTCATCGACCGGTTCTTTGTCGAGCACGCGTTGAGCGCCATCACCGTCACACCGGACGACTTCCGGGCGTCCATCGAGGCGGCGCTCGGCACCACGCTGCCGGCAGCGCCATCAGAATGAAGACGCTCAACGTGCTGCAGCACAACTCGGCCGAGTACCTCGGCCTGATCGAAGACCACCTCGAGGGCCGGCGTATCCGTTTCCGCTACTCGCGTCCCTTTGCGACCGGCGGCCGGGTGCCGGCACCCGAGTCGCTGCTCGATGGACTCGTGCTGCTCGGCGGCGGACCCTGGGGCAGCGCAGGTGGCCGTAACGTGCCGACGCTGGACCAGGAGATTGCCCTCACCCGCACAGCGCTGGACAAGGGGCTGCCGGTGCTCGGCATCGGGCTCGGCGCGCAGATACTGTCGCTGGCGGCCGGCGGGTCGGTCTCAGCCAGCGATTTCGCGTTCGAGGTCGGCGAGGCCGTGCGTACCGAGCCGGATGCCCTGCAGGGCTACCTGCCCGAACGTTACCCGCTGGTTCTCTACGGCAGGGATCGCCCGGAGCCTCCCGCCAGCGCGCGGATCCTCGCCCGCGATGCGGCCGGCCGACCGGCGCTGTTCCAGGTCGGCGCGAGCGCGCTCGGGTTCACGGGCCACCCTGGAGTGAAGCCAGCAATCATCGAAGACCTGATCATGGAATTCGACGAGAGTCCGGTCGATCCGGCCACAGGACTCGAGCGTCTGCGGACGCTGCAGCGCAGCATTGAAGACGCACTCGTGCCGATCATGACCGGCGTGGTAAAGGTGCTGGGGCTGATGGACTGAAATTCAGCCCCGCTACGTATTGCCTCGGCGCGCCGATTTAATTAGGGTGCTCTAATACGTCATCAGGATTGGCGCGGCGTGCTGCGCCGCACCAACCAGAGAACGGAGCGAGCGACATGGGCAACAAGCTGATCATCGTCATGGCCAACACCGATCCGCGCAACGGCGAGGAACTCGGCGCGCCGATCTTCCAGGCCACCGTCGCGGCTGCGATGGAATACGAGGTGGACGTCATCTGCACGGCGACGTCCGGGCGACTGATGAAAAAGGGCGTCGCGGAAACCCTGTTCGTCAAGGAAGGCTCGCCCAAGAGCGTCTACGATTTCATCAAGGACGCGCACGAGGCAGGCGCAAAATTCTACTGCTGCTCACCGAACCTCGACCTGTTCGACATGACCAAGGACGACCTGATCCCGGAATGCTCCGGCATCATCGGCGGGGCGCACCTGATCGAGGAAATCATGGAGAACGACGTCAAGGTCCTGACGTACTGATCCGGGGCCTGGAACGGCCCGGGGGGACACATGGAACACGCGGGAACTCGGGTGCAGCAATACATCGGCGATCCGGTCTCGGATGCGCCGCAGGTCAGCCGCGAGAAGCTCGAGGAGATCTTCACCGACATCCAGTCGGACATGCGCTACGACCACGAGCTGAACGGCTGCCTGAACTGCGGCATCTGCACGGCCACCTGTCCTTCGGCGCACTACTACGACTACAGCCCGCGCGAGATCGTGCAGCTCTTGTGGACCGAAAACCTCGAGGGCATCTACGACGCGATGCAGGAGAAGATCTGGGCCTGCGCCCAGTGCTACACCTGCGCCGCGCGCTGCCCTTTCGGCAATTCCCCGGGCGGCCTCGTGATGCTGATGCGCGAAGTCGCGATCAAGCACGGCATGGAATCCGCGAAGAACGTGCTGCGGCCGTTCAGCCGTGTGATGCTGAAGCTGATCTCGACCGGCAACCAGCTCTCGCCGGACATGATCACCAAGGACGGATTCGCCGACTGGGGGCCCAACGTCTCCAAGGTGGATGCGCCGCTGCAGTTGCTGCGCAAGGCGATCCCGATGCCCACGCTGCACACCACCAAGACCGCGTGGGAGGTCAATCTCAAGACGTCGGTCGAGCTCTACACCATCTGGGAAGAGACCGGCGTGCTGGCGAGCCTGAATACCATCGACAAGAACCTCCATGACGTCATCGCCGACATCATGGACGAGAAACGTGACGAGCTCGAAGAGTGGCTCGAGGAACAGGAGGAGGATTGAACCATGACGACCGACACCAAGCCCCCCGCCCCGGGTGAGCGTTTCACCGGCCACGGTCCCGAGTGGCGTGAGGCAAAGCTGAACCGGACCGATTCCCAGACGGCCACCGCCTGGGTGGAACAGGTCATCAACAAGCGCTCGATGCTGACGCAGAAGGACCGCGTCGAGGACGTCCGCGACCTGATGTGGCAGCTCGAGAAGGACGGCGAGATCGTCGTGCACCGCGTGAGCGACGAGCACCAGCCGACGATGGTGAAGACGCTGTACGGCTGGGACAAGAAGATCCCGACCACGCGCCTGTGGCATCACAAGTCCTGCGGGCAATGCGGCAACATCCCCGGATACCCGGCGTCGCTGCTGTGGCTGATGAACCAGATGGACATCGAGTACCTGGACGAGACCGACCAGACCTCGTGCACGGCCTGGAACTACCACGGCTCCGGCATCGGCAACCTCGAGAGCCTCGCCGCCGTGTTCCTGCGCAATTTCCACCAGGCCTACGTGTCGGCGAAGGCGCAGGGCCTGCCCGCCGGCTACTACTACCCGCTGGTGCACTGCGGCACTTCCTTCGGAAACTACAAGGAGGTTCGCGGTTACCTGCTGCGCTCGGCCAAGCTGCGCGAGACCGTGACGAAGATCCTCGGCAAGCTCGGGCGACTGGTGGACGGCAAGCTGCTGATCCCCGAGGAGGTCGTGCACTACTCCGAATGGCTGCACGTGATGCGCGCGAAGGTGGCGGACCGGCAGGTGATCGACTGCAGCCAGATCCGGGCGACGATCCACCCTGCCTGCCATGTCTACAAGATGGTCCCCGAGGACGTGGTTTACGACGACGACGTGCTCGACGGCAACCGCGTGGCAGTGTCGACCGGCATCATGCAGTCGCTCGGCGCGCAGGTCATCGACTACCGCACCTGGTACGACTGCTGCGGCTTCGGCTTCCGGCACATCATTTCCGAGCGTGAGTTCACCCGGTCGTTCGCCATCGACCGCAAGCTCCGCGTGGTGCAGGACGAGGCGCACGCAGACGTGATGATCGGCCACGACACGGGCTGCATCACGACGCTCGACAAGAACCAGTGGATCGGCAAGGCCACCGGCAAGCCGGTCGACGTGCCGGTGCTCGCGGACTGCCAGTTCGCGGCCATGGTGTGCGGCGCCCACCCGTACAAGATTGTCCAGTCGCACTGGCATGCCTCCTCCACCGAGACGCTGATGGAGAAGCTGGGCATCGACTGGCAAGCGAAGAAGGCGGAGTTCGAGGCGTACCTGAAGGAGGTCGCCGCAGGAAGGATCGAAACCCTCTACGACCCGCGCCGCATGATCACCTCTGGGCCGGGCTACAAGCGGATCGAAGCAAAACCATGACCAAACCAATCCTGATCGTCGGGGGCGGGCCCGCCGGCCTTGCGGCCGCGCATGCGCTCGCGAGAGTGGGCAAGCCGAGCGTGCTCGTGGAACGGGAGGGCCGCCTGGGCGGTGCACCGATCCTGTCGGGTTACGCCAGGCTGGTTCCTTCGGGAGAGTGGGCGAAGGACGCAATCGGCGGGATGGTGGACAGGGTCGTCAATGACCCCCTGGTCGAGGTGCACCTCGGCGCGAAGGTGACGTCGTTCAGCGGCGGCCCCGGCGCGTTCAGCGCGCAGTTGTCCGACGGTCGTGCCACCGAGGTCGGGGCTGCCATCCTTGCGACGGGCTTCACGCACTTCGACTCGGTAAACAAGCCCGAGTGGGGATTCGGCACTTTCGAGGACGTCGTGACCACCACGCAGGTGGAACAGATGATCTCTTCCGGCAAGGGAGTCCGCTGTCCGTCGGACGGCAGGAAGCCAAAGCGCGTTGCGATCCTGCTGTGCGTGGGTTCGCGCGACCGCCAGATCGGCCGCGAGTGGTGCTCGAAGATCTGCTGCACCGTCTCCTCCAACCTGGCGATGGAGATCCGCGAAGAACTGCCGGACTGCCACGTCTACATCTACTACATGGACATCCGCACCTTCGGCCTGTACGAGACCAAGTACTACTGGAAGAGCCAGGAAGAGTTCAAGGTCAAGTACATCAAGGCGCGCATCGCCGAAGTCACGTCCGACGGCCAGAAGCTGGTGGTGAAGGGCGAGGACACGCTCGTCAAGCGCCCGATCACGATCCCGTTCGACATGGTCGTGCACGCCATCGGCATGGATCCGAACGTCGAGAATCCGGCGATCGCCGCCACTTTCGGCGTGGGCCTCGAGCCCCACGGCTTCGTCGGGCGCGGCAATTCATACGGCAACACCGCGGAGACCTCGCGACCGGGAGTCTTCGTCGCCGGCGCTGCGACCGGGCCGGAGACGATCGACGATTCGATCTCGCAGGGGCACGCCGCCGCGCTGGCCGCGCTGGGCTTCCTGCAACCGCAGCGCGAAAGCGCCTGAAGGCGCTCGTGATGTTCGGTCGGTCGCAAAACGCCAGCGTGCCGGCTGCACCGGCTCGCCCGCACCTGGACCTGAGCGGTCCGCGGTTGCGCCATGCGCTCGAGGCGCTGGTCGCCGGCGCGGACACGCACGGCGGCATCGAGCGTTACATGGACGCGCTGAAGCTCAAGTCAGCGGTGTTCCGGCAGACCCTGGCGAGCGGCGCCGCGGGCGCTGGCGGGGCGGCCGGCCCCGACAGGTTCGACATCGAGACCTTCAGGCCGCTGTGCGGATTCATGCCGACGGTGCGCCGCAGGATCGTGCCGTGGCTCGAGGAGCCCTCCTACTCCGTCCTGCGTGGCGCACTCGAGCAACTGCTGGAGCCCACCAGCGACACATCCGACACCGACTGGCGCATTGCCCGCTTCTGCGCGGCCTTTCCCCAGGACGACCGCCACCGCTGGACCCGCGACCTGGCCACCGAACTGCTGCACAACCTCGACCCGGAGCGCTACCCGCTGATGACGCGCTGGGTGTGGGATGCCGAGGCCAACACCGGCGTGCTCCGCGAGATCTGGCACGGGCCGGACGTGGACCACACCAGCATCGCGGCACGCGACGACTACGAGACCTTCCTGGTGCTGCGCGAGGAGATCGCGCAGTTCCTGTCAATGAACGGCGTATTCCGTGACATCGTCCAGATGGTCGACATGGTCTGCGCGCAGGTCTACGCGGAATACATATGCGAGCAGGGCGGCAGCTACCTGCGAGCCGACTTCTCGGCGCCGGAAGACCCGATGCAGCACACGCGCCGGCTGCTGGGACTCGATGGCGTGCGCGCTGCGGATGGACGCGCACGATTCGCGGCGATAGACGGTGAAGCACGCGAGGCCTTCTCCGGCGTGCCTGTTCGCAACCTCGATTGACGAGGCAAGGTAATGCCCATACATGAAGTTTCGCTGATCCGGCCCGAAAACCTGCAGACCCACGACCAGCTGGTGATCGACGGCGTGGACGTCTCCGGGCACTGGAGCACATTCATCCAGTCGCGCGCGATCACCGACTACAACGAGGCCATGCAGGACGAGATCGCCGTGCTGCCGGGCGGCGAGCACGTGCACCGCTGCTGGCAGTGCGGTTCGTGCACCAACTCGTGCACCGTCAACGCGATCAACCCCGAGTTCAACCCGCGCCACTGGATCTACCTGATCCGCCTGGGGATGGAGTCGGAGATCCTGCGCGACAAGGACATCATCTGGCAGTGCGTGTCGTGCAACAAGTGCACCTACGCCTGCCCGCGCGACGTGGTTCCCGAGGGCGTGATGAAGGCACTCTCGCACTGGCTGGAACTGAAGGGCCACGTGAACAAGTCGCCATCGATGGTGTTCGACGAGGTGTTCTCCGAGCAGGTATTCCAGCGCGGCAAGATCGAGGAAGGCCGTGTCATGCAGCGCTTCTTCAAGCGCACCGGCCAGAGCCTGACGCAGGAGTGGCTCATCGAGATGGTGAAGCGGATGCTGCGCCACCTGCCGATCACGATGCTGGCCAAGCTCGGCCTGGCTACGTTCGTGGCACCGAGCACCAGTGGCTGGTCGCGGGCGCGCACGGCGATCGGCGAGTACGTGCATGAGCAGGAGCACAAGCGTCGCCGGGCGCTGAACCTCGATGCGCTGGTCGATGCGGCCAGGCGCGATGCGGAACCCGCCACCGCGGGCCACGGAGTGAAGTCATGACCGCCGCCAGCAACAAGTACCAGAAGGTCGCCTATTACCCGGGCTGCGCGCTCGAGGGCACGGCGCACTCGTACAACCGCTCGACGCAGGCGCTGGGCAAGGCACTCGGGCTGGACCTGGTCGAGGTGAAGAACTGGAACTGCTGCGGGGCGATGGAGGTCAAGAACATCGACCCGAAGCTGCAGACATACCTCTCGTCGCGCGTGATGTCGATCGCCGCGACCGAGATGAAGATGGACGTGGTCATGGCGCCGTGCAACGGCTGCTACCACAACCTGAAGAAAGCGGAGTACGACCTCGCGCACGATGCGAGCTCTGTCGACGTAGTGGACAAGCTGTCGAAGAAGGCTGGCCACGCGACCTACAAGGCCGGCCAGGTCGAGACCATCCACGCGCTCGACTGGATCAAGTTCGGGATAGGCGAGGAAGGCCTCAGGAAGCGACTGAAGAACGGACTGAAGGGCCTGAAGGTCGCGAATTACTACGGCTGCATGTACACACGGCCGCGGCACATCTTCCCGGAGAAGGACAAGGGCCCGGGCAGCGAATCGACGTCGAAGCCGCACTACATGGACGACCTGCTCGCCGCCGCCGGTGCGATCAACGTCGAGTTCCCGCTGAAGACCGCGTGCTGTGGCGGAGCGCACACGCTCTCCGACAGCGATACCTCGACCAAGCTGGTGCTGAACATCCTGCGCGCGGCCGAGGCCTCCGGCGCCGAGGTGATCGCCACCGAGTGCCCGACCTGCCACTCCGGACTCGAGATGCACCAGGTTCGCGCCGAGAAGAAGTTCGGCCAGGCGACCAGCGTGAAGATCGTCTATTTCACGCAGCTGCTCGGGCTCGCGCTCGGCCTCTCTCCTCGCCAGGTCGGCGTGCACGAGAACATCTCCGACTCGATCGGGTTCCTGAAGCAAAAGGGCATCGCGTGAGGCCGCTCGCTGAAATCGAACAGCGGCTCGACGAGCTGACCGAAAATCCGGTGCCTGGCACCGATTTTCCGGCGACGCCCGACGAGTTGCTGGGACTCGGTGAGGAAGCCCTCGAACACTGGGTCTCGGCCAAGGGGCTGGAGCCGACGCGGGAAACCCGCGAGGGCTCCCGGCTGCTCGCGCTGCACCGCCAGGGCGCGGCCGGCGACCCGAGCTTCAACGCGTGCCGCGAAACCTGTCGCGAACTCGTCTACCATTACAACCTGCTGACGATGGATCCGCAGCACGAGGACCACCCCCGGCGGCTGCGGATGATGGCGCTCGTGGCCAACCATCTGAGACTTTTCCTGGTCGGCAAGATGCAGGTCGCCGGTCTCGGCGATTTCTGCTGCTCCTCGCGGCCCGTGCGCGAAGAGGCCGGCCGCGTTGACCAGGCCTGAGGAGGCTCGACCATGCCCACGGTGAAAGGCTGCAATCTTCCGGACGATCTGCTCTACGACGTGGAGAACCAGATCTGGTTCAAGGACCTCGGCGACGGCACGGTGAAACTCGGCATGACCGCCGTTGCAACCGCGATGGCCGGCAAGCTGGTCGCGTTCACGCCGAAGAGCGTCGGCAAGGACGTCAAGGCCGGAAAGTCCTGTGCGACCGTTGAATCGGGAAAATGGGTCGGGCCGGCTAAGACCGCCGCGGGCGGCACGGTGGTGGCCATCAACGAAGCGGTTGCGGCCGACCCGAGCCTCGCGAACGCGGACCCTTACGGCGAGGGCTGGCTGGTGATCCTCAAACCCGAGGAATGGGACGGCGCCAAGGCCACGCTCGTGCCTGGCACGCAGGTCGCAGCACCGTACGAAGCGAAGATGACAGCGGACGGTTTTGCAGGTTGCGGTTGAGCCGCAGGGATAAACAGGTGGCAGAAGAACCTGGATTCGTAGTCGACAGCGTCACGATCAAGCGGCTGGAAAAGAACGCGGCCAGGGCCTGTGACCTGTTGGGCGCGATGGCCAATCCGTCGCGGCTGATGATCCTGTGCCAGCTCTCGGAATCCGAGAAGTCGGTGGGCGAACTGCAGCCGCTGATCGGGCTCAGCCAGTCCGCGCTGTCGCAGCACCTCGCGCGGCTGCGCGAGAAGCGCCTGGTGCGCACGCGCCGCGAGGGCCAGCAGATCTTCTACAGCATCGCGAGCCGCGAGGCCGGGGCGCTGATGCACACGCTGCACGAAGAGTTCTGCGTTCCAAGACGCAGGTCCTGACGGGACTCAAGCCCGCGGAAGTGTCGTTGCCGGAACCGCCTGCCGAACACACGCCTGGACGCATCCTCGTGCTCGGCGTCGGCAACACGCTGATGCGCGACGATGGCGTGGGCGTTCGCCTGATGCAGGCGCTCGCCGCAACCAGCCCGCATTTCCCCGCGATCGAATACCTGGACGCCGGCACGCTCGGCTTCATGCTGCTGCCGAGGATAGAGGACTGCGACGCCCTGCTCGTGCTCGACGCCGCCCATCTCGACACTCATGCTGGCGACATTCGAACCCTCGAAGGCGCCGCGATGGATGAGTTCCTGCGCACAGCGCGCTGCAGCGTGCACGAGGTGGGCGTGCGTGACCTGCTGGACGTCGCCCGCCTGACCGGCCACCTGCCGGACAGGCGCGCCTTCGTCGGCGTGCAGCCGCTGGAGACTGGCTGGGGCGATTCGCTCAGCGATCCGGTGACCGCGGCGTTGCCCGGCGCGGTGGACGACGCACGCGCGATTCTCGCGCGCTGGCGCGACACGACCAGCTATCCACGAGACGACGCTGATATCTCGGAAACTACCTAGTACTCGGTCGGGAGCATTTATTGCCCTGATCTCACCAGCGACTACGCTATGAAGGACCACGCGACCGGTCGCGCAGCACCAGGGGGATCAGGCCGCAATGACGCACACGACCGTCGGCGAGTACCTGCGCGCAAGAGGCGTAACGCGGCGCGAGTTCCTCCGATTCTGCGCTGCCGCCACGTCCGCAATGGCCTTGCCTGTTGCGCTCGCCCCGCAGATAGCGCAAGCGCTCGAGAAAGCACGACGCCCGTCGGTGATCTGGCTGCCCTTCCAGGAGTGCACCGGCTGCACTGAATCGATCACGCGCTCGCACGGCGCGACGATCGAGGGAATGATCTTCGACGCCATCTCGCTCGACTACCAGCACACGCTGCAGGCGGCGGCCGGCACTGCGGCCGAGCATGCACGTGAGCAGGCGATGAAGGACAACTGGGGCAATTACCTGCTGATCGTCGACGGCTCCATCCCGACCGGAAATGCGGGCTACGGCACCATTGCCGGGGTGAGCAATCTCGAGATGCTGCGCGAAGCTGCCAGGGGCGCTGGCGCAATCGTGGCACTCGGCACCTGCGCGGCGTTCGGTGGCATCCCGATGGCCAACCCGAATCCGACCGGTGCCGTGCCGGTGTCCGAGGTGATCAAGGACAAGCCGATCATCAACGTCCCGGGCTGCCCGCCGATCCCGGTCGTGATCACCGGCGTGCTGATGCAGTACCTGACGTTCGGCAGGATTCCAGAACTCGACTCGCTCGGCCGGCCGGTCGCTTTCTACGGGCAGACGATCCACGATCGCTGCTACCGCAGGCCGTTCTACGAGCGCGGTGAATTCGCCGAGACCTTCGACGACGAGGGCGCACGCAAGGGCTGGTGCCTGTACAAGCTCGGCTGCAAAGGTCCCACGACCTACAACGCCTGCGCGACGGCCAAGTGGAACGGCAGCGTCAGTTTCCCGATCGAGGCGGGCCATGGCTGCATCGGTTGCTCGGAGCCACGTTTCTGGGACAAGGGCGGCTTCTACCAGCCGCTCTCGACCGGCGACTGGGGCAGCGCCAGGACAGTCGGCACCGCGGTCGGCGTCGGCGTCGCACTCGGGGCAGCGGCCGCGCTTGCCGCCCGCAAGCGCCAGTCGGACCTGGAGAAGCAATCATGACAGCCACCTCGCTGCTCGAGTTCGCGCGTGGCCCGGCCCTCACCTGGGCGATCTGCATCTTCGTCGCAGGAACGCTGTGGCGCCTGGTCGGCGTGCTGCTGCTGCGAACGAAGAAAGACCTGTCCGCGCCCCGCAACGCGGCGACCTGGAAGGGGCTGCGGCTGATCGCGCTGCGTTCCTGGCCGCGCAAGGAATTCCTGGAAGGCACGGCATTCGGCGAGGTGATGGGCTACACGTTCCACCTCGGGTTCCTGGTCGCGCTGCTGTTCCTGGTGCCGCACGTACTGTTCTTCGAAAGCGTGTTCGGCGGCCTGCTCGGCTTCACTTTCGGCGACGTGTTCGGCTTCGACTGGCCCTCGCTGCCCACCGGCGTGATCACTTTCCTGAGCGCGGTCTCGCTCGCCGCGCTGGTGGCGGTGCTGGTCCACCGGCTGACCAGCCCGGTCAAGCGGCTGATCTCGAACTTCGACGATTATCTCAGCTGGTTGCTGACTGCGGCCCCGCTCGCGACCGGCATGCTCGCCTACGCCCACGCCGGCGGCGCGCCGTACGAGACGCTGCTCGGCGTGCACATCCTCTCCGCGGAAGCGCTGATGATCTGGTTCCCGTTCGGCAAGCTGATGCACGCCTTCACGATTTTCGCCGCCCGTGGCGCACAGGGCATGATCTTCGAGCGCAAGGGGGCATCGCTGTGACCACCACCGGACTCGACGAGCGGCACGAACCCGGTCTCGACAAGCCGCGGCTCGCGGTCAAAGAACCCGCAGTCCGCTTCGACAGGCAGGGCGACATGCCCGACGCCGAGCGCGTCGACAAGGCGATGCGTAACTTCGTCAAGGATTTCGGCCGCACCGCGGCAATCTGGATGGAATCCTGCATCCACTGCGGCATGTGCGCCGAGGCCTGTCACTTCTACGAGGTGACCAGGGACCCGAAGTACACGCCGATCTGGAAACTCGAGCCATTCAAGCAGGCCTACAAGCGCGAATACGGCCCGTTCGCACTGGTGTACCGCGCACTGAACCTGAAACCGAAAGTCACGGTCGAGCAACTCCAGCAGTGGCAGGAACTGCTCTACGACTCCTGCACCGTCTGCGGCCGCTGCTCGCTGATGTGCCCGATGGGCATCGACATCGCGAGCCTGATCTCCCAGGCGCGGCACGGCATGTTCCACGCGGGCCTGGTGCCGCACGAACTCTACACGGTTACCGAGCGCGGCCACCGTGAAGGCAGCCCGCTCGGAGCCACGCCCAAGGTGTTCAAGGACCGCGTCGAGTGGCTGTCGGACGACCACGAGGTCGAGATGCCGCTCGACAAGCAGCACGCCGACGTGCTCTGCACGATGTCCTCGATCGAGATCATGAAGTACCCCGACTCGGTCGTCGCGACGGCGCAGATCATGAACCACCTCGGCCTGGACTGGACCTTCCGCAGTGACGGCTACGAAGCGACCAACTTCGGCCTGCTGTCCGGCAATGCCGCGTGGCAGAAGGAAATGTCGATGAAGCTGATCAACGCCGCGATCGCCTGCGACGCGAAGACGCTGATCCTGCCGGAGTGCGGCCACGCCTACACCGCGCTGCGCTGGATGGGCGCCAACGTGTACGGCAAGCCACTGCCCTTCCGCGTGCTGCACATGTCGGAGTTCCTCGCCGAGTGCGTGCAGGACGGCAGCCTGAAGCTGAAGAAGTTGCGAAAGAGCGTCACGTTCCACGATCCCTGCCAGGTGTCGCGGCGTGGCGGCGCGACCGAGGCGCCACGCGTGGTACTAGAGGCGCTCGGCGTGGACCTGCACGAGATGTTCCCGACCAGGGGCACCAACTGGTGCTGCGGCGGCGGCGGCGGCGTGGTGGCCAATCACCGCGCGGACGACCTGCGTCACAAGGTGTTCAAGATCAAGATGGAGCAGATCGAGAAGACCGGCGCCGAACTGCCGGTTACCAGTTGTGCCAACTGCCGGCAGACATTCGACGACGGCCAGGCCCACTTCAAGTGGGACAAGGAGATGCGCAGCCTGCTCGAGCTGGTGGCCGAAAACCTCATTGAGGAAACTGCATGAGCGCCCCAGCACCGCGGGTCGTGGTAGACCCCATCACCCGCATCGAAGGGCACCTGCGCATCGAAGCCGAGACGGACGCGGATAACCGCATCGTCAAGGCCTACAGCGCCGGGACCATGGTGCGCGGTCTCGAGATCATCCTGCGCGGCCGCGACCCGCGCGACGCCTGGGCGTTCGCCCAGCGCATATGCGGCGTGTGCACGCTGGTGCACGGCATTGCCTCGGTACGCGCGGTCGAGGATGCGCTCAAGTACCCGGTGCCCGCCAATGCGAACCTGGTGCGCAACCTGATGATCGGCGCGCAGTACGTGCACGATCACGTCATGCACTTCTACCACCTGCACGCGCTCGACTGGGTCGACGTGGTTTCCGCGCTCGGCGCCGATCCGGCCGCCACCTCGACGCTCGCGCAGTCGCTGTCGAGCTACCCGCGCTCCTCGCCCGGCTACTTCGCCGACGTGCAGAAGCGCCTGAAGACCTTCGTCGAGGGTGGCCAGCTCGGCATCTTCGCCAATGGCTACTGGGGCCACCCGGCATACAGGCTGCCGCCGGAAGCCAACCTGATGGCGGTCGCGCATTACCTGGACGCGCTCGCCTGGCAGCGCGACGTGGCACAGCTGCACGCGGTCTTCGGTGGCAAGAATCCGCACCCGCACTTCCTGGTCGGCGGCGTGCCGAACCCGATCGACCTCGACTCGGACTCCGCGATCAACGCCAAGCGGCTCTCGCAGGTGCAGGACATCATCGTCCGGATGCGCGAGTTCGTGGACCAGGTGTACCTGCCCGATACGCTCGCGATTGCCGGCTTCTACAAGGACTGGGCTGCGCAGGGCGAAGGACTCGGAAACTTCCTCTGCTACGGCGACTTCCCGGCGCAGGGCATCAACGATCCCAGCACCTTCCTCGTGCCACGCGGAGCGATCCTGGACCGTGACCTGTCGACCATCCACGAGGTGGACCTGCACGACCCGTCGCAGATCCAGGAGTTCGTCGCGCACGGCTGGTACGACTACTCCGGCGGCAAGGACGCCGGATTGCACCCGTACGACGGCGAGACGAAGCTCAACTACACGGGCCCCCAGCCGCCGTACCAGTTCCTCGACGTCGAGCGGTCGTATTCGTGGCTGAAGTCGCCGCGCTGGAAGGGCAAGGCCATGGAGGTCGGCCCGCTCGCGCGCATGCTGATGCTGTACGCCACAGGCAACGAGCAGGCGAAGTCGCTGGTGGACTACACGCTCTCGACGCTCGACGTTCCGGTGCAGGCCTTGTACTCGACGCTGGGCCGCACGGCGGCGCGTACGCTGGAGACCAGGATCTTCGCCGACGCGATGCAGGGCTGGTACGACCAGCTGATCGCAAACATCAAGTCGGGCGACACTCGCACGTTCAACGAAGCACTGTGGGAACCCTCGACGTGGCCCAGGACGGCGAAGGGAGCGGGCTTCATGGAAGCGCCCCGAGGCGCGCTCGGCCACTGGATCGTGATCGAGGACGGCAGGATCGCCAACTACCAGGCCGTGGTGCCGAGCACCTGGAACGCGGGCCCTCGTGACCCGCAGGGGCAACCGGGCGCATACGAGGCGGCGCTGGCCGGTCACCATCTGCACGACCCGCAGCAGCCCATCGAGATCCTGCGCACGATCCACAGCTTCGACCCGTGCATCGCCTGTGCGGTGCACGTATCGGGCCCGAACCGATCCGGCGAGAGCCTGCAGGTCGCGGTGCGCCCGAGTGGCATCGGCTGAACCCCGACTGCCGGCAGGGCGCTGTCCGGTATCGCAAGCGAAAACTCTGGAGATTTGAATCATGACCAGACACACGAGCCCCGATGCATCACCACGCTGCACACGCGGAGCGCGCATCGCGGTGGCGCTGCTGGTCGCACTTGGTGCCGCCGCCAGCGTGGCGACCTGGGCCGACGAGCCATTGGTTCCCTCCGGGAAGCCGGCGGCCAGGTCCGACCAGCCCGCATTCATGTCCGGCGAATGGGGCGTCGCGGCCTGTACCGCCTGGAACCAGGACCCGATCCTGACCACCGAGCTGGCGAAGAAGTGGATCCGCAACGACAAGGGTCGCGGCTACAAAGTGCTGCAGCTCTATCGATCCGACTGCGGCGACAAGCCGACAGCGGAACTGCGCATCGCGCTGCGGGACGACAAGGCCGAATGCGTCTACGGCGGACCGGTTGAGACCAAGCCGCTCGACAAGGGCGCGGACTACGTCATGAACGCCACGACCGAGCGCTGGAAGCAGATGGGCGCGGGCGAGTACGGCGCCATGAAGGCAATGATGACGGGTCGCCTGCATTTCAGCGGCCCGTACGGCGAGGCAATGGGTAACATGGGCCCGTTCGGCAGCTTCCTGCTGCTCGCGGGCAAGGTGGAGGGCTCGGACGCGTGTCCGTGATCCTGCAGTCCACCGCCGCGTCGCCGACACCTGCGCCGAGGATTCGCCAGTGAACACCGGGCCAACCGATCGACAGACGCATTGGCAACAGGTCTACCGGACGAAGGCGACCGACGCCGTAAGCTGGTACCGGCCGCGCCTCGATGTGTCACTGGAGCTGCTGGACCTGGCCGGCCTGTCAGCAGGCTCCCGCCTGATCGACGTCGGTGGTGGCGCGTCGACACTGGTCGATGACCTGCTCGCCCGCGGACCTCTGGACATCACGGTGCTCGACGTGTCCGGGCAGGCGCTGGCACTGGCGCGCCAACGGCTCGGGGACCGGCAGGCAGGCGTGACCTGGATCGCTGCCGACGTGCTCACGGTGACGCTGCCTGGGCAGGCCTATGACCTCTGGCACGACCGCGCGGTGTTGCACTTCCTGACCGACCCGGCCGATGCGACCCGGTACGCGGCCCAGGCGGCGCGGGCCGTGCGGGCCGGCGGACATGCCGTCGTCGCTGGCTTTGCACCCGACGGGCCGGAACGATGCAGTGGGCTACCGGTTGCCCGGCGATCGGCCGAAGACATCGCTGCGATTCTCGCGCCGTCGTTCCGCCTGCTGGCGCAACGCGCGGAGACTCACGTCACGCCGGGTGGGTCGGAACAGAAGTTTGCCTACGCGCTGTTGCGGCGCGGGTGATCAGGCAGTTACTCGCGCGCCGCTGGCAACCGCCTCACGCCGGCGCACTGCGCGGCAGGCCCGGCACCTTGAAGCGGTCGTCGACCTGCTAGTCCTTTGAC
>CAWFXR010000005.1:0-20976 GCA_963819835.1 uncultured Gammaproteobacteria bacterium
ATCGCGAACTGCTGGGCGCGTTCCACAAGCTCGGCTATTGCAGCCTGCCGCACTGACGGGAAAGGACCGTTCAATGAAAATGCACGCGTACGTCGCCGGCGTCGGCATGACCCGATTCGGCAAGCACCTCGACGTGAAGCTCAAGCACCTGGCCGGCGAGGCGATCCGCGAGGCGCTCGCCGACGCAGGAATCGCATCGGGCGACATCCAGGCCGCCTACATGGGCAATGCCGCAGCCGGCGTGCTGCAGGGCCAGGAGATGATTCGCGGCCAGGCGGTGCTGCGCGAGCTGGGTATAGGCCGGATTCCCGTGGTGAACGTGGAAAACGCCTGCGCCACTTCGTCGACCGCGTTCCACCAGGCATGCGCCATGGTCACTTTCGGCGCGTACGACGTGGTGCTGGTGTGCGGCTACGAGAAGCTCTTCAACGCCGACAAGATGAAGAGCTTCCTTGCCTTCGACGGTGCGGTCGACACCGAGAACCCCGACGGCCTCAATGGCGCGCTGAAGCTGCTCGCGGCAGAGGCAGGCGAGGCGGTGGACGTCCAGTTGGGCGACAAGTCGCGCAGCGTCTTCATGGACATCTACGCCTACATGAGCAAGGCGCACATGAGGAAATATGGCACGACGCGTGAGCAGATCGCCGCGGTCACGGCGAAGAACTCGCGACACGGTGCACTGAACCCGCGGGCGCAATTCCAGACGGCGATGACCGTTGATGAAGTGCTTGCCGCGCGCGAAATCGTCTGGCCGCTGACGCTGCCGATGTGCTCGCCCATTGGCGATGGCGCCGCTGCGCTCGTGATCGTAAGCGACCGCAAGGCGAGGGCGATGGGCCTGTCGCGGCGCGTGCGGGTGTTGTCCTCGGCGCTGGTCTCGGGCTTCGACGCTGATGGCGAGGCCGGGAGCCACTCGGTGGGTGCCTTCGCCGTGAATGCTGCCTATGAAGCGGCGGGGCTGGGCCCGCGGGACCTGAGCCTGGCGGAAGTCCACGATGCTTCGGCCACGTCCGAAATCGTCGCCTACGAGTATCTCGGCATCTGCGACAAGGGCGGCGGTGGCCGACTCGTCGAAGACGGCGTCACGGCGCTGGGCGGACGGATTCCGGTCAATGCGTCAGGCGGCCTGCTGCGCAAGGGCCATCCGATCGGCGCCACCGGCGCGGCCCAGATCGTGGAGCTGACCGAGCAGTTGTGGGGTCGCAGCGATGCCCGCCAGGTGCAGGGCGCCCGCATCGGTCTCGCCCACAACGGCGGCGGAATGATCGGCACCGATGCGGCAGCGACCGTCGCGAGCATCCTGGGCCTGGAGACCTGATTGCATGAGCGGCAATCAACAGATCCTGGCGAACCTGATTCGCGCTCGATCAGTGACCGAGCCGGATCTGGATGTCCTGACCTTCGTGGACGTCGCCGCGGATGGCAGCCTGGTCGAGGAGGTCAGGACCTACGCCCGGCTCTGGCAGAACGGCCAGCGCATTGCGGCGGCCCTGAAGGCGCTCGGCATGAAGGCCGGCGATACCTTCGCAATGGTGATGGACAACCATGCCGAGTTCGTCGACCTGATGGTGGCCTCGTCCATCCTCGGGACGATCTTCGTGCCGATCGATCCGCGCACGCGTGGCGACAAGCTCGCCTACATGCTGGATTTCGCGGAATGCAGGGGCGCGGTCGTGGCCGACGGCGCGCTCGAGGGAGTCCGCGAAGTCTGGCGCGGGCGTGCGGACCGCTGGATCCTGCCGTTGAACGGTGGCTCCTCAGCCGATGCGTCGATGCGCCGGATCCTGGGCACCGTACTTCCCGATCCTGCGCTCGAGGTCGAAAGCTCGGACCCCGAAGCCACGATGCAGATCCTGTACACGTCGGGGACCACGGGAGACCCGAAAGCGATCCTCACCACCCACGCCAGGTTCATGACCGGCAGCACTGTCGGCGCGATCCTCGGGCTCACCCGCGAGGACCGTCCGTACACCGGGCTGTCGCTGACGCACGCCAACGCGCAGGTGATCACGCTCGGCATCGCGCTGGCGATGGGCCTGCGTGGCGTGATCAGCCGCAGGTTCACCAAGTCGCGGCTCTGGGACATCACGCGCCGCTACGGCTGCACGATGTTCAACCTGCTGGGCGGCATGACCACGGCGATCTACGCCGAGCCGCGGCGCAGCGACGATCGCGACAATCCCGTGCGCCTGGTCCTGAGCGCAGGCATGCCCGCCGCGATCTGGGAAGATTTCGCACGCAGGTTCGATGTGCAGATCAGCGAGTTCTACGGCGCAGCCGAAGGCGGCCTGACCTTCAACGTCGCCAACGCGGGTCCGATCGGCAGCTGCGGCAAGGCGCCGCCCAACCTCGAGCTCGCGATCCTGGACGAAGCGGGCGAGCGCTGCGCGCCGGGCGAGTCCGGCGAAATCTGCTTCCGCAACGCAGACGGATCGGCGCCGGTGGTTCGATACCTCAAGAATCCGGAAGCGAGCGCCCTCAAGACCGCGGGTGGCTGGCTCCACATGGGCGACATCGGTCACCTCGATGCAAACGGCTGGCTCTACTTCGATTACAGGATGGGCGGCGGTATTCGCCGCAACGGGGACTTCATCAACACCGCCTTCATCGAGAAGGCCATTGCCGAGCTCGACGCCGTCGCCGACGTCTATGTCTATGGCGTGCCCATGGCCGGCATGGCGCCGGGCGAGAAGGAAGTGGTCGCCGCCGTAGTAGCGGCTGACCCGGCCAGGTTCGACGCACAGGCGGTGTTCGAGGCCTGCAGGGCGAAGCTCGACGGCAACAGCGTGCCGCGCTTCGTGCAGCTCGTCGACGAGATCCCCAAGACGGCCTCCGAAAAGCCCCAGGAGCGCTTCCTGCTGCAGGCTTTCGATGTCGCGGCCGGGAATGTCCACACCGCAACGCCACGATGAAGAACGATCAACGCCACTGGAGACCCCGACCATGACCATCAGCCCGGCGAAACACATCGATTTCCCGTTGACGGGCCTCGAGGAGCCCCTGTCCGAGATGGAGCAGTCGGTCCAGGATGCCGCGCACCGCTTTGCGGAAAACGTGATGCGGCCTGCCGCGGCGAAGCTGGACCGGTTGAGCGCCGAGGCGCTGGTCGCCCCGAACTCGGACCTGTGGAACGTGCTGCAGCAGTCGGCCGGGCTGGGGCTGACGATGACCACGCTTCTCGAGCTGCCCGCGCTCGAGCGCGCACGGCTGATGATGATCGCGAGCGAAGAGCTGGCGTGGGGCGACGGCGGGCTGGCTGGGGCGATCCTCGTCAACAATTTTCCCGGCATGTATTCGGCGATCGCGGGCCGCATGGACATGGTCGCGTACTGCGAGGGCAAGCTCGGCTGCTGGGGCATCACCGAGCCGGATCACGGCAGCGACATGCTCGACGCGGACGGCGTGCTGCAGGCTGCCGACGGCGCCTATGGCAGGCCGAACTGCGTCGCCCGGATCGACGGCGACAAGGTCGTCATCAACGGCCAGAAAGCAGCGTGGGTTTCAGGTGCAATGACCGCGGAGGTCTGCGCCTTGTATACGCATGCCGAGATCGACGGCAAGGTGCGGCCGGGCCTGGTGATGATCGTCCCGCTGGACCTTCCGGGTGTGAAACGCGGCAAACCCCTCGAGAAGCTCGGCCTTCGTGGCCTCAACCAGGGTGAGCTGTATTTCGAGAACGTCGTCGTACCATTCTCGAACGTCATTGCCGGCCCGGACAATTATGCGGACATGGTCTATCACACGCTGGCCGAGGCCAACGTGCACGTGGGTTGCACGGCCGTGGGGATCGCCCGCGCAGCCTACGAGCACGCATTGGCCTACGCGCACACGCGCAAAGCCGGCGGCAGGAAGATCGCACAGCACCAGCAGGTGCAGCACCGCCTGTTCCACATGTTCCGCAAGGTCGAAGCCGCGCGCGCACTGGTGCGCCGGGTGGCAACCTACAATGCGACTGCGCCGCTGCCGGCGCTGCAGGGCTCCGCAGCGGCGAAGGTGCACGCGACGCAGACCGCCTTCGAGGTTGCGAGCGAGGCTCTGCAGATCTTCGGAGGCAACGGCATGTCGCTCGAGTACCCGATGGAGAAGCTGCTGCGCGATGCCCGTGCCATGCTGATCGCCGACGGCTGCAACGAAGTGCTGGCGATGAAGGGCGGCAGCCTGCTCGTCAATCCGGAACTGCTGTAAGCGGAGGCCGACCATGAGTGGACGACTGCAAGACAAAGTGGTGCTCATCACCGGGGGAGCGAGCGGCATCGGGCTCGCGAGCGCGGAGGCCTGCGCGCGCGAGGGCGCCAGCGTCGTGATCACGGACATCAATGCCGCCGAGGGCGCGGCGCAGGCGCGGCGCCTGTCCGCGGACGGCCTCGCGGTTTCGTTCCAGCGGCAGGATGTGACCAGCGAGGACGACTGGCGCCGGGTGATCGACGAGACCCTGCAGCAGCACGGCCGCCTCGACGTGCTGGTGAACAACGCCGGTATCGCGGTGATCGCTCCGCTCGAGCAGGAGACGCTCGAGGGCTGGCGCCGCACCCAGGCGATAAACGTCGAAGGCGTGTTCCTCGGCAGCCGCGAGGCCGTTCGGGTCATGAAGGAACGCGGCGGTTCGATCATCAACCTGTCGTCGATCGAGGGCCTGGTCGGCGAGCCGCTGGTGCCGGCCTACAACGCCTCCAAGGGCGCGGTGCGCATCTTCACCAAGTCCACGGCCCTCCATTGCGCGCAGCAGGGTTATGGAATCCGGGTCAATTCGATCCATCCCGGCTACGTCGGCACACCGCTGATGGTGAACGCGCTCGGCTCGCTGCCGCCCGAGCAGGCGGCGGCGCTGCATCAGGACCTGATGCTGCGCATTCCACTCGGGCGGACCGCCGCGCCGCAGGAGATCGCGCACGGCGTCGTGTTCCTCGCGTCGGACGAGTCGAGCTACATGACCGGTTCGGAGCTGGTCATGGACGGCGGCTACACCGCGAAGTAGGCGACAATGCCAACAATGTCCCGGAGGCACGCATGAACGCCAGGCTGCTGTTCACCGTTGCCGCAATATTCAACGCCGTCATCGGCCTTGCGATGCTGCTCGCCTATGACTCGCTGGTGCCGTGGCTCGGTCTTCCGCCGCGTCCGACGGTCTGGATTCACATCATTGCGTTGATCGTGCTGGTGTTCGGATATGCGTACTGGCGCATCGCCGGCGATCCGTGAGGTTTCGCGAATACGTCGTCCTCGGCATCGTGGGGAAACTCGCGTTCGTCGTCGCGATATACGGCCACTACCTCGCCGGCGACGCGACGGCCGCACTGGCGACGCTGGTGACCGCCGACCTGATTTTCGCCGGGCTCTTCGCTGCATACCTGCGCAGCGCACGCGCCGATGGCAGGAGATAGCCCATGACCAGGAAGACCGTGACCGTGTTTGGCGCCACCGGCACTGCGGGCAGCGCATGCGTGGACGAGTTGATTCGCCAGGACCAGTTCAACGTGCAGGTGCTTGCGCGCAAGGAGGGTCAGCTCGAGAGGACCTCGATGGGGCCCGCGCACAGTGCTGACGAAAAGCGCCGGCGCTACACGCAATGGAGCAGCCATGGCGTGGTGGTCAAGTCTGTCGACGTGACCGATCACGCCGAGCTGATTCCGGCCCTGCGCGGCACGGACTATCTCGTTTCCTGCGTACCGTACTCCGCGACCGAATCGCAGTACCCGCTGATCTTCGCCGCGCGGGAAGCCGGCGTGGAGCGCTTCGTGCCTTCTGAATTCGGCGCCATCTACGAGTTCGAGCAGTTCTGGCCGACCGACACGGTGCACCGCACGATGGCCCGCCAGAAGGCATTCATACGCAGGGTGATCGAGCTCGCCGGCCTCGACTTCACGATCATCCCGGCGGGGTTGTGGCCCGAGTACTACCTGCTCGAGCCGGTGGCCGTGATGGGCGATGGCGAGCAGAAGGTCTCATGGTCAACCGGCCGCGACGTTGGCCGCATCATCCCGCACGTTCTGGCGCACCCGCTGTCGCGCAATGCGATCTGCCCTGTTGCAGCAACGGCATACTGCTCGTGGAACGAGCTGCTGGCGGTCCGCGAGCAGTTGCTCGGCCGCAAGGTCGCGCGGAACTACCTGGGCGCGGCGGAGTGGAAGGCGGCGTACGAGTTGCAGCCGCCGGGCCCGGTCAAGGAAATCATGGCCATCGGCGTGCTCTGCACCGAGGGGCCCGAGGGCATGTCGCTCTGGGCAAACTGGAACGGCACGTTCCTGCCGGAGTTCAAGGGCACGCCGCTGGCCGAGCTGTTCCCCGGCTACATCGAGCCCTTCGTTGCTGCCACGCGAGCCGCATTGCTGGCATCGGGCGCCATTCCATCGGCGTGAAACGACGGCGATGGTTCACGAGGGTCGCGTGCGGTTGTGAACAGGCGCCGACCGTTCACCGGGCGTATTGCAGTCAGGCGCCGACGCTGCCGCGCAACTTCTCGAGCTCGATCAGCCGCTGGATCGCATCGAGCGTGAAATCGGGCTTGGGCAGCTCGCGCAGGCGGGACCATTCCCGTCGCAGTTCCTGCGAGAGCGCGTCGGGCAGGTTGCGCAACCAGCCCTCTATGCGCAGGTCCACGAACTCGCGCTTTTCCTCGATCGTGAGCTCGCGGGCAAGCAGCAGTCGCGGCGCGTCTTCCGCGTCCACCATCGACTGCAGGGTGGGCCAGCGATCGCCCGGGCGCTCGGAGCACAACGCGGCAAAAGCCACGCTCGAGGTCTCGCGAATGAGTTCCTCCTCGCGCGTCGTCTGGCTCTCGTGTTCCTTCGTTTCGTCCCAGCACTCCGAGTCCTCCGCCATGTAGCGCAGGTACTGCATGGCAAAGAGGCAAGTCGGCGCGACGAGGTCCGTACGTGAACGCGCGTCCACCCAGAGCGCGGCGGCTGCACGCAGGCAGCGGCGTGCGGTGGTCTCGGCGAGCTTGCGGCCGAAAATGAGGGCTGCCGCTTCCTTCACGAACGTCGGCAGTTCGCTGGCGATGATTTCCCGATAGCCCGGGACGTGGCGATCGAGCAGCATCGCGGCGCGCCGGTCCAGCACGCCGAGATCGCTCGTGACGGCCGGCAGGCCGAGTGTCGTGCAAGCCAGGTTGTAGACGATTGCGCGCGGCAGCGTGACGCCCTCCGGCCACGCATCGCGCAGGTCGCGATCGTCGGGCAGTGTCGAGCCGCCGCCCCATTCCGGCGGATAGGTCGGGATCGATCGCCCGTAATTGGCCGAGCCCGTGGCGCGGATGCGAACACGCGTCTGCGGAACGAGGCTGCCGAACGGCGCGACCAGCGGCGCGATGCGAAGCAGCGCTTCGGTGTGCGCCTTGACGCCCTCGTGCAGCAGCCTCGCCAGGGAATCCGTGTCGCCGTGCGACATCGCATGCGGATCCACCGTCGTTCCGCGCAGGGCTGCCTGCGCCCTGAACGCGGCGGCCAGCCGGGCGGTCTCGTCCGGAGCGTCCGCCCGGATGCCTTGCAGCGTGACGCCGTCGGCGCGAGCGAACTGCTGGATCACACCCGGATGCCTCGGATCGAAGCCGCCCCGGAAGCCAGCGCGGCCCGCACCGATGAGCAGCGTGACTTTCGGCGCCGGTTGCCCGATCCGCCCGGCCCGTGACGGCGAGGCGACGTTCGGCTTCTTCGCGCTGCGCGACCGCAAGCGTGTACGCGGCGTCCGTGGCGATCTTGCCGCTCTGCAGCGCAGTGTCGGACATGGCGACGAACACGCGCACCAGCGACCGGGGTTGGTCGAACGACGTGCGGAAAGTGTCCGGCGTGGGAAGCCCGGCGAGGCCGATGCCTCGCTCGAGGGCGAGGTAGAACTGCTCCAGCAGCTCGGGCAGGCGGGCGAGCGCGCCCACGTTCTCGCAGAGCGGCACGAGCCTGACGCGCGCAACCTGCCGCAGCAGCTCCGCTCGTCCCGATACGGGGACACGGCTGCTGAGGAACGCGTCGATCCTGTCGCTGGCGCCAGCGAACAGTCCCTCCACGGCTTCCTGGTACATCGTGCCGATCTTGATCACCGCCCCGATCTCGGCGCTCGAGTTCACCTGGGGTACGGTGATTTCGTAGATCGCGTTCTGCTGCGGCGCAAAGCCGACTCGTTCGCACGCAAGGAGGAACAGCAGGTTGGCGCGCGCGACCGACGCCAGGATCTTCGAGATCTTTTCCTCGTCCTGCTCGAGGAACGGGTTAGGCACTCGAAGCAGCAGGTGACGGTCATTTCCGGGCACGATGCCGTGTCGCAGCAGTGCGAGCACGACCTTCTCCGGGACATCGAGCCAGTCGGGACTGATCTGGCGGCCCTCGAGGTCGAGCAGCACCTCGCTGCACGGACCGAGCAGGTCGCCGATCGACTCCTCGTACTCGAGCCGCGCTTCCATCAGCGGGTTCCACTCGAGATGAGTGAGCGCGAGGTGCGCGCGATCGGGCGCCTCGGCAGGCGCCGAGCGCAGTGCCCGCTCGAGCTGTTGCGCCCGGTGCGTCGTGGAGTCGGGATGTTTCGTCCCGGTCAGCCGCAGTTCCTCGTGTCGAGGACTTTCGAGGAACCGCCGGCGCGCCTTTGCGAAGGCCGTCCGGGTCGAGCGCGTCGAGTGCCGAATAGCCGTCGGCGGTGCAGGTGCTGTCCCAGACGTCCTCGTTCGCCGTCCGCGCGCGTTCGGGTGCCGACGGCGGCGGCGCCGAGCCGTCCCTGTTGCTCGATGCGCGTGCGGACGCGGTCCATGAACACCGCGAGTTCCTTGACGTCCTTCGAGCCATAGGAGAGACGCTGCCATGTGCCGTAACGGTCGGCATTGTCCGTGCCGCCCGCGAATGCGGCGAACGGAATGCCGCCGACACCGCCGGACAGGAGGAACTCGAAGGCATCGACGGAGTTGCGGACGACGGCCTTCTCGTGCACGCCGTTGCGCAAGCGGTCGAACGGCTCGCCGACCAGGCCCGGGAACGCAAGCGGCGCGTAGAACGTGCCGCCGAAGTCGGTGCGCTCGATCCCGAGATGCGCGAGTTCATCCGCGGCGCGCAACATGAAGTCGCGCCGCTCACGCATGTAGGGCGAAGGCCGCCGTATGCCCGCAAGCGGGCTCTGCAACGCCGCGAGCGCCCAGTCCTGTGCCAGCGTAGACGGCGTGGCGACGAGCCATGCCGACAGGTTGGCGAGGATCTCGCGGGCCCGGATGCCGTTCGATCGGATCTGGTCCGAAATGACGAGCCAGCAGGCGCGCGCTCCGGTCGATGCGCCGAACATGTCCATCTTCGACAGGCCCGACAGCGAGATCACGTAGTCGCGCCATTCAGGGCATGCGAACGCTGGATTGACGAACCATCCGAGGTAGTCGAGCCGCTGGTACACGGAGTCGTACAGGACGTAGCAGCGATGCTTCACCGCCACGCCCACCAGCTCCTCGACCAGCGCGCGCGGGTAGACGCGCCCCGTGGGGTTGTGCGGATTGTTGAGGATCAGCGAGGAGATTCCGCCGCGGCCGAGCAGTGCGTCGAGCTCCCGTGGGTCGGGCAGGAACTCCGGCGCGGCGGTCGGCAGCTCGACGACCGTCTTGCCTGCGCGTTCGATGAACCAGTCGTATTCCCAGCTGGGGCGCGTCACCACGACGCCGGACCCGTCGGCACCGAGCACCTCCAGCACGATCGCGAGTCCCGCGCGCGTGCCCGGCGTGAACAGCACCTCGTCAGGGAGAAAGCGGACTTCGGTGCCGGGGTAGTCGATCAGGCCGTCGCGGTTGAAGAATTCGGCGACTTCATTGCGCACGTCCATGCGTCCGACGGCCGGGCCGTAACTGTGGACCGTGTTGCGCGTGATCCGCTGAGCCGCACGCACGACCTCCGGGTGGGGAGCGAAATCCGCGTTCTTGTAGTCGCCCTGCGTGAGGTCGAGCGCGCCTTCCTGCTGGACTCGGCGCGCGAACTGCCGGACGAAGGGTTCGGGAGTCGCCAGCGCGCGGCTGGAGAGTTCGGAGGTCAAGGTCTTCTCGATCATTTGTACGGAATCGCTTCGCTCATTGAGGCGGACCGCGAATTATTGATCGAACCTGCAACGCACGCAGTCGTACTTACCACCGTCGCGTTCGGCCGACCATTTGGCGCAGGCGGCGCGCCCTTCCGGCCAGTCCGTCGTCGGGCGTCGCGGCACAGTACAAACGACTGAACGACGCGAGTATCGTGGACCTGGCGAGCCATCAGGGCAGGGGAGAGAATGGATGAAAACCAGCACTCATGAGATCGCCGATCGAATCTATCGTCTCTCGACGTGTGTCCCCGACGCCGCACCGGGGGGCTTCACCTTCAATCAGTTCCTGATCGATGCCGACCAGCCATTGCTGTTCCACACGGGGCCGCGGCGCATGTTCCCGCTGGTGTCAGCGGCTGTGGCCCGCATCCTTCCGCTCGAACGGCTCCGGTGGATCGCATTCGGGCACGTGGAGTCCGACGAGTGCGGGGCCATGAACGAGTTCCTCGCGGCCGCACCCCGCGCCGAGGTCGCGCACGGCGCGCTCGGCTGCATGGTCTCGCTCGACGATCTCTGCGATCGGCCGCCCCGCAAGCTCGAGGACGGCGAGGTCATCGATCTCGGTGGGAAGCGTGTCCGGCACATCGACACGCCGCATGTTCCGCACAACTGGGAGGCACGTGTCCTGTTCGAGGAGACGACCGGGACCCTGTTCTGTGGCGACCTGTTCACGCATGCCGGTGACGGGCCCGCCATCACGGATGCCGACATCGTCGGCCCTGCGCTCGCAGGTGAGGAACTCTTCCATGCGACGTCGATATCTCCCGTGACCGGGAAGACGATCCGCCGCCTCGCGGCGCTCGAGCCGCGCATCCTCGCTTTGATGCACGGATCATCGACGCAAACCCGGTGCAGGGAGTCCCTGATCGAGTTGGCGGACGCCTATGACCGGCTGGCCAGGCAACTCTGAGCAATGCGGTCGCGTCGCGGGCGGCCCGGCTAACCTGTTGATGCAGCGCAGTATTCCCTGTTTTTCCTCCGGTTGATGCACGGCGCCTGCACGCCGGTGATTTAGCTGCATGAGCATCGACAAGAAAGCCTAGAATGCCGCGTATTGCGGTGTCCCACCTTGCCGAGTCCGCAGATTTCACGGCAGGACCAAGGAGGCGGACAACCGCATGCAAGCGACCAACTGGAACCGCAAAGCCCTGCTCGGTTCCTTCGACAAGCCGCTGTCGCCGCTTTTCCCGCTCGCCGTACTCATGTTCGACATCGCGTTGCTCGGCGCCGGCGTCGCCGTCGTCCTGCTCGCCGCCAGCGTTGCGCTGAAGCTGGTCGGCACGCTCATTGTCACCGCCGGCATCGTCCGCCTGTTCATGGTCGGCCATGACGCCTGCCACGGCAGTTTCTCCGGCAACAAGAAGCTGAATGCCATCTGCGGGCGGATCGCCTTCCTGCCGTCGATGACTGCCTTCAGCCTGTGGCAGGTCGGCCATAACACCGCTCATCACGGGTTCAACAACCTGAAGGGCCGCGACCAGGTCTGGGCGCCGCTGTCGAAGGTCGAGTTCGATGCACTGCCGCGGTATCGCCAGCTGCTCGAGCAACTGTATCGCAGCGGCTTCGGCTGGGGCGCGTATTACCTGGTCGAGATGTGGTGGAAGAAGCTCTACTTCGCCAGCCACAAGGAAATCGGCTCGAGCCGGCGCAAGTACAAGCTCGACAGCCTGCTCGTCACGGCGGGTGCGCTGCTGTGGCTCGGTGCAGTCGCGTTCGCCGCACGTGCGACCGACCAGTCATTCGTGCTGCTTTACACGATGGCTGCGGTCGTGCCGTTCCTGCTGTGGAACGCAACCATCGGCTTCGTCGTCTACCTGCAGCACACCAGCCCCGACATCGCCTGGTTCCTGAATCGCCACGAATGGCAGCGCAACAAGGCGTACCTCACGGCCACGGCCCGCGTGCGCTTTCCGCTCGGCATCGACCGCCTGATGCACGGCATCATGGAGCACAACGCCCACCACGTGAACCCGGGGATCCCGATGTCCAGGCTGCGCGCCGCACAGCGGGTGCTGCAGCAGAAGTTCCCGGGTCTTTGCGACTACCGGCTGGACTGGCGCTCGTACATGGACAACGTGCGCCGCTGCAAGCTCTACGACTTCGCCAACCACGCATGGCTGGACTTCGCAGGCCAGGTCACGGCGCGCGTTCCGATGGCGGTCGCAGCCACCTGAGGTCGATTTCCGGTCCGGGCCGCTGCGCTACAGCCTCTTGCGAGGCAATCGAGGTTCCATGCTCACAGCCAATACCGTCCAGACCCGGCACGCCGACGTCTGCACTTACCTGCAGGGAAACCTCGGTTCGGAAGCTGCAAGTTGCCACGTCCCCGAGGACGCCGGTGCCGGGAGTCTCGTCTTTGTCACCAATGCGACGCAGCTCGAAACCGTCCGGGAGCGCGGCGCCGCGATTCTCGTCGTCCAGCGCGACATCGCCGATCAGCTCGCCTCGAATGAGACCGCGTTCGGCTGCTGCTTTTCGGTGTCGTCCGTGCCGATGGGCATGGCGGTGCTGCTGAAGCACTTCGACCGGAAGCGCGAGCGCTTCACGCAATGGGGCGAGCGCCATCCGACCGCCATCGTGCACCCGACGGCCACGCTCGGGTCCGACGTGCTGCTGGGCCCATACTCCGTGATCGGCGCCAACACCTCGATCGGCGACGGCTGCTGCGTCGGCGCCCATGTCGTCGTCGAGAACGACGTGCGCATCGGCGCGGGCACGATCCTGCATCCGCACGTGTTCGTAGGTGCTGGCAGCGAAGTCGGGCGCGACTGCGAAGTGCACCCGCACACCAGCATCGGCAGTGACGGGTTCGGGTATGCCGTTGGCGCGAGCCGCCGGCCGAAGAAGATTCCGCACCTCGGCAACGTGGTCATCGGCGACGAGGTGGAGATCGGCAGCAACTGCGCGATCGACCGCGCGAAGCTCGCATCAACCCATATCCGCTCGGGCGCGAAACTCGACAACATCTGCCACATCGCCCACAACTGCGACCTGGGCGAGGACGGCTTCTACACGGCCGGCTTCATGATGGCCGGGTCGACCACGATCGGTCGCCGCTTCATGACCGGCGGCAACTCCGTGGTCTCGGCGCACCTGACGCTGGCCGACGATGTCGTGCTGGCAGGTCGGTCGACGGTGACCGCCGACGTGACGCAGGCGGGTCACTACGGCGGCTATCCGCTGCAACCGCTGAAGGACGCGATGCGCACGATTGCATCGCTCGGGCAGATCAACGAGATGCGCAAGAGCCTCAACCGGCTGTCGCGCCACCTGCATCTTGCGGATCGGTCGTAGCGGATCAGCCCGTCGCCGAAAGCGGCAATAGATCGGCCGCGCGGTAGCGGCCGGTGGCGGTGAGGTCGACGTAGGCAGCGCGCTCCGCCCGCAGGCTGGTGCGACGTGCCATGAATTCCGACGTCGCGACGGCGTCGAGCGAACTCGAACAGGCGAACAGAAATCCCTGCCCGGCGACGCAGCCCAGGTCCAGCAGCGCCGCCGCCTGCTCCTCGTTCTCGATGCCCTCGGCGACCGTCTCGAGACCGAGAGTCGAACCGAGCATCACCACCGCGCGGGCAAGCTCAGGTCCGCCGTCGTGCTCGGTCAGCCGGCTGACGAACGCGCGATCGATCTTCAGGATGTCGATCGGGAATCGGTGCAGGTACGACAGGGACGAGTAGCCCATGCCGAAGTCGTCGATGGCGAGGCGGATGCCGAGCGCCTTCAAGTCGCGGAATCGTTCCAGGTTGGCCTCGGTGTTCTGCATGATCGTGCTTTCCGTCAGCTCGATCACGAGATTGCCGGGATCGATGCCCGACACCTCGAGGGCGTGGCGTACGTCCGCAACCAGGTCTCCCTGCTGCAGATGTCGGCCCGAGATGTTGACCGCCACTCGCAGGCCCTTGCCGGCTGCCACCGAGTCGCTCCACGTCCGGATCTGGGTGCACGCATCGACCAGGACCCTGCGACCGAGTTCGACGATGCGGCCGGATTCCTCGGCGATCGAAATAAAGGCCCCCGGCATGACGATGCCCCGCTGCGGGTGGTTCCACCGAACCAGGGCTTCGACGCCGAGCAATTCGCGGTGAGTCAGGTCGACCACCGGCTGGAACTCCACGAAGAACTCGCCCCGTGCGAGCCCGCGGTCGATGTCCTGCTCGAGCAGCAGGCGGTCGTGCAACTGCTCCTGCATGTGCGGCTTGAACAGTACGAAGCGCGCCTTGCCCGCCGCCTTGGCGTTGTACATGGCGATGTCGGCATTACGCAGCAGCTGCTCGGCGTCGTCACCCGGCCGCGAGCAGGCGACGCCGATGCTGGCTGACGAATCGATTTCCCTGCCGTCGAGCAGCAGCGGCTGGTTGAATGCCGCCGTGATCGGCGTCGCGATGCGCTCGACGTCGGTCTCGTCGCGGATCCCCTCCAGCAGGATCGCGAACTCGTCGCCGCCGAGACGCGCTACGGTGTCGGACGGCCGGGTCGACTTGACGAGTCGCTGCGCCGCAGCCTGCAGCATGCGGTCTCCGGCATCGTGTCCCAGCGAGTCGTTGACGTTCTTGAAGTTGTCGAGGTCCAGGAACATCACGGCCACGTCCTGCTGCGAGCGCTGCGCGAGCGCCAGCGCGTGCTCGACGCGGTTCCAGAACAGGCTGCGGTTGGCGAGCAGTGTCAACGGGTCGTGGAAGGCCAGCTTGCGCAGTTGCTCCTCCAGCACCTTGCGTTCGCTCACGTCGCGGAAGTTGAGCGCCAGCCCGGCAATTGCCGGGTCGTCCATCAGGTTGCTGCCCACGCATTCGAGCACACTGCGTCGGTCCCCGGTCTCGACCACGAACTCGATCGGCCCGATGACGCGGCCGCGCGTCGCGGCAACCTCCGCGAGGAACGCAGTCAGTCGCTCGCGCTCCCCTTCGGCCCAGAGATCGAAGAGATTGCGGCCAACGAGGTCATCCGGATGGATCGCGAAGGCACGCTCGGCGGCCGGCGAGGCGAACTGCAGCTGCCCGTCCGCACCGGTGGTCATGATCACGTCGGAGGCGTTCCTGATCAGCGAAGCGTATCGGGCCTCGACGATGTCCGCCGCGCGACGCTCCCGCACCACCGCCTCGTCGCGCGAGAGCACGCCCTGGCGCACCATGACGAGCGAGGTCAGCACGAAGATGATGACGGTCATCAGGTTCACGGGGCTCGAGACCGCGCTGCTCTCGACGTAGACCAGCACCATGAACGAAATCATCATCGCGATGTACGGCATGCCCTGCACGAGCGCGATGCTGAACGCCCCGGGGGCGCGTCGTGCTGCGGGCGTGCTGCGCAGCTGTTCGCGCGCAGCGGCTGCGAGCCAGAGGTAGCAGGAGAGGTAGATGACGTCGGAGACGCTTCCTGGAATGTAGCTGCCGTCGACCTTTGACATGGCCCAGACGATGTCCGCGAGGGACATCGAAGAGAAACCGAGCGTCAGCAGCAGCAGTGCGCGGCGCTGGATGGGAGTGGCGCCGGAGTGCATCAGCAGCACGCCGCAGGCCAGCAGCATGATGCAGTTGAGGGCGATGTAGACCTGCGCCAGCACGTACTTGAGCACGTTCGGGTCATGCTGGGCGGCGGCGGTGGGCGCGATCACGCAGAACCAGAAGAACGCGCCGAAGCCGAGCAGCAGGATCGTCGAGTCGAGCCCCAGGCGGGCCCACTGCACGCGAACCGCGGCAGCGCGAATGACCGTCAGCACCGCGGCGAATACGAGCGGGTAGAAGCCGAGGAAGAATACGTCGCCGATCGACGGGAACGGGTCCATGCCGAACAGCCAGTACGTCGCGTTGAGCAGGTTGCCCACCGTGTAGACGCACAGTGCGGCGGTGAACAGCCACCAGGTGCGTCGCGCGGCCGGATCCGACGAGCCCCGCGCCGCGGCCCCCGACAGGATCGCCACGCCGATGCTCGCGACCGAGTCGGAGTACAGGTTGAACGTGTCGAGGATCGGCCATCGGCTGCCATCGACGAGGATCAGCAGGATCGCGACCGCAATATAGGCAAACAACGCGACGGCAACGGCGCCGGACCAGCCCGCACTGAACCGCTCACGCTTGCTCATGTCTTTGCTCGACTGGCGCCCTGGCGATGCATTATCTCTGCGCGCAGCTCCCATCCGCAGCGGCTCTTATGGATTTATGGCATCTAGCCTCATTCCGCGTCGAACCATCTGTGATCGATGTGCGAAAACGCAGGCCACGCCTGTGACGTGGTTCACAGAGCGACCGGGGGGAGGCCGAGCGGCCGGCCTCCCTCATGGCCGAATCAGTGGCCGCAATCCGCAGGAGGAGCCTGCACGATCGACTGGTAGCGGCCATCCGCCGTACGGATCATCACGCACCGGCCGGTGGATCGGTTGTACCAGGCGCTGTACTTCGAGTCGCCGGAAGTGGATCCCGTGGCGAACGCGTAGCCCCGTTTTTCCAGTTCGCCCTCGGCCTGCCCGCCCTTCGCGCCCACGAGGTCCGCGAGGTCGGGAGCCGTCTCACCGGACGTGTAGGCAGGCGTCGCCGGGGTGCTGGCGGCGGCGTTCGCGACGAAGGTGACGATGATCTTCTTCCCGCCTTCCCACTTGAACTCCTGGCTGCCGCCGCCCGACTGGGTGCGCACGACCTTGGTGCCTTTCTGGTCCTTGTAATTATTGGGCTTGTTGCCCGGACTCAAGCTGTAGCTGTCGCCGTTGCGGAGGTTCAGGTCGATGTAGCCCTGGCGCTGCGAGAACGTGCACGGACCGGACGCGCCTTGCTTCGTCTCGCCTTCCTTTCGGACCTCGCAGGTGGCATCGGCCGTGTCCGCGTGGGTCAACTGGCTCCAGGCTCCCAACGCCATGACTGCAATCGCAGCGGCGGCAATTCCTTGCTTGCTCATGTCGATATTTCTCCGTAATGGGTAGAGTGAAGCGGCAGCGGATCTCAATGTGCCCGAGCGGGTGCCGCGGCCTGGAATCGAGCGCACGATCGACGCAGTATTCTATCGAATCTGCGGACGCCGCCAACCTCGGGACGAGGGCTCCGACCGCATTTCGGCTCGACCACGCGTGGATCCGGCGCGCTGTCCGGGTGCTATTGCGGCAGCACGAATCCGACTGGCGCACCGGGACCGACCGGAAGGTCGAGCCACACCCAGGCCATGGTCATCAACAGGCCGGACACGAGGAACGCGAGGGAGTACGGCAGCATTGCGGCAACCAGCGTGCCGATTCCGAATCCTGGAACCCAGCGCTGGCAGAAGGCCAGCACCAGCGGGAAATAGACCATCAGCGGGGTGACAGGGTTCGTCACGCTGTCGCCCATGCGAAAAGCCGCGGTGGTCATCTCCGGCGATATGCCGAGCAGCATCAGCATCGGCACCAGCACCGGCGCCAGCATGCCCCATTTCGCGCTTGCCGAGCCGATCACGAGGTTGATGTTCGCGCCCATCAGCACGATCACGCCGACCAGCAGTGCCGGGGGCAGCGACAACCTTCCCAGGACCTCGGCACCGTTGATCGCCAGGATGATGCCGAGGTTGGACCAGTTGAACATCGCCACGAAGTGCGCGGCAACGAATGCCATGACGATGTAGTAGGACATGCTGGCCATGCCCGCGCTCACCATGCGGATGTCGTCCCGATGGCTGCGGTTTACGCCGGCGGCCCGCCCGTAGGCGATGCCCGTGACGAGGAACAGCAGGAAGAAGGCGGCCACCAGGCTCTGCAGCAGGGGTTGCAGGGCCTGCGCATAGTTGCCCCTGCCTGCGGCAGCCTCGTTGAACAGCGGCGCGCTGCCGTCCGCCGCGGACCAGGCGCCTGGCCACGTGAGCAGTGCAAAGATCGCGACGACCACCAGCCCTGCGATGCCCGCGGCGCGCAGTCCGCGTCGCTCCGCGTCGGTGAGTTCGGTGCCGACTTCATGCACCGGCGTCTCGGCCGTCGGTGTCCAGTTCCCGAAGCGTGGAGCCACGATTCGCTCGGTGATGAACCAGCCGAGCGGCACCATGATGACCGTCATGCCGATGATGAAGTACCAGTTGCCGGCGATGTTCATCCTCCAGCCGGGAACCAGCAGTTGCGCGGCAGGCTCGGTGATGCCGAGCAGCAGCGCGTCGAGCTGGCCCGGAAGCAGGTTGGCCGAGAACCCGCCGGCGACGCCGGCGAAGGAAGCCGCGATGCCGACGATCGGGTGTCGACCGGCGGCCGCGAACAGCGCACCGGACAGCGGAATCATCACCACGAAGGCCGCGTCGCCGGCCTGGTTGGCCATGACCGAGGCGAATACCACGATAGGCGTGAGCCACGACTTCGGCGCGTTGCCGACGGCCGCACGCATCGCAGCGCCCGCGAGACCGGTCTGCTCCGCGATTCCCGCGCCCAGCATGACCAGCAGCACGTAACCGAGCGGCGCGAACCCCGTCAGTGTGCGTGGCATTTCGACCAGGAGTCGCTCGAGGTTGGCGCTCGACAGCAGGCTGGTCGCTCGTATGGGCTGCTGGTTGACCGGGTTGACCGCGTCCCACCCCGCGGCGGCACCGACGACGCTGATCACCACGACCGCGAGGATCATCCAGAGAAAGATCAACACCGGATCGGGCAGGCGATTGCCTATACGCTCGACGGCGTCGAGCGCGCGACTGAATCGCCCGTGGTCGGACCGCATCGTCGCGCTGTCTCGCGGGCCTGCCGGCTTCACCGTCCGGCCGCCGGCGGCGGGCCTGCCAGCCAGGCCTCGGCGACCCGTACCCAGGCGGTGCCTCCCAGCGGAATCAGCGCATCGTTGAAGTCATAGCTCGGGTTGTGAAGCATGCAGGGCCCGAGGCCGTGGCCACCCTCGCGGTGGTCGCCGTCGCCATTGCCGATCAGGAAATAGCAGCCCGGCTTCGCCTGCAGGAAGAAACTGAAGTCCTCGGCGCCCATCGTCGGCCGGAACTCGTGCACGTTCCCTGCGCCGGCCAGCTCGCCGAGCACGCGGCGTATGAAGGCCGTTTCGGCCACGTGATTGATGGTCGGCGGGTACTGTCGCTCGAATTCGAACTCGCACTGTGCCTCGAATGCGGCGCAGGTCGATTCCGCGATCGTCCGCATGCGCCGCTCGACCAGGTCCAGCACCTCGTCGGTGAACGTTCGTACCGTGCCTTCGACGACGCAGTCGTCCGGCACGACGTTGGTCGCCTCGCCGGCGTGGATCTTCGTCACCGAGATGACGCCGGTGTCCAGCGGGTGCTTGTTGCGAGTCAGGACGTTCTGGAACGCCTGCACCATCTGGCAGGCTGCCGGAATCGGATCGATGCCGTTGTGGGGCATCGCGGCGTGCGCGCCCTTGCCGCGGATCGTGACCTTGAACTCGTTGGCCGAGGCGAACGCCGGCCCTGCGCAAAGCGCGAACTGCCCGACCGCAAGGCCGGGCCAGTTGTGCGCGCCGAAGATCGCCTCCATCGGGAATCGCTCGAACAGGCCGTCCTTGATCATTTCGCGTGCACCGCCTCCGCCTTCCTCGGCCGGCTGGAAGACGAGATAGACCGTGCCATCGAAATCGCGGTGGCTCGCGAGGTGCTTCGCGGCGGCAAGCAGCATCGCCGTGTGGCCATCGTGACCGCATGCGTGCATCCGGCCGGCATGCTGGCTAGCATGGGCAAAGCGGTTGTGCTCGGTCATCGGCAGCGCATCGATGTCAGCGCGCAGGCCGACCGCACGCGGCGAGTCGCCGCCGCGAACGATGCCGACCACGCCGGTCTTCCCCAGGCCGCGGTGGGTCGGGATGCCCCAGCCCTCGAGCGTCCGGGCGATCAGGTCCGAGGTGCGCTCCTCTTCGAAACCCAGTTCCGGATGCGCGTGGATGTCGCGCCGCACCGCCGCGATCGAGGCGGCATCCGTCAGAATCGACTTGATGAAATGCATTGGCTTGCTTCCGGGCAGTGGGGAAACTCGCCGGACCGGCGCGGGAAATCGCGCAGGACCGGACTGACGGGGCGGCACAGTATCATTCAACCGTTCCGCGACGAAAATCGCCGCGCCCTGCCGGCCCGCGGCGCAGGCGCCCTATGATGCAGCGCCCCGCAACGTGATCCACAGCCGCAGCAGGTGACGCTTCCGGTCCGGCTCGGCATGGTCCACGTAGTCGGTGCGCGCGTGGATGACGGTGTGATTGGAGAGCAGCTGGATGTCGCCGGGCTCGAGTTCCATGTCGACGAAGAACTCCGGCGTTGCCGATATCTCGTCGTACAGGTCGAAGAGCTCGTTCTCGACGTCCGTCAGCCGCACGCCCTCGTGGCGCTGCGAGCTGCGGAAATACTCCGAGTGCCAGAACGTCCGCAGCACGCCTGCCGCATGCCGGCACGGCGGAACGGGCAGCACCTTCATCCCGTTGGCCTCGGCTTCGTCGCGCGTGTCCAGCATGAACGGCTCGAAGAGCCGCGGCGCCAGGTCGGGCCGTCGGCGCAGCAGCTCGTTGTAGACGCTGACCGACGAGGCGATGCGGCTCAGGCCACCCGATTTCGCCTTCTTGAGGCACAGCAGGCCGACCATGTCGGCCGCGTCGCAATGAAACGGGATGTTCTGCGTCGTCAGGTACTGGCGCACATACCGATTGCTCTTGTCCGCACCCGTGTCACGCACATGGCCGAGCAGTTCGCCCTTGCGGTTCTGGGCGCCTGGCAGGCCGAGATGCTGTCCGAGACCCCAGAAGAAGATCGATGACTCCTCGTCGGACCACGCGTCGACCGGGACCCCGGACACGACCTGCAGACCGCGCCCGTCGGACACTTCGTGCCGCCACGCCGCGATGCTCGGGGCGAGGCACGGCAACGGGAAGTCGGACTTTGTCATGTGCGCAAGCGGCCGCTTCCTCGCCTGCCACTCCGACACAGCCCGTCGCGTCTCGGCGATCTCGTCCGGGCTGAGCCGGACGCGCCACGGCGCAGTTTCCAGGTCGCGACGCTTCCACGCCGCGGGAG
>CAWFXR010000006.1:0-329394 GCA_963819835.1 uncultured Gammaproteobacteria bacterium
GCAGGTTCACGCGCTGCGACAGTTCCTCGCTCGTGGCCCGCAGGTAGTTCACGCGTGCCGCCTGCACCTGCTGCTGTTGCTGCTGGACCGAGCGCATGTCCAGGCTGCCGATGCGGTAGGCCTGCTGGTCGTACTCCAGCGTCTTTTCCTGGTCGGCCAGCACCTGGCCCAGGATACCGACGCGCTGGGAGAGGATCTGCGACGCGGAAAGCGCGTTCTCGACATCTCCGAGTGCGCGCAGCACCTGGCTGCCGTAACGGGCGACGGCTTCCTTCTGCTCGGCCGTCCGCAGTTCGACCTGGGCCCGCATGGCGCCGCCATGGTAGAGGGGGGCGAACAGCGTGCCGCCCGCACCGCCGCTCGGATTGCTGTAGTCGTCCTTCAACTGCAGCACGTCGCTGCTCAAGGCCGCGATGCTCGCGTTGAGGCGGATCGTGGGCAGCTGGGCGGCCTTCGCTTCGCCGACGCGATTGAATGCCGCGGCGACACGGCGCTCGGCGGCGATCAGGTCCGGGCGCCGTTCGAGCATGTTCAGCGGCATGCCGACAGGCACCGGTCCCGGCATGGCGGGCAATTGCGTTGCGACCGCGAGTTCAGTGGCCGGATAGCGGCCCAGGATCGTCTCCAGCGAGCGGACCGCCTGCTCGTGCGCGAGGCGGGCCTGCCGCGCGGAGTCTTCCATGGTCCCGAGCCCGGCCCGCGCCATGGTGATGTCCTTGTCGCTGCCGTTGCCGACGCGCTGGCGGTCCTGGGCCAGCGAGACGAGGCTGCGGGACGATGCGGCCATCGACTCGGCGGCATCGAGTTCGAGTTTGGTCTCGATGGCCATGAACCAGCTGCGGGCCGTCTGGGCGGCCAGCGACTGCCGTGCGAACTCGAAATCCGCCTGCGAGGATGCGTACGTGTCGTCGGCCGCATTGCGTCCGTAGCGCAATCGCCCCCATAGATCGGGCTCCCACGAAACGCCGAGCATGGCGCCGCTGAGTGCAGACGACAGGTCCGACCCGCCGCCGGCCTTGATGCCGCCGGTGCCGAGCAGGTTGAACCAGGGCAACAGCTGCGCCTGTGCAGAGCGAGCATAGGCCGCCGCCTGCTCGACCCGCGCCCCGGCTGCCCGCAGGTCCGGGTTCCTGGCGATGGCTTCGTTGACCAGTGCCGTGAGCTGCGGATCGTTGAAGGTCGCGAGCCAGTTGTCGCTGATCGCAGCCGCGTGTCGTGTCGGCACCCATGGCGTCGGCCTTGGCCCAGGTGGGCCGTACCTCGGTTCCTTGCAGTGCGTCCTTGCGGACAGCATCGGGCGCCGGCGGCGGCTTGACCGCGCAGGCCGCAAGCCCCGCGACGCAGGCCGCGGCGATGACCAGATTCCGGGAGCCCATGGTGACCATCAATGCAGCTTGAGAACCAGCCAGTCGAGCTTGGCGCTGACACGCAAGAACACCTTGCGGAGGATGTGGATCATCTCGCCGCTGTTGGTGTAGATCGCGCCGTTACCGCGCGCGCCCGGAGCCAGGAACAGCTCCGCGTCCTCGCCGATCGGCTTCAACTTGACTGCGAGCCGTTGTTCCGGGGCCGGGCCGTAGCCCGTGTTCGGCAACATGCCGCTGATCGGCATCTGGCCCTGTGCGGTCGCCCAGATGATCGCTTCCACTTCGGCCTTGATGATACGGCCGGGATAGGTCCTGACCGCGAACTCGGCTTCGTTGCCCGCCTCGACCTCGCGCACCTCGTTCTGCGCGTAGAACGCGACCACCCATTGTGCGTCCTCAATGAACGCCATGGCAGGAAACGCCGGGAAGGGTACCGTCATGACGCCCGGCCTCAAGGCGAGTGCGACCACGGTACCGTCGGCCGGCGCGTACTGCACGGCCTCCCCGAGCTGCCACTGCGCGTCGGCCAGCTGCGCTTCGGCCTGCGCAATCTCGGCCAGCACTTGCGCCACTTCCTGCTGCACGCCGGCGGGCGTCTTCGCAGCCAGGTTCTCGCGGGCCTGGGCCACGTTGGCCTGTGCCGACTGGAGATCATTCTCGTACTTCGCGACGTCGGCCTGGGCCTGCTCCAGGTCGAAGCGATTGCCGGCCCCGGTCTTCGCCAGTTCCTGGTATTGCTCGACGCGCTTGCGTGCGAGCGTCAATTGCGTGGTAGCGACTCCCTGCTGGCTCGATGCCTGCTTGAGTTGTTCGCCCAGGTTGCGGGCGTTGGCATTGGCTGAAACCAGCTTGGCGCGCAGCTGGGTCAGGTTGGCCTCTGCAGACTGGACCTGGATCTGGAAGGGCACCGGATCGAGCTTGAACAGCACGTCGCCTTTCTTGACCGGCTTGTTGGGTTCGACCGGAACCTCGATCACCTTGCCAGCGACGCGCGGGTTGATCGGCACGACGTAGTTCATCACCCGCACGTCGGCGGATGAAGGCGCGTCGATGTTCAGGAACAGGATCAGGATCGTGATACCGATGATCGGGATCGTGACAGTGATCACCTGGGACGTGATGTTCCACGGCAGCCACTTGAACTTGAAGAAGACCAGCCAGGCGAAGAACGAATAGATCAGTATCAGGATGAGTTCCATCAGCCTCGAGCCTCCCGGCTGGCCTGTGCCTCGAGCTGGGCCAGGCGCTCGCGCAGCCTCGCAATTTCCTCATGCGCGACGCCCGTCGCCGACTCAGCGGGCCCGGCCGTTGCCGCGACGCCATGCTCCTCATCGGCGACGTCGGTGCCGTAGGCCATCTTGTACATCACGGGCTTCGAATAGGCCCACAACCAGGCGAGAGGCCAGAGCAGCCCGCCGAAGACCAGCGACAGCAGGCACAGCACCTGGATTGCCTTCGCCTGCGGGTGCCGCTTCTTCTCGGCGACCTTCTCAGGGAGGATGTGCACCAGCCAGAAAACCGTGATGCCGACGATCGGGACGATCACCAGCACGACCCATGAGAGCACGTTCGCGGCCGTGTCCAGCGCCTCGCCCTTGAACATGGACGCGTGCGAGGGCGCGGAGGCGAGTGCCATCGCCAGGCCGAAGACCAATCCGATGGCCGTTCGTGCTCGCCGATCCGAAGATGAGGTCATGTTCGATTTCCTGAAATGATCCATTGTCATCGATCAGCCGCCAAGTGCGATGGTCATGACGACGAGCGCGACTCCGAACAGCAGGAACACCAGTCCGGTCACGCCGGGCCGGGCCGTAGTGTATCGCGCCCATGAGAATCCTGCCCAGAAGAGCAGCCCGAGCAGGATCACGTTGGAGGCGCGGAGCGCCAGGAACGCATCGTCGATGAACACGAACGGAAGCGCTGCGGGCAGGCTGGCGAAAAATACCAGCCAGAAGCTGGCGAAGCCGCCCATCACGTCATCGCGCGTGATCGTGTTTGGTGGGATCCCGCCTTTGCGGACCTGGTCCACGATACGACCGTAGAGCCTCTGGCGTTCGTCGGGCGTCATCACTTTTTCAATCACGTCGTCGAGTTCGCCCGCTATCAGCGCGGCCGCGTCGGCGTCCTTCGTGGCGCCACGGACCAGTTGCACCACGCGACGTCGCCGGCCGCGCTCGAAGAGCTGGCCGAGCACGTAGAAGACGCCGTCGATGACGCCCCACGCGATGTTGCAGCCGATGGTCGCGATCAGCATCGCCCGGGCGCCTTCGGCGCCTTCGTCCTGGACCGTAAGCCCTGCACCCAGCGTGAACGTGAGCGTCATGATGAGCCCGAACAGGATCTCTCCCAGGCTCGAGCCCGGGTCGAGGTACTTGTTGACGAAAGATGTTCGGATTGACATCGGCGATGAGTCGTTTGAGCGGTTTGGCGGCAATACTACCGCGGTCCCGGCCGCCAGGCCCCCCGCCGATGGGGGGCTTCGCCCGGCGACCGGACCTGTGCATCCTTTCCCGCGGGCCCAGGCAAGTGCTCGCGTCCGTGTTGCTACCGACGTTCCATCGGCTTAGGTTTGCGCAGGCTGCACTGGGACAGGCCGTCGCGCCTGAATCACTCGGGCGGCGGCTTCGAAATGGGAGTAGCGACGTGACGACATCCGGCGACCAAGATTCATCACCCAGCCTGGTTCACCGCCTGGGCCGGCCTGCACGGCATCACCTGTTGCAACAGGTCCGGGCACGCCTTGGCTGGAGCCGGATCTACCGGACCCTGAGCTACCTTCGCTCGAGCCTGTGGTTCGTGCCGATCCTGGCGGTGCTGCTCGAACGGCTGCTGCACCGCGCCGTGATCGTGCTCGCCCGCTGGGTACAGTGGGACCTGCTGGAGCTGGGTCCCGCCGGAGCCCAGGCCATGTTCCAGTCGGTCATTACCCTGACGCTCTCGTTCGTCGTCTTCACCTTCGGTTCGCTGCTGGTGGCGATCCAGGTCGCGAGCGGACAGATGACGCCGCGCATCATCGCGACCACGCTGCTCCGGGACAATGTCATCAAGTACACCGTGGGCCTGAACGTGCTGACGCTGATGTTTGCCATCGGTGGACTGAACCGCACCGAAGACTCGGTCAACCAGCTTGCGGCATTGCTCGCCGCGCTGCTCGGTGTGGCGAGTCTTGCGTCCTTCCTTTTCCTGATCGACTACACGGCCCGGCTGCTGCGCCCGGTGCGCATCGTCGCCCTCGTCTGCGACGAGGGCATGGAGGTGGTGCGTGGCGTATACCCTCGAAGCGGCTCGGAGGGTGCGCCGGTATCCGCGGGAAGGATCGGGGAGCCGGTGCGGGTGGTCCTGCACGAGGGCCGCTCGCTGAGCGTGCTGGCGGTCGAGGTCGACAAGCTGGTGGCCGAGGCGAGCCGCCTGGACGGCGTGATCGAGTTCGTGCCCCAGGTGGGCGATTTCGTCGCCACGGACGAGCCTCTTTTCAACCTGTACGGCGCCGCCGCCGCGATCGACGACGACGTGCTCAGGAAGGCGGTTGCGTTCGGGCAGGAGCGCACCCTGGAGCAGGACCCGATGTTCTCGTTCCGGATCCTGGTGGACATCGCGCTCAAGGCATTGTCGCCGGCGATCAACGACCCGACCACCGCCGTGCTCGCCATCGACCAGATCCACCGGCTGCTGCGCCTCGTCGGCAAGCGGCGCCTGCACGACGACACGGTGCACGACGCCGCGGGCCGCGCGCGGCTGATCCTCCGCACACCCAACTGGGAGGACTTCGTTCAGATCTCGTGCAGCGAGATCCGGGCCTGCGGCGCCAACAACCTGCAGATCGCCCGCCGCATGCGGGCGATGCTCGAGAACCTGGTCGCCTCGTTGCCTGAGAAGCGACTCGTGGCACTGCGCGTGCAACTCGATCTGCTGGACCGTGCGATAACGGAGCACTTCGCCTACGCGGAGGACCTGGCGCTCGCGCGTATTCCCGATTCCCAGGGCCTCGGCGGCGCTGCGTACGGCGGCACCCGGTCGTGAGGTGAGCGCCGGCGTGTCGACCCTGGTGCCCGAGTGGTTGCTGTCTGCGTTCGCACTGGCGACGGTTTTCACCGTGATGTTCGACATCGGCCTGGGAGTCGTCCCAGGCGAGTTCCTGTGGCTGTGGAAGCGGCCGGCGCTCATGCTGAAGGCGCTGTTCGCGGTGCTCGTGGCCGTGCCGGCAGTAGCGATGGCCGTCGCGCGCCTGCTCGACCTGCCGAGAGCGGCGGAGGTCGGGCTCATGGTCATGGCGATCTCGCCTGGCGCGCCGGTCGCCCTGCAGCGCTCGCTTTCCTCGGGCGGGCACCGTTCGTTCGCCCCGGGCCTGCAAGTGACGGTGGCCCTGCTGTCGGTCGTGTCGATGCCGGTGTCGATCGTCGCGCTGAACCAGGTCTATTCGGGCAGCGCGAACGTGGAGCCGATGCAGCTGATGAGGCAGGTCTTCATCGCCCAGCTCCTGCCGCTCGGGATCGGTGTCGCCCTCGGACGCATTCACCCGGCAGCCGCGACATGGCTCAAGCGTCACCTGGATCGCATCTGGAAAGTGCTGATCTCCATGCTCGCTGTCCTGGCGATCATCGGATTCTGGGGCGCCATGATGAAAGCCGGGCCGCTGGTGGCCACGGCTGCGTGCCTGACCACGATCGGCGCCATTGCGGTAGGACACACGCTCGGCGGACCTGATCCCGCGACGCGCACCGCGGTCGCGATCAGCAGTTCGGCCCGCAACCCTGGCCTCGCGCTGCTCGTGGTCGCGGTGAATGGCGCGCCGATCGGGGTGACGATCACGGTGCTGTCGTACATCGTGGTCTCGGCGCTGACGATACTGCCGTACATGTACTGGCGCCGCCGTCAGGTCGGGGATCTGGTGTCCTGAAGACTGCCGGGGAACCCCGGATAGCGGATGCGAGCGGCCCTTGGCGAATGCCGCCGCAAATTGCCGACCAAGATACGCAATGTTTATCGAGCGCAACGAAACGAGATTTCGGCACCTCGCTTTGGGCGTAGATTCGACCGCAGATACCGAACCCGGCCCGCAGGAGGAGCATCCGCAATGAACGCCGTCAGCCGTGAATTTGCAAGAGTCCCATCAGACACGCCGGTGGACGCAGCGGCAGCCACGGCGCTGTCGGCCCAGGAACTCGCGATCGAGAGCGGTGCCAGAGCCCTGAATGGCAGCATCAGCGATCGCGTGCTGCGCATTTTCGACGCGATCCGCGGCTATGGCAGCCCGCGCGTTACGCTCGACCGCGCGACGTACTTCACCGAGTCGTTCAAGGCTACGGAGGGCCAGCCACTGGTGCTGCGCTGGGCGAAGGCGCTCAAGCACGTGGCCGAGAACATCCCGGTCACGATCTTCGACGACGAGCTGCTGGTCGGCCGTCCGAACACCTGGCTCGGTCGCTACGGGCTCGTCTACGGCGAGCTCGATGGCAGCCTGCTCAAGGCGGCCGTCGAGGCGGCCCGAAGCAGCAGGGACAGAAAGGCGCGGTCGTGATTACGGAGGAGGACCAGCGCGCCATCGAGGACGTGCTGCACCCGTACTGGAACGGCAAGGACTTCGGCGCGAACTTCGTGCGCGCGCTGCCGGAAGCGACCCGCTTCTTCTTCTTCGGGCCGGACCGCGCCAATGCCTCCAACGCCACCGGCGTCGGCATCTGCCACGGCCGTCTGGCGGCACTCGCAGAACTGGGCCCACGACTTCGCCAAGATCCTGAACAAGGGCTGCGCCGGCATCCGGGCGGAGGCCGAGGCGCGGCTCGCCGCGATCGACGACCCGTACGACGTGGTCGAGAAGAAGCCCTTCCTCGAGGCCATCGTCATCACCTGCGACGCGATGGTGACCTGGGCGCGCCGCTACTCGGCACTCGCAGCCGAGATGGCTGGACGCGAGCGTCGGACCCGCAGCGCAAGGCGGAGCTCGAGGAGATCGCCGCGGTGTGCGCGCACGTGCCGGAGCACCCGGCCCGCACGTTCCGCGAGGCGCTGCAGGCGCAGTGGTTCGCGCAGATGTTCTCGCGCCTCGAGCAGAACATCGGCGGCCAGGTGAGCCAGGGCCGCATGGACCAGTACTTCTATCCCTTCTACAAGAAGGACGTGGAGGAAGGCCGGCTCACCAAGGCGCAGGCCGAGGAACTGCTGCAGTGCCTCTGGCTGAACATGATGCAGAGCACCGAGGTGAAGCTCTCGCCGACGGCCGCGGCGAGCATGGAAGGCTTCGCGCATTTCGAGCAGATCACGATCGGCGGCCAGACGCCGGACGGGCGCGATGCCACCAACGAACTCACCTACGTGATGCTCGACTCGGCGCGGCCGCTGCAGTCGAGCTACCCGGAGCTCGCGGCACGCATCCACGCCAACACGCCGGAGCGCTTCCTGCACGCCGTCGCCGAGGCGATCAAGGACGGCAAGGGCACGCCGAAGGTGCTGAACGACGAGCAGATCGTGCCGTTCTACCTCGCCAACGGCGCCACCGTGGAGGAGGCGCTCGACTACGCCGGCTCGGGCTGCATCGAGTCGCGCCTGGTGAACCGCGAGACCCATGTCACCGGCAACGCCGGCATCAACTACGGCTCGGTCGTCGAGATGACGCTGCGCGACGGCAGGGTCAAGGTCTGGAAGGATGCCCAGTTCGGCCTCCGCACCGGCGATCCGCGCGGGTTCAAGAGCTACGACGAGGTCTGGGAGGCATTCTGCGCCCAGCTCGAGCACGTCATGCGCCACATCATGACGCAGCAGTACGTGGCGCTCGCACTGAAGCCGCGACACTTCGCCGCGCCGTTCGCCTCGATGCTGCACGACCTGGCCACGAAGGCAGTGCATGGACCTGCACCGCCACGGCGAGTACATCCCGGGCGGCATGGACCTCTCGTGCATCGAGTCGATCGGCAAGGGCACGGCCATCGACTCGCTGGCCGCGATCAAGCACCTGATCTACGACACGAAGAAGCTCACGCTGGGACCAGCTGCTCGAGGCGATCGAGTGCAACTGGGAGGGCAAGGAGGCGATCCGCCAGCTGTGCCTGAATGCGCCGAAGTACGGCAACGGCATCGAGTGGGTGGACCAGATCGGCTTCGACATCGAGCGCTTCATCCTCGACTTCATCCACCGGCACCCGAAGCCGCACGGCCAGTCGTTCATGCTGCGCTGCATTCCGGTCACGATCCACGTGCCGATGGGCCGGGTCGTCTGCGCGACGCCGAACGGGCGCCCTGCGGGCGAGTACCTGTCGGAGGGCATCTCGCCCTCGCACGGCATGGACGTCAACGGCCCGACGGTGTCGCTGCGCTCGATGGCCCGGGCCCGCTGCCTGGGCTACAAGGAAAAGGCGGCCGACCTCATCAACATGAAGTTCACGCCGCAGACCGTGGCGGGCGAGGAGGGCACGCGGCGCCTGATGCAGATGATCCGCACCTGGTGCGACCTGAAGCTCTGGCACGTGCAGTTCAACATCCTGAACCGCGCGACGCTGCTCGCCGCGCAGAAGGACCCGGAGAAGTACCGCAACCTCGTCGTGCGCATCGCCGGCTACTCGGCCTACTTCGTGGATCTCTCGCCGATGCAGCAGGCCGAGATCATCGCGCGCACCGAGGAGCAGATGAGCTGACCGGGGCGGGCTGGACCATGAACGCGGTCACCGGGCTCGTCTTCAACATCCAGCGGTTCTCGACGGATGACGGGCCGGGTATCCGCACGACGGTGTTCCTGAAGGGTTGCCCGCTGCGCTGCAAGGCGTGCAGCAACCCCGAGGGCCTGAGCGCCAAGCCGCAGCTCATGTACCGCGCGTCGAAGTGCATCGGCGTGGCGCAGTGCGGCTACTGCCTGCCGAAGTGCCCGGAGGGCGCGATCAGCGCCGGGTGCGGACGGCAAGGTCGTCGTCGATTTCGCCAAGTGCACCGGCTGCGGCCAGTGCGTGGACGTGTGCCCGTCGAAGGCGATGGAAATCGTCGGCCGGCGCATGACGGTGGACGAGGTGCTCGCGGTCGTGGAGGCGGACGAGGCGTTCTACGCGCGTTCCGGCGGCGGCATCACGCTGTCCGGGGGCGAAGTCCTCCGCCAGGGAAGGTTCGCGCGGGCGCTGCTCCAGGAGGCGCAGCGGCGCGGCCTCTCGACGGCGATCGAGACCTCGGGCATGGGTCGCTGGCAGTCACTCGAGGGGCTGCTGCCGTTCCTCGACATCATTCATTACGACATCAAGTGCCTGGACTCGGAGCGCCACCGCCGGTTCACCGGCGTCCCGAACGAGCTGATCCTGCGCAACTTCCGCAAGCTGTGTGCCGTGTTCCCGCACGACCGCATCGTCGTTCGAACGCCGTTCATTCCGGGCGTGAACGGTTCGGTGGAGGACGTGCGCGCGATCGGCGAGTTCCTGAAGTCCATCGGCGACGACCTGCACTACGAACTGCTGCCGTACCATCGCTACGGCGAGTCGAAGTACGGGTTCCTCGGCATGCAGGTGCCGATGACGGCGATCGTGGCGAGCGAAGAAGCGGCGGCGATACACGCGGAACTCGCGCGCTATCGATCACGCGAGCGCGCGACGGTTCCGCTGTCGCCCGCACAGGGAGCACCGCTGCTCGAGCGCGTGCGCCCGAGGCCGCCTACCTGAGCTGCCGTCGCTGGCGTACTCTTTCCCGGCAGGAATCGCCGCGCGGTCGCGCGAACAGCAACGCCCGTTGGAGGGAACGATGAGGCTCGAGGACAAGGTGGCGCTCGTCACCGGTGCGGCAGGCGGTCTCGGCAGGGCGATTGCCGTCGCCATGGCGAAAGAAGGCGCGAAGGTCGTCGCCTGCGACGTGAATGAGAAGGGACTCGCCGCCGTGGAGCGGGAAATCGGCGCCCTCGGTGCTGAATGCCTTGCCCTGCGCTGCGACGTTTCGTCAAGCGAGGCGGTCGCACAGATGTTCCGCGACGCGGTCGCCCGGTTCGGTACCGTGCACGTGCTGGTCAACAACGCCGCCATCGTCCCCGCCCGCCCGGAGGACGAGGCGCGACGCCGTCGTCATTACGCGTACATGACTACGCCCGTCCCACGCCAGTCTCTGCACCTCACCAGCAGCATCAGCGACGAGGACTGGCATCGCTACTGGGGAGTCAACGTGCACGGGGTGTTCTACTGCACCCGCGAGGCACTGCGCCTGATGGAACCGCAGCACGACGGCAAGATCATCAACATCGCCTCCATCGCCGGGATATCTGCGTACAGCGCGCACAGCCCGCACTACTCCGCGACCAAGGGTGCGGTGATCGCCTTCACGAAGGCGGTCGCGCTCGACGTCGCCGGGGCCAACATCTTCGTGAACGCGATTGCGCCGGGTGGGGTCTTGACGCCCGATTTCGCCGCGTACTTTGAGCGCTCGAGCGAGGAAGAGAGAAACCGGTTCAACCAGCTGGTTCCTCTCGGACGCCTCGGAACGGTCGAGGAGTACGCGTCGCTGGCCGTGTACCTGGCCGCCGACGGGCACTATCTCGTCGGGCAGATCATCAGTCCGAACGGCGGTGTGGTGATCTGAGCGCTGGGTCGAGGCGCGTCCGCCCGGGCTGGAACGGCCCGCCAAGTCGGGAGTCTCACGATTATTACCAAAAGCGCATAAGATGTTACGAAACGCGACTTCAGCTGATGATCCCTGCGTAATACTGGCGCCCTTCCAGCACAACCCCAGGACGCCTGCCATGTACTTCGACGACGACGCCCTGCTCCCCGAGACCCAGGACGAACTGATCATCACGGTCGCACCGTACGGCCCCGAGTGGTCGCCGAGCGACTTCCCCGAGGACATCGCGGTCACCATGGACGAACAGGTCCAGAAGGCGGTCGACTGCTACAACGCCGGCGCCACCGTGCTGCACATCCACGTCCGCGAGGCGGACGGCAAGGGCAGCAAGCGCCTGTCGATGTTCAACGAGCTGATCGCGCGCATCGCGCGACCGGGTGCCGAAGATGGTGCTGCAGGTCGGCGGCTCGATCTCGTTCTCGCCCGAGGGCGAGGGCGACCAGGCGAAGTGGCTCGGCTACGACACGCGCCACCTGCTCGCGGACCTCACGCCGAAGCCCGACCAGGTGACGATCGCGATCAACTCGCTGCAGATGAACATCACCGAACTGATGACCGCGGACGACGTCGCGGGCACGCAGTTCGAGAACCCGGCGGTCAGCAAGGCCTGGGCCGACATGGTCGTCGATGCCACGCCGACGTTCTACGTCGAGCACCTGAAGCGCCTGCGCGAGAAGGGCATCCAGGCCTACTTCATGCTCGCGCAACACGCCGCAGCTCGAGACGGTCGAGCGCCTGATCCGACGCGGCCTGTACATGGGTCCGCTCAATCACTGCTACGTCGCCATCGGCGGCGGAGCCTCGGGCCCGGACCCGTTCGCGATGATGGACTACATCCGTCGCTCGCCGCAGGGCGGCGTGCTGCAGCTCGAGACCATCATGCGCAGCGGTCCGCCGATGATGGCCATGGCGATCGCGATGGGCCTGCACGTGCGCGTCGGCATCGAGGACAACATCTGGCGCCGCAAGGGCGAGAAGTTCACGTCGGTGCAGCAGGTGGAGCAGATGGTGCGCATGTCGCGCGAGCTCGGCCGCGACGTCGCGACTGCGGATGACGCGCGCCGGATCCTCAAGATCGGCACCTGGTACGACAGCGTGGACGAGACGCTCGCGGCGCTCGGCATGACGCCGAACCGCAAGCCGGGACAGCGGGGGTTCCTTGTCCGCGCAAGCGTGACAAGGCGCCGACCGTCGTCGGCCTCGGGCGCGGCGGGCCTGTGCGGGCTCCGCGACCCGGGCCTGCGTCCGGCCCGGCAGACAAGGGCTGCCCGGTCGGCGCCCTGTCCGAGCTGCCGAACCTGATGCGCGATGCCGGCCACGACCCGTGGGAACTGCTCGAGTCCTTCGGCGTGACCCAGGCGATGATGGCGAAGCCGATGACGCCCGTGCCGCTCGCACTGCATGGACAGATCATGCAGGCGGCGGCGGATGCGACCGGGCGCGATGACTTCGGGCTGCTGATCGGCCAGCGTGCCACGCTGGAGAACGCCGGTCCGCTGCGCCTCCTCGTGCACAACGCGCGCACGATGCGGGAAGCGGTGGAGAGCCTCGTTCGCTACCAGGGACTCTGGTACCACGGCATCGTCGTCGACATGACCTGCGACCAGGGCTACGCGTGCATTTCGGTCTCGGTCGATGGGAAGTTCCCTGGCCGCGACCAGCTGCTGACCGGATACCTCGCGGCGCTCGTCAAGCACCTGGAGGGGATCTTCCCGCGCAACTGGCGGCCGTCGCAGGTGCACATCTGCGTATCGCCGGCCGCGGATGGCCGAGCAGTACGCGCGATTCTTCCGGGCGCCGGTGCTCTACGACCAGCCGCGGCACGCCGTGTTCTTCCCGGAGTCGGTGCTCGACGAGACCCGGCCGGGTTCCCAGCAGATGCTGGACTCGTTCCTGCGCGAGTACATGGGCGAGCTCGAGGCGCGCGAGCAGCCGGATTTCGTGTCGCGCGTGCGGCACGTGATCGAGAACCTGCTCGCGAGCGGGGAGTGCTCGGTCGTCCGTGTCGCGGACATGTTCGCGATCCACCGCGTCACGTTGCACCGTTACCTGCGGGAGCACGGGACGACGTTCGAGGACCTGCTCGACGACGCGCGTCGCAATCTTGCATCGCGCATGCTCGAGCAGACCGACCTGCCGGTGGGGGAGATCGCCGCTGCGCTCGGCTACGGCGCGCCGGGAAGCTTCGTGCGTGCGTTCAAGCGCTGGCACGGTGTGACGCCCGGCGCTGGCCGCAGTCGGCGGCCGGCGATCGGCCGCGCGGCGTCGCCGGCGCGCACCGTTGCACAGCGACGATGAGAAAAACGATACAGGAAGGCGGGGAGTAAGACATGGCATTCGCAGTGCAGGGGGACGGGGTCGCGCCCCAGCCGGCCGGCGGTCACACCCGGCTCTACGCCTGGGCCGTCTTCGCGCTCACGTTCGGCTTGATGCTGTCGGACTACCTGTCGCGGCAGGTGATCACGCCGCTGTTCCCGTTCCTGAAGCAGGAATGGTCGCTGTCCGATACGAAGCTCGGTGCGCTTGTGAGCGTCGTGGCGCTGATCGTCGGCGTCGCCTCGATCCCGGTGGCGCTGCTTGCCGACCGCTGGGGCCGCGTAAAGAGCATCACCGCGATGGCGGGCCTGTGGGGGCTCGCGACGATCGCCTGCGGGCTCTCCCAGGGCTACGGCCAGATGCTCGTCGCACGGGCGATGGTGGGACTGGGGGAAGCCGGTTACTCCAGCGCCGGCGGCGCGATCCTGATGCACGTCTTCCCGCCGCAGCGCCGCTCGATGATCATGGGCGCCTTCCTGGCGGCGGCGCTGTTCGGCACGGTAATGGGCGTCGCTGCCGGCGGAATCATTTCGACGCATTTCGGCTGGCGTCATGCGTTCATCGGCGTCGGCGCCGTGGGCCTGCTGCTGGTGGCGGTGTACCCGATGGTGGTGCGCGACTACCAGACCGTGGCGGTGGTGAAACAGGGCGGTACGGCCGGATCTCCAGCGCGGCACTTGCGCGCGGCGAAATCGTCCGCGAACTGTTCGCGCCGCGCACGGCGGTGCTCACCTTCCTGGGCAGCGGCTTCGGGATGTTCATCCTCGGCGTCATCAATGCCTGGATTCCAACCTACATGAGCCGCTACTACGGGTTCGCGCCGGACAAGGCGGCCGTGCAGGCGGCCGTGGTCGTGCTGGTCGCGGGCGTCGGCATGATCGTCTGCGGCTGGAGCGTCGATCGCTTCGCCCTGCGCGACATGCGAAACAGGCTGAAGGTGCCGGCACTGTACGCGGTGATCACCTGCGTGCTGCTCGTGCTCGGCGTTCGCGCTGCCACCCGGACGAGTGCAGTACGCGCTGATCCTGGCCGGCGTGTTCGTCGCCGGGGGCCATTCGGGCGCGGTGCGGAGCGGTGATCGCCGACGTGACGCACCCGGGCCTGCGTGCGACAGCATTTGCGTCGATCGTGCTCGGCAACAATCTTCTTGGATTCGCGCCCGGACCGCTCGTCGTGGGTGCTGCTTTCGGACGCCTACGGTCTCAAGTTCGCGCTGGGCGTCGCACCGCTCGTGTGCCTCGTCGCCGCGACTGTGCTTCATGCTCGGCTCGCGTCACTACAAGCGCGAGAGTGGGCGATTCGAGGAGCCTGAGGATGTGCGCGCCTGTGCCGGCCTGACGGACCTGAACAGAGGACAGATCATGGAACTCAAGGACAAGACAGCGATCGTGACCGGCGGTGGCCGTGGCATCGGCGAAGGCATCTCGCGCGTGCTCGCACGCGAGGGCGCAAACGTCGTGGTGATGGGACGGCATGTCGACGAAGTGGAGGGCATCGCCAGGTCGATCGGCGAATCGGGCGGCAGCGCGCTGCCAGTCGTCGCCGACGTCACGGACTGGTCCTCGCTCGAGGCCATGATGCGTACCGTGGTCGAGCGCTTCGGCGGCGTCGATATCCTGGTGAACAATGCAGGCATCGAGGGCCCGCCTCGCATGATGGTGGACCTGCCCGTCGAGCAGTGGGACGAGGTGCTCGGCGTGAACCTGAAGGGCGTCTTCCTCTGCTGCAAGGCCGTGCTGCCCGCCATGACCGCCCGCGGCCGGGGCAGGATCATCAACATCGGTTCCATCGCCGGGCGGCGCATGACGTTCTTCGGCAGTGTGGACTACACCGTGTCGAAGTACGGTGTCGAGGGCCTGACGCAGCACCTGGCCTGGGAACTTGCAGACCAGCGCATCACGGTCAACACGATCTGCCCGGGCGGCGTCGTCACTCCGCTGATGGAGGAGAACATCACTCCGGCCTACCGCGAGATGGTGACGAAGAGACTGGTGCCCCTCGGCCGCATGTGCACCATGGAGGAAATCGGCGAGACCGTGAGCTTCCTCGCGAGCGACCGCGCCGCGATGATCACCGGGCAGTCGCTGGCGGTGGACGGGGGAGTGCTCACGGGCTTCGGGGAAGACCTGCGCCCGGTGATTCGCAAGCGCATGGCGGAAGCGAAGGCTGGCGGTCACTGAGATGGGCGCGCGCAGAATGCGACCTTGGGCCACGGCCGACATCGGAGAATGAACATGTCCACGAGCAGCAACCCCGCGCTGGTCGAGCCCAAGGCAGGTAGCGCGGAAACGGGACCCTGGGACGCCGCGCTCGACCAGCTGCGGGCGTGGGATCCCGCCTGGGCCGACGCCTGCCAGCGCATGAGCACAGATTCGTGGCGGCGCGGCATCCTTTCCCGCAAGTTCGTCGAACTCATCGGCGTGATGCTGAATGCACAGTGCACCAGCCTGAATCCGGACGGGACGCGCCGGCACATCCGCGCGGCGCTGGCCGCAGGGGCGACGCGCGAGGAGATCCTGTTCGTCCTCAAATGCGCCACGCTGGGCGCAATACATTCCTGCAGCCTGGGCGCGCCGTTGCTGCTCGAACAGGCAGCTGCGGCCGGCGCGCAGCTGCCGCGCCACGACGAAGGCGAGGCAACGCCGTTCTGCGACCGGATGAAGGCGATCGGCCAGTGGAACGCGGCCTGGGACCCGTTCTACCAGCTCGACCCGGTGTGGACCGACCAGTTCTTCTCGACGGGCGTCCCGGTCTATGCGAGCGGCGTGCTGTCACCTAAGGAGGTGGAGCTGCTGAGCATCGCCTTCGACGCGTCCTACACGCACCTGTACGCGCCCGGTACTCAGCGCCACATCAAGGGTGCCCTGGTGGCCGGTGCCAGCGTGGAAGAGATCATGGAAGTGCTGAAGCTCTGCGTCGTGCAGGGTGTGCAGTCCTGCAACATGGGCGTGCCGATCCTGGCGGAGGAGCTTGCGCGACAGGCGTGAGCCTACCGCAGCGCAGCGAGCAGCCGAGGCAGCAGCACGCCGGAGGGTCCGGCCAGTACGAAGTCGGCGGCCGGCGAGAGGTCGGTGCGGTTCGGATTGATCTCGATCACCCTCGCGCCCCTGCCGAGGGCCGTTTCCGCGAGGCCGGCGGCGGGGTAGACGAGGGATGACGTGCCGACCGACAGGAACACGTCGCAGTCCTGCGCCGCCTCGGACGCGGCCAGCATCGGCCCCGCAGGTATTGCCTCTCCGAACCACACGACGTCCGGCCGCAGCAGTCCGCCGCAGGCAGCGCATCGCGGGAGTCCGTGTCGTGATTCCTCGGAACGGTCGGCGATGATCTGTTCGACCGTGCACCGGTCGCGCAGGATGTTGCCGTGGTACTCGAGAACGCCGCGGCTCCCGGCGCGCTGGTGCAGGCCGTCCACGTTCTGGGTGACGAGCGTGAGCGTCGGGCACGAGACGAGCCAGTTCCGCGAGCGCGTAGTGACCGGGATTCGGCTCGGCCTTGCGGAGCAGTTCGCGGCGGAACTCGTACCAGTCCCACACGAACTTCGGGTCGCGCTCGAAGGCCTCGGGGGTCGCGAGGTCCTCGGGTCGGAACTTCTCCCAGAGCCCGGTGAGCGCGTCGCGGAACGTGGGGATTCCGCTCTCCGCAGAAATCCCCGCGCCCGTGAGCACGCAGACGTGCCGCGCCTTCCGCAGCGCGGCCGCCGCCTGCTCGACCAGTGTATCCGGCGTGCCTGCGGACTCGTCTTTCACTGACCGCTAGCCGCTAGTCACTAATCGCTCTCTTCACGCCGCCCTGGCTCCCGCGAGCTGCCGGAGCACGTACTGCAGGATGCCGCCGTGCTGGTAGTACTCGCGTTCTTTCGGCGTATCGATGCGCACGCGCGCCTCGAAGCGGATCGGTGCGCCGGACGCGGGGGTCGCAATCACGGTCACGACCTTCGCGGCGCCGCCGTTCAGGCCGATGATCTCGAAGCTCTCCTTGCCGGTGAGTCCCAGCCTCTGCGCGTTCTCACCGTCCTTGAACTGCAGGGGCAGCACGCCCATGCCGATCAGGTTGGAGCGGTGGATGCGCTCGAAGCTCTCGGTGATCACGGCCCTGACGCCCAGCAGCATCGTGCCCTTGGCTGCCCAGTCGCGCGACGAGCCGGTGCCGTACTCCTTGCCGGCGATGCACCACCAGCGGCGTGCCCTCAGCCTTGTACTTCATCGCGGCGTCGTAGATGGACATCTGCTCGCCACTCGGGATGTGCACCGTGACGCCGCCTTCCGTGCCGGGCGCGAGGAGGTTGCGCAGGCGGATGTTGGCGAAGGTGCCACGCATCATGACCTCGTGGTTGCCGCGACGGGCGCCGTAGGAATTGAAGTCCACGGGCTGCACGCCCTGCGCCACGAGGTACTTCGCAGCGGGGCTCGACTTCGAGATGTTGCCGGCCGGTGAGATGTGGTCGGTCGTGACCGAGTCGCCCAGCACGCGCGAGGGCCCGCGCGCCGCGGATGTCGGCGACCGCGCCCGGCGTCATGCCCATGCCGTCGAAGTACGGCGGGTTGCGCACGTAGGTCGAGGCAGGCTCCCACTTGTACACCTCGTCCTTCGGGACCTGGATCGAGCTCCAGTTCTCGTCGCCGGCGAAGACGCTGCGCGTATCCCTTCTTGAACATGCCTGGACGTGACGCAGGTGGCAACCGTCTGCTGGATCTCCTGGGGCCGAGGGCCAGATGTCCTTGAGGAACACGGGATTTCCGTCGGAGCCCGTGCCCAGCGGCTCGTTGTTGAGATCGATGTCCATGCTGCCCGCGAGCGCGTAGGCGACGACGAGCGGCGGCGAGGCGAGGAAGTTCATCTTCACTTCCGGATGCACGCGGCCTTCGAAGTTGCGGTTGCCCGAGAGCACCGAGGTCGCGATCACGTCGCCGGCCTTCACGGCCTCGGAGATTTCCGGGCGCAGCGGGCCGGAGTTGCCGATGCAGGTCGTGCAGCCGTAGCCGACCAGGTAGAAGCCGACGGACTCGAGCTCGCTCAGCAGGCCGGCAGCCTTGAGGTAGTCGGTGACGACGCGCGAGCCCGGGGCGAGGCTGGTCTTCACCCAGGGCTTCGACGTGAGGCCGCGCCTGTGCGCGTTGCGGGCGAGGAGGCCGGCCGCCACCAGCACCGCCGGGATTCGAGGTGTTGGTGCAGCTGGTGATGGCTGCGACCAGCACGTCGCCGTCCTTGACCTCGTAGGTCCTGCCCGCAGTGGTCGCCGTCGCCTTGCCGCTGGCGCCCGGATTCTTCTGCGCGCGTTCCTCGGACATCTTCGCGAGGTGCCGGCGGTAGATCTCCTTCGAGGACTTGAGCGGCACGCGATCCTGCGGGCGCTTCGGGCCCGCGAGGCTCGGCTCGACGGTCGCGAGGTCGAGCTCGAGCACGTCGGTGTAGTCGGCCTCGCGCATGCCGTTGGTGCGCCACATGCCCTGGGCCTTCGCGTAGGCCTCGACGAGCGCGATCTGCTCGGGCGGGCGGCCCGTGAGCTCGAGGTAGCGGGTGGTCTCCTCGTCGATGGGGAAGATGCCGCAGGTGCTGCCGAACTCCGGCGCCATGTTGGCGATGGTTGCGCGATCGGCGAGCGGCAGGCCGGCAAGGCCGTCGCCGAAGAACTCGACGAACTTGTCCACCACGCCCTTCTTGCGCAGCATCTCGGTGATCGTGAGCACGAGGTCGGTGGCGGTCGCGCCCGCGGGCAGCGAGCCCTTCAGGCGGAAGCCGATCACCTGCGGGAATCAGCATGGTCACCGGCTGTCCGAGCATCGCGGCCTCGGCCTCGATGCCGCCCACGCCCCAGCCGAGCACGCCGAGGCCATTGACCATGGTGGTGTGCGAGTCGGTGCCGACCAGCGTGTCGGGATAGGCGCGCTTGATGCCGGCCTTGTCGTCGGCGAACACCACGCGCGCAAGGTGCTCGACGTTGACCTGGTGCACGATGCCGGTGTTGGGCGGGACGACCTTGAAGTTGCTGAATGCCGTCTGGCCCCAGCGCAGGAACGAATAGCGCTCGCCGTTGCGGGCGAACTCGATCGTGTTGTTGTGCTTGAGCGAGTCGGCTGCGCCGTATTCGTCCACCTGCACGGAGTGGTCGATGACCAGTTCGGCCGGAGCGAGCGGGTTGATGTCCTGCGGGTTGCCGCCCAGCCGCGTCATCGCCTCGCGCATGGCGGCGAGGTCCACGACCACCGGGACACCGGTGAAGTCCTGCATGATCACGCGCGCAGGCGTGAAGGCGATCTCGTGGCTCGGCGCCGCCTTGGCGTCCCAGTTGAGCAGCGCCTCGATGTCCGCGCGCGTGACGTTCACGCCGTCTTCGAAGCGCAGCAGGTTCTCGAGCAGGATCTTGAGGGAGAAGGGCAGCCGCCCGAGGTCGTGGCCCTTGATGGCGGGCAGGCTGAAGATCTCGTAGGACTGGCCGCCGACCGCCAGTGACTGGCGGGTCTTGAAACTGTCGCTCATGCAACCTCCGGGGATACAAACAGGCCCGACGTAACCGCGGAATTATAGCGGGTCCGGGCGATGACCGCCCCTCCCAGGCACTGCTCGCCCTGGTAGAACACGGCCGACTGGCCCGGGGTCACGGCTCGCTGGGGTTCGCGGGTCCTGACCCGGCAGGAGCCGCCGTCGGCGAATCTCGACGTCGCAGTCCTGGTCCGCCTGGCGATAGCGCGTCTTGACGGTGCAGGTGAAGCGGCGTGCCGGCGGCGACCCGGCGATCCAGTGCGCCGGCCCGGTATCGAATTCCAGGCTCATCAGCAGCGGATGATCGTGATCCTGCACCACGACCAGCACGTTGCGTCCCAGGTCCTTGGTTGCCACGTACCAGGGTGCCTCGGACGCGCCGCGCACGCCGCCGATCTCGATGCCCTGCCGCTGTCCCGAGCGTGTAATACATCAGCCCGCGGTGCCGGCCCAGGCGGCGGCCTTCGGGCGTCTCGATGTCGCCCGGGCGCGCCGGAAGGTAGTTCGCGAGGAACTCCGCGAACGGCCGTTCGCCCACGAAGCAGATCCCGGTGCTGTCGCGCTTGTCGTGGACCGGCAACGCGCGTTCGCGGGCCATGCGCCGTACTTCGTCCTTGGCCAGGCCGCCGATCGGGAACAGCGTCCGCGAAAGCAGTGGACCCGGCACCGTGTGCAGGAAGTAGGTCTGGTCCTTCGCGGCATCGACGGCGCGCAGCAGTCGGGTACGTCCATCCTGGCTGAAGCAGTCCGGGCGTAATGCCCGGTCGCGAACCAGCGCGCGCCGAGTCGCTCGGCGTGCTCGAAGCACACGCCGAACTTGATCTCGCGATTGCAGGCGACGTCGGGGTTCGGCGTGCGGCCGGCCTCGAGCTCGTCCAGGAAATGGCGGAACACGCGCTCGCGGTAGTCGGCGGCGAAGCTGACCGTGTGCAGCGGGATCCCGAGCTCGTCGCAGGTGCGACGGGCGTCCTGCAGGTCCGCGGCCGCGGTGCAGTACGCGTCGTCGTCCTCTTCCCAGTTGCGCATGAACAGCGCGTGCACATCCAGGCCCGCGTCCTTCAGCAGTGCAGCGGCGACGGCGGAATCGACGCCGCCGGAGATGCCAAGGACAACGCGATCGGGGCTGTTCACGCCCGCAATTCTACAGCTGTCATAAATCGGTGCCTGGCACCTATTTTCCGGCCGGAAAATAGGTGCCAGGCACCGATTTACCGGAGAATGCCTAGCCGCTGGCGGCGAGGGCCGTGGGCTCAGTGACCAGGTGGCTGATGAGTGAGAGGGGGTGGCGAACGCCGGCGAGGTAGTCGTCCAGACACTGCAGGACCAGCGGGCTTCGCAGGCGGGCACTGGGCGCGAGCAGCTCGTCGCGGGTCAGCCATCTGGTTCGAATGATTCCGCGGTCGAGCTTGCGCGACGGGTCGTGCGTCAGCAGTTCACCGCTGAAAGTTATCCTCAGGAAACTGCGACCCTGCTGCGCAGGCCGCCAGAGGTACACGCCGACGACAGCCTGGGGCTGGAAGCACCACGCGGTTTCCTCCAGCGTCTCGCGCACGACCGCCTCGATCAGGGATTCGCCATCTTCGAGATGACCGGCAGGCTGGTTCAGTACGACGCGCCCACTGGCACGCTCTTCGACCAGCAGGAACCGCCCGTCACGCTCGGCGACTGCGGCGACCGTGACATCCGGCTTCCACACCATGCCGGTCATTATACGGAGACCCTGTGAGGGAGGCGGCTCGCCTAGAAATCAACAGCGGTCGCGCGAAGCTCCGGCTGGATCTGGCTCTCGGCCCATGCTTCATCGAAAAAGGCGAGGTAACGACGCACGACGGCCACATCGTTGAATTCGACGACGCCGTCCCAGCGCGAGGCCTGCTGCCGGTATGCGATCGCCTTGTCGTCGGCGACGATGAACGAGCAGGGGTTGCCACGGAATTCAGGCGAGACGTTTCTCAAGTCTATGTAGCTCGTGAGCCGCCGGGCCATCTGCATGAAGCGGTTGCCGTCGCGGGATGCGCGTGCCGGATCCGAGATGAGCACCCTGAGGCGCGCATGCCGGCGGGCGAGTACCAGGCGCTTCATCGGCTCGAGGAAGCAGTCCTGGTCGTAGAGCTTTGGTTCGAGGTCGGGTGTGTAGATGGACAGCGAACGCTCGGCGCGGCAGGCGAGTTCAGCCACCGCCGCCCGGTATTCCTCGAGCGTCGAGAGGATGGTCCTCGACTCGTTGAAATCCAGCTTTTCGTCCATTTTCCTGAGTCGTCCCGCGGCGCATTCGCCGGTGCGGAATGCCTACTTCGTCGAACACGGGCCCTTCGGCCCGGAATCCCAGCCGCTCGTAGAACCCTACGGAGTCGGCCTGTGCGTGAAGGTATACCTGCGGAAGCCCCAGTTCTGTGGCCTGGTTCACGAGATGGACAACGATTGCGGCGCCGATGCCCCCGCGGCGGTGGCAGGGAAGTACAGCAATTCGGCCGATCTTGCCGGAGGGCGCGAGCCGCCCTGTCCCGGCCAGGTCGCCAGTAGCGGTGTAAGCGAGCGCATGCCGGCAGCTCGGGTCCATCTCGTCCATTTCCTCGGACTCGGGAATGCCCTGTTCCTCGACGAACACCCGGCGCCGCACCGACATGAGCTGCTGCTGGTCGTCCTGCCAGGTTGCCGACACCACCCTGACCGGCACCGCGGCGGGGCGCTCAGACATCGCGTGCCAGGCTGGCGGCAAGGCCGACGTAGGTCGCCGGCGTGAGTTCGCGCAGGCGCTGCTTTTCCCCGGGTGGTATCGGCAGGCCGTCGATGAAGCTCGCCACGGCGGCGGCATCGAGCCGACGGCCACGTGTGAGCGCCTTCAGCTGCTCGTAGGCCTCGGGCACCGCGTGTCGGCGCATTATCGTCTGTATGGGTTCCGCAAGGAGCTCCCAGTTGGCGTCGAGCTCGGTCGCGAGCCGGGCGTGATCAACTTCCAGGCGCGCCAGTCCCCGCGACACCGACTGGATCGCGATGTCCGAGTGGGCGAGCGCCACGCCGATGTTTCGTTGCACGGTCGAGTCCGTGAGGTCGCGCTGCCAGCGAGAAACCGGGAGCTTCTCGGCCATGAACCGCAGCAACGCATTGGCCACGCCGAAATTGCCTTCGGCATTCTCGAAGTCGATCGGGTTTACCTTGTGCGGCATGGTAGAGGAACCGACCTCCCCGGCGACCACCTTCTGGCGGAAGCAGCCCACCGAGATGTAGCCCCAGAAGTCGCGGCTCAGGTCGATCAACACCGTGTTGATGCGCGCAAGTGCGTCGAAGTATCCCGCCATCCAGTCGTGCGGCTCAATCTGCGTGGTGTAGGGATTCCAATGCAGTCCCAGCGACTCGACCAGCCGGCGCGAGAGGCCGGGCCAGTCCACGTCCGGGTAGGCCGCGAGGTGTGCGTTGTAGTTGCCGACGGCGCCGTTCGCCTTGCCGAGGATGCGGATCTCTCGCAGTTGGTTGCAGGCCCCGCGCAGCCGGTGCACGAACACCGCAACTTCCTTGCCGAGGGTGGTCGGCGTCGCAGGTTGTCCATGCGTGCGCGACATCATCGCGTCCTCGGCATGCAGATGCGCCATCGCGCGCAACGCCTCCGTCAGCCCGTCCAGTCGCGGCAGCAGCACCTCGTCGCGCGCCTGCTGGCAGAGGAGCGCGTAGGCGAGGTTGTTGATGTCCTCGGAGGTGCAGGCGAAGTGCACGAACTCGAGGCGGGCGAGCCAGGCGGGATGAGATGACAGGCGATCCTTGATGAAGTATTCCACGGCCTTGACGTCGTGGTTCGTCTCCTGCTCGATGGCCTTTACCGCGGCCGCGTCATCTTCGCCGAAGCCCGAGAAGATGCCCGTCGCCGCTGCCAGGTCGGCGTCGGTGAGTCCCTGCATCTCGGGGATGTCCGGGTTCGCCGCAAGCGCGTGCAGCCAGGCGATCTCCACCCGGATGCGGGCGCGCACCAGTCCTGACTCGCTGAACAGGCTGCGCAGTTCGACGCAGCGGCCGGCGTATCTTCCGTCCACTGGCGAGAGGGCCGTGAGGGTGTTGAGGCTCATGCGTGAATCCGGGAGGTGCTACGATTCCTGATGATACCGCAGGGCCGCTTCACGGCGCCTGCGCAGACGCCCGGAGCGCAGGAGCATGGCGGCAGATATCGCGAACCAAGGCGCGCGTCTCAGGTCCGCCATCGAGGAAAGGCTGCGCGGATCGGTCCCGGGCGGCGATCCCTTCCTGCCGCACATGGCGGAACGCACGCCCGAGGACCTGGCGGCCCTGCGCGAGTTCCTGCCCACGGAGTTGTCCCGTGCGGCCGTGCTGGTGCCCGTGGTCGAACGCGAGCAGGGACTGACCGTGCTGCTCACCCGGCGCGCCAGCCACCTCAAGCACCATGCGGGCCAGATCAGCTTTCCGGGCGGACGCATCGAGGCCGGCGACCCGGGCCCCTGGGAAGCTGCACTGCGCGAGACCCGGGAGGAGATAGGGCTGGATCCCGAGTACGTGAGGCTTGCGGGGTACCTGGGCGATCACTTTGTCATCACCGGCTATGTAGTAACGCCTGTCGTGGGGTTCGTGCGCCCCGGCTTCACGCTACAGCTCGACGTGACCGAGGTGGATGAGGCGTTCGAGGTGCCGCTTTCGTTCGTGCTCGACCGCGCCAATCACGTCCCGCGCGAGCGGCATTTCGCGGGCCGTACGTTCAAGGGTTATGACATCCCGTACCAGGGCCACAACATATGGGGTGCGACTGCGGTGATGCTGATGTCGCTCTGCCGACTGCTCGAGAAATCATGAGTGCCGCGCTCAGCCGGCTGCTCGGCGTAATGGCGCGCCTGCGCGATCCCGAAGGCGGCTGCCCGTGGGACCGTGAGCAGACCTGGGCCAGCATTGCCCCGCACACGATCGAGGAGGCCTACGAAGTGGCCGATGCCGTGACACGCGGAGACGTGGACGCGGTCCGTGACGAACTCGGAGACCTGCTGTTCCAGGTCGTGTTCCAGGCGCGCATCGGCGAGGAGCAGGGCCTGTTCGGTTTCGACGACGTTGCGAATGCGATCAGCGACAAGCTCGAGCGCCGCCATCCGCACGTATTCGGCAACGAAAAGGTCACCGACGTGGCGGAGCAGGCCCGCGCGTGGGAGCGTCACAAGACCGCCGAGCGTGAGGCGCAGGGCGGAACCGGCGGTGTGCTGGGTGGCGTAGCGCTGGGGCTGCCCGCATTGACGCGAGCGGCCAAGCTCGGCAAGCGTGCGGCGGGTGTCGGGTTTGACTGGCCGGGACCGTTGGGCGTGCTCGACAAGGTGCGCGAGGAGACGGCCGAACTCGAGCAGGCGGTCGAATCCGGCGATACCCCACAAGTCCGGGAAGAACTCGGTGACCTGCTGTTCAGCGTCGCGCAGCTCGCCAGGCACTGCGGGATTGATCCAGAGTCCGCTCTGCGCGAGGCGGGGACGAAATTCGAGCGGCGCTTCGGCTCGATGGAAGCACATGCGTCGGCACGGGGTCGCTCGCTTGCCGGCCTGTCCGCCGCGGAACTGGAGGCGCTGTGGCTGATGGCAAAGCGGGACGCCCGCTGACGACGCGGCTGGCCCGCGAGCGCGCAGCGCTCGACCAGTGCCTGTTGCGGGACCGTCGCCGCCTGGAAGCCTGGACGAACAGGCTCGCGCGGCGTGGCGGCCGGGTAGATCCTCGCGAGCTCGAGCGGCTGACGGGCCAGTTGGACGCGTCGATCGCAAAGGTCGAAGCGCGCAGGGCCTCAGTGCCAACGGTGCGGTACGACGACACGCTGCCGGTGCATGCCCGACGGGACGCGATCGCGGCGGCCATCGTCGCGTCCCAGGTCGTGATCGTCAGCGGCGCCACCGGCAGCGGCAAGAGCACCCAGCTTCCGAAGATCTGCCTCGAGCTGGGCCGCGGCATCAAGGGAATGATCGGCCACACGCAGCCGAGGCGCATCGCGGCGCAGGCGCTTGCACAGCGCATCGCCGAGGAAATCGGCACGACCACCGGCGACCTGGTCGGCTACCAGGTGCGATTCACCGACCGCACCGGCCCGCGCACGCTGGTCAAGCTGATGACCGACGGGCTGCTGTTGCGCGAACTCGAAAGTGATCCGCTGCTCGAGCGCTACGACACGCTGATACTCGACGAGGCCCACGAGCGGAACCTGAACGTGGATTTCCTGCTCGGCGTGTGCAGGCAACTGGTGCGGCGCAGGCCGGAGCTGCGCGTGATCGTGACCTCGGCGACGATCGAGACGGCGCGGTTCGCGGAGTTCTTTGATGGCGCGCCGGTGGTCGACGTCGAAGGTCGCAGCTACCCGGTCGAGGTTCGCTACCGCCCGCTGCACGAGGACGAGGCGGAGGCACCGTCGCTTCCCGAGGCCGTCGCGATGGCGCTGGACGAGCTGGCGACGGAGGGCCGCGGGAACGACGGCGATGCGCTGGTGTTCCTGCCCGGGGAGAGGCAGATCGCCGAATGCCGGGACCTTCTTTCCCGCACGCGTGCAGAGGCCTGGGAGGTACTACCGCTGTTCTCTCGGCTGTCGGCGCAGGAGCAGCAGCGGATCTTCGCGGATCACAGCCGTCGTCGGGCGGTGCTCGCGACCAATGTCGCGGAGACCTCACTCACGATCCCGGGCGTGCGGTTCGTCGTGGACAGCGGACTCGCTCGCGTGAGCCGCTACAGCCCGCGCTCCAAGTTCCAGAGATTGCCGATCGAGCCCGTGTCACAGGCGAGCGCGGACCAGCGCATGGGCCGCTGCGGGCGTGTGGCCGATGGAATCTGCATCCGGCTCTATGCCGAGGACGAATTTACCGCGCGACCGCGCTACACGGATCCGGAGATCCTGCGCACCAACCTCGCGAGCCTGATCCTGCAGATGGCGGCGCTCGGCCTCGGCGCCCCGGAGGATTTCTCGTTCCTCGACGCGCCGGACACACGCCAGTTGAACGACGGCTATCGCCTGTTGCAGGAATTGAGCGCAGTGGACGGCGATCGGCGCATCACGCGGCTCGGTCGGCAGATGGCCGGCCTCCCGGTCGACCCGAGGCTCGCCCGCATCCTGCTCGAGGCAGGGCGCACCGGCTGCCTGGCCGAGGCCTTGGTGATCGCCGCGTTCCTGAGCATCCAGGACCCGCGCGAGCGACCGGCGGACAAGGCGGACGCGGCGAGCGAGCGGCACGCGCAGTTCGCCGACGAGCGCTCCGATTTCATCACGGTGTTGAATCTCTGGCGTGCGCTGCGCGAACAGGGCGCGAGTGGCAACCGCGCACTGCGCCGGTGGTGCCGTGACAATTTCCTGTCCTTCGTGCGCGCACGCGAATGGCAGGACCTGTACGAGCAACTCGTCAATGTGGCCGCCGGACTCGACCTGAGACTCAACGAGCAGCCGGCAGCATCTGGTCCGCTCCATCACGCCATCCTGACGGGATTCCTCGGCGGTATCGGCGTGCTCGACGAGGACCGGACCTACCTCGGCGCACGCGATGCCCGCTTCGTGATCGCACCGGGCACGCCGCTCAGGAAGCGCAGCCCGCGCTGGGTCGTGGCCGCGAGCCTGGTTGAAACCCAGCGCCTGTACGCGAGGATGGTCGCGCAGGTACAGCCGTCGTGGATCGAGGCCGCGGGTGCCCATCTGGTGCGACGAACCTACAGCGACGCGCAATGGGTCCCGGAGCGCGGCATGGTCATGGCACGCGAGACGGTCTCGCTCTACGGGCGGGTCCTCAGCAGCGGCAGGCAGGTCAATTTCGCGAAGGTCGATCCGGCGCTGGCGCGGCGGATGTTCGTCGAGGAAGCGCTGGTGCGCCGGCAGTCCACGCTGAACGCAGGTTTCCTGGAGCGCAACCAGGACGCGCGGCGCGGGATCGAGCGCCTGGAGGCCAAGCTGCGTCGCCGGGACCTGCTTGCACATGACGACGTACTCGCCGCCTTCTATCTCGAGCGGATCCCGGCGGACGTCGCGACCACGCGCAGCTTCGAGCACTGGTGGCGGGCCGAGGAACGCAGGCAGCCGAATCGGCTGGACATGCCGCAGCAGGCAATGCTTTCGCAGGCCCTTCCCGAAGTGGCGGCCGAAGCGTACCCGGACACCTGGTCGGTGGACGGCAACCACCTGCCGCTTCACTACCTGTTTGACGCGAGCAGCCCCGACGACGGCGTGACATTGACCGTGCCGTTGCCGCTGCTCGGCTCGCTGGCGCAGCAGCGGCTCGACTGGCTGGTGCCGGGCATGTTGCGGGAGAAGGTCGTTGCGCTGTTGCGCGGGTTTGCCGAAGGAGCTGCGCCGTGAGCTCGTCCCGATCCCGGACGCAGCCGATCGGTTCCTCGAGTCGCTTCATGATGCCGGGGACGGCGGCCTCTACTCGCGCCTGGCGGGATTCGTGACCGAGCGCGCCGGCCGTGCGACCGATGCAACCACATTCTCAGGGATCGTGTTGCCGGCGGCGCTCAGGTTCAATTTGCGCATAGTGGATGCCAGCGGACACGAAATCCGCAGGAGTCGGGACCTGGACGGACTGCAGAGGGAATTGAGGTCGTCGAGTACCGGTGCGCCCCTTGCAGCGCCCGGCAGTACCTGGAACCGCGACGGGCTGCGCCGCTGGGACTTCGGCGAGATGCCTGGAGAAGTGACCGTCATCGTCGCCGGTGTGGCGGTGCGATTGTATCCGGGTATCGAGGACACCGGCGATGCGGTGCGACTCAGGCTTTTTCCGAACGCGACACGAGCGATGCGCGCGACGCGCGATGGTGTGACCAGGCTCGCGGCGCTCGCGATGCCGCAGCAGCACGATCTGGTGCGCCGCAGGTGCGCGGCAGACCGTGAGCTGGTGCTGCTGGCAGCCGCCTCCAGCATGGGCAGCGCGCTGTTCGACGAGATTGCAGATCGCGCAGTATCCGACGCGATCGACGCGTCGACCCGCGGCGAGCCCCGCAGCGCGGCCGAATTCGAGGTCCTGGTCGACGCCGTCCGGTCCAGGGTTGCAGAGCAGGGCGACGAGTTACAGAGGCACGCGCGCAATACGCTCGCAGCGCTGAAGGAGGCGCGGTCCGCGCTGGACGCGCTCGGCGCGCCGCCATTCTCCTTCGCGCGCGACTCGATCTCGCAGCAGGTCGCGGCGCTGCTTGCGCCGGGTTGGATTCGCCGTACGCCGGATCCGTGGCTGCGTCAGCTTCCGAAATATCTCAAGGCCGCGTCACGTCGGGCGGTGCGCGTGCGCGACGCCGTGGAGCGCGATCGCATGCTTCACGAACAAGTCATCCCGTACGAGTCTGCACTGCGCGAACTCGACCTCGCTCGCGCTGGCGACACGTCGCCGGCCCCCGAGCGCGAGCGACTGCGGTGGATGCTCGAGGAGTTCCGCATATCGCTCTTCGCGCAGGAACTGAAGACGCTGCGGCCGATATCCGCGAAGCGGCTCGACGAACAGCTGCACCTCGCGCGCAAGGAATCCGGCCGCGCCGCCTAGTCCCGCCTGGGCTTCAGGTACGGACTGAGCAGGTCGATCGGCAGCGGGAATACGATGGTCGTGGTCCGGTCGTTGGCGATGTCCGCAAGCGTCTGCATGTAGCGAAGCTGCAATGCCTGGGGCTCCACGCTGAGCGCGACCGCTGCCTCAACCAGGTGCGCGGCGGCCTGTAACTCGCCCTCGGCGTGGATGATCTTTGCGCGCCGCGTGCGCTCGGCCTCGGCCTGCTTGGCTATCGCGCGGATCATGCTTTCGTCCAGGTCGACGTGCTTGATCTCCACGTTCGCGACCTTGATGCCCCAGGCGTCGGTCGCCTGGTCCAGGATGCGCTGGATGTCGATGTTGAGTTTATCGCGCTGCGACAGCATCTCGTCCAGCTCGTGCTGCCCGAGCACCGAGCGCAGCGTCGTCTGCGCAAGCTGGCTGGTCGCCTCGAACGGATTGGCGACCTGGATGATGGCCTTGTCCGGCTCGACGATGCGGAAGTACACGACTGCATTGACCTTTACCGAGACGTTGTCTCGTGAAATGACGTCCTGCGTCGGCACGTCGAGCACGATGACCCTCAGGTCCACCTTGACCATGCGCTGCACCAGCGGGATCAGGATGATCAGCCCCGGGCCCTTGACGCCCGTGAACCGGCCGAACGTGAAGACCACGCCCCGTTCGTATTCGTTCAGGACCTTGAATATCTGCGTCGCGGCGACGACCAGTGCGACGATGACGATGGCCAGAATCGGGATATTGAACATTCGGGTGTCCTCCTCGGTCAGTCCTGCTCCGGCTCGACCTCAAGCGTCAGGCCGTGGACCCTGGTGATGCGGAGCCGTTGCCCCTCGTGGATCGGTCTTTGACTGGTGGCGGTCCAGATTTCACCGTGAACGCGGACGCGCCCCTGCCGGTCGAAGGCTTCGACGGCCTCGGCATGCTCACGCAGCAATCCCTCGGCCCCGCTCACGACGGGCCGCCGCCGCGCCCGCACGGCGAACGAAACGATCGCGAGCAGCGCCAGCGCGCCTGCCAGGCCCATCGCGCCGATGATCTGCCAGGCGATACCGAATCCGGGCGCGCCTTCGTCGAGCAGCATTACGGACCCCACGACGAAGGCGACGATGCCACCCAGCCCGAGCGCGCCGAACGATGGCACGAAGCTCTCGGCGACTATCAGCACCACGCCGAGCGCGATCAACGCGAGACCGGCGTAGTTGACCGACAGGACCTGGAACGCAAACAGCGCCAGTAGAAGGCTTATCGAACCGACGACACCCGGCAGCACCGTGCCCGGGTTGTAGCCTTCGAGCAGCAGCCCGTAGATGCCGATCAGCATCAGCAGGTAGGCGACATTGGGGTTGGTAATCAGCGAGAGCAGTTCGGTTCGCCAGTCGGGCTGGACATCGCGCAGCACGAGGCCTGTCGTGTGCAGTACGACTTCGCGTGACTGAAGCTTTACGGTGCGCCCGTCCAGCGCCCGCAGCAGTTCGGTCAGGTCGCCCTCGACGAGATCCACGACGCCGGCGGCCAGAGCCTCGTCCGCGGACAGGCTTGCGCCTTTGCGAACGGCTGTCTCGGCCCATTCGGCGTTGCGCCCGCGTAACTGGGCCAGGCTGCGAATGTATGCGACGGCGTCGTTCACGGCCTTGCGCTCCAGCGCCGTTCCCGGCGCGCCGGGCTGGTCGTCCGTGCCCTTGTCCGCTGCCGTTGCAGCTGCCGCCAGAACCGCCGATCTGGACCGGCGTGGCGGCACCCAGGTTCGTCGCCGGTGCCATTGCGGCAACGTGGCTCGCGTAGACGAGGAATGTTCCTGCGCTGGCGGCACGGGCGCCGCTCGGCGACACGTAGGTCACCACGGGGACGTTGGAAGCCAGGATCGCCTGCACCATGTCGCGCATGGAGCTGTCCAGCCCACCCGGCGTGTCGATCGTGACGATGATGAGCGACGCGCCTTGTTCAGCCGCCTCACGTAGCGTGCGGACGAAGAACTCGCTGGTCGCCGGCCCGATCGGGCCAGAGACCGGCAGCAGGACACCGCCCGGCCCCTGAGAGTCTGCCCGGCCATCCAGCGCCAGGGACCCGGCCAGCAGCAGCAGGACTGCGAACGTGGCCCGAACCCGGGCCATCAATGGCGACGCGTCCATGGAACGATCATAACAGCGCACCGCGAGCGACGCCGGATCGCTCGCGGCGCAGAGGGCCGGGCATTCCGGTGACCGGGGCGCCTTCAGCCCGACACGTCGAAATTGATGCCCTGTGCAAGCGCCAGCTGGCTGCCCCAGTTGACGGTGCAGGTCTGGCGACGCATGTAGACCTTCCACGCGTCCGAACCGGACTCGCGCCCGCCGCCAGTGTCTTTCTCGCCGCCGAAGGCACCACCGATCTCCGCTCCGGACGTGCCGATGTTGACGTTGGCAATGCCGCAGTCGGATCCGCCAGCCGAGAGGAAGCGCTCCGCGTGCTGCAGGCGATCGGTGAATATCGCCGACGACAGCCCGTGTGCGACGTCGTTCTGCATCGCGATCGCCTGGTCGAGGTCGCGGAACGGCACCAGGTACAGGATTGGCGCGAAGGTCTCGGTGCGTACGATTTCCCACTCACTGCTCGCGACCACGATGGCAGGTTCGACGAAATGGCCGGGCCGGTCCAGCGCCTTGCCGCCGCAGAGCAGTCGTCCGCCGCTGGCCACGGCCTGGGCGACCGCCGCCTCGTACTGGCGCACCGCGCCGTCGTCGATCAACGGTCCCATCAGCGTGCCGGACTTCGAGCGGATCGCCGATTCGTACCTGTCGATAGGCATTGACGAGCCGCCGCTCCAGGTCGCCGAGCCGCGACTCGTGGACGAACACGCGTCGAGTGGTCGTGCAGCGCTGTCCAGCCGTGCCCACCGCGCCGAACACGATGGAGGGAACCGCCAGGTCCAGGTTCGCGTGCTCGTCGACGATGATCGCGTTGTTGCCGCCGAGCTCCAGCAGGCTCCTGCCGAGTCGCTGCGCGACGCGCGCGCCCACGCTGCGGCCGACGTTGGTCGAGCCGGTGAACGACACGAGGTCGACGCGCCGGTCGTCCACGAAGCGGTTCGCAAGGTCGTGGCTCGCATCGACGAACAGCTGGAAGATGCCCGGGTAGCCGTGTCGCTCCAGCACGCCGTTGGCCAGGCGCTGGACGGCGACCGCGCAGAGCGCGGTCTTCAGCGACGGCTTCCACACGGTCACGTTGCCGCAGATCGCCGCGAGGAACGCGTTCCACGACCAGACGGCCACCGGGAAGTTGAAGGCGCTGATGACGCCGACGACACCGAGCGGGTGCCACTGCTCGAACATGCGGTGCTCGGGCCGCTCGGAGTGCATCGACAGGCCGTACAGCATGCGCGACTGGCCGACTGCGAAATCGGCGATGTCGATCATCTCCTGTACTTCGCCGTCGCCCTCGGCCTTGATCTTGCCCATCTCGAGCGATACCAGGCTGCCGAGGTCGGACTTGTGCCGGCGCAGTTCGTCACCGACCAGCCGTGACCGCCTCGCCGCGCTTCGGCGCCGGCACCGAGCGCCAGGCAAGCGCGACTTCCCGTGCGGAGCGCATCATCCGTTCGTACTGATCGGGCGTGGTCGCGAGCACGCTCGCGATGACCTTGCCGGTTGCGGGATTCACCGAGTCGATGCGCGGTGCCGCGGGATCCGTGAGCCAGCCGCCGTCTGCCGACCACGTGCCGGGATTCAGGGCCTCGAGCCCGAGGTTGGCGAGTAACTTGTCCATCACATGCCTCCGTTTGCCGCTCGCTGCTGGCCGGTCTCGCCGGCGACGACCATGCGGCCCGAGATTTCCTTGGTTCCTGCGTTCGCGTAGTGGCGGCCGAAGCGGTTGTCGAGTACGTCGACCAGGCGGAAGTCCTCCTGCCGCACGAAACCGCGGTAGCGGCCGGGCGTCTTCAGCACCAGGTCCACGACGGCCGTGACGCCGGAGGCGGTCGTCACCTGGATCGCCGACCACAGGCGACCGGCGATCATCTGCGGGTAGATCTTGCTCACGTAGTTTTCCTCGCGCAGTTCGCCCGCCTGCCGGCCGGTCACCGCGACGTAGACGATCACCACGTCCTGCAAGGTCTGCGGCACCGCGTTCTCGAGGATGCGCTTCAGCGTCGCGCGGTCCTGGTTGAGCTTCAGGTCGTTCATCAGCAGTCGCATCTGCGCGCAGTGCCCGGGATAACGCATGGTCTTGTAGTCCATGCTCTCGGCGCGTTGCCCGTAGGTGTCGCCCAGCGAACCGAGTCCGCCCGAGGTGTTGAACGCCTCGTAGAGCGTGCCGTCGATCTCGATCTCCTCGAGGCCTTCGAGCGGCGCGGCTTCGGTGGCGCGGCCGTTCACGATGGCCTCGCACGGGTTGCCGTATTCGTTGATCAGTCCCTCGGTGGACCAGGTGAGCGAGTACTTGAGCACGTTGTTCGGGTGCTGCGGAAGCGCGCCAACGCGCAGCTTGACGCTGCGCAGCTCGTCGAAGTGCCCGATCAGCGCGTTGGCCGCGATGCTGATGAAGCCGGGCGCGAGGCCGCACTGTGGGACGAACGCCGTGTCGGCACCCTCCGCGACGCGACGCACACCACGGGTCACCGCCACGTCCTCGGTCAGGTCGAAGTAGCTCGCACCCGCCGCGCGCGCAGCCTCGGCCACGGCGACGTTGCAGTAGATACGGCAGGCTCGAAATCACCGCCTCGACCGGGTGGGCGGCGATGTGCGCGGCGAGCGCCTGCGCGTTGCCGGCGTCGAAGCCGTGTGCGTGCAGGTTGTCGAGGCCGTGCGCGGCCACGACCGCGCGCGCGACGCTCTCGTTCACGTCGGCAACCTGGACGTCGTAGTCGCCGGATTCAGCGAGCAGTCCGGCGATCAGCGAACCGATCTTGCCGGCCCCGAGGACGAGGACCTTGTGCATTTGGGAACTCCTGGCTTGGTTGCCGGCCCGGCCGCGCGACTGCGACGGGAACCGGCCTCGGGCGTCGTTTAGGTGGCGATTCTGACGAAACCGCCGCAGCGCGTCACCCCCGGGGTTCTACTGCGCTGCGGCGATACCGGTTAGGATTGCGCGATGAACCAGCCTGCCAGCATCCAGCAACCCGACGCCGCGTCGACCTGGTCCCCGACCAGTTGGCAGTCCCGGCCGGCCGCCCAGCAGGCGGTCTATCGCGATCCGGCCGCGCTGGAGCGTGCCGTCGACGCGCTGGGGCGCCTGCCGCCGATCGTGGTGTCCTGGGAAATCGAGGCCCTGAGGCGTCAGATCGCCGATGCGCAGCGGGGCGAGCGGTTCCTGCTGCAGGGCGGCGACTGCGCAGAGTCGCTGGCCGATTGCGAGTCCGGCCAGATTGCCCGCAAGCTCAAGATACTGCTGCAGATGAGCCTGGTGCTGCTGCACGGGCTCAAGAAACCGGTGATCCGCGTCGGCCGCTTCGCCGGCCAGTACGCCAAGCCCCGCACGACCGACACGGAGACGCGCGGCGACCTGACGCTGCCCGTCTATCGTGGCGACCTGGTGAACAGGCCCGCCTTCACGGCGGCCGACCGCGAACCGGATCCCGAACTGCTGCTGCGGGCCTATGAGCGCGCCGCGCTCACGCTCAATTTCGTGCGGGCACTGATCGACGGCGGCTTTGCCGACCTGCACCACCCGGAGTACTGGGACCTGGACTTCATGCACCACTCGCCGTCGCGTGACCAGTACCGGCAGATCGTCACGTCCATCTCGGACTCGCTGGATTTCTTCGAGGCGATCAGCGGCAGCCGGGTGCACGAGGCGAGCCGCGCGCCGTTCTACGCGAGCCACGAGGCGCTGCACCTGCATTACGAGCAGGCGCAGACCCGCTACATCGAGCGCCAGGGTCATTGGTACAACCTGTCGACCCACCTGCCGTGGATCGGCCTGCGCACGGCCGACCTCGGCGGTGCGCATGTCGAGTACTGCCGCGGAATCCGCAACCCGGTGGGCGTCAAGGTCGGGCCGTCCATGGACGCGGCGTGGGTGCAAGGCCTCTGCCGGGCATTGAATCCGCAGGGCGAATACGGCCGTCTCGTGCTGATCCACCGCATGGGTGCCAGTAACGTGGATTCGAAGCTGCGGCCGCTGATCGAGGCGGTGCGCGCCACCGACATCCCGGTGCTGTGGGTCTGCGATCCGATGCACGGCAACACGGAGACCACGAGTTCCGGGGTCAAGACCCGCCGTTTCGACAACATCGTGGCCGAGCTCGAGAGTTCGGTGCGTATCCACCGCGATGCCGGCAGTTACCTCGGCGGCGTGCATTTCGAACTCACCGGCGAAGACGTCACGGAGTGCACCGGCGGCGCGCGCGGGCTGGTCGATGGCGACCTCGCGCGTGCCTATCGAACCACCGTGGACCCGCGGCTCAACTGCGAGCAGGCCCTCGAGCTCGCGATGCGGATCGCGGCGAACGCTCGCTCCTCCTGACCCGCCCGGCGGCGAGCAGTCGCTCAGCTTCCGCTCGCGGGACTTCGCGCGAGTGGCCGGGCGCGAGCCCCTCGATCGACCACGGCCCGATGGCCACTCGAATCAGCCTGAGCGTCGGGTGACCAACAGCCGCGGTCATGCGGCGCACCTGCCGGTTCCTGCCTTCACGAAGTTCGAGTTCGACCCAGGCGGTCGGTATAGCCTTTCGTTCGCGGATCGGCGGGTCGCGCGTCCACAGCCAATCGGGCTCGGGCACGAGGCGCGTCGAGGCGGGCAGGGTAGCGCCGTCGTTCAGGCGTACGCCGCGACGCAGCTGCCCAAGTGCCGCCTCGTCGGGCACGCCCTCGACCTGGGCGAGATAGACCTTTGGAAACGGGGCGCCGGGCTGGCTGATCCGCGCCTGCCAGGGTCCGAAGTCGGTCAGCACCATCAGGCCCTCGCTGTCGTAGTCCAGCCTGCCGGCAGGGTAGAGGCCGGGCGCGGAGAGCAGGTCTTTCAGGCAGCGCCGCTGGTCGGGGCTCGTGAACTGGGGAAGGACCTGGAAGGGCTTGTTCAGCAGGATCAGGCGCATCGTGGAAATTAGCTCTTGTCGGGCCCGCGTGTCGAAGTCTATCCTCGTATTGCGCCGCAACAACGGTGCGCCTGGTTCGTGTCCGCGCCATTGCGCGGCCACACATTGGAGTCTGCCGTGACCACACAGCCGAAGCTCGACCTGCCCTCGGGATGCGAGGTGACGGGACACCTGCGACCTGGATTCGAGGACGTACTGACTCGCGACGCAATGGAATTCGTCGCCGACCTGGCTCGGAGATTTTCTCCACGGGTCGAGGAACTGCTGGCACGGCGCGTGGTCCGGCAGGCGGAAATCGACGCGGGCAAGCTCCCTGACTTCCTGCCCGAGACTCATGGCATCCGTGAGCATGAATGGCACGTGACCACGATCCCCGCCGACCTGCAGGACCGGCGCGTCGAGATCACGGGACCGACCGACCGCAAGATGATCATCAACGCGCTCAATTCCGGCGCGAAGGTGTTCATGGCCGACTGCGAAGACTCGATGACGCCGACCTGGGACAACGTCGTCCTGGGGCAGGCAAACCTGCGCGATGCCGTCGCACGCCGCATCGAGTTCGCGAATCCCGACGGCAAGCTGTACCGGCTGAACCCGCAGATCGCCACGCTGATCGTGCGGCCGCGGGGCTGGCACCTGTACGAGAAGCATGTGCAGGTCGACGGCAAGCAGGTGCCCGGCGCGTTCGTCGATTTCGGGCTGTACCTGTTCCACAACCACGCGGAACTGAAGCGCCAGGGCACTGGCCCGTATCTCTACCTGCCTAAGACGGAGAGCCATCTCGAAGCCCGGCTGTGGACCGAGGTGTTCCGGCATTCCGAGGCCCGGCTCGGGCTCGCGCCGCAGACCATCAAGGTCACGGTGCTGATCGAGACGATTCTCGCCGCCTTCGAGATGGACGAGATCCTCTGGGAGCTTCGCGATTACATCGTGGGCCTCAACTGCGGTCGCTGGGACTACATCTTCAGCTTCATCAAGAAGTTCAGCCGCTACCCGGACAAGGTCCTGCCTGATCGCGCGCAGGTCACCATGACCACGCGCTTCCTGCGTTCGTACTCGAAGCTGCTGATCAAGACGACGCACCGGCGCGGCGCTTTTGCAATGGGCGGCATGGCCGCGCAGATCCCGATCAAGGGGGATCCTGCCGCCAACGACGCGGCGATCGCCAAGGTAAGAGCGGACAAGGAGCGCGAAGCCGGCGACGGCCACGATGGAACATGGGTCGCCCATCCGGGGCTGGTGCCGATCGCGATGGAAGTGTTCGACCGGCTGATGCCGACACCGAACCAGCTGCATCGCATGCTGGACGACGTGAACGTCACGGCTGCGGACCTGCTCGCAGTGCCGGAGGGCACGATCACCGAGGCGGGGCTGCGCAGCAACGTCGACGTGTCCATCCAGTACATGGCCGCCTGGCTCGGTGGCAACGGCTGCGTGCCCATCCATAACCTGATGGAAGACGCGGCGACGGCCGAGATCTCCCGCGCGCAGATCTGGCAGTGGATCCGCCACCCGCGCGGTGTGCTCGACGACGGCCGCAAGGTCACCGTGGAACTGTTCCGGCAGGTCGTCGGCGAGGAGCTGGCAAAGCTGCGCGCAGCGCTCGGCGACGCCGCGTTTGCCGCGGGCAATTTCGAACACGCCGCGAGCCTCATCGACGGCATCACGACCGCCGAGACCTTCGAGACTTTCCTGACCCTACCGGCCTACCGGGCCATCGACTGACAGAATTCGCCTACACGAGGACTTTGACATGACCGACAAGGCTGCAAGCGCGCTGCGCAAGGACTGGGACACCAACCCGCGCTGGAAGGGCATCAAGCGCCCGTACAAGGCCGAGGACGTCGTGCGCCTGCGCGGCAATGTCCAGGTCGAGCACACGCTCGCGCGCCTGGGTGCCGAGAAGCTGTGGAAGCTGGTCAGCACCGAGCCGTACGTGAACTGCCTCGGTGCGCTCACGGCTGGCCAGGCCATGCAGCAGGTGAAGGCGGGCATCAAGGCCATCTACCTGTCCGGTTGGCAGGTGGCAGCCGACAACAACAGCTACATGGCCATGTACCCGGACCAGTCGCTGTATCCGGTCGACTCGGTTCCCAAGGTCGTCGAGCGCATCAATTCGACGTTCAAGCGGGCGGACGAAATCCAGTGCGCGCGCGGCATCGGCCCTGGGCACAAGGAATACGTCGACTTCTTCGCGCCGATCGTCGCGGACGCGGAAGCGGGCTTTGGTGGCGTGTTGAACGCCTTCGAGCTGATGAAGGCCATGATCCGCGCCGGCGCCGCCGGCGTGCATTTCGAGGACCAGCTGGCGTCGGTGAAGAAGTGCGGCCACATGGGCGGCAAGGTGCTGGTGCCGACCCAGGAAGCGATCCAGAAGCTGGTGTCGGCGCGCCTGGCGGCCGACGTGATGGGCGTGCCGACCATCGTGCTGGCGCGCACCGACGCCGAGGCGGCCGACCTGCTCACCAGCGACGTGGACGAGAACGACAAGCCGTTCTGCACCGGCGAACGCACGCCGGAAGGCTTTTATCGCGTGAAGCCGGGCGTCGAGCAGTCGATCTCGCGCGGCCTCGCGTACGCGCCGTATGCCGACATGGTGTGGTGCGAAACGGGCAAGCCCGACCTCGGCTTCGCAAAAGCCTTCGCCGAGGCGATTCGCAGGAAATTCCCCGGCAAGCTGCTGTCGTACAACTGCTCGCCGTCGTTCAACTGGAAGAAGAACCTCGACGACGCGACGATCGCGAAGTTCCAGCGCGAGCTGGGTGCGATGGGATACAAGTACCAGTTCATCACGCTGGCGGGTATCCACAACATGTGGTTCAACATGTTCGACCTGTCGCAGGAGTACGTGAAGACGGGCATGACCGCCTACGTCGAGAAGGTGCAGGAGCCGGAATTCGCAGCGCGCGATCGCGGCTACACCTTCGTGTCGCACCAGCAGGAAGTGGGCACCGGCTACTTCGACGAAGTGACCCAGGTGATCCAGGGCGGCCACTCGTCCACGACCGCGATGCACGGGTCGACTGAAGAAGAGCAGTTCAACACCGGTGGCGCACACCACTGACCGCTGAAGGCGATCGTGCCGAGACGGCCCGGGCGGGCAACCGACCGGGCCGTTGCGTTTTCAACCTACTTGAAGCCCAGGATCTTGGAGACGTCGGTCATCAGGCCGTAGGCCGTCGTGTCGTCCATGCCGCCGGCGATCACCGTTGATTTTCCGCCCATTTCGACATTCAGAGTGTTCGCGACCATGGACATCTGGGCCCGGAACGCCATGCCGGCCTGCTGGTTTGTATTGGTCGTGTAGACCTCCATCGGCAGTTCCTTGTCGGTGATGCTGTTCTTCAGGACGAGACGATGCATATCGTCCTTCTTGAAGGTCTGGCCACCGGACTCGATCGCGTCCGGCGTCACCCTGAACGTCGCCGCTTGTCGCGTCGGCTTTGGGCGCAGGTCGCGAGTCCAGCCGTACCAGAAGGCGAAGCCGCCCATCGCCACGAAGGCGAGGCCGCCCGGCATCGCCAGCAGGCCACCGAGGCCGATCACTGCACCGATTATGATGAGATACCAGAACTTAGGCGGCTGCGCAGGCGTCACCTCAAAAACGGTTGCTGTGCCGTCCTGTCGCTTCTTGTATTCAGAGCCTTTCGTTGCCATTTCAGTCCCCCCTTGATTTGTCGGTTATGACTCGCGGGCCCGGATCGTTATCCTCGATGATTTCTGGATCCTTCTCCTTTTATGCGCGGGGCGGCGTCGGAATGTCAATTTGTATAGCAACAGGCGTATCCCTCTCCCGCAGCGCCCCGGCCAGGCCCCGCCGCCCGCCGCGGCAAGTCCAGCGATCGGCTGCTATCCTCGTGCACGTCAATGATTGAGTTCGATCCGACCTGCCGACGCTGCCAGCGGCTGGCCCTGTTTCTGGACGAGGGCAGGGCGCGCTACCCAGCGTATCACTGTGCCCCGGTTGCGCCATTCGGCGATCCGGAACCGCGGCTGCTGATCGTGGGGCTGGCGCCCGGATTCCACGGCGCAAATGCCACCGGGCGACCGTTCACCGGCGACCATGCCGGCGTGCTGCTCTACGAGACGCTCCACCGGTACGGGTGGGCCAGCGCGCCCGTCTCGGTCTCGGCCGGGGACGGGCTCGAACTGCGTGGGTGCCGCATCACGAATGCGGTCAAGTGCGTGCCGCCACAGAACAAGCCCACGCCTGCCGAGATCGCAACCTGCAACGCGTTCCTTGCCGCTGAACTCGGGGCGCTCGACCAGGGCACCGTGATCCTGGCACTCGGTGCAATTGCCCACGGTGCGGTGTTGCGGGCCCACGGACTCAAGGCGTCGGCGCACGCGTTCGGCCATGGCGCGGAGCACCTTTTGCCGGGTGGCCGCGTGCTGGTCGATTCCTACCATTGCAGTCGCTACAACACCCAGACCCGGCGCCTGACGGCGGGGATGTTCAGGGAGGTTGTGGGGCGGGCGAGCGTGCTGGCCGGGGATGGCACCCGACGGTAGGAACCGGCGACCGGGACGGTGGGGGGCGCAATACCCGGCTGCGGCAGCCGGCTCCGCCTTACAATCCATCCGTGCCAGACGCCCCGGTTCCATTCGACCTGCGCTCCTTCCTGGCCGCCCTGCCAGCGAAGCCGGGCGTGTACCGAATGCTCGGGCGCGACGGCACCATTCTCTATGTCGGCAAGGCGCGGCACCTGAAGAACAGGGTGTCGAGCTACTTTCGCGGCGGCGCGCGTGGCGACAGGACCCAGGTCATGCTCGAGCAGGTCGAGCGGGTCGAGGTCACGGTCACAGCCTCGGAAATCGAGGCACTGTTGCTCGAGCAGAACCTGATCAAGCGACACCGTCCACGCTACAACGTGCTGCTGAAGGACGACAAGAGCTTCCCATTCATACACCTTACGGCGCACGAGTTTCCACGACTCGAGTTTTTCCGCGGCTCGCGCAAGGAGGCGGGGCGATTCTTCGGGCCGTTCCCCAGCACGGTCGCGACCCGCGAGTCGCTGCTGCTGCTGCAGAAGCTGTTCCGCATCCGGCCCTGCGCCGACACGTTTTTCGCCAACCGGTCGCGGCCCTGCCTTCAGTACCAGATCGGGCGTTGCACCGCGCCCTGCGTGGGCCTGATCAGCAAGGACGCCTATGCGCAGGACGTTGCCGACGCGGCTCGCGTGCTCGAGGGGCGCAACGATGAAGTTATCGCCGACCTGCGGCGGCGCATGGACGCGGCGGCCGACGAGTTGCGGTTCGAAGAAGCCGCAAGGCTCCGGGACCAGGTCGGGATGCTTAAGCAGGTGCAGGCCAGCCAGTCAGTCACCAGGATGGGCGGCCGGGATGCCGATGCAGTCGCGGTGGCAAGCGCCGGCGCCGACCACTGCGTGTCGGTGGTCTTCGTGCGGGGCGGACGGAACCTCGGCAGCAGCAATTTCTTTACCCGGGGAGGTTTGGGCGGGGAGGCGGAGGTACTTGCCGCCTTCCTGGGCCAGCACTACCTGGCGCGAGAGGCGCCGGCCGAGATCCTCGCGAGCCTGGCGGTCGAGGACTCGGACCTCCTCGAGGCTGCACTCAGCGAGCGCAGTGGGCGTGCGGTGCGGGTGCGCGCGGGCGTGCGTGGTACGCGTGCACGCTGGGTCGCAATGGCCCGCGCAAATGCAGAGCTCGGGCTCACCATGAAGGCTGCGAGTCGCGCCGGCGTGGCGGAGCAACTGGAGTCGCTGGGTAACGTGCTCGGCCTCGGGCGCACCCCGGCCCGCATCGAGTGCTTCGACGTGAGCCATACAATGGGCGAGTCGGCGATTGCATCCTGCGTCGTCATGGGCCCGGAGGGGCCCATCAAGAGCGCCTACCGCCGTTTCAACCTGCGCGGGCTCACGCCCGGTGACGACTACGCTGGAATGCGCCAGGCGGTGGAGCGGCACTTCTCGCGAATCGCACGCGACGAGTTCCCACTGCCCGATTTGCTGCTGCTCGATGGAGGGCGTGGCCAGCTCGCGGCGGCACTCGACGGGCTGAAGGCAGCGGGAGTCGCGCCGTCACTCACGGTCGGAGTGGCCAAGGGGGCAGATCGCCGCGCGGGGCAGGAGCGCCTTTTCTTGGACGGGCAGGATGCGCCGCTTATACTCGATGCCGGCTCGCCGGCCCTGCGGCTGATCCAGCGCGTGCGTGATGAGGCACATCGTTTCGCGATCGCGGGGCACCGCAAGGCCAGGGACCTCGCGCGACGCGAGTCGTTCCTCGAAGAAATTCCCGGGCTCGGGCCGGTGCGCAGGAAGGAACTGCTGAAGGCTTTCGGCGGCCTGCATGGACTCAAGCAGGCGTCCGTCGAGGATCTCGCGAAGGTGCAGGGCATCAGCAGGAACCTCGCGGAACGGATCTACGAACGTATGAACCCGGGACCTGGAAACACTTGAAGCTCGAGAGCCTGCCCAACATCCTGACGATCGGCCGCATCATCGCCGTTCCGCTGGTCGTGGCGTTGTTCTACTGGAATCACCCCTGGTCCAACCCGCTGGCGGCGATCGTGTTCATCGCTGCTGCAATCACGGACTCGCTGGACGGCTATCTCGCGCGACGGATGGGCATCACCACCCCGCTCGGAGAGTTTCTCGACCCCGTGGCGGACAAGCTGATGGTGACCACGGCGCTGGTGCTGCTGGTCGGGCACGATACCCGGCCGCTGATCGTAGTCACGGCAGTGGTCATCATCGGCCGGGAGATCGCGGTGTCCGCGCTGCGCGAGTGGATGGCGCACCTGGGCGCGCGTGCCAAGGTTGCGGTTTCGGGCATGGGAAAGTGGAAGACAATCCTCCAGATGACGGGTTTGAGCATGATGATGTTCCGCGAGGACGTCTTCGGGCTGCCGGTGTACGAGATGGGCGTGATACTGCTGGTGGTGGCCGCTGCGCTCACGATCTGGTCCATGGGAAGCTACCTGCGGGCGGCGTGGCCGGAACTCCGTCGCTAGCATGTCCCTTGACAGATGCTCTTAAGCTATTGAAAATTCGCGGCTCCCGACGGCATGCGTCGTCTGGGATGCCCGGGCGGGAATAGCTCAGTTGGTAGAGCACGACCTTGCCAAGGTCGGGGTCGCGAGTTCGAGTCTCGTTTCCCGCTCCAGTTTTTCGGCCGCAGTGCCGGGTGCTTCCGGGACTGCGCGCATCACCGGCTAGGTGGCAGAGTGGTCATGCAGCGGCCTGCAAAGCCGTGTACGCCGGTTCGATTCCGACCCTAGCCTCCAAATCCAGTTTCTCGCCCCTCCGGAGTCCCTTCCGGCGTCCCGCCTCGGCCTGGCGCCGCGCGTAGGAAATCTGCTCGTCGGTGAATGGCTTGTCCTTCATGGCCCTTTCCCCGGTCGTCGAAGGACGTAAGGAAGCAGCTTAGTCCACGTCTAAGGCGGCAGGAAGGCGGGGACAATGTCATCGCCGGGTTCACCGGTTGCGATTCCCTCATCTGGCCAGACTTGCCCTGACGGACGTCCTGAGCGTCGGGGAAATTTACAGATTCGCAACCAGCCTGACGCTCATATGTAAAAAAATGGTTGATTTACTTAAGAAACAGGCTTCTGGCGCGATTTATGCAGGACTCTCCCAGCGGCAGGTCGACCTCACACAGGGCTGCCATTTTGAAAAGAATATTCACGAGATCGGGGGTGGAGTCATGATCATGAGACTGACGGGTTCGGGAGGAATAGTCCGCGGTTTAATCGCGGCAGCGGCCATTCTGATCGGCGCACCGGCATCGGCTGCAGCATTCCAGGTCGGCTATGTTTTCGCCTCGATTGGGGGCGGTCAAGTTCAGGTATACGACCAGTCCGGTAACTTCATCCAGACGCTGGACACGGGCCTGGGCGGGTACACGACCGGCGGCACGTTCGACAGCAGCGGTAATTTCTACGTCACCGCCTTCTCGTCCAACGTCGTGTCGAAGTTCGATAACAACGGCAACCTCGTCAACGCAACATGGGCGACTGGCCTGGGGGCCAATGAGTCGATCGTGTTCGACGCGGATGACAATGCCTACATTGGCAACGCGCAAGCAGCCAAGATCCTGAAGGTGAATTCCTCCGGAGCGCAGGTCGCCATTTACGATACGCTTCAGAACACGGACTGGATCGACCTGGCGGCCGATGGCATCACGGTTCTGTACAGCAACGAAGGCAGCACAATTCGGCAATTGAACACTTCCACGCTGGTGGACACGGTGTTTACGACTGGAGCCTATGGCGCGTTGTTTGCCAAGCGCTATCTGGAGGATGGTGGCGTGCTGGCGGCGTCGGGCAATGGGAACGTGTATCGCTGGGATGCCGCCGGAGTGCTGGTGGACACCATTGCGGTTGGGATTGGCGGCCTGTTTGCGCTGAACCTCGATCCTGACGGTACGTCATTCTGGACCGGCGTATTGGGTGGACAGCAGATCGTCAAGGTCGACATCGCGACTGGAGACATCCTGCAGAACTGGTTCACGCAAAGCGGAACCCTGTATGGATTGACGGTCTACGGTGAAATCCAGGCAGGTGGCGGTGGGGTCGGCGGTGGTGGCGATACTGACGTCCCCGAGCCGGGCACACTCGCGCTGTTTGGTCTCGCGCTGGTGGGCCTGGGCGTGAGTCGGCGACGCAAAGCGTAGTCAGCCCCCTCAATGTGACAAGGAGCCCGGCCTAGGCCGGGCTTTTTGTTGTTGGCTCATGCCGGGCGCCCGCCACTGCCTCGGACTCAAATTCGTCCGCGACCTGGACGCGCGCGAAAACACCGCGGCGTCGACGTAGCGCCTCGGCGACATCGGCGAGCTTCAGGCGGGCATTGCACAACAGGCGGAATGAGAGTTCGCGTCGCAGGTCGCCGGTGAGCTCGCGTACGGTGGTGTCTTCGTCCGCAAGGCGACCGCGCAATGTTCGCGGGGCAACATCGAAGTATCGTGCGATCGTTAGCGTGGATACGGAACTTGAGAAGAGTAGGGCGTGAATCGACCGGCGAACCTGCCGCTAAAACGGTACCGGGTCAGACGCTGCCCGCAACTCCACGGCCCGCGCGGCCGCGAGGAATACTTCCCGGCTGGCTCCCGAGATCGGCGGTCGAGCCAGGCGGTCGAGCCAGTATGAATCGACGACAATCGCAGAGAGGTCCGCAGCGAACTCGACGGCTTCGCCGCACGAGTCCGGGTCGGAGCGCCGGCCCGCCATTAGCGCCGGGAAATCCAGCCCGAATTCCACCGCCAGGGTCCGGAAGGAGTACCGAGGCGGCGCGGACGCCGCCGGGAAACGGCGCGGCGCCGTTCCCGGGCCTTGAGGGTCGCAGGATGGCCTTTGTCGGGGATGTCGCTCGGGGCATGGTCGCGACGGACGGCTTGAACGTGCCCTGAGTTGCAAAGTATAAGCATAATTACTTTAGTAGCCTGCCCGATGCAGAGCGACGATTTTCTGGATTCCCGACCGTATGCCGTTGCCGGACACTGGCAGTGCGATCACGTAGTGTCCTCGTGGGCGGTTGGTTGATGCTGGCCATGCCGGATTACCAATACCTCTAGCTCGGCGGTCGAAACAATGCTCAACAACGGAGAAGTCACATGATCAAGCATTCCCTGCCACTGTTGCTGTTGCCAGCCCTTTGCCTTGGCAGCTTGGCCCAGGCCCAGGACTTCCCGATCCTGGACGAAATCGCCCAGAAGGTGATTGCGAAATACCAGAATTCGACCTGCGAACAGTTGTGGGAAGAAAAGGCCAAGGGCCAGGGCCAGCCGAAGTCTGCCAAGGAGCAGCGGGCCGTCGAGGTCCTGCAGGGCAATCCGCAGATGCAGCAGGCGTTCTTCAGCCAGGTTGCCACGCCCATCGTCACCAAGATGTTCCAGTGCGGAATGATCCCATGAGCGAAAGCACTGTACGGACAGTTCGTGGCGCGGCAATCCTTGCGTCGGCCGGGCTCGTCATCATGCTGGCGACCCCGGTGAACAGCGGCACTGCGCACGCTGTCGCCCCCGCTGCACCAGCGGTGGCCCCGCCGGCCATCGAACTCGAGCCCAGGGCCCTCGGTATCCTTAAGGGGTCCGCCGACGCGCTGGCGGCGGCGAAGACTGTTTCCTTCAACGCTGTCGTGGCCGAGGAGAGCCCGAGCCGGCTCGGACCGCCGCTGTTGTACACGAGCCGCTACCAGGTCGTGCTGCAGCGCCCGGACAAGCTGCGCATCCTGAGCCCGGGAGACGGGCCCGCGACCGAGTTCTACTACGACGGCAAGTCGATGGCAGCGTTTTCGCCGAAGGAGAACTATGTCGCGCGTGCCGACGCGCCACCCACCATCGACGCGGCCCTGGACCAGGCATTTGCCAAGGCGCAGATCTACTACCCGTTCATGGACCTGCTCGATGCGGATCCCTACAAGAACGTGCTTAACGGCCTGCGTGTCGCGTTCTACATCGGCGAATCGGATTCGGTCGGTGGTGTGAAGACCTACATGGTCGCGTACGCAAACGACCATGCGTTCGTACAGGCCTGGATCGGTGTGGATGACAAGCTGCCACGCCGCCTGCGTGCGATCTACCGCAAGGACCCGGCCACGCTGCGCCACGAAATGGACTTGAGCGACTGGAAACTCAATGCGCCGGTCGCAGCGGCCGCGTTCGCATCGCCCGAGGCTGCAAAGAAGGCGCTGCCAATCCCGTTCGACCGGCCGGACGCTCCGGCGGCGGCGAAACCGTGACCAGGGAGATGACCATGAAGAACATCGTGATCGCGATCGGTGCCGCTCTCGCCATCGGCCTGGCACCGCAGTTTGCCGCGGCCTATACGCACGGGAATCGAGCGGGTGGCAGCACCTCGCACTCGTACGGACAGGGAACCGAGCACACCAACGCATACGGCGGAAGCACCGAGCACGCCTATGGCGGCGGGACCGAACATTCCAACGTCTATGGCGGGTCGACCGAGGGCAGGTACGGCGAGGGCGCGGAGCACACCAATTACTACGGTGGTACGACCAGCGCCAGGTACGGCGAGGGCGCGTACCACTCGACCCCCTATGGGGCGACGGCCTATCCGCCACCACCACCCGGCGCCTATGCCTATCACCCGCCCGCAACCGTCAACTACTACGGTACCGGTTGCTACAACTGCGGCGGGTACAACACCGCAGGTGCCGTCGCAGCCGGGGTCGTCGTGGGTGCGGCCGTGGCGACAGCGGCGGAGTCCTCCAAGACGACCACGACGACTACCACGACTACCTATATCGTCGGCAACGTCTACCCGACGCTGCCGGGTGGTTGCGCGACTCCCGATGTCCAGGGCACGACGTACTACCTTTGCGGCAACACGTGGTTCCAGCCGCAATATGGCGCGAATGGCGTGTACTACAAGGTGGTGACGGCGCCCTGAACAGGCGTGGCGGCCTGTCCGTTCAATTGTCACGAGGGACCATTGGACCTGACGGCCTGCCCGGACTGCGATCTTCTGCAGACACTGCCCGAGCTGGAACCGGGTAGCCGGGCCCGCTGCGCCCGCTGCGGACACGTTCTGGTGGACAGGGTGGCGGATCCCATCACGCGCCCGCTTGCGCTCTCCGTCGCGGCCGCGATCCTGCTGGTCATCGCCAACACGATGCCGATGATGAGCATGTTGGTGGTCGGCCGGCATGCAGGCACGACGATACTCGGCGGCTGCCTGAATGTGGCAGACGGGCCAGCCGATCACCGCCGTGCTGGAGGCCGTTTGGATCGTGCGGCGCGTCAAGGCCAGCAGGTCCGAGTCCGGGAGAACCAGTATTCGTGAGCCGCTGCAACAAGCGGGCTATGAACCAGTCGCTGCCGGCCACGCGGGATATCATGGCTGTCCCCGGGAAGGGCGCCGCCCAGCGCGCCAGCCCCAAGCGAGCCCAGTCACATGAAAACGACTTCCCTGATCGCCGGATTGCTACTGGCCATTGCCGCGTGCGCAAGCACGTCGGCCACGGAGTCGGTGCCGCTTGCGGTGCCGACACTGGACCTTGGGGAAGATGGCCAGGTGCGCGTCATCGTGAAGCTCCGCGGGACTGCCAGGGCGCAGGGCGCAGGGCCAGCCACGGAGGATCCGGAGGTCGCCTCAATCGCCGGCCGCACTGGCGTAGCGCTCCGGCAGATTCGCAGGATCGAGTCCAGGCTTCGTGTGCTGGATCTCGGCGTCCTGGCGGCCCCAGGATCCATCGAACCGGCGCTCGAGGCGCTGCGCGCCGATCCGAACGTCCAGTACGCTGAACTCGACCGGCGCCGGCATGCACACGCAATACCCGACGACACGCTGTTTCCAGGGCAGTGGTACCTGCAGGACGCGGTCACCACGCCGAGCGCGGTGGACGCGGTCAGGGCCTGGGATATTTCCACCGGCAGCACCGGGGTCGTGATCGCGGTGCTTGATACCGGCGTGCGTCTCGAGCACCCGGACCTTGCGCTGGCAGGGGTGGGCGGCCGGCTATTGCCGGGGTACGACTTCATCACCGACCGAAAGATCGCGAACGACGGCGACAGCTGGGACCTCGACGCTTCGGACCCCGGGGACTGGGTGACCAGCAGCGAAGCTTCATCGCTGCCGCTCGGCGGCTGCCAGGCGAGCGACAGTTCCTGGCACGGAACCCGCGTCTCCGGAATCATTGCCGCGCGCAGCAACAATGCGCTCGGGGTGTCCGGCCTCGGGTGGAATGACTGGATCCTGCCGGTGCGTGTCCTCGGCAAGTGCGGCGGCTTCGATTCCGACATCGTCGCTGCAATACTCTGGTCTGCAGGCATCCCGGTGGACGGGGCACCGACGAATCCGTATCCAGCACGCATCGTCAACCTCAGCCTGGGAGGTGGAGATACCTGTCCGCGGAATTACCAGGACGCAATCGATCGCTTGCGCGCACGCGGCGTGCTGGTGGTGGCGTCCGTTGGGAACGAAGGCAGCATCGTCGAGGCGCCGGCTAACTGCGCGGGGGTCGCAGGTATCGGCGCAATCCGGCATGCAGGCACCAAGGTTGGATTCAGCAACCTCGGCCCGGCAGTCGCATTGAGCGCGCCCGGTGGCAACTGCGTGAATGTCGGCCCCGGCGAGCCGTGCCTGTACTCGATCGACACGACGAGCAACCTTGGCACCACGACACCTACGATCGACACGTACACCAGCCAGTACCACATCAATGTCGGCACCAGCTTTTCGGCGCCGATCGTGTCCGGCATCGCGGGGCTGATGCTCGCAGCAAACGGGCGATTGTCCACGACACAGTTGATCTCGCGTCTTCGGGAAGGAGCAAGGAAGCCGTTCCCGACCTCCAGTGACCCGACGGTTCCCGTGTGCCATGTGCCGACTGGATCCGGTGACGTGCAGGTCTCCGAGTGCGTGTGCACGACCGAGACCTGCGGTGCTGGAATGGCGAACGCTCAGGGTGCAGTGCAGGCAGCGCTGCGGCCCGTTGCGGCCGTGAGCGTGCCAGGCAGTGTGTCGCCCGGCCAGGACGTGATCCTGCGAGGTGCCGGCAGCGGTGCAGCCTGCGGACGCGCCATCGGCGGCTTCGCGTGGAGCATCGTCAACGGCGGCCCGACACCGCCCGGAATCGTCGGCGGAAACACGGACACAGCGGTCGTCGTGGCGCCGGCATCGGGATCGTTCACCGTGCGCCTCACGGTCACCGACGACCTTGGTCGCCAGGACGCGGCCGACGTCATCGTGACGGCGACAGCGGCGCTCACGAGCGCACCGGCTTCTGCGGGCGCCGTCGCGTGCCTCCCGCCCATCGCGGCGATCTCGCTCTCGCCACTGGCGGCGACCGTTCAGGCGAGCGTGGGTACGCAGGCCTTTTCGGCGTCTGTCGCGAACGCGGGAAACGGCGGCGTCACCTGGTATGTGAACGACGTGCCGGGCGGCAACACGGTCTTCGGAACGATCTCGCCGGCAGGCCTGTACACGGCGCCCGCGTCCCGGCCCGATCCAGCGACAGTAACGGTGAAAGCCGTGCCGGCGGCTGATGCGACCCGCTACGCAAGCGCGTCTTTGACGATCACCTCGGCACCCTCGACCGGAGGCGGTGGTGGGGGTGGCGGTGGCGGTGGCGCGGTTGGCCCGTTCATGTTGCTGCTGGTTGCGCTGGCAGCCTGCCGGCGTCGTGGGTGATCGCTGGCCTGCTCCTGGTCTATTTCCTCATGATCCGGCCGGCGGCCGCAGGATGAATCACGCATGAAAACCATCATCGAGCCGTTCCGCATCAAGGTGGTAGAGCCGATCCGGATCACCACTGTCGAGGAACGCAAGGCACTGCTCGAGCGGGCCGGCTGGAATCTCTTCGCCATTCACTCGCAGGACGTGATCATCGACCTGCTGACCGACAGCGGCACGAGTGCGATGAGCGCGGAGCAGTGGGGCGCGGTCATGCGTGGCGACGAGTCCTACGCCGGCTCGCCGTCTTACTACCGCTTCGAGACCGCCGTGCGTGAGCTCATGCCGTTCCGCCACGTGATCCCGACGCACCAGGGACGTGCAGCCGAGGCGATACTCTTTTCCATCGTCGGTGGGCCGGGCCGCATCATTCCGTCGAATACACACTTCGACACGACGCGCGGCAATATCGAGGCGACGGGCGCCCGGGCGGTGGACCTGGTCACCCGCGAGGCTCACGACACGGACGCGCGGCATCCGTTCAAGGGCAACATCGACCTCGAGCGGCTCGAGCAACTGCTCGAAAAATCGGCCGACAGCGTGCCGCTCGTGATGCTCACGGTGACGAACAACGCCGGAGGCGGGCAGCCGGTGAGCCTTGCCAACATCCGCGCCACCGCGGAAATCGCCCACCGCCATGGCAAGCCGCTGGTGATCGACGGCTGCCGATTTGCGGAGAACGCCTGGTTCATCAAGTGCCGCGAGCCGGGACAGGAATCGCGCCCGGTGCCGGATATCGTGCGCGACATGTTCTCGGTCGCCGACGGCATGACCATGAGCGCCAAGAAGGACGCGTTCGCGAACATCGGCGGCTGGCTGGCGACCAACGACGACAAGCTTGCCGCGGAGGCCCGCAACAGGTTGATCCTGACCGAGGGATTCCCGACCTATGGCGGGCTGGCCGGCCGGGACCTGGAGGCGATTGCCGTTGGCCTGCACGAGATCGTGGATGAGCAGTACCTGCGCTATCGCGTGCGCACCAACGAGTACATCGGCGAGAAGTTGCTGGGCCTGGGCGTGCCGATCGTGCAACCGGTCGGCGGGCACGCCGTTTTCGTCGATGCGCGGCGATTCCTGCCGCACATCCCGCCACTTGAATATCCGGGCCAGGCTCTCGCCGTGGCGCTGTACGAAGCAGGTGGTATCCGTGCCTGCGAGATAGGCACGGTCATGTTCGGGCTCGGACCGGACGGGGTCGAGAAGCCCGCGGACATGGAGCTGGTGCGCCTGGCGATGCCGCGGCGCGTCTATACGCAGTCGCACGCCGACTACATGATCGAGGTGTTCGAGGAGGTGGTGCGCGGCAAGGACGAGTTGCGCGGACTGCGCATCGTCTCGCAGCCTGCCCAGCTGCGGCACTTCACCGTGCGCTTCGAGCCGATCCCGTAAGCCTTGCCGGTCGATTTTCCACTCTGATTGGCCCCTGGGCACCCTGCCGGCGCGGCCGTGACCGCCGCCACCGGACCTGCCCCGCGCAGGCCTGTCAAGTGTCGGCATTCATTACAAATGCCCACAGGATGAACGTGCATTATTGACGTAAGTATTTGATTTGGAATAGCGAACACATGCATGGCATGGGGTTTGCAGCAACTGCGACACCTGGGCGATCAAGATCCAGGCGACGCTTGAAGGGTTCTTAGTGAAAAGGTTCAAGCCTGTGCGGGCCAGTCCGGCGCTCCAGGCTGCCTCTCGACATTTGCTCTAAATGGAGACTGATCGACATGAACATCAAGACGAAATGCGGAACTTGGCTCCTGGGGGCGGTCCTGGGCCTGGCCGCAATTGCGCCGGCGCACGCGGATCTGGTCACTTTCGACAATGTCGATCCGAGCATCTATGCGATTGGCGAGCACTTCAACAGCGGCGGATTCAGGTTCGAGCAGGCTTCGGTGTTCGATTACGGCCTCGGTTTCGGTGTCGTCGATGACCCGAGCGCGTTCATCTACGGGGTCGCACCGACCAACGCCAACAGCCAGTTCTACGCCGGTCTCAATGACGGCGGTGTGACGATGAAGAAGCCCGGCACCAACCGGGCGTTCTACGTCGACGGCTTCGAATTCTCCTTCGTGCCGGCACTGACCGGCATCTATGGCGAAGGCGAGGTGCCCGGGTACCTGGTTGCGGCGTTCACGACGCTGGCCGGCGAGGAGAGCCTGGAGTTTTTTGAATTCTCGGCAGCCGACGCAGACGGCGCCTTCTCTTTCTCCACGGTCGGCCTTGCCGACCTCGGCGGACTGGCGCAGTCACTGAGGTCAGTGACGTTCTTTGCCTGCCTGATGTTTGATGGACAGTGCTACTACCCCGGCGCGAACGAGGCACAGTTTGCACTCGACAATATTTATGCTACAGCGGTCCCGGAGCCCGGCACGCTGGGCCTCGCGTTGCTCGGCCTCGGCCTGATGGCCGGCGTTGCGCGCCGCCGTCGGTCGAACTAGAAAATAAGTTTCCGCCAGGAGGACCGTTAAATGAATTTCCGCAGCGCGGCGCTCGGCGCCAGCCTCATTGTCTTGTCGTTTGCGGCCAGTGCCCAGGGCAATGGTCGCAAGCCGTACATCATCGAACTGGCGGATGCGCCGGTTGCTTCCTACTCGGGCGGCGTCGCCGGACTGAAGGCAACCCGGCCGGCCGCCGGCAAGCGCATCGACTTCGGCGCCGATGCCGTCCAGGCTTACACCAGGTACCTCGAGAAGCAACAGTCCCAGGCCATCGCCAAGGTGCCGGGTGCGCAGGTGACGTACAGGTACAAGAACGTCCTGAATGGCTTTGCCGTCTGGCTGACCGATGCGGAGTTCGCGAAACTTGCCGCCGACCCGGCGGTGCGCTCCATCACCGTTGACGAGCCGCGCCAGCTCGATACCAGCTACACGCCGACGTTCCTCGGCATCACCGAGGCGCAGGGTGGCGTGTGGTCGAAGACTGATGCGTCCGGGACGCCGATCAAGGGCGAGAACGTGATCATCGGCCACATCGATGGCGGTGTCTGGCCCGAGGATCCGTCCTTCTCGGATAAGGTTGATACCGATGGCAAGCCGGTTCCGTACTACGAGGACGGCGACCTGGCGTATGACCCGTTGCCAGCAGGCAGGTACGCGGGCGAGTGCCAGGCCGGCGAAGGCTTCAATGCGTCGATGTGCAACAACAAGCTCGTTGGCGCGCAGTACTTCAACGAGACCATGAAGCTGGCCATCAGCCTCGGAATCTTCCAGCTCAATCCGCTCGAGTACCTGGATTCTCCGCGTGACCAGAACGGGCACGGCTCCCACACGCTGTCCACGGCGGGCGGCAACGAATATACCGACGTAGTGGTCAATGGAACGCCGATCAACAACATCTCGGGCATTGCGCCGCGGGCGCGCGTCGCGGCCTACAAGGCCTGCTGGAACAATGCGGCGAATACCGGCGGCAGCTGCTACCAGTCCGATACGTCCGCTGCCATCGACAAGGCAGTCGAGGACGGCGTGGACGTGATCAACTTTTCGATCAGCGGCAGCCAGACATCGGTCAACGACGTCGTAGAGACGGCGTTCGCGAATGCGGCGCTGTCAGACGTTTTCGTCTCCGCATCTGCCGGCAACTCCGGTCCGGGCAACCAGGTCGCGCACGTGAGCCCGTGGATCATTACGGTCGGCAACTCGACGCACAATCGCTACACCGAGGCGATCGTTACGTTGGGCGGCGGCGGCACCGCGCAGGGCTCGTCGTTCCAGACCCAGGGGCTCCCCGTGAGCCCGCTGATCTGGTCGCGCGATGCAGGCTTCGGTGCCCCCGCAGGCCCTGGCACGTTGCAGGCCATGTGCTACGGTCCGGCGGACGGCGTTGCCGTGCAGCTCGACCCGGCCAAGGTGACAGGCAAGATTGTTGTGTGCGATCGGGGCGGCAACGTGCTGGTGAACAAGGTCGCCAACGCGGCCGATTCAGGCGCGGTTGGCGTGATCATCCAGAATCGCCCGGCCGAGGGCAGTGTCCCGGCCTCGGCCAACACCACGCCGCTGATCAGCGGTGTGCTGCCGACCGTGCACCTGAGTGTCGGCTATTTCGACGCCGTGACCACCGAAGCCCGGACGGTCGGCGGCACTGCGTCCTTTGGCGGATCCTTCCAGGTCGACGGCGTGATCGCGCCGCAGATGGCGACTTCCTCGTCGCGCGGCCCGAACAAGTACGATCCGGACGTGCTGAAGCCTGACATCACCGCGCCCGGCACGGACATCATCGCGGCCTACACGAACACCTCGATCGGTCCCGTGGAGCGCGACCAGATCATCGCCGGCACGCTGGTCCCGGGACCGGGGGCCGACATGATTTCGGGCACCTCGATGTCCAGCCCGCATGTTGCGGGTGCGGCCGCGTTGCTGCGACAGGCCAATCCGACCTGGTCGCCGTTTGCGATCAAGTCGGCGCTCATGACAAGCGCGCAGCAGAGCGTGAAGCTGGCGAACGGCGCTCCGGATCCGGACCGCTGGGGCTACGGCTCCGGCCACCTGAACCCGAACGGCGCGCTCGACACCAAGCTCGTCTATGACTCGGACTACCTGGAGTACATCTTCTATTACTACGGTGACCTGCCGGGCCGGGCGCTGAACCTCGCGTCGCTGACACGGGCGAACATCGTCGGCAGCGGACTGGTGACCAGGACGGTGACGAACATGGGTTCGAGCACGGAGACCTATACGGCAACGAGCTCGCTGCCTGGGTTCTCGGTAGCGGTGACCCCGTCGTCGCTGACGCTGGCTCCAGGCGAAAGCAAGTCGTATACGGCGACCCTGGTCCGCAACGGGGCCCCGATCGGTGCCTATTCATTCGGTGAACTGGTCTGGACCGCAGCGTCGAATGGCGCGACGGTTCGCAGTCCGCTCACGGCGAAGGCGGAGGCCCTGGTGGCCCTGTCACAGGTCACCGATACGCGCAACGTCGGCACCAAGGTCTACACGGTTGCTACTGGCTTCGACGGCGCCTTTTCAACGGTCGCGACCGGGTTGGTCAAGGCCAAGCGCAAGACCGGCAGGGTGGCGACCGACCAGGAGAAGTGCTACGCGTTCACGGTGCCGGTCGGCTCGAAGATGCTGCGCGTGCAGCTGTTCGACAGCGAAACCGAAGGCGGCTCGGCGAGCGACCTGGACCTGACGGTGTACCGCGGCAACGTGACCGTGGGTTCCTCGGGCAGCTCGACGTCGGACGAACTGGTCAGCGTGAACAACCCGACCGACGGGCTCTACGAGGCCTGTGTGTATGGCTACGCGCCGATCAACGGCTCGGCTTCGTTCGTACTGAACTACTGGGTCGTGCCCGCGACGGTATCTCCGGCGACGCTGAAGGCCATCGGCCCGCAGCAGGCCTACACCGGCGGTCTGGCCTCGATCGGCCTTAGCTGGAAGGTCAAGGCGGGCGCCCGCTACCTGGGCGTCGTGGAGTACGGCGCTCCGCCGTCTCCGACGGTGATCGGCCGGACGTCGGTCTTCATCGACAACGTTCCGGACGCTGCTGCGGCTAGCAGGGCAGCAGTCTCGCGCGACAAGACAGCGCGTTGACGACCTGCATTTGACGGATAGCGGGGGGCCTTCGGGCCCCCCGCTTTTTTTGTGTTGCCGTGTCGCAGGGCCTGGAGAGGCGGACAGGCTTCGGCTCGCTGCGCGCGTCGAGCCGCTCAGCTGATGTGCTCGAAGCGGGCCTGGAAGAATCGCAGGTACCTGGGCTCGCAGGTCATCCTGAGCCCGAGGGCGGAGGCGCGTGCGTCGAGGAAAATGGCGTGCCCACCGACGGGCTTTACCATCGGCACGCCCCAGTCCTCGAGCAGTTCTGCGAGATAGCGCACTGGCAGCGCGGAAAACCGGGGTGTGCCCGTGTAGATGGTGCCCGGGGCCGGAATCGAACCGGCATGGGGTTACCCCCGAGGGATTTTAAGTCCCTTGCGTCTACCAGTTCCGCCACCCGGGCAGCGAGACCCGCGAATCATACATCTGCGGCGCGCGTGTCGAGCGAGATCCCCGCCACTTCGTATCCACGACGGAAGTCGTGAACGTGCCGCGTCATCCAGGTCTGGGCTGCATCGGCGTCGCCCTTGCGCAACGCCTCGACGACACAGCGCTGCGCAACGACGATGCGCGAGCGGCCTTGCGGGACCCGGTCGATCATCCGCCGCAGCGAGGGCGCGAGCAGGCGCGTCACGGGTTGCATCGCGAGCACCAGCACGCGATTTGCACTGGTAGCGGCGAGCGACCCGAAGAAGTCCACCACGCCGCCGACGGCGCCCTCGGAACTGCGCGCGGTTTCCACCGTGCGGATACACAGTTCGAGTCGCTCGATGTTCTCGGGCCGCGTATGCGCGGCAGCCAGCGCGGCGGTGTGCGGCGCGATCGCGAGCATGGCCTCCCAGAGTTCGATGAACGTCACGTCGTCGAGCGTGAGCGCCCGGCTCATGCTGGATGCAGTGGCAGCCTGGGCGGGGCGCGTCACCCGGAGCCGCTTGGTGCCGGCTGCGCGGCCAACGAGGCCGGCCGACTCCAGGCGGCGGACCGCCTCGCGCACCGTGGAGCGGTTCACGCCGAACTGGCTCGCCAGTTCGGTCTCGGACGGCAGGGGGTCGCCGGGTTTCAACGCGCGCTTCAGGATCCTCTGCTCGAGGTCGGCCGCAACGCGGCCGTAGGCCGGTTGCCCGTCGCGGATCGCAGGCTGGGCCGATCCGCCGCGCCGGCCGGGCCGGGCTGGACTCGCTGCTGCGGGCGGGTTTCGGGGCCGTCTTCCGGGTCGTTTTCGCGGTCATTTGACGAATCCTAAGATTGTCCGACAATATACGGCACCGGATCAGGTGGCAAGTACTCGGGAGACACGACCGTGGTGACTTCGATTTCGGGCTGGGCGAGGATCTCGACATGCTGCGCGAGACGGTGCGCGGCTTCGCGCAGGCGGAACTGGCGCCGCGCGCCGACGAGATCGATCGCAGCAACCTGTTCCCGCGCGACCTCTGGCCGAAGCTCGGTGAGCTCGGCCTGCTCGGCATCACGGTCGAGCCGGAATGGGGCGGCGTCGGGACTCGGCTACCTCGCTCACGTCGCTGGCAATGGAGGAAATTGAGCCGGGTGTCCGGATCCGTGGGTCTTTCATACGGTGCGCACTCCAATCTCTGCGTAAACCAGCTGCGGCGCTGGGGGACACCCGAACAGAAGTCGCGCTACCTGCCGAAGCTGGTGACCGGCGAACACCTCGGCGCGCTGGCGATGAGCGAGACCGGTGCGGGCTCCGATGTCATGGGAATGCGATTGCGCGCGGAGCGACGCGGCGACCGCTTCGTGCTGAACGGCACCAAGATGTGGATCACCAACGGGCCGACGGCCGACGTGCTGGTGGTCTACGCCACCGTGGACTCCGCGCTCGGCACCAAGGGCGTCACTGCCTTCCTGGTCGAGAAGGGAATTACCCGGGTACTCGACCGCACAGAAGCTCGACAAGCTCGGCATGCGCGGATCGGATACCTGCGAGCTCGTGTTCGAGGACTGCGAGGTGCCGGCGGAAAACGTGCTCGGGTCGGTCGGCGGCGGCGCCAAGGTGCTGATGAGCGGTCTCGACTACGAACGAGTCGTGCTCGCAGGCGGACCGCTCGGCCTGATGCGGGCGAGCCTGGACCTCGTGCTGCCGTACATCCACGAGCGCAAGCAGTTCGGCCAGCCGATCGGCAGCTTCCAGCTGATGCAGGGCAAGGTCGCCGACATGTACACCGCCACCAATTCCTGCCGCGCCTACGTGTACGCGGTGGCCCAGGGCTGCGATCGGGGCCGCACGACGCGCATGGACGCGGCAGGCTGCATCCTGCTCGCGGCCGAGCAGGCGACCAGGGTCGCGCTGGAGGCGATCCAGGCACTCGGCGGCAACGGCTACATCAACGACTTCCCGGCAGGGCGCATCCTGCGGGATGCGAAACTCTACGAGATCGGCGCGGGAACCAGCGAGATCCGCCGCATGCTGATCGGGCGCGAGTTGTTCGCCGCCACGACCTGAGGGCGCTGCCATGGCCATGGGTGGGCTTGTACTACGAGGAATTCACGATCGGCATGCGCTTCGAGCACGTGCTGCGCCGCACGGTCACCGAGGCGGACAACCTGCTGTTCAGCGCGCTCACGCACAACCCGGCGGCCCTGCACCTCGACGAGGAGTACATGAAGGGCACCGAGTTCGGCAGCCGCATCGTGAACAGCTGCTTCACGCTCGAGCCTCATGGTCGGCGTATCGGTCGCGGACACCACGCTCGGCACGACCATCGCGAACCTGGGCTGGGACGAGGTGCGCTTTCCAAAGCCGGTGTTTCCCGGCGACACGCTGCGCAGCGAGACCGTGGTCCACGAAATGCGGGCCAGCCGCTCGCGGCCCGGCGCCGGCATCGTGGTCTTCGAGCACCGGTGCTTCAACCAGCGCGGCGAGGAAGTCGCGGTATGCAAGCGCACGGCGCTGATGAAGCGCAGGACGGCGGCCTGATGCGCTCGATGCTGTTCGTGCCGGGCGACCGTCCGGAGCGCTTCGCCAAGGCCGTCGCCAGCGGCGCCGACGCGGTGATCTTCGACCTGGAGGATTCGGTCGTGCCAGCGCGGCGGCCTGCTGCGCGGCAGGAAATTGCACGGTACCTGGGCTCGGCCGAGCGCCGCATCCCGCTCTGGGTACGGGTGAATCCCGTCGAGTCGGACGACGCACTCGCGGACCTCGCCGCGGTGATGGACGCGCGACCGAATGGAATCCTGCTGCCCAAGGCCCGCAGCGGCGCGGACGTGCTCGAGGCAAGCCACTGGATGGCTGCTCTTGAGGCGCGTGCCGGCCTTGCGGCGGACAGCGTCGGCCTGATCCCGCTGATCACCGAGAGTGCGGCCGCAGTGTTGAACGCGGCGAGTTTCGCCACGCTGCCGCCACGGGTGCTGGGCCTCACCTGGGGTGCCGAGGATCTCGCCGCGGACCTCGGTGCCGTGTCGAACAGGTCGCCCGAGGGCGGCTTCGATCCTGCCTTTGTCCAGGCACGCACGGCGTGCCTGCTGGCGGCCGCGGCGGCGGGCGTGGCGGCGATCGACACCGTGGACACCGAGATCCGCGACGCCGCGGCGATCGAGCGCCGCGCGCGCGATTCACGGCGGCAGGGCTTCGCCGGAAAGATGGCGATCCACCCTGCACAGGTCGCGCCGATCCACGCAGCGTTCCAGCCCTCGGAAACGGAAGTGGAATGGGCGCGCCGCGTGCTGGAAGCATTCCGCGACGCGCCGGGCGCCGGAGTTCTTTCGCTTGACGGTCGCATGCTCGACAAGCCCCACATCCGGCAGGCCGAGCGGATACTGGCCGCCGCGGCGCGTCGCTGAGCCCGGCCAGGGGGAAACCAAAGTGAGCGTAATCGAGAGTCGCATCAATCCTGCCTCCGAGGATTTCGCAGGCAATGCCGAGGTGAACCTCAGGCTTGCGCGTGAACTCCGCGAACTGGTGGACAAGGTGAAGGAGGGTGGCTCTGCAGCGGCCCGAGCCCAGCACGAGTCACGCGACAAGATGTTCGTGCGCGACCGCGTCGATCGCCTGATCGACCCGGGCTCGCCGTTCCTCGAGATCGCGCAACTCGCCGGGCACGAACTCTACGGCGACTGGATCCCTTCGGGCGGCATCGTCGCGGGAATCGGCCGCGTCAATGGTATCGAGTGCGTGATCGTCGCCAACGATGCGACGGTGAAGGGCGGCACCTACTATCCGATCACTGTCAGGAAGCACCTGCGCGCGCAGGACGTGGCGCTCGAGAATCGCCTGCCCTGCATCTACCTGGTGGATTCGGGCGGCGCGTTCCTGCCCCGCCAGGACGAGGTGTTCCCGGATCGCGAGCACTTCGGCAGGATCTTCTACAACCAGGCGCAGATGTCGGCTCTCGGGATACCGCAACTTGCGGTGGTGATGGGTTCGTGCACCGCAGGCGGCGCCTACGTTCCCGCAATGTGCGACGAGTCGATCATCGTGCGCGAGCAGGGCACCATTTTTCTCGGCGGCCCGCCGCTGGTGCAGGCCGCGACCGGTGAGCGGGTGGACGCTGAGACGCTGGGCGGCGGCGACGTGCATGCCCGGCAGTCGGGCGTGGTCGACCACCTGGCCGACAACGATGCCCACGCGCTGTGGATGGCCCGCCGCCTCGTCACGAGGCTCAATCGCACGGGTTCCCGCCCACCGCCCACCGCAGAGCGCCCGCCGATCTATGCCGCGGATTCGCTCTACGGCGTCGTGCCGCGCGACACACGGCATCCGTACGACGTGCGCGAGGTGATCGCGCGACTCGTGGACGCGTCCGAGTTCGACGAGTTCAAGGCGCTCTACGGCACGACGCTCGCCTGCGGCTTCGCAAGCATCGGTGGATACCCGGTCGGGATCGTCGCGAACAACGGCGTGCTGTTTTCCGAGTCGGCGCTGAAGGGCGCGCATTTCGTGGAGCTGTGCAATCGCCGGCGCGTGCCGCTGGTGTTCCTGCAGAACATCACGGGCTTCATGGTGGGTCGCAAGTACGAGGCCGGTGGCATCGCCCGCGACGGTGCGAAGATGGTGACCGCCGTGGCCTGTGCCTCCGTGCCGAAGTTCACGGTCGTGATCGGCGGTTCGTTCGGGGCCGGAAACTATGCGATGTGCGGGCGCGCATACGGAGGCCGCTTCCTGTGGAGCTGGCCAAATTCGCGCATCTCCGTCATGGGCGGTGAACAGGCGGCGACGGTGCTGGCGATCGTTCGCCGCGAGGGCGCGCAGCGCCGCGGCCAGCAATGGCCCGAGGCCGAGGAGCAGGCCTTCCGCGACGAAATCCAGGCGCAGTACGACACGCAGGGGCATCCCTACTACGCGAGCGCGCGCCTGTGGGACGACGGCGTGATCGATCCGGCGGATACGCGCGAGGTGCTGAAGCTGGCGCTCGCGGCCTCGACCTGCCGGCCGGACGAGGGCGAAACCCCCTACGGCATCTTCAGGATGTAGCGGCCAATGATCGACAGCCTGCTGATTGCCAATCGCGGCGAGATCGCCTGCCGCGTCATCCGGACCGCCCGGCGCCTTGGCGTGCGCACGATCGCGGTGTATTCCGAGGCCGACCGCGGCGCGCTGCACACTCGACTGGCCGACGAGGCGGTGCTGGTGGGACCCGCGGCAGCCCGTGAAAGTTACCTGGACATGGGCCGGATCCTCGGCGCGGCGCGCGCGACGCGCGCGGGCGCGATCCACCCGGGCTACGGCTTCCTTTCCGAGAACGCGGCGTTCGCGCGTGCGTGCCGCGAGGCCGGCATCGTGTTCGTCGGTCCGCCCGAGGACGCAATCCTCCGCATGGGCTCGAAGAGCGAGGCGCGGCGGCTGATGGCGGCCGCGGGCGTCCCGGTGCTGCCGGGCTACGACGGGGACGACCAGTCGGAGGCACGGCTCCAACGTGAGGCACGCAGTCTCGGCTTCCCGCTGCTGATCAAGCCAACGGCCGGTGGCGGTGGCAAGGGCATGAGGATCGTGCGCGACGCCGGCGATTTCTCCGAGGCGCTCGCCGGCGCGCGGCGTGAGGCTGCGAAGTCGTTCGACGACGAGCGAGTGCTGCTCGAGCGCTTCGTCGAGACAGGCCGGCACGTCGAGATCCAGGTCTTCGCCGACTCGTTCGGTTCGGCGGTGCACCTGTTCGAGCGCGACTGCTCGCTGCAGCGCAGGCACCAGAAGGTTATCGAGGAAGCTCCGGCGCCCGGCATCGACGAGCGCACGCGCGAGGCGATGGGAGAGGCCGCCGTGGCTGCAGCGCGGGCGGTCGCATACCAGGGCGCCGGTACCGTCGAGTTCCTGTACGACGGACGGGAGTTCTACTTCCTCGAGATGAACACGCGACTGCAGGTCGAGCATCCCGTCACCGAGATGATCACGGGCCTCGATCTTGTCGAGTGGCAACTGCGGGTCGCAGCCGGGGAGCGCTTGCCACTCGCGCAGCAGGACATCCGCTGCAACGGGCACGCGGTCGAAGCACGGCTCTATGCGGAGGATCCCGAGCGGGGATTCCTGCCGTCGACCGGTCGGCTGCGTCGCCTGCGTTTTCCGGACGCATTGCCCGACGTTCGCGTGGACAGCGGCGTGCTCGAAGGCGACGAGGTGAGCGTGCACTACGACCCGATGATCGCCAAGGTGATCGCCTGGGGCGACGACCGCACCGGCGCGATCGACCTGCTGCGACGCGCGCTCGAAAAGGTCGAGGTCGATGGCGTGCGCTGCAACGCGCGCTACCTGTGGGAGATTCTCGGTGCCGACGCGGTTCGCGCCGGCGACGTCAGCACGCGACTGCTGGAGCAGTCACTGCAGCCGGTCGGTGAGACGCCGGCCGAGCGTGAGGATGCCTGGCTGCTCGCGGCGGTGGCGCGCCTGGACGCCGCAACGGGATCGCCACAGCCGAGCCCGCATCGCCCTGGGGTGCACCCGAGCGGATTCCGCTTGAATGGCGACCCGGTGGTGCGTTTCGCGCTGCGGATCGGGGACGACAGGCGCGGCGTCGGCGTTCGCGCCGCGGCCGATGGGGCGTGGATCGTCGATCTGGGCGGCCAGGACCATGAGGTTCGGCTGCACGAGGGCCTGGTGGTGATCTCACCGGCACGATCGACGGACGCCCGGTGGCGGCGTCCGTGGAATTCACGCCCGGCGATGACCGTCGTGCGCCGGCAGTGCCTGCGTTTCGAGGTCCAGGACGACGACGGGGCCACGCACTCGCGCCTCGGCGGAGTACGAGGGTCACCTGAAGGCACCGATGCCCGGGCACGTACTGGACGTGCGGGCGACGACCGGGTGCCCGGGTCAAGGCAGGTGAGGTGCTGGTGGTGCTGGAAGCCATGAAAATGGAGCACTCGCTGGCGGCGCCCTGGGACGGAACAGTGTTGTCGGTGAACGTCAAGCAGGGTGATCGCGTAGAAGAGGGCGCCGAACTCGTAGTCCTGGAGCCAGTCGGGGATTCGACGCTGCGGCATGCCGCAGCGCAGGAATGACGTCCGATTTGCTAGACTCCGCCGCGGCTTAGGTGACCCGGCTGGACTTGGTCCAGCTGGATGGCCCCGGAGTGTGTTGGCGGAGGATCGAATGCCCGATGGGGCCGTGCTCGAAGCTCGAGCGATTAACGCGTGGCGTGGTGACAGGCACATCCTGCGGGACGTGTCTTTCGTGCTGCGTGCGGGCGAATTCCTGAAGATTACGGGCCCCAATGGCGTCGGCAAGACGACGCTGCTGCGCGTGATCTGCGGCCTGCTGCCCGCCGAAAGCGGGGAAATGGACTGGTGTGGGCGCCCGGTGCGCGATTCGCGTGACGAGTTCCACTCGCAGCTGGCCTATCTCGGCCATCCGAATTCGCTGAAGGCGGACCTGACGGCACGCGAGAACCTGAAGTTCCTGGCCGGGTTGCGCCAGGAACTCAGCCCCCGGGACGTGGACGGCGCGCTCGAACGCGTCGGAATCCTGTCCCGCGGCGACCTGCCGGCGCGCTCGCTGTCCGCGGGCCAGAAGCGCCGGCTGGCGCTCGCACGCCTGCTGCTGGCCGAAGCCTCGCTGTGGGTGCTCGACGAGCCGGTGACCAACCTCGACAGTGCCGGCGTCACGCTGGTGGAGGAGCTGGTCCAGGAGCACGTGAGCCACGGCGGCCTGGCGCTGGCGGCCGCACACCAGCGGCTGCTGGACCATTCGCCGAGCCTGCGCCGGCTGGAGTTGAGCTGATGCGTCGCGCCTCCACGGCCTCCGCCGCCCGGCTGGTGTTCATGCGGGACATGACACTGGCCTGGCGACGCTGGGACGAGGTTGCCCAGCCGCTGATCTTCTATGTGGTCGTGACGACGCTGTTTCCGCTGGCCACGACCCCTGACCTCGACCAGCTGCGGAAAATCGCGGGTGGCGTGGTGTGGGTCGCTGCGCTCCTTTCATCGTTGCTCGCATTGGAATCATTGTTCCGTTCCGATGTCGAAGACGGCACGATGGAACAGTGGGTGCTTTCAGGCCAGCCCCTGGGCTGGCTGCTTGTTGCCAAGGTGGCCGGGCACTGGGTGCTCACCGGCCTTCCGCTGGTCCTGGTCTCCCCGATCGTCGGAACCGCGCTCGGCCTGCCCTACGAGGCCTGGGGGACACTGGTGCTGTCGCTGCTGCTGGGCACCGCGACCCTCAGCGTTCTTGGTGGCATCGGCGCGGGCCTGACGGTCGGCGTGCGGCGCGGAAGCGTCCTGCTGTCGCTGCTGGTGCTGCCGCTCGCGATGCCGCTGCTGATTTTCGGTTCGCGCGCGGTAACCATGACCATGGACGGTGATTCGCCGGCCGGCCCGCTGCAGCTGCTCGCCGCCATCTTCTTCCTGGTGCTGAGCCTTGGGCCGCTGGCGATGTCCGCGGCGATCAGGATCAGCGTCGAGAACTGAACATTCATTACAGGTATCCGTCAAGGGACCCACATGTGGACATGGATTCATAAGTTCGGCTCGCCGCCGCACGCTTACCGCCTGCTGGGCCGGCTCGCGCCGTGGTTCGGCTGGCCGGCATTGGCGCTGATCCTGCTCGCGACCTGGTGGGGCCTCGTCAAGGCGCCGTCCGACTACCAGCAGGGCGACGCATTCCGGATCCTGTACGTCCACGCGCCGAGCGCCTGGATGTCGATGTTCGGCTACGTCGTGATGGCGGTTGCGGCTGCGATCGGGCTCGTCTGGCGCATCAAGCTGGCGCACGCGGCGGCAGCTGCCGCTGCGCCGATCGGCGCGTCGTTCGCATTCCTCGCGCTGGCCACGGGCTCCATCTGGGGCAAGCCGATGTGGGGCACCTGGTGGGTCTGGGATGCCCGGCTGACATCGGAACTGATCCTGCTGTTCCTTTACCTCGGCTACATGGCGCTGCGCTCGTCGTTCGACGAGCCGCAGCGCGCCGATCGCGCCAGCGCCGTGCTCGCGATCGTGGGCGTGATCAACGTCCCGATCATCCACTACTCGGTGAAGTGGTGGTCCACGCTGCACCAGGCCGCAAGCGTGACCAAGTTCGCGAAACCGTCGATTGCGCTGCCGATGCTGATACCGCTGTTCATCATGATGGCCGGCTTCCAGCTCTATTTCGGCTGGCTGATCTGCCGGCGACTCCGGGCCGAGATCCTGCGACGCGAGCGCAACGCGTCCTGGCTGAAAGAGATAAGTTAAATCATGGACTTACGTGAATTTCTTCACATGGGTGGTTACGCGGGCTTCGTGTGGACGTCCTACGGCCTGACCACGCTCGTGCTGGTGCTCAACTGGGTGTCGGCGCGGCGTAGCGAAGCCGAACAGCGACTCCTCGCGATGCGCCGGGTGACTGCGAACAAGGAGAACCAGACATGACACCGCGTCGAAAACGCCTGATCACCGTGGCCGCCATCCTGGTCGGCGTCGGCATCGCCACGACCTTTGCGCTGCAGGCCTTCCAGAAGAACCTGCTCTATTACTACAGCCCATCGCAGATCAAGTCCGGCGAGGCGCCTGCGAGCCGCGCCTTCCGCGTCGGCGGCCTGGTAGAGGACGGCAGCCTGAAGCGCGAGCCGGGCAGCCTCGAGGTTCATTTCGTCCTGACCGATTACGCCGAGGAGACCGTCGTGAGCTACACGGGCGTGCTGCCCGACCTGTTCCGCGAAGGGCAGGGCGTGATCGCGCGCGGCAAGCTCCGGCCCGACGGCACGTTCGTCGCGGAAGAGGTGCTTGCGAAGCACGACGAGAACTACATGCCGCCCGAGGTCAAGCAGAGCTTGAAGCCGCACGCGGCATCCTCCCAGGAAAGCACCTGAGCGCCGGGCGCCAGGGGAGAGCGTAATGATCGTAGAAATCGGGCTTTTCGCGCTGGTCATGGCCACCCTGCTTGCAATGGCGCAGGCGTGGTTCGGGAATCGCCGGCGCCGCGTTCGGTAACCGGCGCTGGATGACGGCGGCCTTGCCGGCCGTCGTCGGCCAGTGGGTGTTCGTCGCGATGTCGTTCGGTGCGCTGTGCTGGGCGTTCTATCACAACGACTTCTCGGTGCTGTACGTGGCCTCGAACTCGAACTCGGCGCTGCCGAAGTTCTATCGGATAACCGCGGTCTGGGGCGCCCACGAGGGTTCACTGCTGCTCTGGGCACTGGCGCTGGCCACCTGGTCCATCGCCGTGGGTGCGTTCAGCCGCAGGCTCCCGGAGAGCTATGCGGCGCGCGTGCTCGGTGTCCTCGGCATCGTCAGTGTCGGTTTCCAGTTGTTCATCCTGCTCACCTCGAACCCCTTTGAAAGGCTGCTTCCGGCGGCGATCGACGGTCGCGACCTGAACCCGCTGCTGCAGGACCCGGCGCTCGCATTCCACCCGCCGATGCTCTACTCGGGCTACGTCGGCATGGCGGTCCCGTTCGCATTCGCGGTCGCCGCGTTGCTCGAAGGGCGACTCGACGAGGCCTGGGCACGCTGGGTGCGACCGTGGGTGACGGTCGCCTGGATACTGCTCACGATCGGCATAGCGCTCGGCAGCTGGTGGGCGTACTACGAACTCGGCTGGGGCGGCTGGTGGTTCTGGGACCCGGTCGAGAACGCGTCGTTCATGCCCTGGCTGGTCGCGACGGCGTTGATCCATTCGCTGGCGGTCACCGAAAAGCGCGGGCTCTTCAAGAGCTGGACGCTGCTGCTCGCGATCATCGCCTTCTCGCTGAGCCTGCTCGGTACGTTCCTGGTGCGTTCCGGCGTGCTGGTGTCGGTGCACTCGTTCGCCAGCGACCCGAGCCGCGGCCTCTTCATCCTGGCGTTCCTCAGCATCTGCATCGGCGGTTCGCTGGCACTTTTCGCCTGGCGCGGGCCGGCACTGCGCACCAAGGGCGGCTTCGCGGTGGTGTCACGTGAATCCTTCCTGTTGTTCAACAACCTGCTGCTGCTGGTGGCTGCGGCGCTGATCCTGATCGGCACGCTCTATCCGCTGTTCCTGGACGCGATGAACCTGGGCAAGATCTCGGTCGGTCCGCCGTACTTCGATACGGTGTTCATGGTGCCGATGATCCCGCTGCTGCTGCTGCTGGCTGTCGGCATGCACGCGGCGTGGAAGAAGGCAAAGCTCGAGGACATGAAGCGTCCGCTGGTGATGTTGTTTTCCGCGGCGCTCGCGTTCGGTGTGCTGGTGCCGATCCTGGCTTACGGCGGCTTCCACGTCATGACCAGCCTGGGCCTGACGGCTGGCGTATGGGTCATCATGTCGTCGCTCTACGAGCCGGTGCAGCGGATGCGCCGCCGCCAGTCGCTGTCGCGCGGCGTGGTCGGCATGACGCTTGCCCACATTGGCGTTGGCCTGTTCGCAATCGGCGTGACCGTCACCCAGTCCTACAAGATCGAGAAGGACATTGCTCTGGCTCCTGGACAGAGTGTCGAGATGCACGGATACGACTTCAAGTTCGTGAGTTCCCGCGAGGTGCCCGGTCCCAACTACCAGGCAATCGAGTCCGAAATCCTGGTCAGCCGCAATGGCAGGCAAGTCGCGACGCTGCACCCGCAGAAGCGCGTGTACCGCGTCCAGCGCAGCCCGATGACCGAGGCAGGCATCGAGGTGGACTGGAATCGCGACCTGTTCGTGGCCATGGGCGAGGACCTGGGCAACGGCACCTGGAGCATGCGCGTGCAGTACAAGCCGATGGTCCGGTTCATCTGGCTCGGGGCGCTGGTCATGGCGATCGGCGGTTTCATCGCGATCACTGACCGCCGCTACCGGGCACGGCGCGAAGCTGCCACTGCCGCGGTCGCAGCCGGCGCGGCACCGGCGCGCTGACGGAGGTTCGATCCAGATGTGGAAATTTCTCGTTCCGCTGGGACTGTTTGCCGTGCTCGGCGGTTTCCTGTTCGTCGGGCTGCAGCGTGACCCGTCGTACGTTCCGTCGCCGCTGATCGGCAAGCCCGCGCCGGAGTTCAGCCTGCCGAGCCTCTACGACGCCAGCTACCCGGTGTCGAGCAAGGAACTCCAGGGCAGGCCCTGGGTGCTGAACGTCTGGGGCACCTGGTGCGGCGGCTGTCGCCAGGAGCACCCGGTGTTGATGGAGATCGCGAAGCGGGGCGAGATCCCGCTGATCGGCCTCGACTGGAAGGACGACAACGCAGCGGCGCAGCAGTGGCTGCGCGAACTCGGCAACCCGTACGCGGCCGTCGCCTCCGACGCCGTCGGGCGCACGGCGATCGACTGGGGCGTGTACGGCGCGCCCGAGACCTTCCTGATCGGCGCCGACGGGATCGTGCTCTACAAGCACATTGCGCCGATGACCATGCAGGTGTGGCTGACGGAATTCCTGCCGCGCATCGAGGCCGCGAAGGCGGCAAATGGAGGACAGACGTGACCAGGATTCTTCGTACGCTGCTGCTTGCACTCACACTGGCCTGGGCCAGGTGGTGCGCTGGCGATCGACACCCAGCGCGCGTTCGACGATCCGGTCCTGCAGGCGCGCTACGAGCACATCACGCGCGAATTGCGCTGCTTGGTTTGCCAGAACGAGACGATCGCGGATTCCAATGCGACGCTCGCCCAGCGACCTGCGCCGCGAGGTGCGCGACATGGTTGCCGCGGGCCAGTCGGACGACCAGATCCGCGAGTTCATGATCGCGCGCTACGGCGACTTCGTGCTCTATCGTCCGCGCATGACGCCGATGAATTTCCTGTTGTGGGCGGCGCCCGTGCTGCTGCTGCTGGCTGGGCGGCTTTGCGGTGGTGCTCGTCGTGCGACGCCGGGCAGCCGAAGCCGAACTTGAAAATGAAGGCCCGGAGGGCGGCCAGTCGTGACACCTTTCATCCTGATCTGTGCCGTGATGACCGTCGCGGCGATTGCATTGCTCGCTGTTCCGCTCGTGAGGCGCATTCCGTCCCAGCAGGCGGATACGAGCACGAGCAAGGGCAAGGATAAGGGCAGGAGCACGCATGAGCCCGACGTGCCGCGCTCGACGTCGACATTCGTGGTGGCGGCGGTTGCGCTGCCGCTCGCTGCAGCAGCGTTCTACCTTGGCACCTCGAATTTCCCCTGGCAGAACCCGTTGGCTGCCTCTGCGGTGCCCGCCGGACACGAACAGGGCGGAGGCGATGCGTCGTTGGCGGAGGCTGCGACCCAGCTCGAGTCCCGGCTCGCTGCCAATCCGCAGGACGTCGAAGGCTGGCGAATGCTCGGGCGTACCTACCTGGTGATGAGTCAGCCGGACAAGGCAGTGACCGCGTACGAGCGGGCCGTGGCGATCGTGGGCGCGCAGGATTCCGACCTGCAGCTCGACCTGGCCGAAGCGCTGGTGCTCACCGACGACCCGGCTGCCCAGGGACGGGCACAGGGCATCATCGAAGCCGCGCTCAAGGCCGATCCGAACAACGGAAAGGCACTGTGGTACACGGCCGTCATGGCCATGCGGGCCGGCGACACGCGAGGCTGCCAAGACGAACTTCGAGAAGCTGCTCGAGCAGAATCCGCCACCAGAGATTCGCCGGATCGTCGTCGAACAGCTCGCCGGTCTCGGCGTCCAGGCGCCGGCGGCCGAAGGCGCTGGTACGCCGGCGATGTCGGGTGGGATGGGTGCCGGTATGGGTAACCTCCGCGGCGGGCGGCTCGTCGGCGCCGTCGGGCCGCACGCTTCGAATCAAGGTTTCACTGGATCCGTCGCTGGCCTCGAAGTTGAAGCCGGGTACTCCGCTGTTCGTGGCCGCACGACAGCCCGGGATCCCGGGGCCACCGCTCGCGGCGGTGCGTCTCTCGAGTGATGAACTGCCGACGACTGTCGTGCTCAGCGACGCGAATTCGATGATCGAGGGCCACAATCTCTCCTCGGTGGACGATGTGGAAGTCGTAGCGCGCGTCGCATTCGGTGGCACGGCCGTGCCGGCGGCCGGCGATCTGCGTCGGCTCGATCTACGAACGCGAAAGGCGGGCCGACCGACGTCGCGATCGTCATCGACAAGGTGGCACCTTAGTCCGTGGCGACTTCGGTCCACCTGCGACTCAGCAAGCTGCCGACGGGCCTCGCGACCTATCCGCGCGTGCTGCTGACCAGGCGGCCGCCGGTTACGGAGATCGGTGAGCCGCGTGAATTCAAGGCGAGCGTGTCCGGCGTGCCACTTGTCGCGGCTGATGTCGCCAGGTATTCCGCGGCGTGCGGGTTCGCCGAAGGAGTTCCGCCGACCTATCCCCACGTGCTCGCGATGCCCTTGCACCTGGAGATCTTCGCCTGCGGGTCCTTTCCACTGAGGCCGATGGGCCTGATCCACGTTTCGAACGTCATAGAGATCCTCGGGCACCTGCGTAGCGGCATGCGCCTCGACTTCACCGTCTCGGCCGGCAATTACCAGCGCACGGACGCCGGGACTCGCGTTCGACATGACCACCGAAGTCGCGCACGAGGACGAGATCGTGTGGCGCGAGACCTGCGTATTCCTGTCCCGCTGGCCGGAATCGGCAGAGCGCACCGGTGGACGACCACCGCGGCCGCCGAAGGCGCCACGCGATGCCGCAGTGCTGGCAGAACTCGAGGTAACCGGTCGGACGGCATGGACCTACGCCCGCGTGTCGGGCGACTACAACCCCATCCACTTGAACGACCGTGCCGCCCGGTTCTTCGGCCTGCGCGGATCGATCAGCCACGGCATGTGGTCGCTGGCGCGAAGCCTCGCCGAGAAACCGGTGCCGGTGCTGCCCAGCGGGCGTGAAGATCGAGACCCAGTTCCTGACACCGGTGCAGCTCCCGGCCCGAGTGGCAATCAAGGAGTGGATGGCCGAGGGCCAGTGCAGCCGCGCGCTCTGCGACGTTCGCACCGGTCGGCTGAACATGTACTCGGCGTGGCGCGCCGGTACTACGGCGGCGACCTGACACGCCCGGCGCACGAGGACGGGGTCCTGCTGCGCCCGCCGCCGCGAACTTCGTAGGCGACGCCATGACCGACGAAAGCAAGCGACGACGCAGTGCCGTGCCGTCATCGCGCGCTTCGCGACTGCTGCGCTTCGGACTCATGAGCGGTGAACTCGCGCTTTCGGCTGCTGCGGCCACGGCACGGCAGTTCTCCAAGGGAAAGCGCCTCGACCTCGCCGCAGCGGTGCTGACGCCGGGCAACGCAGCGCTGCTGGCGCGCAGGCTTGCCACGCTGCGCGGCCCCGCGATGAAGGTCGGCCAGATGCTCTCGCTGCAGAGCGACGACATCATCCCGGCGGAATTCCGCAACGCGCTCTCGATGCTGCGATCGCAGGGCTACGCGATGCCCGACTCGCAGCTCCGCCGGGTGCTGGGTCGCGAGTACGGCAAGGGCTGGGAACGACGTTTCGCGCGCTTCGACATGGAGCCGGCGGCCGCCGCGTCGATCGGGCAGATTCATCGCGCACGCACGCACGCTGGCCGCGAGCTGGCGCTGAAGGTTCAGTTTCCAGGCGTTGCCCGCAGCGTGGACAGCGACGTGAACAACCTGGCCACCCTGCTGCGACGCCTGGATTTCCTGCCGGTAACGCTGGACATCGACTCGATTGCAGCGGAGGCAAAGCGCCAGCTGCACCTCGAGACCGATTACCTGGGTGAAGCCCGCAATCTCGAGCGCTACGCGAAGCTGGTCGCCGACACGCCTGCCGTGGTGGTGCCGCGCATCCACCGCTCGCTGACCACCCGCCGTATCCTGGCCATGGACTGGATGGACGGCGACCCGCTGGAAGGGCTGGCAAGCGATGCGGTGCCGCAGGCCACGCGCAATGCCATCGCACGCAACCTGCAGAGCCTGATGTTTCGCGAGCTGTTCGAGTTCCGGTTCATGCAGACCGACCCGAACATCGCGAACTATCTCTACCTGCCGGCAACTCAGCAGATCGGGCTGCTTGACCTTGGCTCCGTGGGTGAATTCCCGCCGGAGTTCACCGAACGCTATCGCCGGGTCTGCCGCGCGGTGCTCGCTGATGACGCCGAGGGAGTGCGGGCTGCTGCGACCGAGATCGGCTACGTACGGGAGGATGATCCACCGGAGCGCGTGACGGGGGTCATCGAGATCATCAGGCTGGTCTGCGAGCCGCTTTCGCACCGCGGTCTGTATGATTTCGCGGAGTCCGGGATGATGGGCCGCGTGAGGGACCTCGGGCTTTCGGTGGCCATGAAACAGGGGCTTCGATCGCCGCCCCCGGAGACGATTTTCCTGCACCGGAAGCTGCTCGGCACATTCCTGATCTGCAGCCGCCTGCGGGCACGGGTGAACGTGCACGCGCTGATCGAACGCCACCTCTAGCCGCGGCCTGCGACGGCGCCCGTGCTTGCGCTCGGCTCGCCGCGCGGGCTAGCCTGCGCGTACCTTCGCCAGGGGGGAAGAAGATGACGAATACGGTGGTGGCTCCGGAGGCGCTGGCGCTGCAGCGCCTGTATCACTGGGAAAAGACCTGCCCCGACAAGGTCGTGCTCACACAGCCGATCGGCGGCGGCGAGGTGCGCGAATATACCTGGCGGCAACTCATGGATGAGTCGCGTCGCATGGCTTCGCACCTGGCGGGACTGGGCTTCGAGCCGGGCTCGAAAATAGCGCTGATCGCCAAGAATACGGCGCACTGGTTGATGGCTGATTTCGCGATCTGGATTGCGGGCCACGTGTCGGTGCCGCTCTATCCGACGCTGGCCGCCAGCACGGTGCGCCAGATCCTCGAGCACTGCGAGGCACGCCTGCTCTTCATCGGCAAGCTCGACGGCTGGGATGCCATGCGCACGGGGATACCTGCCGGCTTGCCGTGCATCAGGCTGCCGCTGTCGCCGGCGGTCGATTGCCCGACCTGGGACGACATCGTCGCCGCGACTCCACCATTGGCGGGCAGCCCCGTGCGCGATGGCGACGAACTCTCGACCATCATCTACACCTCCGGGACGACCGGCGTGCCGAAGGGCGTAATGCACAGTTTCGCGACCTTTGCCTGGTCGATGCAGGCCGTCATTCGGCGAATCGGAATACAGGACGACGGTCGCGCCCTGAGTTACCTGCCGCTCGCGCACGTTGCGGAACGCACCGTCATCGAGCAAAGCATGCTGGCGAGCAACGTTCACGTCTATTTCACGGATTCGCTCGCGACCTTCGCCGACGACATGCGGCGCGCGCGACCGACCATCTTCTTTTCCGTGCCGCGCCTGTGGGTGAAGTTCCAGCAAGGCGTGCTGGCGAAGATGCCGGCCGCGAAGCTCGACCGGCTGCTCGGCATCCCGGTGGTGCGACGCATCGTGGCACGCAAAATACTGCGGGCCCTGGGGCTCGACCAGTGCCGGTTCGCCGGCGGGGGCGCGGCACCCATGCCTCCGGAGCTTCTGCGCTGGTACCGGCGTCTGGGCTTGAGGCTCTCCGAGGTCTACGGGATGACGGAGAACTGCGGCGTCTCCCACGCGACGCTTCCCGACCTGCCGCGGCCGGGCACCGTTGGCCCGCCCTACGACGGCATCCAGTGCCGGCTCGATCCGTCGTCGGGTGAAGTCCAGGTCGCGAGTCCCGGCACCATGCTGGGCTACTACCGCGATCCTGAACAGACACGCCGCGCGATGACCGACGACGGCTGGCTGCGCACAGGGGACAAGGGCGAGATCGACGCCGAGGGCAACCTGCGGATCATTGGCCGGGTCAAGGATCTCTTCAAGACCGGCAAGGGCAAATATGTGGCCCCGGCGCCGATCGAGGACCGCCTGGTCAGTCACACGGCCGTCGAGGCCTGCTGCGTTACCGGGGCCAACCTCGGTCAGCCACTGGCGCTGCTGATGCTCAATGCGGAAGCCCTGCAGATGGCAGGCGAGCCCGAACGTCGCAGCGAACTGGCAGAGTCGCTGGCGTCTCACCTGTCATCGGTGAACGAGGCGCTGGATCCGCACGAGCAACTCGACTGCCTTGTGATTGTGAGCGAAGCGTGGACCGTCGACAACGACCTCGTCACGCCCACGTTGAAGGTAAAACGCAACCGCATCGAAGCCGTGTACGCCCGGCACTACGAGGACTGGGTCGGCGCGCGACGGCCCGTCGTCTGGCAGTAGCGGTCGGGCCGCTCAGGCCGGTCGGCTGCAGGCCGAGCATGGTGCGCGCCTCGGCAGGGCTCGCAATCCCGCGGCCGGCGTTGCGTGCGCAGCACGCCAGCGCCTCGATCAGCACTCCGTTGCCCGAGGCCTTGCCGCCATCAGGCAGGTAGAATGTGTCCTCGAGGCCCGTGCGCAGCATGCCGCCGAGCTCCGCAGCCTTCTGGTGGACCGGCCAGATCTCGGTGCGCCCGATGAGGGTCGCCTGCCACACGGCCCCAGTCGGCGCGTAGCGCGGAAGCAGGGTGAGCAGGTCTGCATCGCAGGGCATGCCGCTCGCCACGCCCATTACGAAATTCACCTCGGGCACACCCGAGAACATGCCCGCCTTCAGGAACATGCCGACCGACCGCACGATGCCGACATCGAAGCACTCGAATTCGGGATGTATGTGCAGCTCGTTCATCACGGACAGGAACTGCTGGATCTTCTCGACAGGGTTGTCGAAGACCATCGGCGGCCAGGCCCAGCTGCCGTCCTCCCTGATCTTGAGGTAGTTGAGGCTCCCTGCATTGCAGGCCGCGGCTTCGGGCCGGACGCGCCGCAGGCACTCCAGCGGTCCGGACACGTCCTTGCCGATGACGCCGGTGGTCAGGTTGATGATCACGCCCGGGCAGGCTGCGCGTATCGCGCTTACCACTGAATCGGCCACGTCCGGATCCCAGCTGGGCAGGTGGCCCGCGCCGTCTTCCTGACGCCGCAGGTGAACATGCATGACGGCCGCACCCGCGTTGAATGCGTCCCGCGCCTCTGAAGCCATCTGGTCGGGGGTGACCGGCACCGGGTGCTGCTTCGGGTTGGTAAGTACGCCCGTGAGCGCGCAGGTCAGGATCGCCTTGTCCATCAGCCGTCTCCTGCCGTTTCGATTTCGACCAGCAACGCTCCGGCCTCCACGCTCTGCTTCAGGTCCACGTGAATCCTGGTGATCGTGCCGGCCGTGCGGGCCGTGAGCCACATCTCCATCTTCATCGCCTCGACGCAGACCAGCTGCTGGCCGGCTTCGACGACGTCGCCTACGGCCGCGCTGATCGCCGCGATCGTTCCCGCGACCGGCGCGCACGCGCGCCCGGGATCGAACAAGGACTTCGTCCGTTGGCCACGGAGAAGTCTCGCGCACCGTGATCGTGGCGCAATCCTGGACGATGTGAAGCGCGTCGGCATCCGCCACGCACACGACAGTGCGTTGCACCCCATCCTCCAGGTAACGCAGCTGGTGGTCGCGCCAGGACAGGATCGTGACGATCGTGGCGGAGTCGCCGTCGGTTACTTCGACGTTACCGACCCGCGGCAGGACGCGCATGGTGCGCCGGTCGCCATTCGCCTGCAGCACGAGGTCCCATGCCGCGACGCTTCCGGGGCGCCAACCGGCGCCATTCGGCGCGGCAAGCAGCGCCGCGGCGAGTCGCCAGGTTGAATCCCGGATCGCGGGCGCCGTCAGCAGCGGTTCTCGGCCTGCCGACCAACGGTCGAGCGTCGCCGTGTCCAGCCGTGATGCACGGAAGTCAGGGTGGTCCAGAAGGTCGCGCAGCATCCGCCCGTTGTTGCGAGGCCCGACCAGCGGAGCGTCTTCGACGACCATCATGAGGCGGCGGATCGCGTCGAACCGGTCGCGACCGTGCGCGATGAGCTTGGCCACCATGGCGTCGTAGAACGGATTGATGGTCCCGCCTTCCGAGATGCCGGAATCGATGCGTACGCCGGGTCGAAGTGCAGCCTCGGGCCGCCAGTGCAGTACCGGCCCTGTCTGCGGCGAAAAGTCCGCAAACGGATCCTCTGCGTAGAGGCGCGCCTCGATCGCGTGTCCTTCGAATCGGACTTGATCCTGAGTGAGTGGCAGTGGCTCGCCGGCCGCCACCCGGAGTTGCCACTCCACGAGGTCGAGGCCGGTGATGCACTCGGTCACCGGGTGCTCAACCTGCAACCGTGTGTTCATCTCCAGGAAATAGTGCCGGAGGTCGCCGTCGACGATGAATTCGATGGTGCCTGCGCCCACATACCCCACGGCTTGCGCGGCTGCCACGGCGTCGGCGCCCATCCGGGCGCGCATGGGTGGATCGACGATGGGCGAGGGCGCCTCCTCGATGACCTTCTGGCGGCGGCGCTGCGCAGTGCAGTCGCGTTCGCCGAGGTGAATGACGTTGCCCTGCCGGTCGGCAAAGATCTGGATCTCGATGTGTCGGCCATGCTCGACCAGTCGCTCCAGCATCAACCTTGCGTCACCGAACGCAGCGAGCGCCTCGCGGCGGGCTCCGGCGATTGCAGCCGGCAGTTCGTCGAGCGATCGCACGAGGCGCATGCCGCGACCACCGCCGCCCGCGACGGCCTTGACCAGCAGCGGCAGGCCGAGCTTCGCACCTTCGGCGGTCAGCCGATCATCGCTCTGGTCCGCGTCGTGATAGCCCGGCACACAGGGAACTCCGGCCGCAATCATCCGGCGCTTGGCGCCCGCCTTGTCGCCCATGGCAGTGATCGCGGAGGGCGGCGGCCCGATGAACACGATTCCGGCATCGTCACAGGCCTGCGCGAAGTCTGCGCGTTCAGACAGGAATCCGTAGCCCGGGTGAATGGCGTCGGCTCCGGTGCGCCGGGCGGCATCCAGCATCGCGTCAATTCGCAGGTAACTCTCGGACGCAGGCCCACGTCCGATGTTCACGGCTTCGTCCGCAAGTGCCAGGTGTGGTGCGCGTGCGTCCGGCTCACTGAACACGGCAACGGTCCGGTAGCCGAGCCTGTGCGCCGTGTGCATCACGCGGCAGGCGATCTCGCCGCGATTTGCAACCAGTATCTTCGTGTAGCTCACGGCGGCGACCATTGCGGCTTTCGCTTCTGCAGGAAGGCGCCCATGCCCTCGACGCCCTCCGGTCCGAGCGCGGCGCGGGAGAATGCCTCCGCGGCCTGTTGCACGAGTTCGGAAGGCGGCGACCATCGCGCCTTGCGAACCAGGGCCTTGGATGCTGCGAGCGCCCCGGGTGCGCAGTTCAGTATCTCACCCACCGCACGCGTAACGGCCGCGTCCAGGTCCGGCGCAGCGTGCACCTCGTGAACCAGGCGAATGGCGAGCGCTGCGCGCGCGTCCAGGCGGCAGCCAGTGACGACCAGCCGCTTCGCCTCCGAGTAGCCAAGACGCTCCACCAGGAACGGTGCAATCTGTGCCGGCAGCACGCCGAGCGAGGTCTCGGGCAGCCTGAACACGGTGCTTTCCGAAGCGATCACGACGTCGGCGACGCACGAGAGCCCGAACCCGCCGCCCATGACCGCGCCTTCCAGTACCGCGACGATGGCAAGCCCGCTGTCGCCGAATGCGTTGCAGAGTTTGCCGAATGCCGCGTTCACCTTGAGGATCGCATTCGGGTCCTCGGCGAGGCGTGCGCGGGCGCCGGCCATGTCCTTGAGGTCGGCGCCGGCGGAAAAATTGCCGTTCGCGCCGCGCAGCACGATGACCCGGGTGATTCCGTCGTGCTCGGCGACTCGCAGCGCGTCCGCAATATCGTCGACCATGGCGAGAGACATAGCATTGCGCACTTCCGGGCGATTCAGCGTCAGGTGCAGCACGGCGCCTACGTGCGTGATCGCAATACCGGTCGGACCGGCCACGGTCAGCGGACAGCCCGGGGCAGCGTGCCCTCGAGCTTGGCGATGATGCCGAGCATCACCTCGTCCGCGCCACCGCCAATCGAAACCAGTCGCGAGTCGCGGTACGAACGGGCCACGAGATTGTCGGCCGTGTAGCCCATGCCACCCCAGTACTGCAGGCACGAGTCCGACACTTCACGCGTCAGGCGTCCGCACTTGAGCTTGGCCATCGACGCGAGCCTGGTCACGTCCTTGCCGCTCACGTACTGCTCGACGGCCGAATACGTGAGGGCGCGCAGCGCGGCGACCTCGGTGCGCAGTTCCGCGAGCCTGAAGTGAACCACCTGGTTGTCGAGGATGCTCCTGCCGAATGCCTTGCGCTCGCGGGTGTAGTCGATCGTCAGGTCGATCATCCTGTCCATTCCCCGAAGAGAGCTCGCAGCCCCGAACAGGCGTTCCTCCTGGAACTGCAGCATCTGGAACGTGAATCCCATGCCCTCCTGGCCGATCAGGTTGCGGCGCGGGACGCGCACCTCGTCGAAGAACAGCTGCGCCGTGTCGGAACTGTGCATGCCTATCTTGTGGATCTTCTGCCGCGACACGCCTTTTGCGTCCATGGGCACGATGATCAGGCTCTTGTTCTTGTGCGGGGCGCCGTCGCTGGTATTGGCGAGCAGGCAGCACCAATCGGCCTGCAGGCCGTTGGTGATCCACATCTTGGTCCCATTGAGCACGTAGTCGTCGCCGTCCCTGCGCGCCGTGGTCCTGACCGCCGCCACGTCGGAGCCGCCGCCAGGCTCGCTCACGCCCAGGCAGCCGACCATGTCCCCGGCGATCGATGGCGCCAGGTATTCATTCCGGAGTTCGTCCGTTCCGAAACGAGCCAGCGCCGGAGTGCACATGTCCGTGTGCACGCCAATCGCCATTGGCACGCCACCACAATCGGCGGCACCGAGCGCTTCGGCCATGACCATGGAGTAGCTGAAGTCCAGGCCCAGGCCGCCGTACTGCTCCGGGTACTTGACGCCGAGCAATCCGAGGTCTCCCATCTTCTTGAACAGCTCGTGCGCAGGAAACCCTTCGGCCCGCTCCCACTCGTCGACGTAAGGATTGATTTCGTTTCGAACGAACCGGGTGACGGTCTCATCGAGCTGGAGATGCTGGTCGGTGAACTGCATGCGGGACTCCGGACGGTAGCGGTATCGGGATCGGGATCGGTATCGGTATCGGAATGGTGAGGCGACGCGGCTACATTCGCGCCACGCCGAAGGTATTCGGGTGCAGCTGACGTGCGCCTGCTTCGTGGGCAATCGTGAGGCACAGCGCGAGCACGCGACGGGTGTCGCGCGGGTCGATGATGCCGTCGTCCCACAGCCGTGCCGTTCCGTAGAGCACGTCGCTCTCGGCGTCCAGGCGGCGCTTGAGCTGGTCGCTCATCGCCTTGATGCCTGCCTCCGCCTGGTCGCTGACGGGTGCGCCGGACCGGGCGATCTTCGCGCGACCCACCATTTCCATCACCATTGCCGCCTGCGCGCCACCCATCACGGCGGTGCGTGCGGTGGGCCAGGAAAAGATGAAACGCGGGTCGAAGCCGCGGCCGCACATGCCGTAGTTTCCGGCGCCGAACGAGCCTCCGAGGACGATGGTGAACTTCGGCACGCGCGCGTTCGCGACAGCCTGGATCATCTTCGAACCGTGTTTGATGGCGCCTGCGCGCTCCGCGGCGGTGCCGACCATGTAGCCGGTGGTGTTCTGCAGGAAAACGAGCGGGGTGGCGGTCTGGTCGCAGAGCTGCATGAACTGCGCCGCCTTGACCGAGCCGCCAGGCTGGATCGGGCCGTTGTTTGCGAGCACGCCGACGCGATGGCCTTCGATGCGTGCGTGGCCGCACACCGTGTCGGTGGCATAGGGCGCCTTGAACTCCAGGAATTCGGAGCCGTCCACGATGCGCGCGATCACCTCGCGTGCGTCATACGGCGTTCGCTCATCCACCGGCACGATGCCCATGAGTTCTTCAGCGTCGTAGCGCGGCGGGGTGGCCGCCGTACCCGGCTGGACCTCGTCCCAGCGAAGCGCCGCGAGTATCTCGCGCGCAATGGCGATGGCGTGGGCGTCGTTGTCGGCAAGGTACTCGCCGAGGCCGGTCACCTTCGCATGCAGTTCCGCGCCGCCGAGGGCCTCGTCGGTCGCGTCCTCGCCGATCGCGGCCTTCACCAGCGGTGGCCCGGCGAGGTAGATGCTCGAGCGGTCCTTCACCAGGACCACGTAGTCGGAGAGTCCCGGCAGGTACGCGCCGCCGGCGGTGGAGGAGCCGTGCACGACCGCGACCTGCGGTATGCCGGCAGCCGAGAGCCGCGCCTGGTTCGCGAAGCTTCGCCCGCCGTCTACGAAAATTTCGGCCTGGTACATCAGGTTGGCGCCGCCGGACTCCACCAGCGATACCATTGGCAGCTTGTTGTCGCGGGCAATTTCCTGCGCGCGAAGGGCCTTCTTGAGGCCCATCGGCGCGATGGTGCCGCCCTTGATCGCACTGTCGCTCGCCGACACGACGATTCGCCGTCCGGCGACGACGCCGATGCCGACGATGGATCCGCCGCCCTGGACGCTTTTCCTGCCGTCGTCGTCGTGCATGCCAAGTCCCGCGAGCGCACTGAGCTCGAGGAAGTCGCTGCCCCGATCGATCAGTCGCGCGACGCGCTCGCGCGGCAGCAACTGGCCGCGTTCGTCGAACCGGGCCTTCTTTGACTCGGACTCGGCGATCACGCGCGCCTCGATGGCGCGGATCTCCGCGAGTCGGGTCTCCATCCGCGCCGTATTGGCCTGGAACGCGGCGCCGCGCGGGTCGAGCTGCGAAGTGAGGATTGGCACTACTTGAGCACCTCCGGAGTTACGGCCCGGTGGAAGCCTTCGAATGGCACGGAACGGTCGTGGTCGATGCTCGGGAATACGGCGCTGCCGAGCGAGGCGCCGCCGTCGATCTGCAGCGTGACGCCGGTGATGAACGCGGCCGCGGGCGAAAGCAGGAACACGATGGCCGCGCTCACCTCGGCCTCGGTCGCGAGCCGGCGCAGCGGTACATGGGCCTTGAGCTTCGGCAGCAGCGTGCGAACCGCGCCCTGGTATGTGTCCATGCCGGACGAAGCGACCCAGCCAGGAGCCACCGCGTTCACCCGCACACCCGCGTGGGCCCACTCGAAGGCGGCGCTCATGGTGAGGTTGCTCATGCCGGCGCGGGCGGCCCCGGAGTGGCCCATGCCGGGCATGCCGTTGCGGAAATCCGCCGTCATGTTGACGATGGCGCCGCCGTGCTGCTGCATGGACTGGACGAACGCCTCCCGCATCAGCAGGAACCCGCCGGTGAGGTTGTTCGTGACCACCGCATCGAAGCCGCGCCTGCTGATCCCGGCGAGCGGAGAGGGGAACTGGCCACCCGCGTTGTTTACCAGTGCGTCGATGCGGCCGTGCCTGCGCACGACTTCAGAGGTGGCTGTCTTGACCGCGTCCTCGTCGCGAATGTCGAGCGGCAGCGCCTCGCTGCGCCCGCCGTCAGCGACGATTTCCGCAGCCACCGCGTCGAGCTTCGCGGCCGTGCGGCCGCTGATGATGACGGTGGCGCCGAGCGACGCGAGTTCGTGCGCCACGCAGCGACCGATGCCACTGCCGCCGCCGGTGACCCAGGCGACCCGGCCCGCGAACAGGCCCGGCTTGAAAACGCTGTGGTAGCCGTGGACCGATTCCGCTGTCGTGGATTGGGTGGGCATGCGCTGTGTGGTCCGGGGTGCCTGCAGAGACCGTATTAGGCTTGTAGTTGACGTTAACGTCAACTAGATGTCTTTTGAGGCAGAGGCTTCTCATTTGGGGCGTACACCGTCTAATATGCTGGCTGGCAATTCAATAGCAGGGGAACATTCCATGGACTTCCAGCAGTGCACCGAGACCATCCGTGGCAAGGTCGGTGACCAGAGCGGCCTCGACGCCGTGCTCAAGTTCGACTGCGGCGCGGAGGGCGTGATCGTGATCGACGGCAAGTCGGTGCCGAACACCGTGAGCAACGAAGACCGGGAGGCCGACTGCACCATCTCGATCACCCACGAGAACCTCGAGGCGCTGCTCGGCGGCCAGCTCGACCCGGTCACAGGTTTCATGACGGGCAAGTTCACGGTGGCTGGTGACATGAGCCTTGCGATGAAGCTGCAGCGGGTGGTCTGACATGACCGCGGATCGCGCGCCGGCCAGGGGGCCGGCCCGGACTGCGCAGCGTGACGTGCGGGGTAAGGGTCGGACCGCCACACGCACCGCGCGGGAGGTGCTTGCGGCGCATCATGACGAGGCCACCTCGGAACTGTTCGGCATCAAGCAGTTGTGCGAGGACTTCGGCATCTCGGCCCGCGCGATCCGCTTCTACGAGGACAAGGGCCTGCTGAGCCCGAGACGAATCAGCGGCGCGCGCGTGTATACGAGGCGCGACAGGGCGCGCCTGGCGCTGATCATGCGTTCGAGGGCGATCGGCGTGTCGCTCGCCGAAATGAAGCACTACCTGGACCTTTACGGCGCCCGCGGCGAGGGGCGCGTCCAGCAGATGAAATACGTGCTGCACCGCACCGACGGTGCAATCTCGGAACTCGAGCAGCGGCGGGCCCAGATCGAGACTACGCTGGCGGAACTGCGGTTGATCAACGACACCGTCCGGGCGCACCTGGCCGGCAAGAACTGACGCCGCCCGCCGGCCGTAGTATCTTTGCGGTCGGGTTGCAGGGGGGCGAATTCATGAGCGCGCGAGAAGGCCACGACAAGAGCGGGGATGAAACCTGGCCGGCCATGCAATCACTGGCCGACGAGCAGGAGCCCGAGGAACTGGTCAGCCCCGACCGCTTGCTCCGGTACCTCGACGCAAGCGAACGCGCCGTCGAGGGCGGCGGCTCGCCCTACGCGGACCACTCCGGCGACGCAGGCTATGCTGATCAGGCCGACGAGGCCGACGAGGCCGATGGGGACATGTTGGTGCCCCAGATCCTGGCCATGCCCGACGGAATCAAGGTCGACGAGCGGCTCGTGGGTCGTGCCGTGGCTCAGTGGATCCTGCAGGTGCGGTGCGACTGCGGACGCCGATGGTTCGAGGTTGAGGTCGTGGACACGGCCACCTGTCCCCGTTGTGGCATGCTCGTGTACGTTGACCTGGACATGCGCGACAGCCGCCGGGCGCGCTGATCACCACCAGCCCCCGGGCTACGGCCCGACACCGACGCGGTTTCTTCGGGGCGATGGGACAATACGGGGGGCACGTTCATGAGCAGGGCATTCGTCAAGGACCTCGACGGAGAGGCGGGCGAGGACCTGCCGGAACTCGCCCTTAGTCCTCACCGCAACCTCGTTACGCCGTCGGGCCTGGCGCAGATCGAACGCGCACTGCACCGCCTCGAGGGCGAACTGATCGACGCGCGAGCGGCCGACGACAAGTCCCTGGTTGCCAGAATCGAGCGTGACCTTCGCTACTTTCGCCAGCGCAAGGCGACCGCGGAGGTCGTCCCGCCGGCCGGCACGACAGGCAAGGTCAAATTCGGGTCCCGGGTCAGCCTCGAGACCGACACCGGCGAGCGGGTCGAGTTCTTTATCGTCGGCGAGGACGAGTCGGACCCATCCAGGGGCCTCATTTCGTACGTATCGCCGCTGGCCGTGTCTCTGATGGGCGGGTCGGTTGGTGATCGGGTGCCGTACCTCGGCACCGAGGCCGAGATTGCCAGCGTCGAATAGGGTCGCAATGCCCCTCGGTTCTTACGTATCGCAAATGGTGCGGCGCATCAATAAGCTGCAACCATTCTCCCCCTGATTGGCCCTCTTCGGAGGGCCTCTTTTTTGGTCGACCGTCTCAGTCGACCACGTTCCACCCGTGCGAGTCGGTCGCGCGTCGGCCCGTTTTCCGCTCCCGCCTGTCGATCCCGGTCGTCGCTCGCTGTTGCCAGCCCCGCCGCCCTCGACGATCCCCAGCCGACCGGCGATCGGCATGGTGCACGTAGCTGCAGCGGCACACAGGTGCCTGGCACTCCGGCAGCGGCAGGCTGGGTGCCATTCGGGACAGAAACCGTATACCAGTAAACTGCTTCGCGCCCTGGCAGGCCTGGTGACCGGCCCTGATGCTCACGGCATGAAAGGGTTCCGAGACCTTCCGTGGCGCCGCCGGAATTCGCAATGGCACGGGCACGTCACGGATGAGCTTCCGCGACAACCAGGCTTTCAGGTCGAACGGCATTCCGCAGGCTCTTGTGTCACTCCGGCACCATGTCGCCTGATCCGCCGAATTCCTTCGGGAAATCCTTGAATTTCGGCAGCCCGTCATGCAACGGCATGACTTTCTCGCCGTAGTGCACGTGGATGGTCGGTGCATGCCGGAATCCGGAGATCGATCCCGCAGGCACGTCCGTCATTCCGATCGCCGGGTGTCCGACCAGCACCGCCGCGCCGCAACTCTTGCAGAATTGGCGGTGGCTCGCCTCGGTCCGCTTGTACATGCCGAGGTTGTCGGCGCCTTTCACGATCTTCACATTCGGCGTCGGCCACAACGTGGCAGCGTGGATCGGCGCACTGAGCCAGCTGCGGCATGAGTCGCAATGGCAATAGACCTGGATCGGAGGCTCGCCTTGAAGCTCGAGCTGGACCGCGCCGCATGCGCAGCCAGCCGTGTAGGTTCCTTTTTCCATGATTTCCCCTGACCGTTTTTGGCGATTGTGTTCCTGGCCGTGGAAAAGTCAACCGGCGCTCGATCTCGGGTCTGGTCGCGCGGCTCCGGCTGCCGCAACCCGCCCGACGGTCGCGGGCGACCGGGAGGCGACCAGGATTTGTGACGGCGTTCCCGCGCAGGCGAGCCACTGCTGGTTCAATTGCATCGCGCGCTCGGCACAACAGTCCGTCGTGACCAGGACTACCCCTGGCATGCCGCCGGGCCCCATTTTCAGGAGAACTCGTTCGATGAGTCAATCAGACCTGTTCACGAGCGCCGCACAGGCGCACGAGCGCGACCCGCGAGCATATCCCTACGGGTACCTTACCGGTGGAAGCGAGGAACTCGAGTCCGTCCGGGTTTTCGTCTGGTTCCGCACGATGGAGGAACTGATAGACAGCCTGCTCGACGTCGAGCCGCGGATGTACGGCGTCGAGCCCAGGCGCGGCCTGGAGGAGTTCCAGCAGCGCGTGCGTCCCATCCTCGAGCGCCTCAGGCAGCAGGGTTTCGATGAGTCATTGCGGGCCGAGTTTGCGCCGGAGGCTGACGGCAAGTTCGCCGTTTACTGGTGGGGCACCTATTCGGACCTTCGCGAGGGACGTGGGGAGCTCGGAGAGCAGTTGGTCGAGGAATTCCTCGGTACCGAGCGTCGCGGGCAGTTGCTGCCGAATGGCGAGGACACGGCGTTCATTACGTTCCTGAGGCCCTCGATCAGCTAGCTCAGTCGTCGCGTTTGAGCAGTGACGCCAGGTCGGCGAACGGGGCATGCGTCGCGCCAGCCGTGCGCTCGGTGCGCCCTGTGAGCGGGCGCGTGTCGAGCTGGCGCTGGTGCTCGTTGTCGTGACAATACAGGCATAGCAATTCCCAATTGCTGCCGTCCAACGGGTTATGGTCGTGGTTGTGGTCCTTGTGATGGACCGTGAGTTCATGGACGTTGGTGTGGTCGAATTCCCGCGCGCAGCGCCCGCAAATCCATGGAAATAGCCGCAGCGCACGGCCGCGGTAACTGTCCTCGCGTTCGTCCCGGGCCTTGCGGGCCTCGGCAACGACCCGGTCCAGCCGGTTGACGTCGGGATTGACTGGCTTGCGGGTTGGCATGGGCCGCATTGTGTGCCGACGGACATACGGCAGGGAAGGGTAGTTGCCCTTGGCGGGCATGGCAGCTACCGTGGGCGCCGACTGCGAGCATCCCCGGAGGCCACGATGGCGGCGACACGAAAGAAGACTTCGGCAGCAAGGCCGACACGCCGGGCGGATGACAACCCGCCCCTCACAGCGGCGGAACGCCGTGAACTCCAGCGCCGCATCAAGGATGCCGACGACCCACGCAGGTACCTGCTGGTTTCGGCGACGCTGCCGTGGTTCTCGCTGTACTACGAGATCCAGGAAGACGCCTGGCTGATCGATGATCCAAGGCGTGCGACGCTCTTCAAGCGGCGTGCGGCGGCGCTGGCGATCCGCGAACTGATGAAGCCCGGTGTATTCGTGGTTCCCTGCACGGTCGACGGACGCGGGAAACTGGTGCTGAGTTCGATCGCCGGGCGGAAGGTGGGCAAGCTGCGCCTCGCGGTTCTGCCAGAGTGGCGTAAGAAGAAGTCGGGGAAATAGACGTGTACAGCTTCATCAAGGCACTGTGCCTGGCGACATACATCCTGGCGGCGACTGGCGGTTTCCTGATGCTGCCGGAGGGCCTTGTCGCCGGGTTGCGCATTGCGGCCCTGGTGCTGCTCGCTGCCCACACGCTGGAGATCCTTGTGGCGTTCAGGAACATCAAGCGATATCCGGGGCCGCTGATCGACAGCATTGCCCTGACGCTGCTGTTCGGCTTCCTGCACTGGAAGCCACTGGCCAGGAACGTCTAGCTCCGCCGGGGCCGGCAGGCCGAGAATCTGCTGGCCAGCCAGCGGCGCTGTCCGGTACACTCCGCATTGATTCTCCACGAGATTTTCCGTCCAGCGCCAATCGCACCGCACCTGAAATCGCGGCGCCTGTTTCGCTGTGACCGTCGTCCGTGGCTCTGAATCCCGGGCGGGCACGCTTCCTTCGGCTGGAATTGCCATGCTGGATGGGGAACCCGCGGACCGCAATCCGGTCCTATCCCGGCGACTTTGTTCTGTTTCAACCCTCTCAGGAGATATCCGGATGAATGTGTTCAGAAAGGCTTCGGCTGTATTTGCCCTCGGTGCGGCTCTTCTCGTTGGCGGCGTGGCGACTGCGGCAGACCGCGACTGGTCAAAGTACGACGGCAGCGTCAGCATCGATGCGAAGCAGTTCGCGCTGGTCTTCGGCGGCTCCACCGGCGGCGGCACGCTCGAGTTCCAGGGCAAGAGCTATGAATTCAAGATTTCGGGATTGACGGCGGGCATCAATGTCGGCGTTACCGAGGTCAAGGGCAATGGTTTCGTCTACGATCTGAAGGACGTCTCCAAGTTCCCGGGCACCTACACGGTGTTCAGCACGGGCGGAGCTGCGGGCGCTGGCGCCGGCATGCTGCACCTGAAGAACGAAAACGGCGTGATCATGTCGATCGGCACGACCTCGAAGGGTCTGTCGCTCAACGTGGGCTCGGCGTCGGGCGTCAAGGTCACGATGAAGTAATCGGACTCGCCGCGCGGAACGTGACGCTGCCGCATTCAATCGGTGTCGTCTCGAGCCCCTGGCGAACCGGATAACGCCCCCCTCGTGGGGGCGTTTTTTTTTGGCAGGGAGCGCATGTTTTCGTGTCGATGACTGCTCTACCGGGCATGATCCGCGCTATCGTGCACGCTCAACTCACGCGGAGATGCAGGCCATGAGCTCGGCCATTCGGTACGGCCCAGGCTCCTTCCCCGGATACCGGTCGCGCTCCCGCGCAGCCATCGTCATGGCCAGCTGCTTTTTCGCAGACCCGTCGCTGGTAGCCGAAGAGCTGGAATACCCGGATGCATTCGAGGTCTGCACCTCCTGTCACTCCTACTCCGAGAACGAGCCGCCGCTGGTGGGCCCACCGCTGTGGGGTGTCGTCGGGCGACCGGTCGCGGGCGTGGCGGGGTACGAATATTCCCCGGCGCTCCGGGCCGTCGGGGGCACATGGGAGACAGCCAGGCTCGACGTGTTCCTGACCAGGCCGGCGGCGTTCGCGCCGGGTACCACGATGGACATGGGCGGCATCCCGGACGCCGACGAGCGAGGCGAAGTCCTCGGATTCCTGCAGTCGCTGCGGGCGGACAAGCCAGCAGGCGACGACGACGGCGGCTGACAGCGACGTGGCCAGCAATTCAAAGGCGCTTCCGATTCTCGTTGCGGTACTGGTAGCCGTTACGGCAGCCTGGTTCGGGTACCAGAAAGTCGCGGCCCTGTTGCCATGGACCAGGACAGCGGGCGACACGCACTCCGGTCCCGGCAACGAGATCCTGGTGATGCGGACCAGGGGCGGCCTGCTCGAGGTCTCCACGATTCGCGCGACCGAGCAGTTCGACAAGAAGTTCGTTTACACCGTCCTGGGACTCGCGGTCGGCGAAACGGTACCCCATATCCGCGTGCCGGCTGTCTATCGCTATCACATCGAACTGGCGCCCGAGTGGGCGATCATTCGCACCGGCGATGTGTTCACGGTAGTGACACCGCCGGTGAAACCCAGCCTGCCGGTGGCCGTGGATCTCGCCCACATGCAGAAAGACGTCGGCGGAACCTGGATCCTGATTCCATTCAACGAGCGAGCCGACCTCGAATCGCTGGAACGGGACATCACGGCGACACTGGCCGCGAAGGCGGACAGTCCCGCCTACCGACAGCTTCAGCGTGAAGCGGCACGCAAGACGGTCACCGAATTCGTGAAGAAATGGCTGGTCACCCAGGCACGGTGGCAGACGGAGTCCACGTCCACGATCCGCGTCCTGTTCCCTGACGAGCCGATCGGGTCATTCGGCCCGCAGGCATTTCCGCAGCTGGCGCCAGCAGGCTGAATGACGCGCCGCGAGTCGAACGACTCTTCGGGGAGCAACCTGGCCAGCTTCCTGCTCGAACGTGCCATCAATGGCGCAGGGCCACTCTCGAGCGCCGAGAGTCTCGCGCACGAATTCCTGCGCGATTCCCGCTACCGGGACGACGAGGCGCGAATCGGTGCATTGATCCGACGCGAGACGCTCAAGAATTTCACCAGCGGCTTTCTCACAGGGCTGGGTGGCGTCGTCACATTTCCCGTTTCGATTCCGGCGGCGCTCGGGGCATCGTGGCTGATCCAGGCGCGAATGGCAGCGGCCATTGCAAAGATCTATGGACACGATCTCTTGTCGGAACAGGTCCGGACGAGGATCCTGCTGAGCCTCGCCGGCGACGTCGCAAAGGATGCGATGAGGGACCTCGGCCTCAAGGTCGGTGACAAGCTCACTCAACGCGCCGTTGACCAGATTCCGGGCCGCGCACTGGTCGAGATCAACAAGCGAATCGGCGCGCGGCTTGTCGCGAAACTGGGCGGCCAGGTGGTACTGAAGATTCCGAGGGCGGTTCCCGTGCTCGGTGGTATCGTCGGCGGGTCGCTCGATGCAGTGGTCTGCCGGATGGTGGGCCGGACGGCGCATTCGTTGTTCAGGCCGCCGTCGGGCGGTGTCCTGACCGGTCAGGTCGCGGTCGGAGACAAGGAACTGTGCAGCCCAGCGAGCGGCGCAGATCGGCCTGTCAGTAGGCACCAGCAATCCTGAGGCAATCGAGCGCCTGGCATGTTGCGCCTCAGCCCGGCCGGGCATTGGGGTCGGTCCGACCCCGGCTAACCAGGGCGCTCCGACTGCGGGTCCATTTACGGACCGGACGGTGGCTGGCCCCGGCTCGCCCGGTGTGCATCTCGCTCGGCCCGCTGTGCGGCGACGATTCCAGGGATACGGGCGCGCTGGTCGGGCGTGAGCTTCTCGTACACCTTCGCCCACGCATCGCTCATGAGCTGGATCTGCTCGGCAGCATTCGACTTCGCGGAAGCCACGATGCCGGCGTAACCGGGGTCGGTGGGCGGCGTGGTTTCGAGCTGCTCGCGGCTCGCACGCTCGGTCTCGCGGACCGCCTGCATCTGTGGCCTTGCCGCATCAAAGATTGCCTGGATCTGTGCCGACTGCTCCGCCGTCAAGTCGAGCTTGTCGAGGGTTCGGTGCATGCCGCCGCCAGGACCGCCTCGGCCGTCGTGCCAGCCGTGTCGCATCGGCGATGCGTTCGGCGTGGCGGTCGGGGCAGGTGGGACGGATGGCGCTGCGGCCGAGGCGATTGCCATACCACCAAGGGTGGCGATGCAAACCGCTGAAAAGTAAGTCCGAATGCTGTTCATGGATTCACCTTCGAATGCTGAATAGGATCGATGCCCGTCCGGCGGATGGCGTGCCGCTCACACGTATATAACGTCGGACTGCCTCCGGCGTTGACAGGACACCGAAGGCGCACTCCAGTTCCGGCGCACGGGGGCCGTTCGAAGTGCCGCTCGGCAGCAATGCCAATCGGGAAGCGGTTGCTGTTGCCGGACTTTATCCAGCCGCCTTCGTAGCGCCGGAGAGCCTTGGTTCGACCGCTTCGACCGTGGCGCCGGCCTTCTTCCAGGCACCATAACCGCCTTCGATGTGACAGACCGGCGTAAGCCCCATGTCCTGGGCGGTTTTCGCCGCCAGCGCGGAGCGAATGCCTCCTGCACAGAAGAATACAAATCTGTTGCCAGAGGCGAAGAGATCCTTGTGGTAGTGACTGCCGGGATCGATCCAGAACTCGAGCATTCCACGTGTGACATTGATCGCGCCGGGAATGCCACCATCACGCCAGATCTCGCGCGGGTCACGCAAGTCGATGAAGGTGACATCGTGTCGACCGTGCAGCAATCGAGCCTGTTCCACATTCAGCGTTTCGATCTCGGACATCGCCTCCTCGAACATTTGTTTCACACTTTTCCGGATCTGCAGTGGCATCGGCGTCTCCGCTGTAACAAGTGTCGGAACGAAACTCCAGGGTCTGGCTCTGGATTGAAGTGTACCGTCAGCCGACCGACCGGCGTGTTGACAGCCAAGGCTCGCTTTTCGAGCCTGCCCACGGGTACGATGCCCTGGGGAACCAGGGGTGATGCAAATGGACGCGCAAACCAGGCTGAGCCCCGACCACGCGGGCCTCGACTCGAAATCCTGGCATCCAGGGGAGACACCATGATTTCGATGTTTGATCTGACAGGCCGGGTCGCGATCGTCACGGGCGGCAACGGCGGCATCGGGCGCGGCATTGCACTGGCGCTGGCGGGGGCGGGCGCGTCGGTTGCCATCCTGGGGCGTAACCCGAAAAAAAACGATCAGGTGCTCGGCGAGCTCAAGGCAATGGGCAATCCGGTGTTGGCGCTGGTGCTCGACGTCGCCGATCGCGCGGCGCTCGCGCCAGCAGTGGCGAGAGTGGAACAAACCCTGGGTGGCGTGGACATCCTGGTAAACAACGCGGGCATTGCTAACGTCAGCGGTGGGGTGCTGCAGGAAACTCCGCTGGACTGGGACCGCGTCATCGAGACGCAGCTCAATTCTGTGTTTCTGCTTTCGAAGCTGGTCGCCAGGGGCATGGTTGAGCGTAAACGCGGCAAAATCATCAATATCGGCAGCATGTTCTCGTACTTCGGGTCGGGGATCGCTCCCTCGTACGCGGCGGCCAAGGGGGCCATCGTGCAACTGACGAAGTCGATGGCGGTGGAACTCGCGCCGCACAATATCCAGGTCAACGCCATTGCGCCGGGCTGGATTGAGACCGACATGACCGCCCCTCTGCGCGGGACACCGTATGGCGACGAGATCCTGATGAGGACGCCGGCAGGCCGCTGGGGCAAGCCGGAGGAGATGGGCGGCACGGCGGTGTTTCTTGCGTCGTCTGCCTCGGACTTCGTGACCGGAGAGACGATCCGCGTCGACGGGGGTTACGCGATCAGGTGAAAGACGGTGGGCCAGCCAGGCTCAAGTCGGGGGATCGTTACGACGGCCAGGAACCTGCAGATCACCGTCATCGTTCGGCGCAAGTTTCATTGCGGCCCAGCGCCGGAGCTCGCGCAACTTGTCCGGTCCAGTGCCCGGACGACTGATCATGGTCTCGATGCTGCGTATGACCACATCGACCTCCGATTGAGGTGAGTCCACGCCGGGTGTCGCGATGCCCCACAGGTTGATCCGGTGTTCGCAGCGCTCGCCGAATCGAAGCACGGCATGGAACCATCGTGGCCGTCGCCAGTTTCCCAGCAGCAGGTCCAAAGCTGCAGCGGCGAGCGACACAGGGATGAGCGTGATGTCCAGGACCGCCTCCATGCCCAGCTTGATCTGGAACACCACGACATCGCGCAAGAGTCGCCAGCGCGTATCGCGATCGGACTTGTCGGTCATCGCCGTCCTCCGCTTGTTGTGGTCATCCGTCGCATCAGGCGGCGATTGTATATGTCGGGGATAGCGCGCAGCGACCCGGTGAATGCGTGGCGATATGTGCTGGGATTGGCGAGTTCTGGTCGCGCGACAGGCTCGGTGAGGCGAGCCGCTGCCAGCATCCACGATTTCAATCGAAGCGCGATGCGTTCATTGTGCACTGGGGATCTGGCTGGGGCCGGGGGGTGCTTTGTGTGCGCTGTCGGACCGGGCCGCGGCAAGGAGGGATCTTCATGCGGTGGCGTAAGCTCTCGCGGGTCGTTTCTTCATTGACGATGTCGGGGCTCGCCGCCTGCGGTGGGGGTGGGGGGTAATGGAGGCGGGGGCGATACCGACTGGCTGTACCCGCTCTGGGTGCCGACTGACGTTGCCGTCGGAGACGTGGACGGCGATGGTCGCGCCGATATCCTGACACTTGCACAGTTTGCTGCCAGCAGGAGCCAGCGTGAGGGACGCCTCATCGTGCATCTGCACGACGTCGCCGGGGTCGTTCACTGCGGCCCAGACCGCGATCGTCGGGGTGTACCCGTGGAAGCTTGCTGTCGGTGACATCGACGGCGACGGCCGCACCGACCTTGCGATGATGATCGCATTGGAGCCTGATAACTACACACCGAACAGCATGATCGGCATCCGTCTGCAGCAGTCAGACCGCACGATGGGGCAAGTGGAAACGATGACGCCGCAACACGGACTCAACGTCGCGCGAATGGCCGTCAGCGATTACGACGGTGATGGACTGAATGATGTGTTTGCCTACTTCACCCCATCCAGTGCGCAGTACCAGGCGAAGTTGATGGCGCTGCCGCAGGGGCCCATTGCCGGTCAGTTCGGCGGGCCGGTCGATACTCGCATGCAGGACCTCAAGGGCATCGACGATGCTGTGTTCGCCGACCTTGACGGCGACCACCGTCCGAACGCGGCAGTGGCTGGTTTCTTCCCGGTCGGGTCACCTTCGACCGTTAAAGCGCAGCTCAACCGTTTCACGCAATCGGGGGCCGGCACTTTCGCGGTGTTCTTGAGCAGCGACTTGTCGGTCCATGCGAGCCGCGTGACTGCGGGCGACGTGGATGGCGATGGTCGCAATGAGATCGTCGTGCTGGGGCCTGAAGATCGCTTCCTGGTACTCGACTGAATCGACGTATGATTCCAGTGTCGGCGTCCGACAGTGCGGGGGGCATCCGGAATGTCGAAAAAATCAGCTGAAACACTGGCGGTGGCGCTCGAGGCGCATCCGGACTACCGGGTGTTGCGCAGGCTCGATGTCAATCGCGAGTGGCCTGCGCTCACGGGCGCTGTGGTGTCGCAGGCGGTGGTGCTCGACACCGAGACCACCGGGCTCGATCCGGCAGCGGACAAGATCATCGAGCTGGCAATGGTGAAGTTCGAGTATTCGCGTGCGACCGGGGAGGTCGGGCGGGTACTCGGGGTGTACGACGGTCTCGAGGATCCGGGGGTGCCGATTCCGCCAGAGTCGACGGCGCTGCACGGAATCACCGACGAGATGGTGCGTGGGCAGCGGCTGGATGAGGCGGCGATCGAGCGGTTGCTCGACGGAGTCGGGGTGGTGATCGCTCACAACGCGGGGTTTGATCGGCCGTTCGTGGAGCGCCGGTTGCCGGTGTTCGAGTCGCTGGCCTGGGGCTGTTCGTTCCGGGAGGTTCCGTGGGAGTCCGTCGGAATCGGCAGTGCGAAGCTCGAGTACCTGGCGTATCGGTGTGGATTCTTCTTTGACGGGCATCGCGCGGAGATCGACTGTCGAGCACTGCTCGAGGTGCTCAGGCGTCCTCTGCCGGACCAGGCAGACGCTGCGCTTAACGGCGGGCCCGTCCCGGGAAAGGTTGGGCAGCGACGAAGCGCCGGAGTGACGGCGCTCAAGGTGTTGCTCGAGTCGGCGCGGGAGCCGTCGCTCAGGATCTGGGCGACCGGTTCTCCGTTCGAGAGCAAGGACCTGCTCAAGGCTCGCGCGTATCGGTGGGAAGCGGAGCGAAAGGTCTGGTATCGGGATCTCGGGGCCGCGGAGCGTGAGGCGGAACTCGCCTGGTTGAAGGAGACCGTGTTCGACGGGAAGAGTGCGAGCGTGGAGGTCGAGACGTTCGATGCGCGGACAAGGTATTCGGGAAGAGAGGGCAAGGTCGAGAAGCTGCGGCTGTGACCACCAGGATCGTACTGTCAGTGGGTCGGCGGCGCGAATTGCTCGTGAAGGAGCAGGTGCGGGTCGTGAACGCGCCGGACGAGCGCTCGTGGGCGCCCGGCTACGACGCGGTGCTGTTCGGGGACCCGGCGAATTTGCCGCTCACGGACTTTCCGGAGTGCCAGCACTACCCCGAGTGAATCTCAGGAGACCTGTCATTCATGCGCGACGATCTTAGGCGTTTGCCGGGCGTCGGGCCGAGTATCGCGGCGGCGCGGCCTGCGATGATCGCCAACCTGGATAGCTTCCGCGACACGCTGGAGGACCTGGGTGGCGGTCTCGGTGTCACCGATCCGGTGTCCGGCGAGCTGGTGGTCAACATCGCGGCGTGATCGCGGGCCGCGACCACGCGCAGTGTCGTCAGGGCACACGCCGATCGTGAATGAGATCTGACCCAGCGCAGGGGGTGGCGGCTCACGGGTTGGTGTCGCGGGCGGCGGTGACGGTGCCCGTCGACCATTGCTCGGGATCGGCGCCGGAGCAGATTTCGTTGGCAATGAATTTGTTGCTTGGGATGATGCCGAGCTGACTGGCTTTCATGCACGCGTGCGCGAAGGCCGGGAGATTCAGGCCCATCGTCTGGTTGGCCAGATAGTTGATGCTGCTGGAAAACGCCAGGCTTGCGTCTTTGCAATTGCCCGGGAAGTCGCGGAACGAGGCGTCTTCGCAGGGCGTTTTCATTCTGGCGCACTCATGCAGCATCTTGGTGGCCAGGCGGCAGTCACCTGCACGTAGCGGCTTAATGGGCGCGGGAGTACTGGTGAGAGTCAGCGGCTCGGCGGGACCAATCGTGGCGAACCGGTATTTGCCGCTCTCGAGGCCGAGCGCGACATCGGTGCTGGCGTCGCTGAACGTGATTCCGTCCCGAAGTCGATCCATGGAATCGGTCGGGATTCGGAAGCCGTCAAGCCGTTCGATCGTGGACCGTCCGTTGTGAAACACGCGCACGAATGCGAGATCGAGGTGTCCGCAGGCTGTCCCACCACACTGCCTTGCGACCAGCACGATGTCCTGGTCGCCCTGGTGGAAAATGGACATGAGTGTCAGGTGTTCGTTCGATAGATCGAGCGGTCGGCCATTCAGTACCAGGTGACGGCCAGGCATCGATTCAGAGGGGTTGGCAATCCAGAGCGGTCCGGCAACTGTCTCAATGGCGGTCGTGCCATCGGGAATCAGGGCATAAGGTTCGGTGGTCTGGAAGACGGACAACGATCGGTCGATCGATTCGAGACCCGGGGTCTGGGCCGGCGAGGCAGGTTCCAACGAGGACGCGTTCGTGCCGCGGGTGTTGCGGACGCTGCCGATATCGCCGGACAAGATCACGGAAAGCCCGATCAACGAGGCCACAGCGATTGCACCAATCACCAGGGCCGTGGGGAACTGACCGCGGGTCGACGGTGTGGCGGTGGGGCTCTCCTCAGACTCCGGGAGCGTGATGCAGGGAACTGGTTCGGTCGGGTCCGGGTCTGCAATGAAATCGTCGCCATGCTCGGCCTCTCCGCGGCCCATGACGCGATTTACCGTGGCGAGCTCGTCCTTCATCGACTGAACGCGGAGCTTCAGGTACGCGGCCTGGGCTTCTATGTCGTCGCCCGCCGAGTCGGCGCAGGCTTTGGCCCAGAGGCCTTGCTTGATGTCCCGGTTGGAGACTTCCTGCAGCACCATTGCATACAGGGTTTCCTCGAGCTGGTGGCCGTCGGCAACGCTCTTGTTGATTCGGTCGAAGATATCCATTGCGGCGCTCACTCCTGAACCCGACCGGATTATCCGGCAGGCCGACGCCGCTGATTGTGACGCCTGTTGCGATTGGGGTCTGCATCACTGACGATCGGAAGAGCGGGGGCTCGGGGCCCGGAGTAAGGCGGACGCGGGTGCCCCCCGCTCGGCGCGACCGGAGGTCGCGCCGTGATTGGCGGTGCGGAGTAGTAGAGTGGCCGTGTAGCCGTCGTGCGACGGGGCTTCGGAGGGCGACGATATGAAACTGCAGGACACGTTCGCTGTTCTCAAGCCTGACCTCTCGGTCCAGACTGTCGACGTCTCACCGACCTTGTATAGCGAGCTGGACGCGCGGTTCGATCAGTTCAGGTCGTGCGTACTGGTCTCGACATACGAATTCAGCGCGGACTGGCCGACATGGGAACGACATCCGGCGGGCGATGAGATCGTGGTGCTGCTGTCTGGTGCGGCGACGGTGGTGCTCAGTACGGACTCCGAGCGGAAGGTTATCGAGCTCACCGAACCGGGGGCATATATCGTCGTGCCGCGTGACACCTGGCACACCGCTCGCATCCCGCAGTCGGCGCGCATGCTGTTCATTACGCCGGGAGAGGGGACGGAGAACCGAGCGGAAGGGGAGGTCCAGGGGTGAGTGATGCGTAATCGGGATCGAGGGGGACGCTGGCGGCGGCAGAGTCGGGCAGGCGAAGGAGACCCTGGATCGTGAACGCCCCTCAAGTCCTGGCGCTCTTTGTCGTGGCGGTGGCCTGCGTCGTCATTTTCCTTGTGATGCGGTATCCGCAACTGCGGCGGCCGCAGTTCCGCGGTGGGCGGGCATTCTCGACCGCAGCCGCGCTGGCAGCGGCGCTTGGCGTGTTCCTCGTTTATGCGGTCCTGATCTGCTGGCTGCAGGGGTGACTGGCCGGGGTTGATCCTCGCTGAGCCGAACAGGACGATCGCGGCGCTTTGGATGGCTTTAGGTCGGTGCCGTTGATCGCCACGATTATCGCCGGTCTTGCCATCGCGCCCGGGATCTGCGCTATTGTGCGTCCGGGAAGAAAGCCTGCTCGCCGTCGATGCGGAACGCAGCGATGGTGGCCTGGCCATCAGGCGACACCAGCCAGTCGATGAACTGCTGCCCGTCGGCCCGCTTGACGTGGGGGTGACGCGCGGGATTCACCAGCATCACTCCGTACTGGTTGAAAAGTCGTTTGTCGCCCTCGACCAGGATCTCAAGGTCGCCGCGGTTCTTGAACGCCAGCCACGTGCCCCGATCGGACAGCAGGTAGGCATCCATCGCGGAAGCGGTATTGAGTGTCGTGCCCATGCCGGCCCCGGTCTCCCGGTACCAGGTGCCCTTGCTTGCCGCGATGTCGATGCCGGCCTCGGCCCACAGCCGCAATTCCGCGGCATTGGTGCCGCTGCGGTCGCCCCGCGAAACGAACGGCGCCTGGGCGGCGAGGATGGCCTTGAGTGCCGCCGTAATGTCATGGCTGCCCGCCACCCTGGCAGGGTCGGACTTCGGACCGATCAACACGAAGTCGTTGTACATGACGTCGCGGCGATGGATGCCGAAGCCCTCCGCCGCAAACTGCTCTTCGGCCGCCTTGTCGTGGACGAACACGACGTCCGCATCACCGCGTCGGCCAATGTCGAGCGCCTGGCCGGTACCCAGCGCCACGACGTGGACAGCGATACCCGTCTTCTGCTGGAAGATCGGCAGGATGTATCCGAACAGGCCGGAGTTCTCGGTGGATGTGGTGGAGGCGACTGTGATGTAGCGATCCGCCGCGGTCTGCGCAATCGCGGTGTGGCCGAGCACCGTCGCAAGGATCAGGGTGACCAGCGTTGCGACCAGCCGACGTTGCTTCATTGCCAAGGCAATTCTCCGCTGATGTAGGCGACAGCCTCCGGCGAGCCGGGGGATTTCATGAATCGCGCGATGGGCGCCTGTTCGACGACCCGTCCGCCGGAGAGGAATACTACCTCGTCGCCGAGCCGATGGGCCTGGCCGAGATTGTGGGTGATCAGCACGACCTTGGTGCCGGCGTCGTGCACGGCCTGGATCACGGCCTCGATCGACTGGGTTGCCGTCGGGTCGAGGTTGGCCGTCGGTTCGTCCAGCAGCAGCAGCTCCGGCCGCAGCGCCCATGCGCGCGCGATCGCAGCGCGCTGCTGCTCGCCACCGGACAGCACGCGTGCGGGTTGCGCAGCCAGGTGTGCGAGTCCCACGCGATCGAGTGCCTCCCCGGCGACGCGCAGTCTCGCGGCGCGCGGGACCCCGGCCAGCTTGAGTCCGTAGGATACGTTGGCGAGTACGGAACGACGCAGCATCACCGGGCGCTGAAATACCATTGCGTGGCGGCGCCGTCCGTCAATGGACTCCGGTCCGCTGAATCGCACCTGTCCGGAGGTCGGCTGGAGCAGTCCATGGCACAGGCGCAGCAGCAGGCTCTTGCCAGCGCCGTTCGGTCCCAGCAAGACGGTGCGCGGCCCGGCGCGGATCGTCAGGTTGACCCGGTCGATGAGCCGCTTGCCGCCAGCGTCGTAGGTGAGGTCGCTCAGGTGCAGCGGGAGGAGCGGTGCCGCCTTGCTCATGGCAGGGCTACCCGTAGCGCCGCACTGCGGCTTCTGTCAACAGGAAGCCGGCGGCGTTCACCGCAACGACGATGCTGATCAGGACGGCACCCAGGCCCAGTGCCAGCGGCAGGTCGCCCTTGCTGGTCTCGAGGGCGATGGCAGTGGTCATCACGCGCGTCACGCCGTCGATATTGCCGCCGACGATCATCACTGCGCCGACCTCCGCGGCGGCGCGGCCAAAGCCGGCCAGGACCGTGGTGACGAGCGAGAAGCGGATGTCCCAGAGCAGCGTCGCTGCGGAACGCAGCGGTCCGGCGCCGAGCGAGCGCAGCAGGTCTTCGTAGCCGAACCAGGCGTCTTCGGCCGCCTGGCGGGTAAGGGCGACGATAATCGGCAGGACGAGAAGGCCCTGCGCGATGACCATGGCCTGTGGCGTGAACAGCAGGCCGAACTCACCGAGCGGGCCCGCACGAGACAGCAGGAGGTACACGACCAGGCCCACGACCACCGGCGGCAGGCCCATCAGCGCATTGGATGCCACGACCAGCGAACGGCGGCCGGGAAAGCGTCCCACGGCGAGCCCGGCCCCGAGCGGAAGGCCGATTACGGTAGCGACAAGTACCGCCGAGAGGCTGACTTTCAGGCTCAGGAAGACGATACCCGCCAGGTGCGGATCGCCGCCGACGATGAGGTTCATTGCGGTGCTTATCGCTGCGCCAAAGTCGTTCAAGCGGCGGCCCCCCGCTCAGGCAGTTTCTGTCCGGCAAAATATGCATGACCGGATTCGGTAACGCGAATTGTTTCTTCCTTCCCAAGCCCGGTCGGGGGGAGCGACAACGATCAGAAGCCGCACTCAGTTGTGACGGTGGGCCGTCTCCGGGGACGAGCGATCGTCGTTGCGGCATCCGGGACGCCCCATAGTGCTCAGCTGCCGCTTATCCCGCTCGTTCCGTCCGTCACCGGGCCTTGCGGCTGCGAGGTCATTGACGGGACAGATTGCAGTTCCAAGACCGAGAGGCATTCGCCACTCCGGATGAGGATAAAGGTCGTCGCGTTCTCGCAGGGAGTGCGCGGCGCACTCAAGACACTGCCTGCGGCGGTTCAGAAATCGTTGCTGCGATTTCTGGCGCGCTGCGGTGGCAGCGATTGCGAGTCGATCTTTCATCGGGAACATTGATTTTCAGGGTCCTCGGCGTGGGCCGGTCCACATCACAGTTTCAACCGAGGGTGGCGGCACTGGATGGACACCGACGGACTTTGCGCCGACAGTCGGTCCGTGAACCGGCAACTCGGTCGTTCGGTTCGAAGGGGGGGCTGGTCACTCCGGACTTCCCGCGACCGCGCCGACCTATAAGATTCGTTGCCAATCGATTCGGTGTCCTGCGCGACCGTTAACCGCGCATTGCCCAGCCTGGGAGCGATCATGAACGCGTCAAGAAAGTTGTCTTTCGCATCGTCGATACTACCGCTGCTCATCCTGACAAGTTATGCATCGGGGGCGACTGCACAGACGGCGACTCCTGCGGCACGAGCGCCCATTGTCTCGTCCGATTCAAGTACCACGCCGCCGGCCGTGGTGGCACCCGGACCTGCAACAAAAGCTCCTGCAAAGAGTGACACCGGAGCCAGTGCGCCCGTAGGCAACGGCCGCTGGGTCAACAGAATTGACAAGAAAACGTGTCCCAATGGCTCTACCGCATACGTTGACGAGCGCGACGGCGGCGTCAAGTGCTGGGTCAACGACAAGTAGATGTGTCCTGGAGCCATGCGGGGCAACTGGCTAAGCAATTCCGGGCGGCTTCTGCGTCAGCTGTCGCGCGGTTATACCAGCCTGTGGATCAACGTCGATAAGGTGGGACGGGATTTCACAATTCGCATGCCCGATGGGGAGATTCTTCGAGCTGACGAGATTCGCCTGGAGACGATCAGGTCGTTTACAACACCCGTGCTGACAGAAGAACTATCCGCTGGTCGGATTGGTGTGCAAATACGTTTTGACTCGGGGAGCTGTTCGAACTCGTGGGGATACACGGGAGGAGCGTACGCGTTCGAGTTTGAAGACGATCACCTTGCCAGTGTCGGGGTGGAGGCCGACCCATCCTTTCCCGAGCGTTGCCGACCGGGGTTGGGCAATGCTGCCGGTTCCGAGATGCATGCGATGCCTCTTTCGGAAGAGCAGCTGGTCGGCTTATTTGGGCAATTCCGTCGGAAAGAGGACGTCTGGGGAGGGTTCTGACGAGTAGTCCACCGTCATCACCAGGCTGTCGTTATGGCGCGGCCGGTGCGGCGTCCACGCCGCGGCCGCTCAAACGGTCAGCTGGCCGGGCAGATTGATGGTCAGGCGGCCGAGCAGTCGAGCGACCGTCTCGAGCTCTTTCTCGGTCCAGTGGTCGCCGAAGAGCGAGGAGGAGAGCTGGCCCAAGGTCTTTGCGCCGTCCCGGGCGAGGCGGCGGCCCGCCGCGGTGAGCACCACGTAGCCCACTCGCGCGTCGCGAGGATCCTCCGCGCGACCGACCCAGCCGAGCTTTTCCATCGGGGCCACCATCCTGGTCACGCTCGACTGGCTCAGATCCAGGCGCTCGGCCAGGTCGACGCGGCGCAGTCGGCCCCCCGCGGCCTGGTCGAGATGCATCAGCAGCATGAGCTCGTTCACGGACAAGCCGTGCACACCGCCCAATTCGGCGGCGAAACGGTTCTGCACGTGGGACTGGGCGCGAATCAGGCGCAGGACGGCATTGAGAGTCGGGTTCTTCATGTCGCCCATTGTAGGGCAGATCCTTGCAAACGCAAGTACCATGAAAGGACATCATCCGACGAAAGGCCGGGGCGAATCGCGGGGCGGCCAGGGCCCCTGGATCACTTGCAGCAGCCTCGCTGCTCCTGGATGGGCGGGCACTTCACCGATCCGTAGGAGCAGAACACGCAGCAGTCGCCAGCCTTGGGGCGCAGCATCGTCTTGCAGATCGTGCACTCGTAGAAGAACTGACACGCGTCCGTGAGCATGGACTCGGGCCTGGCGAAACCGCAGTGAGGGCCGGTCAGCACGGAGGTCAGGACCAGGTCAGTCATTGCGGATAGCAGCGGTTCTCGGCGTCTGAGGGTCGAGCGTACGGGGGAGTTCAGGTGCTGCGCAACGAGCACTACTTGATTGGGAACTGCCGAGATGGGCTCGGTCTAAGACGAATTCGACCGGTTCTTCGACCATCTCACAGGGTTTGACGCAGTGGACGTTGCCAATCGACTCGCGGAGATCCTGCAGGCAGTGGATGTGCTCGCGTCCAGTCCGCTGATCGGGCGACCTGTGACTGGAGGCTTGCGGGAACTCGTGATCGGGCATGGGTCACGTGGCAACGTCGCCCTGTATCGGTATGTGCCGAAAGCGGCTACGGTGTTTCTGCTGGCCGTCCGGAATCAGCGCGAGGCGGGGTACGGACGGGACGTGTGACGGATCTGTTGTTGCAGCTCGCAGAAGTCGGTCGTATCGGGCGCGGTTGTCCCGCTAGCGTACGAGTAAACGAGCGCGTCGCCGATGTCCGGGTCAGAGATACCGGGCAGGATGAAAATGGCGGCCGGCAGCACGATCCGGTTCTTCGACCATAGGAGGCGTTGCAGGTCTGCAGGCTAGCGGCGCTGTTCTACGTCTGAGGTCTGGAGAGATTCGACCGGGCGGTGGAGTTCACTTGCCGTCAGGGTGATTGCCTGCACGGCAGCGGGGTGGCGAGCGAGCAAACGCCGAATGAGAAAGAGATCGCGCTCGGCGAGCACGCGGTTCGCACTCGAGTGGCGCAAGGCGTCCCGGATCTCGGCCTGGCGCCGTAGGAGGCGCAGCGTTTCTGGGATGAGTTGCAAGGTTGTCCCCTCCTGTCTCCCGGTCGGTGTACCGCAGTTTCGGGAGCGGGCCGTGCTATCGGCCCTTCTTCCGCGCCTTGCCGACTGTGGACCCTTTCCGTGCTGACGTGTGATTCGTTTATGGCACGGGTGCGGTGAGTGGGAGGTGGGAAAGTCCGTATGTACGCTGTGGGCGCCGGTTGGCATGCTGCATCGCAACGGTTTCTCCCCCTGATTCGGCCCTCCTGGTGAGGGCCGTTTTTTTTGGGGAGCGCAGCGGCGGCTAGCGGTGACGGTCGGGGCGCGAAACTGCGCGAATACGAAGATTCGTAAGGTTCTCTGCGTGTTACCGGGCGCGCGCCGCCGGCCCATAGTGTTGCATTGGATGCGGCCCGGTTTCCGCCGCCGATTCGGAGGGCTGATCGTGAAGTCGATACTGGTGCTGTATTGCAGCCTGCGTGGCCACACCGCCCGGGTGGTCCGACGGATCTGCGAGTCCGTAATTGCCGCGGGCGGCCGGGCCGAGATGATGGAGATCAAGGAAGCGGTCCACGAAGGCGTGGCGTGGGACCGGTATCAGGTGGTGGTGCTGGGCGCGCCGGTGATCTACGGAACCTACGACAAGACGTTCCTGCAGTTCGTGCGGCTGAACAAAGCGCAACTGGATGCAAAGGCGAACAGTTTCTTCAACGTGTCGGTGGTGGCGCGCACGCCGGCCAAGGCGACGGTCGAGGGTAACCGCTACATGCAGAAATTCCTCGAGATCTCGCCCTGGAAACCGAAGGACCTCAAGGTCATTGCCGGCAAGGTGAACTATCCTGCCTGGCGATGGTACGACGTGCTGATGATCCAGTTGATCATGAAGATGACGCACGGGCCGACCGATCGCCGCACGGTGATCGACTACACGAACTGGGACGACGTGGACGCGTATGGCCGCCACGTACTCGAACTCGGCTGAGGGGTCGGCCGAGCCATTGGAATGACGGCACGCTGCAGTCAGCGGGCATTGGCCCGTAGCCAGGACGGACGGCACACTGCTCGCGGGTAACCCGCGCTCGAAGCCGGGGAGGTCATGTTCAAGATTCTGGCGGTGCTGCTGGCTCTCCATGTCGCGCGCTGCATGGTCGGGATCTTCATCACGGGCCCGGGCGGGGCGGGGCTCGGCCTGATGGAACCCACCCGGGAGTGGGGGCGACAGTGGCCGGGCGGACCGCCGAACGGCACCGCGAGTTCAGCGTTGGTCGGCCTTTGCCACGTCGATCGCGCCAAACCTCAGGAGCTCCCGGCTTGCGCCGTGACGAACGCGTCGAGGCTCGAAGCGGAACAGGGCCCGGTACCACAGGATGGCCAGGAACTCCGCCAGGGCCTCGTCGGTGGGTGCAATCGCCTCAATGATCGGCTGCAGGTGTTCCTCGCGCGCCACCAGTACCTTGCGGCTCAGTTCGTCCATCATGCCGCCAAGCGCATAGACGGCGAGCAGCAGGGTCTGCTCGTCCACCCGGGCCTTCGGAAACCGTCTCATGAGTCGCTCGGTGACGTAGGCGAACCACTCGTGATTCAGGCGGGCGTTCAGTTTCTTGAATTCCGGCACCTGAACATCCTCGCGCCCCTGGCGTGGGAGGTAAGCGCGACGGGCCGGATCGGGTTACATTCCGGGGTATAGTCAGGCCTTTCGTCGCTGGAGCCGTGTCATGCCTGCTGACGCCTCACGTCCCTGGCAGAAAACCGCGTGCATCATCTGCGCGCTCAATTGCGGGCTCGAGGTCCAGACAGAGGGCCGACGGATCACCAAGATCCGCGGCGACGACGCGCATCCAATATCGAAAGGGTACCTCTGCGAGAAGTCGCAGCGCCTCGACTACTATCAGAACGGTGCGGACCGACTGACCTCGCCGATGCGGCGCAGACCGGACGGCAGCTACGAGGCGGTGGACTGGGAGACCGCCATTTCCGAAATTGCGGCGCGCTTCCGCGACATCAAGGCGCGGTACGGCGGGGAGAGCATTCTTTACTACGGAGGCGCCAACCAGGGCAGTCACCTCGGCGGTACCTATGCGGACAGCACGCAGAAAGCGCTCGGCATCCGGTACCGCTCGAACGCGCTGGCCCAGGAGAAGACGGGTGAGTTCTGGGTCGGCGGCAAGATGCTTGGCGCCGGTGCCCACGGCGACTTCGAGCACTGCGAGGTCGCGGTGTTTGTCGGCAAGAATCCCTGGCACTCGCACGGCATCGCCCGCACACGCGTGGTGCTGCGCGAGATCCAGAAGGACCCGCAACGCAGCCTGATCGTGATCGACCCGCGACGGAGCGAGACCGCGGAGCTCGCCGACTTCCACCTTGCGACACGACCAGGTACCGATGCGTGGTGCCTGGCCGCGCTGGCGGCCATCCTCGTACAGGAGGGCCTGGTTGCGCGACCGTGGCTCGCCGAACACACGAGTGGTTTTGACAAGCTGGAACCGGTGCTGCGCGGCATCGACGTCGCACGCTACGCGTCTCTCTGCGGCGTCGACGAGGATCTGTTGCGTCGAGCCGCCCAGCGCATTGCGCGAGCGAAGAGCGTCTCGGTCATGGAAGACCTGGGCGTGCAGATGAACGTGCACTCGACGTTGAACAGCTACCTGCAGCGGCTGGTGTGGTTGCTCACCGGTCATTACGGTCGTGAGGGCACGAACAACGCGTTCGTACCGTTCTTGTCGCTGGCCAAACTGAGCAAGGGTGAGGGCGCGTCCAGGACGAGCCGTGCCGCCTCGGCGGCGGAGCGGCGCAGTCCGGTCGCAGGCGCCAAAGTCATCATCGGGTTGATTCCGTGCAACGTGATCCCGGAGGAAATCCTGACCGATCACCCGAAGCGTTATCGCGCGATGCTGATCGAATGCTCGAATCCCGTGCATTCGCTGGCCGACAGCCAGCGCATGCGTGCGGCGCTGCGGGCGCTCGAATTATCGGTGGTGGTGGACGTGGCGATGACCGAGACGGCCCGGGAGGCCGACTACGTGCTGCCAGCGAGCAGCCAGTTCGAGAAGCCGGAGGCCACGTTCTTCAACCTCGAGTTTCCGCACAATGGCTTTCAGCTTCGACAGCCGCTGTTCGCACCGCAGCCCGGGACCCTCACGGAGGCTGAGATCCACGCGCGACTGATTGAGAACCTCGGCGAACTTTCCGAGCGGGACTATGCGCCGTTGCGCAAGGCGGCAGGTCTCGGGCGGGTGCCGTTCGCGCTGGCGTTCGCCTGGGCGTCGAGGCGAAATCCGCGCATCGCGCGCTACGCCTCGATCGTCCTCTATCGCACGCTCGGGCCGACGCTGCCAGAGGGCATGGCGGCGGCGGCCTCGTTGTGGGGTATTGCGCAGTTGTACGTGCGCAGCCAGCCCGAGGCAGCGTCGCGGGCCGGCTTCGGCGGGCCGGCGATCCTTGCCGGCAACCGGCTATTCGATGCGATCCTGTCGAGTCCTTCGGGGCTCATCTTCGCCGTGAGCGATTACGCCGACAGCTGGAATGCGATCGGTCTACCGGGACACCGGATCAACCTTTACCTCGTCGAACTGATGCCGGAGCTCGAACGCATTGATCGCGAGCCGCCGGTACGCGATGCGGATTATCCGTTCGTGCTGTCTGCGGGTGAGCGGCGTGGCGACACCAGCAATACGCTTATACGAGATGCGGGCTGGCATCGGAAGGGGCTGTTCGGAACGCTTCGGCTGAGCCCTGGGGACGCGGCGGCACTCGGCTGCACGAGCGGCGAGTGCCTGCGAGTGAGTACGCGGCGTGGCAGCGTTGAGGCAATTGCGGAAGTGTCGTCCGCCATGCAGCCCGGCCACATCTCACTGCCGAACGGGCACGGACTGGACTACCGCGCGGCAGACGGCAGCATTATCCGCGCCGGCGTGGCACCGAACGAGCTCACGGACGTGGCGCAGCGCGACTTTCTCGCGGGCACGCCGTGGCACAAGCACGTGCCGGCTCGACTGGAGCGTGTCGCAACAACCTGCGCGGCGGAGCCTCAGCCCTTGTGCATATCCATGCAATAAATGGCGAAGCGGCTTTAATCGCTTCAGCTCAATAATTGAACATAATATACATTATGCGTATCCACTACGGAGATGTCGCGGCAGCCGCGTGCCCGACCTGGCTGTGCCCTCGCCCTGGGCAGCAATCTGCTCACCGTAGCAGCGCACATGAATGTGGAATGTCGCCGCTCGCCCATCTACGCGTCGGCCACCTTCAGGACCAGCTTGCCGATATTCTCGCCCTTGAACAGCTTGAGCAGTGTGTCCGGAAAGGTTTCGAGACCCGCGACGATGTCCTCGCGGGTCTTCAGCTGACCCGTCGCCATCCAGCCGGCCATTTCCCTGGCGGCTTCCGCGTAGCGGCTGGCGTAGTCGAACACCACCATGCCGGTCATCGACGATCGGGTGACGAGCAGCATCATGTAGTTGCTTGGACCCTTCATCTTCGCTTCGTTGTATTGCGAGATGGCGCCGCAGATCACGATGCGGGCCTGCGTGGCGAGCCGGGTCAGGACGGCGTCGAGGATTTCCCCGCCGACGTTGTCGAAGTACACGTTGACACCCTCGGGACAGTATTCTTTCAGCGCGGCCTGTACGTCCTGGTGCTTGTAGTCGATGGCGGCGTCGAACCCGATCGAGCGCAGGTAATCGCACTTGTCCTGGCCGCCGGCGATGCCAACCGCGCGGCAGCCCTTGATCTTCGCGATCTGGCCGACCACCTGCCCCACTGCGCCGGCGGCGCCAGAGACGACCACCGTGTCGCCCGCCTTCGGTTTGCCGACGTCCAGAAGACCGAAGTACGCGGTCATGCCCGGCATGCCGAGCGTGCCGAGGTACACGGGCAGCGTCGCCAATCGCGGATCCACCCTGGTCAGCTGCTTGCCCTTCGCAACGGCGTATTCCTGCACGCCGAGGGTGCCGACCACATGGTCGCCCACGGCGATTTTCGGCTCGTTGGACGCAATGACGCGCCCCACGGCGCCTGCACGCATGACCTCGCCGATGCCGACGGGCGGAATGTAGGACCTGCCCTCGTTCATCCAGCCGCGCATCGCCGGGTCGAGAGAAATGTAGAGAATCTTGACCAGCACCTCGCCATCACCCGGCTGCGGGAGCGGGGATTGCGTGTATTCGAAGTCGCTGCGCTGGACCATGCCGACCGGGCGCCTGGCGAGCTTGAACTGGTGGTTGGTGGGTGCGGTCATGGCAGTGTCTCCAGGAATGCGGTGGACGTCAGGCGCGTCTCGGAAATCGACTGCTGACGATACGCCACACCGGTGCTCAGTGTGAACCGACCGAGCGGCGCGGGCCTCCCTGTCGCTGGACGCGCGCACGTCGTGTGCGCACAATGCGCGCCACGCGTTGTCAAGCAGCAGCGGTCGCCCTCCTCTGCCGTTCCCAGCGTGCCACCGCGGGACGGCTAGAATCGGATTGAACCCAGGCGCACCGGCCGGGTCTACCGGACTCGAGGGTTGTAACACCACGTACCGGCCCAACCATCGGATGCTCGGGTCCGTGATCCGGACGATGACGCGCACGAGTGCGTGCGCAGGGACCATGTGGCCATGAAATCACTGGGCAGCAGGCCGGACGGATTGCGGCTCGAGCGCGTCCGATCGTCGCCGCTCTGGGACGGGAGCGCGTTCCGCAACCAGCATCCGCTGCTCTCGCGCCTCATCAAGCCGGAGGTGGCCGGGCCGACGATCAGCGCGTTCCTGTTCGCGGGCGACCGCCGCAAGCCCAGTGCGCCGCTGCCGGTGGTGGATCCGAGAGACCGGTGGGCGAAAAAGGCTCGCACCGGACTCCGGGCGACCTGGCTGGGGCACTCGACCGTGCTGCTCGAGATCGACGGTGTGCGTTTGCTCACCGATCCGGTGTGGGGTCTGCGTGCCTCGCCCACCCGGTGGGCAGGCCCGAAGCGCTTCCAGCCGGTGCCGATCCCGATCCGCGCGTTGCCGCGCATCGATGCGGTCGTGATCTCGCACGATCACTACGATCACCTCGACCATCGGACGATTCTGGCGCTCGCGAAACGCGATGTGCCGTTCGTGACCTCGCTCGGCGTGGGTGCGCACCTCGAGGCCTGGGGGGTGCCGGCCCATCGCATCATCGAGCTCGACTGGTGGGAGTCGTACGAGCTGCCGAAAGTGGATCTCACGGTGACCGCGGCGCCGTCGCAGCATTTCTCCGGGCGCGGGCTGCGCGGTCGCAATTCCACCCTGTGGTCATCGATGGTGATGCGATCGCGGCGGCACTCGGTGTTCTTCAGCGGAGACACCGGGCTCACCACCGAGTACGCCGAGATTCACCGTCGGCTCGGGCCGTTCGACCTGGTGATGCTCGAGGTCGGCGCGTTCCACCCCGCCTGGGGTCACATACATCTCGGACCGGAAAATGCGCTGGAGGCCTGGGCGCTGCTCGGCAAGAGCGCCTTCCTGCCGGTGCACTGGGGCACGTTCAGTCTCGCGATGCATGCCTGGGACGACGCCGGCGGAAACGCTGCTGGCGCTCGGACCGAAGCGCGGCGTGCCGCTGGTGATGCCGCGGCTCGGCGAACCGGTGGAGCCCGCGCATGCAGAGCGCGTCTCGCCCTGGTGGCGCGCGGTAGAAGATCGACCATCGCGGACGACCGTGCCTGAAGCGGATGAAATCTTGATTCCCGTGCCGTCGCCGCGCGTTACCGGTCGATGATGATCTGCGGGTCGAGCACGATCGGTGGGCCTCCGGCGGCGGGAGTCGCGTAGATCGTGTACTTGTAGATGCCGGGATCGGCCGCGAGGCGGCCGGCGAACTTCGTCGCGCCATTCACCTTGCCGTCGAATTCGTCGTCGGCATTGCCTGGCTTTGCCTTGCTCGAGACAAAAGGCCAATCCGGCTGCAGGTCGGCCACCCCGTCTCCATCCGTGACGCGGAAGAATTCCAGATCGAACCTGCTGACGCTAGGGGTCGTTTCCCACACCAGCCGTCTACCCGACCGACCGCGGACGATGTTTGCGTTTCTTCCGCCGGCGGTGACAACTACATCGGCGCCCACAATGGCGACGTCCAGCTTGATGGTCATTTCAGTCTCCTTGCGCATGAAAGCCTGACGGTACTCCAAAGGCGGCAGTCCTCAGGTCTACCTGACACGCGTATGCCCCAGGCCCCTCCAAGGAAACCACGGCTGGTACCCATAAGGCACCTCCGTAGCATTGTGGGTGGGCCGGTCGGCAATCGCCAGGAATGGGGCAATTGCGATCAGCGGTGCAGTGCCCGATATCCGCCTTTTTGCTGCTAACGGTGCCGACGATACGCAGGTCCGCTGACGATTCAAGCTGCATTGCAATACAGCGTTGTGCCAACCGCCGGGTGGCAGAATGCGACGGTCTCTTGAATAGCATGTGACCATACGGGTGCCCAGTCGCTCGGCATCGACCTGGACCCGTGCCACGAGATCGGCGGAGTGCACCATGAGAAAGCTCATCGCGTCTACATTTGTGTCTCTTGACGGTGTCATGCAGGCTCCCGGCGGACTGGATGAAGACCCCACGGGCGATTTTTCCTTCGGTGGCTGGTCATTCAGCTACTGGGACGAAGTCATGGACGTCTCTGCGTCGGGCTTCGATGGCAAGGATCGCGAACTCGTACTTGGTCGCAAGACGTACGAGATATTCGAGGCGTATTGGCCGTCCCAACCAGAAGACGATCCAACGGCAAGGGCTCTCAATGCCGCGACAAAACATGTGGCCACGCGGACCCTGAAGGCGCTTGAGTGGAGCAATTCGACGGCACTGCGCGGCGATGTCGTGGTGGCGATCAGGGAACTGAAAGCGCAGCCCGGCTATGATTTGCAGGTCATTGGCAGCGGAAATCTGCTTCGGACGCTGCAGTCAGCATCGCTGATCGACGAGTACAACGTGTGGTTGTTCCCGGTGGTGCTTGGACGGGGCAAGCGCCTGTTTGAGCAGACCGCCCGTGCCTGTGCGCTGCGGCTGACCGGCAGCAGGGTTTCGACGACCGGTGTTGTCATGAGTACCTATGTGCCGGCCGGCGACATACCGCTGGGATCATTCGGGCCTGGCGAGCCGAGCGCAAAAGAGCTGGCTCGGCGCGCCAGGATGGCAAGCGAAGTGCCGGCCCGGGCGGGTTAACTCCGGTCATTCAATACGGCTTTTGACCCTGGACATTGCCGGCGGGCGCGTAATTGCAGACCCAGACCTGGGAATGGTCGTCACAGACAGCCTTGGCGCAACCGACTTCCCGGCTGTCGCGCCAGACTACCTGCGTGTAGTGGCCGCAACTCATGCCGGCCGGCGCACTGCAGGAGTTGCTTGCGTAGTCGTACCACTGTTCTTCACTGCCCCAATTGTTCACCACATCGGCTTCGGTAATGGTTTGCAGGCTGTCCTGCCAGATCCGGTTGCCGTCGCCGTCTTTGGCATTGGCAGTCTTCAGCGGGCCGGCCCAATACAGGTTTTCAGCGGGTCCGCTGTGCGTCATCCTGCAGTCGTTCCCGCGCTTGAGTTCCGCCGCCCACTTTTCGGCTCGTTGCTGCAACGTCCCCGACCATCGGATTTCCGCGACCGCAACTTCGCTGCGCCATTGGTTATGTGCCGCAAGCATCGCAGCCGCGTCGACCGGGTCGGTCCGGGCGGAACTCGCGAGCAACGCAAGGCCGATTGCCAGCAGGGGCTTGAGGCTCATCAGTGCGTTTCTCCGTGTGGGCATTTTGTATGCGTCGCCGGCGACGCTCAGCGAGCGATCCTGAATATCAAGGCAGCGTGTCTGTGGCCGTCGCGTTGGTCAAGCTGTTCTCTCCGGTGGATCGGAATTTATGCGCACTATGTACACGCACTATTAGTTACCATTCCGCCAACTCACATCGGGGTGACCCTTGGCGCTCGGCGCAACCATGTACGTGTTCGAGGTCCGCCTGGCCGATGCTGATCGCGGCATTTACCAGACGCTGACGCTGCGAATGGCGCGTCATCCGTCAGAGACTGCCGAGTACATGGTGACGCGCCTGCTCGCCTACTGCCTCGAGTACACGGAGGGCATCGCCTTCTCGAAGGGCCTGTCGGATCCGGCCGAGCCGGCTCTCACCGTGCGCGACCTGACAGGTGCACTGCAGACATGGATCGAGGTCGGAGCGCCCGATGCGGACCGGCTGCACAAGGCTGCGAAAGCCGCGCCGAAGGTCGTCGTGTACGTGCACCGAGACGTCGAGCAGCTGCTTGATCGCCTTGCCGGCGAGCGTATTTACCGTGCCGGTGCGCTGCGGATACGGGCGGTGGATCGGGAACTGCTTGCCGCGCTGGTCGAGCGGCTCGAACGACGCATGGACTTCGACCTGGCCGTGTCAGAGCGGACACTTTACCTCTCTTTCGGCGAGGAAACCTTGACCGGTGTGGTTGCCGAGCGGCGGATCGAAGGCTGAGGTTGGCGGCTATCTGGTGGACCAGTCCGTTGAACGACCGTCCCTCCCCGCCCTGCGCCGCGTTAAGCTACCGGTCCTCGGCTGGGTGGCGACAACACCCCGAAAGAGGTCCTGAGGACACCGTCATGCACATCGCTTCACTCAAGTACGACGTAAGCGCAGATGAATGGCAACTGCGCTGCGATCTCGCGGCCTGCTACCGCCTGGTCGCCGCCTACGGCTGGAGCGACCTGGTTTTCACCCACGTCAGTGCGCGGATTCCAGGGCCCGAGCACCATTTCCTGATCAACCCGTATGGGCTGATGTTCGACGAGATCACGGCGTCGTCGCTGGTCAAGGTGGATCAGCACTGCAAAAAGTTGAGCGACTCGCCGTTCCCGGTCAATCCGGCCGGCTTCGTGATCCACAGCGCCATCCACCAGGTACGCGATGACGCGGGCTGCGTGCTGCACACGCATTCCCGTGCCGGCGTCGGGGTCAGTGCGCAGAAGTGCGGAGTGCTTCCCATCAGCCAGCAGTCAACCTTCGTGCTGGCCTCCCTCGCCTACCACGACTACGAAGGCGTGGCGCTGCGCGACGATGAGAAGTCGCGCCTGCAGGCAGACCTGGGAACGGCGAATTTCCTGATGCTGCGCAATCACGGCCTGCTGACGGTCGGCCGCACGATTCCGGACGCGTTCCTCGCCATGTACCTGTTCGAGAGCACCTGCCGTATCCAGATCGACGCGCAGGCTGGCGGCGAAGTCATCCGTGTGGATCCGGACATCCTTAAGGGCATGGCCGAAGTCATGAGGACGGCGACCGTTGGCCTTGGGGCGGACCTCGCCTGGCCCGCGCTGCTGCGCAAGCTCGAGCGGATGGATCCCAGTTACAGGACCTGAAGTGGTCATCCTGCCCTGTGTGATCCGGAATGGATGCGAAAACGGACGCGCCGCTCGAGCGACGTGTCCGCTGATTCATCTCGCCAGGCGGATCGTTACTTCAGTTGGAGTTCGTTGTAGACCTGCTTGACGCCCTTGACGCCCTTGGCCGCTTCGACAGCAGCCGTTCGGCTCTTCTCGCCGTGAATGAAGCCACTCAACAGCACGTAACCATTGTAGACGTCGGAGTTGATGTTCCAGGCCTTCGAGGCATCCAGCTCGGCCAGTTTCGACGTCAGCGTCGCGTGAATGGTCGTGTCGTCAATCACCTGCCCGGCCGAACGGTCCTTCTTGATTACGACCAGACCGTCGTAGACATGGACCACACCTTTCACCGTCTTGGCAGCTGCGACGGCTGCCTGCTTCTCGCCCTGGGTTTCGAGGAAGCCGCCGAGCGAGACTTTGCCGCCGGAGACTTCTACGTTGATCGCGGTCGACGGCACGCCCTTGGTATCGATCAGCTTCGCCTTCACGGACCCGGCAATCGTCGTGTCGTCAATCTGTTCCCCGGCAGTCTTGTCGGCGTATGCGGGTGCGATGAACGCAAGACAGGACAACGCGGCCAGCAACGTGAACTTGATCGTCTGCATCAGAATCTCCTCCTGGGTTGTGGCACAGTCCAGCCGCGGGTTGGCGCCGCCGGGCGTCGCAGGGTAACCGAACTTTTCACCCGGTCACCAATGCTTCCGCAGGCCCTGGGCCTGGTCGGGGGGGTGGGTCCGCGGCATCATTGACCAGACGGACAAAAACAGGTACCTTTATTCGAAAAGGTACTGGTTGTGAGACATGTCGGCTGAATCGAAACTCGCTCCTATCCGCAAAGGGCTGCTGGAATTCCTGGTGTTGAAGATCGTCGGCGCGCGCAGCGTTTACGTGCCCGACATCCTGCGCCGGCTTGCCGGCACGGAATTCACCACCCAGGAAGGCACGCTCTATCCCCTGCTCAGCAAGTTACGCCGCGAGGACCTGGTGATGTACGAATGGCAGGAATCGGATGCGGGTCCGCCCAGGAAGTATTACCGTCTGACGGATGCCGGCCGGGCGCAGCTCGACGCGCTTGACGAATACTGGGGCCTGATCAATCGCACTATTGCCGACATTGGACACTGAGTCATGAAACGCATCTCCGTCACCGTCCTCCTCAATCGCAGCACGCTCCAGTTCGAGGAAGCTGCGTATGCGCGTCTCGACGAGTACCTCGCCGAATCCGCGAGCCTGCTTGAGGGCGATCCCGACCCGAGTGAGATCCTGAACGATCTCGAGCAGGCCGTGGCCGACCAGTGCGTCCGTCGCATGGGTTCTGACCAGCGTATCGTGACGCTCGCTGAACTGGAGCCGGCGCTCGACGAGATCGGCGCGGTGCAGGTCCCTGGTACGACGACTGCGTCGGAGCGGCCCGCGCGCGAGACGGCACGACCGCTGCAGCAGATCAGTGAAGGCGCCATGATCAGTGGCGTGTGCCTGGGGCTCGCGCGCTATTTCGGCCTGAACGCGACACTTCTCAGGGTCTTCGCGGTCCTTCTGCTGCTGATGAGCGGCGGCGGAATGATTGCCGTGTACCTGGCGCTGATGCTGCTGCTGCCCTATGCGCCGCTCACGCCGGGCACGGCACCGATCGGCTGGTTGCCGACGAAGTGTCGCGAGCTGGTCGAGTTCCTGCGCGCGAAATTCAACACGGCGACGAACTGACCGCGTCGTCGCGACCCGGCGCCGTCTGGACGCCCGCGGCCTTGTTGCGCACAATAGGCGTCACGCGCCGGTAATTTGTGCGCGGTCGTCCTGCCGCTCGTTTCCCAAACTCACAGTTCGGGATTAGTCCAGCGACGCGGCAGGGCGAACTTTCTCCCGGTCCATGCGATTCCCTGCGCTGCAGTTGACTGCCGGCGGACCTGACATGGAGGGCCACGATGATCATTGACTACCTGCTGCCCGGGCTCGTCATCGCGTATGTCGCCTGGCGGATCCTGTCGTCCGTTCTCGTGCGTCGTCGCCTCCCTGCGCTGCTCAAGGACGGGGCGCAGGTCGTCGACGTACGCAGCCCCCAGGAGTTTTTTGCCGGGCACGCTCCGGGAAGCGTGAACATTCCGCTGCAGGACATTGAGCAGGGTGCCCGGGAACTGGATCGGGATAAGTGGGTGGTCGTGTGTTGCGCCTCGGGTACGCGCAGTGCGATGGCGGGCAGGAAACTGCGGCGCATGGGATTCGGTCGCGTCCTGAATGCCGGATCCTGGCGCACTCTCGCCTGACCGTCTTATCCGGCCGTTTCCCACGCAGTCGTCAATGAAATACCTGCAGCAGCAGACTGATAACGAGGTAACGCTCGAACCGGCCGCGCCCACAGTGGCCTCGGTCATCCTGCTGCACGGTCTCGGGGCCGATGGCTGGGACTTCGTGCCGATCGTCGGTGAACTCGGATTGCCCGATACGCTGGCAGTGCGTTTCGTGTTCCCGCACGCCCCGCTGCGCCCGGTGACGGTGAATGCCGGCTACGTAATGCGCGCCTGGTACGACATCAGGGGGTTCACGCCGGATGGTCGCGCCGACGCTGAAGGTCTTGCGGAATCCATGCGGAGCGTCGCTGTCCGCCTTGAGCAGGAGATCACAAGCGGGGTCGACCCCTTGCGAATCGTACTGGCTGGCTTTTCGCAGGGTGGCGCCGTGGCACTGGAAGCCGGCCTGCGTTTTCCGCGAAGGCTGGCAGGCGTGCTGGCGCTGTCGACCTACCTTCCCTTCCCGGCGCGACTCGCGACCGAGCGTTCGGACGCCAACGCGGACGTGCCGATCCTGATGTGCCACGGACGCCTGGATCCGGTAGTTCCCATTGCGATGGGACTGGAAGCACGCGATGCGCTCGAAGCGCTCGGCTACGCAGTCGAGTGGCGCGAGTATCCGATGCAGCACGAAGTGTGCGGCCCGGAACTCGCGCAAGTCGCGCGGTGGATTCGGGAACGGCTGGGCGCAGCGCCGGCCGGCGCCTGAACATGGGACCGCACATCTACGTAGACGCGGATGCCTGCCCGGTGAAGGCGGAAACCGTCAAGGTTGCCGAGCGCCACGGCCTGCCGGTCGTTTTCGTAGCGAACTCCTGGCTCACGCTACCGCGCGCACCCAGAGTGCGGATGCAGGTCGTGTCCGGGTCGTTCGACGCGGCGGACGACTGGATCGTGGAACAGGTCGCGACCGACGACATCGTCGTCACCGCCGACATTCCGCTAGCCTCTCGTTCGCTCAACAAGGGCGCGCGCGTGCTCGGACCCTCCGGGAAGCCATTTACCGGGGACAACATCGGCAACGCGCTCGCCACCCGTGAGTTGATGGCGGACCTCAGGGCCTATGGCGTCGGGGGCGGCCCTCCGCCGTTTTCGCCCAGGGATCGATCGCGGTATCTCGAAGCGCTGGAGAGCGTCGTGCGGCTGGCGAAAGCGGCACGCGGATTCGCTTAGCCGCGTCACGTCCACCCGGATGGCGTAGTCTTGTCGCATTGGGCGGCACGCCAGCCGTCGACTCCAAGCACATCACAATGAAACATTCGACTAGCGAACCGGTGGCCGTAGGCTTTGGCGATCTCGGCCTCAGCGCCCCGGTCCTCGAGGCCATCGCGGACGTCGGCTACGAATCGCCGTCGCCGATCCAGGCGGCCACGATCCCCGTGCTGCTGGCCGGCAACGACATGCTCGGCCAGGCCCAGACCGGCACCGGCAAGACGGCCGCCTTCGCGCTGCCGATCCTGAGCCGCATCAAGGTTCGGGTCGGTCCGCCACAGTGCATCGTGCTCGTACCGACCCGCGAGCTCGCGATCCAGGTCGCCGAGGCGTTCCAGAAGTACGCGTCGAAGATCAAGGGATTCCACGTGCTGCCCATCTATGGTGGGCAGAGCTACACACCGCAGCTCATGAGCCTGAAGCGCGGCGCGCACGTGGTCGTCGGCACGCCAGGCCGCGTCATGGACCACATCAAGCGCGGCACGCTGGATCTCGGCGGCGTCACCTGCCTGGTGCTCGACGAGGCGGACGAGATGCTGCAGATGGGGTTCGTGGACGACATCGAGTGGATACTCGAGAAGACGCCAGCCGACCCGCCAGATCGCACTCTTCTCCGCGACGCTGCCGAGCCCGATCCGCCGCATCGCCCAGAAGCACCTGCGCGAACCTGTCGAGGTCACGATCACCAGCCGCACGAGCACGGCCGCGAACATCCGCCAGCGCTACTGGGTCGTGAGCGGCGTGCACAAGCTCGACGCGCTCACCCGCATCCTCGAGGCGGAGCCGTTCGACGGCATGCTCATTTTCACGCGCACCAAGCAGTCAACGGTGGAACTCGCCGAACGACTCGAGGCGCGTGGATTCGCCGTGGCCCCGCTGAACGGCGACATGCAGCAGAAGGACCGCGAACGTACGGTCGTGCGCCTGAAGGGCGGGCAACTCGACATCCTGGTGGCAACCGACGTTGCGGCGCGGGGGCTCGACGTCGAGCGGATCAGTCACGTCGTCAACTACGACGTGCCCTATGACACCGAGTCCTATGTACACCGCATCGGTCGCACAGGCCGCGCCGGGCGCAATGGCGAGGCCATCCTGTTCATCACGCCTCGCGAACGGAACATGCTGCGCTACATCGAGCGCGCGACCCGCTCGCCGCTGGAGCCGATGGACTTGCCGACCATTGCCGACGTGAACGAGCAGCGCGTGGCGCGATTCCGGCAGCGGATCACGGAGGCGCTGGCCTCCGGGCAGGGAGAGCCGTTCCGCAGCCTGATCGAGGAATTCGAACGCGAGCACGACGTCCCGGCAGTCGAGATTGCATCGGCACTCGCGGGCCTGCTGCAGGGCGGCAGCCCGCTGCTGCTGAAGGAGAGGGTGCGCGATGCCGCTGCGTCCGGTGCGGGCATGGAAACACCGGACCGCGACAAGGACGATTCCCGCGACGCACGCGGCAGGGGGCACGAGTCGTCGGCCCCGGCCGAGCGATTGTCGGAAGAGGATACCGTGACCTACCGCATCGACGTGGGATACGTGCATGGTGTGAAGCCGGGCAATATCGTCGGCGCCATCGCGAACGTCGCCGCCATCGAGGGACGGCAGATCGGGCACGTGGACATACGGGAAGATCACACCTTCGTCGGTCTGCCCAAGGGACTGCCCGCCAAGGTTCTCTCCGAGCTGGCGAAGACACGCGTCGCGGGCCGGATGCTCAACATCACTCCGGTCGCGCACGTTCCGCCGAAGCCGTTGCGCAAGCCGCCGAAGCGGCCTGCAGCGGGTACTCGTACTCGACGAACCCGCTGAACCTGGCGACGCGGTCGTAGAGCATTCGTGCCGTTGTGTTCTGCTGGTGCGTGAGCCAGTAGAGCCTGCCAGCGCCCTCCTCCTTGGCGCGCCGTGCCACCGCTTCGATCAGGCCCCGGGCGATGCCGCGGCCGCGACAGGCCGGGTCCACGAACAGGTCTTCCAGGTAGCACGACCTGCGCGCCCAGATCCCGGTGTGGAAGAGGTAGTGCGTGATTCCGACCAGGCGGCCGTCTTCGCGTGCACCGAATCCATGGATATCGTCAGCAGAAATGAGCCGAATCCACGTCTGTGAGTACGTCGTGTCCGGAAGCTCGGTTTCGTAGAAAGCCTTGTACCCACGGGCAAGCACTTCCCACTCCTGCCGGTCTCTGGCTGCAAGCGGCAGGACTTCGAAATTCATGCGGCACTCCAGTGTCAGCGTATCGTCCAGTCGTCCCGACCATTTTCCGGCGGCGCGTCAGGAGCCGAGCAGCGCCTCGGCAAAACCGACCTGCCGCTTCCGGTGCATACACGAAGAAAAGCGATGGTTCCGTGAGCTCGAGTTCCAGCACGACCGGCCTGCCGTGGTCGTCGTGGATCAGGTCCATGCGGGCATAGAGCGGCTGTTCAAGTGAACAGGCACGAAATGCCGCCTCGGCCACCCGCCTCTCTTCCGCGTCCGGCTCCCTGGTGGTTATCTGCTCCGGAGCGAACAGTCCCGTCACCAGTGCGTCGCCAAGCCGCAACAGCGGGCCCTTGCGAATCGCATGGCTGTAGAGACCGCCGATATAGATCACGGCAGTCTCGCCATGGTCGTCGACGCGACCCAGGTATGGCTGCAGCATCACGCTGCGCCCGGTCGCAAGCAGGCGCGCGATGTGTGCCTCCGCGCGTTCTCGCTCATCGGTTCGATAGCGGGCGGCGTCGCGTGAGCCTGCGCCGACCGACGGCTTGACCACGAACTGGTCGAAAGTGCCGCATGTGCCAACCGTAAACGCCCCGGAACCGCCGCCGAGGAACCGCGAGAGTTCCACCGCCGGGTCGGAACCGGGCTCCACGAACAGCGTCGGTACGACGGGCACGCCCGAGTGCCCGAGGTGTATCAGGTAGTGCTTGTCGGTGTTCCAGCGCACGACGGCAGGCGGGTTCACGAGCCTGGTTTGCTCCGAGCAGCGCTCGGCCCAGTCCAGGAAATCGTCCAGCCGGTCCGCGTAGTCCCAGGTCGAGCGCAGCACCGCGACGTCGTAGCGGCTCCAGTCGACCGAGGCATCGTCCCAGCACGGGGTGTCCACGGTGGCGCCCAGGTCTCGCAGCGCGAGCAGCAGCGGCGGCATGTCCTCGTCCAGCGCCAGCGCCTCGCGGGCCGTGACCAATGCAACTTTCGCGCCCATGCGCGCAACTCTACCGGGACTGCGCGTCCCTAGCCACAGCTCAGGCAAGCACCAGCACGTAGTCCTCGCGCTTCATCGCCCGCGCCAGCCTTATCCCCATCACCGACTCGCCGCCGGCGCGTCGGACCAGGGAGTCGAAGCGTGAACGCGCGTCGCCTTCCAGTGCGCGCGCGTACGCCGCAGCCTTGTCGAAGTGCCACAGGCCGTGCGGTGAGCTTGCACGCGTGATCTTGATGCCGCGCCACTGGTACTCGATCGGTCCGAGTGTCGGATGAATCTTGCGCTCGTCGGATCGACGAGACCATCCGGCCAGCCGGCATCGACGGATCGGCCTCGACCCATGCGTTGTAGTGCCTTGCGTCGGCAAGCAATTGCGGGCCCCAGTCCTGGAACACCAGCCTGAGCACCGGAAAGAGCGATTCGGGAATCGTGTCGTCGGCCGGAAACGAATCGGGAATTGATGGAAATTCGCGGTCCACGATCGCCGGCAGGTTCATGCGCTCGGTCCAGTTGAACACGTTCTGTGCACGATTCTTCATCAGCGTGGCCGGCACCGGGTCGCGGCCGAGGTGCGCGAACAGCGGCGCCATGAACCCGAAGTCGGCAATGCTGGGACGCCCGCCAAGCAGGTACGGCCACTGCTGGAAATGCTGGTCCAGCGCGTCGAGCAACTCGCAGTAGGCGGCCTCGATCGTGGGGATCGACGTCTCCGTCACGCCAAGCGGAGGCAGGAAGCCATTGAAGTAGTCCATCAGTTGCCGACCGGCCTCGTCGCGCACCGCACGCTCTGGTCCGGCATAGACGAGGCGGCCGAACTCCGCGCGCAGGAACCTCTCCTGCTCTGCGCGGTAGGACCAGCGGTAGTGCATTCCTGGCGGCAGCAGCGCTTCCGAGCCGAACGCGCCGAGCAGCCAGGCCACGGCCTTCTGTACCGGCGTCTGCGGAATCATGATCGGGCTGGGAAACTCGCGCTCCAGGTGATCGATCATGTCCGTCGTGTCCTGGATCAAGCCCCCATCGGGCCTTTCCAGCACCGGCACTACCATGTTGCGGATGGTTGGCACTACGCGTGTGCCGAAATCCGGATGCGTCGGCGTGAGTTCGCGGTACGGCACCCGTTTCTTGATCAGGTACGAGCGGATCTTGCCGGTGTAATAGGAATGTGGGCTGCCCCAGAGAACGTACGTGTCGTTTGTCGCCATGCCGTGCCTTTGTCAGTGGTGTGCGAACGCTCGGGTCTATGCTGCAACAGGTGGCACGGTCAACGCGACAGGATATGGATCGCGACGGCCGCTTCCTCGATACCCTGCAGGCCGCCGCCGTTTTCCTGGATCGCGTGGCGAGCACCTTCCACCTGTCGTTTCCCCGCTTCACCGCGCAACTGCGTGACAAGCTCATAGAGCTGGCCGATGCCGGTCGCACCCAGCGGATGTCCCTTGGACTCGAGGCCTCCCGAGGGGTTGATCGGGATGCGGCCACCGAGCGTGAATTCGCCGCGCTCCGCCGCCGGGCCGCCGCCGCCGAACGGCACGAAGCCAAGGTTTTCGGACTGGATGATTTCTCCCATTGCCGAGGCATCATGGACTTCGGCAACGTCCATGTCCTCCGGACCGAGCCCGGCGATCTCGTAGGCCTTCAGGGCGGCGCGACGTCCGGCGCTCTTTTGAGGTTCGTCGAGGCCGCGGTGCGTGAAGCTCCCGATGACGCTGGCCGCCACCTTCACGCAGCGCTTGCGGTCGGCGCCGATGCGCTTCAGGCCGTCTTCCGAACAGAGTATCGCCGCTGCAGCGCCGTCCGACAGCGGCGCGCACATCGGCAGCGTGATCGGGTAGGTGATCGGCGGGGCTGACAGCACTTCGTCGATGGTGAACGGCTTGCGGAACTGCGAAAAAGGGTTGTGCACCGAGTGCTGGTGGTTCTTGGCGCACACGGCGGCGATCTGTCGCTGCGTGGTGCCGTAGGTCTTCATGTGCCAGCGGCACATGGCCGCGTAGATGGCCATGAACTTGCTGTACGGCCGATCGGATTCCGAGCCGGGCGGCGGCACGATGCCCTCGCCCATCCTGACCAGCGTCGCGTAGTTTTCCTCGGCGCGCGACACGTCCCAGCCGCCTTCGAAAATCGCGAACGCTTTCACCTTGTCCGGGATATTCATCTTCTCGCTGCCGAGTGCCAGTGCGACGTCGGTGGTACCGGCCTTCAGGCTCTGTACCGCGAGGTTGAAACCCGAACTGCCCGAGGCACAGGCATTCTCGACGTTGTAGATGGGAATTCCCTCGATGCCGATCTTGCTGAAGACCACCTGGCCTGGGATCGAGATCTGGCCCTGCAGCGGTCCATTGGTCATTCCTGAGTAGAAGGCGATGCCGATGTCGCCGACCTTGCAGCCGGCGTCCTTCAGCGCGCCCTGCAGGGCCTCGCCGGCAAGGTCGTCGATCGAGCGCTCCGGATGTCGTCCGAAAACCGTCATCGCGATGCCGGCCACATAGATGTCTGTCATGGAACCTCCTGTCGATCCCGGGTGCCGCGCCGGATGCTCGATCACTTGGCGATCACTTTCAGGATGGCCGGGTAGCTGTTCGGCAACAGGCGGCTCAGCCAGTAGAGCGAGCTCGACTTGTTCCCGGTAAGGATGCGCTTCTTCCCTCGCTCGACCCCGGAGATGATGTCGGCTGCGCAGGTCTCGGGGGGTGTCAGCAGCATCTTCTCGGCCATGCCGTCGAAGCTCGCCTCCTCTGCACCGGACGCGGCGCATCGACGGCCCGCCTTCTCGATGTTGGTCCTGATGCCGCCGGGATGCACGCATACCGCACGCACCCCGGTCCCGTCGAGCTCGCTCCACAGGCACTCAGTCAGCCCGCGCACGCCGAACTTCGAGATGTTGTAGGCACTCTGCAGCGGGAAGCCCACGAGGCCGAACACGCTCGAGATGTTGACGATGCAGCCTTCGCGCTGCGCGAGCATCATCGGCAGGAACGCCTTCGTGCCGTAGATCACGCCCCACAGGTTGATGCCGAGCTGCCACTCGATCTCCTCGATCGACAGGTGCTCGACAGTCCCGACGACGGTGGCGCCTGCATTGTTGACCACGAAGTGAGCGGTGCCGAAGTCGCGCCTGACGTCGTCGGCGTGCGCGAACACGGCCTGGCGATTCGAGACGTCGAGCGGATAGCCCCGGGCCTCGGCCCGGCGGGCAGCGACTTCATGGTCTCCGTAAGTCCGGCCGCATTGATGTCCGACAGCGCCATGCGTGCGCCCTTGGCGGCCAGTTGCTGCGCCAGCGCCCTGCCGATGCCGGAGCCAGCGCCGGTGATGACGGCCACCTTGCCCTCAAATGAATTCATGAACGACGCTCTCCGGTGTTGCAGGTCAGATCTTGCGGGTGGCGTCTTGCCAGTACCGCGCACGCAGGTCCTTCTTCAGCACCTTGCCGACCGGGCTCCGTGGCAGCGAAGCCACGAAATCGACCGACTTCGGCGCTTTCACCGAGCCGAGCCGATCCTTGCACAGCTTGATGATCTCCTCGGCGCTGGCCAGCTGACCGGCGTTCAGTTCGACGACCGCCTTCACGGCTTCGCCCCACTGCTCGTCCGGCACCCCGATGACGGCGCAGTCCTGCACCGCCGGGTGGCTCCAGATCACCTGCTCGACTTCGCTCGGGTAGACGTTGAAGCCGCCCGAGATGATCATGTCCTTCTTGCGGTCGGTGATGTGCAGGTAGCCTTCGGCGTCGAGATGACCGATGTCGCCTGTGTGCAGCCAGCCGTCGACGATGGTCTCGGCGGTCTTCTCCGGTGCCTTGTAATAGCCTTTCATCACGAGATCGCCGCGCACGCAGATCTCCCCGGTCTCGCCCTGCGGCAGGATTTCGTTCGCGTCGTTCATGATCTCGACGCGCACCAGCGGATTGGGGCGTCCGACCGACGCCAGCCGTTCATCGGAGGCGAGTTTTCCATTCACGACATGCTCGCTCGGCGGCAGGTAGGCGATCGACGCCGGGGCCTCGGTCTGTCCGTAGCCGCCCATCATCACCGGCCCGATGACCTCGATCGCCTGCTTCAGCTTGTCGACCGACATCGGTGCCGCCCCGTACATCAGGTACTTGAGCGACGAGAAGTCGACCTTCTTGTCGAGACCCGGAATGTCGAGTAGCCGATAGATAACCGTCGGCGGCAGGAACAGTTCGGTCACCCGGTACTTCGGGATGGCAGCCAGCATCAGCGCCGGGTCCGGCTTCGTGACCACGACAACCGTGCCGCCCCGAGCCGTGCAGGGAATCGACAGCAGGCCCGCCGTGTGGGTCATCGGGGCGGCGGCAAGGTTGACCGGCTTCTCGTCGCCGCCGTAGGAGCAGCCGATCATGAAGTGCGCGCAGAAAGTCTGCGCGCTGCGGTGCGTGTTCATCACGCCCTTCGGCATGCCGGTCGTGCCACCAGTCGCCGACAGCATCACGACGTCGTCGAGATCCACCGGAACCTCGGGGCGCGTCGCTGGCTGGCTGGCGACCCAGCCCTCGAGCGACTGCGCGCCGGGGAAATCGGGCAGGTCGTCGTCGATGCAGATCCAGAGCCGGATCTTCGGCAGCCGCGGCTTCAGTTCCGCAACCACCGGCGCGAAGTACTTCTGGAAGAACAGCACTTCGCAGTCGAACGCGTCCAGCACGTAGTGGTTTTCGTCCGGCGGGTTGCGGGCCCCGACCGGGATCCAGCACATGTTCGCGCGCCACAGGCCCAGCGTGCAGGTCCAGGCCATGACGTCGTTGGTGGCCCAGACCGCGCCCTTCGTTTCCTTCGGCAACCCCAGGGCCAGCAGCCCGTTCGCGATGCGGCACGAGAGTTCGCCCACCTCGTTGAACGTGTATTCGCGGTCGTCCTGTATGTACGCGATCCCGTTCGGGTTGCCGCGCCAGCCGCGGTCGAAGAAATCGATCATCGCCATGTTCGTCCCCCTCCAACGACGCGACGCGCCCGCTCCGGACGCGGCCTGCTCATCAGCCGCGTGCCGTCACAGTTGCGTGACGGTCGCGCGTGCGAGTCCCCGCTGCTCCAGGAACCCGAGCAGGTAGCGGTGGCCGAAGGCCTTGGACGCCGAGGCAAAGCCGACCTTGTTCGTCTCCCCGTCGAGCAGCTTCATGACCGCAGCGGTCTGCACTGCACCCGTGGAAATATAGGGCGTGATTCCGTGCACCGTCGCACGCACTGCCGCAAGCTGGCCGCGGCCGATGGCGAAGTCGACCGTGCGCGCGACACTGGTTCGTTCGCGCGGCGGCATGCTGGGCGTGGTCGAATCCACGATCTGCTTGATCACCGCGTCCTGGTGCTCCTTCGGCAGGTCCTTGTACTCGGCCTCCCACTTCTGCCCGAGTCCGTGAACCAACTGCATCACGTTGTTGTCGTAGAAGCCGACATACGAGGTGCAGCTGCGCACCCGCGCGTCGTGTTCGAAGTACACGCGGCAGCGAGGTGCCGCCCCAGGGCAGCGAGAATACCGGCTGCACGAAGCTCGGATCGATCGCGTTGATCGAGCTGCCGACAGGGTGTGCGACCAGCTTCTTCTCCCAGAGGTAGCACTCCTCGGAGCGGAACAGCTCGAAGATCGACGCCGTGGAGCCCACCGTGACGCCGGCCGCGGCAAATCGCGGGCCGCGGCACAGCGCCGCGGTCTCGAGTACGTCCACGCCCGGGGTCTCGAGCGCAAGCTCGGCCGCGATCTCGGAGAACGTGTACATGTAGGCGACCGACGGCGAGACCAGCAGTCCGGCCTGCCGGAACTGCTCACCGAACTTGTCGCGCACCGCACGCATGTACGCCTGCTCGCCGGTCGTGTCGAGGTAGTGGCAGCCCGCCTTCAGTGCGGCTTCGACGGCCGTTAGCCCGAAGTTCACGAACGGCCCGACTGTGTTGCAGACGACCTTCGCGCCCTTGAACACCTTGGTGAGCGCCTCGACCGTGTGCTCGGTCTCGACAATTTCATAGGTTGCCGACTCGAGGCGCACCACGCGCTCGGCCATCATCTCCTTCACGCGCTTCGCGCTGCGCGCGACGGCCGTGAACGGGACCTGCTGGTCGATCAGCCAGTCCATGATCAGCATGCCGGTGTAGCCACTGGCTCCATAGACGACGACGGGATACTTGGCCATGTCGAATTCTCCTCGTGATCTTTTCAGGTGCCCGGTGCCCGGGCTTGGTTGGCGTTCTTGGGTCGGCTTGCCGGTCGCGGTCAGTTCTGCGACCAGCCCTCGGCAAAGAGCTGCTGGGCGAGCAGCCCGAGCCTCATGGTCAGCACGTAGTTCTCGCCGTCCTCGATCAGTGCGACACGTGTATCGCGGTACAGCCGCTCGATCGGGTACTCGCGCGAGGTCGCGGAGCCGCCGAAGAGCTGGAAAGCCTCATCGACCACCTTCATGGCTTCCTGCGTGACCGTGACCTTGGCGGCTGCGGTGACGTAGGGGTGGGTCAGCGGCGAGGTCCGGGCGAATGTGAGCGAGCGCCTCGCCACCGAGCGGCAGACTTCGACACGGCGGAGCATGTCGCCGAGTCGATATCGCGTCAGCTGGTGGTCGATCAACAGCTTGCCGCCCTGCTTCCGCTCGTGGCAGTACTGCAGCGCCAGCTCGAACGCCGCCCGCGCGACGCCGGTGAACACCTGCGCCATGAGGGTACCGGCAAACGACCAGACCGAGGCCACGTTGCCGTAATAGTCGTCCTTCAGGGCTATCGCGAAGCGCTTCGGAATCCTGACATTGTCGAAGTAGATCTCGCCCTGCGGGAGCGACCGCTGGCCGATCTTGTCGAGCGGCTTGCCTTTCGAGACACCGGGCAGGTCGAGCGGAATGATCACTGCCATGCCGTGCGGACGGCCGTCGCTGTCGAAGAACCCGCCGTCGTACTCCGCGCCGATGTAACCCAGCGCAACCTGTGCGACTGCGCCGTTCGAGACCCACGCAGAGCATTGGCCGTTGATCACGATTTCGTCGCCCTGCAGCCGGCCCCACATGTTTCCCTTGTTGCCGGGCTGGCCCGGGGTCCACTCACGTGCCATGTCGAAGATCTGCACGTCGCTGCCCTTGTCGGGGTGCGTGATCATCCAGCAGCCGATGCGACCGGTGCAGAGATCGACGAGTTCCTGGTTGCCGATCGTCGCCGCCATCTCCCGCGGGAAGCCGGCGACGCTCAGCGTCACCGCAAGCCCTGCGTCGCCCCAGCCCTGTTCCTCGCCGATCAGCGATTCCATCCGAACGGCGACGTCCGCCGGCAGTTCGGCCAGCATGGACGGGTCGAGTCCGAGCTTCGCAAACTCGGTAAACACGCTGTAGTAAGGCGAGCCCGGCGCAATCACCTCTTCGGCCGTCATCTTGTCCAGTTCAGCGCCCAGCGGTCGCATCACGTCCTTGGCAAACCGGTGAAGAACGCCTTGGACCGCGGACTCCTCCTCGGACATTGGGGGCTCAAAGCCCGAAAGTCCCGCGGCAGGCAGCGTCAGCCTCGATTTCAGGGTCATCATGCTTGCAGTCCCCGCATTGTCAGTTCAACGGCTGATTGTGGCCGTCCGTCGAAGTGGCGCCTTTCAGGGAACAAGCGTATTTTTGTCAAAAATCACTCATATGCTTGAAAGGAAAACCTGATGACGGCCGAGGCCTGGCTCCAAGTACGAAAGGAACTCGGCCACCAGCCCATCGTCGTTGGGCGGATTGGCGGCTCGACGCCAGTTTTTGCCGAGCGTTACCTCTACCAGGCAATTGATCGAACGGTCTCCGGGCTGGACACCACCGGCCTGCTCGTCCAGTTTGGCGGGGGACGCGTCAGGGAAGGCGAACCGGACAACTGGCGAAGCATGAATCTGCCATCGCAGTCCCTGCTGATCCCCAAGGGCGTGCCCACGCATTGGCACTACTCGGGAAGCGTTGATTTCGCCGTGTTCTATTTTCTGGAAGGCGGCGGGAGTGTGGTGAATAGCCTGCAGTTACTGGCGCAGTCGCGCGACGAACCGCTGCCATTCAGCGATCCGCTGGTGGGGACCGCGGCGCAGCAACTGCTGGCCGAATTGCAGAAAGGTCCCGGGAGTGACGAAGGTTTCCTGGAACGCCTGGCAGGCGTGATGCTGGAGCAGGCTTTTCGTACGCTGACGACCTCGGGATCCCGTGGCATCAACCCAGGCCACGTTCATTTCTCCAGGCTGCAGGCGGTCCTCAACTTCGTGCACCGCAACCCGACGGGCAACCTGTCCGTGTCGAAGCTCGCGTCGCTTGCCGACGTGAGCCAGGCGCATTTCTGCCGCATCTTCCGCGATGCGATGGGCGTGCCGCCTCATCGCTATGTGCTCTCAACCAGGCTGGACCTCGCCCGCAAGCTTCTCATGCAGTCGGGTCTGCCGATTTCGCGTGTCGCCGCGGAGTCAGGCTTCAGTTCGCAGAGCCACCTGACGGCGTGCTTCCGGTCGGCGCACTCCACGACGCCCGCCCTGTACCGTGTCAATCGCCCTCAGGTGATTCAAGGCGATAAGGGCTGACGGCACCAGCATCGGCGGACCATTTATGTTTGCAATTCTGCGGCGTATATTTCGTCCATGGCGCCGGTCGGCAGTTTTCGCGCGTCACGATGCTGAGATTCAGCATCAATAAAAGACTTTAAGTATTTGTAATTAAAGATATTTATAGTGATAGCTCTAGACATCGAAGCCGGAAACCATTCGCACCTGCGTGCCGCTGTGCTGCAGCTGATCGGCGCGGGACCGGTCAAACAACGCTTGTGCGAAGCATCTCTGCGGCACTTGAGTGACGTTGATGCTGCCCGACTTCCCGTGGACGTTGCGGAGCGCTACCAGGAACTGATGAACTCGCTCAGCTCGGAGCCTGCGACAGGCGGCCTGGGGCGCGTCGGGGCGACGGTGCGCAAGATGTCCGATCAGCAGGCCACCGCTTGCGCTGCCCAGGTGCTCGACCTTTACCTGGCTCTGTCGGCAAACGACCAGCGTGAACCCGCCACGAACCCGCAGCGTCAGTTGCGCCTCGTGGGCGACGAATAAAACGCCCGGCTGTCTCTCAGTCGAGCTTGAATTCGATCACGTCGAAGCGGGTGGTTTCTTCGTGACGCGCCTGGCGCTTGATCGCATCGACGATCTGCCGCTTGTCCCAGGGCACGACCTCGTCTCCCATCTCCATCACTGCCGGAGCAATCGTATCGTGCGAGCCGAACGGCTCCAGCACCACGACCGGCTTGTCGAATGCCTTCGCGCAGTTCAGCTGGAATTCGATCCAGTCCGTGTGTCGCCGATAGCTCGACGCGGGGACGATAACCAGTTCCGCTTCGGTGATCTGTCTGCGAAGGTCGTCGCGAAGCGCCTCCCTGTCTCCTGGCGGACGCTTGTCGGGGGTGCTCGTGTTCCGGTAGAAGAAATTGTCCGTGCTCTCCAGGTACTCGAACACACGGTGGTAGTCGTCATCATCGACCCAGACATGACAAACGAAGAGCCGGATCGGGTTGTTCTGAGATACGCTGCTCAATGTAGCTCCGTCCCGGGTGTGGCCAGTGTTCCTTCCATAGTCTAGCCCACCCGAGGCGTTTCCGGATCAACCAGCCCGATAAGATCTAGGCAGCCATGCGTTTCCTCCTCTACAACATCCGCTACGCGACCGGCACGGGCGCGGCTTTCCACCTGCCGGTGCCGGGGGCCGGGTACCTGCGCAACAACCCGCGCGTGCTGGAGGGCATCACCCGCTTCATCAAGTCGTCCGACCCGGACATCGTCGGGCTGATAGAAGTGGACACGGGCTCGATCCGCACCGGCCGGATCAACCAGGCCCAGGCGATCGCGGAGTCGCTGGGCCACTACTCGATCTACCAGTGCAAGTACGGGACAAACTCGTTCAATAAGCTGGTGCCGATCGTCAACAAGCAGGGGAATGCCTTCCTGGCCGCGCCGCGTGTCGAAGGCGAGCGCTTCCATTATTTCGACACCGGGATCAAGCGGCTGATCATCGAACTCGAGCTGGATGACATCTGCGTCTTTCTCGTGCACCTGTCGCTCAAGTTCCGGCATCGGCAAAGCCAGCTGCGGAACCTGTTCGAACTCGTGCGCGCGTCGAAGAAGCCAGTCATCGTGGCCGGCGACTTCAATACCTTCTGGGGCGAGCACGAGATGGCGTTGTTCATCGAAGCGGCTGGACTCAGGAGCGCGAATCGTGATCGCATCCCTTCATACCCGGCTCGCAAGCCGCGGATGGAACTCGACTTCATACTTCATTCGCGCGACATCACGGTCGATTCGTTCTGCGTCGCTGACGTCACGTTCTCGGATCACCGGCCGCTCATCTGCGACTTTCGCGTGACCAGGGGCCGGCAGAGCGTGGCTGCCTGAGCGACACGCCCCCTCAGACACGGCTATGGTAGGATTAACGGCTATCAAGGATGCGCGGCAGGACCCTGGGCCGATGCGGCACAAACGGACGAGATGACCGAGATCCCGACGCTCGAACTCAAGCTGCTGCGTTCCTTCTCGCCGTTGGATGGCCTGAAGAACGAGAACGTGCGCGCGCTTGCCCGCAAGACTGTCTTGCGCGAGTTGGGCCAGGGCCGGATCCTGTTCAAGGAAGGCGACGCAGACAAGCGCACGATCTACCTGGTCTCGGGCGTCGTCGACCTGCTTACGGACGGCAAGATCGTCGGCTCAGTGTCCGGCGGATCGCCCGAGGCTCGACACCCGCTTGCCCCGATCCTGCCCCGGCGCAGCATGGCCAGGGTTGCCTCCGACCGCATCGAGTACCTGTCGATCGACAGTGACCTGCTCGACGTGCTGCTCACCTGGGACCAGACCGGAACCTACGAAGTTGGCGACCTGAATTCCGCGGAATCCGGCGGCGACTGGATGACCGTGCTGCTGCAGAACCGGGCGTTCCATCGCATCCCGCCGGCGAACCTGCAGGCAGTGTTCATGCGGATGCAGCGCGTGCCCGTCGCAGCCGGCGAGACCATTGTCCGCCAGGGTGCCGAGGGCGACTATTTTTACGTCGTCGTGAACGGCCGCTGCGCCGTCACGCGTGAAACGCCATTGAATCGCGAAGGCATCAAGCTCGCCGAACTCGGCATGGGCGACACTTTTGGCGAAGAAGCCCTGGTCTCCGGCGCGACGCGAAACGCAACCGTCACTGCAATCACCGAAGGCGCCGTGATGCGGCTCGGCAAGGAAGACTTCAACCAGCTGCTGAACGAGCCGATGTTGCGCTGGGTGGACTACACGGAGGCGCGGCGCCTCGTCGCCGGTGGGGGCTGCTGGCTGGACGTGCGCCTTCCCAGCGAATACGAGCACTGCCACTTCGATAAGTCGTTGAACGTGCCGCTCTACTTCGTGCGGCTCAAGTTGAAGTCGCTGGACCCGGCGACCCCATACGTGGTCTGCTGCGAAAATGGGCGGCGCAGCTCCGCAGCTGCATATCTCCTGAGCGAACGCGGATTCAACGCTTCAGTGTTGCGTGGCGGTATCGTGGAAACGGACCTGGCCGAGGCACTGAACTCCGTCGGCTGACGATCGACGCTGGGGCCGGTTTACATCGTGTGGGTGGGCTTGTCGCCGCCCAGGGCGCCCGCCAGGTACGACTCGATCTTGCGCTGGGTGTTGCCCCGGTCCTGCTCGCTGAACTGCACGCCGATGCCTGCCGTTCGCTTGCCCTGGGCGCCTTTCGGAGTCATCCAGATGACACGCCCCGCCACCGGCAGCTTCTCGTCCTCGCCCATCAGGTTCAGCAGCATGAACACCTCGTCACCGAGCCGGTAGTTACTGCTGGTCGGTATGAACAGGCCGCCGTTCTTCACGAATGGCATGTAGGCCAGGTAAAGCGCGCTCTTGTCCTTGATGGTGAGCGTCAGCAGTCCCGGCTTGTTCGGTTGCCTCGTCACGGGGCCCATCGCGAATCTCCTTTGCGTCCCGGCAGGCCCGCGGCCTCGACCAGCAGCGCCTCGATCACTAGTTGCGCAGCCGCGGACCCTTCGAGGAGCCGCCGGACCTCACGCACCCGGTCCACTAACTGGAACGCGGCGCTTATGTTCACTTCACCGGCCATCCTTTGCAACACGGGCCCACCCCTAACCGTGACATGGGTCCCAGTGACAGACGTCCTGGCCCTGATGACCAGCGCCAGCCAGCTCTCCAGCCAGTCGAGCCGTGCGGGCAGGCCGTCACCCATCATGTCCGCGGCTGCGGCGCAGGCCTCGACTCGCCCCGCCAGCAATTCCTGCAGCAGCATCGACATCTGTCTGTCCAGTGCCTCGAAGTGAGGCGCTATTTCGAGCGCGCGCAGCGGCGCCCCGCCCGCAATCTCCAGCAGCCCGTCCGCTACCGCTGCGCCAGTCTCGCGCTCGAGCCAGGCGCGCGCGTCGGGTGCCGCCGGGCAGGCGATTTCAATGCGCTGACAGCGGCTGCGAAGCGTCGCCAGCAACCTCGACGGTCGCGACGTCAGCAGCATCAGCAACGTGCGCGGCGCGGGCTCCTCGAGGGTCTTCAGCAGCGCATTCTGGGCGCTGGTGGTCATGGCCTGCGCGGGTTGCACGATCGCGATGCGAAAGCCCCTTCGCATGCTGGTCATGGCCAGTTTCTCGCAGGTTTCGCGCACCTGGTCCACACCGACGGACTTCTTGTCCTCCAGCGGCCGCAGCCAGTGCAGGTCCGGGTGCGATCCAGCGCGACAGAGCATGCAGTCCGCACACTCACCGCAGGCTTCGAATCGTTCGCCACGACCGGTACAGAGCAGAGTGGCCGCGAGCGCTTGTGCAAACCGCTCCTTTCCGACACCCGCCGGGCCATGGACGAGCACCGCGTGCGGCAATCTTGCGCCGGCCGCTGCGGCCTGCATGCGCAAGCGGGCCGGTTCGTGCCAGGGATAGATGTCCAGTGGCTGCAGAACCGTGGCAGCGGCGGCATCGGTCATCGGTCGTCACCGAGCAGCGGTTCGACGAACTGGCGTACGGCGGCCTCGACGGCCTCGACGGTTCCGCCCGCCTCGACGACCCGCACCCGCGATGGATAGCGCCGGGCACGCTCGAGGTACGCCGCCCTCACCCGCTCGAAGAATTCGTGCCGTTCGGTTTCAAAGCGATCGGGGCCCCCGCGGCCGTTTCGATCATGTGCACGCGACATGCCCGTTTCCACCGGAGCGTCGAGCAGGACGGTCAGGTCGGGTTCGAACCCTCCGTGCACCAACTCGACGAGCGCGTCGATGCGACTCTCCGCGACGCCGCGCCCGCCTCCCTGGTAGGCATAGGTCGCGTCGGTGAAGCGGTCGCAGAGCACCCACGAACCCCGGTCGAGGGCCGGGCGCACCAGGTTGTCGAGGTGCGTTGCACGCGCCGCGAACATCAACAGCAGTTCACAGGACTCCGGCATGGGTTCGTCGCCGCGTTCGAGCAGCATCCGCCGCAGCTTCTCCGCGCGCGGCGTCCCGCCTGGCTCGCGGGTGAGCACGACATCACGGCCGCTCGCGCGCAGCCAGTCGGCCAGGCGCGCGACCTGCGTGGACTTGCCGACACCCTCCCCGCCCTCGAACGTGATGAACCTGCCTCGCATTCAGTGCCCCGTCGCCTTGTTCCGGTATCGCCGCAGATATCGCGCCACGGCCCGCTCATGTTCCGCCAGCGTGCGGGAGAATTCGTGACTCCCGTCCGGCAGGCCGGTTGCCACGAAATAGGTTTCACCACGCTCATCGGGCCGGACCGCCGCAGCCAGCGATGCCGCACCCGGCAACGCGATCGGCGTCGGCGGCAGGCCCGCGCGCGTGTAGGTATTGTACGGCCCGTCGCGTTCGAGGTCCGATCGACGAAGGTTGCCGTCGAAACCCGTGCCAAGCCCGTAGATGATCGTGGGGTCGGTCTGCAGTCGCATGCCCTCACGCAGCCGATGTATGAACACCCCCGCGATGCGCGGGCGTTCCGTGGCCAGCGCGGTTTCCTTCTCGACGATGGAAGCGAGCACCAGTGCCTCGTAAGCATTGTCCAGCGGCAGTTCCTGCGCCCGGGATCGCCACGCCGCATCGAGTTCGGCGCGCATGCGTTCCCTCGCCTTGCGCAGGATCGTGAGATCATTCGTGCCCTTGTCGTACAGATAGGTATCCGGGAAGAACGAGCCTTCGGCCGCGACTCCAGGCTCGCCGAGCGCGGCCATGACCGCCGCGTCGTCCTGCCCGGCCAGCGTCTGCACGATTGCCGTGTCGTTTTCGAGGGCACGGCGCAGGTCACGGAATGTCCAGCCCTCCACCACGGTGATGGAACGCCGTACCACCGCGCCCGATTCGAGCAGCGCCAGCAACTGTCGGGGACTCGTGCCGGGTGGGATCTCGTACTCTCCGGCACGCACCCGGGCATCCGCGCCGTGCAGGCGCGCGTAGGCCGCGAAGAGATGCGGATGATCGATGAAACCGCGCGCTGCGAGGTCCTGCGCGGTGCGCGAGAACGGCTGGCCGACCGGTACTTCGATCCTGTGGCCGCCGCCGGTTACCACGGGCGTGTCGAGCCACCGATCCACCGCCAGCCACGCACCGATCAGCACCAGCAGGGCTGCGATCGCAAGGCCGGTGGCCACGCGCAGGCTGACCAGCAGACGACTCAAGCAGTGCAGTCCATCAACTTGCGCGTGACCTCCCCGGCCGTCCAGCGCCGTATGCCGGCAATTTCCTGGACAGGACGGATTCCGACGACGGCATTGGTGACGAACAGTTCGTCGGCAGTGACCAGCCGGTCCGGCTGTACGTCTTCGACGACGACGGTGAGCCCGATGTCTGCCGCCGCCGCGAGCACCACCTGGCGCATGACGCCCGCGACACCGCAGTCGCGTATCGCAGGTGTCACCAGGCGACCGTCCTCGACCAGGAACACGTTCGCGGCGGTCGCGGACACCAGGCGCCCGTCGTTCGAGAGCATGAGGCCTTCGTCGATACCAGGGTCGTCCCACTCTGAGCAGGCCATGACCTGCTCGAGCCTGTTCAGGTGCTTCAAGCCCGCGAGCAGCGGGATTCAGGCCCAGCCTGGTGTCGCAAATCCTGAGCACCGCGGGCGCGAGCGCATCACCGCGCGGGCGTGCCGCGGACGATACGACGATTCGCGTGACCGACGGGTCAGCCGTGGGCCGGTAACCCCGCGGCCCGGGGCCCCGAGTGATCGTGAGCTTCACCGTCGCCGTGCCCATCCCTTCCAGGACCCGCCCGCACTCGTCCTCGATCAGGCTGACCGAGGGCATCGGTATCCTGAGCCGGCGACAGCCGTCCTCGAGCCGGGCCAGGTGCAGCGGCAAACGCGGTATGCGACCGCCTGCCGCGGCCATGGTCTCGAAAAGCCCATCGCCATACTGCAGGCCCCGGTCGTCCGCCGCGATACCCGCGGTCTCCGAACCGTTGACCAGCCTTCGTCCAATCATTCGAGTCTCCCCAATGCACGCAGCAGGCCCTGGGCCTTCGCGCGCGTCTCCCCGAGCTCCTCATGCGGCCGGGAGTCCGCGACGATGCCGGCACCGGTCCGGAATTCGACACGGTCGCCGGACACGGTGAGTGTCCTGATCAGTATGTTGAGGTCCAGCGAGCCGTCCAGTCCCAGGTATCCCATGGATCCGGTATACGCGTCACGCGGCGCGGCCTCCAGCCCTGCAAGCAGATCCATGCAGCGCACCTTGGGGCAGCCGGTGATCGTGCCGCCCGGGAAAACCGCCGCGATCGCCTGGCCGGGAGTGACGTCCTCACGCAATTCGCCGGTCACGTTGGACACGATGTGATGCACGGTCGCATACGTCTCTACCGTCATGTACTCGTCGACGCGCACGGTTCCACCGCGGCAGATACGGCCGAGGTCGCTGCGCTCGAGGTCGACCAGCATGACGTGCTCGGCGCGTTCCTTCTCGTTGAGTACCAGGTCGCGCTTCAGCGTATCGTCGTCCGCGGTGGTCCGGCCCCGAGGCCGCGTGCCCGCGATCGGTCGCGTGCTCGCGATGCCCCCGCGAATCTCGAGCAGTCGCTCCGGCGACGAACTCAGCAGCGTGAATCCCGGCAACGCTGCAATCCCGGCGAATGGCGCTGGATTCGCCGTGCGCAGCCGCCTGTAGATCTCCGCCGGCGACACGCCCTCCGCCAGTCGTGCTGCCCATCCGCGAGACAGGTTCGCCTGGTAGACGTCGCCGCGTCCGATGGCCTCGAGCACCGATTGGACGCCATCAAGGAACGCGGCAGGTGAGTCTTCGGTGACGTCGCCGGCGAGAAGAGCGCCGCGGGCAGGCGTCTCGACCACGGCGCTTGCCAGGTCGAGCTCCACGTCCCGACGCAGCGCGCCTGCGTGACCCGGCTCGGCGTGAAACGAGGTCTCCCCGGTCAGTCGGTCACGCACCAGCGCGCCGCGCATGCGCCACGCAATGGCACGCGGGTGGCATGATTGCGGAAGCCTCAGGCTCGGTTCGATTTCCCCTGCGAGTTCATAGCCGGCATAGAGGAACCACCCGCCGACGAAAGGAGCATCGGCAGGCGTCGCCGGGCGATGCGACTCGTCGCGCCACCAGGAATCCAGCGTATCGAGAAATCCTCCGCCCGCGACCGACGCACGGCCCTCCAGTCGGCCGTCCGGGCGCGCGACGAGGCATTCACCCGGCAGGCAGAGCAATACGTCGTACCTGCCGAGCGGCGCGTTGCCGCCGACGCTTTCGAACAGCACCGGGTAGCGGTCCGGGAATCGTGCGTGCAACCCGAGCAGTGCGTCGCCGGGCCAGAAAGCCCGGTCGGTCACTGCGGGGCGCGGAAGACGAGACTGCCGTTGGTACCGCCGAATCCGAACGAATTCGACAACGCCAGCCGGAGGGGCATGCGACGCGCGCTGCCCGGAACGTAGTCGAGATCGCAGGCCGGGTCGGGATTCTCGAGGTTGATGGTGGGCGGCACGATGCCGTCGCGGATGGCCAGGATCGTGAAGATGGCCTCGACCACGCCTGCAGCGCCGAGCAGGTGGCCTGTCATGGATTTTGTCGAACTGACGGCGATACCGGCCGCCGCGTCACCGAATGCCCGCTTGATGGCGATCGTCTCGGCTCGATCGCCGAGTTCGGTCGAGGTCGCGTGCGCGTTGATGTACTGCACGTCCCCGGGTTCACGCCTGCGTCGCGAACCGCGGCGACCATCGCGAGGCGCGCGCCATCGCCGTCCTCCGGTGGTGACGTGATGTGGAAGGCGTCGCCGCTCATTCCAAAGCCCGCGAACTCCGCGTAGATCTGCGCTCCCCGCGCGCGCGCGTGCTCGTATTCCTCGAGCACGATCGCACCGGCACCCTCGGACATCACGAATCCGTCGCGGTCCCGGTCCCACGGGCGGCTGGCGCGCGTGGGCTCGTCGTTGCGGGTCGACAGCGCGCGGGCCTGGCCGAAACTGCCGAGCCCGAGCGGCGTGAAGGCAGCCTCCGCGCCGCCGGCCACCATCACGTCGGCGTCGCCGTACTGGATCAACCGGGCGGCGATGCCGATCGAGTGCGTCGACGTCGTGCACGCGGTGACCAGCGAGATGTTGGGGCCCTTCATGCCGAAGTGGATCGACACCTGCCCGGCGGCTGCGTTGATGATGCTGCCGGGGATGAAGAACGGGGAGATCTTGCGCGGCGTCCGCGACTCGAGCCACTTGGCCGTCGTCTCCTCGATGGTGCTGAGACCACCGATTCCGGCACCCATCGCGATACCGATCCGCGGAGCGTTCGCCTCGTTCACCTCGACACCCGAGTCCGTCACCGCCTGCACGGCGGCGGCAAAGCCGTAGGGCACGAACGGATCGAATTTTCGCACGTCCTTCGGCGACATATAGTCCTCGGCGTTGAAGCCGACGACCTCGCCACCGATGTGGACCGGGAATGCGCTGGTGTCCAGCCTGGTCAGCGTGGCGATGCCGCTGCGGCCGTTGCACACGCCATCCCAGGCAGTTGCAACGGTGCTGCCGAGCGGTGAAACGATGCCGAGGCCGGTGACGACGACTCTACGCTTGGACAATAGCAGCGTCCCCCGGTCTAGGCAGGTGGTTGCCAGGACCGCCGTCCGTGGCGGCCTGGCCGATCGCGGCTCAGGCCTGGCTGCGACGCTCGTTGATGTAGTCGATCGCCTGCTGGACGGTCGTGATCTTCTCGGCGTCCTCGTCAGGAATCTCGGTCTCGAACTCTTCCTCGAGCGCCATCACGAGTTCGACCGTGTCGAGCGAGTCTGCGCCGAGGTCGTCGACGAAGGACGAATCGTTATTGACCTCTTCTTCCTTCACCCCCAGCTGTTCGGCAACAATCGCCTTGACCCGCTGTTCGATGGTGCTCATGTTCTTCGGAGTCCTCTGTGGGAAACAATGCCAGCCGGTCCTCCCCTTCGAGTACCCGGCATGGGGCGCGTATTCTAAGTGCAAGGGTCGCATGTGGTCCAATTCGAACTTAAAATACTGTCAAATCATATACATACCGCCGTTTACGTGCAGGGTTTCCCCCGTCACGTAGCCCGCCTGGGGCGAGCATAGGAACGCAACGGCGTGCGCGATGTCTTCCGGGGAACCGAGCCGCCCGAGGGGCACCTGCTCTTGCAACGACTTGCGCGCCTGTTCGTTCAACGCGTCGGTCATGTCGGTGACGATGAAGCCCGGGGCCACCACGTTGACCGTAATTCCGCGCGAGCCGACCTCCCGGGCCAGGCTCTTGCTGAAGCCGATCAGCCCGGCCTTGGCGGCCGCGTAATTGCACTGGCCGGCATTGCCCATGACGGCAACGACCGAGGCAATATTGACGATTCGCCCGCGCCGCGCCTTCATCATTCCCCGCATGACCGCCTTGCAGGTCCTGTAGACGGCCGTGAGGTCGGTGTCGATCACCGACTGCCAGTCCTCCTCGCCCATGCGCATCAGCAGCCCGTCGCGAGTCACGCCTGCGTTGTTGACCAGGATCGTGGGCGTGCCTTCGGTGGCCTCGAGTTCCTTGAAGCAGCGCTGGACCGACTCGGCGTTCGAGACGTCGAGCACCACGCCTCGCCCGCGTAAACCCGCTGCTGCAAGTGCGTCGCCGATCGACGCCGCACCCGCATCGGACGTGGCAGTACCGATCACATTCGCGCCGCGCCGGCCGAGTTCGAGCGCGATCGCCCGGCCGATGCCGCGGGAGGCGCCGGTCACGAGAGCCAGGTCGTTGTCGAGCATTGCATTACACCCCTACGGCAGCCAGGGCCGCCGCCAATGATTCCGGATCGTCGATCGCAAGCACCTTCAGGTCCGCGCGACGCTCCACCCGCTTGTTCAGCGATGTGAGCACCTTCCCGGGGCCGCATTCGACCAGCGTCGTGACGCCCGCCGCCAGCATGGCGCGAACCGTGTCTGCCCAGCGCACCGGCCTGAAGAGTTGTTCGCGCAGTGCCGCGCGGATGCCGTCCGGGGACTCGTGGCGCTTCACGTCCACCGTGTACACATCGGGCACGTTCGGCATCCGTATCTCGACCCCTGCCAGTCGCGCGGCGAGTTCGTCGGCAGCACCGGTCATCAGGCTGCTGTGCGACGGTACACTGACCGGGAGCGCGACGGCGCGTTTGGCACCGCGCGCCCTGGCTGCCTCGATCGCGCGCGACACCGCCGATGCGTGGCCGGCGATGACCACCTGCCCCGGCGCGTTGAAATTTACCGGCTCCACGACCTCGCCGTTCGCCGCTTCGCGGCATGCGGCCGCCACGTCGTCGTCGGCAAGGCCGAGGACCGCCGCCATCGCGCCGGTACCGAGCGGCACTGCGCGTTGCATGACCTGGCCCCTGAATCTCACCAGGTCGACGGCGGCGCGGAAGTCGAGTGCGTCCGAGCAGACCAGCGCCGTGTACTCGCCGAGGCTGTGTCCCGCCATGGCCGAGGGCATTGGACCACCGCGACTGCGCCAGGCGCGCCAGGTGGCGACGCCGGCCGCGAGCATGGCCGGCTGGGTTCGTTCTGTGGCCCCAAGGTCCGAATCAGGCCCCTGTTGGCACAGGTTCCAAAGGTCATACTCCAGAACCGCCGAAGCCTCTGCGAAGGTCTGCTGCACGATCGGTTCGGCCGCGGCCAGCGCCGCCAGCATCCCGACCGACTGTGAACCCTGGCCCGGAAACACGAATGCCAGTGACATGACTCTCCCCGGTGCGCGGGCCGACCCTTTGCGGCCGGCCGATTATAGCGATGTGCCGCTGCGACGCCGCCCGTGCAGCAGCCACAGGGCCGCTGCCGCTCCGCCAAGTGCACCGAAGCTATGCGCCTCGACCACGACGGGAAGCGCAAGGGTGGCACTGGTGAACGGCAATGGACCCGCGAAATGTTCCCAGCCGAGCTTGGCCGCGAACACCAGGGCCACGGCCAGCGTGACCGGGTCGCGCTCCCTGCCCAGCCACGCGACGAGTCCCGCCGCCATGCAGCCGTGCAGCACGCCGGAGAAACCCACGTACCACTCGAGCTGCGGCACGAAAAAAATGAAACCAAGGTCGATCGCTGCGGTCGAAGCGAGCATGACGAGACACCAGCCACGGCGACTGAACTCCGCGGCGAACAGCCACCACACGAGTGCCGCGCCAGCGAGGTTCCATGCCAGGTGAGCGGCATCCGCGTGCACCAGGTGCCCGCTCAGCAGGCGCCAGGCCTGCCCCGCGAGCACCGCGGTGCGCTCGTAACGCAGGCACTCTGTCACCTCCGGGCCCGCGAGCCACAGAGTGACCAGCAGCAGGCCGAAGCCCGAAGCCGTGCGCCAGTTCGCATTGCGAGTTGTGGAGATACGCGCGCCCACGCTCAACCGGCGGTCCGGTGCCGCCATTTGCTATGATTCCACGACTCTACAGCCACAGGCACGATCACGCGATGAACTTCCCACCTGTCACCCGCCTGCCGGGCGCTTCTCGATTCCACTACCCGCGTTCGCGGGACTCTGGATTCACGCTCATCGAAATCATGGTCGTCGTGGTGATCCTGGGAATTCTCGCGGCCCTGGTGGCGCCAAACGTCATCCGCCGCATCGACGATGCGCGCGTTACCAAGGCCCGGCAGGACGTCCGCGCCTACGAGACCGCGCTCAACCTCTATCGCATGGACAACTTCCGCTACCCCACCACTGAGCAGGGGCTCGAGGCGCTGGTCAAGCGCCCGGTCGACCCAAACATCCGCAACTGGAAGGAAGGCGGTTACATCGACGGGCTCAAGAAGGATCCCTGGGGCAATGAATACAACTATCTCGCCCCGGGCTCGCACGGTGACTACGACCTCTACACCCTCGGAGCCGACGGCCAGCCGGGTGGCGAGGGTCAAGATGCCGACATCGGTAACTGGAACATCGAGTAGCGTTTCCCGGCCTGTGCGCGCCGGCTCCCGTACCTCGGGCTTCACGCTGCTCGAGGTGCTGGTCGTCGTCGTCATCATTGGCATCATCTCCAGCATGGCGGTCATCTCGATAAACGTGCTGGGTGGCGACCACGAAATGGACCAGGAGGCTGCACGCCTCGCCGCTGTGCTCAGCCAGGCGCGAGAGGAAGCCATGCTGCAGGGCCGCGACCTCGGCCTGCGCGTCGACGCGCGCGGCTATGATTTCCTTCACTACGACTCACGCAGCGAACGCTGGCTCGCAGTGTCGGGCGATCCGCTCCTTCGCGAACGACTGATGCCCGACGGGGTCGGCCTGGAACTGCGGCTCGAGTCCCGCGGCGTGCTGCTCAATTCACGCTCGGCCCAGACGGAAGGACAGTCGCTGGTCCCGCAGATCGTGGTGCAGGCGTCCGGTGACCTGGTGCCGTTCGAGATCCGGCTGCAGCGCGATGGCACCGACGAAGTACGCCGCGTCGCCGGCAGCACCGACGGAAAACTGGTCTCGGGCAAGGTCGATGACCCGGCCGCCCGCTGAATCGCTCCCTGGCGCCCCACGCTCCGCGTCGGGCTTCACGCTGATCGAAGTGCTTGCGGCGCTGGTCATCGTCGCGCTCGGCATGCTCGGCGTGATCGAGGCCGTGTCGCAGCAGGCGCGCAATGGAGCCTATCTGCGCGAAAAGACCATCGCGCACTGGATCGCGATGAATGTCGTGACCGAGCAACGGCTCCAGCCCGCGCCACCGCCGGTCGCGGATTCGTCGGACGACGTGGAGTTCGCCGGCCAGCGCTGGCGCTGGTCCATGCGCGTCACGCAGACCCAGGTCCAGAGCCTGCGGCGCATGGACGTCACGCGTGCGTCCCGCGGAGGCACGCGACGATGTCGTGCTGGCATCGGTGACCGGCTTCTACGGGAGCGCAGTCGGCCCGGCCGGGGGTGGCACGATCGCGTGGAACGGTGCCGGGAACGGTGCACCCGACCCGAACGAGGACGAGGCCGACGGTGGTGGAAAGAACGACAAAGGAAACCCGCCGGTGAAGCCGCCCGCAGAGGTTCGTACCACCGGGCGATCCCGAGGAAGACGAAGAGTGAGCGCGCCACGCCGACGTGCGGGGTTCACGCTGCTCGAGCTGCTGGTCGCGGTCGCGATCTTCTCGGTGGTTGGCGTGCTGGCGCTGAGCGGCTATACGCAACTCCAGAAACAGAGCGAGTACGCCGAGCAGCGACTCGATCGCACGCGGCAGGTGCAGCGCGCCGTGCAGGTGCTCGTCCAGGACCTCGAACAGGTCGAGCCTCGCGCGATTCGCGAGCCGATCGGCGATACGCGCTTGCCATCGCTGATGCTCGGCGTCACGACCGAGTACCGCCTGCAGTTGACCCGGGCGGGCTGGAGCAATACGGCCGGGCTGCCGCGCCCGACTCTGCAGCGCGTCGGTTACAGGGTGGAGAACCAGGAACTCTGGCGCGATCACTGGCCGGTGCTGGACCGCACTCCCACGGTCGAACCCGTCCGCGAGCGGATGCTGACTGGCGTCACGTCGATCACCGTCCGCGTGCTGGACGGCAGCCGCACCTGGATCGACCACTGGCCCGGAGACGCAGACGGACGATCCAACGGCGCTCCGCCGGCGCCCGGCAGCCGTGGAAATCACCATTGAACTCGAGGACTGGGGCACGATCCGCCGTCTCGTCGAGGTGCCCGGATGAGCGCCATGACGCGGCACGCCACACGCAGGACGCAGCGCGGCGTTGCGCTGATCACGGCGGTGCTCATCGTCGCGCTCGCGACGATTCTGGCCGTGAACGTCGTCTATCGCGGCATGCTCGACCAGAGGCGTGCCGGGACGCTGTTCGCGCTCGACCAGGCCTTCGAGGTCGCGCTCGGCGCCGAGGCCTGGGCAGCCGACGTCCTGCAGCGCGACGAGCAGGAGTCGCAGGGTGACAACTTCACCGAGAACTGGGCGCGGCCGCTTCCGCCATTGCCTATCGAGGGAGGCACGGTCGCGGGCACGGCTCGAGGACCTGCAGGGCCGCTTCAACCTGAACAACCTGGTATTCGCCGACGGGACGACCAACCCGGAGGCCGTGCTGCAGCTCGCGCGCATCCTGGCCTGGCTGGACCTGGAGCCGACCTGGGCATCCGCGATGGCCGACTGGATCGACGAGGACACGCAGCCCGGATTTCCGGATGGCGCCGAGGACAGCGTCTACACCGGCCAGAGCCCGCCCTATCTCGCGGCCAACATGCCCATCACGCGCGCGAGCGAGCTGCTGTCGCTGCCGGGCTTCGGCGCGGAGCGCTACGCGAAGCTCAAGCCCTACGTGACGGCGCTGCCGGTCGGCACCAAGCTGAACGTGTGCACGGCACCCGGCATCGTCCTCGACGCACTGATCGAGAACGTGCGCGAGTTCGGCCTCAGTCCGGAAGACCTTGCCAAGCGTCGCGAGAGCGGCTGTTTTCCGACTCTCGACAGACCTGCGCGGATCATTCGGCGACGCGGAGTACGACAAGGTCAAGGACATCGATCGCGGAATCGAGCAATTTCTTCGGCGCAACGGTATGGGTCACTATTGGCACCACGGATTTCACGCTGTACAGTCTCCTCGTGCGTGGCCAGGGAGGACTTGTGCGTCCCCAGTTGCGCAGTTTCGGAACCGAATGATCCCCCCGAGGCCCGATGTCTGAGACGCTGGTAATTCGCCTGCGCGCCGCCGAAGGGGCGCAGGCTTCGTGGCTGATCGTCGATGCGAACGGCGCGCGATCCGGCCCGGTCCAGACCGGCCCGCTCGCGGACGCGTTCGGCCTCGCGCAGCAACGCGCGACCGTGCTGCTGTTGCCCGGCAGTGAAGTGACGCTGGCCGAGCCGGAGTTGCCCTTGCGCGGCGGCGCCCGTCTCGCGCAGGCAGTGCCGTTTGCGCTCGAGGAACAGCTGGCGTCGGATGTCGAGGGGCTGCATTTCGCGATTGGCGCCAAGGCGACCGGCGCCGCGGCCACGCCAGTCGCCGTCGTTTCGCGCCACCTGATGGACCGCTGGCTCGAGGCCTGCGAGGCCGCGGGCATCCAGCCGGATGCCGCGTATGCGGACACGGCCGTGGTACCGCCGACCCCGGGCGGCAGCACGGTCCTGTTCGACGGCGAGACTCTCCATGTCCGCCGCGAAGGCTCGGTTCCTTTCGCGCTCGATGCCGATCCGCTGGCCGACGCCCTCGCGCTTGCGGTCGATGGCGCTGGAAGCCCCGGCCGGTCACGTCGTGTTCTTCGCCGCACCGGCGGATTACGAGCAGCATCGTGAAATGATCGAGGCGCTGCGCGAGCGCGCTTCGACGCTGCAGGTGAAGCTGCTCCCTGACGGCTCGCTGCCGCTGCTGGCCGGCCAGTGCGTCAATGGCACGGCAGTGAACCTGCTCCAGGGACCGTACGCGGCGCGTTCTTCGCTGGCGATGGGATTCCGCCGCTGGCGGCTGCCTGCCGCGCTGGCTGCCGCCACTGCGCTGGTGTTCGTGATCGTCCAGGGGCTGTCCGATGTGGCAGCTTTCGGGGACCGAGAAGAAGCTCGACGCGCAGATCGCGCAGCTGTTCGCACAGGCGCTGCCCGGGCAGAAGGCGGTGAACCCTCGCGCTCAGATGGAAGGACTGCTCGGTGGTGGCGGTGGAAGCAGCGCGCTGCTGCCGACGCTGTCGACGCTGTCGCGCGCGCTTGCCGGCACCCCGCAGGCGCGCGTCGAGTCCATCAGCTGCCGCGGCGACGCCGTCGACCTGCGCCTGATGGCGCCGTCGGTCGAGTCGCTCGACGGCTTGAAGCAGGCGATGAGCGTGGGCGGCATGAGTGCCGAACTGCAGTCTGCGACGCCGCGCGGCGAAATGGTCGAAGGCAGGCTGGTCGTCAAGTTGGGGCGATCATGAACATCCGCCAATGGCTCGCGAACCTCGCGCCCCGCGAACGAAGACTGGTGTATGGAGCCGCGGCGGTGGTCGGCATTGCGGTGCTCTACGTGGCCGTCGCACTGCCGCTCGAGCACATGCGTGCCAGGCAGGCTGTACGCGTGGAACGGAAGGCTGCGGACCTCGCCTGGATGCAGCAGGCTGCACCCAGGGTAACGGCGGCGGCTGCGACCGGCGGTGCCGGTTCGAAGGAATCCCTCGTGGTGCTCGTCGACCGGACTGGACGCCAGTCCGGGCTGGGCGGCACGATCCGCGAGCAGAGCCCGAGCGGCAATAACGGTCTGCGACTGCGCCTCGAAGGCGCGCCGTTCGACGCGATGATCGCCTGGCTGGCAAGCCTTCAGCTCAGGTTCGGCATCAGTGTCACCGACGCAACCATCGATGCCGGTTCCGCCCCGGGACTGGTCAACGCAAGCATCACGCTCACGCATGGCGCCGCCGCCGCGCCGTGACGCCGGGCCGCGCGGAGAGCCCGGCGTTGCGAGAAGAAATTGGCGGCTCGTCGTCGTCGGGCTCATTGCACTCTCCTGCTTTGCCGTAGCCACCTTGCCGGCCAGCCTGGCCGGTCGAGCGTTCCGGCGCAAGCCGGCCTTTCCGCCACGGGTTTTTCCGGAACTGTCTGGTCCGGTGTCGCGAGCGGTGTCGCATGGCAGGGCGCGTCGCTGGGACAACTGCGCTGGCGGCTGCGGCCACTGGCACTGCTGCGCGCCCGGGCGGCAGCGCGAGGTCTCGCTGGCCCGTCCCGACGGATCGGTCAGCGCAGAGGCTGCAGCAGGCCTCGACGGGATCGCTGGACTTCTCCAACGTGCACCTCGACCTTCCGATCGAGCTTTTTGCCGAGATTCCGAGCGGCATGGCGCGCGGTTGGCACGGCAGGGCGAGCGGCGCGTTCACGCGGCTCCGGCTGGTTTCCGGCTGGCCAGTCGCGGCTGCCGGCACGCTGCAACCTTTCCGATCTCGTCATGCCCCAACTCGGTGCCGGCAGCATCGGCAGTTTTGAAATCGTGATCCCCGACCCGCGAAAGGCGTCGCCAGGGTCGTCCGACGTCAGTGCACGCGTGGCCGACACGAGCGGTCCGATAGCGGTCGATGCCGCATTGACACTCGCTGCCGGGCGCAATTTCTTGCTCGAGGGCACGGTGGCCGCCCGGGACGACGCGCCGCCGGACCTGGTTCGCTCGCTGGAATATCTGGGTCCGCGCGGACGCGAGCGGCCGTCGACCGTTCGGCGTGAGCGGGACGCTCTAGGACCAGTCCCGCCAGGCCGACAGCAGCGGGAAATACAGCCCCAGCCGAACCGGCTCCGGACCGAGGTGCCGGACCAGCGCCGCGTAGCGCTCGAGCTGCGGCTGAGTATCGCTGCTGCTCGCGGTCGAGGAACGCCTCGAGCCCCGCGCCTTCGTGACTGCTGGTCTTGTAGTCGACGATCCAGCGGGTTCCCTGCCCGTCCACGAAGGTCCGGTCGATCACGACGGACACCAACTCGCCGTTCACCCGACCGGTCAGGGCCAGTTCGCTGTCCGCCGACGCATGGCGCTGATCGAGCAGCCAGCGCCCCGCTCGTCCGCGAGCGTCGCGCTGCACGGCCGTCGCCACGCGCTCGACGGCATCCGCGCGATGGTCTGCGGGCACGCCGAGTTCCGCGAGTTCGTCGTGATAGCGACGCATGGTCGCCGGCTCCGACACGCCGGCCGAGGCGTCCGGCGCCGCCGCGGGCGATGCGCAGAAGTTCGCGGTGAACGACGGTCCCGACGTGGCGCGCCGTCTCCGACGCCCAGTCGAACTGGAGCGGCGGCTCCGCTGTCGCCCGCGGTCGGCTGGATGACTCGATTCGTGGAGACTCGAGCGGCGGCACGGACCACGCGAGCGGCAGGCGTCGAAGCAGCGGGTCGCGTGGGATGACCGGAGCCGCCTCGCCTTCGATCGCCGCTGCGCCTGCAAGCCGTGCCTGAAGTCCGACTCGAGCACAGGCCACAGCAGCCCGAGCGCCACCGTCGACGGAGGCGTCACGATCGTCGGACCGCCGCCGTCACCGTCCTTCAGCGCACAGCTGCCGAACAGGTGCAGCCGGCGCTTCGCGCGCGTCGCCGCGACGTACAGCAGTCGCCGCTTCTCCTGCACCAGCTTGCCGCTTTCCAGGCCTTCGAGCCAGCGGTAGAGCGGGTTCGGGTCGTCACCCTTGCCCGCGACCGGCGCGACGACCAGGCCGCGACCGCTGGCGCCGGGCAGTCGCGCCCACTGCAGCAGCCGCTTGTCGTCCGCGCGCGATCGCCGCTCGAGGCCCGGCACGATGACGGTGTCGAACTCGAGACCCTTCGCCTTGTGCACGGTGAGCAGGTGCACCCGGATCGAGGCGTCGGGTCGCGATGGCGCATAGAGTTTCTCGAGCGCCTCTGCGAGCCTGCGCGAGGTCCACGTGACCACGTGCGACGCCGTTCCAGCCCTGCGAGTTCGTCGAAATAGGCCTGCGCTTCGTCGAGCTCGCGCGCAGACCCGGCCGTGGCCGGGCCGCCCAGCGCGAGCCACGCGCGCTCCACGGCGTCGCGCAGCCCGAATCGCCGCAGCTCGACCGGCGCAGCCTCCAGGACGGTCCAGAGCCTGTCGAGCCTCGCGCGGGCCGTCGGGTTCGAGCCGCTGGCGGCGTTCATCGTCCCGAAGCAGTTGCGGCAGCGTCGCGCTGCGCCGGTCACCGCAGAGCGCGTGCAGCTCGGCGAGCGTCAGCCCGCACCACGGTGCCCGCAGCACCGCGAGCCACGCCGGACGATCGGCCGGGTGCGCAATGGCGCGCGTGAGCGCGAGCAGATCGAGCACGATGGGCCGCTCGCCCAGCGGGTCGATGTCCGTGGCCTGGAACGGAACACCCCGCCGCACCAGCTCGCCCACGATGTGCAGCAGGTGGCTTCGACCCTGCACCAGGATCGCGATGTCGGCGTCTTCATCCTCCGCGAGCCGCTGCTCGACCACGTCGACGACCGAGCAAGCCTCGAACAGCCGGCTGCGGCGGAACAGCGGGTGCACCTGCACGCCGCCGTCCTCGCCGCGCTCCCACCGCCGCGACGCTCGCCGCGTGCGTCACCGCGCCGGTCACCTCGTCGTCCAGCGCCGGCAGGACCCGCGCAAAACAGTCGTTCACCCATTCGACCAGCGGACCTGTCGAACGATAATTCACGGCCAGCGCCAGCGGTTCCAGAACCAGATTACCGAGGCCGCGCTCGCGCACGTCGAGGAACAGGCCGACCTCCGCATTCCTGAACCGGTAGATGGACTGCATTGGGTCGCCGACCAGGAACAACGTGCGGCCGTCGTCTCGTTGCCAGCCGCTGGTGAGTTTCCCGAGCAGGCTGACCTGTGCCTCCGACGTGTCCTGGAATTCGTCGACCAGCACGTGCCGGAGCGTCGCGTCCAGCGCGAGTGCCGTATCGGTGGGCTCGTCGTCACTGCCCAGTGACTGCAGCGCGGCCGCCGCGATGCGCGGGTAGTCGGCAAGTCGTCTGTCGGAAAACACGACTTCGAGTTCGGCCGCCGCCAGTCGCAGCACGACCAGTTGTGCCTGCAGCACACGCCATTCGTCGGCTCGTGTAGCGAGGCTCCGGCAGCCGGCGCACTGCCTCGAGCCGCGCTGTCAGTTGCTCGCGTGACGCCAGCGCGGACGCCACTGCCAGCGCGCGCCGCTTGAGCGGCGCGCCGGGTTTTCCGGGCGGAAAGCCGACCCTGTAGTCGAAGACTCCTGCGAGGCGTACCGTCGGCCGTGAGCAGCAGGGCCGCGAGCCCGAGCCAGTATTCACCATCAGCGAGCGTGCCTCGTGGAGTGTCGCGGTACCCGGCCCACGCAGTGATGGGCGATTCGCTACCGGCCGCCACCAGTGTCGCGGCTGCCTCGCGCGCCACCGCCGCGGCGTCGGCGAGCAGGTCGTCCGGGAACTCGCGAGCGAGCGCCGCCAGGTGTGCCTCGACCAGTTCGGTGCGCGCGCGTTCCAGGCTGGTCAGGAGATCTGCATTGGCGACCTCGTCAGCGCTCACTTCGGGAAGGACCGGGCCCCAGGCATCGCGACGCGCCAGCATCTCGATCACGAGGTCCACGAATCTCGGCACGCGATTGTCGACGTGCGCGAGCAGGGTCGCGACCGCGCGCGAGTGCAGGTCGTCGCCTCCGGGCAGGTGTTCGAGCAGGCGTTCCGCGGCCTTGCGGTAGAGTTCCCTCGCGTCGTCCTCCACTGCCAGGTCCGCACCGAGCCCGGACAGTACCGGCAGCCGGCGTGCGAGACCGAAGTTGAGTGCATCGATCGTCTGTATGCGCAGACGCGCAGGGTTGCCGAGCAGGTCCCAGCCCAGCCGTGTGTCGAGTTCGAGCACCTTCCGCGCGAGTTCCAGCGTGCGTGCGTGCGACGGCCTGCCGCCGGCCGAGGTTGGATCCGTCGCTGCACGCAGTGCCCGAAGAATGCGATCGCGCATCTCGGCCGCGGCCTTTCGCGTGAACGTGATCGCCAGCACCGACTCCGGCGCCGTGACCGTCGCGAGCAGCGCGAGAAAACGCCGAATCAACAGTTCCGTCTTGCCCGACCCGGCCGGCGCCTGGACGATGAAGCTGCGCGCTACGTCGAGCGCGCGCTCGCGGGCCTGTTCGTCGCAACGCCTGAGGTCAGTCATCGCGCGACTCCCGCGTCGCGGAGCCGAGACGGGTCTCCCCGATGCGGCACAGCATGCCCAGCTGGCAATACCGGCATGCCCGCACCGGATCAGGCGCAAGACGCGCGTCGCCCGAGGCGTGCTCGCGCGCGATCGCCGTCAGGCGCCTGCGCCAGGCATCGATGAGGTCATCCCACGACGCGTGCTCGACCGGCCAGCCGCGGGACCCATGCGCGGCAAGACCGGGAAATGCCGCGGAATCGCGTGCCACGCCGCTGTACGCGGTATCCCCGGTGCGGACGCGACCGAATGCCACGGCCGACACGCGCCCGGCGCCGACGGCTTCGACGTAGAGCGGCAACTGGGGAAGCCGCGGCCGCTCGCCGAACCAGGCTCCGGCTTCCGCATCCGCGCCCGTCTTGTAGTCGATGACCGCGAGACTGCCGTCCGCGAGCCGGTCGATCCGGTCGACCCTGAGTGTCAGGGTCAGCCCGCCGATGGCGATTGAATGTTCCGACTCGACCGACTCGACCTCGAACAGTGGTCGCACCGCGTCAATCCCAAGCAGGTCGGCGACCCGCGCCAGCAGCCACTCGCTCTCGATCTCCAGCAATTGCCGCATGAACCCCTGCGCAGAGCGCAGCGCGGGAGCGGCCTCGGCCTCGACCGCCACCTGTATCTTCGCCCGCAACTCCTCGCGCGACAGCGCGTGCAGTGCGGGTTGGGCGCGCAGTTCGAGCCACAGCCGCGCAAGCACACCGTGGACGAGTTCGCCGCGCTCCGCTGCGGCGACACCGAGTTCCGGATCCTCGAGCGGGCGCGCACCGAGCCTGAATTCGGCATGCGCACGGAACGGGCACGCGGACTGGACCTCGAGCAGTTTCGCGCCGCCGCGCTGGGACTCGCCCGGTTCGACGGCCGGCATCGTACCGTCGACCTGCTCCTCGGGTGCCGGGCGCGCCGCGAACATCGCAAGCGGCCGCGGAGTCTGCTTTCCAGCAATCCGGCGGCTGGCCGCGAGGCACGCTGGCCAGCAACGCGCTCGGCAGCAACGGCGCCTCCGCATCAAACCGTGCCACGCTCATGATGACTTCGTTTGCGCTGCGGCTGAGGCGCTCGAAAAGCCGCTTCGACTCGAGCGCGGCGATCTCGGCAGTGGCACCGGGCATCTGCTGCGACTTCTGCCACTCGCGGGGCAGGAACGGATCGGGAAATGCCGGCGCGGGCCAGCGCGTCGTGTCGAGCCCGCAGACCCACAGCGCGTCGAAGCTCATCCCGGCGCAAGTCGCTGCATCGACCACGACCAGGCCCGCGCGAAGCTCCTGGGGCTCGAAAAGCACGCCGTCGGCAAGGTCACGAAGAAGTGCAGCGGCCTCGACCACATTCATCGGCCCTATGCAGTCGTCGTTCGCGCCGAATTCGGCGACCAGCCTGTCGCAGCGCTGGCGCGCCTGGTACTCGTCGCCGTCGAGTCCTTCGCCTGGCCAGTCCGCCGTCGCCAGCAACTGGAACCACAGCTGGGACCAGCGGCTCGGCAGCGCGCGACGGGGCCACTGCCCGGCCAGTGCAAGACCCGACCGCAATGCGCGCTCGAACCCGGGGCAGTCCTTCTCGCCCGCCAGTCGCGCGAGCTTCACGAGGCCCAGGTCCGGTCCCTCGTACCGGCGGATGTGCGCATCGAGGTTCGCCCGCGCGTCGCTTTCGCTGGCAACTGCAAGAAATGGATTCAGCAGCAGTCGGCGGGCGGCCGCGAGGTCCACGACTCCGCAGAAAGCGTCGATGTACTCCAGCGCTGCCGCGACGACCGGTTGTGCCGAGAGCCCGCGCGCCGCGGCGAGTTCAAAGCCACGAGACTCCGGCGCGGGCCCGAGCGCAAGCGTGGCCGCGGGAACGAGGACGCGCTCGACGCACCTCCTCACCTCGTCCCGGCGAGCGGCAAGATCCGGCACGACGATTGCGATTCGCGCCTGTGGATCGCGATGCCAGCCGCGCGGCGGCCCAGCGTGAGGCGGCGTCGAGTTCCCCGTCGCGGTCCGGGCACTCGACCCAGCGCACCGATCCGCGCCGTTCGTCCGGCGGTCGCTGCGTGACGTCACAGCCCGACTGCCTGAGGCGATCGAGCAGCGAGCGCTGCGCTGGCGTCAGCTCGTCAAAGCCGGCGAGCTCGAAACGCATTGGCTGGGCAATTGCGCCGAGGCTGGCTGTCGCCAGTGACTCGTCCACCCATTCGTTTTCGCGCAGCCAATCGGTGAATTCGCGGGCCCAGCGCGCGAACGCGATCGACTCCGGGCGGTCTTCGGTGCCGAGTGCGCTCTGCGGGATCTCCCAGGCGTGCATGCGGCGCCAGGACTGGTGGGCCACCCAGCCGAGTCGGCCGGGCGAGACGAGGGTCGAGGTTGCGGGATCGCGGAGCACTGCCCGCTCCCAGACCAGGCGGGCGGCGCCGTCGGGCAGCCACCGGCCGGACATCCTGCCGGCCCGCCGCTCATCCTCGAACATCCGCTGGACCAGGTCGGACCATGCGACCACATCCGGCGTTCGCCAAACCTCGAGACCCCGCCGCTGGCAGGCCTCATCGAAACGCAGCCGGACCCAGTGGGCAAGACGCCGCGTCGGCGTGACGGTCGTCACTCCAGGTCGCGGGCTATCTGTATCCACTATTATCTATATAACAATGACTTATTGAATTTTATTAATCTCTTTTCTCAACCGTTGCCCGCGGCATCCACCACGCGAAGCGCCGGATTCGGGCGGGTGGCGGGCGACTCTCCAACCGCGTAGTTCCCGAGCAGTTCCTCCATGCGCCCGAAGACGTCCGCGAGCATCCGCGGCTCCGGGAGGTTGGTGACGCGGAAGTGGTTGCCGTACGGGACGTTGAAGCTCGATCCCGGGCGCCACCAGCACGTGCTTGTGTTCGAGCAGGTCCAGCGCGAACTGCTGGTCGTCGAATCCCGGCAGGCTCTCGGTTCGAACTCCGACGAATGCGTACATCGCACCGCTGGGCGGCGTCAGGTACAGGAAACGGCTTCGCGCGACTGCGTCGATGATTGCCTTGCGCGATTCGTACAGGCGACCGCCCGGTGTCACCAGTTCCCGGATGCTCTGGTAGCCGCCGAGTGCGGTCTGCACCGCCCACTGCCCGGGGACGTTGCTGCAGAGCCGCAGCGAGGACAGCAGCTCCAGCGCGGAGAGGTACTCGCGGGAATGTTCCAGGTCGCCCGAAAATACCGCCCAGCCGACCCTGTAGCCGCATGCGCGATACACCTTGGAGAGTCCGCACAGTGTTCCGCACAGTGTCTGCTGCACCAGCGTCGCCATCGGGACGAACTCGGCATCGTCGTAGGTCATCTGGTCGTAGATTTCGTCGGCCAGCACGACCAGGTGATGCTTCTCGGCGATGCGCGCGATCGCCTCGAGCACGGCGCGCGGATACACGGCGCCGGTCGGGTTGTTGGGATTGATCACGACGATGGCGCGCGTGCGCCTGGTGATCAGCGACTCGATCTCCTCGGGGTCGGGCACGAAGCCCCGCTCCGGCCGGCACGGGTAGTGAACCGCGCGACCCCTGTTCAGGTTCACGGCCGCTGTCCACAGCGGGTAATCGGGACTCGGGACCAGCACTTCCTCGTCTGCCGCGAGTAGCGCGCGCAGCGTAAGGTCGATCAACTCGCTTACACCGTTGCCGATGAACACATCGTCGGCGGTGACGCCACGCACGCCGCGTTCCTGCTGCTGCATCACGACCGCTTCCCGTGCCGGGAAGATGCCCTTCTGGTGGCAGTAACCCTCAGCCGACCGCAGGTTCTCGATCATTGCCAGCCGCATCGTCTCGGGCGTCCTGAACCCGAAGGCACCCGGGTTGCCGATATTGAGCGAGACGATGTCGTAGCCGAGGCGCTCCATTTCATGGGCACGCCGGGCCAGTCGGCCGCGAATCTCATAGCGTACGTTGGCGAGCCCGGGACTCGGGCGGATGGTGCGGATCGGCATGGCAAAACCTTGCTGGTTGCGGTGCGTCAATTATGGCCCGGCGGCTTCGGGCTGCACAGGACCGGCTTCACGCGGTAATGCCCAGTTCCCTCAGGCTGGCCAGCCGCTCCGGACCCAGGCCCAGTCGTTCGGCCAGCACGGCGTCGGTGTCCGCCCCCAGTGGCGGTGGAGCGCGGTCGTACGCGACCGGCGTGCGCCCGAATACCACTGGATTGCGCACCCCGGGCGCGGATCCAGCCGTTGGATGCGGCAGGTCGATCCGCAGGCCGCGGTGTTTCACCTGGGGTTCGGCAAACACCTGCGCGAGGTCGTTGATCGGCCCACAGGGCACCTGCGCCGCCTTCAGCGCTGCGAGCCATTCCGCACTGGCGCGCGCGCGCAGCAGTCGCTCGAGTACCGGGACCAGCGCTCCACGGTTCGCCACGCGGGCGCCATTGGTCGCATACGCCGGGTCTGCGGCGAGCTCCGGCTTGCCTATCGCCGCACAGAAACGGCCGAACTGCGCATCGTTGCCGACGGCCAGCATCACGTATCCATCGGCGGTCGCAAACGCCTGGTAGGGCACGATGTTCGGGTGCGCAGTGCCGCGTCGCACCGGCGGCTTGCCGCTGACAAAATAGTTCAGGTTCTGGTTCGCGAGCCACGCGACCTGCGTATCGAGCAACGACAGGTCGATGTATTGTCCCTGCCCGGACGCATGCCGCTCGTGCAGCGCGGCGAGGATCCCGGATGCCGCGTACATCCCGCACATGAGGTCAGCCACTGCGACACCGACCTTCTGGGGACCCGCACCCGGCTCACCGTCAGGCACACCGGTTATGCTCATGAGCCCGCCGAGGCCCTGGATCATCGCGTCATAGCCAGGTTCTGCCGCATCGGGCCCGTCCTGCCCGAATGCGGAAATCGACAGGTATATGAGGCGCGGGTTTGATGTCTGCAGGTCCGGGTACGCCAGCCCATAGCGGGCCAGGCCGCCCACCTTGAAATTCTCGACCAGCACGTCCGCCTGTGCGGCGAGCCCGCGCACCAGCTGCTGGCCTTCAGGCCGGGCGAGGTCGATGGCCACGGACCTCTTGCCGCGATTCGTGGACAGGTAGTACGCGGATTCGGGCGTGTCGCGGCCCTCGGTGTCGCGCAGGTACGGCGGTCCCCACGACCGTGTATCGTCCCCGCCCCGCGGGTGCTCGACCTTGATTACCTCCGCGCCGAAGTCCGCCAGCAACTGTGTGGCCCAGGGACCCGCCAGGATGCGACTCAGGTCAAGTACGAGGATTCCGGCCAGCGGCCCTGCCATTCACAGGCCCAGGAACACGATGCCCAGGCCGCACGCGCACAGCGCCGCGCCGGCGAGTGCATGCGAATAGCGCTCGGCCGATTCCAGCGGCAGGCGCTGGATGCCCTTCAGGGCGAGCCAGACGACCGTGAGCATCGTTGCGACCGTTACTGCACCGAATGCCAGCACCACGACCGCGAGCCCCCATGTGCTGTGCTGCGAGGCCGGGTACATGATCAACGGAATCAGTGGTTCGCACGGGCCCAGCACGAAGATCACGAACAGCGCCCAGGGCGTGATGCTTTTTGCGCGTACCGGGTCGACGTGCGGGTGCAGGTGCCCGCCTTCGTGCCCGTGCTCGTGGTGATGTAGCGTGCCGTCGCCGTGCACGTGCTCGTGCGTGTGCGGTCGTGAACGCCAGGCCTTCTTCAGGCCCCAGACCATGTACGCGAGCCCGAATCCAGCCAGCAACCAGGCAGCAGCGTCGCCCCGGATGCCCTCGAGCCATTGCAGGTGGGAGAGTGAGACACCGACACCTATGCCGACGAGCCCGATGACGACTGAGCCCAGCACGTGGCCAATTCCGCACAGCGCGGTCGTCCAGAGGGTCCTGCGTTGCGTCCAGCCGCGCGCGGCCGACATGGCGACAAACGGCAGGTAATGGTCGGGACCCAGCAGCGTGTGGATAAAGCCGATGGACGCGGCCGTGAGGAACAGCAGTTCGATGTCGATATTCATGCGCGCCCGCTACCCGGGTCAGTACAGGTCCGGGGAGCTAATCACATGGTCTCCGTCCCGACAAGGCGGGCAAAGACCTAGTCTCTTTCAGGTATCTGCGGACAGTTCCCGCCACCGGTGGCAGGCGACCGCGGCACCGTTGCCGACCGGCTCGAGCGACGGTTGCCGCTGCCAGCACAAATCGACCGCGTGCGGGCAACGCGGCGCAAATGCGCAACCTGCCGAAGTCGCGGCGGACGACGCGCCCTCCCCGGCCGGTTCGACCGGAGGCGAGCGCGCGGCCAGTCGAGGATCCGGCTCCGGGACAGCGGCCAGCAGCGCACGCGTGTACGGGTGCCGGGGCGCCGCGAACAGGGCGTCTCGCGGGGCGCGCTCGACGGCACGCCCGAGGTAGAGCACCACGACTTCATCGCACAAGTGCCTTACGACTGCGAGATTGTGGCTGATGAACAGCAGGCTGATGCCTTGCCGCCGGCGGAGGCCCGCGAGCAGGTTGACGATCTGCGCCTGTACCGATACATCGAGCGCGCTCACTGCCTCGTCACAGATCAGGAGCTTCGGATGCGCGACCGTGGCCCTGGCAATGGCCACCCGCTGGCACTGGCCGCCGGAGAGCTCGTGCGGGTACCGCGACGCCAGCCCGCGGTCGAGACCGACCGATTCGAAGGCTGCCGCGACTCGCACTCGCACCGCCGGGGCATCGGTCACGCCCTCCAGGGCCTCGAGCGCCTCTGCAACGCTGGCGCCCGCCGTCATGCGCGGATCCAGGCTGCCGAATGGATCCTGGAACACGACCTGCAACTCGCGGCGCATCTGCCTCATCCGGCCCCGGTCCGACGTGTCGACGGTCCATCCGCGCCACCGCACGGTGCCGGCAGCTCGGCGCGACCAGCCCCAGCACGACCCGGGCGAGCGTGGACTTGCCACAGCCTGACTCGCCGACGACGCCGAGTGAGCGGCCTTCCGCGAGTTCCACGTCGATGCCGCAGAGCGCGTGCACGGAGCTCACGTCGCGATCGCAGCAGCCCTCTGGCCGCGTATTCGACGCGAAGCCCGCGGACCTCGAGCAGCAGATCGCTCATGCCAGCCACCCGCCCGGCAGCGGCGCATGGCAGGCCGCGGCTCGACCGCCGCTCCACTCGAGCCGGGGCTCGGTCTCCCGACAGCGATCGCGCGCGAATGCGCAGCGTGGTGCAAACCGGCAGCCGTGCAGCAGGTCCTGGGGCCGCGGTGGCTGTCCCTCGATGTAAGGCAGGCTGTCGCCCGGTCGCGTGTCGAGTCGCGGGACGGACTCGATCAACGCCGCGGTGTACGGGTGGCGCGGAGCCGCGAAAAGTTCGTCGGTGGAGGCAAGCTCGACGATTGCGCCCGCGTACATCACCGCGACGCGATCGGCGAGACCGGCCACCACGCCGAGGTCGTGGGTGATGAGCACGATGCTCGAAGCCCTGCCCGCGCAGGCGACGCAGCACGTCGAGCACCTGGGCCTGGACGGTCACGTCGAGCGCCGTGGTCGGTTCATCGGCGATCAGCAGGGCCGGGTCGGGCATCAACGCCATCGCAATCGCAACCCGCTGACGCTGCCCGCCGGAAAGCTCGTGCGGATACTGGTCGAAGCGCCGTTCCGGATCCGCAATGCCAACCGAGCGCATCAGCTCGAGCGCACGAGCGCGCGCCTCGGGCCGGCGCAAGCCGCCACGGTCCAGCACGAACTCGGTCAGCTGTTCGCCGATTCGAATGTGCGGCGTGAGCGCATTCATCGGGTCCTGGGACACCATGCCGGCCAATGCGCCACGCACGGCCGCGAGGCTGCGCTCGCCCGCACCGATCAGCTCCCGGCCCTGCAGCCGGGCCGAGCCCAGCCCACGACCGTTGGCCGCGAGCAGGCCCAGGCAGGCAAGGAACAGCTGGCTCTTTCCGGATCCCGACTCGCCAACCACGCCCAGGCACTCACCGCTGTGCACGTCGAACGATACGCCGCGCACCGCCCGCACGGGCCCCTGTTCCGTGTCGAACTCGACCTGGACCTTGTCGAGCGAGAGCAGCGTTGGCCGGGTCACTTCAACGCTGCCTCGGGTCCAGCGCGTCGCGCAGCCCGTCGCCGAAGAAGTTGAGACACAGCAGGATCAGTGCCAGCACGGCCGACGGCCCGAGCAGCAGCCACGGTGCCGACTCCATTTCCAGCGCGCCCTCGGCGACCAGGCGGCCGAGGCTGGTGAGCGGCTCCTGGACGCCGAGTCCCAGGAAGCTCAGGAAGCTCTCGAACAGGATGACCTGGGGCACGGTGAGCGTGGCATAGACGACGACCGTGCCAACGACGTTCGGCACGATGTGGCGCGCGATGATGCTGCGGGCAGGGAGCCCGAGCGTGATCGCCGCATCGACGAATGCCTGTTGCCTGAGCGCGAGCGACTGCCCCCGGACGATGCGCGCCATGGTGAGCCAGCCCACTGCGCCGATCGCGAGGAAGATCAGCAGCAGGCTGCGACCGAAGACCACCGTCAGGATGATCACGAAGAACATGTAGGGCAGCGCGTAGAGCACGTCCACTACCCGCATCATCCAGTCGTCGACGCGCCCACCGAGGTAGCCAGCCGTCGCGCCCCAGGCCACGCCGATCACGAGGCTCACCGCGGTCGCGAGCAGCGCCACCAGCAGCGACACCTGCGTGCCCGCGCACAGGCGCGTGAAGAGGTCGCGGCCGTTACCGTCGGTTCCGAGCCAGTGCCCGTTCGCGAGTGACGGCGGCGACGCAAGCGGACTCAGCGACCAGTCGACGTGGTCGATCGAATACGAACTCGAGTGCCGGCCCGGCCAGCGACAAGCACGACCAGCAAGGCGAGCGTCGCCAGCGCCCCCACCGCCGCGCGGTTCCTGGCCAGCCGTCGCCATGCGCCGGCGTAGATTCCGGGCCGCGATTCAGTCATGGCGGATGCGCGGATCGAGCCAGCCGTAGGCAAGGTCCACCAGCAGGTTGAGCGCCAGGATCAGCGTCGCATAGAAGACCACCATGCCCATGACCAGCGTGTAGTCGCGATTGACGGCGCCCTGCACGAAGTACCTGCCGACCCCGGGCAAGCCGAAGACCTGTTCGACGACCAGCGAACCCGTGAGCAACGCGGCGGCCGCGGGCCCGAGGAAGCTCAGCACCGGCAGCAGCGTCGGCTTGAGCGCGTGGCGCCTGAGAATGGCCGGGCCGCCGATGCCCTTGGCTCGGGCCGTGCGGATGAACGGCGACTGAAGGACTTCGAGCAGGCTGCCCCGTGTCAATCGAGCCACGTACGCGACGAACGGCAGCGAGAGTGTCAGCACCGGCAGGACCATGTATCTCGGGCTGCCGGGCTCCCAGCCGCCGGCCGGCAGCCAGCCGAGTTCCACGCCAAACACCAGCGCAAGCAGCGGCGCTACCACGAAATTCGGCACGGCGATGCCGACCAGCGCGATCGCCATCACCGCGTGATCCATCCAGCGATTGTGACTGCGCGCGGCCAGCAGCCCCAGCGGAATGCCGAGCAGCAAGGCGAGCAACAGCGCCGACGTCCCTATGGCGAGCGTCACCGGCAGGCCGCTGCCGATGATTTCAGCGACGCTGTAATCCTTCATGCGGAATGACGGTCCGAGGTCGCCGTGCAGCAGGCCCAAAAGATAGCGCCCGTACTGGACGAGCACCGGCTGGTCGAGCCCGTAGGCCGCCTGCAGGTTCGCCTCGATTTCCGGAGGGACGGTCTGCTCCTCGTCGAACGGCCCGCCCGGCGCCAGCCGCATCAGGAAGAACGCCGCGGTCACGATGACGAACAGCGTGGGCCCGATGCCGAGCACGCGTCGCAGCGCATAGCGCGCGTACATCAGTCCGTGCCCCGGCCGATAAGACGCAGAAAGCCGGCCTCGTCGGCGATGCGCACGCCGAGCTCGCTCGCCTTGCGCAGCTTGGAGCCGGGATCCGCGCCCGCCACCAGCAGCGTAGTCTTGCGTGAAACAGAGTCCGTCACCGTTGCACCGGCTGTGCGGGCAGCCGCGCGGGCTTCGTCCCGGCTCATCGAGCCCAGCGTCCCGGTGATCACGATCACCTCGCCGGCGAGTGGACCGTCGCCGCTGCGGACGACCGGCTTACCTTCGGGCCAGGTGACGCCTGCGTCGCGAAGCGCGCGGATCACCTGACGGTTGTGCGGTTCGTCGAAGAAATCCCGCAGGTGCGAGGCCACGACCGGACCCACGTCCGGAACCTCCTGGATTTCGTCGGTGCTCGCGACCTCGATTGCTGCGAGGCTGCCGAAGTGCCCGGCCAGTGCGAGTGCCGTCGCTTCGCCGACGTCTCGTATGCCGAGCGCATACAGGAACCGCGGCAAGGTGGTCGTCCGGCTGCGGGCCAGCGCTTCCACGAGCCTGGTGGCCGACTTCTCGCCCATGCGCTCCAGTGCAGCGAGTTCGGCGGCCTGCAGCGTGTAGAGGTCGGCGGGCGTCTCGACCCGTCCGGAGTCCACCAGTTGCTCGACGAGCTTTTCGCCGAGCCCCTCGATGTCCATTGCGCGGCGCGACGCGAAGTGCAGCAGCGCCTCGCGTCGTTGCGCGCGGCAGACCAGCCCGCCGCTGCATCGGGCAACGGCCTCGCCTTCCGTGCGGGTCACGTGCGACCCGCATACCGGGCAGCGCTCAGGCAGCTTGACGCGGCGTGCACCGGCCTTGCGACTGTCGGTGACCACACGGACGACCTCGGGGATCACGTCTCCCGCCCGGCGCACGACGACGGTGTCTCCGATGCGCACGTCCTTGCGCTCGAGCTCGTCCATGTTGTGCAGCGTGACGTTGCTCACCGTGACTCCGCCGACGAATACCGGCTCGAGGCGGGCCACGGGCGTGAGGGCTCCGGTTCGCCCGACCTGGAAGTCGACACCGAGCACGGTCGTCGTCTCTTCCTGCGCGGGAAACTTGTGTGCAATCGCCCAACGCGGTGCGCGGGCGACGAAGCCGAGTTCCCTCTGCCAGTCCAGCCGATCCACCTTGTAGACCACGCCGTCGATTTCGTAGCCGAGCGTGTCGCGCAGTCCGGCGATCCGCGCGTAGTACGCAAGGCAGCCGTCGACCCCGGTGACAGTGTCGGCTTCCGGGCAGGTACGCAGGCCGAGGCCGCGCAGCGCGTCACGGACCTCGCGCTGGTGGGCAGGGAAGGTCCAGCCCTCGCTCGCGCCGACGCCGTAGAAGAAGATGTCCAGTGCCCGGCTCGCGGTGACCCGCGGGTCGAGCTGGCGCAGGCTGCCGGCAGCCGCATTTCGTGGATTGGCGAAGGTCTTCTCGCCCGCTTCCGCGGCGCGGCGGTTCAGTCGGTCGAACGACCGCCGGGTCATGAACACTTCGCCGCGCGCCTCGAACACCTCTGGTGCGTTCCCGAACAGGCGCAACGGCAGCGACGCGATGGTCCTGACGTTCGCAGTAACATCCTCGCCAGCCGAGCCGTCGCCGCGTGTCGCCGCCTGCACCAGGCGGCCGCGCTCGTACCTCACGTTGATGGCGAGGCCGTCGATCTTGGGCTCAGCGGAGTACACGACGGCCTCGACGTCGAGGCGCTCGCGCACCCGACGGTCGAAATCCAGCAGGTCCTGCGCGCTGAACGCATTGTCCAGCGACAGCATCGGCAGCGAGTGGCGGACCGTCGAGAATCCCCTCGATGTCTGGCCACCGACACGCTGTGTCGGTGAATCCGGAGTCACCAGTCGGGGGTGCGCCGCCTCGAGCTCGCGCAGCTCGCGCATCAGCACGTCGTAGCGCGCGTCGGAGATTTCCGGGTCGTCGAGGACGTAGTAACGGTGATCGTGATGCTCGATCTGCCGGCGCAGCTCGGCGACTCGTTTCGCGTCGTCGCGGTCGGTCATCGAGCGCCTTCAGCGCCGGTCGGGGTCTGCCCGGCCGCGGTCGAAGGCGAGCATTTCCTCGCGCAGGCGCACGACGCGCTGAGCGGTGAGCGGAATGCCCCGCTCGTCCTGCATGTGCCCGCCGAGCCGTGCCGCGAGCGCGCGCGCCGTGGCAAACAGTTGCTCGAAGGCCTGCTGTGCGGTCAGCGGTCCCGGCAGCACGGCGAACAATGCCACCCCGGCGTACGCGGCACCGGCCATCGTCGCTGGATCGAAAGTGCCCGGCTCGCGCAGGCTCGCGAGACTGATCAGCGGGCGTCCGGCCTGATCGAGCCGGTGAAAAATATCGTAGCGTCCGAACTCGAAATGCTCGGCCAGCAGTGCCTCCTGCAGCAGCGAACCCTCGAAACGTGACGGCAGCGGTGCCACCACCCGCAGCGCGACGATCCGCTGGGCGCGGGACTCGACTGCGGTCTGGGAGTCAGGATCGTCCACAGGTCCCGGCGCGTGCGTCTCGGCGGACTCGGTGGGGCGCTCCGGCGCGACTGTCCAGCGCTGCCCCATGGTCGGTTCGCGGCGGCCTGTGCGCACGCCGTCGCCGTCCACCTCGACCAGCGGAACGACCTCATGTATCAGCGCGGCTCGGTCATCACTGCGGATCCGCGGCTCTAGCCGCCCCGCGGTCCGGTCAATGCCTGCATCCGCGTCGATCCCGGTGGCGACATCAAGATCCACGTCGATGTCCCCGTCCGCACCGGTGTCGGCACCTGCGCCCGCATTTCCAGCCAACGCGGCCGACCGGTTCATGGTTTCGATTGCAGACGCCCGGCCCGGATCGCCTGCAGCTGACCGCGACCTGGCACGGATGCCCCACAGGTACATCCCCGCGATCAACGCGAGTCCGGCCAGCAGCAGTATCCAGCGCAATTCGGTCATCGTTTACCGTCAGATTGCCGCGAGCCGTACGGCTTCCTCGACGTCCACCGCGACCAGCCTCGACACGCCGGGCTCGTTCATGGTCACGCCGAGCAACTGGTTCGCAAGTTCCATCGTTGCCTTGTTGTGGGTCACGAAAACGAACTGCACCCGCCCCGACATTTCCCGGACGATGTCGCAGAAGCGCCCGACATTGTTCTCGTCGAGCGGAGCATCCACCTCGTCGAGCAGGCAGAACGGCGCCGGGTTAAGTTCGAAGATCGAGAATACCAGCGCCACTGCAGTGAGTGCCTTCTCGCCGCCCGAAAGCTGGCTGATGGAACTGTTCCGCTTGCCGGGTGGACGGGCCATGATTGCCACGCCGGCCTCGAGCACGTCGTCACCCACCATTTCGAGGTAGGCGTGACCGCCGCCGAAGAGCCGCGGAAACTTCTCCTTCAGCCCGGCGTTGACCCGATCGAACGTGTCCTGGAAGCGGCTGCGGGTCTCGCGATCGATCTTCTTCATCGCGTCCTCGAGCGTCGCCAGTGCGTCGTTCAGGTCCGCGAACTGCCGGTCGAGATACTCCTTGCGCTCGGACTGCTCGCGGAACTCGTCGATGGCGGCGAGATTGACCTGGCCGAGGCGTTCGATCTTCTCCGATGCTTCCGCCAGTCGCTGCTCCCAGCCGACGACATCGGCCTCTCCGGCCAGCGCCGCGGTGATCTCCGCGAGGTCAAGCCGCGTGGCGCTGAACTGCTCGAGCAGGGTCTCGCGACGCACCCGCAGTTCCTGCACCGAGAACTTCACGTTCTCCAGAAGTTCGCGAGCCTCCTGTACGGCCGACTCGGTTCCGACGCGCCGCTCGTCGAGTTCGCGCAGCCCGGCGTCCACGGCATCCATCACACGCCTGGCACCCGCGAGTTCCTCCTCGACAGCTACCCGGCGTGACAGTGCCGCCTCGAGCGACTGCCGCAGCTCCGCCTCGGCACTCTCTCCGGCTGCAAGCTGGCTTTCGAGGTCGGTCCGGCGCGTCGCAGAACTGGGCGATCTGGGCCTCGAGCCGCGCGATTCCCGCCAGCAGCGACTCGCGGCTCGCGCGACGGGACTCGACACGTATGGCAACCTCGCGCGCAGTATTGCGATCCTCCTCGGCCCGCCGCCTGGATTCCGCGAGCGTCTCGCGCAGTGCATCCCGCTCGCCTTCCAGGACCTTGCGTCGATCCTCGAGAGCCGCCATTGCGTCGACGGCCTCACTGAGCCGCGCGCGCGCGGAGCGGTTGCCGGCGGTCGCTACCTCGAGCGCACCCTCGAGTTCGGCGAGTTCGCCCGCGAGCTGCTGCATCCTCGCACTTCGCTGCTCAGCCCTGGCGCGCAGGCCATCGAGCTGCGAGCGAAGGCCCAGGTGGTCGGCGCCTGCGTGCGACAGCTGCGCCTGCTCTGCTGCAAGCCGGTCTTCCGCGTTGCGGATGCCGGCGCGCAGCGTGTCGAGCTCGCCTTCGAGCTCGCGATGGCGGGTCTCGAGTTGCTCGAGTTCGGCGCGCCGGCGGCGCAGCTCCTGCTCGCGCTCGATGACGCCCTCGTGCACGTCGCGGTCGCGACTGACGCGCAGCCAGTCCGGTCCAATCCAGATGCCGCCGCGCGTGATCACGGACTGCCCGGCGCGCAGGCCGGCGCGCGCCGCAAGTGCTTCCGCAAGGGTGTCGGCGGCATTGATGCCCTCGAACAACGCGTCCAGCCCCGCAGGCCCCTCGACGCGCGAACGCAGCGTGCCCACCGACGTTCCATTCCCCGCCGCACGCTGGCCAGGTGCGAAGAACGTCACGGTCCCGGAGGACAGGCTCTCCAGCATGCCGGCCACGTCGTCGATCGAATCCACGCAGACCGCCTCGAGGTAGGAACCGAGCACCGTCTCGACCGCGCGCTCCCAGCCCGGATCCACCGTGAGCTGCTGTGCAAGTCGCTGATTGCCGCCGAGGCCTCGCGATGCAAGCCAGTCGACGACCATGCCCTGTCCCTGGCCGAGCGCGGCGCGCTGCAGCGCATCGAGTGAAACGACGTGTCCCTCGACCTCCTGCGTCTGCCGACGTGCGGCCTGCGACGCCTCCGCGACCTCCCGCTCTCGTGCCCGTTCGGCCTGCAGCTTCGCAGCCAGCGCGGCGATGCCGCTGCGGGCTCGTCTCGAGCCCGGTGCGTGCGTCGGCCTCCGCACGCTCGAGCTCCTTTATCTTCCCGGCAACATCGGCCGCCGACAGTGTCGTGTGCTCCTGGGCGACGCGCGTTCGCTGCTCGGCAAGGCGATGAAGCTGGATATCCATCTGACCGAGCCGCGCCCGCTCGGCTTCGGCGCTGGATGAGGTCTCGCGCAGCGACTCGTTGAATGTCTCCCACCGCTCCTGCCATGCGTGCATCTGCAACTCGCAATCCGCGAGCCCGGCCGCTGCACGCTCTTCGGCAGCTCTTGCCTCCTCGAGCCCGGGGCCGAGTTCGGCAAGGACGACCTCGAGCTCGGAGGCCTGCTCGGCATCTCGCCGCAGGTGGGTACCCGCTTCGTCGAGTCCCTGCACGGCCTGGGCGAGTTCCTGGCGCTGGCGGCCGCGAATCTCGCGCGCGTGCTCGATCGCCTGCTCGCTGCGCGAGATCTCCGCGCCGACCTGGTAATAACGTCCCTGGACCTCACCCAGTACCTCGCCCTGCGCGTCGTGCTCGCGCCGCGCCCGCTCGATGGCTGCCTCGACCGAGCGTTGCGCGGCCAGCGCAGCCTGCAGCGCAAGGTCACGCTCACCCATGATCACCTGGCGCGCCCCGGCTTCGGTTTCCACTTCGCGGAGCCTGAGCGCGAGCAGTTCGGCGTGCAGCTGGCGTTCTTCCTGCTTCAGCGCCTGGTAGCGACGCGCGGTCGCTGCCTGCCGCTGCAGGTGCCGCAGCTGCTTCTCCACCTCGTCGCGCAGGTCGGACAGGCGCGAAAGGTTCTCGCGTGTGTGCCCGATGCGGTTCTCCGTCTCGCGGCGACGCTCCTTGTAACGGGAAATACCGGCAGCTTCCTCGAGGAACGCGCGCATCTCGTCGGTTCGGGCCTCGATCACCCTCGAGATCATGTTCTGCTCGATGATCGCGTAGCTGCGCGAGCCGAGCCCCGTGCCGAGGAACATCTGCGTGATGTCCTTGCGGCGGCAGCGCGTGCCATTCAGGAAATAGGAGGATGTGCCGTCTCGAGATACCAGGCGGCGCAGTGACACCTCGGCGTAGCCGGCGTACTCCCCGCCGAGCTTGCCGTCCGAATTGTCGAACACGAGCTCGACGGACGCATTGCCAACCGGCTTTCGCGAGGCCGACCCATTGAATATCACGTCGGCCATCGAATCGCCGCGCAGGTGCTTGGCCGATATCTCGCCCATTACCCAGCGAACGGCGTCGATGATGTTCGACTTGCCACAACCGTTGGGGCCGACCACGCCGACCAGGCTGCTCGGAAAACTGATCGAGGTCGGGTCCACGAAAGACTTGAATCCGGCCAGCTTGATCTTGGTCAGGCGCATCGATCACCCGGGGTCAGGGAGCCTCGGTGACGAGACTCTGGAAAGGAGACGAAGTGTAAAAGAAAGTGACCCGGGCCACAGCACCGAGAGTTCACGCGGGCTGCCATTCCCGCGTCGGACCGGCCCGCTGGACCGCAGGCTCGCGGTCTGTATAATCCCGCGTCCTTCGCCGTGTCCCCGGAGCCTATCGATGCCCGCCAAGAAGCCGTCTGCCAAGCCCACCAAGGCCAAGAAGACTGTTTCCGCCAGGCCCGTCGCCAAGGCAGCTGCGAAAGCGCGCGTGAAGCCGGCGCCAAAGACCAAGGCGAAGGCCGGGCCGAAGGCCAAGGCAGCCCCTGCGAAGCCGTCTTCTAAGCCGTCGCCGAAGGCTCACGCCAGGGTCGTTGCACCGAAAGCCGCATCAAAGGCTGCCCCGAAGGCGGCACCTGGGGCCGCCGCGAAGGCCCGCCACCAGCCTGCAGCAGTAAGGCCGGTGGCGACCACCGTCCCGCCCGTGCTGGCCGCAAGCCTGCTGTCGGGCCCGCGAAACGTCGAACCGTACGTTCCTCGCAAGGGCGAGGAATACATGAGCAAGGAGCAGCTCGACCACTTCCGCACCATCCTCTCCAGCTGGAAGCAGGACCTGATGCAGGAAGTCGACCGCACGATGCTGCACATGAAGGACGAGGCCGCCAATTTCCCGGACCCGAACGACCGTGCCACGCAGGAATCGGAATTCAGCCTCGAGCTTCGCACCCGCGACCGCGAACGCAAGCTGATCCGCAAGATCGACGAGGCGCTGAAGCGCATCGAGGATGGCAGCTACGGCTTCTGCCTCGAGACCGGCGAACCGATCGGCGTAAAGCGCCTCGAGGCACGCCCGGTGGCGACGCTCAGCGTCGAGGCGCAGGAACGCCGTGAACGGCGCGAAAAGCAGTTCGGCGACCGCGACGACTGGTACCGTTGAGGCTCCATCGCCCTATCGTGGGCGATTTGCGCCGTCTCCCAGCGGGACGCTCCATTTCGGCTCGCTGGTGGCGGCCATTGCGAGTTTCGTCGACGCCCGGGCTGCTGGCGGGCAGTGGCTGGTCCGGATCGAGGATCTCGATCCTCCCCGTGAACGTACGGGTGCCGCCGACGAGATCCTCTTCACGCTCGATCGGTTGGGTTTGCACTGGGACGGACCGGTGCTGCGCCAGGGCACCCGCTCCGACGCGTATGCCCGGGCACTGGCGCGGCTTCAGCGCGACGGTCGAATCCGCGACTGCTGCTGTGCTCGCGCAGCGCTTGCCGCGCTGCCCCAGAACGCGCAGCGGGCGGTGGGCGATGACCTGTTCCACCCTCCGGCCTGCCTCTCCGGGCCAGCCGACGGAACGTCCCGGCGGGCCCTGCGGCTCCGGGTGCCCGGACACGACGTCACATTTCGAGACCGAGTCCAAGGCCCGGTGCGCGTCAATGTCGCGAAAGCCGTCGGCGACTTCGTATTGCGGCGAAAAGACGGGTTATATGCCTACCAGCTCGCCGTGGTCGTGGACGACGAGGAACAGGGCATCACCCACGTCGTTCGGGGCGCGGACCTGCTCCACAGCACGCCCCGCCAGATACTGCTGCAGCAGGCCCTCGGATTGCGCGGCGTGGAATACATGCATGTCCCACTTGCCGTGAACGCCAGCGGCCTTAAGCTCTCAAAGTCGTCGGACGCGCCCGGGCTCGCCGCGGCGGGCTCGACGCTGCAGATCGTGGCGGCGCTCGAATTCCTCGGCCAGCACCCGCCGGAGGATCTGAAGGCAGCGACGACCGACGAGGCGCTCGTGTGGGCAGTGTCAAACTGGCACCCCGAGCGGTTCGCGGGTGTGGCTTGCGCGGCGGCACCGGCATGAGTCGAACAGGTACAGGAAAAGAAAGCATGACCAGCAAGGCCAAGACCAAGCGGACCCGGGCACGGACAGCCTCCCAGGAAGGCGGCCGGAACTCGCCGCGTGTCATCCGCAAGTATCCGAATCGCCGCCTGTACGACACCGTCGAGAGCCGCTACGTCACGCTGGCCGACGTCCGGCGGCTGGTGGTGGAACGAATCGACTTCGTGGTACTGGACCGCAAGACGCAGCAGGACATCACGCGCAGCATCCTGCTGCAGGTGATCGCGGAGCAGGAAGGCGCCGGCGAATCGCTGATGAGCAGGGACTTCCTGTCACAGGTGATCCGCACCTACGGCAGCGGGCTCCAGGAATTCGTCGGTCGTTACCTGGACGAGAGCATCCAGCTGTTCGCGCGCGAACAGCGAGACCTGCGCGAACGATTCAAGAACGTCGTCGGCGTGGACCCGGTCGAGACGGTGACCATGGTCGCGCAGAAGAACTACCAGCGCTGGAAGGCGCTGCAGGAAGAGGTATTCAATCGCCTGCCGCGGCCATGGAGCCGGGACGAGTAGGCGGACGGGGACATTCTCCCTTTCCCGCCGCTGCCACGGGAAAAGGAGAATGTCCCCACCTGGCCTGGCAGCCGTGCTGACGGCTGCCCACCGGATCAGCCGTCGACGTTCCTCATCGAGAGCCGTACGCGACCCTGGCGATCGACCTCGAGGACCTTGACCCGCACCACGTCGCCCTCGTTGAGCTTGTCGCTCACTCGCTCGACGCGCTCGTCCGAGATCTGCGAGATGTGCACCAGGCCGTCCTTGCCCGGCAGGATCTGCACGAACGCGCCGAAATCCATCAGGCGCACTACCTTGCCCTCGTAGATCGATCCCACCTCGACCTCCGAGGTGATCAGCTCGATGCGCCTCTGCGCCTCGCGGCCGGCCGCCCCGTTGACCGACGCGATCTTGACCGTACCGTCGTTCTCGATGTCGATGTTGGTGCCGGTCTCTTCGGTGATCGCGCGGATGACCGCGCCACCCTTGCCGATGACCTCGCGGATCTTCTCCGGGTCGATCTTGATCGTGATGATCGTGGGCGCCCACTCGGACATCTCCGGACGGGCCTGCGTGATCACCTTGGCCATCTCGCCGAGGATGTGCAGGCGGGCATTGCGCGCATGCGCCAGCGCAACCTGCATGATCTCGCGCGTGATTCCCTCGATCTTGATGTCCATCTGCAGCGCAGTGACGCCTTCGGACGAGCCCGCGACCTTGAAGTCCATGTCGCCGAGGTGGTCTTCATCACCGAGGATGTCGGTCAGCACCTGGAACTTTCCGTCCTCGAGCACGAGGCCCATCGCCACGCCGGCGACGGGCGCCTTGAGCGGGACGCCAGCGTCCATCAGCGCGAGGCTGGTGCCGCACACCGAGGCCATCGAGCTCGAGCCGTTCGACTCCAGGATTTCCGAGACGACGCGGATAATGTAGGGGAACGTGGTCATGTCCGGCATCACCGCGCTGACACCGCGGCGCGCGAGGTTGCCGTGGCCGATCTCGCGGCGCTTCGGCGAGCCCATCATGCCCGTCTCGCCCACCGAAAACGGCGGGAAGTTGTAGTGCATCATGAACGGCTCTTTGCGCTCGCCCGCCAGCGCGTCGATGATCTGCGCATCGCGGCCGGTGCCGAGCGTCGTGGTCACCAGCGCCTGCGTCTCACCGCGGGTGAACAGCGCCGAACCGTGCGTGCGCGGCAGTACCCCGGTCTCGACCGAGATCTTGCGCACGGTGTTCATGTCGCGCCCGTCGATGCGCGGTTCGCCCGCGAGGATGCGGCGACGCACCAGGTTGTACTCGAGGCGGCCGATCTCGTCGGTCACCTTGCGGGCGTTGAACCGCGGCTCGTCGCCCGATGCCAGCGCCGCCACGGCCGCCTTCTTGATCTCGCCGATGCGCGTGTAGCGCGCCTGCTTCTCGGTGATCGAATAGGCTTCGCCAAGAGCGGTCTCGACCTGGGCCGCTACGGCCGCGACCAGGTCCTTGTCGGCCTCCGGCGCGGTCCAGTCCCAGGCCGGCTTGCCGGCCTCGGCAGCGAGTTCACGGATTGCATTGATCGCGACCTGCATCTGCTCGTGGCCGAAGACGACGGCGCCGAGCATCACTTCCTCCGACAGGATCTTCGCCTCGGACTCGACCATCAGCACCGCGTCGGCCGTGCCGGCGACGACGAGGTCGAGCTGGGAGGTCTTGAGGTCCGTGGCGGTCGGGTTCAGCAGGTACTGGCCGTCGCGGTAGCCGACCTTCGCCGCTCCGATCGGGCCCTTGAACGGGATGCCGGACAGGGCGAGCGCGGCGGACGCGCCGAGCATGGCCGGGATGTCGGAATCGATGTCCGGGTCGAGCGACACGACCGTCGGGACCACCTGCACTTCGTTGTAGAAGCCTTCCGGGAACAGCGGACGGATCGGGCGGTCGATCAGCCGCGAGGTCAGGGTCTCTTTCTCCGACGGACGCCCTTCGCGCTTGAAGAAGCCGCCGGGAATCCGGCCGGCCGCATAGGTCTTCTCGACGTAGTTGACCGTCAGCGGGAAGAATTCCTTGTTGGGGTCTGCGTTCTTGCGACCGACCGCGGTCACCAGGACCACCGTGTCACCCATGGTGACGAGAACCGCACCGTCGGCCTGGCGCGCGAGGCGGCCGGTCTCGAGGGTGACTGTGTGGGAACCGTATGGAAATGACTTCTTGTGGACGTTCACGATGTTGTCCCGTGCTGCAGAGCGTGTGGGTGTGCTGAAACGAATCCGGCCCGCATTGCGGGCCGGATTTCAGGAATTCAGCGGCGGAGGCCGAGCCGACTCACTACCGCCTGGTAACGCGACACGTCGCAGGCCTTGAGGTAGTCGAGGAGCTTGCGGCGCTGGGTGACGAGCTTCAGCAGCCCGCGTCGCGAGGAATGATCGCGCTTGTGCGCGGTGAAGTGCTCGCCGAGTTCATTGATGCGCGCGGAAAGGAGTGCGATCTGGACCTCGGGGGAACCCGTGTCCGTCGCGTTGCGGCGATAGTCGCCTACGATCTCGACCTTGCGCTCGGTGGACAGTGCCATCGTCTGGAAACCTCGAAAACCGTGTATGCCATTGAATTGAGCCGCGCATTTTACCCTTGCACGGCCCCCGATCTCAAGCCCGTGGAGGCTCGGAGCCACCCGCCCCCGGGACGAACAGGCGTTCCACCGTGGCGAGGCCCGCGTCATCGACCGCTACGAGCCCCAGGAATCGGCCCTCGGGACCGTATGCCCGCGCCCGGCCAGCGCCTGGCGCGACCGCGCAGGCCGCCACGGCGCGCCCCTGCCGCAGGTGCAACGACTGCAATTCATCGAGGTCGATCCGCGGCAGCCCGGCGAATGCCCGGTCCACGGGCAGCAGCCATGGAGCGCGTCTCCCCGCTCGCCCCTGCCCACGCATCCATTTCGTCGAGCGTCACCATGCGCTCGCCCCCGAACGGCTCGACCCACAGGCGCCGGAGGTCCCCGAGGTGGCCGCAGGTGCCGAGTGCCCGGGCAATGTCTTCGCCCAGCACCCGGATGTAGGTGCCCTTCGAACACACGACCTCGATCGAGATCTCGCGCGGACCAGCCGCCAGCAGTTCCAGGCGTTCGATGCGCACTGGCCGCGCGTCACGCGGCACCTGCTCGCCCCGCCGGGCCAGCTCGTAGAGTGGACGGCCGTCGCGCTTCAGGGCCGAGTACATCGGCGGCACCTGCTCGATCGCTCCCGTGAAGCCGGCGAGCACACCCTCGAGCACGTCTCGTGACAGCAGCGGCACGGCGGACTCGCTCGAACACGACGCCGTCGGCATCACCGGTGTCGGTGGCCGCACCGAGAACGATCCGCGCCCGGTAGGCCTTCGACGACCCGAGCAGCGCCCCGCAGGCCTTGGTGGCCTGCCCGAGGCAGAGCGGCAGCATCCCGGTCGCCATCGGATCGAGCGTTCCCGCGTGGCCGCCTTTCGCTGCCGACAGCAGGCGTCGCGCGCGTTGCAGCGCCTGGTTCGAACTCATGCCGGCAGGCTTGTCGAGCAGCACGATGCCGTCGACTTCGCGCCAGGCGCCACGCCGGGCGCGCTGGTGGGTCGCGGCGCTCACTCTTCCCCGTCGATCGGGGTCCCGTCCTCTTCCACGTGCCGCGCGCTGTCGTCGCGCACCGCACGCGTGATCAGGTCGTCGAGGCGATTGCTGCGCTCGAGTTCCAGGTCGGGCTGGAAATGCAGGTGCGGAGCGACGCGCAGTCGAAGCGCGCGCCCCAGCGGTCCGCGCAGGCGGCGCGCCGCGTCGGTGAGGATCTCCAGCTGCAACGGATCGCTGGAGTCTCCCGCAAGCAGCGTGTAATGCACCCATGCGTGCGTCAGGTCCGGGGACACGCGCACGTGCGTGATCGTGAGCGGCTTCAAGCGTGGATCGCGCACCTCGCGCGGCAGCATCTCCGGCGAGGGTGCGCTGCACCTGCTCGGCAACGCGTCGCGCGCGCGGAACTTCACGCGGCATGGGCCGGGGTCACATGCTGCGCGCGATCTCGACCCTCGAGTAGCACTCGATCTGGTCGCCCACGCGGATGTCGTTGTAGTTGCGCACGCCAATGCCGCACTCGGTTCCCGCCCGCACCTCGCCCGCGTCGTCCTTGAAGCGTCGCAGCGAGTCGAGCTCGCCCTGGTGGATGACCACGTTGTCGCGCAGCACGCGCACCGGGTTGCCACGCTTGATGAAGCCCTCGGACACGAGGCAGCCGGCGACGGTGCCGAACTTGCTCGAGCGGAACACCTCGCGAACCGCGGCGAGACCGACGATCTGCTCCTTGATCTCGGGCTTCAGCAGCCCGGTCATGGCCAGCTTCACGTCGTCGATGGCCTCGTAGATCACGCTGTAGTAGCGAACGTCGACGCCGCCGTCCTTCATCGCGCTGCGTGCCGCGCCGTCCGCGCGCACGTTGAAGCCGATGATCCGTGCCTTGGAGGCCGTGGCCAGCGTCACGTCCGACTCGGTGATGCCGCCCACGCCGCTCGCGATGACCTTCACGCTGACTTCGTCGGTGGACAGCTTGCCGAGCGCATCACGCAGCGCCTCGGCGCTGCCCTGCACGTCGGCCTTCACGATGACCGCGACCACGCTGCTGGACTGCTCGCCCATCTGCGAGAACACGTCCTCGACCTTCTTGGTCGCACCCGCGAGGCGCACGTCGCGGTATTTGCCCTGGCGGTAGAGCGCGACTTCGCGTGCCTTGCGCTCGCTGTCGACGACCAGCAGGTCATCGCCGGCGTTCGGCGCATCGGAGAGTCCCAGCACCGCGACCGGCATCGCCGGGCCAGCGGACTGGACCTGTTTCCCGGTCGCGTCGAACAGCGCGCGGACGCGCCCGAATTCCTGGCCCGCGATCACCGGGTCGCCCGCCCTCAGCGTGCCGCGCTTCACCAGCACGGTTGCCACCGGGCCGCGACCCTTCTCGATGCTCGACTCGAGCACCACGCCGGCCGCAAGGCCTTCGGTCGGTGCCTTGAGGTCGAGCACTTCGGCCTGCAGCAGGATCGATTCGAGCAGCTGGTCGATGCCGGCGCCGGTGCGCGCGGAGACCGGCACGAACATCGTGTCACCGCCCCAGTCTTCCGGGATTACGTTCTGCTTGCCGAGATCGTTGCGCACCCGCTCGAGGTCTGCGTCGCTCTTGTCGATCTTGTTGATCGCGACCACGATCGGCACGTTGGCTGCGCGAGCGTGCTCGATGGCCTCGACGGTCTGCGGCATCACGCCGTCGTCCGCGGCCACGACCAGCACGACGATGTCAGTGACGTGCGCGCCACGGGCGCGCATCGAGGTGAATGCCGCATGGCCCGGCGTGTCGATGAACGTGATCTGGCCCTTCGGCGTCTCGACCTGGTAGGCGCCGATGTGCTGCGTGATGCCACCGGCCTCGCCGGCCGCGACCTTTGCGCGGCGGATGTAGTCGAGCAGCGAGGTCTTGCCGTGGTCGACGTGACCCATGATGGTCACGACCGGCGGTCGCGGCAGTGCAGTGGCGTCGCCGGCGTCCGCGAGCAACTGGTCCTCGAGGGCGTTTTCCTTGAGCCGGACCACCGTATGGCCGAATTCCTCGACCACGAGCTGGGCGGTGTCCTGGTCGATGGGCTGGTTGATGGTGGCCATCACGCCCATCTTCATCATCGTCTTGATGACTTCGTTGGCCTTCACCGCCATGCGATTGGCAAGTTCGCCGACCGTGATGGTCTCGGGAATCTGGACTTCGCGCTTCACCGGCGCGGTGGGCAGCTCGAAGCCGTGGCGGGTATCGACACTCACGTGCACCGTGCGGCGGTGACGGCCCGCCTGCTGGCGCTTCTTGAAGCGCGCGCTGGCGTCGCCCGCGACGTGCAGTTCCTTGCGCCCGTACTTGGTCGCCGCGCCCTTGCCGGCGTCGGCGTCGACCACCACGCGGGCCTTCGGTGCGTGCGGCGCGCGGACCGGCTCGGCCTCGCGGTGCTTGGGCTCCGTTCGCTCGCGCTCGGCGCGCTCGCGGTCACGGGTCTCGGTCTGCCGGGCCGATTCCTCGGCCGCGCGCAGCCGCGCCCCTTCCTCGGCCTTCTGGCGCGCTTCCTGCTCCAGGCGCTCGCGCTCCAGGCGATCGGCATCGCGCCGCTCGGCCTCCTTGCGCTCGGCCTCGAGCCGCACGGCATCTTCCGACTGTCGCTGGCGATCGATTTCTTCCTGGCGCTGCCGCTGCTCTTCCTCGAGCACGGTGCGGTTGAGGTAGGTCTTCTTCGCACGCACCTCGACTGACACGGTGCGCGCCCGGCCCTGCACGGAAGCGACCTTGATCTCCTGCTGCGCCTTGCGCTTCAGCGTGATCTTGCGCGGCGCCGCCGTATCCTCCTGCCGGCCGTGGGCACGGCGCAGGTGGGTGAGGAGTTCCATCTTGGCCTCGTCGCTGATGACGTCATCGGCGCCCGATACCTTGATGCCAGCCTCGTCGAGCTGGGTGAGTAGCTTGTCGACCGGGACCTTGAGGACCTCGGCAAACTGACTGACAGTCACTTCCGCCATGGGGTACCTCCGGTCACGCCTGCTGGGCCTGCTCGAACCAGTGCTTGCGTGCGGCAAGGATCAACTCGCCCGCACGCTGCGGGTCGAGCGTGGAGATCTCGCCGAGCTCGTCCACCGACTGCTCCGCGAGGTCCTCGCGCGTGACGATCCCGTGCCGTGCGAGTTCGCCGGCCAGCTCCTCGTCCATGCCGTCGACTTCGAGCAGGTCCTGCGCGGGCTCGGCGGACTCGATCGTTTCCTCGCTGGCGATCGCCTGCGTGAGCAGCACGTCGCGGGCGCGGCTGCGCAGTTCCTGGATCATCGTCTCGTCGAATTCCTCGATGCCGGCAAGCTCGCCCTGCGGCACATAGGCGATTTCCTCGATGCTCGAGAAACCTTCCTGCACCAGGATCGCCGCGACGTCGTCATCCACGTCGAGCTGCTTCATGAACAGCTCGCGCAGCCCGACCTGCTCCGACTCGCTCTTCTCCTCGGCGGCCTGCTCGCTCATGATGTTGAGCTTCCAGCCGGTCAACTCGCTCGCGAGCCGGATGTTCTGGCCGCCGCGACCGATCGCCTGCGACAGCTTTTCCTCGGCGACAGCGATGTCCATGCTGTGGGCATCCTCGTCCACGACGATCGAGCTCACCTCGGCCGGCGCCATCGCATTGATGACGAACTGCGCCGAATTCTCGTCGAACGGAATGATGTCCACTCGCTCGCCGGCGATCTCGTTGGAAACCGCCTGCACCCGCGAACCGCGCATGCCGACGCAGGCGCCGACCGGGTCGATGCGCGAGTCGTTGCTGCGCACCGCGATCTTGGCCCGCGCGCCCGCGTCACGGGCTGCGCCGAGGATGTCGATCAGGCCCTGGCCCACCTCGGGCACCTCGAGCTTGAACAGTTCGATCAGGAATTCCGGGCGCGGTGCGCGACAGGAACAGCTGCGGGCCGCGCGGCTCCAGGCGCACTTCCTTCAGGTAGGCCTTGATGCGGTCCTGGGTGCGCACCGGCTCGCGCGGGATCATGTTTTCGCGGGGGATGAAACCCTCGGCATTGCCGCCGAGGTCGACGAAAATCCCGTTGCGATCGACACGCTTGACGAGGCCCGACACCAGCGTGCCGACCCGATCGTTGTACTGCTCGACCACCTGCGCTCGCTCGGCCTCGCGCACCTTCTGCACGATGACCTGCTTGGCGGTCTGCGCGGCGATACGGCCGAAGGCGACCGATTCGAGCGGAACCTCGACGTAGCCGCCGGGCTCGGCGTCCGGCGAAACGTCCAGGCCGTCCTCGAGGCGCAGCTCCTTCTCCGGGAATTCGAGCTCGGTCGAATCGTCCGCGAAGACCTTCCAGCGCCGATACGTGTCGTAGTCGCCGCTCTTGCGATTGATTGCGACCCGAACGTCGATGTCCTCGCCGTATTTCTTGCGCGTGGCCGACGCGAGCGCTGCCTCGAGCGCCTCGAAGATGATTTCCTTGTCGACTCCTTTCTCGTTGGAGACCGCGTCGACGACCATCAGGATTTCTTTGTTCATCTCTCGTCCTCCCGCCACGCGGGGTTCAAATCTGCGGCGCCAGGTGCGCCTTGCGAATTCCGGACACCGGCAGTACGTGCCGCTGTCCGTCCACCTCGACCTCTATCGTCTTCCCGTCCGCCGCGACCAGCGGGCCCAGGAAGCGCCTGCGCCCGTCCTGCGGCTGCGCGAGTTCGACGAACACCGTCTCACCCACGAACCTGCCGAAGTGCTCGGCAGTCCTCAGCGGACGCTCGAGCCCCGGCGACGAAACCTCCAGCGTGTACTCGCCGGGGATGGGATCCTCCGCATCGAGCACCTCGCTCACCGCGCGACTCACCCGCGCGCAGTCTTCGACCGTTATCCCGGCCTCGGCGTCCAGGTACAGACGCACGTACCCGCTGCCCTGTCCGGGCGAGCACTCGATCTCCCACAACGAGTAGCCGAGTTCCTCGACCACCGGCTGCAGCAGTGCCGTCAGCATTTCCCTCTGCATCATTCCAATCGCGCAGCGCAGAAACAAAAAATGGGCCGGCGGCCCATTCGTTTCTTCGCGGCCAGGACGGCATGACCGTCCGCCGCAAACGAAAAATCCCCGCTCAGGGGGATTTCTCAGGCGAATCTCCCGCCGGACCGACGAACCCCATTCCGGGACCCGCCTGCTCGGCCAGGAACCGCCGCCAATCAATGACTTGCACTGGCGTCCGGTTCCAGGACCGGGGGATTCTATAGGATCGGCAGGGCCGCGGCTAGTCCGTCGGCGCGTGGATCAGCGCATGACCGCGACCAGGCTCTCCGCGACACGATCCACGTTGGCTTCGCTGACGCCGGCGATGTTGATGCGTCCGTCCGGCGGCAGGTACACGTGGTACTGATCACGCAGGCTCGTGATGGCCGCCGCGTCGAGGCCCGTGAGCGAGAACATCCCGCGGTGGCGGGTGACCCAGCAGAAGTCGAGGTCCGGTCGCAGGGCGGCGAGCCGTCCGGCGAGCAAGGCCCGCAGGGCCTTCATGCGCGCAACCATTTCGTCGAGTTCGGCAAGCCAGCCGGCGCGCAAGCTCGCGTCCGCCAGCAACCAGGCGACGATGGCCGCCCCGTGGTCCGGTGGCATCGAGTACATGCGGCGGGCCGTGCGCGCCTGGTGCGTCGCGATCGCGCCCGCGACCGCCGGCGAGCCGGCGATGATTGCCAGCACCCCGGTGCGCTCGCGATACAGGCCGAAGTTCTTGGAGCACGAGATGGCGAGCAGCAGCTGCGGCACGCGTGCCGCAAGGTCCCGCAGCCCGACGACGTCCGATTCGATGTCGTCGCCGAATCCCTGGTAGGCCAGGTCCACGAATGGCACGAGCCCGCGCGACTCGATCACGTCGCCGAGCGCGAGCCACTCCGCCGGGTCCGAGATCGGCGCCAGTCGGGTTGTGGCAGCAGCCGTGCAGCAGCACGATCGAGCCGGTCGGCAGGCGCGCGACATGATCGCGCATCGCCTCGAACGAAACGCCGCGCGTGCCCGGGTCGTAGTACGGATAGCGCGCGAGCCTGAGACCCGAGCTGCCGAGCAGCGGCTCGTGGTTGGCCCAGGTCGGGTCGCTCACGTGCATGACGGCGCCGGGCTGCGAGGCATTGATCAGCTCGGCACCCAGCCTGAGCGCGCCACAACCGCCCACCGTCTGGATGGTGGCAGTGCGATCGCGGAGCCCGGCCGCCAGCGGTCCCGAGCGCCAGGTCGACGATGCGCTGGTTGAATTCCAGGTTGCCGGCCGGGCCGACGTAGGTCTTGGATGCGCTGGGCAGCCAGCATTGCGCGCTCGGCCTCGCGCACTGCGGCCGGGACCGGCGTCTCGCCCTTCCCGTCCCGGTACACGCCGACACCCAGGTCGATCTTGTCCGGAGACGGATCGGCACGGAAGGCCGCGGTGACCCCCAGGATCGAATCCGGAGGCAGCTTGCTCGAGGTTGGCGAAGATCATCCGCGCCAATTCTCGCACGGTGATCAGGCCGCGGGCACGACCCGCTGGTCGATTGCGCCGAAAATGCTCGCGCCGTCGGCAGCGCAACATCTCGATCCTGACCCGATCGCCGAACCGGAGAAACGGGGTCGCCGGCTTGCCCTGGTCGACCTGTTCCAGCATGCGCCGCTCGGCGATGCACGACGAGCCCAGCGATCGGTCGTAGTTGGAGACCGTGCCGGAACCGACGATCGCGCCGGCACCCAGGCGCCGCGTGCGCGTCACGTGCTCGATCAGCCGCGGGAAGTCGAAGGTCATGTCCACGCCGGCGTCGGGCCGCCCGAACAGCTGCCCGTTCACGTGCGACACCAGCGGCAGCATCACCTTTCCGCCGTCCCAGGCGTCGCCGAGTTCATCCGGAGTGACCGCGACCGGCGAGAACGACGTGGCGGGCTTCGACTGGTAGAAGCCGAAACCCTTGGCGAGTTCGCCCGGGATCAGGTTCCGGAGCGACCAGTCGTTCACCAGCATCACGAGCTTGATGTGCGAGCGTGCGGCTGCCGCACCGGTTCCCATCGCGACGTCGTCGGTCACGACGGCGACCTCGGCCTCGAAGTCGATGCCGAATTCCTCGCTGGGAAACGGGGCATCGCCGGTGGGCGGAATGAAATCGTCCGAGCCTCCCTGGTAGACCAGCGGGTCGGTCCAGAAACTCGGCGGCATCACGGCGCCCCGGGCCTTGCGCACCAGCTCGACGTGATTGACGTAGGCGGAGCCGTCCACCCAGTGGTGGGCACGCGGCAGCGGCGCGAGCACCTTTGCCACCTCGAACGGGATACTGCCGCTCGCACCGCCTGCCTGCAGCTCGTCCGCTGCCTGCTGCAGCAGTGGTGCGAGTTCGAGCCAGCGGTCGAGCGCCTGCTGCAGCGTCTGCGCCACCTGCGGGACCGGCATCGCACGCCCGAGGTCGCGGCTGACGACCACCAGCTGCCCGTCGCGGGTGCCATTCGCAAGCGTGGCGAGCTTCACGGCGCGGCCTTCCAGCTCTGCACGTACTCGTTCCACTCGACGCCGCTCGCGGCCGCGGCGATGTCGAGTGGATCGCGCGTATCGATCATCACCGCGACTTCGTCGGTGGCGGGCTTTTCCTGCTTGAGCATTCGCTTGAGAGCCTTCGGGTGCGGCCCGTGCGTGAAGCCGCCCGGGTGGAACGTCATCATGCCGGGGTGGATGTTGTCGCGGCTGAAGAAATCACCGGCGTGATAGAACAGCACCTCGTCGTAGTCGTCGTTGTTGTGGAAGAACGGCACCTTCAGCGCGCCCGGGTCGGTCTCGAACGGGCGTGGCACGAAGGTGCATACGACGAACCGGTTGGCCATGAACGTCGTGTGCGCCGAGGGCGGCAGGTGGTAACGATGGCTCATCAGCGGCCGGAAATGCCGGACGTTGATGCGCACCACCGAGAGTTCGCCGTGCCAGCCGACGGCGTCCAGCGGATTGAACGCGATAGGTGATCAGCGACACCTGGCCGCGCCGCTTGACCTCGACCACCCACGAACGCGACTCGGCCTGCTGGGCGGTGAACGCAGCGTCAAGCTCCGGCACATCGAGCAGCGCCGGGTCGAAGATCGCGTGGTTCCCGACCAGGCCCTTGTCCGGAAGCATGTAGCTCGAGTTCGTCGCCTCGACCAGCAGAAGGTCCATCGGCGAGGCGCAGTCGATGCGCCACATCGTGCCGCGCGGCACGACCACGTAGTCGCCGGCCTCTACGCGCAAGTGCCCGAAATCGCAGTACAGATCGCCCTGGCCGGAATGCACGAACAGCAGCTCATCGCCGTCGGCGTTGCGGGCCAGTCGATCCATGCTGGCGCCGAGGCGCCAGAATCGGATGCGGCAGTGGGCGTTCGCCGAGAACCTCGTGCGCGGACCAGGGACCGATCGCGCCCGCCGCGAGCCGCGACGAGGTCGAAGGCTCGCGGCTGCAGCGGACCGGTGAATTCGCTCCACCCGGTCGGCGGGTGGCGGTGATGGAAGAACGCGGCGGGCCCGAAGAACCCCTCCTTGCTCATCTCGCGCTCGTAAGTGCCCTCCGGCAGGTCGCAATGCGCCTGTCGCGAGGCATTGCCTTGCACCCTGGACACCGGGATGTAGCGCTTCACGTCATGTCCCCTGGTTGAAATGGACCTGCCCGCGGCTTGCCGGCCGCACGCGAATCAGATCACGCCGCGGCGTTCCTGGTCGAGCTCGATGGATTCGAACAGGGCGCGGAAGTTGCCTTCGCCGAAGCCCTCGTTGCCCTTGCGCTGGATGATCTCGAAGAAGATCGGACCGATCACGTTCTTCGTGAAGATCTGCAGCAGGATGCCTTCCTTTGCGCTGCCGTCGATCAGGATGCGGCGGCTGGCGAGCTCCGCCATCGACTCGCGGTGCCCTTCGACCCTCGCATCCACGCCCTCGTAGTAGGTGTCGGGCGAATCCTGGAAATCGACGCCATTGCGCCTCAACTGGTCCACGGTCGAGTAGATGTCGTCGGTGGCGAGCGCGATGTGCTGGATGCCCTCGCCCTGGTACTCGCGCAGGTACTCCTCGATCTGCGACTTGTCGTCCTGCGATTCGTTGATCGGGATGCGGATCCTGCCGCAGGGACTGGTCATCGCGCGGCTCAAGAGCCCCGTCTTGCGACCCTCGATGTCGAAGTAGCGGATCTCGCGGAAGTTGAACAGCTTCTCGTAGAACCCCGACCACTTGTTCATGTTGCCGCGGTGCACGTTGTGCGTGAGGTGGTCGATCACCGTCAGGCCCGCGGCCGGGCTCGGCTCGGGCTGCGCGACGGGCACGAAGTCCACGTCGTAGATCGTGTGCTCGCCGTAGCGGTCAACCAGGTACACGATGCTGCCGCCGATGCCCTCGATGGCCGGAATGCTGAGTTCCATCGGGCCCACGGGGTTCGATACCGGCGTGGCGCCGAGTTCGACTGCACGGCGAAACGCATATCCAGCGTCCTTGACGCGAAACGCCATGGCGCAGGCAGAAGGGCCGTGTCGCTCGGCGAAGCGCTGGCCGAAGCTGCCGGGCTCGGCATTGATCACGAAGTTGACGTCGCCCTGGCGGTGCAGCGTGACGTTCTTGCTGCGATGCCGGGCTGCGACCGGGAAGCCCATTCGCTGGAACAGCGTGCGCAGCAGTTCGGGGTCGGGCGCCGTGTACTCGACGAACTCGAAACCGTCGGTCCCCATCGGGTTTTCGAAAAGATCCGCCATGACCGTGCCTCGCTCGCGTCTTTTGTTTCAACTGAAACTAACGCGATTGTAGCGGGGGTGCGGCGCAGCAATCCAATGCAGCGGCACGGTCCTGCGGCCGTCGGGCCGCAGGACCGCCACGCGCGGGGTCAACCAGCGTTCGGGTTGCCGGATCCCATCACGGTCATTTCCTTGCCGGAATTCTCCTCGAGAACCGGCGCGTCGGTGACCAGCAGCGTCGTGCCGGGCACCAGCAGCGGGTAGACCTGCCTGGCGAAGTCCTGCGGCATCCGCACGCGCCCGCCGACGACAGAGGTCAGGTCGGTGCCAGCCGAATCGGCGTAACCCGGCATCGGCACGGCCATCCAGTGGTGCGCCGCGGCCCCCTTGAGGATCACGCTGTCGCCTGTTCCGGCGCCGGCCTTGACGATGAACGCGTGTGTTCCGACGGGCTTTCCCGGCTCGCTGAATGCGACCTTCGCGCGCCCGATCTCGATGCCATTGCGGATCACGATCGCACGCTGATCGGCCGCGCTCATCACGATGGACACCGGCCCCTCGAGCGATTTCTCCGGCTGCCAGCGCCACTTCTCCCCTGCCTGCAGGCTGGCCTCGACGTCGTCGGTGCCGGTCGTTGGATCCACCGGCGCCAATGCGGCCGGGTGGTCCACCTGGGCAGGCGCGGTCTTGCTGTCCACGATCACGACCGTCATGCCCATGTGCGACACGCCGAACAGGTCTGCCGCAAACTGCGACGGCAGGTGCACGCAGCCGTGTGATTCCGGATAGCCGGGCAAGCCACCCGCGTGAAGCGCGACGCCGTCCCAGGTCAGGCGTTCCTGGTAGGGCATCGCCGCGTCGTTGTACTTCGACGAGTGATGGTCCTTGTCTTTCTGCAGGATCGTGAAGATGCCGGTGGGCGTCTCGTGACCCGGCTTGCCGGTGCTGACCGTCGTGTAGCCTATTTCGACGCCATTGCGATACGCGTAGGCACGCTGCTCGTCCAGGCTCACGACCACCACCATCGGTCCCTCGGGTGCCACGCCTGCGTTCCACACGTACTCGCCGGGCTTCAGCGCCGTCGGAGGCGTGTCGGCCGGGCTGGACTCCTTTGCGCCCCAGAACGGAACGGCAAGCGCCGGGGCGCTGGAAAGCACCACGGCCAGTAGCGAAAGCAGCACGCGTCTCATCGAATTTTCCTCCAGGAAGTGGTGGCCGCCCCGCATGCGGTGCCGCCGGACAAGCATATGTCGAGGTCTGCGAAAGGCAACCCGATCCAGCCGGCGCGCTATCGCGCCTCGACGGCCTCGGGCGTGTATGTGTAGTGCCATGGCTCGCGAGGCGTCGCCAGCGGGCCTGCGAAGTGATTGCCGGCCGGCGAGTGCGTGGCAGGAGCAAGATGCTCGGGTGAACCCTGGTAGGCGTCGATCTGCTGCTGGGTCCGGCTCCAGCGCTCGGCGAGATGCGCGCGGCTGCGCAGGTACGACCGCAGGGCCAGCAATCGGCGCCCTGTTCCGTCGACCTGCGACAGCGAGTCTGCACGCGCTGGTCCTGTTCCAGGGCGATGGAGCCGAGGCAGTCGTCGAGCGCCGATTCAGGCGGCTGCGCAACGGCGGCGCCTGCCCCGGAACCGTATGCAGTAAATGCGGCAAGCAAGGCAAGTCGGGCCGGGGTACGAGGAACTTCAAGAAGTTTCGCTGCGAACCGACGCATCGAGGTTCCTGCCTGTCTGGGTCAATCTGGTGGGCCGTGCTGGATTCGAACCAGCGACCAACTGGTTAAAAGCCAGCTGCTCTACCGACTGAGCTAACGGCCCATTCGCGGTTTGGCGGCGGCAGTGCCGCAGCGGGCGCGAATGATAGCAGGCTTGCTCGGGAGCCTGCGGTCAGCGGTAGCGGGTCGGGTCGGCGACGCCCGCGACCGCGAAGCCCTCACGCCGCAGGCGGCACGAATCACAGCGCCCGCAGGCCCGGCCCTCGTCGTCCGCCTGGTAGCACGATACGGTGTCTTCGAACACGACGCCCAGCTCCAGTCCACGGCGAATGATCTCCGACCTTGCTGAGCGAAATGAGCGGCGTCCGGATGCGGACCGGAGCAGTACCCTCGACGCCAGCACGCGTGGCAAGGTTCGCGAGGCGCTCGAAGGCCGCCACGAACTCCGGCCGGCAGTCGGGATAGCCCGGAGTAGTCCACGGCATTCACGCCGATGAAGATGTCCTGCGCCCCCAGCACCTCGGCCCAGGCGAGCGCGAGCGACAGGAAAACCGTGTTGCGCGCCGGGACGTAGGTCACCGGGATGCCATCGACCGGCGCTTCGGGCACCGCGATGCCGCGATCGGTGAGGGCCGATCCGCCGAATGCCCCGAGGTCGATGTGCATCACCCGGTGCTGCCGTGCCCCCAGCGCACTCGCAACTCGCTCCGCCGCGCGCAATTCGGCCTCGTGTCGTTGCCCGTAGGCAAGACTGAGCGCGTGGCAAGCGAATCCCTCGGCGCGCGCGATGGCGAGGCAGGTGGCGGAGTCCAGCCCGCCAGACAACAGCACGACCGCCGGCCGGGCAGCTGCGCGTTGTGCCGCTGCTTTCGCCTGGCTCGCTCATCGCCCTGGCTGGTCGCCCCACAGGACCTTGTGGAGCTGGAGTTGCAGCCGCACGTCCAGCCGGTCGGCCAGGATCCATTCGGCGAGGTCGCGCGGCTCGACCTGGCCCCAGCTCGGCGAGAACAGCACCTGGAATTCGGTGCCTGGCACCGATTTTCCGGCACCGAATTTCGCAGCAGGTCGCGGGCCCATTCGTAGTCGGCGCGTGAGCAGATCACGACCTTGAGCTGGTCGCGGGGCGTGAGCAGCGCCAGGTTCTCGAGGCGATTGCGCCCCGATTCGCCGGAACCCGGGGTCTTCAGGTCCACCACCCGGCTCACTCGCGGGTCGACCGGCGCCACGTCCATCGCTCCGCTGGTCTCGAGCGAGACGCGAAATCCGGCGTCGCAGAGCGCGCGCAGCAGCTCGAGGCAGGCTTTCTGCGCCAGCGGCTCGCCGCCGGTCACGCAAACGTGGCGCACGCCGGAGCCGCGCGCAGTCTCGACCAGCGCGTCGACGTCGCGCCATTCGCCGCCGTGGAACGCGTACTGCGTGTCGCAGTACACACAGCGCAGCGGGCAGCCCGTCAGGCGAATGAAGAGCGTCGGCCAGCCGACGGCGTCGGCCTCGCCCTGTATCGAGACGAAGGTCTCCGTGACCTTGAGCCGGTTCACCGGCCCTCGGTGTCCATCTGCACGAGCCGCTGCTCGGCCAGCCGTGGCAGCGTCCGTGCCGGGGAAGCCGGACACGACTTTCTGCAGTGTGGCGCGGGCGTTGCGGAATGCCTTGAGTTCGTACTGGCAGTAGGCGACCTTCAGCAACGCGTCCGGCGCCTTGCGTGATTCCGGAAAGCCGCTGACGACCTTCTGGAACACCTTGAGCGCGTGACGAAATCTCTCTGCGCGTACATCGACTCGCCCAGCCAGTACGTGGCGTAGTCGGCGCGCGGGCCGTCCGGATACTTGGTGAGGTAGAGCTGGAAGCCGCGCGCGGCCTCCTCGTAGCGCCCGGCCTTCAGCGCCGCGAACGCGTCGCTGTAGACGGTCGTCTCGTCGGCGGCCCTGATCTCGTCCTCCGTCGGCCCCGGAGCCGCGGCCACCGGTTTTCTCGGGGCCTCGGCACCGTCGGGCGCCGCGACACCCTGCTGACGATCGATCGGCCCGGTTCCCGCACGCCCGGCTGCACACCGTTCTCGATCAGCAGCAGCCTGCGATCCAGGTCCGAATAGAGGTCACGCTGCTGCTTCTGCAGGCCTTCGATCTCGTGACGCACCTCGTCCAGCTGTCCGCGCAGCGTGCGCAGTTCCTGCCGCATCGCCTCGACCTGCTGCTGCAGCTGCACCAGCGTCTGGTTGGCACGCTCGACGGCCGCCAGTCGCGCGTCGGTCTCGTTCGCGCGGTCCTCGAGCTCCTTGTTGCTCGCGGTGGCCAGCGCCGCGACGCTCCACGCCAGGAGCACGATGCCCGCGAGGGCCCTGAGAGGTGTCTTCACGGCCATCACTGCGGGTAGACGAACTCGACGCGGCGATTCTGCGCGTAGGCAGCCTCGTCGTGGCCTTCCACGGCCGGGCGCTCCTCGCCGTAGCTCACGGTGGTGATCTGCGCGGCCGCGACTCCCTGCGCCAGCAGCGCATTCCTGACCACCTGCGCACGACGCTCGCCGAGGCCGATGTTGTATTCGCGCGTGCCGCGCTCGTCGGTGCTGCCCTCGAGGCGCACGCGCGCCGTGGGGTATTTCACCAGGTATGCCGCGTTGGCGGAGACGACCGAGAGGTACTCCTGCGGGATCCCGCTGCTGTCGTAGTCGAAATAGATGATGTTCTTCGTCTTGATCTGCGCCAGCGCCTGCTGCTGCGGCGTCAGGTTGCCCGACGGCAGCGCGTGCCCTGGTCGATGCCAGTCGTCGATGCGCCGTCAGTCTGCGCGGCGGGCGTCTGCGCGACCGGCTTGGTCTGCGTGGGCTTGGTGCAGGCGGCGAGGCTCGTCGACAGTACGACGAGCGCGAGTACGTGGATCAGTTTCATGACGGGCGGGCTCCTCGGAAATTCAGTCCTCGATCACGGACCGGTGCGGCACGCACTGAGAGTGCGCGCCTTTTACCACAATGGTCGCGCGCAATCATCAGCGCGGCGGATACGGCGACCAGGCCGGTTCGCGCACGTCGCCCTGCGAGGAGCGCAGGCGCTCCTGGTAGCGCCCGTCGCTCGACACCATCGCGAGCGAACCCGGACCGCGGTCCTCGGTCGCGTAGATGATGACGGCGCCGTTCGGCGCAAAGCTGGGGGATTCGTCCTGGCGGCCGTTGGTCAGCATCCGCAGCGTGCGATTGCCGAGGTCCATCAGCGCGATCCGGTAGCCACGGTCCTGCGTCACCATCGCGAGCGACTTGCCGTCGGGCGACACCCGCGGCCGCGCGTTGTAGCCGTTGGTGTAGGTCACGCGCTGGACCTCGGACGGCGTCGCGAGGTTCACGCGGTAGATCTGCGGGCTGCCCGCCCGGTCGGAGGTGAAGTACAGCGACTTCCCGTCCGGGGTCCAGGCGGCTTCCGTGTCGATCGCGTCGTTGGAGGTGATCCTGGTCAGCGCCTGCGTCGCGAGGTCGAGCACGTAGATGTCGAGATTGCTGTCCCGCGACAGCGTCAGCGCAAGTCGCGTGCCGTCCGGCGAATAGGCCGGCGCGCCGTTGATGCCCGCCCGCGCCGACACCCGCCGCCGCTCGCCGGTGGCGAGCCGCTGCACGTAGATCGCCGAGGCCTTGCTCTCGAACGACACGTAGGCGAGGTTCTGCCCGTCGGGCGACCACGACGGCGACATCAGCGGATCGCCGGACTCGGCCACCGTGCGCGGGTTGTAGCCGTCCGCGTCGGAGACCAGCAGCCGGTAGCGCTGCGACGGCGGCTTGCCCTCGACGGAAATGTAGGCAATGCGCGTCGAGAACGCCCCGGGAATGCCCGTCAGCCGCTCGAACACCAGGTCGGAGATGTGGTGTGCCACCGCGCGGAGGGTCTGGCCGGATACCGGGATCGTCTGCGCGAGCAGCTGCTGCCCGGTCTGCACGTTGAACAGCTCGAACGACACGCGCCGTGCCGCCGCCGTCCACGCTTCCGACCACGATGTAGTCGGCCTTCAGCAGGCGCCAGTCCTCGAATCGGACCTGGCCGCCGCTGGTCGGGCGGGTCACCATGTCCTGCCGATCCAGTGGCGCGAACCGGCCGCTGAGCCTCAGGTCCCCGGCGACGATGGCCGCGACGTCATTGCTGCCGCCCTCGGGCTGGCCACCGAACGGAACCACCGCGACCGGCACCGCGTCCTTCACGCCCTCGGTGATGTCGAGCCGCAACTGGGCGCGCGCCGGTGCAGCCATGGCCGCAAGCATCACGACCAGCGCCAGGATTCGCGCCAGGACCCGGCGCGCGGTCAGTTCGTCAACATTCATCAGGACCCTACTCCGTCGGCTTGAACACGATCTCGAGCCTGCGCTCGAACGCCCGCGGGTCGCTCGGCGGCGGCAGCGGCGAGGCACGATACACGGCATTCACGATCGACTCACGCACCGCCTCGTCGCCGTTGCAGGTGCCGAGCCTGACGTCCACGACCGTTCCGCCCGCTGCCTGGTTCACGTACAGCGTACAGGCTAGTCCGGCGCGGGCCGACGGTGGTCGGATCCAGTTGCGCTCGATCGCCTGCGTGAGCAGCGCCCGGTATTCGTCCTTCACGCCCGAGCGGGCAAGCGCCAGCCCCTCTGCCTCTTCCGCAGCGAGCTGGCGCTGCAGGTCCGCCTCCCGTGCCGCCCTCGCCTTCGCGTCCCTGGCAGCGGTCTCCTGTGCTTCCTTGACCCGCTTCGCCTCCGCCATCCGCCGCCTTCTTCCGCTCGGCATCCGCCTCGGCCTTGCGGCGCGCCTCGTCCGCAGCCCGCTTCTTCTGTGCGTCGGCCTGCTCGTGCTTGCGTCGCTCGATCGCGGCGGCTTCCTCGCGGGCTTTGCGCTCCTCGGCCCGCGCGCGCTCCACGCGGACGCGCTCGGCTGCTTCAGCCTCGGCGCGCTCGCGTGCCTGCGTGTCCTCGACCGGCGGCGGGGGACGCACTTCCTTTGCGGGCTCAGGCGCGGCTTCCGACACGGGTTCGGGCCGCGGCGCCGGCAGCGCCTTTCCCGAGCGCACCGACTTCGGCAGGTCTCGCGCGTCGACCACGACGCCTTCGATCGCCAGTTGCTCCGGCTCCTGGGGCTTCGTCCAGCGCAGCGCCATGCCGGCGATCAACGCGATCAGCAGCAGGTGCAGGCCCGCCGAGCCGACCAGTGGGCGCAGGTGTTCGCGCGCAAACCCCGCCATCGCTCAGCGCTTGCGCGCGCGGGCGCGCCTCGGCGACCGGCGGTTGCGTCACGAATCCGACCTTCTTCGCACCCGACTGCTGCAACAGCACCATGCCCTCCACGACGCGGCCATAAGCGACGGCCGTATCTGCCTTGACCAGAACGGGGCGCTCGGGTTCCCTGCGCATCGCGGCGGAGGCCACTTCGAGGACCCGATCGGCCTCGAGTGCCTGGCTGGGGTTGCCGATGTTCAGGTACATCAGCGCCATCGCGGTCGATGCTCAGTACCAGTGGCTCGAGGTCGTCCGGCTGGATTGGCTCCGCGCCGGCCTTCGGCAGGTCCACCTTGATGCCCTGGCTCAGCATCGGTGCCGTCACCATGAAGATGACCAGCAGCACCAGCATCACGTCGATGTAGGGGACGACGTTGATCTCGCCCATCAGCCGCCGTCCGCGCTTGTTTCTCACCGTCGCGCCCTCAGTCGCCGTCCACGCCCGCGTGGCGCTGCAGGATGGTCGAGAACTCCTCCATGAACGTGTCGTAGCGCAGTTCGAGGCGGCCGACCTGGTCGGCGTAGCGGTTGTAGGCGATCACCGCCGGAATCGCCGCGAACAGGCCCATCGCCGTCGCGATCAGCGCCTCGGCGATCGCCGGCGCCACCGTCGCGAGCGTGGCCTGCTGCACGGCCCCCAGGCCCTGGAAGGCACCCATGATGCCCCACACCGTGCCGAACAGGCCGACGTAGGGACTGGTCGAGCCGATGGTCGCGAGCGTCGCGAGGTTCTGCTCGAGGCGATCCGTCTCGCGCAGCTGCGCCACCTTCATCGCACGGCGACTGCCCTCGAGCAGCTGTCCGCTGCCAAGGCCCGACCCGCTGGCGCAGGCGCGAAAATTCCCGGAAGCCCGCCACGAAGACCCCGGACATGCCGACCGGCGACCCGCCCTCGAGTGACTTGTACAGCACCGCGAGGTCCCCGCCGGACCAGAACTTGTCCTCGAACTCATCGGCCGTGTCGCGCGCCTCGTTCAGCACCCGGCGCTTGCGCAGGATGATGGCCCAGGACACGACCGAGGCGGCCGCGAGCAGCGCCAGCACGCACTGCACGGGGAAGCTGGCACCGAGGACCAGGTCGAGCGCGGAGTGTTCACCCATCGTCAGTCATCCTCATGCGTCGAAGAGGCCAATGGTGCCCGGCCGCTCGAGCGCGGGCGGCGTCAGGCCGAAGTGAAGGTATGCGTTCCGGCTCGCGATGCGGCCGCGGGCCGTGCGCGCGATGTAGCCCTGCTGGATCAGGAACGGCTCGATCACGTCCTCGATCGTGCCGCGCTCCTCGCCGAGCGCCGCGGCGAGGCTGTCCACGCCGACCGGGCCGCCGTCGAATTTCTCGATGATCGTCAGCATCAGCCTGCGATCCATCGGGTCGAAGCCCTGCGGGTCGACGTCGAGCAGGTCGAGCGCGCCCTGCGCCACCGCGTCGGTGACGCGTCCGTCGGCCTTGACCTCGGCGAAGTCCCGCACCCGGCGCAGCAGCCGGTTGGCGATGCGCGGCGTGCCGCGCGAGCGCTGCGCGATGCGGACCGCGCCCTGCTCGTCGGTCGGAACGCCCAGGATCCGCGCCGAGCGCTCGACGATCCTCTGCAGGTCGTCGTGACCGTAGAACTCGAGGCGCTGGACGATGCCGAAGCGGTCGCGCAGCGGCGAGGTGAGCAGGCCGGCGCGAGTCGTCGCGCCGACCAGCGTGAAGGGCGGCAGGTCGATCTTGATCGAGCGCGCGCCGGGTCCCTCGCCGATCACGATGTCGAGCTGGAAGTCCTCGAGCGCCGGGTAGAGGATCTCCTCGACCACCGGGCTCAGGCGGTGGATCTCGTCGACGAACAGGATTTCGTTCGGCTGCAGGTTGGTGAGCAGCGCCGCCAGGTCGCCCGGCCGCTCGAGCACCGGGCCCGAGGTCTGCTTGAAGCCCACGCCGAGCTCGTTGGCGATGACGTGCGCGAGCGTGGTCTTGCCGAGGCCCGGCGGGCCGAAGATCAGCACGTGGTCCAGCGGCTCACCGCGCTGCCGCGCGGCCTGGATGAAGATCTCCATCTGCGCCTTCATCGGCGCCTGGCCCACGTATTCCGCCAGCGACTTCGGCCGCACGGCGCGGTCGTAGGCCTCTTCGTCCCGCTGGGGGCCAGCCGAGATCACGCGATCCTGTTCGATCATTCAGCGCACCCCGCCGTCAGCCCGCCGCCGCGCGCAGCGCGTGGCGGATCATTTCTTCGGTGGAGGTCACGGACGGCTCCACCTTCTGCAGCAGCCGGGTGACTTCGGCCGGCTTGTAGCCGAGCGCCACCAGCGCGCTGAAGGCCTCGGCCTGCGGGCTCAGTTGGGCACCGGCCGGCGCGCCGGGCAGTCCACCGCTCGCAGGTCCGGCGAGGACCTTGAGCCGGTCGCGCATCTCGATGATCAGGCGCTCCGCCGTCTTGCGCCCGATGCCCGGCACGCGCACCAGCGCAGCCGCGTCGTCCGCCTCCACGCAGCGGTGGAAATCGTCGACGCTGATGCCGGAGAGGATCGCGAGCGCGATGCGCGGCCCGACGCCCGACACCTTGATCACTTCGCGGAACAGGCTCCGCTCGCGCTCCGTGCCGAAGCCGAACAGTACGTGCGCATCCTCGCGCACCACGAGGTGCGTGTGCAGCATGACCTCGGCCCCGACCGACGGCAGGCCGTAGAACGTGGACATCGGCGCTTCGACCTCGTAGCCGACGCCGCCCACGTCGACCACCAGCGACGGCGGGTGCTTTGCCGCGAGGCGTCCGCGCAGGAATCCGATCACGGGCTCGCCCCCGCGGCCGCGCCGGCCGCGACCGCCAGCTTCGCCTGTCTTGAATAGGCGTGGCAGAGCGCGATGACCGATCGCGTCCGCTGCGTCCGGACCGAGTTCGCCGCTGAGCTTGAGCAGCGTCATCACCATCAGTTGCACCTGCTCCTTCTGCGCCCCGCCCTTGCCCACCACCGCGAGCTTCACTTCGCGTGGCGCGTATTCGAACACCGTCGGCTCCGTCGAAAAGGCCGCGCAGAGCGCCGCACCGCGTGCCTGCCCGAGCTTCAGCGCGCTGTCGGCGTTGCGGTGCATGAACACCCGCTCGATGGCAACCTCTGCCGGCCGGTACTCACGCATCAGTTCGAGCACGCCCTCGAAGATCTGTCGCAGGCGCGGCGGGAATTCGACACCGCTGGTACGGATCGCGCCGCTGGCCACGTAGCGCGCCTCGCCGTCGGCCCAGTCGATGATGCCGAAGCCGGTCGCCACGGAACCCGGGTCGAGCCCGAGTATCCGGACGGACGGTCCGCCGGTTGCCTGGCCCCGGGAAGGGAGCGCCCAGCGCCGGCCACCTCGACTGAGCCTGGGCAATTCCGCACCCCACGGGAGACGTTACGACAGCGGCGTATGATAGCGCACGCTGTGAAGCCCGCCGAATTCGAACCCGAGTCCCAGACGCCTCGCGTCCGCGCCGCCCTCGAGCTGCTGCAGACGCTCGCGCCCACACGCGCCGCCGCCCACAGCTTCGAACTTGCCGCATTGCTTGCCGCGCTCCGGGTGGACGAGGACCTGCTGCTCGCTGGGCTGCTGATCCCCTGGCTGGAGGAAGGCGCGCTCGACGACGCCCGTGCCCAGGACTACTTCGGCGCCACGGCCGTGCGGCTCGCCCGCGAGGTCGAACGCGTCGTGGGCATCGGAATGCCGGCCGACTGGCAACCCCGGCCAGCCGATGAAGCCGCAGCAGGCGGAAGGCGTCCGCAAGCTGCTGCTGTCGCTGGCCTCCGACGTGCGGCTGGTGCTGCTCAGGCTCACGCTGCAGCTGGTGCGCCTGCGAAACCTGAAAGACGCGACGCCCACCGAAAAGCGCTGGGCGGCGCTCGAGACCCGCGAGATCTACGCGCCACTCGCGAACCGACTCGGCATCTGGCAGGTGAAGTGGGAACTCGAGGACCTGGCCTTTCGCTACATCGAACCCGACGAGTACAAGCGGATCGCGGGCTGGCTCAAGTCGAAGCGTGCAGAGCGCGAGCGCTACATCGAGGACGTCCAGGGCCTGCTCGGCCGCGAGCTCGACAAGGCGGGCATCAGCGGCGAGATCAGCGGACGCCCGAAGCACATCTACAGCATCTACCGGAAGATGAAGCGCAAGGCGCTCGCCTTCGAGCAGGTCATGGACGTGCTCGCGGTGCGGATCCAGGTCGAAACCGTCGCCGAGTGCTACGCGGCGCTCGGCATCGTGCACGGCCTCTGGGCCTATCTCCCGGGAGAATTCGACGACTACATCGCGACGCCGAAGGAGAACAACTACCGTTCGCTGCACACGGCCGTCATCGGCCCCGGTCGCCTGCCGCTCGAGGTCCAGATCCGCACCCGCGAGATGCACGACCACGCCGAACTCGGCGTCGCCGCGCACTGGCAGTACAAGGAAGGTCGCCGCGCTGAGTCCAGCTTCCAGCAGAAGATCAACTGGCTGCGGCAACTGCTCGAGCCGAGCGCACGCTCCGGGCTGGAGCCGGACCTGCTCGACAGCCTGCAGGCGGAGATCTTCGAGGATCGCGTCTACGCGCTCAGCCCGAAGGGCGAGGTCGTGGACCTGCCGCGCGGAGCCACGCCGCTCGACTTCGCCTACCAGGTGCACACCAGATCTCGGCCATCGTTGCCGGGGCGCGAAGGTGAATGGCCGGATGGTGTCGCTTGGTCACCACCTGGTGAACGGCGACACCGTCGAGATCATCACCGGAAAGCAGCCGAATCCCAGCCGCGACTGGCTGGTGCCGTCGCTGGGATTCCTGGCCTCGCCCCGCAACCGCAGCAAGGTGCGCAGCTGGTTCCGCAAGCTCGACGAAGGCCAGAATCGCGAGCACGGCCGGCAGATGTTCGAGCGGGAGATCGACCGGCTGGGCGTGCGCAGCCTGCCGCTGCCCGAGATCCTGGACGAACTCAAGCTGCCAGACGCGGACACGCTCTATGTCGGACTCGGCAACGGCGAAATCACCGTGGCGCAGGTGGCGGGCGCCATCCAGCGCCGCCAGCACGAGCGGGAGCCGTCCAGGCTCAAGGCGCCCACGCGGACCGCCGGGCACGACGCGACCGGCGGCATGGTGGTCGACGGCGTCGGCGACCTGCTGAACACGATTGCACGCTGCTGCCGGCCGGTGCCGCCCGAGCCGATCGCCGGCTACATCACGCTCGGCCGCGGCGTCAGCATCCACCGCGCGGACTGCGCAAACCTGGTCAGGCTGCGCGACAGCCAGCCGCGGCGCGTGCTGGCCGTCGACTGGGGACGTCCTTCGCCCGAGCGTACCTTCCCGGTCGCCATCCGGGTCGAGGCCTTCGACCGGCGCGGCCTGGTTCGCGACATCTCGTCGGTGCTCGCTGACGAGCACATCAGCATCGAGACGATGAACACGGTGACCAACGCGGCGGAGAACACGGCGACGGTCGACATGACAGTCACCGTGCACGGCCTGGAGGAATTGAGCCGCCTGCTGGGCCGCCTCTCCAGGCCTGTCAAACGTGATCAGCGCGCGCCCGGCGGCGCTAGGGGACATTCTCCTTTTCCCGACGCCAGGAAAAGGAGAATGTCCCCTGCCCCGCTACTTGTTGGGCATGTCGATCGCGCGCTTGTCCGCCGCGAGCGCCGCCTCGTGCAGCGCTTCGCTGAGCGTCGGGTGCGCGTGGATCGTGCGCTGCAGGTCCTCGGTGCTCGCCGAGTACTCGAGCGCCAGCACTGCCTCGGCAATCAGCTCGCCGGCCATCGGACCCACGATGTGCACGCCCAGGATCTCGTCGTCGTCGGTCGCAGCGATCAGTTTGCAGAAGCCTGCGGGCGCTTCCATCGCACGCGCCCGGCCGCTCGCGAGGAACGGGAACGAGCCGACCTTGTAGGGACGGCCGGATTTCTTCACCTCTTCCTCGGTCTGCCCGACCCAGGCGATCTCGGGCGCGGTGTAAATCACCGACGGTATGACCTTGTAGTTCATCTCCGAGACCAGGCCCGCGATCAGGTCGCCGACCACCACGCCCTCTTCCTTGCCCTTGTGCGCAAGCATCGGTCCGCGCACGGCGTCACCGATCGCCCAGACATTGGCGGCACCGGTGCGGCATTCGTGGTCGACCTTGATGAACCCGCGCTCGTCGAGTTCCACGCCGGTGCCCTCGCCGAGCAGGTCCTGCGTGTACGGCCTGCGGCCGATCGCGACCACTACCTTGTCGACGGTGACGGTCTTCGCACCGGAAGCGTCTTCGTACTTGAGCGTGACGCCGTCCTTGCCCCGCTCCATGCCGCCGACCTTCGCACCCAGGCGGATGTCGAGACCCTGCTTCCTGAAGTGCTTGAGCGCCTCTTTCGCGAGCTGCTGGTCGGCCATGAACAGGAACTGCTCGAGTGCCTCGAGCACGACGACCTCGGCGCCAAGCCTGCGCCAGACGCTGCCGAGTTCCAGGCCGATGACCCCGGCACCGATGACTGCGAGCCGCTTCGGCACGGCCTCGAGGTCGAGTGCGCCCCAGGAATCGAGGATGTCCTTGCCGTCGAACGGAACGCTCTTCAGTTCCATCGGCACGGATCCCGATGCGAGCACCACGTGCCTGGCGCTGAGCTCGGTCTTCTTGCCGTCGAAGCCGGTGACCTCGACCTTGTTGCCGGCGATCAGCCGCCCGTGCCCCTGCAGCGCCGCGACGCCTGCCGCCTTGAACAGTGCAACGATGCCCTGCGTCGATGCCTTGACGATCTTGGCCTTGCGCTTCTGCATCGTGGCGACGTCGAACGCGAGACTGCCGGCCGAGATCCCGTGCACCGCGAACTCCGACTGCGCGCGGTGGTAGAGCTCGGTGGATTCGAGCAGTGCCTTCGACGGAATGCAGCCGGCGTTCAGGCAGGTGCCGCCGTAGGCGTGCGTGCCATCGCGATTCTTCCACTCGTCCACGCAGGCAACCTTGAGGCCGTTCTGGGCCGCGCGGATCGCGCAGGGATATCCGGCGGGGCCGGCCCCGATCACGATGACGTCGTAGTTAGTGTCGGACATGTTGACTCCTTATACCTGCAGCAACAGGCGCGCCGGGTCTTCCAGCGCATCCTTCACGGCGACCAGGAACTGTACCGCTTCGCGACCGTCGATCAGCCGGTGATCGTAGCTGAGCGCCAGGTACATCATCGGACGCACCACGACCTGGCCGTCGACCACGACGGGACGTTGCTGGATCTTGTGCATGCCGAGGATCGCGCTCTGCGGCATGTTCAGGATCGGCGTCGAGAGCAGCGAGCCGAACACGCCGCCGTTGGTGATCGTGAAGGTGCCGCCGGTCAGGTCCTCGATCGTGAGCGAGCCGTCCCGCGCGCGGTTGGCGTAGGCCACCACCGACTGCTCGATTCCGCCGAAGCTCATCGCGTCCGCGTCACGCAATACCGGGACGACCAGTCCCCGGTCGGTGGAGACCGCGACGCCGATGTCGTAGTACTCGTGGTAGACGATGTCGTTGCCGTCGACGGACGCGTTGACCGCCGGGTAGCGACGCAGCGCCTCGATGCAGGCCTTGACGAAGAACGACATGAACCCGAGGCGCGCGCCGTGCACCTTTTCGAAGCGCTCCTTGTGACGGGCTCGCAGGTCGTTGACAGCCGTCAGGTCCACCTCGTTGAAGGTGGTCAACATCGCCGCCGTGGCCTGGGCCTGCACCAGCCGCTCCGCAATGCGCGCTCGCAGTCGCGTCATCGGTACGCGTCTCTCGGTACGCGCTCCCACAGCGGACTGCACGACGCTCGCCGACCCGGCCGGCGTCGCGGCCGACTCCCGGCCCGTCAGGTGAGTAAGCACGTCACCCTTGGTAATCCGACCGTCGCGGCCGCTGCCCGGAATCGTTCCGGTGTCCAGCTTGTGCTCTTCGACCAGCCGCCGGACCGACGGTGCGAGCTTCTCGCCCGCGGCCGTTGCGCCCGAACCGACCTGGGACTTCACTGCTGCCGCGTCAGGCTTCCTCGATCCAGCATCGGACTTCGGTTCGGCAGCAGGTCCGCCGGCCGCCGTCGGTCTCGCATCGCGGGCAGTGTCGGTGGAGGCGCCCTCCTCCAGCAGCGCCAGCAGCTGGCCGCTGGTCACCGTGGCGCCGTCCTTGACCTTCAACTCGACGATGACGCCGGCCGCGGGCGCGGGAACCTCGAGCACGACCTTGTCGGTCTCCAGATCCACGAGGTTCTCGTCGCGGGACACGGCGTCGCCCGGCTTCTTGTGCCAGGCGACCAGCGTCGCGTCGGCGACCGACTCAGGCAGCTGAGGTACGCGAACTTCGATCGTCATGTGTTCTTCCTGGTGGCGGCCTTGCGCAGCGTGCGCGGCGGCGGTGCCACTTCGTCGATGGTATGGGCGGTAAGCGCGGCACGGACCAGGCCGTGCTGCTGTTCCGAGTGGATCTGCGGAATTCCGGTAGCGGGCGCGGCCGATGGGCCACGGCCGCAGTACATGAGTTCCTGCTTCGGATCGAGCTTCTCCTGCAGGCGGTGCCGTATCTGGAACCAGGCGCCCTGGTTCTGCGGCTCTTCCTGGCACCATACGACTTCGCGGACGTTCGGGTATCGGCGCAGGACGGTCTCGTACTCGTCGCTGGGGAATGGATAGAGCTGCTCGATCCGCACGATCGCCACGTCGCGCTTCTCGTCGGCTCGACGCGCCTCGAGCAGGTCGAAGTACACCTTGCCGGAGCAGAACACTACGCGAGTCACCTTCTCGGTGCGATGGTCGTCGATCTCGTCGACCACTTCCTGGAAGAAGCCCCTCGACAGGTCCTCGAGTGGCGATACCGACAGCTTGTGTCGCAGCAGGCTCTTTGGCGTCATCACCACCAGTGGCTTGCGGAAGTCGCGCAGCATCTGCCGTCGCAGCATGTGGAACATCTGCGCGGGCGTGGACGGCACGCACACGATCATGTTGTGCTCGGCGCAGAGCTGCAGGAAGCGCTCGAGCCGCGCCGAGGAATGTTCCGGCCCCTGCCCCTCGAAGCCGTGCGGCAGGAACATCGTGAGGCCGCAGTAGCGGCCCCACTTCGTCTCACCCGACGCGATGAACTGGTCGATGATTACCTGCGCGCCGTTCACGAAGTCGCCGAACTGCGCTTCCCAGATGACGAGACAATTCGGGTCAGTGGTCGCGTAGCCGTATTCGAAACCGAGCACCGCCTCTTCGGACAGCAGGGAATCGGTCACGCGAAACCGCGGCTGGCCCGCCTTCAGGTGCCGCAGCGGGATGTAGGCCGCGCCTGACTTCTGGTCGTGCCCGACCGCGTGGCGGTGGAAGAATGTACCGCGCCCGCTGTCCTGCCCGGTCAGGCGAATCTCGTAGCCCTCGTCGAGCAGCGTCGCGTAGGCCAGCGTTTCGGCGAAACCCCAGTCCAGCATCGCCTGGCCGGCAGCCATCTTCCGCCGGTCGTCCATGACCTTCTGCACCTGTCTGTGCAGCGTGAATCCTTCCGGATACGTCACCGAGCGGATGCCCAGGTCCTTGAGCACCGCCAGCCTGACGCCGGTCGGCACCTGCTCGGCCCAGTCCACGTCGTGGTACCTGGCCCAGTCCACCGTGTGCACGTTGCCGATCATGCCGAGCACGTTGCGCGCCTGCGGCATGCCGTCGCCGTCGTCGAGGCCGTTGCGATACTCCTCGACCATCCGGTCCGCCTCGTCGGCAGTGATCACGCCGTCGCGCTCGAGCCGGCCCGCGTAGAGTTGCCGCGTGGTGGGCTTCGAGCGGATCGTCGAATACATCATCGGCTGCGTGGCCGCCGGCTCGTCCGCCTCGTTGTGGCCCAGGCGCCGGTAGCAGACCAGGTCGATCACCACGTCCTTGTGGAACTTCATCCGGTACTCGACCGCGAGGCGCGTCGCGAACACGACCGACTCCGGGTCGTCGCCGTTCACGTGCAGGATCGGCGCCTCGATCATCTTCGCCACGTCGCTGCAGTACAGCGTCGAGCGCGTGTCGCGCGGGTCGTGCGTCGTGAATCCGACCTGGTTGTTGACGATCAGGTGCACGGTGCCGCCGGTGTAGAAGGCGCGCGCCTGCGACATCTGCAGCGTTTCCTGGATCACGCCCTGCCCGGCGAATGCCGAGTCGCCGTGGATCAGGACCGGCATGACCTTGACGCCGGTCGCGTCGCCGCGGCGCTCCTGGCGGGCGCGCACCGAACCCTCCACGACAGGGTTGACGACCTCGAGGTGCGACGGATTGAACGCGAGCGCCACGTGCACGTTGCCGCTCGGCGTGCGCAGGTCACTCGAGAAACCCTTGTGGTACTTGACGTCTCCCGAGCCCTTCAGCTTCGAAAGGTCATACTTGCCCTCGAACTCGGAAAACAGCTCCTCGGGCACCTTGCCGAGCACGTTCACCAGCACGTTCAGGCGGCCCCGGTGTGCCATGCCGATCACGATGTCCTCGACGCCGTGCGAACCGCTGGCCTGGACCAGGTCGTCGAGCAGCGGGATCAGGCTGTCGCCGCCTTCGAGTGAGAAGCGCTTCTGCGCGGGATAGCGCGTGGCAAGGTACCGCTCGAGCCCCTCGGACGCCGTCAGGCCCCAGAGCAGGTTCTTCCTCGCCTCCGGCGAGAAGTGCTGCTGCACCCGGCCCACCTGGAAACGGTCCTGCAGCCATAACCGCTCTGTCTCATTCGAGACGTGGGCGAATTCGGCGCCAATCGACCCGCAGTAGATAATCTGCAGCTGGGCAACGATGTCGCGCAGCTTCAGGCGTGGCTTGATTGCACCGTTGCGGCTGCCGGTGTGGAACTCGGTGTCGAGGTCCGCCTCGGTGAGACCCATGTAGTCGAGTCCGAGCACTTTCGGGACCGGCCGAACCATCAGGCCGAGCGGGTCGATGTCCGCGACCAAGTGGCCGCGATTGGCGTAGATCTGGATCAGGCGGGATACCGCGCCCTGCTTGGCGGCGCTGTCGATGGCAGCCAGCGGCGCGACGGCCGAACTCGCTGCGCTCGTCGGGCGCGAGGCCATCGCACGTCGGGCGAGTTCCTCGACCAGCGGCGCGTGGGCGATGTCCGAGCCCAGTCCACCCATGCCGGCAAAGTATTCGCGCCAGCGGTCGCCCACCGACTCCGGGTTGGCGAGGTAGCGCTCGTACATCTCCTCGACGTAGGGAGCATTGCCCGCTGCGAGCGGCGTGGACGCCCGCATTGCCTCAAATTCGCTCATCTTGGATCGGTGCTCGACGTTGTCCCGCTGGCCAGGACATCCGGACCGGCGACGGGGTTGGCTAGTTTAGCGTAGGTACTAGCCGAAATGCCCGGGGCGCAGGCTGTTCTGGCCAGGGCCACCCGACTGCTAATATCGCCGGGATCTCCCGAGTCCCGGGCCGCGCACCATCGATTCCACGACAGCAGGTTGACATGAACGCACACATCCGTCGCTCCAAGGCAAGTAACCACCCTGCGGCGTCGGCCGGCAGGCCCGCCCTCGCCATGCTCGCGCTGGCATGTGCCGCAGGCTGTGCCGGGACTTCGGGTTCCACCTCCTCGACCTCATGGGCGTCCGGCGCGCCGCGCGACACGACGTATTCGCGGGTGCTGGTCGTCGGTGTCAGCGCCAGCGAGGACAACCGCTGCATGTTCGAGGAATTTCTCGCCGACCAGCTGACGAGTCCGTCAACCCAGGTGATCCAGAGCTGCAACCAGGCAACGCCAGTCACCCCGCCGACCCAGGAGTCGGTCGCGAAGATGGTGGCCGCCACCGGTGCCGACGCAGTGCTCGCGACCCGGCTCGTTGGCGCCCAGGCGGCCGTGCAGAACGACGGCAGCCGCGACGACCGCGGCGGAGACTACTTCAAGGCTGAAGGAACGGCCGACGCCATCGGCCCTTGGGGCTTTTACGACCTGCCGGTGGTCTACGGCCAGTACGAGAACCAGCCGCCGTTAAGCCTGCTCGAGGGGCAATTCACGGTAAGCAGCAAGTTCTACTCCACGCAGAAATCAATGCTCGTCTGCACGATCAGCACAACGGTCAAGGACAACGACACATCGGACAACGCCATCGCGGCGGTCGCCGAAGCAATTGCCGATCGCCTGCGGCGCGATGGGCTTGCGAAGTGACGCGGGACGCCTGCAGGTCCTGGAAAAATGGCGCCCCGGGCAGGAATCGAACCTGCGACCTACCGCTTAGGAGGCGGTCGCTCTATCCACTGAGCCACCGGGGCGCGCGCGGCGGAGTTTAGCGGCGATTGGAAGCCAATGGCCACCGCGGCGTGCATGACGACGGCCGGCCAGAGGAGCAGACCCGGGGAACCGGCGCACCAGACCGGCGGTCGATTCGCGCATGCGATTCGCCCGACGTGAATGGAATGCGCCGCCCCCCTGCGCTTCAAGCGCCAGGTCTTAGTCCGAAGCCCTGGCAGTCGCTGCTGCCGCCGCCGCCTTCTCTGCCGGCATCATCTGCGGCGGACCAAGCGTAACCACGAGCTTGTCGATCCTGCCGTTGAACGCAAACGGCGCCTGGTAGTCCTTGTCGTTCACGCCTGTTCGCAGATCCACGCCGACGTCGAAGGTCTCGTCGGCTACCTGCAGGAAGGAGATCGAGTTCGCCTGGTTGCCCGTGGCCACGACCTTGCCGTCCAACTTCAGCACGCCGCTGCCGCCCTTGGCGATTCCGGGGCCGGCGTAGGTGTAATCGAACACGATGCTGTGCTTGCCCGGCGTCAGCGCTTGCTGACCGACCCACTGGTATTGGGCCAGGATGAGCATGTTGTAGTTGAACACCGGCTTGCCGTTAAGCAGGTACAGGCCCCAGCCTCCCCAGCGACCGCCAGCGGTGACGACCATCCCGTTGCCGCCGCCCGTCGGCACCTCGACATCCGCAGCCACCGAGTACGACCGGGCGAGGATGTTCGGCGCGTTCGCCAACGGGATGCCGGCGTTCACACCCGTGTACGTAAACACGGTCTTGCCGGCCGTTGCGCTGGGCCGCGGCGCAAGCGCGCGCGCAAAGGTGTCGTTGTTCAGCGGCAGCACCTGGTACCTGGCCGCCTCCTGGTCGAACAGGGCCTGCATCTCCTTCAGCTTGTCCGGCATCTTCGCCGCCAGGTCATTGGCCTGGGAGTAATCATCGTTCAGGTTGTACAGCTCCCACTTGTAGTCCTGCGGCGCGGGCAGCGGCGCGTTCAGGATCCACGGCCCGTGCGGCGGCGTCGTGTTGGCGTACCAGCCGTCCTGGTAGATGCCGCGGTTGGCGATCATCTCGAAGTACTGCGTCTTGCGCGTCGAGGCCGCAGTGGCATTGGCCTTGTCGAAGGTGTAGGCCATGCTCACGCCTTCCATCGGCTTCTGCTTGATGCCGTCGACCATGTCCGGCGTCGCCACACCGGTGGCCTCGAGGATCGTCGGCACGATGTCGATCACGTGGTGGAACTGCGTGCGAACGCCGCCCACGTCCTTGATGCTGGCTGGCCAAGAGATCGCCATGCCCTGGCGCGTGCCGCCGAAGTGCGAGCCGATCTGCTTGGTCCACTTGAATGGCGTGTCGAACGCCCATGACCACGCCACCGCCATGTGCGGGTAGGACTTGTCCGAACCCCAGATGTCGTAGAACTTCAGTCTGCTCGGCGATGGGGAAGTCGAGGATGCCGTTGTAGGACGTGTACTGATTGGGCGTGCCCGAGAGCGTGCCCTCGGGGCTGGTGCCGTTGTCGCCGACGATGTAGATGACGAGCGTGTTGTCCAGCTGGCCCATGTCCTGGACCTGCTGGATCACGCGGCCGATCTCGTGGTCGGTATAGGCGGCATATCCCGCGTACACCTCGGCCTGGCGAGCGAACAGCTTCTTCTGGTCGGCCGACAGCGTGTCCCATTTCGGCAGGCTGTCAGGCCACTCGGTCAGTTTTGTATTCGGCGGGATGACGCCCAGGCGCTTCTGGTTCGCGAAAATCTGCTCCCGCAATGCGTTCCAGCCCATGTCGAACTTGCCCTTGAACTTGTCGCTCCACTCCTTCGTCGGCTGGTGCGGTGAATGAGTTCCACCAGGCACGTAGTACAGGAAGAACGGCTTGTCGGGAGCGGACGCCTGGAGCTCCTTCAGGTACTTGATTGCCTCATCCGCCATGTCGGTGGTGAGGTTGTAGCCGGGCTTGCCGATCCACGGAAAGATCTGCCGGTTGTTCTGGAACAAGTAGGGCTGCCACTGGTCGGTCTCGCCGCCCATGAATCCGTAGAAGTAATCGAAGCCCATGCCCGACGGCCATTGGTCGAACGGACCGGCCGAGCTGTACTGGAAGGCCGGGGTGTTGTGGTTCTTGCCGAACCACGACGTGGCGTAGCCGTTGTCCTTCAGCACCCTGCCGATGGTCGCGTTGTCCTCGCCGATGATCGAGTCATAGCCCGGGTACCCGGTCGACAGTTCGGTGATCACGCCGAAGCCACCCGAGTGATGGTTACGACCGGTGATCAACGCGGCCCGCGTCGGTGAGCACAGCGACGTGGAATGAAACTGCGTGTAGCGCAGTCCTGCGTTGGCGACGCGGTCGAGCGCGGGAGTAGGGACGACGCCGCCGAACGTACCGCTGACACCATAGCCCTGGTCGTCGGTCATGATGAGGAGCACGTTTGGCGCGCCCTGTCGCGGCGCGATGGTCGGCGGCCACCAGGGCTTCGACGTTGTGGCGTCCCCGGTGATCGTGCCGCCGAACGCCGGTTCCGGCGCCGGAATCTGATTGCCACGAATCGTGGTAGTGGCGCTGGGCGACCCCAGCGTACCGGTGACTGTCTGTGCCATTGCCGGCGCTCCGACAAGCACCGCGGCCGCCGGCAATATCACCGCAATCGCGCGCGACAAGCTTCTTGGCATCTTCATGTGATCCCCCCGGATTGAGTCCCCTGGAAAACCCCACCCTGCGGGCGGAGGCGATTGCAGCGAACTGTAGCGAACCGCCCCCCCGTCCAGACCCCCCGGATGGGGGGCGGGCTCCGGCGAGACACTGGCTACGCTTTGACTGAAGCATGGAGCCGGTCGCGACGCAAGGCAGCGACACCGTATGACACCGTTACATGGCGATCTCATGACACTAACCCGCATCGAGCATTTCATCGACGGCCAGACGGTTATCCCGGGCGGCGGCGAGTACATGGATGTGCTGAACCCCGCTACCGGTGAGGTGATCGCCGCAGGTTGCGTGCGGCACTGCCGGCGACGTCGATCGTGCCGTGGTAGCCGCGCAGCGCGCATTCGACGACCCGGCCTGGCGTGACATGACCCCGGCAGGCCGATCGGACCTGCTGAATCGCTTTATCGGCGTCATCAAGCAGCACGCGCAGGAACTGGCGTACCTCGAGTCCATCAGCTCGGGCGGCACGGTCGGCCGCATCGCCAACCTCGACCTGCCCGTGATGGTCGATGCCTGCATGACGATGGCGGACATACTGCGGACGTATGCCTTCACCGAGAGCCGGCCCGCGAGACCACTGCCGGAACTCACCGACGTGAAGGTGGTGAAGGAGCCCATCGGTGTTTGCGGCCTGATCCCGGCCTGGAATATGCCGATGCTGCTGTTCATGAACAAGGTCCTTCCGGCCCTGGCCGCGGGCAATACCGTCGTCGTCAAGCCCTCCGAGCTGACGCCGCACACCGCAACGCGCCTGGCGCAATTGTTCGCGCCACTGCTGCCTCCCGGCGTCCTTAACGTGGTCAATGGCGTGGGCGCCGTGGTCGGCGAAGCCATGACCCTGCACCCAGGCATCGGTAAAATTTCCTTCACGGGGTCTACCGCAATTGGAAAGCGCGTCCAGGTTAACGCGGCAGCGACGCTGAAGCGCGTCACGCTGGAACTCGGCGGCAAGGGGGCGGCCATCGTAACCGCCGACGCAGACCTGGATGCCGTCGCCCATGGCGCCTTGTTCGGCGTGATGATGAATGCGGGGCAGGCCTGCGAATCCGGCACGCGGCTGCTGGTGCATGAATCGATCTATGAGCCGCTGCTCGCGCGACTCGCGGAAATCGCGGGGCGGCTCAAGGTGGGCAATCCGCTCGATCCGCGCACCGGCGTCGGGCCCGTGTGCCATGAGGCGCACGGCCGGCGGGTGCTTGGCTGTATTCGATCGGCGCTGGACCAGGGTGCACGCCTGGTGTGCGGCGGCGAGCGCCTCACCGTGCCGGGCTGCGAAGGTGGCACTTTCATTGCGCCGACCGTACTTGCCGATTGCCACAACCGGATGGACGCCGTGCGCGAGGAGATCTTCGGTCCTGTCCTGGCCGTCATCCGTTACCGGGACGAAGAGGAAGCCATCGCGATCGCCAACGACACCGACTACGGCCTGTCGGCCGGCGTGTGGTCGGGCGACGTCGTCGCCGCTCAGCGCATTGCACGGCGACTGCGCGCCGGATCGATCTGGATCAACGACTGGCACATGTTGCGCAACGACGTGCCGTTCGGCGGCTACAAGCAGAGCGGACAGGGCCGCGAAAACGGCGTCCATGGGCTCGAATCATTCCTCGAGACCAAGGCGATCACGACGGCTTTCCAGCGCGACCCGGCGAAGAAGTCGATGACGTACGGCATCCTCCACCGGTGAGCCGGACCGAGGCGTCGTGATCCGTCACCCATCAAGCGAGCGAAGTCATGTCAACCGGCTACTTTGAATTCTGGGCACGCACCCGCGTCCACTGCGCAGTCGGTGCAACCGTGCGCCTCCCTGCCCTGCTGGCCTCGCTGGGTGCCCGACGAGTGCTGCTGCTGAGCGACAAGGGCCTCGAGCAGATCGGTCTCGTCGAGCACGTCGCCGGCGTGCTGCGCGACGCCGCCGCGGGGAACCAGCTGCAGCTCGCCGGCGTATTCACCGACGTGCTGCCGGACGCCGGCAGTGACTGCGTGAATGCCGCCACGCGTTACGCCCGCGAGGTCGACGCCGACGCGATCGTCGCCCTCGGCGGCGGCAGTGCGATGGACGTGGCCAAGGGCGTCAAGTACGCGCTCACCAACCGCCTGACCGACATCTGCGACGCCCTGGCGGCTGGTCTACGGATCGACGTCACCGGCACACCGAGCCGCATTGCCCACATCAGCATGCCGACCACCGCGGGCACGGGCTCCGAGATGACGAATGGGGCCGTAATATTCAATGAACGGACGGGCGTCAAGGGGCTGCTGGTGGCGCCCTATCTCGAATCCGACATCGCATTGCTGGACGCGCAGCTGACCGTCGGCCTGCCACCGTCGATCACCGCAGACACCGGAATGGACGCACTGACCCATGCGGTCGAGACGCTGGTCAATCCGGCCAGCAATGCCTTCACCGACGGCCTGGCGTTCAGCGCCATCGACTGCATCCTCGAGTCGCTGCCGGTTGTCGTGCGCGACGGTCGCAACCTGCAGGCGCGCGAGACCATGATGCAGGCCGCGAGCATGGCCACGCTGGCGCTCAACAATGCCATCGGGCCCGCTCCGGTGCACAACTGCTCGCACGCCCTGGGCGCGCTTTATCACATCCCCCACGGCCGGGCGAATGGAGTGTTGCTGCCGGTGGTAATGGAAGAAGTGATCGAGTTCTACCTGCCCTATGCCGGCCCGCTTGCCAAGGCGTTCGCCATTCCACGCGGCGAGCCCGAGGCGACCGTGCGCCAGGTGATCGCCCGAATCGAGGCCCTCCAGGAACAGATCGGGCTGCCGGCGGATTTTGCCGCATTCAAGATTCCTGCCACGGACCTGGAACGCATCGTCATGGCGATCGCGACCGACCCGCTCGCCATGCTGTACCAGATTCCGCCAGAGAAAATCGCGGCTATTGCTGCTCGCGTTTCAGGCAATCACTGAGCCCGCGTGGCGATGAAGGACCGACCGCGATGACAGTTCTGGACGGAATTCGCATCGTCGAGATCGCCGGCATCGGACCCGGACCCTTCTGCGGCATGCTGCTCGCCGACATGGGCGCCGACGTCGTGCTCGTGGAGCGCGACAACGCACCGTCCGGCGATCCACTGGATCTCGGCAAGAACGCCATCGTGAATCGCGGCAAGCGATCCCTGGCGCTCGACCTCAAGGAACCGGGTGCGATCGATGCGGTGCTGCGCCTGGTCGATGGGGCCGATGCGCTGATCGAAGGCATGCGCCCCGGCGTCATGGAACGGCTCGGTCTCGGGCCCGAATTATGCCTGCGAAGAAATCCGCGCCTGGTCTACGGTCGCATGACCGGTTGGGGCCAGGACGGCCCGCTGGCACAGGCCGCCGGGCATGATCTCAATTACATCGCACTGTCCGGCGCACTGTGGTTCTCGGGTATACCTGGGTCGCCGCCCCTGGCCCCACCGACACTGGTTGGGGACCTGGGTGGCGGTGCGTTGTACCTCGCCATGGGGCTGCTCGCCGGCATCCTGAACGCGCGTCGCACCGGCGCCGGCCAGGTGGTCGATGCTGCCATCGTCGACGGCAGCGCGAACCTGATGAACCTGCTGCTGTCGGTTCACGCTGCCGGATTGCAGCCGTTCGAACGCGGCCGCGGCCTGCTCGACGGCCCGCACTGGCTTGGCAGCTACGCCTGTGCCGACGGCAGGTTCGTGAGCGTGTGTGCGCTGGAGCCCCAGTTCAATGCCCTGCTGTTCCAGCGGCTCGGGCTCGGCGGCGATCCAGATTTCGAGCAGCCCTATGATCCGGCCTGCTGGGGCCCACTGCGCCAGCGACTTGCGCTGCTGTTCGCCACGCAGCCGCGGGAGCACTGGATCCGTCTGCTCGAGGGCTCCGACTCCTGCTTTGCACCGGTGCTGACGCCGCTTGAGGCGATGACGCATCCGCACATGGCCGACCGCGGCGTCTACTCGAAGCGCGACGGGATACTGCAGGCCGCCCCTGCACCACGGTTCTCCGCGACTCCTTCTGCGGCGGCCCGCGCGATTCCTCGGCGTGGTGAGCACGGCAGGGAGATCCTGCGCCAAGCTGGGCTCGCTGCCTGCGAGATCGAGCACGTGCTGGCCGCGGGTCAGCGCCATTCCGCAACCATTCGGAAGCCATCATGAGCGACAACGTACTGCTGTCCGAGACCCTGGGTCCCGTGAGACGCCTGACGCTCAATCGCCCCAAGGCGATGAATTCGATGAATCTCGCCATCCTCGCCGAACTGGATCGGTGCCTGGATGCGTCTGCGGACGACGACGCCGTGCGCGTGCTGGTGATCACCGGTGCGGGGGCGGCGTTCTGTGCCGGGGCCGACCTGAAGGAAGTCCTGGCAGGCCAGTCCCTGGCTCCCGGCGCACCGGACTTCCTCGATCGCGCCCAGGCCGTACTGGGCCGGCTGCGCGACTTTCCGAAACCGGTGGTCGCGGCGCTGAATGGCATCACGATGGCCGGCGGCCTCGAACTCGCGATGTGCGCCGACATCGTGGTGGCAGCCGAAAGTGCCACGATCGCCGACGCGCACGCCAACTTCGGCGTCTACCCGGGCGCCGGCGGGGCCGCCATCCTGCCGCGACTCATTCCACTCAACATGGCCATGTACCTGCTGCTGACCGGCCGGTCGCTTACGGCTGCCGACATGAAGACCTGCGGACTGGTATGCGAGGTCCACCCCGACGCAGGCTTCGCGGATGCCGTGCTCGCACTCGCCGGGCACATCGCGACAAAGAGCCCGGCGGCGTTGCGCCGAATGAAGGCGGTGGCGCGGGCGTCCAGCGACAAGACGCGCGACGACGCGCTGCTGCACGAACAGGTCATGCTGCACCAGCACCTGCGCTCGCACGACTTCCGGGAAGGCCTGCAAGCCTTCGCGGAGAAGCGTGCGCCACTGTTCCTGGGCCGCTGAGTCCGATTCACCGAGGACATGCAAGCCATGACTGCAATCTACGTGGCCGGCGTCGGGATGACTCCTTTCGGGCAATTGCTCGATCGTACCGTCTACGACATGGTCGGTGAGGCGGTGGGCCTGGCGCTCACGGACGCGGGCTGCGGCACGACCGACATCGGTTCCGCCTTTTACGCTACGCTGACCAACGGCCAGTTCCAGGGCCAGACGGCGATTCCCGGGCCGATCGCCATGCGTCGCCTCGGCATCGAAGGCGTCCCGGTGTTCACGGTGGAGAACGCCTGCGCCGCCGGCTCGTCCGCCTTCAATCTCGCGACGATGGCGCTGCAGGCTGGCAGCTGTGACATCGCACTGGCCGTGGGCGCGGAGAAGATGAACATCACCGACAAGGCGAGGATGTTCGCGGCATTCGACGGCGGCTGGGACGTGTCCACGGTGGACCAGAACAAGGCGACCCTGCTCGCCATGGGCGACGGCGTCGTCCCGCCGCCAGGAACCATGTCGGAGCGACCCTACAGCGTCTTCATGGACGTGTATGCGGCGCTCTGCCGGCACCATATGAAAACCTACGGCACCACGCAGCAGCAGATCGCGGCCGTGGCGTCGAAGAATCACCGCCATTCCGTGCACAACCCGCTGGCGCAGTTCCGGCAACCGTTCAGCGTCGAGGACGTCCTCGCCTCGCCGCCGATCGCGTATCCGTTGACGACGCTCATGTGTTCGCCAATCAGCGACGGTGCCGCCGCGGTCGTGCTGTGCAACGCGGACGGCTTGAAACGGCTGAATGGCTCCGGCAGCCGGGCGGTGCGCGTGCTGGCCAGCGTCATCCAGACCGGCACGAGCCGGCGCATTGACGAGCCGAACAGGATCGTTGCCCACCTGGCCGCCCGCAAGGCCTACGAGCAGGCCGGCGTGACGCCGGGCGATGTCGATGTCGCCGAAGTGCATGACGCCACTGCCATGGGCGAGATCCTGAATGCCGAGTCGCTGATGCTCGTCCCGTTCGGAGAAGGCGGTCCGGCGGCCGAGCGTGGCGACTTGACCGTGGGCGGACGCATCCCGGTCAATCCCTCGGGTGGCCTGGAATCGAAGGGCCACCCGATCGGCGCCACCGGACTCGGCCAGGTCCATGAACTCGTGCTGCAGCTGCGCGGCGAGGCCGGCCAGCGTCAGGTCGAGGACGCCCGGATCGCCATCCAGGAGAACGGTGGCGGCCTCTATGGCATCGAGGAAGCCGTGGTCGCGGTCAACATCCTGGCGCGGCAGTGAATCGACGAGCAACCGAGGAGCACGCGATGGGACACGTATTCCGGACGGAAGAACAGCAGGCGGCGGTCGACGGGCTCAAGCGCTTCCTCGACGACAGGGTGGACCCCCTGTTCCGCAAGGAGTACCGCGACGACGTGCTGGTACCCAAGGAGACGATGCGCGGACTCCTGCGGGAGCTGGCGCAGTTCGGCCTGGTGTCCGGTATTGCCAGCGAAGCCGACGGTGGCATGGGCATCGACTTCCTCACCATGACGATGTTGTTCGAGGAAGTGGCCGCCTGCTCGACTGACATCGCGACCGTGGTCCTGATCAATACGTTCAGCGCCCAGATGCTCGCAGTCCTGGCCCCGGCGCACATCCGAGATCGTTACCTGCCGGGCCTGCTGAGCGGCGACCTGTTCGGCAGCATGGCGTTCTCCGAGCCCGATGTCGGCTCCAACGTCATGGAGATCAAGGCGCGGGCGCGCCGTGACGGCGACCACTACATCCTCAGTGGCGAAAAAACCTGGATCAGCAATGGCGCCTACTCCGACGTGCTGATCTGCGCCTGCCGCACCGGCGAAGATCCACGCAAGGGCCTGTCGCACTTCGTGCTCGACCGAAAAGACCACCCCTACGAGGTCCGCGAACTTCGCAAGATCGCCAGCAACGGCCAGTCGACCGCGCAGATATTCCTGAGTGACGTCCGTGTGCCGGCCACGAACATGATCGGCAAGGAGGGCGATGCGCTGCGGAACACATTGGCGGTTTTCGAGCGCTCGCGCGTATTCGTCGCGGCCCAGGGGCTCGGCATCGCCCGCCGCGCGCTCGAGGAGGCCATCAATTACTCAAGGGTCCGCAAACAGCACGGCAAGGTGATCGCCGGGCACCAGTTAATCTCCGCAATGCTGGCTGAAATGGCCACCAACGTCGATGCCTCGCGCCTGCTCACCTATCGCGCCGCCTCAATGATCGAGGCGGGCGTACCCGCGGAAATGGAAGCCGCGATGGCGAAATATTTTGCCTGCGAGGCCGCGGTCACGATCGCCCGCCAGGCGGTGCAGATCCACGGCGCCAACGGCCTTACCAAGGAGTTCCTGGTCGAGCGACTGGCGCGCGAGGCGATCATCGTGCCTATCCCTGAGGGCACCACGCAGATCCAGCAGCTGATCATCGGCCGGGCCCTGACCGGGATCAATGCGTTCTGACGCTCGCGCCCACGCCGAACTCCATTCCACAGCACACATCAATCGAAGATAAGGATCCCGACCATGCGCATCCAGGACAAAGTCGTCGTCATCACGGGCGGCGCGTCCGGCCTCGGGCTGGCCACCGCTCGCTACCTGTCGGGCGACAAGGGCGCACGGATCGCGATCTTCGATCTCAATGACGAGGCGGGCGCGAAGGCCGTGGAGGAACTGGGTCCGGAGCACACCCTGTTCCTGAGGACCGACGTCGCGGACGAGCATTCCGTACAGCAATCGGTCGACGCCGTGGTTGCACGATTCGGCGCGATCCACATCTGCATCAATTGCGCCGCCCTGCCGGTCGCATACAAGCTGCTCGGCAAGGACGGCAAGGCCGCGCCGCTCGCCCGGTTCGCGCAGGCCACGGCCGTGAACCTGAATGGCGTGTTCAACGTCATGGCGAGGTGCGCTGAGCAGATGGCCCGCAATGACTCGGAAAACGGCGAAGAGCGTGGTGTCGTGATCAACGTGTCCTCGGGCGCCGCCTACGAGGGCCAGGTCGGGCAGTGCGCCTACTCGGCCACAAAAGCCGGGATCATTGGCATGAACATGCCGGCGGCGCGCGAACTCGGCGCCATCGGCGTGCGTGTCAACGCCATCGCGCCCGGACTGTTCCTGACCCCGATGGTCGCGGCGCTGGATCCCAAGGTACTGGCCTCCTTGTCCGAGCAGATGGAGGCGCCCCGGCGCCTCGGCAACATGCAGGAATTCGCTCACTGCTGTGCGTTCGTCATCGAGAACGGCTACGTCAACGCCGAGACGATCCGGCTTGATGGGGCCACGCGCATGCGCGCACGCTGAGTCGATGGGTCGGGCCCGCGCAGCCAGGCGACGTGCCGGCAGGCGCCCCACGGTCGTTGCCCGTCCCTGCGGCATCAGCTGGCAGGCACGCCTGCTGAATTTCGTCAGCCGGCACCTCATAAAGCGACGGGTCGAACGCAAGGGCCTGTCCGCGCGCACCGCGCGCACCGTGGTGCGCCTGCTAGAGTTGACGACCGTCCGCCTCGGCGGCTTCGCCACCGTTCGCCGCAAGTCCGTGGGCGGTGTGCCATGCGACGTGGTCTACCCGTTGAATCCGCCACCGACTGAACGCGTGGTGCTGTACCTGCACGGCGGCGGCTTCATGGTGCACTTGCCGCGAAGTTACCAGCGATTCGCGAGACGCATCGCCGAGTCCTACGGCGCCACCGTGTACCTGCCCGATTACCGCCTGGCGCCGGAGCATCGCCACCCTGCAGCCACAAATGACTGTTTCGCGGCGTACCACGCCCTGCTCGACGACGGCTGCGACCCGCGTCGGCTGTGCGTCATGGGCGACTCGGCGGGTGGCAACCTGGCGCTGGTGACACTACTGCGGGCACGCGACGCGAGACTGCCGCTGCCGGCCTGCGCCATCCTGCTTTCGCCAGGTGCGGACCTGACCTTCTCGGGCGCAAGCTACCGTCGTAACGCGAAAGCCGACCCATTCGTTCCCATGAACGCGCTGCACCAGATTGTCCGACAATACGTCGATGCCGACGGCAGGTCGCATCCGCACGTCTCGCCGATGCTCGGCGACTTTACCGGACTGCCGCCGATCAAGATCCTGGTCGGCAGCACCGAGGTGCTGCTCGATTCGTCGGTTGGCACGGCCGAATCCTGCCGCGCCGCGGGAGTCGACGTCGTCCTGCAGGTCTGGCACCAGATGCCCCATGTTTTCCCGATGCTCGGCTTCCTGCCCGAGGGCCGGTTGGCCATGCAACACATGGTCGATTTCTTCAACAGGCACACCACGCTGCTCGCCGCGCCGGCGGCTGGAGACATGCGATGAGACAGCTTTCCGGACAGGACGCCACATTTCTGTATCTCGACACGCCGAACTGCGACATGCACGGCACGCTGGTGTTCATCTACGACCCGTCCACCGCCCCGAAGCAGCCGGTCGGGTTCAAGGACATCCTGCGACACGTCGAGAGTCGGCTTTCGGTCTCACGTATCTTCCGCCAGCGACTGGTACACGTACCGCTCGAACTCGACTATCCGTACTGGGTGGACGACGCGGGCTTCGACATCGAGTATCACGTTCGCCACATGGCGCTGCCGAAACCCTGCGACTGGCGCCAGTTCTACATTCTGGTCTCGCGGCTGAACGCGCCCCCGCTGAACCTGCAGCGCCCGCCGTGGGAGATGGTGGTCATCGAGGGACTTGACCACCTCGAGGGACTGTCCAGAGGCAGCTTTGCGCTGCTGATCAAGGGCCACCATTGCGCGCTTGACGGCCACTCCGCCGCGGAACTGACGATGGGGCTTCACGACCTGTCGCCGGACGGATCCCGCCGTGTCGAGGCCGCTCCTGTCCCCTACTCCCCGGAATCCCCGCCCAGCCTGCTGATGATGCTGGCCAATGCGGTCACCAACAATCTAAGTGAGCCGGTGAAGATGCTGGCACCGGCCAAGCGGGCGCTACCGGGGCTCGCGACCATGATGACCCGCTTCTACAGCCATGCGCTGGCCGATCCAGGCAGCAATCCCGTCACCCGATTCAACGGCAAGTGCTCGGCGCACCGCGTCTTCGCGCTGCGCACCTACCGGCTCGACGACATCAAGCGCATCCGCAAGGCGGTGCCTGGCGCCACCATCAACGACACGGTGCTGTCGATTGCCGCGGGTGCCGTACGCGAATACCTGGAGGCGAACCACGAACTGCCGGACGTCTCGCTGCGGGTCATGGCGCCCATCAACACGCGAACCGAGGGCGAGTTCGGCCAGGCCGGAAACCGGATTTCGATGTTTTTTCCCGACGTGCACACCGAGATCGCCGATCCGATGGAGCGGCTCGCCGCGGTATACGCGTCAACCCGTCACGCCAAGCAAGTGGCCGACGGCATCGGCGCACGGGAGATGACCGACATCAACCTCCATTCACCGGCGGCACTGACCATGCTCGCATCGAAGCTGTTCACCCAGGCCGGCCTGATGAAGGACAGCACGCCCTTTTTCCACTTCGGGTTGTCCAATGCGCCGGGCCCCACCGTGCCGATGTACCTGTGCGGTGCGAAGCTACAGTCATGGACCGTGCTCGTGCCGCTCTCCCACGGCTTCCGACTCGGCTTCGCCGTCACCAGCTACATGGACAAGCTGATGATCTCATTCACGGCCGACCGCGAGGCGGTGCCGGACCCCGGGTTTTTCGAACAATGCGTCGACCGCAGTTGTACCGCCCACCTTTTGGCCGCGAACGCAGTGCTTCGAAGGCATCCTGAATTTCTGCAGCAGCCGACACAGGTCAAGCGTCGCGCCCACCCCGGGCTCGCGTCCATGACGCAACTGGGCAAGGCCGCCGAGAAACCGCGTAGGCCCGCGGGAACGGCGGCCGAACGGTCCGGGAACGGGCCGGCGCCAAAGTCGGGGCGCGCGGGGCGGCCGGCCGCAGGGTCGCGAGCGAGGAAGCCTCGAAACGCGCGTTGAAGCACCCCGGGCACGGCCGTGTTCGCGGTCGGACGTTGGCGCGACCACTTGACCAGCAACGGGATGGGCGCCCCATCCTCAACGGAATCAACCTGCCAAGGTAGACGTACGCGAAAGGGCAAAATCGGCCAGAAGCGGGCCTTCAGGACATCGGATTGGTGTCGCGACAGCTGCCATTCGAAAGAGCCGCCGCTCTGATTTCCCGCTAGCGGAGCACGCCCCGCACGGACATGAACCATGAGTACCAGCTGAAGAACACCAGCAGCCCCGCGATAACTGCGCTCGTGATCGCCATCTGCTGACCCATGATAGCGCCGCCGTCCGTGAGGACGTAGGTGTAGAACAGGCTCATCAGAAATGCCGCCAGCGACAGGACAAAGACGGACAACGCCAGCTTTCTGCGCACCAGCAAGAGGATCGAAGCCAGAAACGCCCCGAAGACGCCGACGGCCCAGACGACCGTCATCCAGCCTGGCATCTCTTGATAATGGGCGATCTGATCCGGCGTCATGCCCGCGCTGGCCTGGTACGCGGCGCCCTGCGCCATGCTCATCACGAAGTCGAACACTCCGATGGAGTTGAACAGCACGGCGATCACGCCGATCAGCCAAAGGTGCCAGGGCGATTTCACTTTCGCATCTGTCATCGTAATCCCCAGAAGTCGACCATTCTTGCGGCAAGTTATCACAGACAGCACTGCGCAAACTCGTGATCAAGTAGCCAGTGTGAGTGGGCTCCATGTTCCACTGCTTGCACCGAAAGTCGACACCAGAGTCATTGGGCCAGTCCTCCCCAGAGCCTAACTCCAGTGCTTGATACCGGCCGTCGACCGTCGGCCGGATTGGGTCGCCTTTCCCCGTACAAGGTCTGCTTTCCTCCGCACAGGTGCATCCCTGCTCAGCCAAGCCCGCGCATCCCCGGAAGACGTCGGGACCCGGCGCCCAAGCTACGAGACGCGTCGTTCGCGATCCTTCCAGTATTTCTCCCGCACCGTGCGGCGCAGCACCTTGCCGACGACACTTATCGGCAACTCGCCCACGATCACGATCGACTTCGGCGCCTTGTAGCTGCCGATGCGACTCTTAACGTGGGCGATCAACTCGTCCGTACCAACCTGCGCGTCGGTCTTCAGCATCACCTCGGCGTGCACCACCTCGCCCCATTCCGGGTGGGGAATGCCGACGACCGCCGACATCACGACGCCCGGGTGCGAATTGATCGCCGACTCGACTTCGATTGCGTAGACGTTGAAGCCGCCGCTGATGATCATGTCCTTCTTGCGGTCGACGATGTGGATGAAACCCTCGGGATCCATGTAGCCAAGGTCGCCGGACTTCCAGAAACCGCGCTCGAATTCCGATGCCGTCCCTTCGGGGTTCCTGTAGTAGCCGCCGATCGTGCCGCGAGTGCGCAGCCAGAGCTCGCCTGAGTCCCCGAGCGGCAGTTCGTTGCCATCGTCGTCGGCGATCATCACCTCGATGCCGGGCCCGGGTCGACCGGCGGAAGCCAGTCGACGCGCGCCGTTCGCGTCGGTCAGCTCGTGATCCACCTTGGCCAGCACACTCACTGCAATCGTGGATTCGGTCGCCGCGTAGACCTGCAGGAAGATGCCACCGAATCGCGCCCGAAGCAGCTGGAGCTTGTCCGGGCTCATCGGTGCGGCACCGTAGAAGATCGTCTCCAGCGACGACAGGTCGTGGCTGCGCGCCTCCTCGAGCTCGAGCAACCTGTACAACAGCGTCGGCACCAGGAACGAAAGCGTGATTCGTTCCGACTCGACGGTCCTGCACCACTGCTTCAGGTCCGGCAGGTTCTGCGTCACCATGCAGCCGCCGCGGAAAAAGGTCGGTAGCAGCATCATTCCTGCCGCGTGGCTCAGCGGCGCGAACTGCAGGTTGCGTGTCCCCTGCTCGAACAGGCGGTCCGGCAGCCCGTAGAACGAGTCCCGGCATCCGAGCCAGTTGTCGATCGTGTACTCGGCGCACTTGCCCTTGCCGGTTGTCCCACCCGTGAAGCGATACAGCATGACGTCGTGCATGACGTCGTGCTCGACGTCCGGGAGCGTGTCGGACACGCCGTCGAGCAGATCCCAGAAGCAGTGCAGCCCATCGCGCGTGCCTGGCAGCGGGTCCATGCAGACGATCGTCACGTCCCGCTGCCGCAGCATGTCGTAGTAGCGGTCCACCAGGGCCGCCTCCAGGAACACGACCTTCGGCTCGATCCAGTCGATCTGCCAGGCATGCTCCTCCGCAGAGTCTCGAAAATTGGTGAATGCCGCGGCGGCCTCCCCCTTGAAGATCGTCCAGTGATGCAGCAGCGAAATGTTGTCGTTGTCGAGGATCAGCAGGTAGCGATCCCCGCGCCGCAGGTCCAGCTTGCTACGCATCATGTTGGCGATGCGGTTCGTAAGCGCGTGCAGTTCGCGGAAGGTATAGCGCCGGTTGCGCTCGACGTTGACGAGCGCCTCCAGGTCGCAGTATTGGCGTGCAGTCGCGGCAATGACGCGGGAGAAGTTGGATTTCACGATGCCCGCATCGTAGCCACGGGAATCCTGCGCCAGACCCCCCGGTCGGGGGGCCTGCGTGGGGGTTCGGGGAGTTGCGGGGACTTGCCTGGGCCGCGTGTCTGCGCAGCGGATCAGTCGAGGCCCGCCAGGGCCTGTGCGCGCCTGACGGCCTGGTACCGGGTCGTGACACCCAGCTTGCCGAACAGATTCTTCAGGTGCCACTTCACGGTCTCGGGGCCGATCTTCAGCGATCGCCCGACTTCCTTGTTGCTGAGTCCCCGACTGACCAGGGCCAGTATTTCCCGTTCGCGCGCCGTGAGCGCCTCGACCAGACCGGCCGTCGCGGCAGCGCCTGGCCCGGCTGCCGCCGGCGCTGGCTCGGTCCCGGCAATCTGCAGCAGGCCGACAAGATAGTCGTCCGTGAGCCCGCCGGCCGCACGCCTGTCGGACGCCCTGAGGTCACGGACCAGCGACACCGCCCAAGTGCCACTGTCGACGAATGTCCTGGCGATCCCGAGGTCCTGGGCCCGCAGCAGGGCTCGCTCCATGGCCTCGAGAGCTCGCTCCCGATTGCCATGTTCATTAAGTACCTGGGCCAGCATTATTTGCGACGTGACTCCGACCGGCGGCGACGCCTGCTTCCAGATCTCCTCGACGACGGCTTCGACGCCACGTGTGCTCCCCGGGTCCAGGCAGGTCATCGCGCGGTGAAATGCAATGCCCAGCGAGCACAGGCGGGCTCCGAGCCAGTGGGTCGAGAAATCCTGGCTCGCCAGCGCCGGCACGATTGCCTGCAGGCGCCGCGCAAGATGGTCCGCAAGCCGCGGGCCGGACCTGCATGACAAGCGCATCAACTCGACGATCGCAGTGGCCTCCAACCGTACCCAGCCTCGATCCGCGCCGATCAGTCGCATGCGGTCGTACAGCGCGGTCGCTCCAGCGGTGTCGCCACGGGCGGCCCGGCTCCACGCGAGCGCATAGTTCGCGCCTGCAATCAGGTCCGTGGTGCCCGTCTGTTCGATCATGCCAATCCGGCCGATGAGCGCGCGCTCGACGCCGTCAAAACGCCCGCGCTCGTAATCGAGACGCGCAAGCGGAATGCGTGGCACGACCGCCGCCAGCGAACGGGCGCCCGACTCCCCGTCGGCCAGGTCCGCGGCGGACTGCCAGTGCGCCTCTGCCTGGGCGATCCTGCCCTCGTGCCACCAGCTGTCGCCGAACAGTGCGAGCTGAAACACCCGCTTGAAAACCGTGGCGCACGGCGCGAAGTCGCGTGCTTCCGCGAGTCGCAGGTGCCACAGGTGATCGATGCTCGCTGCGCACCTCAGGACATCCTCGACCCAGGGCTGCGCGTCGGCACCGCTCCGTGTTCTCGGCGACTCCCGCAGGATGGCGGCCAATCGATCGGAATCGTCCTGCACGTACGCGAGTGTCGCGCGAATGGCACGTGTCTCCGGCTCAACCGGTTCGCCCTCGACACCCGGGCAGGATCCGTCTCCGAGGCCACGCAGGATCCTGTTGACTGCATCCCCCTGGCCATTCAAGGCGAGCGTCCAGGCTTCGGCCAGTTGCAGGTGGATGCTTCGTCGATGCAGGTCCGCGGGCAACCTGGCAAGCAGCGTCTGGAGCACGAAGTAGTCGCCGTCGCGGACCAGGTTCATCGCGCAGCGATTGGCGATCTCCACGGCACGGCCCATGTCGCCAGCCTCGATGGCGTGGTGCAGCGCCTCGCGCCAGCACCCCTCGGCCGCAAACCATTCGCTGGCCCGCAGGTGCAGGTCCGGCAATTCGTCCGGGTGTCGCCGGTTGAGCTCCGCGATAAGGAAATCGGTGAACAGGTGATGGCACCGATACCACCGGCCCTGGTCATCGAGCGGCAGGATGAAGAGTTCACGCCGTTCGATCTCGTCGATCAGCCGGCCGGCCTCCTGCTCCCTCGCAACCGCTGCGCAGACCTCGGCGCAGAAGCGGCCGAGTATCGAGGTGCGCATCAGGAAATCCCGCAGTCTTTCGGGCAACTTGCCGAATACCTCCTCCTGCAGGTAACCGCTGACGCTGCGCGTCGTGCCGCTGATTGCCTCGATGGGATTCCCGGCATTGCGCCGGCCACGCAGTGCAATCGTCACCATCTGCAGGCCCGCGGCCCAGCCTTCCGTGTGCTCGTGCAAGGTGTCGATGTCACCCGGACTCAGGCTGGCCTCGGTGGCCGATTGCATGAACGAACGGACCTCGTCGAACGTCAGTGCGAGGTCGTCGGGCCCGATCTCCTCCATCTGCCCTGCCACGCGCAGGCGCGACAGTTGCGGCGGCGGAAACGAACGCGCGGCGACGGCGATGGAGAGGTTCTCCGGCGCGCGCGCAGCGAATTCGGTCATCCAATCCTGGATCTCGTCGGACCCCAGGAAATGGAAATCGTCGACGATCAACACCAGCGGGGACCTCAACCCGGCAATCGCGTTTGTGAGCAGGACCTTCAGCGTCGCGGGAGGAACCTGCCGCCCACGGCGGCTGACCAATTCGATCACGTCGCGACCTACCTCCGGGCACGCGCGATTGATCGCCGCCGCCACGTAGGCGATGAACAGGTGGATGTCGTCGTCGCTCGCATCGACGCTCAACCAGGCCACGGTGATCCCGGAGCACGAGAGTTCGTGCTGCCACTGCGCAAGCAGCGCCGTCTTGCCGAACCCGGCGCCCGCGTGGACCAGGATGACTCGGGAACGCGGTGGGACCCCGAACCTTGCCAGCAGGCGCGGCCGGGCCACCCAGCGCGCGCGGACACGCGGTGCGACGAGCTTGGTCGCAAGGAACATCGAGGCGGAATCGCCCGCAGCTTCCTCGTGCAAAGGGTCCGGAACGGCCATTTCGGTCGCTTTCCTACAGGGACAGGCGCGGCTGCCTTGCATCGCGACGCTACGCCCCCGGTCCGGTCCGCGCAATTGGTCAGCGGGCCATTCGCCCGACCCGGTGTCCGGAAGAAAAAAAACCCCAGCCGGATCCGGTTGGGGTCAGTGTATTGGTGGAGCGGAAGGGGATCGAACCCTCGACCTTCGCATTGCGAACGCGACGCTCTCCCAGCTGAGCTACCGCCCCACGAAAGGGCGCGCATTGTAGCACCGGCCTGCCGACCCGCAACCAGAAGCTTTGCGCCTGTATGATCCTGTCATGGAAATCCGTATCCGGCAGGCCGAAACCCGCGACATATCGTTCCTCGTGAACGGCAACGTCGCGATGGCACTCGAGGCCGAGCACAAGCATCTGGATCCGCCCACGGTCGAGCGCGGCGTGCGCGCGGTGTTCGAGGTGCCAGCGCACGGCCGGTATTTCGTCGCCGAAATCGAGCGGCAAGGTCGTCGGCCAGGCGATGTACACCTGCGAATGGAGCGACTGGCGTGCCGGGGACTTCTGGTGGTTCCAGAGCGTGTACGTGGCACCCGAGGCGCGACGCATGGGTGTGTTCCGTGCGCTGTACCAGCACATCGAGGCACTGGCGAAAGCCGATCCCGCCGTGTGCGGCCTGCGACTCTACGTAGAGCGCGACAATGAGCGTGCCCAGCACACCTATCGTCGCTGCGGAATGCAGGACGCGGGATACGTGGTGATGGAAGTGGACATGTCGGGCGCCATCCGCGGCGCCAGGGAGGAATGACCATGCTCGAGAACGGCCGCAAGGCACCTGAATTCGAACTGGCCGACCAGCACGGGCGCAAGCACACGCTCAAGGCGCTGCTCACCGACGGCCCGCTGATTCTTTACTTCTACCCGGCTGACTTCACACCCGGCTGCACCAAGGAAGCCTGCAGTTTCCGCGACCTGCACCAGGAGCTGCTGAAGGCAAAGCTCCGGGTCGTCGGCGTGAGTCCGCAGGACGTGGAGTCCCACCAGCGTTTCGCCCAGAAACACGACCTCAATTTTCCGCTGCTCGCCGATCCGGACAAGAAAGCGGTCAAGGCCTACGACCTCGACGGTCCGCTGGGATTCGGCGTCCGCCGAGGCACCTACCTGATCGGTGCGGACGGGAAGATCAGGGACTCGGTCCTTGCCGACCTGCGGATCGGCGCCCACGAAGCGTTTGTCAGGAAGGCGATCGAGGCTGGTGCCACACGGTAACAATAGGTTTGTAAAACATATTGTTAGAGAACATTTCTAAGGCTTTACTGTCTTTCTTCCCGGGTCCGCGACGGCGGGCTGCTGCGACCCGTAGCGCAGCTTGAACAGCCTTACCGACCCCGGGCTCGGCAGGACTACCAGGTAAATGGAGTCATAGTCACTGCTGGCCATTGCGACGTTGGTGGCGCTCAACCGGCTGATCACGCTGGGGATCGTGCTCGAATAGCCGACAACCACGATGGTCTTGCCACGGTGTTCGTCCTTGATGCGGCTCGCGAGCCCCTCCCAGTCACTTGCCGCAAGCAGGTTGATCGGCAGCTGGAACTCGTTGGCGATCGGCGCAGCGGTCTGCTCGGCTCGACGGGTGTCGCCTGAGTACAGGTAGTCCACCTTGCCGCCCGCCAGCAGACCGGCAATGTATTCGCCGAGTCCGCGAACGCGCGCCTCCCCGGCGGGACTCAGGTCAGGATCTTCCAGTGGAATGGTCGACGCCTCGGCGTGCGGAACCAGGATCACCACGGTCGTGCGCGCCCAGGTGCCGATCCAGATGATGCCCGCCCCGGCGAACAGTACGAACAACAGCGGCACCAGCAGCGGTGCAGCGTGCGGACGTCGGCGCGGCCGTGCGATGGGTTCCGTCATTGGCCGATGATAGCCGTCAGTCGAGTGGTCGACGCAAGCGTTCGAACCCCGGGGTCGAACTCTCCTGGAAACCGCCTGTTGCAGCGTCCCGTTCGATGAACAGCGCTGCCAGCCCCAGCCGGCGTGCGAGCTCGAGGCCCTCCACGGGTCCCAGCACCATCAGCGCCGTGGCGTAGGCGTCGGCTCGCGCGGCTGACGGGTGCAGGACGCATACCGAGGCCAGGTCGTGCGTGACCGGTGCCCCGGTTCGCGGATCAATCGTGTGCGACACACGCCGCCCGTCGACGATGCGGAAATCGCGATAGTCGCCGGACGTCGAGGCACTCATGCCGTCGAGTTCGACCAGCGTGTATGGTTCGCGCTCGCCGCGCAGCGGCATTTCGACCGCCACGCGCCACGCCCGACCGGCGGGGCTGCGTCCTCGGGCCCGCACCTCGCCGCCCAGCTCGATCAGGTAGCTCGGCACGCCGAGCGCATCGAAGCGCTCGGCGATCAGGTCCACCGCATAGCCCGGCGCGATGCCGTCGACGTCCAGTTCGACCCCGGGCCCGGTCTTCGCTGATTGAATGACCGTCGCTCGACAACGCGAGCCCGGGCCTGCCGGTCCCGGCCCAGGTGCGTTCCGTCAGCGGCGTCACGGCCGCTCGCGCTCGTGCCCCGCCCGCCTCCGAACCCCCAGGCCCGCACCAGCGGCCCGACCGTGATGTCGAATGCGCCGCCGGTATCCACGCCGACCAGCAGCGCAAGCGCGACGACCGCATGCAGCTGCGGCGACACCGGGACTGCCTCGGTGGACCGGCGGGCGTTGAACGCCGAGATCTCGCTGGTCGGATCGTAGGTCGACAGGTGCCGGTCAACCTCGTCGAGCACGCCATCAATTACGGACTGCAGCGCTTCGCGCGTGACCCCGTCAGGCAGCTGCGTGACAGTGACGCTGTAGGTCGTGCCCATCGTCGGGCCGTCGAACTGCTGCGGAGCAGGCGCGCAGCCGCCCAGCCACAGCATTGCAGCCGCCGCAAGGAGTCGCGACTCGCACGCGTTACTGGACGACCTGGTTCAACTCGCCCTTGCGATAGCGTTCGGCCATCTTCTCCAGCGACAGCGGCTTGATCTTCGCTGCCTGCCCGGCGCAGCCGAACGCCTCGTAGCGAAGCTTGCAGATCTCCTTCGCAGCCTTCTGCGCATCGGCGAGGAACTTGCGCGGATCGAACTCGGACGGCTTCTCGGCCAGGTGACGGCGGATCGCGCCGGTCATGGCCAGGCGGATGTCGGTGTCGATGTTGACCTTGCGCACGCCGTGGCGGATGCCTTCGACGATTTCCTCGACCGGCACGCCGTAGGTCTCCTTCATCTGGCCGCCGTGCTTGCGAATGATCTCGAGCCACTCCTGCGGGACACTGGACGAACCGTGCATCACCAGGTGCGTATTGGGGATTCGCGCATGGATTTCCTTGATGCGCTGGATCGCGAGGATGTCGCCGGTGGGCTTGCGCGTGAACTTGTAGGCGCCGTGCGACGTGCCGATCGCGATCGCGAGCGCATCGCACTGCGTCTTCGCGACGAAGTCGGCTGCCTGGTCCGGGTCCGTGAGCAGCTGCTCGCGGGTCATCGTGCCCTCGGCCCCGTGACCGTCTTCCTTGTCCCCGCGCATGGTCTCGAGCGAGCCGAGCACGCCGAGCTCAGCCTCCACCGTCACACCGATCGCATGCGAGAAATCGACCACGCGCCGCGAGGTCTCCACGTTGTACTCGTAGGATCGATGGCGACTTGCCGTCCTCCATCAGCGAGCCGTCCATCATCACGCTCGAGAAGCCCGAGCGGATCGCAGACATGCACACCGCAGGCGACTGGCCGTGGTCCTGGTGCATCACCACCGGGACGTGCGGATAGGCCTCGATCGCCGCCTGGATCAGGTGGCGCAGGAAGGCCTCGCCCGCGTATTTCCGGGCGCCCGCGGAGCCCTGCATGATCACCGGGCTTCCGGTCTCGTCGGCCGCTTCCATGATGGCGCGGACCTGTTCGAGGTTGTTGACGTTGAAGGCCGGCAGGCCATAGCCGTTTTCGGCCGCGTGGTCGAGCAGCTGGCGCATGGAGACTAGGGGCATGGAAGGCTCCTTGGAGTGACCCTTGGAAATCTACCCGACGTCGCGCCGCCTGCAATAGGTGGAGTCCGGCGCTTCAGGCACGGACGCGAGCGATGGGCCCCGCGGTGGGAAATACCAAGGGCCCTGGACGGGCCCTTGTTATTGGCGGAGAGGGTGGGATTCGAACCCACGTACACCCGTGAAGATGTAACTGGAATTCCAGTCCAGCGCCTTCGACCACTCGGCCACCTCTCCGTTCGAAGGGGCGCAGAGCCTACACGTTCGGCCGGCGCCCGGAAAGTCCCGGAGCGCTTACGAAGGTTCGACACCCGCCGCGCGCATCGCGGCCTCGACCACCGGGCGATTCGCCTCGGTGAGTGGCACCAGCGGGAGCCGGATGGCCTGCCCGGCCAGTCCCATGCGGTGCACCGCCCACTTGACCGGGATCGGGTTCGGCTCGACGAAGAGCTTCTCGTGCAATGGCGCCAGCGTGGCGTCGATCCTCGCGGCCTCGTCGTGCTCACCGCGCAGCGCCGCCGCGCACATCTCGTGCATCGCCCGCGGGGCGACGTTGGCGGTCACCGAGATCACGCCACGGGCGCCGGCTCGCATCAGCCGGGCCGCGGTCGGGTCGTCGCCCCCGAGCAACAGGAAACCCGGGCGCGACGCCTGCAGCACCTCTTCGCCCCTCGCAATACTGCCCGTCGCCTCCTTGATGCCGGCGATGCGCGGGTGCTGCGACAGCCTGCCGACGGTCTCCGGCAGCAGGTCACAGGCGGTGCGCCCGGGGACGTTGTAGAGGATGAGCGGAATGGACACCGCGTCGGCGATTGCCGTGAAATGACGGTAGAGGCCTTCCTGCGTCGGGCGGTTGTAATAGGGGGTGACCACCAGCAGCGCGTCGGCCCCCGCAGCTTCGGCCGCCCGCGACAAGGCCACACTTTTCGCCGTGCCTGCCGTTCCGCTGCCAGCAATCAATGGGATCCGCCCTGCGATCCGGTCTCGCGCGCTCGAGACCAGCTGCTCGAGTTCCGCGCGCTCCAGTGCCGGTGACTCGCCTGTCGTGCCGCCGACCACGACCGCGTCCGACCCGGCTTCCAGGTGAAAGTCAATCAACCGCTCCCAGGCGCCGAAGTCAATTGCACCGTCCTGGCGCATAGGAGTGACCAGTGCCGGGATACTGCCCTTGAACATTCGTGCCTCGCGTGGAGCCTGAATCCGATGCTATGCCCTCGTCGCTGCGAGAGGCAAGGCACGCGCGCGTGTACTGCGCGTCCCCTCCCCGCTACACTCACAGGCACAAACCTATGAATCAACTAATCGCGATTTCCGCAATCGGCAATGACCGCACCGGCCTGGTCTACGACCTGACCCGCGTCGTGGTCGAATGCGGCGGCAATGTCCTCGAAAGCCGCATGACCGCTCTCGGCAACGAGTTCGCCATGCTGATGCTGGTGTCGGGCAACTGGCACACGATGAGCAAGCTCGAGGGTGAACTCGCCAAGCTCGCCGAGACGTCGGGCCTCACCATTTCGAGCCGGCGCACGGAAACCCGCCCGCCACGGACGGACATGGTGTCGTACACGGCCGACGTGGTCTGCCTCGACCAGCCCGGCGTGCTGCACGCGCTGGCGGGCTTCTTCTCGTCGCGCGGCATCGACATCGGCGACATTTCCACCCGTACCTACGCCGCCGCGCACACCGGTGCGCCGATGTTCTCGGTGTACATGGTGGTGCTGGTCCCGACGCGCATCCACGTGGCGGCGCTGCGCGAGGAATTCATGGACCTGTGCGACCACATGAACCTCGACGCGATCCTCGAACCATTGAAGGCGTGACACGACATGGCTGAGAAGATTGCGGTGATTGGCAGGAAGGTCCCGGATTTCACGCTGCCGGCCACCGGCGGCAAGCCCTGGAGGCTGTCGGCCGCCAGGGGCAAGGCCCTGGTCGTGTATTTCTACCCGAAGGACAACACCTCGGGCTGCACCAGCGAAAGCGTCGCGTTCAGCGACCTCCATGACGCGTTTCGCAAGGCCGGGGCCGTCGTGGTCGGCGTGTCGCCGGACAGCATCGTCTCGCACGAGAAGTTCAAGGCGAAGTACGGATTTCCCTTCGAGCTGCTGAGCGACGAGGAAAAGAAAGCCTGCTCGATCTTCGGCGTCTGGAAGGAAAAGAGCATGTACGGACGCAAGTACATGGGCGTGGAGCGAAGCACCTTCCTGCTGGATGCCGAGGGCGTCCTGCGACGCGAGTGGCGCAAGGTCAAGGTGAACGGGCACGCGGAGGACGTCCTCGAGGCACTTCGCGAGCTCTAGCCGAACCCACCCTTTTCCAGCGCAATCCGGAGTCCGCCGTTGCCGTCCAAGAAGAAGCCCGCCCAGCGCCGCATTTTCCTGCTCGACACCAACGTGCTCATGCACGACCCCACCTGTATCTTCAGGTTCGAAGAGCACGACATCTTCATCCCGATGATCGTGCTCGAGGAACTCGACGCCGGAAAGAAGGGCATGTCGGAAGCCGCCCGCAACGTGCGCCAGGTGAGCCGTTTCCTCGACGAGTTGATGGCGAACTCGACCAAGCAGCAGATCGACCGCGGCCTCGAACTGCCTCCCGCGAAATACCTGAATGGTGGCAAGAAGCCCCCGACCGGCAGACTGTTCTTCCAGACCCGGCAGATGAAGACCGGGCTGCCGGACACACTGCCAGGACACGGAGCGGACAACTCCATCCTCGCGCACACGGTTGCCCTGCAGCGCGAACACCCGCTCGCCAAGGTCACGCTGGTGTCCAAGGACATCAACCTGCGGATCAAGGCGGCGATCATCGGCGTGCACGCCGAGGACTACTACAGCGACAAGACGATAGAGGACGCCGACCTCCTCTACACGGGCATGGAGGAACTGAAGGCAAACTTCTGGGAACGGACCGGGCGCAGCCTGGAATCCTGGCAGGAACACGGCCGCGCCTACTATCGCGTCCGCGGCAAGATCGTCGCCCAATGGGCGCCGAACCAGTTCGTCTACCAGGGTGGCGAGCACGGTATCGAGGCCATCGTGCGTCGCATCGAGGGCGACTCTGCGGTGATCGAGGTCGCTCGCGACTTCCGTCGCGAGCGGCACGGAGTGTGGGGCATCAACGCGCGCAACCGCGAACAGAACTTCGCGCTCAACCTGCTGCTCGACCCTGAGATCGACTTCGTGACCGTACTGGGACCGGCGGGCACCGGGAAGACGCTGCTCACGCTCGCGGCGGGACTCGCGCAGACCCTCGAGACCAACCGCTTCAGCGAGATCATCATGACCCGGGTCACGATCCCGCTCGGCGAGGACATCGGTTTCCTGCCCGGTACCGAAGAGGAAAAGATGGAGCCCTGGATGGGCGCGCTGATGGACAACCTCGAGGTCCTGACGCAGAGCCAGGAAGGGGGAAGCTGGGGCCGCGCGGCCACCAACGACCTGCTTCGCAACCGGATCAAGATCCGCTCGCTCAACTTCATGCGTGGCCGGACGTTCCTCAACCGCTACATCATCCTGGACGAGGCGCAGAACCTGACGCCGAAGCAGATGAAGGCCCTGGTTACCCGCGCCGGCCCGGGCACCAAGCTCGTCTGCCTGGGCAACATCGCCCAGATCGACACGCCCTACCTGTCGGAAACCACCTGCGGCCTGACCTACGTGGTGAACCGGTTCCGCGGCTGGGCCCACTACGGGCACGTAACGCTGCTACGCGGGGAGCGCTCGCGTCTCGCCGACGTCGCCTCGGAGATGCTTTGAGCGCGGCATGTTCACGTGGCGTGGAACCCAGCCGGCATTAGGTCGGTCGAAGTCCCCCATGAGCTTCGCAATTCCCCGCCGCTGGCCCGCCGTCCTGGCCGGTTTCCTGGCGACCACATGGTTGGCGCTGCCCGGGCCGCTCGCCGCGTCGGAAGTCCAGGACCAGTTGCCGGAACTGGGTACCGCAGCCCAGCAGACGCTCAGCGTCGAGGACGAATCGCGGATCGGTCGCATGGTGATGCGCGGGCTCCGCGACTCCGGACGCCTGATCGAGGACCCGGAGATCAACGAGTACATCCAGTCGCTGGGGCTGCGTCTGTCGAGTCTCTCGAACCAGGGCAACCGCGACTTCAATTTCTTCCTGGTCAACGAGCGCACGATCAACGCGTTTGCGCTCCCAGGCGGATACGTAGGGGTCAACACGGGACTGCTGCTGGACACCCGCAACGAGAGCGAACTGGCGGGTGTGCTCGCCCACGAGGTGTCGCACGTCACCCAGCGGCACATCGCGCGCGGCATCGAGTCGGCGGGCCGCACGAGCCTCGTGTCGACCGCTGCCACGCTGGCGGCGATCCTGCTCGGGGCACTGGCCGGCGTCGACAGCAACGCTACGCTGGGCGTGATCACCGCCGCGCAGACCATCGCGGCGGAATCCCAGATCGCGTTCACCCGTTCGAACGAACAGGAGGCGGACCGCGTCGGTATCGGCCTGATGGCCGATGCGGGTTTCGATCCCAACGCCATGCCGGCCTTCTTCGAGGAAATGGGTCGGAAGACCCAGCTGAGCCCCGAGAAGATACCGGAGATGCTGCGCAGCCACCCGATTACCAGCGAGCGCATGGCTGAGTCGAGGAGTCGCGCCGCGCAGTACCCGCCTGTGGTACCCAACGACTCGGCAAGCTACGCGATCATCCGCGAGCGCGTTCGCGTACTCACGACGCCCGCCGGACAGGATCCGCGCGCCTATTACACATCGCTGATCGGCAATGAGCCCGACGCCAGCATCGCGCAGGTGTACGGCAAGGCGCTGGCCCAGCTGATTGCCGGCGATGCCGCGCAGGCCGTACCCGTCTTTCGGGGACTGGTGACCACCCATCCCGAGACCATGCAGTTCCACACCGCGCTGGCACAGGCACTGATAGCGTCAGGCAGGTCTGACGCCGGGCTGGAGGTGCTCGAGCGGGCGCTCGAACTGTCTCCGCGCAACGTTCCGGTCACGGTCCGTTACGCCGAGGCGCTGCTCCAGGCGAATCGCCCGAAGCGCGCGCACGAAGTGCTGCTCGACCTGTTCAACAACGTCCCACCCACCCAGGAGCAGATTCGGCTGACGGCCATCGCGGCCAACGCCGCCGGCGACGTATCCGACGCATACGCATACATGGCCGAGTATCACATCATGAGTGGAGACCTGCCGCTGGCCGGCAACCAGCTCGAACTGGCCCTGTCGGTGCCGGGCATCACCTCGGTCCAGAGAGCCCGCTACGTCGCGCGGCTGAAGGAATTGCGGGAGGCGATGCCGCCGCAACGCCAGCGCAGCCAGCCGCCCGCGAACTCGGGCGGCAGCCGAAATCCGAGCGGCTGACGATTCCACTGTAGAATCGCGTCCCACAACCAGACTGGGCAGTGGAAATCCGTGATGCCTGCGGCTGAGTCCCGTCGATTGCACGCTGCGGCGCTTGTGCTGCTGGGCCTCGTCCTCGCCGGCTGCGCGACGACCGGCGCGCGCGACCCTGCCGATCCCCTGCAGCCCATGAACCGGGGCATCTACAGCTTCAATGACTCGATCGACCGCGCGGCGCTGAAGCCGGTCGCCGTGGCCTATCGCGACCACACGCCCTCGTGGTTTCGCACCGGTGTCGGCAACTTCTACCAGAACCTGACGACGCCAGGGACGGCCGTGAACAACCTGCTGCAGGGTAAACCGGTGGCGGCTGCCCAGGACACGCTGCGGTTCATCATCAACACGACGCTCGGCTGGGGTGGCGTGCTCGACGTCGCGTCCGGCGCGGGTCTGCCGCAGCACGACGAGGACCTCGGCCAGACGCTTGGAAAGTGGGGCGTACCTGCCGGGCCGTACCTGGTCGTTCCGTTCCTCGGTCCGTCGACTCTGCGCGACCTGCCGACCCGGGTGGCCACCACGCTGCTCGAACCGCTCTACTGGTTCGACACCGGCAATGCGCGCTGGGGATCGCTCGGGCTCTCGCTCGTCAACACCCGCGCCAGCCTGCTGCCGCTGGACGAGACCCTCGACGGCGTCTACGACAAGTATGGATTCATCCGCAACGCCTACCTGCAGCGACGCCAGTTCCTGGTCCACGACGGCAGCCCGCCCGAGGAACCGCTGGACGAGGAATTTCCCGACGAGCAGACAGACGACGACAGCGGCGCAGTACCCCCGCCCTGAGCCGCGAGGCTCGCGCACCGGTCAGGTGCGGAGCAACAGGTCCTCGAGGTCCGATATGCGCGCGATGGCCAGCATCTGGGGCGGCACGTTCTCGTAGCGCAGGCCGATGCCCGCGGCAACGGCGGCCGATACCCACTCCACCAGCACGGCGACACCCGCGCTGTCGCCCTCGGTGACGCCGGACAGGTCGACGACCTGGTCGCCGGCACGGCCGATCGTTTCGATGCCGACCCGCAATGCCTGCGACGCGGTCGAGAAATCGAGCTGGCCGCTCGCCCGCAGCCGGTCGTCAGCGACACGTTCGAGTGCGAACCCCGGCACTGTCAGCCCGCCGTCTTCCTGGCCGGCTCGGCAGCCTTCACGCTGCCCTCCGCCTCCAGCCGCTCGATCACCGCATCGAGGCCCTTGGCCTCGATCTCTGCACCGAAGTCGGTTCGGAAGTTCTTCACGTACGAAATGCCCTCGATCGTCACGTCCCAGGCCTTCCAGCCCTTCGGTGTCGCGTGCAGCGAGTAGTTGACCGGCACCGGTGTGCCGTTGTCGCGCTTGACCTCGGTGCGCACCGTGGCCCGGTCCGTCGCGAGGTCGCCCTTGAACGGCAGGATCACCAGGCGATCCGCGGTGAACTCAAGCAGCGCATTGCCGTACTTGCGCATCATCGACTGGATGAACCCGTTGACGAAGCGCTGGCGCTGCTGCTCGGTGGCGGTGCGCCAGTACTTGCCCAGCACCAGGCGCGCGGAATATTCAGCGTCGAAGCTCGGCAGCACGACCCTGTCCACCAGCGCCCGCAGCTTCGCCGGGTCCGCGTGGAGCGCGGCGCGATTCGCGTCGATCTCGCGCAGCAGGTCCTGCGAGACTTTCTCGATCAGTTGCTGCGGCCCCGGTCCGGGGACCGCCACCGCGTCCGCCGCAAGCGCCGGACCGCTGACCAGCAGTGTCGCGAAAAACGAAAGGATGATCGCACGCATTTTCATGTGCCTCGCTACTGGCCGGGCGTTGCCGGAGTCTCGGCCGGGCTCGCAGCCTCATCCGACGCCTGCCCCGGCGGCGTCTCCTTGATGGCCTGGCCAAAAAGGTACTTGCTGATCAGGTTCTCGAGCACGATCGCGTTCTGCACGAACTCGATCTGGCTGCCTTCCTTCAGGTAGCCCTCGGAACCGCCCGGCTCGATGCCGATGTACTGGCCGCCCGAGCAGGCCGGCCGTGTAGATGCTGGCATCGCTGTCGTCCGGGATCTCGTCGTAGCGGGCATCGATGCCCATGTGGACGACCGCCTTGAAGAGCTTCATGTCGTAGCCGATCGCCACGACCCTGCCGATGGTGACGCCGGCCATCTTCACCGGCGCGCCGACCTTGAGCCCGCCGACGTTGTCGAACTGCGCGACGACTTCGTAGCCCTTGCCATTGGTGAAAATTCCCGGTTCGAGATCTGGGTGACCAGGAAAAGGATGGCCGCCACCCCGAGCAGCACGAACAGGCCCGTGGATACGTCTATGGCGCGGTTCTGCCGCATGTTTGCCTCGAGGTCAGAGAAGGATGGCCGTCACGATGTAATCGAGCACCAGCGTCGCCACGGCTGAGACGACGACGGTCCTGGTCGTTGCGCGCCCGACGCCTTCGGCCGTGGGCTCCGCATTGTAGCCTTCGAACACGGCGATCAGGCTGCAGGCGATGCCGAACACCAGACCCTTGATGAGCCCCTCGGTCACGTCCGACAGCTCGACGAAGCTGCGCATCTCCGACCAGAACTGCCCGCGGTCGATGCCGAAGTACTGCACGCCGATCAGCTGCACGCCGAATATGCTGACCATCACGAAGATCGCGGTCAGCAGCGGCATCGAGATCACGCCGCCGAGGAAGCGCGGCAGCACCACCCGCTTCATCGGGTCCACGGCCATGATGTCCATCGCCGTGAGCTGGTCGGTCGCCCGCATCAGGCCTATTTCCGAGGCGAGTGCCGTACCCGCGCGGCCGGCAAACAGCAGCGCCGTGACCACCGGACCCGAGTTCCTTCAGCAGCGTGAGCGCGGCACCGGTGCCCAGCGACTCCTCCGAGCCGATGCGCGCGAGCAGGTCGTGGCCCTGCAGGCCCATGACCATGCCGACGAACAGGCCGCTGGTCATGATGATCGCGAGCGACAGGGCGCCCGCGTTGTATACCTGCTCGGCAATCAATCGCGGACGCAGCAGACCGGCAGGCGTGATCCACAACAGCCGGCCGAGGAACCGCGTCATCGCGCCCGCGCGCGCGAGGAAGTCGCCCATGCCCGAGAGCATCTCGCGGAGCAGCGTCATCGCGCGGCCTTGCCCGGATGCGAGCAGCTGCCCGTAATAGTCGGGCGCCGGATAGTGGAACGGCACCGGGCCGTCGGCGAGCCCTTCCAGGAACTGCCTGACGATCGGCGACGGATGATCGTGCAGTTCCTTCGGCGAACCGCTGGCGACCACCGTCCCTTCCGACAGGATGTAGCTCTGGTCCGCGATGCTGGGCGATCTCCCGCACGTCGTGCGAAACCACGACGCTGGAGATTCCCAGCGCGTCGTTCAGCGAACGGATCAGCCGCATCACTACTCCCATCGAGATCGGGTCAAGCCCGGCGAAGGGTTCATCGTAGATCAGGATGTCGGGGTCCATGACGATGGCGCGTGCCAGCGCGACTCGCCGCGCCATGCCGCCCGAGAGTTGCTGTGGCATGAGCCGCGCGGCGCCGCGCAACCCGACGGCGTGCAGCTTCGTGAGCACCAGCGAACGCACCAGCCGCTCCGGCAGGCGAGCATGCTCGCGCAGCGGGAAAGCCACGTTCTCGAACACGTCGAGGTCGGTGAGCAAGGCGCCGTGCTGGAACAGCATGCCCATCCGGCGCCTGAGCGCGTAAAGTTCCGCGCGCTACAGGCCCGCGACGTCGCGCCCGTCCACCTCGACGGTGCCGGAATCGGCACGGATCTGTCCGGTGATCAGCCTGAGCAGCGTCGTCTTGCCCGTGCCGCTCGGACCCATGATCGCCGTGACCTCGCCCCGGCGCAGCGCGACGTCCAGGCCACGGAAGATGGGCTTCTGGTCGATCGCGAAGTGCACGCCGCGCAGCAGCGCGACGTTTTCCTCTCCCGCGACCGCACCGCGGCTGCCCGCAAGTCCCGGCTGACTGGCCATGATCCTCCGACTAGAGCGCCCGGCGGACGCCGTTGACGCCTGTTTCGACCGGCGGAATTGTATCAGGTTCACTGGCTCGGGCCGGTCACCCCGGTCCGCGCTTTGCCTCGCGCATCCATTAGTACTAAAATCGTACCAATTATGGAATCCAGCCATGCTGCGCATCAGTAAGCTGACCGATTACGGCACGGTCGTCCTCGCCTGCCTCGCCTCGCCGCCCGGCCGCCGCCACACGGCGACTGCCGTGGCGACGCGCACCCGCCTCGGCCTGCCGACCGTGAGCAAGCTGCTGAAGAGCTTCCACCACGCCGGACTGGTGACCTCGGTGCGCGGCGCGCACGGCGGGTACGAACTCGCCCGCCCGGCCCACGCAGATCAGCGCCGCCTCGATCATCGACGCGATCGAGGGACCGGTCGCGATCACCGAGTGCAGTGGCGACCACAGCGCCTGCGACCTGGAGAATGTCTGCAGTACCGGCGGATCCTGGCAGCGCATCAACGAGGCGATTCGTCGTTCGCTGGACGGTATTTCGCTCGCCCAGCTGTCCGGACAGGAAGCCGTTGCGCAGTGGCGACCCGAACTGGGCGGCGCCTTCGGTCGAGTGCCCTCGACGCGCGCCGGCGGGCGGAACTGAAGGACGCAGCCATGACCGACACGACGCAGGACCTCGATGCAATTGTCGGACAGAAGTACCGGCATGGTTTCGTCACCGACATCGACTCCGACACGGTGCCGCCGGGCCTCGACGAGGACGTGATCACGTTCATTTCGCGCAAGAAGGGCGAGCCGCAGTTCATGCTCGACTGGCGGCTGCGCAGCTACCGGCACTGGCTCACGATGCGGGAGCCCGACTGGGCAAAGCTTCGGATCGCGCGCGTCGACTACCAGGCCATCTCCTACTACTCGGCGCCGCGGTCCAGGACCGACGGGCCGAAGAGCCTCGACGAGGTCGACCCGAAGCTGCTTGCCACCTACGAGAAGCTCGGCGTACCCCTGCACGAGCGGGCGCGGCTGGCGGGCGTCGCGGTGGACGCCGTCTTCGACAGCGTGTCGGTGGCCACGACCTTCAAGGACAAGCTCGCGAAGGCCGGCGTCATCTTCTGCCCGTTCTCCGACGCAGTGCAGAAGCACCCGGAACTGATCGAGCAGTACCTGGGCAGCATCGTCCCGTACACCGACAACTTCTTCGCCACGCTGAACTCGGCAGTATTCACCGACGGCTCGTTCGTCTACGTGCCGAAGGGCGTGCGCTGCCCGATGGAGCTGTCGACCTACTTCCGCATCAACGCCGCGAACACCGGCCAGTTCGAGCGCACGCTGATCATCGCCGACGAGGGCAGCCACGTGAGCTACCTCGAGGGCTGCACGGCGCCGATGCGCGACGAAAACCAGCTGCACGCCGCGGTCGTCGAACTGGTCGCGCTCGGCGATGCCGAGATCAAGTACTCGACGGTCCAGAACTGGTACCCGGGCGACGAGAACGGCGTCGGCGGCATCTACAACTTCGTCACCAAGCGCGGCGAGTGCCGGGGCGCGAATTCGCGCATCAGCTGGACGCAGGTCGAGACCGGCTCAGCGATCACGTGGAAATACCCGAGCTGCGTGCTGACCGGCGACAACTCGGTCGGCGAGTTCTATTCGGTCGCGCTCGCCAACCACCGCCAGCAGGCGGACACCGGCACCAAGATGATCCACATCGGGCGCAATACGCGCAGCACCATCGTGTCGAAGGGCATCTCGGCGGGCCACGGCCAGAATACCTATCGCGGCCTGGTGAAAATCCTCCCGTCTGCCGAAGGCGCGCGCAACCACACGCAGTGCGACTCGCTGCTGATGGGTGATCGCTGCGGCGCGCACACCTTCCCGTACATGGAGATCCGCAACCCGCGGGCCATCGTCGAGCACGAGGCCACGACCTCGAAGATCGCCGACGACCAGCTCTTCTATTGCCGCAGCCGCGGGCTTTCGGAAGAGGACGCGGTGAACATGATCGTCAACGGCTTCTGCAAGGCAGTCTTCAAGGAGCTGCCGATGGAGTTCGCGGTCGAGGCGCAGAACCTGATGTCCGTGAGCCTGGAAGGCGCGGTCGGCTGACCGTACGAGGAGAAACAGCTTGCTCAAGATCCACGACCTGCACGCCCGAATCGGCGACCGGCCCATCCTGAAGGGCATCGACCTGGAGGTTGGCCCGGGCGAAGTGCACGCCATCATGGGTCCGAACGGCTCGGGCAAGAGCACGCTGGCGAGCGTGCTGGCCGGCCGCGAGGGCGTCGAGGTCACGCGCGGCACGGTCGAGTACCTCGGCCAGGACCTGCTCGCGATGGAGCCGGAGGAACGCGCGCGGGCGGGTGTGTTCCTGGCCTTCCAGTACCCGGTGGAAATCCCGGGCGTGAACAACGCCTACCTGCTCAAGGCGGGCCTGAACGCCGTGCGCAAGCAGCGCGGCGAAGCCGAGCTCGACGCCTTCGAGTTCCTGGCGCTGGTGCGCGACAAGATGAAGTTGATGCAGATGGACGAGAGCTTCCTGAGCCGCGGCGTCAACGAAGGATTCTCGGGCGGCGAGAAGAAGCGCAACGAGATCCTGCAGATGGCCGTGCTCGAGCCGAAGCTCGCGCTGCTCGACGAGACCGACTCCGGGCTCGACATCGACGCACTTCGCGTGGTCTCGCAGCGGCGTGAACAGCCTGCGCAGCCCCGAGCGCGCGATCGTCATGGTCACGCACTACCAGAGGCTGCTCGACTACATCGCGCCGGACGTGGTTCACGTGCTCTCCGGCGGACGGATCCTGAAGAGCGGCGACCGAACGCTCGCGCTCGAACTCGAGCGCCGCGGCTATGACTGGGTGCGCGAGGAGGCCGGCGCCGCATGAACGCCGTCGTACTCCCCGCCGCGCTCGCTCCGTACCGGTCGGCGTTCGAGTCCGCTGCGGCCACGGCATCGGACACTGCGGCGCTGCGCAGCGCCGCGTTCGATCACTTCCTCGCGGCCGGATTCCCGTCGACCCGCGACGAGGCCTGGAAGTACACCAGCCTGAGGCGCCTCGAATCGCGCCGATTCTCAGACCCGCCCGCGAACGATGCGGCCGTGTCGCGCGCGCGCCGCGCATGGCACGCGCATCCTGGTGGTGGACGGCCGCATGCGTGAGGCACCCGGCCCGGACTGCGCGGACCTGCGGGGAATCCGGGTCCGCACCCTCGCCCAGGCCCTTGCGGACGGCGAGCAACAGGGCGCGCTGCTGCGAATTCCGACCGGCGGCGGCACCGAGCGCTTCGCGGCGCTGAACGCCGCGCTCTCCCCGGACGCGATCGTCGTCGACGTCGCCGACGACGCACAGCCCAGCGGCGCGCTGCACATATCGCTGCAGGCGACCGGCGACTCCAGCATGAGTCATCCACGTCTGCTGATCCGCGTCGGGCGCGGCGCCAGCGCGCAGGTCGTCGTGCACCACCACGGGGACGATGGCGCCGAGCGATTCGTCAACTCCTACGTCGAGATCGAGGCGGGTCCCGACTCGACGCTGCGTGTGTACCGGCAACAGGCCCAGGGATCGCGCACGTTTCACATCGAGCGCATCGAGGCGACCGTCGGCCAGCGGGCCGTGCTGACCGTCCACGATGCCGAGCTCGGCGGATCGATTTCCAGGCTCGACCTTCACGCCCGGCTCGCTGCTCCGGGCGCCACCGCCGAACTGAACGGGCTGTTCCTGGCCGACGGTGCGAGGCACCTCGACGCACACGTGAGGGTGGACCACCTCGCCCCGCACACCAGCAGCCTGGTCGACTATCGCGGCGTGGCCGCGTCGCGCGGACGCGCCGTCTTCAATGGCAAGGCCGTGGTGCACGAGGACGCGCAGAAGTCGCATGCACGGCAGGTGAGCCGGAACCTGCTGCTTTCGCCTGGCGCGGAGATCGATACCAAGCCGGAACTCGAGATCTACGCCGACGACGTGAAGTGCAGCCATGGCGCCACGACCGGGCAGCTCGACCCGGCAGCCCTCTTCTACCTGCGCTCCCGCGGCCTCGATGAATCCGAGGCCAGGAGCGCTCTCACCAGGGCATTCGCCGCGGTGATCCTGTCGCGCATGGACCTTCCGGCCTTTGCCGAGTGCCGTCCACGCCGTCCTCGACGACCGCCTGGCCCGGCTGCTGGACTCACCGGCATGAGCGTCGTCGCACCTGCCCAGCCCGTCCGCGCCGCGCTCGACGTCGAGGCCATCCGGCGCGATTTCCCGGTGCTTGCACGCCGCGTGCACGGCAAGCCGCTCTGTTACCTCGACAACGCGGCCTCGAGCCAGCGCCCGCGACAGGTAATCGACTCGATATCCAGCTATTACCAGTCGTCGCATGCCAACGTGCACCGCGGCGTGCACGCGCTCAGCCAGGAGGCCACCGACCTGTTCGAGGGGGCGCGCGAGAAGCTGCGCCGCTTCGTGAACGCCCGTTCGACTCGCGAAGTGATATTCGTCCGCGGCACCACCGAGGCGATCAACCTGGTCGCGCAGAGCTACGCACGACCGATGCTCGCACCCGGCGACGAAATACTCATTTCCTGGCTCGAACACCACGCCAACATCGTCCCCTGGCAGATGGTCTGCGAACAGACCGGCGCCCGCCTGCGCGTGATCCCGATGACCCAGTCCGGCGAGGTCGACTTCGAGGCGTTCCGGTCCATGATCGGCGAGCGCACTCGCCTGCTGGCACTTGCGCACGTATCGAACGCGCTCGGCACGGTCGTCCCGGTGCAGCGCTTCATCGCCGAGGCGCGCCGGCACGGCGTTCCGGTGCTTCTCGACGGGGCTCAGGCCGCGCCACACATGCCGGTGGACGTGCAGCAGCTCGACTGCGACTTCTACTGCTTTTCCGGACACAAGATGTGCGGCCCGACCGGCATCGGCGTGCTCTATGGCCGTGAGTCGCTGCTTGCCGCAATGCCGCCCTGGCAGGGCGGTGGCGACATGATCCTGTCCGTGACATTCGAGCGTACCGTCTACAACGATCTGCCGTGGAAATTCGAGGCAGGAACGCCGCACATCGCGGGCGCTATCGGGCTCGGCGCTGCCGTCGACTACCTCGAGGAACTCGGCCTGGAGCGGATCGCGGCCGCGGAGCACGAGCTGCTCGAATACGCGACGACCAGGCTGGCGGACGTGGACGGCCTCGAGATCGTCGGGACGGCGCTCGAGAAGGCCGCCGTGATCTCCTTCAAGCTGCGCGACATACACCCGCACGACCTGGGCACGATCCTCGACATGGAGGGGTCGCGATCCGCACCGGCCACCACTGCGCGATGCCGGTCATGGACTTCTACGGCGTGCCGGCCACCGCGCGGGCATCGTTTGCGTTCTACAACACCCGCGCGGAGGTCGACCGGCTGGTCGCGGCGCTCGGCGTGGCACAGGAGATCCTGGGCTGATGGACCTCGAACGACCTCTACCGCGACGTGATCGTCGATCACAATCGCAAGCCGCGCAATTTCCGCCCGATGCCGGATGCCGATTGCCAGGCCGAGGGATTCAACCCCTTGTGCGGCGATCGACTGACGATCTACGTGCGGCTCGAGGACGGCGTGATCAGCGACGTGTCATTCCAGGGCAGCGGCTGCGCGATCTCGGTCGCATCCGCGTCGCTGCTCACCGAGAGCGTGAAAGGCCGTTCGATCGCCGACGCCGAGCGCCTGTTCGGCACCATGCACGCGATGCTGACGCGGGACGATTCGGACGTGGACGTCGCGAGCCTCGGCAAGCTCGGCGCACTGTCCGGCGTGCGCGCATTCCCGGCACGCGTGAAATGCGCGAGCCTGTGCTGGCACACGCTCGACGCAGCGCTGCACCGTCAGACCGAACCGGTACGAACCGAGTAACCGGAGGAGCGATCCGTGTATCGACAGGACAACGAGCCGGTCACGTTCACCCGCGACGTGGATGCGATCATCGTGCCGGCCGGCCTCGCGGTAAAGCTGCGCCAGGGCCAGGATGGGTTCATCACCCAGGCACTGGGCGGCAGCTTCACCGTGTACGTCGAGGGCAACCTGTTCCGCGTGGCGGGCAAGGATGCCGACGCACTCGGCAAGGACGCCGTGGACGTGCCGCAGTTGCCGCCGAATGCGAGCGACGACGACGTGCGTGACCTCGCGTGGCAGCAGATGAAGACCTGCTACGACCCGGAGATCCCCATCAACGTGGTGGACCTCGGGCTGGTGTATACCTGCGACGTCAGCTCCGAAGCAGACGGCCGGGTCGTCGCCGTGACGATGACGCTCACCGCGCCGGGTTGCGGCATGGGTGACGTGCTGGTCCAGGACGTGCGCGAGAAAGTCGAGATCATTCCGACCGTGAAGCGCGTGGACGTGGAACTGGTCTTCGACCCGCCCTGGGAGCAGTCGATGATGTCCGACGCCGCGCGGCTGCAGACGGGAATGATGTGAGCTGGATACGCGTCGGCCCGGTCGCGTCCATCCCGCCGGGCGACCACGCCTCGGCGGAGGTGGACGGCACGTTTGTCGCCGTGTTCAACGTCGGTGGTGAGTTCCTGGCGGTCGAGGACGTCTGCACGCACGACGGCGGCGGCCTCTCCGGCGGGCCGGTCGAGGGCGACCAGGTGGTCTGCCCGCGGCACGGGGCTCGATTCTGCCTGCGCACCGGTCGCGCACTCACGCCGCCCGCCTATGAACCGGTGCGCTGCTACCAGACCCGCGTCGTGGGAGATCACGTGGAGGTACGGGAACCATGAAACGCCTGACGCTCGTGCGGCACGCCAAGTCCGATACGCCGCTGCCGGGCCAGAAGGACTGGGACCGGCCGCTCAACCGGCGCGGCCAGCGTGACGCCCCGGAAATGGCTCGACGCCTGCGCGCGCGAAAGCTGAAACCGGACCTCGTGCTGTCGAGCCCGGCCGTCCGCGCACTCACCACCGCGACCATCATGGCGCGCGAACTCAAGATTCCGGCGGCGATCGTGGGCCAGGACGAGCGGCTGTACCTCGCCTCGCCGGCCGACCTGCTCGCTGTCGTCCACGACCTCGGCGGCCACGCGCCGCACCTGATGATCTTCGGACACAATCCGGGCATCACGGACTGCGCCAACCGGCTGTCGGCCGGCGAGCACATGGATAACATGCCGACCTGCGCGGTGTTCACCGCGACGTTCGCGATCGACGAGTGGAGCGATCTCGAGTGGGGCAGCGGCCAGGACGTCCAGTTCGACTATCCCAGGAACCTCGCCTAGGCAGCGACCAGCAGCTCTCTGGCGCAGCCAGGCGCGACTAGACGCGTCCGGGAACCGAGATCGAGGCCCCGGTGACGGCTCGCGCTGCGTCGGAGGCGAGAAACGCGACGACCTCGGCAATCGCCTCGGGCTTGACCCATCGCGTGAAGTCCGCGTCCGGCATGTCAGCGCGGTTGCGCGGCGTATCGAGTGATCGACGGCAACACGGCATTGACGGTGACTCCGAGGTCCTTGAGTTCCTCGGCCAGGCTCTCCGTCAGCTTCTGCACACCAGCCTTGGATGCCGTGTACGCACCCATGCCCGCGCCCGCCCGGCCGGCCGCCGCCCCGGCGCCGACGTTCACGATGCTGCCGCGACCACGCTCGATCAAAGCCGGGAGCGCCGCCTTGCAGCTCACGACCGCCGTGCGCAGGTTCATCCGATAGAGCTGGTCCCAGGTCTCGACCGAACCCTCGAGCAGCGTCTGGTACTGGAAGCCGCCGGCCACGTTCACCAGCACGTCGATGCCACCGAAACGCATGGCCGCGGCCGCCACCGCCTTGCGGGTTCCTTCCACCTCGGCCAGGTCGACCCCGCCAATAAATCAGGTGCCTGGCACCTATTTCCTGCTGGAGGTCGGCGGGCGGTTGCGCCAGGTCGAGCAGCGCGAGCCTCGCGCCCCGTGCTGCGAAGCCACTCGCGACCGCGGCCCCCAGCGCGCCGAACGCCCCCGTCACCACGACTACCCGGTCCTGCATTTCCATCGATTCGACCCCGCTCTGTCCGCTGGCTGCCCGGCGCGCAGCGCTTTTTTTCAACACTCCGGCACGTTGACTGCAAGCCCGCCCTGGCTCGTTTCCTTGTAGATCGAGCTCATGTCGTGGCCCGTCTGCCGCATGGTCGCTATCACCTGGTCGAGTGATACCTTGTGCGTGCCGTCCCCGCGCTTGGCGAGCCGCGCCGCGTTGATGGCTTTCACTGCACCCATTGCATTGCGCTCGATGCAGGGAATCTGCACCAGCCCCGCGATCGGGTCACAGGTCAGGCCGAGGTTGTGCTCCATGCCGATCTCGGCGGCATTCTCGACCTGCTCGTTTGTGCCGTTCAGTGCAGCGACCAGTCCCGCCGCGGCCATCGAGCACGCGACCCCGACCTCGCCCTGGCAACCCATTTCGGCGCCCGAGATCGAGGCATTTTTCTTGTACAGCATGCCGATCGCGCCTGCGACCAGCAGGAAACGCACGACGCCCTCCTCGCCCGCGCCCGGCTCGAAGCGACGGTAATAGGAAATTACGGCGGGTACGATCCCGGCCGCGCCATTGGTCGGCGCCGTGACCACCCGGCCGCCGGCCGCGTTCTCCTCGTTCACCGCGAGGGCAAATGCGTTGACCCAGTCCATGCCGTCCGGCGGCCGCGCGTCCGCGGACTCGACCAGCACCCGGCGCATGCGCCCTGCCCGCCTGCGGACATTCAGCACGCCTGGCAGCAGCCCGGTGCTGGCAAAACCCCGCTCGATGCAGTCGCTCATCACCGACCAGATTCGCAGCAATGCGGCGCGCGTTTCCGGGTCGCTGCGAAACGCGCGTTCGTTCGCAAGCACGAGTTCGTGCAGTTCAAGTCCGAGCTCGCGCGCGGATTCGAGCAGTTCCCGCGCGGACTCGAACGGATGGGGAACCGTGACCTGCTGCGCGTCGTCCCCCGGCTGGCCGAACTGCGCCGCGCGGACCGTGAAGCCACCGCCGGTCGAGTAGTACTCGTCGCGATGCAGCACCTCGCCGCTCGATTCAAATGCGGTGAACCGCAACCCGTTCGGATGCAGTGGCAGCACCTGGTCGCGGTGGAAAAGCAGGTCGAGCGGTTCGTCGAACTCGATTTCGCGCGACCCACCCAGGCGCAGGCGCCCCGTCGTGCGAATCCGCTCGATCGCTGGCTCCATTGCCGCAGGATCGATCGTGTCCGGCCGCTCGCCTTCGAGGCCCAGCAGGATTGCGCGGTCCGTGCAGTGTCCCTTTCCAGTCAGCGCGAGCGAGCCGTAGACCTGCGCGCCGATCCTGGTGGTCTGCTCGAGCACCCCGCGCGCGACGAGGTCGTCGACGAACTCGCGCGCCGCGTTCATCGGTCCCATGGTGTGCGAACTCGACGGCCCGACGCCGATCTTGAAAATGTCGAGAACGCTGAGACTCATGCTGGTGACCGGCCCTACTCCATCGCAAGCAGCGATGCATTGCCGCCGACGGCTGAGGTGTTGATCGTCACTGTACGCTCGTGGGCGAAGCGGTGCAGGTAGCGCGGCCCGCCCGCCTTCGGCCCGGTGCCCGACAGGCCGCAGCCGCCAAACGGTTGCGTCCCGACCACCGCCCCGATGATGTTTCGATTCACGTACACGTTGCCGGCGCTCACGCGTGCGGCAACACGTCGTACCGTGCTGTCGATGCGGCTGTGGATACCGAACGTGAGCCCATAGCCCGTACCATTGATTTCGTCCACCAGTGCTTCGAGGTCACGGGCACGGTACGGCAACACATGCAGGATCGGCCCGAACACCTCGCGCTTCATCACGTCGAGCGACGCGATCTCGACAGCCAGGGGGGCGACGAACGTCCCGGCGCGGGTCGCGGCGCCGAGTGCGCAGCGGTGATGCCATGCGGCGCCCTGCACGATGTGGTGCGCGTGCCGCTCGAGCATCCCGCGCGCATCCTCGTCGATCACCGGTCCGACGTCGGTGGCCAGCATCGCCGGGTCGCCGACCAGCAGTTCGTCCATGTAGCCGGCGAGCAGCCGCTTCACCTTCGGCGCGATGTCCTCCTGCACGCAGAGGATGCGCAGTGCCGAGCAGCGCTGCCCCGCGCTGTTGAACGCCGAATAGGCAGCGTCGAGCACGACCTGCTCCGGCAGCGCCGAACTGTCCACGATCATTGCGTTCAGGCCACCGGTCTCCGCGATCAACACCGGGATCGCGCCTTCACGTGCCGCAAGGCTGCGGTGAATGAGCCGGGCCGTTTCGGTCGAGCCGGTGAATGCAACCCCGACCACGCGCGGATCGGCAACTGCGCGCGCGCCGACGACGGCGCCGTCGCCCGGCAGGAAATGCAGCACCTCGCCGGGGATCCCGGCCTGCAGCAGCAGCCGGACGGCCTGCGCCGCAACCAGCGGTGTCTGCTCGGCGGGCTTGGCGACCACCGTGTTGCCGGCCGCGAGTGCCGCGGCGACCTGGCCTGCAAAGATCGCGAGCGGGAAGTTCCACGGACTTACGCAGGCAAATACGCCGCGTCCCGCCAGGTAAAGATCGTTGCTCTCGCCAGTCGGCCCGGGCATGCGCACAGGCCGGCCGAAGTCCTCGCGCGCGCGCGCCGCGTAGTAGCGCAGGAAGTCCACCGCCTCACGCACTTCGGCGACGCTGTCAGGTACCGACTTTCCCGCCTCGCGCACGCACATGGCCACGAGTTCGTGGGTGCCCTGCTCGAAGAGATCGGCAGCCCGTTCGAGTGCCGCCGCACGCGGCTCCGGCCCTGCGGCATCCCAGGCTGGCTGGGCCCTTGCGGCCACGGCGATGGCCTCGTCCACCTGCGCCGCGCTGGCGGCCACGACCGAACCGACGGTGACTGCGGTGTTGGCGGGATTACGCACGGGCTGGGCCGGACCGTCGATCTCGCGGCCAGCGACGCAGGGCCTCGCGACCCACGGTCGCCGGGAAACGTGTGCCATCCGGTCGGCGAGCCCGCGCAGCACGGCTCCGTCCGCGAGGTTCAAGCCCAGCGAGTTGCGCCGCTCCGGCTGGTACACGTCCACGGGTAGCGGGATGCGCGGGTGCGCTGCCAGCGTGTAGCCGTCGACCGTCTGCACCGGATCGGCGACGATGCTCTCCACCGGCTCGTCGTCGTTGACGATGCGGTTGACGAACGAGGTATTCGAGCCGTTCTCCAGCAGCCGCCGCACCAGGTAGGGCAGCAGGTCCTCATGCTCGCCAACCGGTGCATATACCCGGCACGGGACACCGAGACCGTCAGGGCGCGTCACCTCGGCGTACAGGTTCTCGCCCATGCCGTGCAAGCGCTGGAATTCGAACTTCCGCCCGTAAGTCTTCGCCATCTGCCAAACCGCCGCGACGGTGTGCGCGTTGTGGGTGGCGAACTGTGGATGGAGTTCGCGCCCTCGTTCGAGCACGAACTTCGCACAGGCAAGGTAGGAGACGTCGGTGTTCGGCTTGCGCGTGAACACGGGATAGCCCGGCAAGCCGCGCTCCTGGCCGCGCTTGATCTCGGCGTCCCAATAGGCGCCCTTCACCAGTCGCACGTTCAGCCTGCGTTGCGTGTCGCGTGCCAGGTCGTCGAGGTGGCGCAACACGGCGAGCGCGCGCTTCTGGTAGGCCTGCACCGCGATCCCGCCGCCCGACCAGCCCTCGAGCCGAGGCGACCGGCAGATCGCCGCGAGCACCTCCAGCGTGAGCTCCAGTCGCTCGGATTCCTCGGCGTCGATCGTGAGGGCGACACCGGCGTCCCGCGCCGCGACACAGAGATCGACCAGCCTCGGCGACAATTCCGCGAGGACCCGGCCGCGGTGCGCTCGCTCGAAACGCGGGTGCAGCGCCGACAGCTTGACCGAGATGCTCGGGCGCGCTTCTGCCTCCGCGTACTCGCCGACGCGCGTTTTCAGCGCCTTGATGGCGTCCGAATACGATGCGAAATACCGGTCGGCGTCCGCGCCGGTAAGCGCAGCCTCGCCGAGCATGTCGAAGGTGTATCGATAGCGGCGATTTTCGCCCCTCAGCGAGTTGTCGAGCGCCTCGGCAATCGTCCGGCCCATCACGAACTGGTGGCCCATGATGCGCATCGCCTGCCTGATGGCCGTGCGCACCACCGGTTCACCCATGCGGCCGACGATGCGGGAGACCACGCCCTGAGGCGCGGCAACGTCACCTGCATCGAGCCGGACGATCTGCCCGGTCAGCATCAAGCCCCAGGTGGACGCATTGACGAACAGCGACTGGCTGTCGCCCATGTGGCTGGCCCAGTCGCCCGCCCGAAGCTTGTCGGCAATCAGGCGGTCCGCGGTGTCGTCGTCGGGAATCCGCAGCAGCGCTTCCGCGAGGCACATCAGGATGACGCCTTCCTGCGAGGACAGGTCGTACTGCCGGAGGAATGCGTCGAGCCCTGACTTCGATGCCGGCGCCTTGCGCACGGCCTGCACCAGCCGGCTGGCCGTGGACATCACCTGCGCAGCATCCTCCGGGCTCATGCGCGCCGCGTCCGCCAGCCGACGCAGCGTCGACTCCTCGTCGGCGAGGAAGTCGTCGTTGATCGCCCGGCCGATTGGAGTCAGGAAATCCGATGCGCCGGAAAACAGGAATCCCGGCGGCGACTCTTCCCCTGGCAGATTGGACATGGCGCTGGCACTCGCTCTTGGTATGCGCGGATTCTAGCGAAATGCCGTGGCCCGCGGGTTCCGATCCCGCGGGCCGCGCTGGCCCGGCTACTTTGTCTCGTACATGAGCCCGATCGTGGTCAGGGTGTCGGTCTTGTCGATACCCGGCGGCACGTCGGTGTTGTAGCGGACCTCGTAGCCCACCCGAAGGCCGAGCGAGCCGGAGATCGTCACCACGAGCCCGAGGTTGTTCTGCAGGTACGTATTGTCGGAGCCCGCCTCGACCAGGAACAGGTCCACGATCCTGGTGGTCTCGGTGATCTGTTTCTCGAAGCCGACGTTGCCGCGGAAGATGACGCCGTCGATCGTGTCGCCGGTCTCACGCTCCTTGGAATACACGATAGCCGGGACCGCCCTGCACCCAGAGCTTGGTCTCGTCGGTGTCGAAGAACTTGTAGCCGAGACCGGTCGCGAGCGATGCCTGGTAGTCGTAGGCACTGAAACGATCGTCATCATAGCGACCCGCGCCGAACCAGTAGGCACGTTCGGTGAAGCTGTAGTTCGTCTGTCCGCGTACTTCCCAGCGCTGGGCCGTCGTGGTGTCGCCGTCGTTGCCGTAGTTGCCCATGAAGCCCAGCACGTTCTCCCACTTGTCGGCCTTGTAGGTAACCTCGAGCGCGCCATTGGCAGACTGGTTGTCGCTGTTGCCCGTGGCCATCGAGGCGCCGAGCTCCGCCTTGCCGGACCATTCCGCCCGGGCCGGCTGGGCAATAGCCATCGCCGCAAGGGTCAGCAGCACAGCGTTGATATTCCTGTTCATTGGGTCTCTCCGGGACGCGGCAAAAAAGGGCCGCGGAGTATAGCCAAAGACGTGAAGGATTTCCAGCGGTGCTCCATTTCGCCGCGCTGCGCCCTTGCGCGCCGGGCCTCCGCTCGGGAAAATCCAGCGCCAGCCGGAACGGAATGAAGAAATGAACCAGGCGACATACAAGTTTTCCGCGACCGATGCCGACTTTGCGCAGGTCGTGGTCGCGGAATCGGCGAACCGCCCGGTGCTGGTCGATTTCTGGGCTCCCTGGTGCGGCCCCTGCCGGACACTGATGCCGCTGCTCGACAGGATCGCCGACGACTACGGCGGCCGCTTCGCGCTCGCCAAGGTCAACACCGACGAACAGCAGCAGGTCGCCGGACAATTCGGCATTCGCAGCATCCCCACGGTGATGCTGTTCCACCAGGGCAAGGCCGTGGAACAGTTCGTCGGCGTCCAGCCGGAACCGGCGATACGCGCGCTGCTGGACAAGTACCTCGCTGCCGACAGCCGATGGCGGGCCGGACCCGACCGGAGCAGCTGGTCGCGCAGGTGGAATCGGCGCTGGAGGCCCGCGACGTCGAGTCGGCACGCGCGGCCCTGCGGCAACTCGAGTCGTCCCGAGCCGATCACCCGGCGATTGCCGGGTCTGCGCGCCTTGACGGACTTCGCCGAGGCGGCGATCGCCCGGCCCGACGTCCCCGCCCTTCATGCCGCGCTGGAGCAGGACGCCTCAGACTCGGCCTCGAGGCATGCGCTCGCGGCCCATCACGCGCTGGCTGGCGACTACGCGACCGCGCTGTCCGAATGGCTGGAGATCCTGCGCCGCGACCGGCGCTTCGGCGACGACCTGGCCCGGCGCAGCATCCTGGCGGCATTCGACGTCCTGGGCGAGGGCCACGAGCTAACGGCCAGCTACAGGCGCCGGATGGCAAGCCTGTTGCATTGAGCGATTGGTGCCTTTCCAGCCCTTGCCCGGCTCATATGACCGAAGTATAAGAAGCCGCGAGAACCGACCGACGAACAGCCCTGGGTCCTGCAATGGCAGAAAAGCCAGAGTCCGACGAGTTCGACGACGAAGAATCCGACGACGAAGCCGGCGGCGAGGACTCGCTCGACGTGGACCGGCTGATGCAGGATCTCGACAAGCGCAAGCGTGGCGCAGCGCGCAATGTGGAAGAACCGGCCTGGCGCAAGCTCGAGCGCCTGCTGGAACAGAAGCGCACGTCGGAGTTGCTCAGCGACTTCGACGACTACGACATCGGCGACGGTCGCGGCCGCGCAGCGAAAGAAGAAGAACTGACCGCCCGGCAGCCGGGCATGCGCTTGGCCGGCTCAGTGAAAATCGCGCGATGCCGCCGCGACCCGTCCCAGCCAGCTCGACAGGTCCACCAGTCGGCGCGCGATCACGTGCATCACCTCCCCCTCGACCTGCAGTTCGCCGGCCACGCCCATCAACCGTGAGCCAACCAGCGCCTGTCGCTGCCGTTCGGCGACGTCCCGCCACACGATCAGGTTGACGTAGCCCGTCTCGTCCTCGAGCGTCACGAAGGTGACGCCCTGCGCGCTGCCTGGCCGCTGCCGCGTGATCACGAGCCCCGCCGTGCGCACCGTCGCGCCATTCCGCATCCCGCGCAGCTGCCCGGCGGTCACGATCCCGCGCCGCTCGAGTCGCGGACGCAACAGCGCGAGCGGATGCCGCCGCAGCGTGAGCCCGGTGTGGGCGTAGTCGGCGACGATGTCCTCGCCCTCACGCGGCGCGCGCAGCAGCGGAATGCCCTCGGCGATGCGCGGCGGGGCCAGCAGTGGCAATGACGATTCAGTACCGGCGACGTTCCATGCCGCGCGATGACGATGTCCGGCGAAGCTCACGAGCACGCCCGCCGCCGCGAGACGGCCCAGTTCACGACGGTCGAGTCCCGCCCGTTCGGCGAGATCCTGCACGCTCTCGAACCCACGCTCGCCACGTGCCGCGACGAGGCGGAGTCCCGCCTGTTGCGACAGGCCCTTTACCAGCCGCAGCCCGAGCCGCAGCGCTGCCGTACCCTCCTCGCGACGCTCGAGCGTGCAGTCCCAGTCGCTCGCGAGCACATCGGCCGGCCGCACCTCGACACCGTGGCGCCGCGCGTCCTGCACCAGCTGGGACGGCGCGTAGAACCCCATCGGCTGGCTGTTGAGCAGCGCCGCCGCGAAGGCCGCCGGCTCGTGGTGCTTGAGCCACGCCGACACGTACACCAGCAGCGCGAAGCTTGCGGCGTGCGATTCAGGAAAGCCGTACTCGCCGAAACCGAGGATCTGGCGGAAGATCTGCCTGGCGAACTCCTCGGCGTAGCCGCGCTCGCGCATGCCGCGGATCAGCCGCTCCTCGAAATGACCGAGGCCGCCTTTGCGCTTCCACGCCGCCATGGCGCGGCGCAGCTGGTCGGCCTCGCCCGGCGTGAAGCCGGCGGCCACGACCGCGAGCTGCATTACCTGCTCCTGGAAGATCGGCACGCCGAGAGTGCGTTTCAATACGCCCTCGACCTCGGCGCTCGGGTAACTCACGGGCTCGAGTCCGCCACGACGGCGCAGGTAGGGATGCACCATGTCGCCCTGGATCGGACCCGGGCGGATGATGGCCACCTCGATCACCAGGTCGTAGTAGTTCAGCGGCTTCAGCCGCGGCAACATCGCCATCTGCGCCCGCGACTCGATCTGGAACACGCCCATCGTGTCGCCGTGGCCGATCATCTCGTACACGGCGGGATCCTCGGCGGGCACGCTGGCGAGCGTCCAGCTCGTGCCGCGGAATCCCTCGACCAGCACAAATGCCCGCCGAATGGCGGCCAGCATGCCGAGCCCCAGCACGTCCACCTTGAGCAGGCCGAGTGCGTCGAGGTCATCCTTGTCCCACTGGATGACCGTGCGATCCGGCATCGCCGCATTCTCGACCGGCACCAGTGCCTCGAGCAGGTCGCGTGCGATGACGAAGCCACCGACGTGCTGCGAGAGGTGCCGTGGAAAACCGAGCAGCGCCCGGGCCAGCGTGATCACGCGCGCGAGCACCGGGCTCCCGGGGTCGAGGCCCGCCTCGCGCACGCGCTCCGCGTCGATCTGCGAGCCGTCCCACCATTGCATCGAGCGCGCAAGGGTGCCCACCTGCAGCGGATCGAGGCCGAGCGCCTTCGCCACGTCGCGCAGCGCGCTCCGCGGCCGGTAGCAGATCACCGTCGCGGTGAGCGCCGCACGGTGGCGCCCGTACTTCGCGTAGATGTACTGGATCACCTCCTCGCGCCGCTGGTGCTCGAAATCCACGTCGATGTCGGGCGGCTCGTTGCGCTCGCGCGATATGAATCGCTCGAAGAGCAGCGACATCCGTGCCGGGTCCACCTCGGTGATGCCGAGACAGAAGCACACGGCGGAGTTGGCGGCGGAACCGCGGCCCTGGCAGAGGATGCCGCGCCCGCGCGCGAAGTCGACGATGTCGTGCACGGTGAGGAAGTACGCCTCGTAGCCGAGTTCCTCGATCAGGGCGAGTTCGTGCTCGACCAGTGCGCGGGCGGCCGCGGGTGTGCCCTGCGGCCAGCGCCGCCGCTCGCCCTGCTGCGTGAGCTGCCTGAGCCAGCCCGCGGGCGTTTCGCCATCGGGCACGATCTCCCGCGGATACTCGTAGCGCAATTCATCCAGCGAGAAGCTGCAGCGCCCCGCGATCTCGACCGTCGCCGCAAGCAGTTCGGGCGGATATACCTCCACGAGGCGCGACAGCGGTCGCAGGTGCCGCTCGCCATTCGGGTGCAGTGCATATCCCGCACGATCCACGGTGGTTCGGAGCCGCGTCGCCGTGAGCACGTCCTGCAGTGCGCGGCGACCGCGCACGTGCATGTGCACGTCGCCGGCAGCCACCAGCGGCAGGCCGAGTTCCCGTCCGAGTTGCCCGAGTGATTCGAGCCGGCGGCGATCGCGACCCGAGGTGAGCAGCTCGACTGCAATCCACAGGCGGCCGGGAAACACGTCGGCCAGCCAGCGCGCTTCGGCCGGATCCGGCGTCGTGCCGGGAAGCCAGAGCGCGAGCAGGCCAGCGGAGACCGCCGGCCGCTGGTCGTGAGACGCTTCTCCATTGCCCGCTGCGCCCAGCTCGCCATCGCCTTGCAGCGCGAAATCCTTGCGCTCCAGCCGGTATTGCCCCTTCGGCGCCGCGCGCCGTGCCCGCGTGATCAACCGGCAGAGCCGGCCGTAGCCGCCGCGGTCGGTCGCGAGCAGCACGCAGCGCAGGCCATCCTCCAGCCGCAGCTCGCTGCCGATGATCAGCTTGATGCGATTGCTCGCGTGCCGCGACGTGCGCGCGCACGACGCCGGCGACGGAACACTCGTCGGTGATCGCGAGCGCCTCGTAGCCCAGCCCGGCGGCGCGCTCGACGAGTTCCTCCGGGTGCGAAGCACCGCGCAGGAAACTGAAATTGCTGAGGCAGTGCAGCTCGGCGTAACTCATGGGGCTGGTCCGGTCGCGCTGTGCCCCGTGCGCTCAGCCGAACACGCCGTGCATGAACCAGCGCCCGTCCGTACGCCGCTCGCGGAACACCCAGAGGCGCACGCCGTCCGTCGTGCGTGCGACGTAGTAGTCGCGGCGCACGTCACGACCGTCCCACCAGCCCGACTCGATGCGCTCCGGACCGTCCTCGATTTCCAGCCGTCCTTCGTATTGCGGCCAGTCCAGGCCATCGAGCAGCCGGGGCTCCGCGAGCAACCACAGCGGGCGGCAACCAGGGGACATTCTCCTTTTCCCCGTCGCTCGCCTCACCCGAGTGTTTCCGGAGTGGGGTGGGAAAAAGGAGAATGTCCCCGACCGCCCACGCCGCCTCGGGCCGGTGCTCTGGCACCAGGCGGATACCGTGCACCGCATCTGCGCCGAGGCGCGCGCGCAGGCGTTCGATGAACTGCGGCACGCCCATCGCGCCGCGCCGTCCGCGTGCGAACAGGTCACCGGCCTCTTCACGCGCCTCCAGCAGCGCGCCGCTCCGCAAGCGCAGCGTGCGCACGGGTTCGGGCAGCTGCGTGCGCGCGAGCCGTTCGCACAGCAGCCCTGCCATCTGCCCCGCCTGCGCCGTGGGCTCGGCGAATCGCAGTCGCACGCGAGTTGCTGGCGCATCACGGTGGGTGAGCCGGAACTCGAGCGCGTCAACCGCGCATCCCCTGGCCTGCAGGTATCCGCACAACTCGCTCGAGCATCGGAGCGATCGCCCGGCCGAGACGATCGGTGTCCGAGATCTCGGGCTCGAGGTTCCGCCTTGTCCATGTAGCGCTCCCGCCGCACGAACGCAGCGCGCGGATCGGGCGCGCGGCCCAGGGCACGGTCGAGCGCGCGCAGCATTTCCGGCGCGAACCGGCGGGCGAAGCCGTCGCGCGGAAGCCTGAGACAATCGCCCACGGTGCGCACGCCCATCGTGGCGAGCGACTCGAGGCTCTTCGCCGGCCAGCGCGTGCAGGTGAGCGGCAGTGGCGCGAGGCGACTCGCAAGGCTGTCCCGACTGCGCAGCGCGACCTCCTTCCCGGTGCGTGCGAACCAGAGCGCGGCGAGCGGCGCAGGCGCAATTGCGAGTTGCGGCTCGACGCCCGCGGATTGCAGGCGCTCGCGCACGCGGGCAACCAGCCGTCGCACTCCGCCGAACAGCCTCAGGCTGCCACGCACCTCGAGCAGCACGCCGTCGGGCGGTTCGAGCGCGACGCGTGGCGTGAAGTCCCCCGCGCAGGTGGCAATCGCCTCGAGCAGCGCACGCTCGCGCGAGATGTCGCGCGCCAGCACAGAGAGCCCCGGCAGCAGCGCCAGCGCAGAGTTGAGCGCCATGCCGTGCACGATGCCGGCTGCAGCCGCTTCGGCATCGCAGGCGCAGACCACCTTGCCCCCGTCCTCCACGTCCACCACCACGCTGGCGGCACCGGGCGAATGGCTGGCGGCGGACTCCGCAGCGACAGGCCGGCGCAGCGACTCGAGCACGTAGTCCGGCAGGTGTATCGCAAGCCAGAGCTCGCCAGCCGTCGCGACGGCTCTCGCCGGCTCACCCGGTCCACGCCCGGTCGGAGGCGCAGGTCGCAAGCGCGGCCGGTCGCGCGCGATCGCGGGAGATGGCAGGCCCCCGGGCATGGCCCGGTGTCTTCGGGGCAGCGACACGTCAGTGCGCGGCGGCTTGCGCCGCTGTGTCGAGCCAGCCGAGGCGGATGGTTGCCGGCCGTCCGCCGCGACTCTTCAGGATGCGCGCCTCGAGGCCGCCGGGACCGGCGGTGAGTGCGATGCGCAACACCGCGGGAGACGGCTGCTCGCCATCGGCGAGACTGCGAAACAGCACCGTCATGCAGCGCGACTGTTCCGAGGCAAGCTGCAGGCGACGCAACCCCTGCCGGTCGCGGAACGGGGCCCAGCCGATCACGGCACTGCAGGCCCCCGAGCGCAGCGCCTGCTCCATCGCCCATTCCGCAGGTTGTGCACGCACGATCAGCAGTCGGTGCAGGTCTATGCCGCGCGCCGCGAGCGCCGGCGCGTAGGGCTGGTACGGTGGCGAGATCCAGGCAAACCAGCCATCTTCGTGTTCATCGTGGCCGAGTACATGCGAGCGCCGGCATCAGCAGGCTCAACTCGCCGATGCCGCAGCGATCCACGAGGATCTCGATCAGTCCCTGCCGTGGCCATCCACCGCCGGGCAGGCAACGGTCGAGCGCTGCATAACCCGTGGGCAGGGCGGCGGATTCAGCCGTTGCCCCGGTCTGTTCCCGTGCGCGCCAGAGGCCGGGATGACGCAGCAGGTCGTCGAAGGAAGACATTCACGCCCTGCCCGCCTCCTGCCTCACCACGCCGACCACCACGCCTTCGATGATCAGCGACTCGTTCTTCAGGTCGACGCACAGCGGCTCGAAATCCAGGTTCTCCGGCAGCAGCCACACCATCGTGCCGTCCTGCCGGTAGCGCTTCACGGTCACTTCGTTCTCGAGCCGTGCCACGACGATCTGCCGGTTGCGGACTTCGGGCGTGCGGTGCACGGCGACCAGGTCGCCGTCGAGGATGCCGGCGTTCTTCATGCTCATTCCGCGCACCTTGAGCAGGTAATGAGGACGCGGCTGGAAGAGCTGCGGGTCGATCTGGTAATGCGCCTCGATGTTTTCCTCGGCGAGGATGGGCCGGCCGGCGGCGACCCGGCCGATGAGCGGCAGGCCCAGCTGCTCGCGCAGCGAGTCGCGGAGCTGGATGCCGCGCGAGGCGCCCGGCCGCAGCTCCAGCACTCCCTTGCGCTGCAGGGCGCGCAGGTGTTCCTCGGCCGCATTCGCCGACTTGAAGCCGATTGCCTCGGCGATTTCGGCACGGGTGGGCGGCATGCCGTGCTCGATCACGGCTTCCTGGATGAAGCGCAGGACCTGGCGCTGGCGCGGGGTGAGGTCGTCCATGGCGATACCTGTGTTTATTTACAGTAGCTGTTTTTATATACAGTCACCGGGCGCAATGCAAGCCCGGCGTGAGAGCCATCGTCCGGTGAGAGCCATCGTCCGGTGACGCCAGCCGGCGCGACGCGAACACGCCACGGCTTCCGCGCCTTTTACCAGTCCCAGAGATTAGGTTACTATTGCAGCTGCACTACTGCAGACCCGATTTCCCGGCACGCTCGGGCGGGCGCGGTTGGCTGTTGATTAACAATGTCACACGAAGGAACGAAACCCATGAAGACTGCCATCGCCAAGGTCCTGACCGTCGCCGCTGCTGCCGTTGCCCTCGCCGGCTGCGTCAGCGAGTCGAAGTTCAACGAATACGTCGCTTCCAACGACGCCGCCGTCAAGGCTGCCCAGCAGGAAGCCGCCGCCGCCAGCGCCACCGCCAAGGCTGCTGCCGACGCTTCCAAGGCTGCCGCCGACGCTGCTGCCATGGCCAACAACACCGCCAACCAGGCGGGCCAGGCTGCCAAGGCTGCGCAGGCCTGCTGCGACGCGAACAGCGAGAAGATCGATCGCGCGTTCAAGAAGTCGATGGGCAAGTAATCGCCCGGCGATTGCTCGAAGTTCGATCGAAAACGCCGCGGCAACCCCGCGGCGTTTTCTTTTGTTGACTGGGCGCGGGCCACGGGGTGTCATTCACGACATCACGCGTCGCCCGGGAAACCGATGATCATGAAAGCCCGTGCCTCCGCATTCATCGCCACCAGCCTGGATGGCTTCATCGCGCGCCCGGATGGAAGCATCGACTGGCTCGACGACGTCCAGACCCTGATTCCCGAGGGGGAGGATTGCGGATACCTGGAATTCATGGCGTCGATCGACGGCATGGTCATGGGACGGCACTCATTCGAGCGGGTGCTGGCGTTCGAGGAGTGGCCGTACGGCCAGTTGCCCGTCTACGTCATGAGTCACGCACCCGTGAGCGTTCCCGTGGAACTGGCCACGTCGGTGCACTCGTGGCAGGGTACTCCCGGCGCGCTCGCCGACCGCCTGGGCGGTGAAGGCTTCCGCCACCTCTACATCGATGGCGGACAGACCATCCAGGAATTCCTGAAGGCCGGCCTGCTGGACCAGATCACCATCACCGTGGTGCCCGTCCTGCTGGGCATCGGGCGCCCATTGTTCGGCCCGCTGCCGCACGATGTAGAACTGACGCTCATGCACTCGCGCGCATACGAGTTCGGATTCGTGCAGTCCACCTACCGCATCGAAGCCTACGTACTCGCCTGACCGACGTAGCGTCCGGCCAGGCGCGCCCGTGGGGTCGGGCGGCACGGTCACGCACTTTCGCGTGACTGCGGATTCAGCGAAGTTCGGCGCGCACCGGCATGGACAGCGGCACCGGCACACCGGTCGCCTGCTCGAATACGCGCCGGACACCCGCCCAGTCGATTGCGACGCTGTGGCCCGCCACCGCGGCCGTGATCAGCGCATCCATCAGCGCCGGGTCCATGTCGCGCGGGTCGTCGGTGCCCTCGAGCGGCGCGTGTCGTTCGACGTAAAGCGTGCCACGCTGCCAGCCGACCTTGCTCGTCTGGTCGATGAGTGCGACGCGGGTGTTCACGGACACCAGCGAAAACAACTCCGCGATGTCCTCCGGGTACAGGCGCATGCAGCCGTGAGTCACCTGCATGCCGACGCCCGCGGGGTTGTTGGTGCCGTGGATCAGGTACGCGCCGCCGGGTATCCCGAGGCGCATCGCATACTCGCCGAGCGGGTTGTCGGGACCCGCGGGGACCACCTTGGGCAGCGGATCGCCGCGTTCCTCGTGCTCCTTGAGAACGGATGCGGGCGGATACCAGTTCGGTTTCACCTGCTTCGAGACGACCCGGGTCACGCCGATGGGCGTCTTCCAGTCCATCTTTCCGACGCTGACCGGATAGGTTCGTACGACGGCCGCCTCGTCCTTCTTCGCGGGCGGGTAGTAGTAGAGCCGGTGCTCCGGGAGGTTGACGACGATGCCGCTGCGTGGCGCCTCGGGCAGGATGTAGCGCGACGGGATCAGGATTTCCGTGCCGTCGCCCGGCAGCCACGGATCGACGCCCGGATTTGCAGCGACGATCTCCTCGTAGCCGACACCGTTGCGGCGCGCGATGTCAAAGAGGGTATCCTCGTGTGCGGCGATCGCAGTGGAATTGCTGCCTATGACGTTGTCGCCGTTCGTGGGCAGTACGGTACTCGGCTGCTCGTAGCCGAGCCAGCCGCCAGCAGCAGCGCGGCCAGCAGCGCGATCGACCGTGCTGCCGCCGGGAGAAAACGGGACATTGGGTGCAACCTTTTCATCAAGTGGCGCATTCTAGCGGCTGTCGGCAGGCTGCGTTGACCTGACAGCGGCCGGGCCGGTAGCCTGCGCTCCGAAGGGACAAACCATGGCGTTCAAGATCTCGATCGAACTGTCCGAGCGCGACCTGCGCCATTTCCGGCGCGAACTCGCCAATGCACGGAAAGCCGTCCGCATCGCCGATGACGAGGAAATCCTCTCGGCCGCAAGGGACCTGGTCGCGTCTTTCAAGGCTTCGAAGCTGCCGGACTTCGTCAGGGAACGGTTCGGCAAGCTGCAGAAGCTGCTCGGAATGCTGGCAGACCCGGACTGGCAGTTGGGAGACCGCGAGCGCGGCCCCGTGCTTGCCGCACTGGCCTACCTTTGCGACCCGGAAGACCTCATCCCGGACAGCATCCCGGGGATCGGCCTGCTCGACGACGCCGTCATGATCGAACTCGTGTTCCAGGAACTTCGACATGAGATCGAGGCCTACGACGAATTCGTCCGCTTCCGGGCGTCGCTGAAGCGAGGCGCCCGTGCCGGGCGCGGCCGGGCGGCTGCAAACGATCCGACGGCTGGAGCGGCGGCGCGCGGCACTTGCGGCGCGGATGCGCCGGCGCCGCGCGAAAGAGCGGCGCAGCGGACGCGTAGCACCGGCCGGCAGTCGGGTCAGGCCTGCGGCGGCTCCGAGGCAGCCACGACCCGGCGCCATCAGTTCCTCGATCTGCCCCGGCACGCCCTTGCGCGCCTCGACGATCGCGACGCGCACGGCGTTCGCGAACGCGGCACGGTTCGCCCCGCCGTGGCTCTTGATCACCACGCCCGCGAGACCGACCATGCTCGCGCCATTGTACGCGCCGGGGTCGAGCCGGACCTTGAGCGCGTTCAGCACCGGTGTCGCGCCGATCGCGCTCAACTTGCGCAGCGGGCTGCGCGTGAACTCCTCGCGCATCGCGCCGCCGATGAACCGCGCGAGCCCTTCCATCGACTTGAGCGCCACGTTGCCGGTGAAACCATCGGTCACCACGACGTCCACGTCGCCGGAGAAGATCTTGTCGCCTTCGACGAAGCCCGCGTAGTTGATCGGCGCGGCGGCGAGCCGCCGGTGCGCCTCGCGGATTTCTTCCGTGCCCTTGATGTCTTCCTCGCCGACGTTGAGCAGGCCGACGCGCGGATGCGCCAGGCCGTGAAGGTCGGTGGCGATGACCGAGCCCATCACCGCGAACTGCACCAGGTTGTCGGCGCTGCAGTCCGGGTTGGCGCCGAGGTCGAGCATCACCGTGTGGCCGTGCACGGCCGGGACGGCCGAGACGATCGCGGGACGGTCGATGCCGGGAATCATGCCGAGCACGAAACGCGCGGTTGCAAGCAGCGCACCGGTGTTACCCGCTGAAACGCAGGCGGCCGCCTCCCCCCGCTCGACGAGGTTGATGGCGACGCGCATCGAGGAATTCTTCTTGCGGCGAAGGGCGTCCTGCGGGCGCTCGTCCATGCCCACCACTTCGCTCGCCTCGACGATCGAGCAGCGCGCGGGCAACGTGGAACCGAGCAGCGGACGCAGCACCTCGTCGCGCCCGACCAGCACGATCTCCAGGTCCGGTGTCGCGGAGAGGACGTCGAGCGCCGCGGGGACGGCGACTTCGGCGCCGTGATCGCCACTCATGGCGTCCACGGCAATGACGAGCCCGGCGTTCATGCTCGGGCCGCCAGGACTATTCCTGGCCGTCGTCGGCCACCGGCTTCTCGATCACCCGCTTGCCGCGGTAGAAACCGTCGGGCGTGATGCGGTGACGCAGGTGGGTCTCGCCGCTGGTGCGGTCGACCGACAGCGCCGGCTTCGACAAGCCGTCGTGCGATCGGTGCATGCCACGCTTCGAGGGCGACTTGCGGCTCTTCTGGACTGCCATGATCTCTACTCCTGTTGCGGGTCAGTGCTCGCCCTTGTCGAGCAGTTCCCGCAGGTTCTCAAAAGGTCTCTGCTTCTTCTCCGCCGTCGAAACCACTTCGATGGCGGCGCTGGTCGGTGCGGCCTCGCCGCAGCCGGCCTCGATCCTCGTGCATCGGCACCAGCGGCATGCCGAGCAACACCTGTTCCTCTATCAACTCCGCCAGCGACAGCCGCTCCGCGTCGCCCGCCACGGCCTCGTATCCGCCGGGCACCTGCTCGTCGCCGTCCGCGACGACCATCAGCCGGGCCGCGTCGTCGATGCGGCACTCGCAGGGCCGCATGCATCGCTGGCAGGTGAGCAGCACGCTGCCTTCCACCTGCAGCTCGATCGTCGGCTTGCCCTCGAACCTGCCGAAGGCCAGCACCGCACGCACGCTGGTTCCGTCGAGTGCACCCGCCTCGACCAGCCGCGGCAACTGTGTGAGGCCAAGCTCACGCTCAAGCGTGGCCGAGCGGCCCGCCAGTTCGATCGCGTTGACCTGATCCGACCTGGCTGCCGACATGGGCCGCGTATAATAGTGACGCGCCCTCCCCATGTCAAAACGTAGCGAGCTTAAACCCTTGTTTTTCAAGGACCATAGCGCCGGCCGGTGCCCGGCGTGACTACCGGATCCCGTCCACGGCTGATCCTCGCCTCGACCTCGGCGTACCGACGTGCGCTGCTCGAGCGGCTGGGCATCGAGTTCGAGTGCATTTCACCCGCCACCGACGAATCGCCGCTCCCGGGCGAGACGCCACCCGATCTCGCCCGCCGGCTCGCGCGGCTCAAGGCCGAATCAGTCGCTGCGACCCGGCCGGATGCGGTGGTCGTGGGCTCGGACCAGGTCGCCCTGCTCGGTGCGCAGGTGCTCGGCAAGCCCGGCACGGTCGAGCGCTGCATCGCGCAGCTGCGCCAGTCGTCCGGTCGCGAAGTGCTGTTCCTCACCGCCGTGCACGTGATCGGCCCGCGGGGAGGACGGTCGAATCGCCACGTGGACCGCACCATCGTGCAGTTCCGAAAGCTGGACGACGCCTGAGATCGAGCGCTACGTGTCTGCCGAGAATCCGCTCGACTGCGCCGGTGGATTCAAGGCCGAGTCACTCGGGATTTCGCTGTTCGAGCGGATCGGGTCCGAAGACCCGACCGGACTCACCGGTTTGCCGCTTGATCTGGCTCTGCGGCGCGCTGCGCCGCGCGGGGATCCAGGTGCCTTGAGCAGCGCGTCGAGCACGGCCCCCAGGTCCTCGCCCAGCGGCGCGCTCACCTGCAGCGGCTCTTTCGAACCCGGCCGGTTCACGCCGATCGACGCCGCATGCAGGAACATGCGATTGAGCCCGTATTTCCGCAGCACGGCGTTCTTCTCGCGGTCGCCGTACTTGTCGTCGCCCGCCACCGGGTGACCGGCATAGGCCGCGTGCACCCGGATCTGGTGCGTCCTGCCGGTGTCGATCGCGACCTCCATCAGGCTGGCGACGTTGCCGAAGAACTGCACCGGCCTGAACGTGCTCACGGCGACCTGCCCATGCCCGCGGACCGCGACGTGGCGCTCGCCGCTGCGCCGCTCGCCGGTCGCCAGCGGCAGCTCGATGCGCTTCTGGCCCAGGTTCCAGGTGCCGCAGACCAGCGCGAGGTAGAGCTTCTCGGTCGTTCCGTCGCGCAGTTGTGCATGCAGGTCGCGCAGCGCGGCGCGTCGCCTGGCGACGATCAGGCAGCCGCTGGTGTCGCGGTCCAGGCGGTGCACGAGGTCGAGTTCCCGGTCGTCCGGCCTCGCGGCGCGCAAGGCCTCGATGACACCGTGGGACGTGCCGCTGCCGCCATGCACGGCGATTCCGGCCGGCTTGTTCAGCACCAGCAGGTCGCTGTCCTCGTACAGGATCGAGGCGGTGAGCAGGTCCTGGAGCGACTGGCTGGGCGGCCGCGCCGCGTCGGCACCGGGCTCCGGGCGCCGTACCGGCGGAAGCCGGACGCGGTCGCCTGCCACCAGCCGCTGGTCGGGCTTTGCACGCTTGCTGTTGACCCGGACCTCGCCCTTGCGCAGCAGGCGATAGACGTGCGTACGGGGTATGCCCTTGAGGACCCGCAGCAGGAAGTTGTCGAGGCGCTGGCCGTCGTCGCCCTCGCCCGCTTCGACGTACTGGACGCCGCCGCCTGGGGCCGAGCCTTCGGTGCCCGTCTTGTTGTTCTCGTAAGCCATTGATTCGCCGGCGTTCGCTTGCTAGAGTCCACGGTCGAAGCGCCGCCTGACCGCCGTTGCGGACTGACGGGCGCCATACCCGCGTTGCGACCACGGGCCCATGGGCTCGTGGCGCGCGCATCTTAGTTGGTTCTGATGCCTCAGACCATCGCACTGCCGTGAACACGCGCATGTACCGCAGCCCCGGCGGGCCCAGGACCAGCGCGAACCGCGGCGGGATCGGTGCCAGAGAACCAGGATTCGGTCGAACGCCAGCGCTTTGACGAGCGCTGGCGCAAATGCAAAAGCCAGATGAAAAAAGCCGCTGCAAGACCTCTCCGCGTGGATACCGCACCACCCGTCCGGGCGTTCACGGTCAATAACTCGTATCAAGCGAGGACCGATGAAAAGAATGCTCGTCAACGCAACCCAGGAAGAGGAGTTGCGTGTAGCGCTGGTGGACGGCCAGCGCATCTATGACCTCGACATCGAGATCCCGTCCCGGGAAACGAAGAAAGCCAACGTCTACAAGGGACGGATAACCCGGGTCGAACCCAGTCTCGAGGCGGCTTTCGTCGACTACGGTGCCGAACGCCACGGCTTCCTGCCGCTGAAGGAAGTCTCCCGCGAGTTCTTCAAGGCCCAGGAAGGCGAAGGCGGCGGCCGTCCCGGCATCCGCGAGCTCATCCAGGAAGGCCAGGAAGTCATCGTCCAGGTCGAGAAGGAAGAGCGCGGCAACAAGGGTGCGGCCCTCACGACGTTCGTGAGCCTGGCGGGGCGTTTCCTGGTCCTGATGCCGAACAACCCTCGCGCGGGCGGCGTCTCGCGCCGCATCGAGGGCGACGACCGCGACCAGCTGCGCGAAGCGATGGACAACCTGCAGATCCCCGAAGGCATGGGCGCGATCGTGCGCACGGCCGGCGTCGGCCGATCGGCCGAGGAACTGCAGTGGGACGTCAACAACCTGGTCGACATCTGGAACGCCATCCAGCAGGCCTCCGAGGGCCGGCCGGCGCCGTTCCTGATCTACCAGGAGAGCAAGGCGATCCTGCGCGCGCTGCGCGACTACCTGTCCGACGACATCGGCGAGATCCTGGTCGACAAGCAGGAGATCTATCGCCGAGGCGCAGGACTACATGCAGCGCTTCATGCCGGGCAACCTGCGCAAGCTCAAGTACTACGACGACCACGTTCCGCTGTTCACGCGCTACCAGATCGAGAGCCAGATCGAATCTGCGTATTCGCACAAGGTGACGCTGCCCTCCGGCGGCAGCATCGTGATCGACCACACCGAGGCGCTGGTCTCGATCGACATCAATTCGGCCCGCAGCACGCGTGGCACGGACATCGAGACGACCGCCTGCAACACCAATCTCGAGGCCGCGGACGAGATCGCCCGCCAGATGCGCCTGCGCGACGTTGGCGGACTCATCGTCATCGACTTCATCGACATGGAGTCCCAGAAGAACCAGCGGGCGGTCGAGGACCGGCTGCGCGATGCCGTGAAGCAGGATCGCGCGCGTATCCAGATCGGGCGGATATCGCGCTTCGGGCTGCTCGAGCTTTCGCGCCAGCGCCTGCGGCCTTCCATCAGCGAATCCACCAACATCACCTGCCCGCGCTGCAATGGCATGGGCGTGATCCGCAGCGTCGAGTCGCTGGCGCTGGCGATCCTGCGCCTGATCGGCGAGGAGGCGCGCAAGGACCGCACCGCCAAGGTCATAGCGCACCTGCCGGTGGACGTCGCGACCTACCTGATGAACGAGAAGCGGGACTGGCTGAACAACATCGAGAGCAAGAGCGAAGTGGACGTGATCCTCGTCCCCAATCGCTACCTCGAGACTCCGGCGTACGAGTTGCGCCGGGTGCGCGACGATGAAGCCGACATGCCCGAGTTCTCGGTGATCAGCCACCAGATGGCGGTACAGCCACAGATCGACCTCGACGCCATCGCGGCCGAGGAGAAGGCGGCTCCCCCGCCGGTCCCGGCTGTCACGACCGTCGTGCCGAGTACGCCTGCGCCACCTCCGGCCCCGACCCCGGAACCGGTCGCCGCGACAACTGCGGCGCCCGTCCCGGCCATGCCGCAGATCGGCCCGCGCGAAGGTGCGCTGGTGCGCCTGTGGCACTGGCTCGTCGGCGACAAGCGTGCGCCTGAGCCTGAGAAGAAGGACGCAGCGCGCGGCCTGACGAGCGTGATCGGTCGCGCGATCGCGATCGTGACCGCCACCGCAGCCGCGACCGCGACGATCGCGGGCGACGCGACGGGCGTCGAGACGAGCGCGGGCGTGACGAGAAGCGCGCGGACCGCGGTGATCGAGACCGGCGTCCTGGCCAGCGTGACGGGCAACGTGACGGCCAGCGTGAGGGCCAGCGTGACGGGTCACGTGATGGTCAGCGCAACCAGCAGCGCGGTGATCGCGGTGACGAGCGCGGTCGCAGGGCAGACCAGTCGCAGCAGGGTGGGCAGCGTGAGCGTCGCCCCGACGCACAGCCGCAGCGCCAGCAGCCGCCACAGCATCGCCCGGAGGCCGCGCCGGTCATGCCGGCCGCAACTCCGCAGCCTCCGCGTGCCGAAACCCAGGGACCGGCTGAAGGCCAGCGGCCCGAGCAGGGAGATCGGCCTGAAGGCGAGCGCAGCGAGCGTACTGGACGCCGCTCCCGTCGCGGTGGGCGCCGTCGTCGCCGTGAGCCGGGCGAGGCTGCGCCAAGTGGCGAGCAGCGCGGCGAAGGCACGGGACCCGGTGAGCGAACGCGGCGCAGTCCGAAGCAGCGTGACGCGGAGCCCCGGAATGGCATGACAGCCGCCGAGTCGAAGGGTCCAGCCGCTTCCGGTGCGGGAGCAGGTAGCGCCCGCGGTGCCCGCAGCGCCCGTCCGACGGCGCCGCAAGCACCCTGCTTACACCGCGCCGTCGCCTTCGCCGGCGCCATGGCCCCGCGGCCAGGCACGTTCGACTTTGAGCACCGGCCTGAGCCGGTGCGGTACGAGCCTCCGGCGTTGCCGGTCGTGAGGCCGCCGCATGACGTCCAGGAGTGGACGCCGGCACCGCCCAATGACGCTACGCGAGAGGCCCCGCGCGACGAGCCCTGACTCGGTGCGGCGCATCGCACCGCGCCTGCCGCGCGCGACAACAACCCGCCGGGGAGGCCTTTCCAGGTCTTCCCGGCGGCGTCGAGTCAATTCAGCGGATCAGACCCATCTTTTCCAGTACTGACCGCAGCTGCGTCCAGCGCTGCTCCAGCGTGCCGGTGTAGCCGACCGACATTCGCACCAGGCCGGGCTGGATGCCTGCCTGCCGGAGTTCGTGCTCCGACATCTCGCTGCTGGTGGACGCCGCCGAGCAGGACATCAGCGTCTCGCTGAATCCAAGGCTCACCGCCATCAGGCCGAACTGGTGTTCGTTCTGCAGCAGGCCCATGAATTCGAAAGCCCGCTCGCGGGTGACGAGATCCAGCGCGAGGATTCCTCCCGACCCGAAGTCCGGGTGTGCGAGACGCGCCAGGAGCGCGCAGTCGGGGTGCGTCGCGAGACCCGGGTAGATCACCGGGACGCCGAGCTCGTTCAGTTGTGAGGCCATATAACCTGCCCTTCGGCTGTGCTCCGCAATGCGCAGGCCGAGGTGCGGCAATCGCAGGCTGATGTCGAACGCAACCTGCGGGTCCATCGTTGGACCGAGCAGCATCAGTGAGCCCATGTGCAGGTCCATCAGCCGCATGACGAATTCCGTGGTCCCGCAGACCGCGCCGGCGATGTGGTCGCTCGCGCCGTTCATGAACTTGGTGAGGCTGTGCACGACGACGTCGGCACCGTGCTGTATCGGTGCGATGATCAACGGCGTGAATGTGTTGTCCACCACCAGCATCGCACCGTGGCGATGGGCAATGTCGGCGAGCTTCGGGATGTCGGCAACCCGCAGCGTCGGGTTCGACACCGATTCGCAATACAGGACCTTGGTCCGCGAGCGTGAATGCCCGCTCCACCGCCGCGAGATTCGACACATCCACGAAGGTCGTGGTCACCGCGGTCTTGGCAGGAAGGTAGTCGTGCAGCAGCGCGAACGTACCGCCATAGACGGTGCGACTGGCCACCACGTGGTCGCCAGTGTCGCAGAGCTGCATGACGGTGGCGGCGATGGCCGAGAGGCCGCTCGCCGTGCAGTAGCCGGCCTGTGCGCCCTCGTAGGCCGCGATCTGGCGACCGAGCACATAGACCGTCGGATTGAAATGGCGCCCATACAGGTAACACCCGCCCACGTCCGGGCCGAGGTGCCCCTGGAATATCTCGGGCATCGTCGTCGGGTTGATCACCGTGAACGTGGTGCTGGCCTCGACCGACATGTTCACGCCACCGTGCTCGCCAAACTCGTGGCGCAGGTTGGCGAAAGACTGGATCGGGTCGAACTTGCTCATTGCGGCCTCGCTGGCAAAGTGCGTCGAAATTTTCCTCGCCGGTCCCCTGCGCCTGCCTGCCCTCGGCGACGCAGCATCGGCAGGCCTGACCTCACCACCCACGTCGCGCCAGGCGATGTCCCCTGGCGTCCGGCCGACCCGGTCAAATATGACACGGCGTATGCTATTAGTCTTTCGTGACACCCATGAACACGAGCCTGGCCCGACTCTGGCGTGACCGCACCAGCCGCCACGTCACGATCGTCGTGGCCGCGAAGCTCTGCCTGCTGGTGGCGATCTGGTGGGCATTCGTAAGAGACAACCAGCCGGAACCCGACGTCAATGAAGTGGCCGCGGCCGTCCTGCAGGCCGCACCCCAGGCCACCACGGTCGCACCGGAGTCCGCAAGATGATGACCGACACGCTCGTCGACCTGTCACGACTGCAGTTCGCTGCGACCGCCATGTACCACTTCCTGTTCGTGCCACTGACGCTCGGCATGGTGTGGTTGCTGGTCATCATGGAGAGCGTCTACGTGATGACCGGCAAGCAGGTCTACAAGGACATGACCAAGTTCTGGGGCAAGTTGTTCGGCATCAACTTCGCCATGGGTATCGCTACCGGCCTCACGCTCGAGTTCCAGTTCGGCACCAACTGGGCCTACTACTCCCACTACGTGGGCGACATCTTCGGCGTGCCGCTCGCCGTCGAGGGCCTGATGGCGTTCTTCCTCGAATCGACGTTCGTCGGCCTGTTCTTCTTCGGGTGGGACCGGCTGTCGAAGCCCGGGCACCTGATGGTGACGATCCTGCTGGCCATCGGCAGCAATCTTTCGGCGCTCTGGATCCTGATCGCGAACGGCTGGATGCAGGACCCGGTCGGGGCGACCTTCAACCATGAAACGATGCGCATGGAACTCTCCAACTTCTGGGCAGTCGTGTTCAACCCGACCGCCCAGGCGAAATTCGTGCACACGGTCAGCGCCGGATACGTGACTGGCTCGGTGTTCGTGCTGGCCATTTCGTCGTGGTACCTGCTCAAGGGAAGGAACATCGAGTTCGCCAGGCGCTCGTTTCGCATCGCAGCTGCGTTCGGACTGGCCTCGGCCGCGTCGGTGATCGTGCTCGGCGACGAGTCCGGCTACACGGTCACCGAGTCGCAGCAGACCAAGCTCGCGGCGATGGAAGCGATGTGGCACACCGAGCCGGCGCCGGCGCCGCTGACGTTGTTCGCCATCCCGAACGAACGCGAGATGCGCAACGACTATGCCATCGAGATCCCGTACCTGATGGGGTTGATCGGCACGCGCTCGACCACCAAGGAAATTCCGGGCATTACGGAAATCAAGGTGAGGAATCGCGAGCGCGTCGTCTCCGGCATCGACGCGGTTACCGCGCTCGAGGCGCTGCGCACCGACCCGGCGGACAAGGCGGCACGCTCCACCTTCGAGGAACGCAAGGCGGACCTGGGTTTCGGGCTGCTGCTGAAGAAGTACATCGCCGACGTTCGCGAGGCGACGCCCGCGATGATCGACCAGGCCACGGCCGACACCATCCCCCGCGTCGCACCGATGTTCTGGGGATTCCGCGTCATGGTAGGCATCGGTTTCGCGCTGCTCGCATTGTTCGCGGCCGCGTTCTATTACACCTTGCGTGGCGACTTCGCACGCCAGCGCTGGCTGCTCTGGTCCGCACTGCTGTGCCTGCCGGCACCGTGGATCGCCGCGGAACTCGGCTGGTTCGTGGCCGAGTACGGCCGCCAGCCGTGGACGATCTACGGCGTGCTTCCCACGCACTTGTCGGTCTCCACGCTGTCGATTGGCAGCCTCTACGGATCGCTGCTCGGGTTCCTGGTCTTCTACACCCTGCTCGCCGATTGCAGACGTCCTGCTGATGACACGCTTCGCACGCCAGGGACCGGGCTCGCTCGGCACCGGCCGATATGACCAGGAACCGCTCCGCGCCTGAGGACATCCACCATGCTCGACTATGAAACGCTGAGGTTCATCTGGTGGCTGCTGGTCGGGGTGCTGCTGATCGGCTTTGCCGTGATGGACGGCCACGACATGGGTGTCGGAACGCTGCTGCCTTTCGTCGGCCGCAGCGACGTCGAACGCCGCGTGGTCATCAACACCGTCGGGCCGCACTGGGATGGCAACCAGGTCTGGTTCATCACCGCCGGCGGTGCCGTGTTCGCCGCGTGGCCGCTGGTCTATGCGGCGGCATTCTCGGGCTTCTACTGGGCCATGCTCGCCGTGCTGTGGGCGTTGTTCCTGCGACCGACGGGATTCGACTTCCGCAGCAAGCTCGACGACCCGCGCTGGCGCTCGGGCTGGGACTGGGGCCTGTTCGTCGGCAGCGCCGTGCCGCCGCTCATCTTCGGAGTGGCATTCGGCAACCTGCTGCAGGGCGTCCCGTTTCACTTCGACTCCACGCTGCTGTCACACTACACCGGTACGTTCTGGCAACTGCTGAATCCGTTCGCCCTGCTCTGTGGTGTCGTGAGTCTTGCGATGATCACGTTCCACGGCGCCAATTACCTGATGCACCGGACCGAGGGTGAGATCTACCGGCGCGCCCGCACTGCGTCGCTGGTTTTCGGCCTGCTGCTGCTGGCCACCTTCGCGCTCGCCGGCGTGTGGCTGGGCAGCGGCATCGGCGGATACGTGATCACGTCCGGTGCCGATCCGATGGGTCTGTCCAACCCGCTCGCCAAGACCGTCGCGGCCGTCCCGGGCGCGTGGCTGAACAACTATTCGCGCTGGCCGCTCACGATGCTGGTACCGGCCGCCGCATTCGGCGGGACGCTGGCGGGCCTGCTGCTGGCGCGGCGCGGCTGGACGCTGTCGGCATTCATTGCCTCCTCCGTCGCGATGGCGGGGGTGATCGGCACCGCGGCCGTCTCGATGTTCCCGTTCGTGATGCCATCGAGTTCGGAGCCGAACTCCAGCCTGACGGTGTGGGACGCCACGTCGAGCCAGCTCACGCTCGGCCTGATGTTCTGGGCGGTCGTGCTGTTCATGCCCCCGATCATTTTCTATACGCGCTGGGCGTACGGCGTGATGTCCGGCAAGGTCACCGCCGCGTATGTCCAGGCCAACCAGCGCGGCACCTACTGACGAAGGAGTTTTCATGTGGTACTTCACCTGGGTGCTCGGGGTCGGATTCGCGGTTCTGCTCGCGATCCTGAACGCGATGTGGGGCGAACACGCAGAGGAACGGCGGGACTCGGACGCACGCTGAACGCGGAGGTATTCACCATGAAGATTGCCGTCACGAGCCAGAACCGAAGGGAAATCACCCAGCATGCGGGGCGATGTCGGAATTTCCTGGTATTCGAGGTAGTCGATGGCCGCTTCACCGGCCAGTCACTGCTTGAACTGCCGAAGGAGGCTTCGTTTCACGACAGCTCGCCCAACGCCCGACACCCGCTCGATGACGTGGACCTGCTGATCGCGGGTGGCATGGGTGAGGGCCTGCACGCCCGGCTGGCGCGCAAGGGAATCGCATCGCTGGTGACCAGCGAAACAGACCCGGAACGTGCGGTCCGGCTCTGGCTCACGGGCGCACTGCCGCTGGGCTCCCCACACGCGCACACAACCAGCCGAGACCACGACCACATACACGACGGAGATTGCAGCGGCTGCGGCTGCAGCTGACAGGCGCCAGTCAACCAGGAGAAGCATGATGAGCCATGAAGACCTGCACGAAGCGGCCGGTGACCTCACCGCGGCGACGATCGACATGCATCGCGCGATCACTTCGCTGATCGAGGAACTCGAGGCCGTCGACTGGTACCAGCAGCGTGTCGACGCATGCAAGTGTCCGGAGCTCAAGGCCATCCTGGCCCACAATCGCGACGAGGAGAAGGAGCACGCGGCCATGGTGCTCGAGTGGATACGCCGCAATGACGGCGCCTTCTCGAAGGAACTGAAGGACCATCTCTTCACCTCGAAGCAGATAGCACACCCCTAGCGCGCATTGGCCGCGGCGCGATCAGCGCCGCCCTGCCAGGCGAGACTCGAGTTCCCTCAGCAGCCCGACAGACGGCCTCCTCCGCCAGGTCGAGCACGCGCTCGAATCCTACCGGTCCACCATAGTACGGGTCTGGTACGTCGTCGTCGTCGATCTCCGGCGCAAACTCCAGGAACAACCGCACACGGTCCCGGTACTGCTGCGGACTGCGATCGAGCAGCACTTCCCGGTTCAGCCGGTCCATCGCAACCAGCAGGTCGAATCGCTCGAAATCCGCATCCTCGACCACGCGAGCTCGCAGTCCCGCGATATCGATACCGCGTCGCGCAGCCGCTGCCACCGCCCGACGATCCGGCGGGTCGCCCACGTGGTAGTCGTGCGTGCCGGCCGAGTCGATCTCGATGTCGAGTCCCGGCGCACGCTCGGCAACCAGCCGGCGGAATACCCCTTCCGCGGTCGGCGACCGGCAGATGTTGCCCATGCAGATAAACAGAATTTTCATGCCTTCGTCCCAACCACGCCTTCAGTCATTCCGGCAACGTCAGCCTGCACTCTGCTGCGATTCTCGAAGCACCTCGGCCGCCAATTCGAACGAACGCAGCCGAGCGGCATGATCGAACACATTCGCGGTCAGCATCAACTCGTCCGGTCGATGCCGTGCGACGAACGTCGATATTCCGCGATGCACGGTCTCCGGGGTACCGATCACAGCACAAGCCAGCGCCCGATCGACGCCCGCCCGCTCCTCCGGCGTACTCACTGCCGTGATGTCCTCGACGGGCGGCTGCACGAGCCCAGGCCGACCGCGACGGAGATTGATGAACCCCAGTTGCTGCGACGTGAAGAGTCGCCGTGCCTCGCCATCGGTGCCTGCGACCACGACGTTCAGCGCCAGCATCACGTGCGGCTGCGCCAGGCGATGCGATGGGCGAAAGCCTGCACGATATACGGCGAGCGCCTGCTCGAGCATGTCCGGCGCGAAGTGCGATGCGAACGCATAAGGCAACCCGAGCCTCGCGGCCAGCTGCGCACCAAACAGGCTCGAGCCCAGGATCCACGCCTCCACGTCGACGCCGGCACCGGGTACGGCGCGCACCTGCTGGCCGGGCTGCGCCGGCTCGAAGTACTGCAGCAGTTCGACCACGTCAGCCGGGAACTCCTCCGCGCCCTGGTAATAGCGGCGCAGCGCGCGCGTCGCGGCCTGGTCGGTGCCGGGTGCACGTCCGAGGCCGAGGTCGATCCGCCCTGGATACAGCGATCGCCAGCGTGCCGAACTGCTCTGCGACCTGCAGTGGCGCGTGGTTTGGCAGCATGATGCCGCCCGCGCCCACCCGTATGGTCTTCGTGGCCCCTGCCACGTGCCCGATCAGCACCGCGGTCGCCGCACTGGCGATGCCGGGCATGTTGTGATGTTCCGCGAGCCAGTAGCGGCGATAGCCGGCGCGCTCCGCAAGCCGCGCAAGCTCGATCATGTTCGCGAACGCGCGGCGCGCGTCACCGCCCTCGGTGACCGGCGCCAGGTCCAGGATCGAGAACGGGATCATCGGGACATGAGTACCGGACCGCCCTTCGCCTCCGCACGCTGGTAGGCAGGCCGCGCCCTGATCCTCGCAAGGTACTCACACAGACTCGGGCGATCACCAAGTCCTTCGGCACGGGACACCAGTGCCTCGACCGCGAAACTCATCTGGAAGTCCGCCATCGACAGGTCTGGCCCGCAAACCAGCGGTGTCGCGAAAGGTGATCCTCGATGAATGCCGTGGATGCCTGGAGGTTTGGATCGACGAGCTGCCGCTGGACCTTGTCGCACAAGGCGCGCGCGATCGGCCGCACGAAGAACGGCATCGGCTGCTTCGGGATCGACGTGAACACCAGCTTCATCACCAGCCAGTTCATCAGCGAGCCTTCCGCGTAGTGCATCCAGTACCGGCATTGGCGGCGCTCCTCCGTACCGAGCCGGAGGCTCGAGCCTGGCCAGTTCGCCACCGGCCGTCGCGCCGTACTTCTCCACCAGGTACTCGATGATGGCGCCTGACTCCGCGACAACTACGCCGTCGTCGGTGATCACCGGCGACTTGCCGAGCGGATGTACCGCCTTCAGTTCGGGCGGGGCGAGCCTCGTGGCCGGATTGCGCCGATACAACTTGAGTTCGTACGGCACGCCCAGTTCCTCCAGCAGCCAGAGGATGCGCTGCGAGCGCGAGGTCTCAAGGTGATGAACGACCAGCATTTCCAGCCCCTACTGAATCACGCCGCAGGCCATCCGGGCGCCGCCGCCGCCGAGTGGCGCCGGATGGTCGGAGTGGTTGTCGCCTCCCGCGTGCACCATCAGCGAATGACCGGGCAGGTCGCTCAGCTTCAGGCGCGGTGCCAGCACCGGCTGGTCGGCGATTCCGTCGGCGTCGACGTACAGCGGCGGCAGGTCTCCCAGGTGCCCGTCGCCCCACGGGTAGCCATGCTGGCCGGTCTTCGCAGGGTCGTAGTGCCCGCCGGCAGCCAGTGCAGGCACCGCCTTGCCGTCCTTCTCCGCAGGCATGCAGCTCGGGTTCTCGTGCACGTGGAAACCATGCAGGCCAGGCGGCAAGCCCTTCAGTTCAGGGCTGAATACGAGTCCGTATTTGGACTCAGTCACCGTCACCGTGCCTGCGCTCGCGCCGATGCCGCTGGCGTCGACGAAGCTCATCTTGATGGTCAGGCCGTCGGCGGCCAGCGAACCCAGCGGGATCACGGCCAGTGTCGCGAATAGTGTCAGGGCTTTCATGATTTCGCTCCAGGTCGAACATCGACATCCGTCGGTCACTCGATTGTACCGGCGGACCGTCCGCATTGTGGACCCGTCGACCGGCGATCACCCGGCCTGATTGCCAGGCGATCTGCCGGCAATCCAGCCACGCCGCCCTGTTAAAATCCATGCTCAGAAGGCGTACCGGTCGAAATTCATGCGAAGAAAACCCAGCGGAGTACCCATCACGCTCGCACTCGCGCTCGCGATTTGCGGTGTCGTCGGATACGCCTGGCTCGGACCGCCGAGAATCGGCAACACCAGGGTTCTGCTCGCGTCGCTGTTCGGCGCGGGTGTCGCGACTCCTTCCCCCGGTGAAGTCTCCGACCGATTGCGCGCAGCGCCAGGCTTCGAGGTTGAACTGTATGCCGGAGACATCCCGCTGGCGCGCTGGTTGCTGCTTACCGGTGCCGGCGATCTGCTGGTCGCGCGCAGCCGCGGAGGCGAGGTGATGCTGCTCGAGCGCGACAACGACGGCGACGGACACCCGGACGGGCGTCGTGTGCTGCTCGCGAGCCTCGACAGGCCGCACGGTCTTGCAATTCACGACGGCTGGCTTTACGTCGCCGAAAAGACGGCAGTCGGTCGCATACGCTTCGACGAAAAGACCGGTGTGGCGACGGGCAAATACCAGCACCTCGTCACGGGACTCACGGGGGACGGTAACCACGTCACGCGTACCATCGCATTCGGCCCCGACGGCAAGCTGTATCTCTCCCAGGGTTCCACCTGCAACCTCTGCGAGGAAAAGGACCAGCGCCGTGCAACGATGATGCGATTCGAGCCCGACGGCACGCGGGGCGAGATCTACGCGACCGGGTTGCGCAACAGTGTCGGCTTCGACTGGGCGCCCTGGGACGGATCTTTGTACGCCACCGAGAACAGCCGCGACCTGCTTGGCGACGACTTTCCGCCAGATGAACTGAATCGAATCGAGCGCGGTTCCTTTTACGGCTGGCCCTACGTGAACGGATTCAACGTGCTGGACCCCGACCTGGGCCGGGGACACGAGGCCCTGCTCGGGACGGCGAAGCCGCCCGAGCACGGATTCCGCGCACACAATGCACCGCTCGGTATCGCCTTCCTGCGCTCGCCGGCGAGGCCGGCAGGATACGAGCGCGCGGCGGTTGTCGCGCTGCACGGCTCGTGGAACCGATCGGTCCCGGACGGCTACAAGGTGGTGTCGCTGCACTGGCGCGCGGACGGTTCGATCGAAGAGCGCGATTTCCTGAGCGGATTCCTCGGCGAATCGGGCGTGATCGGCCGGCCCACGTCCGTGGTCGAGGGACCGGACGGGACCGTGTACGTCGCGGACGACTACGCGGGTGCGATCTATCGTGTCACACCGAGCGGGGATCATTGAATACCAGGCCCGACACCCGGTCTACCAAGCCATCCTTCAACGCCGCAGCAGCTCACAGCCATGTCGAACAGCAGGCTCGTCTACTCCACCGGCCCGGGCCGACTCTGTCCCGAATGTGCCCGCCCGGTAACTGAATGCCGATGCAGGCGCAGCAAGCCGGCGCAGGCCGCTGCTGCCGCAGTCAGTGGCGATGGGGTCGTTCGGGTGGGCCGCGAGACCAAGGGTCGCAAGGGCAAGGGTGTCACCGTCGTCACCGGCGTCCCGCTCGCCGGCACGGCACTCGAGCAACTCGCCACGCGCCTCAAGAAGCGGTGCGGATCAGGAGGTACCGTGCGCGAGGGCGTGATCGAGGTCCAGGGTGACCACCGCGACACGCTGGTCGCCGAACTCGGAAAACTGGGTTTGCTTGTGAGGCGCGCGGGGGATTGACGCCACGCCTTGACTGTGTCGGGTCCGTTTACACTTTCAGTCCAGGACGACGCGGCGTTTCGCGCGTCCATACATAACCCATTGTTTTATATCGGTACATATCGGGTTGGCCTGGATCTTGCCTATTCCCCCACAAGCGCGGTGAATTCATCGCGGGCAACAGGGCAATTTGCAAGCTGGAGGGGAGTGGCATGAAGTCAAAGATCCTGGGACTGCTGGCGCTGGGCCTGCTTGCGGGCACCGCCAATGCTGACGTGATCGTGCTCGATTTCGAGGGCATCAGCGACCAGCAGGCGGTGGGCAACTATTACAACGGCGACGGCGGACCGGACTACGGCGTGGTGTTCTCGCCGGCGACGCTGGCCATCATCGATGAGGACGCTGGTGGCACTGGTAATTTCGCCAACGAACCGTCGCCGAACACCATCATGTTCTTCCTGGATGCCGACAACGCGATCCTGGATTTCGCGGCCGGTTTCGACACCGGCTTTTCGTTCTATTACTCGTCGTCGACCGAAGCGTTTGTCACGGTCTGGAGCGAACTTGGCGGCACCGGCACGCTTCTCGGCACGCTGAATCTTCTGGCGCAGGGATTCGAAAACTGCACCGGCGACCCGAGCGGCGATTTCTGCAACTGGACCGCCGTCGGCGTGACGTTTGACGGTATTGCGAAGTCAATCAACTTCGGCGGTACTGCAAACCAGACCGGATTCGACAACATCACCTTCGGCTCGGAAATTCCGGGCGACGGCACGGAGGTTCCGGAGCCCACCACGCTGGCGCTGCTTGGACTTGGCCTCGCGGGCCTGGGCCTCGTCCGGCGCCGCAAAGCGTAGACGACAGGTTCCATGGAGGAGGAAGCCCGTCCTCGCGACGGGCTTCTTTTTTCCGACCCCGGACAGACGACACGTCCACCTCGAGCCAGTGACTCCGGACAGCGAGGCTGCTGCCACGATCCCAGTCGGGTAGTTTAGCTCCAGGTGCAACCAGCCTCTGCGGGGTCTCACCGGATGAAGCGAAGCCCAACAATCCGCCTGAACAAGTACCTCGGCGAGTCCGGCACCTGCTCGCGGCGCGAAGCCGACCAGTGGATCGACGCCGGCCGCGTCACGGTAAACGGAACGGTCGCCGTGCTCGGCACCCAGGTCGCCGAGGGCGACGTGGTGCTGGTGGACGGCAGGCCGCTGCCGGAGCGACCGACCCGCGTCTACCTTGCGCTGAACAAGCCTGTCGGGATCGAGTGCACGACCGATCGCGAGGTGCCGGGCAACATCGTCGACTTCGTCGGTCACCACGAACGCGTCTTCCCTATCGGCCGCCTGGACAAGGACTCCGAGGGCCTGATCCTGCTGACCAACGATGGCGACGTCGTCAACACCGTGCTGCGCGCCGAGCACGAGCACGAGAAGGAATACGTCGTTGCCGTGGACCGGCCGATCACGCGTGAATTCCTCGCCGGCATGGCGCGCGGCGTTCCGATCCTCGACACGGTGACCAATCCCTGCCGGCTGACGCAGGTCGGGCGCAATACCTTCCGCATCGTGCTGACACAGGGCCTGAACCGCCAGATCCGGCGTATGTGCGAGCATTTCGACTACACTGTACGGAACCTGCAACGGGTTCGCGTCATGCACATCAGGCTCGGTGACCTGCCGCTCGGCCGGTGGCGCAACCTGACGCCCGTCGAGATCCGCGGACTGGTGCAGCCAAAGAAAACACTGAGCCTGCGTGCGCGCCGGCCGCCGTCTACCTGATCCGCAACCCGTGTCGAAGTCGGACCTGAGGTCCGGGCCAGCCCAGCAGGCGGCGCTGCCCCGCTGATCTTCAGCCCGCTCCTCCGCTGCTGCCTGGCGGCGCGCGCAGGGAGCGCTTGTGCGTCAGGTCCAGGTACAGGTTATAGCCGGCGACGCCGGCGGGAAACAGGTTCGAGAGGATACCGACCGAGTCGTTCTTGCCGAACGTGAAGTACGAGAGCAGCAGCAGGCTGCCCGAGATGCTCATGAACCAGAACGCCGTCGGCACCACCGGCTTGCCGTGCGCCCGGGAATACGCCATCTGCACGAACCAGCGTCCCGCGAAAAGCAGCACGCCGAGGTAGCCGACCAGCTTCCAGGGCGTAACGGTCACGCCGAACGCCGTGTGCAGGACCTCGTTCATTTGATTTCTCCAGGACTCTCGACTGCCCCGCCTGACGGCGAACTCACGTGCTTTCTGCAGGTCACTTTCCGTATCGACGCCGAGTCCGGGCGACACCCGGCAGGTTGCGACCAGGATGCGCATCCCGTGTTGAAGCGCCCGCAACTGCTCGAGCCTTTCGGCCAGCTCGAGGCTGGACGGCGGCAGGCGCGTGATCCGGCGCAGCGCGCCGACTCGATAGGCGTAGATGCCGACGTGCCGTCGAGCGCCCTGCAAATTGCTGCTCCGCGCCGGCAGCGCCCAGCGACGCGGTCGCGAGTGTATGGAATCGGCGCGCGGCTGAAATAGAGTGCGGCGCCATCATCCGCCGCGACGAGCTTGACCACGTTCGGGTCGCTGAATTCCTCGAGCGACCGTATGGCAGTGGCCAAGCGTGGCGATTCCCGCTGACGCATCGTCGTGCAGCAGTTGCCGCTGCCTGTTCGATCAGTGCAGGCGGCATGAAAGGCTCGTCGCCCTGAACGTTGACGACCACCGTGCCCTCGTCCCACCCGAGCGCCGCAGCAACCGCCGCGACACGGTCGGTGCCCGACGGCAATTCCGGATCGGTCATCATCGCGATCGCCGCATTCCGGTCGCGCGGGTCGTGAACCGCCGCAGCGATGCGGGCGTCGTCGGTCGCCACCACGACCCGCTCGGCGCCGCTCCTGCAAGCCTGCTCGACCACGCACTGGACCATCGGCCGGCCACCGATGTCCAGCATGGGCTTTCCCGGTAGTCGGGTTGAGGCGTATCGCGACGGTATGACGACGTGGAATCGCACCGTCAGTCCTTCAGGAGTGCGTCGTCCCCAGCAAGCCGCGTCGCCTCCTCTTCCAGCATGATCGGGATCCCGTCCCGGACGGGGAAAGACAGGCGATCCGCGCGGCAGACGAGGCATGGCACGTCACGGTGCCACTGCAGCGGACCCTTGCACACGGGACAGGCGAGAATGTCGAGCAGCTTGCTATCCAAGATTGACTCCGGCGCCGGTCAGCCCGGCACGTTCCAGGACGAGGGTGAGCAGGTCCCGCGCGGTTCCTCGCTCCATGCCCAGGTCTAACTCCAGGTACCACCAGTCGGCCCGGGCGTATGCCAGGCATTTTACGGCATCCTTCTCTGTCATAAGGACCGTCGCACCCTGCGGCCACGGCGACGCTTCGGGATCGATCGGGGCATGGTCCGGCAGCGGATGCGGAGTGACGACCAGCCCCGCCTCGCGCAGGGCGTCAAAGAACGCCTGCGGGTTGCCCACGCCTGCCACTGCGTGCACGCGCCGGCCGCGAAATTGAGCCAGTTCCCGGCGCTCACCGGTCAGCAGGTTGACGGCCTCTCCCGGCGACAGCGTCGCCTGCGCGACGAACGGGCGGCTCGGTTGCACGCGCGACGCGCCACCCGGCCCGCGTCGTGCCAGGACGACCGCATCGGCGCGTTCGATCCATCGTGCCGGTTCGCGCAGCGGTCCGGCCGGCAGCAGACAGCCATTGCCGAACCCGCGCGCGGCATCCACCACGACAAGCTCGAAATCACGGCCGAGCCTCAGGTGCTGCAGCCCGTCGTCGGAGACCACGATCTCCGCACCACTCTCTTCCGCCAGTCGCGCCGCGGCGGCTCGGTCCTCGCCGATCACGACCACGTGCGGACCGTTGCGGGCGTGCAGCAGCGCCTCGTCACCAACCTCGGCCGGGTCGTCACCTGGCCCGACCGTTCGCGCGCTTCCGCGATGCCGGGCCCCGTAGCCCCGCAACACGACGCCGACACGGTGCCCGCGTCGCGTGAGTTCGCGTACCAGCCACGCGGCTACCGGCGTCTTGCCCGTACCGCCGACGGTGAGATTGCCGACCACCACCACCGGCGCGCCGATCCACACCCGACGCAGGATGCCGATGCGATACAAGCCGCTGCGCACGAGGACCACGAGACCGAAGATCCATGAAAGCGGCCGGAGTGGAAGGCTTCGCCACGCGGGGCCGTACCACAGCTGCTGCAGCCTGGCGCCGGCACTCATTCGTTGAACTGCATGCGGTACAGCACCGCATACTGGCCGTCACGGGCCAGTAACTCCTCGTGGGTACCCGTCTCGATCACCCTGCCGCCGTCCATCACCAGGATCCGGCTCGCCTTCTCGACCGTGGACAGGCGATGCGCGATCACCAGCGTGGTGCGATTCTGCATCAGCGTCTCCAGCTGCTCCTGGATCTGGCGCTCGAGTTCGGTGTCCAGCGCCGACGTCGCCTCGTCCAGTATCAGCACGGGCGTGTTGCGCAACATCGCCCGGGCGATGGCGATGCGCTGGCGCTGTCCGCCCGAAAGCAGTATGCCGCGGTCGCCCACCTCGGTATCGAGCCCGGCCGGCAGCGCATCGGTGAACTCGGTGACGCGTGCCGAGACCGCCGCCGCCTCGATCTCGGCGTCGCTGGCGGGAAACCCGAAGGCAATATTGCGCCGGACGGTGTCGTTGAACAGCACCACGTCCTGGCTCACCAGGCTCACCTGCGCGCGCAGCTCGGCAAGGCCGTACTCACGGACATCGTGGCCGTCGAGCAGCACGCTGCCGGCGGCGACGTCGTAAAAACGCGGCAACATGTTCACGACCGTGGACTTGCCGCTGCCCGAACGCCCGACGATGGCAAGCGTCTCGCCGGCACGAACGCCGAAGCTCACTCCGGAGAGCACGTCGCTCGCGCCCGCGGCGTAGCGGAACGTGACGTCGCGAAACTCGACGTCGCCCCGGGCGCGCTTGATCGGACGGCTGCCGCCCGGGTCCTCGCGCGGCGTATCCATGATCTCGAAGATGCTCTGTGCCGCTGCAATGCCCTGCTGCAGCGGTCCGGCGACATTGACTATCCGGCGCAGCGGCGCCGTCACCAGGCCCAGCGCCGCGATGAACGACGTGAAGTCGCCGACCGTCATGTTGCCCTTGATCGCGTCGTTGGTCGCGGCGTACAGCACGCCCGCCATCGCGCTCGATGCGATCAGCATCACGATGGGATTGCTGAGGCCCTTGGTCAGCATCAGCCGCATGTAGGAACGCCGGTTGTGCTCGATCACCTTTTCGAACATCACCGTCTCGTACGCCTGCGCGTTGAACACGCGAACCACGCGTGGCGCCTCGATCGCCTCCTTGGCGACCCGGGTGACCTCGCCCATGGAATTCTGGATGCGGCGGCTGTAACGGCGGAAAAGCTGGTTTACGCGACGGATCATGAACGCGATCAGCGGGCCCACCGTGAGGCTGATCAGCGTCAGCTTCGGGTTCTGCCACACCAGGTAGCCGACCAGGCCGAATATCGTCAGGGTGTCGCGGATAAACACCGTGATCGAGTCGGTGGTCGACTGCGCGACCTGCTCGGTGTTGTAGGTGAGCCTCGACAGCAGGGCGCCGGATGCCTCGCGATCGAAGAAGCTGACCGGCAGGTTCAGGTAGCTGTCGAAGAGCTGCGCGCGCATCTTCTTCACGATGTGCCGGCCCACGTGGCCGGGGCAGTAGGTCTGCAGGAAGTCGCCGATGCCTCGGAACACGAACAGTCCGACGAGCGTGATCGGCACCAGCCAGGTCATGCGAGGGTCCTTGTTGACGAAGGTCCCATCGAGGAAGAACTTGATGAAACCGGCCCAACCGGCATCGGAGGCCGCGGACATCACCATGCCGAGCACGCCCACCAGGAACATCCTGCGGTGCTCGCGCAGGTAACCGAGCAACCTGCGGTAGGTATGCAGTGCTCCAGGCTTCAGTCGCAGTTCGCTGATGCCCGTCGACTTGATCCCGCTAATCTCCCTGGGCTTCATCGTCGACCGTCGCGATGTTGATCTGGCGATACCCGGCACGCCCCGCGACTTCCATCGCAGTCACCACCGACTGGTGGGTGGCACGCGCGTCGGCACGGACGGTGACCGGCATCGCGCGGTCGCCCTCGGCGAACTTGCCAAGCGCTGCCGCCAGTGTCGCCGGGCTGTTGTTGATCAGCGGACGACCATTCACGCGGTAGCCACCCGCGGCAGTTACGTCGATCTCGATCGACTCGCGCTGCGACTCGGCATCCGGTGCAATGCCGGCTTCCGGCAACCGGATCCTCAGGCGCCCCTCGTCGATGAACTTGGTCGACAGCATGAAGAAGATCAGCAGCAGCAGCACGACGTCGATCAGCGACGTCATGTTCAGGTCGGGTTCCTCGGTTCGGCGCGGCTGGAATTTCACTCGTCGGCTTCCCTGGTCGCGTTCGGCGTGGTGCCGCTCGCGCGGTCGATCGCCTGTACCAGCTTGATGGACTCTTTCTCCATCTGGATCACCAGTGAATCCACGCGGCCTCGCAGGTAGCGATACGCGACCAGCGCTGGGATGGCGACCAGCAGGCCCGCAACGGTGGTGATCAGCGCCTCCGAAATGCCGCCCGCCATGGCCGTGGGATTGCCGATCCCGGCGATGGTAATCGCCTTGAAAGTACGCATCATCCCCGTGACGGTGCCGAGCAGGCCGAGCAGCGGCGAAATGGCGGCGATCGTCGCCAGCATGTTCAGGAATCGCTCGAGGTCGTGGGTTACGTGGCGGCCGGCATCCTCGATGGCGCCGATCATCACTGCCCGGTCGCGGTGGCGATTGGCGAGCCCGGCCGCGAGCACGCGGCCCAGCGGCGAATGCTGCTGCAGCGCTGCGATCTGCTTGTCGGAGAGTGCGCGGTTCTCGACCCACTGCCAGACCTTGTCGACCAGCTCCACCGGCACGACCCGTTGCGCGCGCAGGGTCCAGAGCCTCTCGAGCGTAATGGCCACCGCCAGGATGGAGCACAGGATGATCGGCACCATCACGATGCCGCCGGCCTTCACGATCTCGAACATGTCCTGGTACTGGCCCTTTGCCGCTAAGCCCGGGGATGATACTTGATCGTGGGCGCGAGCCGCGACCCGATACCGTCATGGGTCGCGCCAGGGCCGCGGCGCCGTCCGCCGCCATTCGACCGGCGCGGGCCTTGCCTCGGCGGGCCCGAGGTCGAATTCGATGGCGCCCGAGGTCGCCGTAGTCAGCAGTTGCGCACCGGATTCAGACCACCGCTCCACGACGCTGGACGCAGGAAATCCCCAGCGATTGCGATAACCCGCCGGTACCAGCGCCCAACTCGGCCGTGTCGCGTCGACCAGCCCCTGTCCCGACGAGGTGCGACTGCCATGATGCGGAACGACGACCACCGCGATGCCCGCAGGGAGTCCGCGACCGAGCATCTCTGTTTCAGCGTCCCGCTGGATGTCCCCGGTGAGAAGCAGGGACTCGCTGCCGGCACGCACCAGCAGCACGCAGGAACGGTCGTTGTCCTTCGACAGCAGTGGCGACCCCGGATGCAGCCATTCGAAATCGACTCCGTCCCAGGTCCAGCGAACGCCTGCCCGGCAGCGCTCCGCGCGACCAGTGCCGAGGCCGTCGAGTGCCTTGCCGCTCGCCGAGAAGCGCTGCACCGGCATCAGTCCCGCCAGTGACACGGAGCCGCCTGCGTGGTCGCCATCGTCATGGCTCGCGACCAGCAGATCGACCTGTCGCCGGCCTCGACTGCGGAGGTAGGGCTCGACCACCAGCGCACCGGTGTCGGTCCCGCTGCGAAATGCGGGCCCCGTGTCGTACACCAGCAGGTGGCGCCTGGTCTCGACCACTGCGGCGAGACCCTGCCCCACGTCCAGCAGCGCGAAGTGGGCGGATCCGGGTGCCGGCGACACGGCTCGCCACGCGCAAAGGGCCACGACTATCAGCACCCCTGCGACGCGCCCCGGCGCCGGCAGCGGCAACATCGCGGCGACTGCACCACCTGCCAGCAGGATCCAGGCCCAGGCCGGAAGCGCAGCAACGCCCCAGGTAGCCAGCGGCCAGGCCGCGGGCACCGATATCAGCGGCCACGTGAATTCGATCAGCCACGCGACGCTGCGCAGCGCCGCTGCGCCGACCGACGGAATCGCCAGCGCGAGTGGCGTGGCCACCAGGATCGCTGGCACGAGGAACAGCGTGTAGAGCGGGATCGCGGCAATGTTCACCAGCACGGACACCAGCGACACGTTACCGAAGCAGGCCGCAAGCACCGGAACGAGGCCTACGGTGACCGCGAGCTGCGCCCGGGCGAAGCCCGCGACGATTCCGGTTCTCGCCACCCCGCCGGTGCTCGCGAGCAGGATCGCCGCCACCGCCCCGAACGACAGCCAGAATCCAACCGCGAGCGGCGCCAGCGGGTCCAACAGCAGCACTGTGATTGCGCCCAGCGCCAGCGCGTCTGCAACGCCGACCCTGCGCCGCAACAGCAGCGCCGCCGCGACGATCGCGATCATGATCATCGTTCGCTGGGTGGGTACCGACCACCCAGCCAGCAGCGAGTAGCCGAACGCGGCCAGCGTCCCGGCCACGACCGCGGGGCCGCGCCTCGAACCGAGCGAACCTCGTCGCTGGCGCCAACGCTGCACGCGCAACGTGAGCCACGCGGTCACCGTCGCGAACATCCCGATGTGCATGCCGGAGATGGCCATCAGGTGACTCGTGCCGCTGCGCGCAAGCTCCCGCCACTGCTCGCGACTGAGCGCGTCCTGCAGGCCGACCGCCAGCCCGGCAACGATTCCGGTCGCCGGGCGTGTTCCCAGCGCGCCACGGATGGCATCGGCGATCGCACCGCGAGCCGTGAGCACCGGACTCCGCGCAATGTCGCGCCAGTCGCGCCCTTCAGTGGTGGCCGACTTCACGTAGCCAGATGCGCCGATGCCTTCCCGCAGCAAGCGCGCTTCCTGGTCGTAACCGCCGGGATTCGAGAAACCTCGCGGTCGGCGCATCCGTACGAGAAGCACCATGCGCTCAGCAGCCTTCGGTGCCGCGGCCGTGTCGTACCACGTCAGCTCCACCAGCGGCGGCACACCGGGTGCCGGCTCGGTTGCGAATCGGAAACGGGTGCCTGCTTCGAGCAGTTGCGGAACCGAGGCTACCGTGCCACGCAGTTCTACGTTGCTCCCCTCGAGCGCCGGGTCCAGGCGCTGGTCGAGCCGCCCCGAGACCGCGATCCAGCACCAGGTGAAGCCGACCGCGAACGCCAGTGGTGCAGCATTGCGAGTCATCAGCGCCAGCGCCGCGCCGGCGACGACACCGGCCACCACCGTCTCACCGCCCGGCAATGCCGGCAGTGACAGCAGCAGGCAGCTGCCGCACAGGAAACCGAGAGCCGTGGAGACCATGGCTGGTTGCGCTCCGCCGATCCGGTCCGGCAGGATGCGCCTGGCGGCGACGGTGAACCCCGCGCAAATCAGGCGCGTTCGCGCAGATTCAGCCGGACACCGGCATGCCGTGGCGAAGTATCAGCCGGTCGTGCGACCTCTCAACCGGCTACCAGTTTTCCGTCACTCAACGTCAGCACGCGTTGCATGCGCGCAGCTATTTCGGCCGCGTGCGTAACGATCACCAGGCTGGTGCCCAGCTCACGATTGAGTTCCAGCATCAGTTCGAGCACTGCGCGGGCATTGGCGCCGTCCAGATTGCCAGTGGGCTCGTCGGCGAGCACCAGGTGCGGTCGCGTCACCAGCGCGCGCGCGACGGCCGCGCGTTGCCGCTCGCCGCCGGACAGCTGTCCCGGCCGATGGCCAAGCCGGCCGCCGAGGCCCACGCGTTCGAGCAGCATTCGCGCCTCGGCCTGCGCGGACGCAACGGAGTCGCGCCTCACCAGCAGCGGCATCGCGACATTCTCAAGCGCGGTGAACTCGGGCAGCAGGTGGTGAAACTGGTAGACGAACCCGAGAGCGCGGTTACGCAGCACGCCCCGGGCCGCATCGGAAATATCCGCCAGCGACTGCCCGGCGATCCGCACGGTGCCCGACGACGGCAGGTCGAGCCCGCCAAGTATCTGCAACAGCGTCGTCTTGCCGGACCCGGAGGCCCCGACGATCGCGATCGTCTGGCCCTGTCCGATGGCGAGCTCCACGCCCGAAAGCACCTCGAGTCGCTGGCCCGCCTCATCGAAGTGCTTGCGCACGCCCACGCAACTCAGGATTTCGCTGTCAGTCATGTCGCAACGCCCTCGCCGGATTGGTGCGCGCCGCGCGCCAGGCGGGATAGAGTGTGGAAAGGCAGCAGAGCACGAACGCGGTGCCCGCGATCAGGAGTATGTCGCCGGGCTCGACGCGAGCCGGCAGGTCGCTCATCAGGTAGACGCTCGCGTCCATGAAGCGCGTCCCCAGGATCCGCTCGAGGCCGTGCACCAGCGCCTCGAGGTTGAACGACAGCAGAATGCCCAGCGCGACCCCGCCCAGCGTGCCGACCATCCCGATCACCGTGCCCTGGGTCGCGAAGATCGCCAGCACGCTGGCCGGGCTGGCGCCGAGCGTGCGCAGTATCGCGATGTCCGGCTGCTTGTCCTTCACCGCCATTACCAGCGTGGAGACGATGTTGAACGCGGCCACCGCGACTACCAGCAGCAGGATGAAAAACATCATCCGCTTGGTCAGCTCGATCGACCGGAAGAAGTTCGCCTGCCGCTGTGTCCAGTCCTCCACCCACAGCCCACCCCCGAGTTCGCGCGCCACGTCACGCGCCGCCTGCGGCGCCTGGTAGGGATCGTGGACCGCCAGCCGGATCCCGCTCACGTTGTCGCCCAGCCGGAATATCCGCTGTGCGTCCGCGAGGCTGGTGAGCGCGAGCCCGTTGTCGATCTCGTACATGCCCGAATAGAACGTGCCGATCACGGTGAATCGACGCATGCGTGGCACCACGCCTGCCGGCGTGACCGAGCCCTGCGCGATCGCCATCACGACGCTGTCGCCCGGCACGACGCCGAGGTGGGCTGCAAGCTCCGAACCGAGCAGCATGCGGTAAGTGCCGGGTTCCAGCGCCCCGAGCGAACCGCTCTGCAGCCGGTCGGCGATCGCCGAGACGGTCGCCTCGATCGCCGGGTCGATGCCGCGAACGCTGGCCGGGGCCGACTTGCCTTTCGGCTTGTCGGCGATCAGCAGCGCCTCGCCTTCCACGTACGGGGCCGCGGCCTCGACACGAGGATCGCCGAGTGCCGTCTTGCGCATCGCCGGCCAGTCCGGGGCGCCGGCGCCGAACGCGGCCAGCGTCGCGTGCGCGGTGATGCTCAGTATGCGGCTGCGCAACTCGGTCTCGAAGCCGTTCATCACCGACAGCACCACGATCAGCACCGCCACGCCGATCGCCACGCCGAGCATCGACATCAGCGAAATGAACGACAGGAAACGATTGCCCGACGAACGCAGGTAGCGTCGCCCGATGCTCATTTCGAAAGGGATTCCGACTGCCATCACTCGTACCGCAGGGCCTCGGCCGGCTCAGTGGCCGCGCCGCGCATGGCCGGGTAGATGGTTGCCAGCACCGTGAGCAGGAACGCGATTGATGAAATCGCGACCACCTGCCCGACACGCAGCTCGGACGGCAGCTCGGTGATGTAGTAGACCGTCGGGTCCATCACGTGAAAGCCGAGCGTACTCTCCAGCGCAGGCACGATGACCCCGACGTTTTGCGCGACCAGCACACCGAGCACGGTGCCGACCAGCGTGCCGATCGCGCCGATCACCAGCCCCTGCGTCAGGAACACACCCACCACGCCGCGCGGCGCCAGCCCGAGCGTCCGCAGGATTGCGATGTCCGAGCGCTTCTCGTTGACCACCATCACCAGCGCGGCAACGATGTTGAACGCGGCCACCGCGACGACCAGCATCAGGATCAGGCTCATCATCGTCTTCTCGATGCGGATGGCCCTGAAGTACGCGGCGTGCTCCCGGCTCCAGTCGCGCACCTCGAAGCCCGGGCCAAGTGCCGCAGCCACCGCCGCCGCGCGCGCTGGCGCGGCCATCACGTCGTCGAAGCGCAGCCGGATTCCCGCCGGCTCCGCGGCGTCGCCGGCAAGCTCGGCGGCGTCCTGCATCGGCACCAGCACCAGCGTGCCATCGTGATCCTGCAGGCCGACCTCGAAGAAACCGGACACCTCGAAGGTCTGCAGCACCGGTCGGCCGCCGGTGAGCAAATCGCGGCCCGGGACCATCACGGTCAACTGGTCGCCGACCTGCGCCCCGAGTTGCCAGGCAAGCGAGCGGCCGACGATCGCGTGCCGCGATCCCGGCGTGAGGTCGGCGAGCCGCCCCTCGAGCAGGTGTTTCTCTATGCTGGAAACGCCGGGCTCGGCCTGCACGTCAACACCGTGCAGCACCGCGGGCATCAGGTACCCGGATCGCCCGACCATGGCCTGCACGTCCACGAACGGCGCGGCACCGACGGTGCCCGGAACGGCTAGAGCGCGGTCGGCGACGGCCCGCCAGTTCGACATCCGATCGGGCGGACCGGTGACCGTCGCGTGCGCCGTGAGCGCAACCAGGCGCCCGCGGAGTTCGCCCTCGAATCCGTTCATGACGGAAATGATGGTGATGAGTGCCGCGACGCCCAGGCACACGCCGAGCATCGACACCCACGAAATGAAGGACACGAAGAACCCCTGCCGCCGGGTCCGGACGTAGCGCAGTCCTAGGAAAACAGGCAGGGGGTGGAACATGCTGGGTCCTGGCGAAAGGCCGCAAGGCTACCCGCGGGCACCCTGTTTTGCACGCTGCATCAATGGCCGCCCTCGCCCCCTGGCACGCGCAAACCGGCAATCGGTCACGCCCTGCGCCTCGAGGCCGGTGCTATATTGGCAAAGTAGTTCCAGCAGGGGCCTCGATCATGCGCAAGATTGTGCTGGCGGCAGCCGGATTGGCGTTAGGGCTGGGTTTTGCGACTGCGCAGGCGCAGGAAGGCCAGGCGGCCGGCGCCGCGTATGGCCAAGCGCAGGCCAACATCCCCAGCCGTGGCATGACCATGGCCCAGGTCGAGCAACGCTATGGCGCCCCGACCAACCGCATCGCCGCCATAGGCCAGCCGCCGATTGCTCGCTGGGTTTACCCGTCTTTCGTAGTGTATTTCGAGTACAACCTCGTCATCCACGCGGTCGCAACCCAGGTTACGGCGTCGAACAACTGACCGGCGACTGACGGCGCGCCCGCGCGCCCTGCCCGCGCGTACCACCCTCGCGTCCTGCTCACGCGGCCTGCCCGCACGTCGCGCCTGCACGTCTCGTTCGCGCAAGCCGACCCGCGGCGCTCCCGTTCGGTCTGATAATCTTCGCAGCCTCGCGGGACCAGGCCGCGCCCATCGGCTTACATAGAACGAATCTCATGATTTGTTCTTAAACTATTGTTTTGCAAACATTAATTAAAACAATTCTGCCGGATCAGCAGCGCCCGTCCCTGAGATGGACGGGTCTTGCCGGTGCGGGCACCGCACTGCACCTCGCCCGGTCAGTGGCCGGAATCCGCGTCCCGCTGCTACTGGTCACGGCTGACGCCGCGGGTGCCACGCGGCTCGAGGAAGAAATCAGGTTCTTCGCACCGGCAACACTGCCGGTGCTGGCGTTCCCTGGCTACGAGACCCTGCCCTACGACCAGTTTTCGCCGCACCCGGACATCATCTCTCAACGCCTGCGGACCCTGGCGCGATTGCCGACGCTGGGCCGGGCGATCGTCGTCACGGACCTGCCTACCGCGCTGCAGCGCCTGCCCCCGCGCTCGTTCATCGACGGTCACGCGCTCGCAATCGACGTCGGCCAGGAACTCGATCTTGCCGCGTTCAGGCTGCGGCTCGCAGCGGCCGGATATGCAAGCGTGCCCCAGGTCGGTGCGCCAGGTGAATTCGCCATCCGCGGCTCGCTGTTCGACGTGTTCCCGATGGGCAGCGAGGTTCCGCTGCGCATCGATCTGATGGACCTGCGGGTGGAGAGCGTGCGCAGCTTCGACGCCGACACACAGCGCTCCGGTGAGCACCTGCCGCGCGTCGACCTGCTCCCAGCGCGCGAGTTCGGTCTCGGGACTGAATCGGTGCGAGATTTCCGACGCCGCTTCCGGACGCGCTTCGAAGGCGACCTGACGCGCATGCCGCTCTACCGCGACGTGGGCGAAGGCCTGGCGCCGGCCGGCATCGAGAATTACCTGCCGCTGTTCTTCGACGAGACGGCGAGCCTGTTCGACTACCTGCCCGCTGGCGCCGTCGTCGCGCTGCCGACTGAATACCCGGCGATCCTCGCCTCGGTGTGGACCTCGGTGGAGGAACGATTCGAGGAACGCAGGTACGACATCGAGCATCCGGTGCTCGCACCCGGCGAAATATTCCTGCCGCCCGCGGACTGGCGGGCGACACTGGTGCGCTCGCCGCGGCTGCTGCTCGGCGACGGAGACGGCCGCCCGGTCAGCGATGGCGATACGAGCGGCGGCGCCGACGGGCCGGGCGACAGAAGCACGCCGAACGACCACGACGAGGTGCCGGTCCTGGACCTGCGCACCTCGGAAGCACCGGCATTGCGACTTGACCAGCGGCACGAGGAGTCGATCAGGGACTTCGCAACGCGGCTGGCAAACCACGAGGGTCGCGTGCTGCTGTGCGCCGAGTCCGCGGGACGACGCGAGCTGCTGCTGGACCTGCTGCGCCCGCACGGCATGACCGCGCGAGTGGTTGCCAGCTGGGAGGACTTCCTCGCGGGCGATGCGCCCATCGCACTGACCGTCGCCCCGCTCGCCTCCGGCCTGGCATTGGCCGAACCGGCGATCACGCTGTACGCCGAAGAGCAGCTGTTCGGCGAACGCGCCCGCCAGGAACGACGCCGGCGTCGGTCCGACCGCGACCCCGCGCGAATCATCCAGCAGCTTGCCGACCTGCGACCCGGCGCTCCGGTGGTACACGAGGACTACGGCGTCGGTCGTTACCTCGGTCTCACCACCATGGACGCAGGCGGCCTGGCCGCCGAGTTCCTGGTACTCGAGTACGCCGACGGCGACAAGCTCTATGTCCCGGTGCAGTCGCTGGAACGGATCAGCCGCTACACCGGCGCGGCCCCGGAGTCGGCACCGCTGCACAAGCTCGGCGGCGACCAGTGGGCCAAGGCCCGCAGCCGTGCGGCGGCCCGGATCCGCGACGCCGCTGCGGAGCTGCTCGACGTGTATTCGCGTCGCGCCGCCCGCGAAGGCCATGCGTTCGCCGTGGACGAGGCGCAGCTGCAGGCGTTCGCGTCCGGCTTCCCGTTCGAGGAGACCGCCGACCAGGCGGCCGCGATCGACCAGGTGGTCGCCGACCTGCGCTCACCGAAGCCGATGGACCGCGTGGTTTGCGGCGACGTGGGTTTCGGCAAGACCGAGGTGGCACTCCGCGCCGCGTTCGTCGCCGTGCAGGGCGGCAAGCAGGTCGCGGTGCTGGTACCGACCACGCTGCTCGCGCAGCAGCACTACCAGACCTTTGCAGACCGCTTCGCGGACTGGCCGGTGCGCATCGAGCTGCTGTCGCGCTTTCGCGGCGACGCGCAGGCGAAGGCTGCGCTGGCCGGCCTCGCCGAAGGCAAGGTCGACATCGTGGTCGGTACGCACCGCATGCTGCAGCCCGGCGTGCGCTTCAAGGACCTCGGCCTGCTGGTCATCGACGAGGAACACCGCTTCGGGGTACGCGACAAGGAGAAGCTCAAGGCGCTGCGCGCCGAGGTCGACGTACTGACGCTGACCGCGACACCGATTCCCCGCACGCTGAACATGTCGCTCGGTGGGCTGCGCGACCTCTCGCTGATCTCCACGCCGCCGGTCGGCCGCCTCTCGATCAAGACCTTCGTCAGCGAGTGGAGCGAGCCGGTGGTTCGCGAAGCCTGCCTGCGGGAACTGCGACGCGGCGGGCAGGTGTACTTCGTGCACAACTCGGTGGACACCATCGAGAACACCGGGCGCGTGCTGGCTGAACTCGTCCCGGAAGCTCGCATCGCGATCGGCCACGGACAGATGCGAGAACGCGACCTCGAGCAGGTGATGCTCGACTTCTACCACAAGCGCGCCAACCTGCTGCTCTGTACCACGATCATCGAGAGCGGCATCGACGTGCCGACCGCGAACACCATCATCATCGACCGTGCCGACCGTTTCGGGCTCGCGCAGCTTCACCAGTTGCGCGGTCGCGTCGGCCGCTCGCATCACCAGGCCTACGCCTACCTGGTCACGCCGCCAAGGAACGCCATGACCGGCGACGCGGTCAAGCGCCTGGAGGCGATCGAATCGCTCGAGGACCTCGGCGCCGGCTTCGTGCTCGCGACCCACGACCTCGAGATCCGCGGCGCCGGCGAACTGCTGGGCGAAGGCCAGAGCGGCCAGATCCAGGAGATCGGCTTCGCGCTGTACACCGAACTGCTGGAACGCGCCGTCACCGCGATGCGCGCCGGCCGGGTACCGGAGCTGGAGCAGCCGCTGCACCACGGCCCGGAACTCGAGCTGCACGTGCCGGCGCTGCTGCCCGAGGCGTTCCTGCCGGACGTGCACGCGCGCCTGGTGCTCTACAAGCGCATCTCGGGCGTGGCCAGCGAGGCGGACCTCGACGACCTGCAGGCCGAGACCATGGACCGCTTCGGCCTGCTGCCGGAGCCGGCGAGGAACCTGTTCCGCATCGCGCGGCTGCGCGTGGGCGCCGCGCGGCTCGGCATCGAGCGGCTCGACGTGGGCCAGGCCGGCGGATCGGTGGCCTTCGGGCCCGACACGCCGCTGGACCCGGGCAAGCTGATACTGCTGGTGCAGAAGAGCGGCCGGGCCCTGCGCTTCGACGGACCCAGCAAGCTCAGGTTCAGCGGTGCGTTCGAAGAACCTGAGGCCCGATTTTCGGTGGCGCAGCTGCAGCTCGAAGCGCTTGCGCGTTGCGTTCCCCGCCGAGCGTGAACTCAGATCGCCCCGTCCTCGACCCGGTTACCGCCGGCATGCTTGGCGCGCTCGAGCGCCCGCTGCGCCGCTTCGAGAAGCGCCTCGCAATCGCGGCCCCGCGGTGGCACGACGGTCACCACTCCAGCGCTCATGGTCATGAAGCGCCCCGTGCGCGACCGTGGGTGGTGGATCGCAAGCGCTCGGATCCGACCCAGGATCGTTTCCGCGAAAGCACTCGCACTCGGCGGCTCCATCGCCACGCCCAGCGCCACGAACTCGTCGTCGCCGAAACGCGCCACCACGTCGCTGGCCCTGCGCATGGTCGCGGCGATGGTCCTGCCGATCTGCCTGAGGACGTTGTCGGCCGCTCCCTGGCCAAAGACCTCGCGGTACTCGCGGCAACCGTCCACGTCGAACCTGAGCAGCGTTATCGAGCGGCCGTCGCGCTGGCCGATGGACCAGTCGCGCCGCAGCGTCTCGAGCAGGTGCTCTGCGGTGGCCAGGCCGCTTGCCCGGTCGATGGCCGTGCCGGCGACGACGCGCTGCAGTGGCCGGTAATACATTGCGAGCCGCCCATCCGGCAGCAGCACCGCCCAGCGCTCGCAGCCAATCACTGAACCATCCGCGCGCCTGAGCTGTACGCGCATCGCGCCGCAACCAACCGTGGCGGCCGTGTCCAGTGGCGCCTCGATCTCGAGTTCGTCGAGTCTGTGCCCGACCAGTCCGGACACAGGCATCTGCAGCAGTGCGGCCAGCGTTTCGTTCGCGTAGAGGAGCTGCAGCGGGCTGCCCTGGACGACCACGATGCCGTCCGGGGCGTGGCGCAGGACGTCAGCGGGCGGTGTCGGGTCCGTCGTGCTCATGATTGAGTTTACCGCCGGTCAGGCGTCGAGCTGCAAGCTCGGCGCATCACGACAGTGATCCACTGCAGCCCGGCACTGCCCCCAGCGCTCACTCGACAGCAGCGAATCCCAGTCCGGGCCGGGCCGACCATGCAGGCGCACCAGCCGGACCTGGCTCACCGGGTCCGATTCGCCTTCCAGCTCGTCCAGCGTCGCAAGCACTGCGGGCCGGTCGTTGCAGACCGACAGGATGTCGCAGCCCGCTGCCAGCGCCCGCCGCGCCCGCTCCGGCACCGAACCGGCGACTGCGGCACCGCCCATGCTGAGGTCGTCGGAAAATATCGCACCGGTGAATCCGAGGCCGTGACGCAGCTCCTGCTGGATCCAGCGTCGTGAGAATCCCGCGGGTGCCTCGTCCACCTCGGGGAACAGCACGTGCGCAACCATCACCGCGGCCAGTCCGTTGGCCACCAGCCGGCGATACGGCAGCAGGTCCTCGCCCAGTTCAGCCAGCGCGCGCCGGTCCACCGGCAGCGCCTTGTGAGAATCGGCCACCACCGCGCCATGTCCCGGGAAAGTGCTTGGCGGCCGCCGCCATGCCCGCGGCGCGCATGCCCTGCACGCAGGCGACGGCCAGCGTGGAAACCACCTCAGGGTCGCGGTGGTAGGCACGATCGCCGATCACCTCGCTGACGCCGTAGTCGAGGTCCACGCAGGGCGTGAAGCTCATGTCCACGCCGACGGCGCGCAGCTCCGCGGCCAGCAGCCAGCCGCACTGCCAGGCGAGGCGCCGGCCAGCCTCGGGATCCAGGTCGTAGGCGTGGCCGATCGATCGCTGCGGCGGCAGGACCGTGAACCCGCTGCGGAAGCGCTGCACCCGCCCGCCTTCGTGATCGACGGTGACCAGCAGCGGCGGCTTGCGGATCGAGCGGATTTCGTGGACCAGGTCCGCGAGCTGGGCCACGCTTGTCGAAATTGCGCGTGAACAGGATCACCGACCCGACCAGCGGATGCGCGAGCACGCGCCGGTCCTCGGCGGTGAGCGCCGTGCCCGCAACGTCCACCATCACCGGCCCGAGCGTCACGACACCTCCCGCAAAGACTTCATCGAGCGGCCAGCGCTTGATTCGAGTATTGACGACATCGCCTCACCGTTCGAAGACCGCCATCGCCTCGACGTGCGTCGTGTGGGGAAACATGTCCATCACACCCGCCGCCGCGAGGCTGAATCCGTGCTCCCGCACCAGGATGCCTGCGTCCCGGGCAAGGCTGCCCGGGTGGCAGGAAATATACACGACGCGTGCCGCACCGCTCGCACCCACCACCGGCAGCACCTCGCGCGCACCGGCGCGGGGCGGGTCGAGCAGTACGCGGTCGTAGCCGCCTCGTGCCCAGGTCGCGTCACCCATGTCGGCCGCGAGGTTGGAGGCATGGAAAGCCGTGTTCGCGAGTCCATTGTGCCCGGCGTTGCGTCGCGCGCGTTCGACCAGCCCCTGTTCGCCTTCGATGCCGACGACCTGCCCGGCCCGGGTTGCGAGCGGCAGCGAGAAATTGCCAAGACCGCAGAAGAGGTCCAGCACACGGTGCCCGGGAGCTCGCGTCGAGCAGGTCGACGGCACGAGTGACCATCGCCTCGTTCAGCGCGAATTCACCTGGATGAAGTCCGCCGGCTCGAACTCGATGCGCAGGCCGAATGCCGGCAGCGAATAGTGCAGCGGCTCGAGCGCGGCGCCCAGTGGCCGGATGGTCTCGATGCCGCCGGGCTGCAGGTAGATCCGCACAGTGTGCTCGCGCTCGAAATCCGCCAGCAGCTGGAGGTCCGCCGCAGACGGTTCGTCGAGCACGCGCAGCACCAGCGCGCAGGCGTCGTCGGCCACCGCAATCTCGACCTGCGGCACCCGCGACGCTATCGAGAGCCCTGCGACCAGCGCCGCGAGCGGATCCAGCAGCGCCCCGGCCGGCGGCACCAGCACGCGGCACTCGTGCAGGTCGGCGACATACGGCGCACTGCGTTCGCGGAAGCCGACCAGCACCCGCCCCTTCTTCGGCACCAGCTTCACGCCCAGACGCGCGCGCCGGCGATAGGCCCACACCGGGCCGGTCAAGCGGCTCGAGCACACGGCCCGGCTCGACTTCGCCGAGCCGCGCGAGGTTCTCGATGAGCTGTGCCTGCTTGAACGCGAGCTGCGCAGCCGGCGCGAGGTGCTGCAGCGCGCAGCCGCCGCAGAGGCCGAAGTGCGGGCACTCGGCCGGTACACGGTCGGCGCTCGGGCGCAGCACCTGCTCGAGCACGGCCTCGTCGAAGCGCCGGTGCCGGCCCACGCGACGCATGACGACGCGCTCGCCAGGCAACGAGTCGGCGACGAACACTGCCTTGCCGTCGACACGCGCGACGCCTTTCGCCTCGTGCGAGAGATCGACGATGTCCGCCTCTTCCGGCGCGACGTTCAGGCGCTTCATGCGGACTGCCGCCTCATGCGGGATCAGCAGGCCAGGCCGCCAGGAATCCCTCCAGGTGCGGCTTGCCTGCGCCATCCAGCCAGGCGCGTACGATGCCGCATTCACGATCGTGCTCCTCGGGCGTCAGGCGGCCACGCATCAGCTCGAATCGCAGGTAGATCAGGTAGGTGTTGATGACGTCCGTCTCGCAGTAGTTGCGGATGTCGTCGGTGCGGCCCTCGATGTGCGCATCCCACACGCCCTCGCCGGACATGCCGAGCTTGCCGGGCAGGCCGATCAGCTGTGCCATGCGGTCGAGGCCGACGCGGCCACGGCCCTGGTAGGCGGCGAGCACGTCCATCAGGTCGATGTGGCGCCAGTGGAAGCGGCCGAGATAGTTGTTCCAGCGAAAGGACTGGTCCTCGTCGCCGGTCTCCCAGTAGCGATGAGCCTGCACTCGATGGCGCATCGCCCGGTAGTTCAGCACCGGCAGGTCGAAGCCGCTGCCGTTCCAGCTCACCAGCGTCGGGCTGTAGCGCGCGATGCCGTCGAAGAAACGGCCCACCAGCTCGGCCTCGGACGACGTGGACCTCGCCCAGGCTCCAGGCCTTGAAGCCGTCCCGTGTGCGCATCGCGACCGAGATCGCGACGACGCGCTGCTGCTCGAGCGACAGGAACTCCGAGCCCGTCTGTTCGCGCTGCCGCGTCTGCATGACGTAGCCCACCTGTTTGTCGGACAGTCCTTCGAGCCCGTACAGGCGGCGCCCGAACTCGACGTCCGGAACCGTCTCGATGTCGAATGCGAACACGTTGCTGATGGTCACGATGCCCCCCTGCGCATGAGTACTGCCACGGCGACCACCAGGCCTGCCTCGTCGGTCAGCGTGACGTGACCTTCACCCGCACCCAGTTCGTCGCGAACCTTCAGGCCACGCTCGGACCAGATCACCTCCGGCCGGCCCCAGGCGTTGGGCGCGATGCCGACGTCGCGGATCCAGACGCCGTGCGCGAAGCCGGTGCCCAGCGCCTTGACGATGGCCTCCTTGGCCGCGAAGCGCATCGCCAGGAATCGCACCGGACGCTTGTAGCTGCGAAACGCAGCCTCTTCCTGCGGCATCAGCAGCCGCTGCACGAAACGTTCGCCGTGGTTGGCATACACGTCTTCGATTCGATCGAGACGGACGACGTCGGTGCCGATGCCGAAGATCACGCGACGGCTCAGGCCGAGACCCTGAGACCCCGGCGCGCCACGTCCATCAGCGCCCTCATGTCGCGCACCGCGGCGCCGATGCCGTCGACGATTGCACGGGCGACGATGGAGTGGCCGATGTTCAGCTCGACGATCTCCGGGATCGCGGCGACCGGCTGCACGTTGTGGTAGTGCAGGCCGTGGCCGGCGTGGACAGTGAGCCCGATGCGCGAGCCGAAGCGCGCGGCTTCGGTAATCCGCATCAGTTCCATCGCCTGGCGCTCACCGGTGGCCTCGGCATAGGCGCCGGTGTGCAGTTCGACGACCGGTGCGCCACACTCCAGCGCCGCCTCGAGCTGCTCGGGTTCCGGATCGATGAACAGCGACACCCGGATGCCCGCGTCGTCGAGGTCCGCGCAACAGTCCTTCAGCCGGTCGACCTGCCCCGCCACGTCCAGCCCGCCCTCGGTGGTGAGTTCCTCGCGTCGCTCGGGGACCAGGCAGCAGTCCTGCGGGCGGACCTCGCGCGCAAAGCGCAGCATCGCCTCGGTGGCGGCCATCTCGAGGTTCATGCGTGTCTGCAGCGCCTCGCGCATGCGGGTCACGTCGCTGTCCTGGATGTGGCGACGGTCCTCGCGCAGGTGCAGCGTGATGCTGTCGGCGCCCGACTGCTCCGCGAGCAGGGCCGCGAACAGCGGGTCGGGATAGCTGGCGCGGCGGACCTGCCGCAGCGACGCAACGTGGTCGATGTTGACTCCGAGCCGGAGTGGATGGGTGAGCACGATTCAACCTCCCTGCGCGCCGCCATGGGCGCGCATAGCGATCATCACCTCGCGGGTACGCAGCGGCCGGCCGTCGAGGCACTGGTCGAGCGCCGCCTTGAGCAGGCGCCTTGCGTCGCCGAGGCTGCGCTCGTCGCGCAACTCATCGCGAGCAAGCGACAGCAGCGACGCACCGGCAAACACCAGGTTTCCATCGGCCACGCCCTCGATGAACTCCGGCCCGCCATCGATCCGGTAACGGTAGCAGCAGCCGGGCTCGATCGGCAGTCCAGCCCCTGCTTCGGTCTCCAGGCACAGGCCCCAGCCGAGTTCCTCCAGCAGCCGCTTCTCGAACAGGCGCAGTGCGCGCGCCGGCCGCTCGGCGGGTTCGGCAAGGCGGGTGAGCAACGCCGCGTACGCGTCGTACAGCGCGGGGTGCGGGTCGTGGCGCGGCAGCAGCTTCACCAGCAGTTCGTTGGCGTAGAAGGCGCTCATCAGGCGGTCGCTTTCGATGGGCATCGCGGCACGAACCCGCTCAGCGCCGGTGAGCTGGCCGGCTTCGCCGCGCGCGGTCCACGAAACGAGCAGTTCGGCAAACGGCTGCAGCGCTGCGGGCAGCGAGGATCCACCGCGCCGCGCCGCGCGCGCGAATACCGAGACGCGCCCGTGCTCGCGGGTCAGCAGCTCGAGAATCCTGCTCGAATCGCGCCATGGGTAGTGGTGCAGCAGGAAGGCAGGCTCGAGCTGCACGCGCCGCGCCGCGCCGCTCACGAGTCGAGCCCGAACTTGCGGAGCGCCGCCTCGTCGTCGGACCAGCCTTCGCGTACCTTGACCCACAGCTCCAGGTGCACCGGTCGTCCAAAGTGATGCTTCAGGTCCAGGCGCGCCGCGCGTCCGATTTCCTTCAGCAGCTCACCGCCCTTGCCGATCACGATCGCCTTCTGGCCGGTGCGCTCGACCCAGATCGCGGCCTGGACGATCAGCTTGCCGGGTTCGTCCTCGGCCTGGCCGATGCCCTCGATCTCCACCACCAGGCCGTAGGGCACCTCTTCCTGCAGCCGGCGTGTCAGCTTCTCGCGGATGATTTCCGCCGCCATGAAGGCGTCGCTCGCGTCGGTCACCTGGTCGGCCGGGAACAGCAGCGGCGACTCCGGGAAGTATCCGGCGATCAGTTCCGGCAGCGCGTCGATGTTCTTGCGCTTCAGCGCGGAGAGCGGCACCACGTGCGCGAAATCTGCCTTCGACGAGATCTCGGCGATGAACGGCAGCAGGCGCGAGCGCGGCTGCGCACGATCCACCTTGTTGATCAGCAGCAGGATCGGCCGTCCGGCAGCGCGCAGTTCACCGAGCACGCGCTCGTCTTCCTCGGTCCAGCGCAGCGCCTCGATCACGAACAGGTTCACGTCCGAGTCGGCCAGCGACGACAGCGCCGTTCGGTTCATGTAGCGGTTGATCGCACGCGGCTGCTTGGCGTGGATACCCGGCAGGTCGACGAACACGATCTGCATGCCCGGGTCGGTTCAGCATGCCGTGGATGCGGGTCCTCGTGGTCTGCGGCCTCGCGGTGACGATGCTGACCTTCCGGCCCAGCAGTGCATTCAGCAGCGTGGACTTGCCCGACGTTCGGGCGCCCCGCCAGCGCCGCGAATCCGCAGCGGGCAAGGGCCTCGTCGCCGGTTGCGACGCCGTCCTCGCCCGTGGTTCCTGCCTGATCCTTACCCGTCATCGGTCCAACCCTCTTTCGGACAACTGTCCAAGCACCCGCTCGGCGGCGGCCTGCTCGGCACGACGACGGCTCGTTCCCTCGCCTCGCTCGCGCAGGCCGAGTTCCTCGACTTCGCAACTGGCGACGAACCAGTGCTCGTGCGGTTCGCCGCTCACGTCCTCGACCGCGTACGCCGGCAGTCGTCGGCCGCGGCCCTGGAGAAGCTCCTGCAGCCGCGTCTTGGGATCCTTGAGGTCACGCGCTTCCGGAAGTTGCGCCAGCCGGCCGGCGAACAGGCGCTCGATCACCGCGCACGCCGCGTCGAAGCCGCCGTCCTGGTAGACCGCGCCGAACAGCGCCTCGAGCGCGTCGGCCAGGATCGAACTGCGCCGGAAGCCGCCGGTCTTCAATTCACCGCTGCCGAGCCGCAGCTGCTCGCCGAGCCCGAGCGCCGACGCGGCCTCCGCCAGCGACTGGCCGCTCACCAGCGATGCCCGGTAGCGGCTCAGGTCGCCCTCGTCCGCCTCCGGATACGCGCGATACACGAGCACCGCCACGGCGAAATTGAGCACCGAGTCACCCGAGGAACTCCAGTCGCTCGTAGTTGGCACGTCCAGCGCTCCGATGGGTCAGCGCCGCATCGAGCAGCGCCGGGTCGCCGAAGCGGTACCCGAGCCGCGCCTCGGACCATTCGCCGGACGTGAGCAATCCCGCCTACTGCTGGATCGTGACCAGCTTGTCGAACTTGGTGAGCAGGTACACGTTGGCGACGAACGGCCTTTCAACGGAGTAGTCGGCCTCGACCTCGAAACCGTCGCTGATCTTGCGGATCGCGATCTCCTTCCAGCCGATGCTCTCGATGTCCTCGACGTCCCAGCGGCGCTCGAGGGCGTTGCGGATCATCTGTACGCTGGTGTCGTTCGCGGCCTACTTCGTCGCGCACCTGCTCCAGCGCGCGCGCCACCTTGGTGTACTCGAGGTAAACAGGAACAAGACGGATTCCGGCGTAGACGGCCGATCCCAGGATTGCCAGGATGACGACCATGCCGAGGAAGGTCGCGCCGCGCTGATGACGATTTCATGTTTCTGACTCCAGTGATGTCAACGAACCGCGTCGCCGATGCGGTTCCAGATGGGTGCGTGAGGCAGCCGCCAGTTGAGCCAGATGCGGACCGCCTTGCCGACGACGTTGTCCGCCGGCACATAACCGACCTCCGGGAAGCGGCTGTCGCGACTGTTGTCGCGGTTGTCGCCCATGAAGAAGTAATGCCCCTCGGGGACGACGTCGTCGAAATCCATCGATGGTCGCTCCGCGATGAAGAGGACCTGGTGATCCACCGTGCCGAGTCGCTCGCCTGCGATCTGCGCCAGCGGCGTGCTGTTGAACGGCGGGTACATGCCGTCGAGCGTAACGGGTTGCAGCTCTCCGTTCACGTACACGCGCTTGTCCTTGACCATGACGTGGTCGCCCGGCAAGCCCGACCAGCCGCTTTATGTAGTTCACCGACGGGTCGGACGGCAGGCGGAAGACGACCACGTCGCCGCGCCCGGGCTGCCCGAGCGGCACGACCTCGCGGTTCACGACCGGCAGCCGCAGGCCGTAGGTGAACTTGTTGACGAAGATGAAGTCGCCGTCGAGCAGCGTCGGCATCATCGAATCGGATGGGATGCGGAACGGCTCGAACAGGAACGAGCGGATGACCAGCACGATCAGGATGATCGGGAAGAACGAGCGGGCGTACTCGACCAGCACCGGCTCGCCCGGCAGCGTTCCGGTTTCGGCACGCGCGAGCCGCCGCGGGCGGAACACCCAGGAGTCGGCGGCCCAGACGAGACCGGTCACGAGCGTGGCAACCACGAGCCAGAACGAAAAATCCAGGACCAAGCTTCACCTCACTCGAATCACGGCAGTATTCTGTATTTCCCGCGGCGCATCAATGCCTTGCACCCCGGGCCCGAAGGGCAGTTGCTGGAAAACAGGTGCCTGGCACCTGATTCTGGCACCTGATTTCGGCACCGGATTTTCCAGCGTCTGCTCAGCTCATTCCTTGCGCCCGACCTGCAATACCGCCAGGAAGGCCTCCTGGGGAATCTCCACCTGCCCGAGCTGCTTCATGCGCTTCTTGCCTTCTTTCTGCTTCTCGAGCAGCTTGCGCTTGCGGGAGATGTCGCCGCCGTAGCACTTGGCCAGCACGTTCTTGCGCAGCGCCTTGACCGTCGAGCGTGCGATCACGTGCGCGCCGATCGCGGCCTGGATCGCCACCTCGAACATCTGCCGCGGGATCAATTCCTGCATCTTGTCCACCAGCTCGCGGCCGCGCTGGTAGGCCGTGTCGCGGTGGCTGATGGTGGACAGCGCATCGACCTTGTCGTCGTTGATCAGGATGTCCAGCCTCACCAGCGGCGCGGCCTGGAACCGCTCGAACTCGTAGTCGAACGAGGCGTAACCGCGGCTGCAGCTCTTCAGGCGGTCGAAGAAGTCCAGCACCACCTCGGCCAGCGGCAGTTCCCACTGCATCGACACCTGGTTGCCGAGGTAGAGCAGCTTCTTCTGCACGCCACGCTTCTCGAGACAGAGTTTCATCACCGGCCCGACGTAGTCCGGCGGCAGCAGGATGTTGGCGACGATGATCGGCTCGCGCAGTTCCTGGATCCGGTCGACCGGCGGCAACTTCGCGGGGTTGTCCACGTTGACGATCTCGCCCTCGCGCGTGAGCACCTCGTAGACAACGGTCGGTGCGCTGGTCACCAGCGACAATTCGTATTCGCGCTCGAGCCGCTCCTGCACGATGTCCATGTGCAGCAGGCCGAGGAACCCGCAGCGGAAGCCGAAGCCGAGCGCGGTGGACACTTCCGGCTCGTAGTGCAGCGCCGAGTCGTTCAGCTTGAGCTTCTGCAGCGCGTCGCGGAACGCCTCGTAGTCGTCGGAGCTGACCGGGAACAGGCCCGCAAACACGCGTGGCTTGATTTCCTTGAAGCCGGGCAGCGGCGCGTCGCAGGGCCGCGAGTCGATCGTGATCGTGTCGCCGACCGGGGCACCGTCGATTTCCTTGATGCCGGCGATGACGAAACCGACCTCACCGGTGTAGAGAGCATCCGCGACCAGCGACTTCGGCGTGAAGCGCCCGAGCTTGTCCACCTGGTGTGCGCGGCCGGTGGTCCAGACCCGGATCTTCTGCCCGGTCTTCAGCATGCCGCTCATCACCCGGACCAGGGACACGACGCCCACGTAGCTGTCGTACCAGGAGTCGATGATCAGCGCCTGCAGCGGCGCCTCGGGATCGCCGTGCGGTGGCGGAACTCGCCGCACCAGCTCCTCGAGCAACTCGGTCACGTTCTCGCCGGTCTTGGCACTGACGCGGACCGCGTCCTCGGCCTCGATGCCGATGATCTCCTCGATCTCCTTGATCACCTTGGCCGGGTCGGCGGAAGGCAGGTCGATCTTGTTCAGCACCGGCACGACCTCGAGTCCCTGCTCGATGGCCGTGTAGCAGTTGGCGACGCTCTGTGCCTCGACGCCCTGCGCGGCATCCACCACCAGCAGCGCGCCCTCGCAGGCCGCGAGCGAGCGCGAGACCTCGTAGGAAAAGTCCACGTGCCCCGGCGTGTCGATCATGTTCAGCTGGTACGTTTCGCCGTCGCGCGCCTTGTAGCGCAGCGAGACGCTCTGCGCCTTGATGGTGATTCCGCGCTCGCGCTCGAGGGCCATGGAGTCGAGCACCTGGGCCTGCATCTCGCGTTCCTGGAGGCCGCCGCAGGTCTGGATGAAACGGTCCGCCAGCGTCGACTTGCCGTGGTCGATGTGCGCGATGATCGAGAAATTGCGGATTTTGTTCATCGGTCCAGGCAGCCCGGCAGGGAGCCGGGACAAAGCGCGCGATTATACCTGCAGTGCGTCCCGGACCCGGGGAGACTCGTAGCGGCCCTCACAGACCACCCTTCCCCCCAGTGTAAGCACCGGTACCCGAAGGCCATATTCCAGGGCCAGCGCCGGATCGCTGTCCACGTCGATGACGGCGAGCGCCGCGTGGGCAGGCGCCAGATCCTGCTCGAGATCGACCAGGAACATGTCGCAGAGGTGACAGCCATCGCGCACGTAGAGCGCCAGTCCACTGGCGCCGTCGCTCACGACCGGGGGCACCACACCTGGAATCACGATCGCGCGTCTGCGGAAATCGGTCGCACGGTGACCCGGGACAATCGACGGCGGGCCCAGTCGCGGGCAGGCCACCAGCCGCAGGCCGCACCCAGCAGGCCGCCAGAAGCCACGGGGCCGTCGCCGTTACCCAGCCAGTTGCCGACCAGGGCTCCGGCAAGCAACCCAGCCAGGACCGGCAGGTAGGCGAGCGCAGCGGCCCGCACGATGTCACCGTCCGGGATCGCTATCGTCACGTTCTGCCCGGGCACCAGTTGCGCCTGGCCATCCGGCGGGTCGGACAGGTCGAGCACAATGTCCCGGTCGCGGGCCAGCAGCCGCAGGCCGCAACCCCGGCCCGCGCCACAGGACTTGCACGATGACTGGACCTGGCAGGCCAACTGCGCACGACCGTCGCCGACCGCCAGGACGCGGGCTACGGCTTCCATCTGGTCAATGCGGCTGGAGTGCGGCGGCGCCGGGAGCCGTGACGCCAGGCACTGCGACGGCAGGGTCATCGAACGCCGCACGGGATGGGGGCACATCCGGTGCGACCGAGCGGGCGACGTCGCGGACGGTCTCGAGCGGAACCTCGCCGACGGCCGTCACCACCCGGCCATGCACGACTGTCGAGAAAGCATTCGCCGACCCGACGCTCGACGATTCTGGCGGCGTCGGACCAGCGGGCCTGGCCGGTTCGATGAAAACCGAGATGGACGCAAACCCGTCGGAAAAAATCAGGTGCTGTACCGGAAATTCCACGCCGGGCACCACCTGAATGCGGCTGGCGACGAGGCGAAATCCCGGCGGCAGCTGCGTCGGCCGCCACGCCACCGTCGCGGTCGGAGCCACCTGCGGCCGGCGGCCAGTGCGCACCCACCTGAAGCCGGACGCGTCTATCGACGGTTCGGTTGCCTTCGCGTCGATGTGGCGCGGCATGTCGATCTGCGTGAAATTGATCACCTCGACCGGACGGCCTCCGCGATCCAGGACCATGGTGCGTAACGGCATCGCCGTATCCTCATCGAGCCAGAGGCGATAGCCGTAGCGAAGCCCGTCACGGGGCGTGATGTCCAGCACCCGGACCTCACGCCCGAGCAGCTTGGGGCCGTCCCGGATCTGGAGCACATACATGGCGTCGAGCTCCGGTCCGGGTTCCGGCAGCGCATCGAGCAGCAGCCCGCCGTCCGAGCGCGGCTCGACCAGCACCACGCGCCGGTCGGGAAGGTATACGTGCACCTCCTCTGCCGTGCGCACGATCTCGCGCCCGTTGCCGTCCAGCGACACGAGGCGCTCCGTGCTGGCACCCTTGCCTACCCGGTGGACGATACGCATCGTCTCCGACTGGCGACGCGTCGCGTGGGTGAATACGCCAGTGTAGTTTCGCGACGACAGCGCCTCGCCCATACGCTCGAGCCACTCGCGCGGATCGTCGTCGGACGCCCGCGCCGGCAGCGCGAGCAGCCCCGTCGTCGCTAGGATGGCGAGCCAGGCGTGCCGCACTCAGGGCGCCTCGAGGGTCTCGAAAGCCACGCGGGTGAGCCCCGGGTCTGACGCAAGCACGCTCGACCACGCGGTACGTCGCCCGATCGGGTTGGAGAACTGGCCGTGCGCGACCAGGTAGCTCGCCAGGCGCTGGCTGTGCGCGGGCGTCGGACTCGACGCCTGGCCGATTGCCGGAAGAGCGGCGAAACTGTCTCGCACCCGTTCGAGCGAGTCCTGCGCGACCTGGCCAGCATGCTGGTACCCACGCCCGACCAGCAGCACGGCGGCGATCGCGGCGCTTGCGGCGATCGCGGTCGCAAACGCCGGCCGGCTGGACCACTGGCGATTGGGGGAAGTCTCGGGGCGTACATCCGGCACCACCGCCGTGGCTTCGCCTATCGCGGCGCTCACCCTGGCAGAAAACCCGCGGCTCGCGAGCGTGCTGCCCGGCGAGCGGACCGCCTCGCCGGCCACCACGTAGCGGCTGAAGACATGGCGCAACTGTTCGTCGCGCTCGAGCCTCCGGACCAGCAGTCCAACCTCGTCTTCGGGCAGCTCGCCATCGATGAGGGCCGAGATCTGTTCGCGTATTTGATCTGTCATGTTTTCAACTCAATCGACCAGGGGCGCAAGGATGCGGTCGATCGCTTCCCGGGCCCGGAATATCCTCGAACGCACGGTACCGACCGGGCAATCCATTGCCTCGGCGATCTCCTCGTAACTCAGTCCCTCGACCTCGCGCAGGACGATGGCCGTACGCAGGTCCTCCGGCAGGTCGCCGATGGCCCGATTCACCGTCTGGTGAATCTCGTCCGACAACGCGTTCGCCTCGGGCGTGTCCACGTGGCGCATGCGTGACTCGACCGCTGCCTGCTCGCCCTCGCTCAAGCCCGCTTCGTACTGCAATGGGCGACGTTGCCGCGAAGCAAGCGTGTTCCTGGCAGTGTTCACGGCTATCCGGTAAAGCCATGTGTAGAAGGCGCTGTCCCCGCGAAACGAGCCGAGCGCCCGGTAGGCCTTCACGAAAGCCTCCTGGGCCACGTCCTCCGCTTCAGTCCGGTCACGCAACAGCCGCGCCACGAGCTTGACGACCTTGTGCTGGTACCTGAGCACGAGCAGGTCAAACGCCCCGCGTTCGCCCCGTTGTGCCCGCCTGACGAGTTCGAGATCGCTCTGCTCGACGCCGGATGTGGGTCGGGCATCGTCGTCCCGGGTCTCGTGCGTCTGGATAGACCCGTCTGAGGGGGGAAAGTTCGCCATTTGCAGGTCTCGGCGCCCCAGGAAACCGGGTGCCGTCATGCGCCGTCCCGGGGTGCGGCTGCCCGGAGCAGGACGGAGAGCTCGCGCAGGTCTCCCGCGGGCACGTCCCAGGGCGTCAGCCATACCTGGCAGACACGCCGGCCGGCCCTCCAGCGCAGCGCGACCGACGGGCCCAGCAGCCGCGTCCCGCGCAACACCTCCGACGCCAGCGCGCTGCCGTCGTCGAACAGGGTGAGCCAGCGACCGTCGGGCCCGATCGACAGGCCGGCCACGCCAGCCGCACGTCGGTGCCGGTACCAGAGCCACGCGCCGAGCAGCCCCAGCACCGCCGCTCCGAGCCACGGCTGCGGTTCCGGGTAACGCGATGCCACCACCTCGATCACCAGCGCGCAGCAGACCGCCAGGCCGGCAGCCACGCGATCCGCGACCAGCCAGGGCCTGAGTTCAATCCGCAACCCGTCTGATCCGTGCGATGACATGGCGCAGTGAAGCGTCCTCCGAAACGGTGCCACCCAGAAGGTACCCGAAGATATCGGGGTCCTGCAGGTCGAGAATGCGCCCGAATGCCGCGCGATCGCCCGGCGCCGCCTGCCGGTATTCCTGCTCGAGGTAGCGCGTGAGCAGCACGTCGAGTTCGCGCATGCCCCGGCGGCAGCGCCAGCGGAGGCGCGAATACTCCTCGGCCCGGACCGGTGCCATGGTGCCACGCTCCGGCTCAGTACTGGCGCTCTGCAACGAGCTTCTTGATCTCGGCGATCGCCCGGGCCGGGTTCAGGTCCTTCGGGCAGGCCTCCGCGCAGTTCATGATCGTATGGCATCGATACAGGCGGAATGGGTCCTCCAGCTCGTCGAGGCGCTCACCGGTTGCCTCGTCGCGGGTGTCGATGATCCAGCGGTAGGCGGCGAGCAGCGCGGCGGGACCCAGGTAACGGTCGCTGTTCCACCAGTACGACGGGCAACTCGTCGAGCAGCACGCACAGAGAATACAGGCCGACGGCCGGTCGATCTTCTCCTGGTCCTCCTTCGACTGCAGTCGCTCGCCGTCCGGGGGGGGCGGCGTGCGCGTCTGCAGCCATGGCTTCACCGAGGCGTACTGCGCGTAGAAGTTGCTCAGGTCCGCGACGAGGTCCTTGATCACCGGCATGTGCGGCAGCGGATAGATCTTCACGTCGCCGCTGATCTCGTCGCAGGCCTTGGTGCAGGCGAGCGTGTTCACCCCGTCGATGTTCATCGCGCAGGAACCGCAGATGCCCTCGCGGCAGGAACGGCGGAACGTGAGCGTCTGGTCGACTTCGTTCTTGATCTTGATCAGCGCGTCGAGAACCATGGGGCCACATGAGCCCATGTCGACTTGATACGAATCGAGGCGGGGGTTCTCTCCCGAGTCCGGGTCGAACCGATAGATGCGGAACGTGCGGACATCCTGCGCCCCAGGCGGCGCAGCATGGTTCCTTCCCGGACGGACGCGCGAATTCTCTGGAAGCTTGAATTGGGCCATGGCTGGACGACTCTAGTAGACCCGCGCCTTCGGCGGGATGGTCTCGACGTCGGTGGTCAGTGTGTTCAGGTGGACAGGACGGTAGTCAATCCGCACCGCCCCCGCGGCATCAACCCACGCCAGCGTGTGCTTCAACCATTCGTGGTCGTCACGGTCCTTGAAGTCTTCGCGCGCGTGCGCCCCGCGACTCTCGTTGCGGTTTTCCGCCGAGTGCATCGTGGCGACGGCCTGGCCGAGCAGGTTGTCGAGTTCCAGCGTCTCGATGAGGTCCGTGTTCCAGACCAGCGAGCGGTCGCTGACCTGCACGTCGCCGAACGATTCCAGCACGGCCTCGAGCTTTCGCACGCCTTCGGCCAGCGACTCCCCGGTGCGGAACACCGTGGCGTGGGCCTGCATCGTGCGCTGCATTTCCAGGCGGATTTCCGCGGTTCGTCGCGTACCTTTCGCATTACGCAGGCGGTCGAGCCGGCTGACTGCCATGTCGGCGGCAGCACGTGGCAGCGGCCTGTGCGTCGCGCCGGCCTGCGTGGTGGCCGCGCAGTGGCGTGCCGCCTCTCGGCCGAATACGACGATGTCGAGAAGAGAATTCGAGCCGAGTCGATTCGCGCCATGCACCGACACGCATGCCGCTTCGCCGATGGCCATGAGTCCCGGCACCACCGCGTCCGGGTCGCCGCCGCGCAGCGTGACCACCTCGCCGTGAACATTGCACGGGATGCCGCCCATGTTGTAGTGGGCGGTCGGCAGTACCGGAATCGGCTCCTTGTTGACGTCCACGCCGGCAAAGATGCGCGCGGTCTCGGCAATGCCCGGCAGGCGCTCCCGAATGACGTCGGGGCCCAGGTGTTCCAGGTGCAGGTGGATGTGGTCCTTTTCCGGGCCCACGCCGCGGCCCTCGCGGATCTCGATGGTCATCGAGCGGCTCACGACGTCGCGCGACGCCAGATCCTTCGCATTCGGCGCGTAGCGCTCCATGAAGCGCTCGCCCGCGGAATTGGTGAGGTATCCGCCCTCGCCACGCGAACCCTCCGTAATCAGGCAGCCGGCGCCGTAGATGCCGGTCGGGTGGAACTGCACGAATTCCATGTCCTGCAGAGGAAGGCCGGCGCGCAGCACCATGCCGCCGCCATCGCCGGTGCAGGTGTGGGCCGAGGTACAGGAAAAGTACGTTCTCCCGTAGCCGCCGGTCGCGAGAATGACCTTGTGTGCGCGGAAACGGTGCAGCGTGCCGCTGGCCATATCGAGCGCCACGACGCCGCGACACTCACCATCCTCCATGAGCAGGTCGATCGCGAAATACTCGACGAAGAATTGCGCCTGGTGTTTCAGCGACTGCTGGTACAACGTGTGCAGCATCGCGTGGCCGGTGCGGTCTGCCGCGGCACAGGTGCGTTGCGCCACGCCCTTGCCATAATGGGTCGTCATGCCGCCGAACGGACGCTGGTAGATCCGGCCGTCCTCGGTGCGCGAGAACGGCAGGCCGTAGTGCTCGAGTTCGAGGATCGCCGCCGGCGCTTCCTTGCACATGAACTCGATCGCGTCCTGGTCGCCGAGCCAGTCCGAGCCCTTGATCGTGTCGTAGAAATGGAACCGCCAGTCGTCCTCACCCATATTGCCGAGCGCGGCGCTGATGCCGCCCTGCGCGGCCACGGTATGGCTGCGGGTCGGGAAGACCTTGGTGATGCAGGCGGTGGACAGGCCCGCCTCGGCCAGCCCGAAGGTGGCGCGCAGCCCCGCGCCACCGGCGCCGACCACGACGACGTCGTAGGTGTGGTCCGTGAACGCGTACTCGCTCATGCTGCGACTCCGAAGGCAATGCGCAGCACCGCGAGCACACCGAAGACGGCGGCCGCGGCCATTGCGAACTTGACTGTGACCAGGACCAGCGTGCGCAGGTCACCTGAAGCAACGTAGTCCTCGACGACCACCTGCAGCCCCAGGGTCGCGTGCCACGCGATTACGACGACCAGCAGCACCATCATCGTCGAACCGACCGGCGAGCCGATCCACTGCGCGACATGGTCGTACGAGGCGCCACCGAGGCAGGCCAGCGACAGGATTAACCACGAGCCGAGCAGCACCAGCGCCAGGCCGGTGACGCGCTGCGAATACCAGTGCGCAGACCCACCCTTGGCCGATCCGAGGCCCAGCACACGGCCGAGCGGGCTCCTGAGGCTCATGCTCCACCCCCGAGCGAGCTGCGCAGCGCGATCCAGCCGATCACCGCAAGCAACACCGCCGCAACCCAGACCGCACGAGCACTGCGCCTGGCAGTCGCCAGTTCGAAGCCGCGTCCCGCGTCGAAGAACAGGTGCCGCACGCCGTTCAGCAGGTGAAAGCAGAACGCCAGCAGGGCACCGCCGAGCGCTGCCTGGCCCAGTGGCGACCCGAGGCAATCCATGGCGCGCGCGTAGCGCTCCGGGCCGCCGGCCAGCGCCGCCAGCCAGTAGACCAGGACCAGGAAACCGACGCTCAGCAGTACACCCGTGATCCGGTGCAGGATCGACGTCGTATTCGTGTACTGCCAGCGGTACTGCATGAACGGGGACAAGGGCCGCTCGCGCTGGGCCATGCTCGATTACCTCCTGGGCCGGCCGCTAGAAATCGATGCAGCGCCCGGCTTTCTCCCAGTCCCCGAACCGGGTCGGTTCGGGGCCGTCCCGCCCGCCGATCTCGCGGGGCTGGATTGCCTCCGGGATGCCGGCGGCTGGCTGGGTCGGCTGGGGTTCGGGTCGTTTTTCTTGCGGTGCAATCTTTGACACAGCCGTGAAGTCTGCCAGATCCACCATTCATTCACCATCTTGAAAACAAAGGTAAATTTGCATTGGGGATCGAATCGCGGCGAGCCACGGCGTCCGCGGGTGGCGATCCCGGACACGCGCACCGGGATAAACGGGCCTCAGTAGCGGGACCCGGGCGCTTGCCCCGTACAATGCCCGGCCAACACCATGACCAAGCCTCCCGATTCAACCCTGCCGACACTGCTGCCGTTCCTGGGCATCCTCAGCATCACCGGACCGGACGCGCTCGGGTTCCTGCAGGGCCAACTCACCAACGACATCCGCCTGCTCGCGGACGGCAGGACCCAGCTGGCGGCATTGAACACACCCCAGGGTCGAGTGGTCGCACTCGCGCGATTGCGCCTGGCGAGCGATACCGTGTACGCCCTGCTCCCGGCCGAATTGCTCGAGCCGGTACACACCCTGCTGCGCCGGTTCGTGCTGCGCTCGAAGGTGCAGCTGCGGATCGCGAGCGAACTGCAGGTGGCCTGGGCCGGCGGCGGTGTCGCATCGGATGCGACCGGGCCGGACCGGCGAGAGGATACGCCCGCGATGCCGCACGTGCTGGAACGGCCCGAGACGCGGCTCGTCGAATTCGACTATGCGCCGGGTCGCAGAGTGGTCGCACTGGCCGCGGCTGCGGCAGGGGCCATGCAGGACCGGACGCCGATCCAGGCCGCTGCCGGGGACGAGCCCGTCGGCGCCCACCGTGGTGAGCTGGAAAGGTGGGTCGCGCTCGACATTGCCGAAGGGCTGCCGCAGGTGTTCGCGGCGACCTCGGGCGCATTCGTGCCGCAGATGCTGAACCTCGACCTTCTCGACGCGATCAGCTTCAGCAAGGGCTGTTACACGGGACAGGAAATCGTCGCGCGGACCCAGCACCTCGGCCGCATCAAGCGCAGGCTGCTGGGCTACCGTGTAACGCCCGGTGCCGCGCCCACGCCGCTCTCGGGCCTGTACCGCGATGGGACCAAGGTCGCAGAGGTCCTGATGGCGGCGGCAATGGACGACGGGGTGCGCCTGCTGGCCGTCACGAGTCTCGATGCTCGGGGCCTGCCACTGCAGACCGTGGACGGTCGCACCGCGGAGCCCGTCGAACTGCCCTACACGGTTACTGTGGGCATGGGCGGCTGACCCGGTCCCGCGCGGGCGTTCGACCCGTGCAATCGCGCGCCGCCAGCTCGATCGTGAGCCCGGTCAGCGGCGCGCTGCGTTGCGAAGCACCAGCACGTTGCCGGCCATCGCCACTGCCATACCGACCCAGGTCAACAGCTGCCAGTGGAACCCTCGAATACCGCGGAGACCGCCAGCGCGATGACCGGCACCATGACACCAACGTAGCTGGCGCGTGCGGCACCGATGCGCCCGATCAGCGTGAGGTAACCGGCGAACGCCAGGATCGAGCCGCACACGGCGAGATACAGCAGCGACAGCACGTACGGCCGGGTCGCTTCAAATGCAAACGAGTTCCCGGCAATGGCGTTCAGCAACGCCGCAAAGCTCGCACCGTAGAGCATGCCGAACGCCATGTTCTGCCAGATCGGGATGCCCGCAGCGTGGTTGCGGTGCGCAACCAGCGCTGCCGAGCGAGGACAGCACGACGGCCAGCATCGTCAATGCGATCCCCGCCATCGAGGGGGCCGCAACACCAGCCTGTGCAATTTCCGGCGCGAAAACCAGCGCAATGCCGCAGATTCCGAGCAGCGAACCGGTCGCGACCCGCGCGGTCATCGGCGTGCCAAAGAAAACGCGCAGCCCCAGCATGCCGAGCAACGGACTCGCCGAATAGCCAACCGCAACCAGGCCCGATGCCAGGTGCTGCTCGGCGAAGTACACCAGCACGTAGCTCGCGCCGAACATCAGCAGGCCCTGCAGCACGATCCAGGCCGTGGTCCCGGCGCGAGAATCGGAGCGTGAGTCCCCTCGCCCTGCAATACGCAAACAGCAGCAGCGACGCGAGCAGGAAGCGGTAGGCGACGCTCGCCTCCGGTGCGACCACGCCAAGCTGGAACTTGATCGCGAGCCAGGTCGAGCCCCAGATCGCGACACAGCCGACGAACAGCTGCAGGTTGCCCAAGGGCGTCCGCGACGGGGCCGCTATTCGGGACGCATGTGCGGGAAGAGCAGTACGTCGCGGATCGACGCCTGGTTGGTGAACAGCATGACCATGCGGTCCACGCCGATGCCGAGCCCCGCCGTGGGCGGCAGGCCGTACTCGAGCGCGCGCACGTAGTCGGCGTCGTAGAACATCGCCTCCTCGTCACCCGAACTCTTGCGCGCGACCTGCTCGCGGAAACGCTCCGCCTGGTCGTCCGGGTCGTTCAACTCCGAAAACCCGTTCGCCAGCTCGCGACCGCCGACGAAGAACTCGAAGCGATCGGTGATGAACGGGTCGTCGTCATTGCGGCGTGCGAGTGGCGAGACCTCGGCGGGATACGCGTACACGAAGGTCGGTTGCCGCAGCTGGTGCTCGCCCGTCTTGTCGAAGATCTCGACCTGCAGCTTTCCTGGACCGTCCGCTGCATTCACGGCAATGCCGAGCCGCCCGCAGACTTCCCGCAGGTAATCGAGCTCGCGGATGCGCGAGCGATCGAAGCCTGCAACGTGCTCGACGACGAGGTCCTCGATCGTGACCCGGCGGAATGCAGTGCCGAACTCGAGCGTCTCGCCCTGGTACTCGACCTGGCGCGAACCCACGATCGTGTCTGCAAGGCCCTGGAAGATCCGCTCCACCATGTCCATCAGGTCGTGGTAGTCGGCGTAGGCCTGGTACAGCTCGAGCATCGTGAACTCGGGATTGTGCTGGGTCGACAAGCCCTCGTTGCGGAAATTGCGGTTCAATTCGTAGACGCGCTCGAAGCCGCCGACCACCAGGCGCTTCAGGTAGAGCTCCGGCGCGATGCGCAGGTACATGTCGACGTCGAGCGCGTTGTGGTGGGTCATGAACGGACGGGCCACCGCGCCGCCGGGGATGACCTGCATCATCGGCGTCTCCACCTCCATGAAATCGAGCGCCTCGAGGAAGCTGCGCAGGAACTGCACGATGCGATTGCGCGCGATGAACACCTGCCGTGCATCGTCGTTGACGATCAGGTCCACGTAGCGCTGCCGGTAGCGCTGCTCGACGTCGGACAGGCCGTGCCACTTGTCGGGCAGCGGGCGCAGCGACTTGACCAGCAGCCTGAGGCGCTCGACCCGCACCGAGAGTTCCCCGGTGCGCGTCTTGAAGAGCGTGCCCTCGGCGCCGACCACGTCGCCGACGTCCCAGCCCTTGAATTCCTCGTAGGTCTCGCCGAGCGAGTCGCTCTGCAGGAACACCTGCATCAGGCCGGCCCGGTCCTTGAGCTTGGCGAAGCTCGCCTTGCCCATCACGCGCTTGAACATCATCCGTCCGGCGATCGTCACGACCGTCGGGTTCGCCTCGAACCACTCGGGCGGATGGGCGTCGTAGCCGACGTGCAGTTCCCCGGAGGTCGAGTCGCGGCGGAAATCGTTGGGAAACGCGTTGCCAAGCTCGCGCAGCCGCGCGAGCTTGGCGCGCCTCTCGGCGATGAGGTGGTTGACCTCGACCTCGGCTCTTTCGTCAGTCATTCCAGCAAACCCTCGACGCCCCACCGCGCCTCATTTTTTCTTGCACACGCTCAGAGCCCCTGCTTCAGGCTCGCCTCGAGGAACGGATCGAGGTCCCCGTCGAGCACCGCGCCCGTGTTGCCGATTTCGACGCCGGTGCGGAGGTCCTTGATGCGCGACTGGTCGAGCACGTATGAACGGATCTGGTTGCCCCAGCTCACGTCCGACTTCGAGTCCTCGAGCACCTTGGCGGCCGCGTTGCGCTTGTTGACCTCGAGTTCGTAGAGCTTCGCCTTCAGCATCTTCATCGCCGTTGCGCGGTTCTTGTGCTGGCTGCGCTCGTTCTGGCACGCCACCACGATGCCGCTCGGCAGGTGCCGGATGCGGACTGCCGACTCGGTCTTGTTGACGTGCTGCCCGCCGGCGCCGCTGGAGCGGTAGACGTCCATCTCCAGGTCCGCGGGATTCACCTCGATATTGATGTCGTCGTCCACCTCTGGCGAGACGAACACCGACGCGAAGGAGGTGTGGCGGCGCGCGTTCGAGTCGAACGGTGACTTGCGCACCAGGCGGTGCACGCCAGTCTCGGTGCGCAGCCACCCGTAGGCGTACTCGCCCTGGATCAACAACGAGCAGCTCTTGATGCCGGCGACTTCGCCGTCGCCCTGGTCGGTGATCTCGACCTTGAAGCCCTGCTTGTCCGCCCAGCGCAGGTACATCCGCATCAGCATCTGCGCCCAGTCCTGGGCCTCGGTGCCACCGGCGCCCGCCTGGATGTCGAGGAAGCAGTTGTGCGCGTCCATTTCGCCCGGGAACATGCGCCGGAATTCGAGGCGCGCGATCTCGCGCTCGATGCGCGCGGCATCCTGCTCGACGGCCCGGACAGTCCCCTCGTCGGCCTCCGCCTCGGCGAGCTCGAGCAGTTCGGTCGCTTCGGACAGCCCCTTCTGCATCTTGTCGAGCGTGCCGACGACCGCTTCGAGCGCGGTGCGCTCGCGGCCGAGTTCCTGGGCGCGCTCGGGTTTGTTCCAGATTGCCGGGTCCTCCAGCTCGCGCAGGACTTCGGTCAGGCGTTCGCTGCGACCCTCGTAGTCAAAGATACCCCCTGAGCGCACCAGAGCGCTGTGCGAGGTCTTCGAGGGAGCGGCGGATCGGATTGGTTTCCATCGGGGAGCCAGGTACTGGTAGCACGGGACGAACTGGCAAGTTTATCACGGCAACGGCCTCAGCCATTCCGACACGAGCTGCAGCCTTCGCGTGCCCGCGTACTCGTTGATCGACGGGCGATAGACGAACTCGACCTCCTGCTGCGACCGCGGCGTCACGGCGGTGGGATCGTCGAGATACCGGAAGGCGATGGCATCGGCAAATTCGCCAGACGCGGCCTTGAGGCGCAGCTTCAGGTGCCGCTCCCCTACGATCCGCGTGTCCACGACGCCGAAGCGTCCGTCGAACGCAGGCTCCGGGAAGCCTGAGCCCCAGGGCCCGCCATCTCGCAAAGCCAGCGCCGTATCGATGTTGAACTCGCCCGGAAGCAGCGGCCCGTCGCTGTGCAGGTCGCCGCGGAGCGTGTGCGGCTCGATGCGCCGCCCGACTTCGTCGGCAAAGGCACGCTCGAAGTCACCGAGCACCGACTCGCGGAGCGTCATGCCTGCCGCCATCGCGTGACCGCCGAATTTCTCGAGCATGCCCGGGTTACGCGTCGCGACTGTGTCGAGCACGTCGCGGACGTGGACGCCGGGCACCGAGCGGGCGGAACCCTTGACCCAGCCCGGATCTCCGGGCGCGAAGGCGATCACCGGCCGATGTACCCGGTCCTTGATCCGCGACGCGACCAGGCCAATCACGCCCTGGTGCCAGCCATCGTCGAACAGGCACAGGCCCGCCGGCATGCGCCCCTCGAGGGCTGCGACCAGCGTATCCACCTTGGTGAGCGCCTCCGCCTGCATGCGACCCTCGAGTTCCCTGCGATCGCTGTTGAGTTGCGACAGCCTGGCGGCGAGTTCCCTTGCCTCCGCCTCGCTTGCCGTCAGCAGGCACTCGATGCCGAGCGACATGTCCTCGAGTCGCCCGGCCGCGTTCAGCCTGCGGTCCCGCCTGGAACGCGAGGTCCTGCGCAAAGACGCCGTCCACCGGACGCCCGGCGACTTCGAGCAGCGCGCGCAATCCGGGCGCACAGCGACCGGCGCGAATGCGGCGCAACCCCTGCGCGACGAGGATGCGATTGTTGACGTCCAGCGGCACCACGTCGGCCACGGTGCCGAGCGCCACCAGGTCGAGCAGGTCCGCGGGATTCACGTCGGCATCCGCCGGCACGATGCCTGCCTCGCGCATCCGCCGGGTCAGTGCCGCCATCACGTAGAACGCGACACCGACCCCGGCCAGCGACTTCGAGGCGAAGCGCTCGCCCGGCAGGTTGGGATTGACGATGGCCGCGGCCTCCGGCAGCGCGTGGCCGGGCAGGTGATGGTCCGTGACCAGGACCTGGATGCCGGAGCGATTCGCCTCGGCCACGCCTTCCAGCGATGAAATGCCGTTGTCGACGGTCACGATCAGCGACGGCCGGGATTGCGCCGCGACACGCACGATTTCCGGCGTCAGCCCGTAGCCGAACTTGAATCGATCCGGAACCAGGAAGCCCGGGTCGGCGAACCCGAGCCGGCGGAGTTGCCGCACCACGACGGCCGTGCTCGTGGCGCCATCAGCGTCGAAGTCGCCAATGACCAGCACCCTGCCGCCGCTGCGATGGCGGGCGAGCAACAGGTCCGCGGCCGCGTCCACGCCGCCGAGCGTGCCGACCGGAAGCAGGCGCTCGAGGCCGAGGTCGAGATCCTCCGCGGTTTCGAGACCGCGCGCCGCGTAGACGCGCCGCAGCGCCGGATGCAGGCCGGCAGCGGCCGCAGGCAGGCGCTGCTCGTCCGTCGCGCGCCGCAGGATGCGACGGCTCATGTCGGCGCCCCGGCGAGCGGCTGGACACGGCGCCAGAACCTGAACCGCGCACTGCGCTCCACTGCGTACGCGCGACCGCCGAGCAGCACGTCCACGCCGCCGACCGCGCCCGAGCGCAGCGCGGCAAGCGCGGGCACGAAGCAGCTTCGCTCGGCCTGCGCGAGCGCCTCGAGCATTCCGTTTCCCGACAGGCTGTCGCGCGGTGGACGTGCCCAGGCGACCAGCACATGACTTCCTGCAGCGTCGACGCCGGTCGCGAACTCGTCCAGCCGCCGGCTCTCGACGCCGTTCAGGCGCCAGACTCCCGACAACCATTCATCGTCCGTGTACAACGGCGGCAGGCTCACCCCAGCCACTCCTGCGAACCGGCCAAACCCCCAGAGCCAGAGCGTGTTGATCGCCGGATGCCCGCGACCTGCGCGTTCCAGGTTGACCGGATGCTCGTGCAGCAGCATCTGGATCTCATTCATCAGCGAGCGAATGCGGGCACCGTCGCGCCCGGCCGGCATCAGGTCGCGAACATTCCGGCCGGCTGCGAGTTCCGGCTCGGCGCTCTGGCATTCGATCGGCTCATCGCACTCGAGTTGCCAGTCGGCCGATGCGGCTTGCGCATGCAGCCTGAATCCGTGCCCGTCCAGGTGCCGGTTGATGTCCTCGAGCAGCGCGGCCGATTCCTCGGCCCCGATGCACACGTCCTCGGACGCGAGTCGCAAGTGCTCGATGGCCGTCGCGAGGTGCACCGGCCTCGCACAGGCCCAGGTGCCCGCCGGCGGTCTGCCGGTGCTGTTTGCACGGACACCGGGGCCTGCCGGGCATCGACGCAGCAGGTCCGTCCCGGCAGCGACCGGTCCCAGCAACCACTCCCGCCACGGCACGTCCTGCGCAGAATTCACCCGCGCACGCGCGACCAGCCATTCCGCGGCAGGCGCGCGTGCGCCCGCCCGGTCCTCGGCCGCCGCTGCCCCGAGCGCTGGCTCGAGCCACGGCAGCACGACCCGCAGACGACCCTGCCCGCGCTCGATCACGTTCCAACCTCCCGAATCTGGAATGCCGCACCGGTGACCTGCCGGGCCCGCATCCAGTATGTTAACGCCATGAAGATCAGTCTCGACCAGCCCGTGACGATAAACGTGGTGCGCGGCTACGGCCCGGGCGTGATCCGGATCGGCGACCGCAGCTTCACTCGCAGTGTCATCGTCACGCCGACGACGCTCATCGAGGACTGGCGGCCACCCGGCATTGCCGAACTGCTGGCGGAGGACCTCGAGCCGCTGCTGCGCCTGAGTCCGGAAGTGCTGCTGATCGGCTCAGGGCTGCGCCAGGTGTTTCCCGAGCGCGCCACGATGGCCGCACTCTATTCCGCCGGCGTCGGATTCGAAATAATGGACACCGGCGCCGCCTGCCGCACCTACAACGTGCTCGCCGCCGAAGGCCGCAATGTTGCGGCCGCGCTGATCGTCGAGCCGGTCCGCTCAACGACCGCGATCACGGCGCAGGCAGCACCAGGATCGCGCGGAAGTCGTTGACGTTGGTCCTCGTCGGGCCGGTTACCACGCAATTATCGAGCGCCTCGAAGAACGAATGCGCGTCATTGGCGTCGAGGAATGCCTGCGGCGCAAGCCCGAGCCGGTCCGCACGCGCCAGCGACTCCGGCGTCCACACAGCGCCCGCGGTGGGCTCGGTGCCGTCCACGCCGTCGGTGTCGCAGGCGAGCCCCCAGACACGCTCGGCCGCGCCGAGCGCAAGGCCGAACGCCAGCAGGAACTCCACGTTTCGTCCGCCACGACCGTTGCCGACCACCGTGACCGTGGTTTCCCCGCCCGACAGCAGCATGCATGGCGGGCGGACGGGCCCCTCTCCGCGCGCGACGGAGAGCGCGAGCGCCGCCATGTCGCGCGCGACGTCGCGGGCCTCGCCCTCGATGCTGTCGGAGAGCACGAGCGGCGTCACGCCCGAAGCGCGCGCCACTGCGGCAGCGGCATCGAGCGACTGCTGCGGCGTGGCCACGATGTGGAACGTAGATCGGGCGAGCCGCGGATCGCCCGGCTTCACGGACTCCCAGCGGCCGGCGAGCAGTTCCTCTCGCACGCGCGGCGGCGTCTCGACGCCGTAGCGGTCCAGCACCTCGAACGCGTCCGCGCAGTTCGTCGGATCGGCCACGGTCGGACCGGACGCAATGTCGATCGGGTTGTCGCCGGGAACGTCCGAGATGGCCAGCGTAACGAGGCGGGCCGGATGACAGGCGACGCCGAGCCTGCCTCCCTTGATGCCGGAGAGGTGCCTGCGCACACAGTTGATCTCGGAGATCGCGGCGCCCGATCGCAGCAGCGCACGGGTGATCGCCTGCTTCTCGCTCGGCGCAAGGCCCTGCGTTGGCAGCGACATCAGTGCAGAGCCGCCGCCCGAAAGCAGGCAGATGACCAGGTCCTCGGGGCCGAGGCCGGACACTCGCTGCAGTATTTCGCGCGCGGCACTCTCGCCGGCTTCGCCAGGGACGGGGTGTGTCGCCTCGAGCACTTCGATGCGCGGGCAGGCCAGGCCGTGCCCGGTGGCGGTCACCACGACCCCGGACATTTCACCTTTCCAGCGACGATCGAGCGCGAGCGCCATCGCGGCCGCGGCCTTGCCCGCGCCAATGACGACGGTGCGGCCACGAGGCGCGGTTGGCAGGAATTCCGGAATACAGGATTCGGGTCGTGCCGCCTCGACCGCCGCGTCGTAGACGGCCCGCAGCAGTGACTTCGGCGTCATCGTGCCCGTTAGGGCCATGGCCGTCGATTCTCCTCAGCCCAGTCCCTGCAGCAGCGGCACGAAGGTCACGGATCCGAGCACCTCGCGCTCGTAGGTCTCCCCGCGCCGGGTCACGCGCACGAGCTGCTGCTCGCGATCGGGCCCGACGGGCATGATCAGCCTCCCGCCGTTGCCGAGCTGGTTCTGCAGCGCCTGGGGAATCGCCATCGCCGCCGCCGCGACGATGATCCCGTCGTACGGCGCGTACGGAGGCCAGCCTTCGAAACCGTCACCGTGGCGCATGAATACATTGGTGATCCGGAGGTCGCGCATCGCCCGGCGCGCCCGCAGCTGCAGCGCCGCAATGCGCTCCACGCTGTAGAGCGTCGTCACCAGCGGCGCGAGCACGGCGGTCTGGTACCCGCAACCCGTCCCGACCTCGAGCACCTTGCGCGGCGCACCGCCCTCGATCAAGGCCTCGGTCATGCGCGCAACGATGTAGGGCTGCGATATCGTCTGCCCGTGCCCGATCGGCAGCGCCGTGTCCTCGTAGGCGCGACTCGAGAGCGCCTCGTCGACGAATACGTGCCGCGGCACGGCACGGATGCGCTCGAGCACGTTCGGGTCCGCGATTCCCTGTTCGCGCAGCCGCGCGATCAGCCGGTCGCGCGTGCGGTCCGAGGTCATGCCTATGCCGGTCATGCGGGGGCCGTTCATGCGACACCGCCGGTCACGGCGCGCGTCCCGCGAGCCACTCGCCGACCTCGGCCAATGCCGAATGACGCGTCAGGTCCACCTGCAGCGGCGTCACCGACACGAATCCGCGGGCAACCGCGTCGAAGTCGGTACCCTCGCCCGCGTCCGCGCCCTCTCCTGCGGGACCGACCCAGTACACTGCGCGGCCACGCGGGTCGGCCGATTTCACCACCGGTTCCGACTTGTGGCGCTGGCCGAGCCGCGTCACCTGGAAGCCGCTCAACTTTTCGTAGGGCAGGTCCGGGACGTTCACGTTCAGGATCATCGCGCTGTCGAGCGGGCTCCGCTTGAGCCGCATCACCAGTTCGCTCGCAACCCTCGCCGCCGTGTCGAAGTGCCGACCCTGGCGCACGACGAGGGAAATGGCCATGGTCGGCAGGCCGAGAAATCGGCCCTCGACCGCGGCGGCGACCGTGCCCGAGTAGAGCACGTCATCGCCGAGGTTGGCTCCGTCGTTGATGCCGGAGACCACCATGTCGTGTTCGAAGTCGAACAGCCCCGAGATCGCCAGGTGCACGCAGTCGGTCGGCGTTCCGTTGACGTAGTACATGCGATCCCCGAACGGGACCACCCTCACCGGCACGTCGAGCGTGAGTGAATTGCTGGCGCCGCTGCGGTTGCGGTCAGGTGCGACCACCGTGACCTCCGCCAGCGGGCGCATCACGTCGGCCAGGCGCTGCAGACCCTCGGCGCGATAGCCGTCGTCGTTGCTGACAAGGATTCTCAAGCTGTGAAACCGCTGGGAATTCGCGGCACTATACTGGAATCGTCCCGGCCGCCGGTAGCGGCGACCCGGCGCAATGACACGACTCGAGGACACATATGAGTGATTCGCTGCGCGACCAGCTGCTGAAGGCCGGGCTGGTCACGAAGAAGGAGGCGGCCCGGTCGGAGCGTGCGAAGCAGCCGTTCCGCGGCGGCAAGGGCCGCAATCCGCCGACGGGAACCAGCAACAGGGTCGCCGACGATGCGGCACGCGCCGCAAAGGCCGCGCGCGACCGGGAACTGAATCGCCAGCAGCAGGCGAAGATCGAGGCGCGGGCACGGCGGGCGCAGTTGCGCCAGATCATCGACCAGCACCGGGTACCCAGCCCCGAGACCGACGAGTACTTCAACTTCGTGGACAGTGGGAAAGATCCGTCGCATCGCGGTGGACGGAAACCTGCGCGCGCGACTTGTCGCCGGCACGCTGCTCATTGCCCGCTGCGATGGCCGCTACGACATGGTGCCGACCGAGGCCGCGGCGCTGTTCCGGGAACGCGATCCCGATGCGGTGATCACGCTCGACCAGCCGGAGACGACGTCGACGCTCGACGACGATCCATACCGCGACTTCGCCGTGCCCGACGACCTGACCTGGTGATCGCGACCGACGGCCTGGTTTCACGACTCGCCACGCTGCACCGGGCCGGGGCCGTCACTCCGTGCCGCGCTCGCCCATGTCCCATGCACCCTGGAGGATTTCGTGAAGCACCGAGGTCGCGAAAGTCCCCCGCGGCAGCTCGAACGACAGCGAACAGGGAGTCGTCCTCGAATCGCCACTCGAACGATCGCACCGGCAGCCGCAGGCTGCGACGCTCCTGGTCCATGCCATGCGCCTCGAGCAGCGCTCGAAGCGCCGGCTCAGCGGCCGTGACGGATTCCTCCAGCGCCAGCACCTCGCCCCCGACCTCGGGCGGGCCCCGTCCCCACAGCGGGCCACTGGGATGCAGGTCCATCGAAACGCACCGTTGGACCAGCGCGGCGTCGATCTGGTCGGCGCGGAAGAAGCTGCGCCTGCCGTCCAGGATCACGGCCTCCCCCGGCAGCAGGCGATTCCAGTCGCCGCGCCGCACGCGCTCTGCCAGCACCAGGTTGAAAAGCTCGCTGCGCGCGGTCGACAACGCAAATCCGCGTGGCGTCCTGCCGCGCGGCGCCTGGCCGCCGGCTGCCCAGTTCGCGCGCGCTCGCAAGATTGGAATGGCCGCGGCCGTAACGCTGCGGCCCGAAGTAGTTCGGCACCCCGGCGGAACCGACGAGCGCGAGTCGCGCCTCTATCGCGGCACGGTCGCCCGAGACGTCCCGGACCCTGATCACGAAGCGGTTGGCGCGGTGCGACCCGGGCCTGAGCTTGCGGCCGTGCCGCTGGGCCGCGAGCACCCGGTAACCCTCGCCGGAGAAGACCGAGGCATGCGTCCAGGGGAACCGCAGCGGGCCAGGGCAATGAAAACGATTGCCGCGCGACCGCGCGCCGGTCCTTCTGCCCGCTCACGCCGACGTCGCGCGACGCGACCCCGGCCGCCTGCGCGAGCTCGGCCGCGACCCAGCCGGTGTTTGCGTCGCGCTTTTCGACCAGCAGCAGCACATGGCTGCCGCTGCCGTCGGCATCGAAGCCCAGCAGTTCCTCGACGAAGAAGTCCTCGGGCTCGACGCGGAATCGACCAGCCAGCGGCGGCGTGCCGTGCGCGGCGGGAAGTTCCACGGATTCAGCCGACCGTGTTTCGAAGCGTCGGCACGCGCGAGCAGCACGATCGCCTGTGCCGCGAGCCCCTCGGAGCGACCGAGCGACCCGAGTCCTTCATGCGTCGTGGCCTTGACGTTGATTCGCTGCTCGTCGCAATCGAGGTCGCTGGCGATCCGCGCGCGCATCTCGATCGCGGTGCGCGCCGAGCCTCGGCGCCTCGGCAATGACCGTGACGTCCGCATTCACCAGCCGCCAGTGGTGTCCGCAAGCAGCGTCGCGCAATGGCGCAGGAACTGCCTGCTGTCCGCGCCACGCCAGCGCGGGTCGGTGTCCGGGAAGTGCTGCCCGATGTCGCCGAGCCCCATGGCACCGAGCAGCGCGTCGCACAGCGCATGCAGCAGCACGTCGCCATCGGAGTGCGCCTCGACTCCCAGTTCGTGCGGAATCCGGACGCCGCCGAGCATCACGTGGTCGCCGGGCCCGAACGCGTGCACGTCGTAGCCGATTCCCACCCTCATGTCGGTCTCCCGGCCCTCAGGATTGCCTCGGCAAGCACGCGATCCGCGGGCGTCGTCAGCTTGATGTTGTCGCCCCGCCCCGGCACCAGTCGCGGCCGGAGGCCCAGCGCCTCGATCGCCGATGCCTCGTCGGTCACGGCGCGCTCGCGCTCCACGCAAAGCGCGAGCGCGCGGCGCAGCAGCCCGTAGCGGAAGATCTGTGGCGTGAGCGCGCGCCACAGCCGTGACCGGTCGGCCGTGCGCGCGCTGCGGCCATGGCCGTCGTCCACCTTCAGCGTGTCCGGGACCGGCACCGCCAGCAGTCCACCCACCGGGTCGCGGCTCGTCGCCGCGACCAGCTTGTCCAGGTCCTCGCGCCGCAGGCACGGCCGCGCCGCATCGTGGACGATGACCCAGTCGTCGTCGCGCGCCCGTGGTGCGAGCGCCATCAGCGCATTCGAAACCGAGGCTTCGCGGCGATCGCCGCCGGCACAGGTGCTGACGCGCGGGTCGCGCGATTCCGCGATGCGCCTCCACCGGCGGTCTCCCGGCGCGAGTGCGACGACCACTCCATCAACGGCTGGCGACGACAGCAATGCCGCAAGCGACCAGGACAATGCGGGCCGGCCGAGCAGTGACGCGTATTGCTTCGGCGTGGAGCCACCGAACCGCTCGCCGCGCCCGGCCGCCACGAGGACGGCCCAGCGGCGCGCGGGTCCGCTCATTGCTGCCCGGCCTGCGCGGTTCGACGCTGGTCGGCCGGGGGCTCCGCAGCGACCGGGGTCGGCGGCACGACCTGGAAGAACGTTTCATTCGAACCGATCATGCCGAGGTCGGTCCTCGCACGCTCCTCGATCGCCGCGTGGCCTTCCTTGAGGTCACGGACCTCGGCCGCCAGCTTGCGATTGCGCTCCTTCAACTGCGCGTTCTCCTCGACCTGGCTCGCGATCGCCTTCTCGGTGCGCCAGACGTCGCGCATCCCGGTCGGGGACACCCACAGGCGGTACTGCAGCGCGATCACGGCGGTGAGCAGCAGGCCGGCGACGATGCGGATCATCATGGGCGCGGGAGATTATCAGAAACCATGGCCAGGAGTCCGACGCGCGGTCAGCCGTTACCGGCCGGCAGCGGCACCGGGAACGCGTTGCGGCCGGCGTAGCTCGCCTCGCCTCCGAGCTCGGCCTCGATGCGCAGCAGCTGGTTGTACTTGGCGATGCGGTCCGAACGGCACAGTGACCCGGTCTTGATCTGGGTCGCGCTGGTCGCGACTGCGATGTCGGCGATCGTGCTGTCCTCGGTTTCGCCGGAGCGATGCGATATCACCGACGTGTAGCCCGCGGTGGTGGCCATGTCGATCGCCGCAAGTGTCTCGGTGAGCGTGCCGATCTGGTTCGGCTTGATCAGGATGGAATTGGCGATGCCGCGGGCGATGCCTTCGCGCAGGATCTTGGTGTTGGTGACGAACAGGTCGTCACCGACGATCTGCACCTTGCGGCCGAGCTTCTGCGTCAGGATGGACCAGCCGTCCCAGTCCTGCTCGGCCATGCCGTCCTCGATGGTGATGATCGGGAAACGGTCCACGAGACCCGCCAGGTAGTCGACGAACTGCGCCGACGTGAACTTGCGACCCTCGGACGCGAGATCGTAGATGCCGTCGTGGTAGAACTCCGACGCGGCGGCGTCGAGACCCAGGAACACGTCGCGCCCGGCCGAGTAACCGGCGCGCCCCACCGCCTCGAGGATGGTCTCGAGCGCGGCCTCGTTCGACGGCAGGTCGGGCGCGAAGCCGCCCTCGTCGCCGACCGCGGTCGCCAGGCCCCGCTCGTGCAGCACCTTCTTCAGCGTGTGGAAGATCTCGGCGCCGCAGCGCAACGCCTCGCTGAAGCTCGGCGCACCGACCGGCAGCACCATGAATTCCTGGATGTCCACGCTGTTGTCCGCGTGCGCGCCGCCGTTGATGATGTTCATCATCGGCACCGGCATGACCTTCGGCCCCGGTCCGCCGACCAGCCGGTAGAGGCCCTGTCCCGACGAACGCGCCACCGCGTGCGCGGCGGCCAGCGACACTGCGAGCAGGGCGTTCGCGCCGAGGCGCGACTTCGTGTCGGTGCCGTCGAGTTCGATCATGCGCGCATCGAGCCCTGCCTGGTCGCGCGCGTCGCGGCCGAGCAGCGCGGAGCGGATCTCGCCATTCGCGTTCGCCACGGCGTTTCGCACGCCCTTGCCGAGGTAGCGCGACTTATCGCCGTCGCGGAGCTCGACTGCCTCCCGGGTGCCGGTCGAGGCTCCCGACGGCACGGCCGCGCGGCCGACCGCCCCGTCCTCGAGGTGCACGTCCGCCTCGACCGTGGGATTGCCGCGCGAGTCGACGATCTCGCGGGCCCGGATGTCGGTGATCTTCGTCATAGGCTCGATTCCTCGTATGGCCGCGACTTCACCGCGGCATCAATTTCCTTGAGCATCGTGAGCAGCGAGCGCATCCGGTCCAGCGGCCACGCGTTGGGGCCGTCCGAAAGCGCCTTCGCAGGCTCGGGGTGGGTTTCCATGAAGAGTCCCGACACGCCGGCCGCGACCGCGGCGCGAGCGAGCACGGGCACGAACTCGCGCTGCCCACCAGAGGCGTTGCCCTGCCCGCCCGGCAATTGCACGGAATGGGTCGCATCGAACACCACCGGCGCGCCGGTCGCGCGCATCACCGCCAGGCCGCGCATGTCCGAGACCAGATTGTTGTAACCGAAGCTGAAGCCGCGCTCGCAGACCATGACCTGCTCGTTGCCGGTCGAGCGGGCCTTGTCCACCACGTTCGACATCTCCCAGGGCGACAGGAACTGCCCCTTCTTGATGTTCACGGGTTTGCCGATGGCAGCGACGCCAAGGATGAAATTCGTCTGGCGGCACAGGAAAGCCGGCGTCTGCAGCACGTCCACCACCGAGGCCACCTCCGCCAGCGGCGTGTCCTCGTGCACGTCGGTCAGCACCGGCAGGCCGAGTTCGGCCTTCACCTTTGCCAGTATCGCGAGTCCCGCGTCGATGCCCGGACCGCGATAGCTCGACTTCGACGAGCGGTTCGCCTTGTCGAACGACGCCTTGAACACGTATGGGATCGCGAGTTCGCGCGCCATCTCGCGCATCCGGCCCGCCACCTCGAACACCAGCGCCTCGCTCTCGATCACGCAGGGGCCGGCGATCAGGAAGAACGGCCGGTCGGGGCCGACCTCGTGCCCGCAGAGCTTCATGCGCTCGCCGCCGCCGGAAGCTGCGCCACCTGGTACTCACGCGCCGCGCGAATGAAGCCGGTGAACAGCGGATGGCCGTCGCGCGGCGTCGAGCGGAACTCCGGATGGTACTGGCTCGCGATGAAGAACGGATGACACGGGCAGCTCGATGATCTCGACCAGCCCGTCGCGCGAGAATCCCGAGAACCGGATCCCCGCGTTCACCAGGCGCTGCATGTAGTTGTTGTTGAACTCGTAGCGGTGGCGGTGGCGCTCGCGGATCGTGTCGGCGCCGTACACGGCGTGCGCGAGCGAGCCATGGGAAATACGCACTTCCTGCGCGCCGAGGCGCATGGTGCCGCCGAGGTTGGACTGCTCGCTGCGCGCCTCGACCGTGCCTTTCTGGTCCTGCCACTCGGTGATCAGCGCGATCACCGGGTGCGGCGACTCGCGGTTGAACTCGGTGCTGTGCGCGCCCTCGAGCCCCGCGACGTCGCGCGCGTACTCGATAATCGCGAGCTGCATGCCGAGACAGATGCCGAGATACGGCACCCGGTGCTCGCGCGCGTAGCGCACCGCCTGGATCTTGCCCTCGACGCCGCGCTCACCGAAACCGCCCGGCACCAGCACGGCGTCCATGGCCTCCAGGCATCCGGTGCCGCTGCTTCTCGATGTCGGTCGCCTCGACGAAGTTGAGCTTGACGCGCGTGCGCGTGCGCAGCCCCGCGTGCATCAGCGCCTCGGTGAGCGAAAGGTAGGCGTCCTTCAGGTTCACGTACTTGCCGACCATGGCCACGTTTACGGTCATGTCGGGATTGCCCTTGGCGGCCACCACCTGCTGCCACTCCTTCAGGTCGGCCGGAGGCGCCTCGATGCGCAGCTTCTCGCACACGATCGCGTCCAGCGACTGCTCGTGCAGCAGCATCGGGATCTTGTAGATGTCGTCGGCGTCCACGGCGGAGAACACCGCCCGGTCCTCGACATTGGTGAACAGCGCGATCTTTCGCCGTTGCTCGTTCGGCAGCGGGTCCTGGCATCGGCACAGCAGCACGTCCGGCTGGATGCCGATCGACCGCAGTTCCTTGACCGAGTGCTGCGTCGGCTTGGTCTTGATCTCACCGGAGGTGGCGATGTACGGGAATCAGCGTCAGGTGCATGTAGAGCACGTTGTCGTGCCCCATTTCCACGCCCAGCTGGCGGATCGCCTCGAGGAATGGCAGCGACTCGATGTCGCCCACCGTGCCGCCGATCTCCACCATGCAGAGGTCCGCATCGCCCGCGCCCATGCGGATGCAGTGCTTGATCTCGTCGGTGATGTGCGGAATCACCTGCACGGTCGCCCCGAGGTAGTCGCCGCGGCGCTCCTTGGCGATGACGCGCTCGTAGATGCGCCCGGTGGTGAAGTTGCTGTTGCGGCCGGTCGTGGTGCGCACGAAGCGCTCGTAATGGCCGAGGTCGAGGTCCGTCTCGGTGCCGTCGTCGGTGACGAACACCTCGCCGTGCTGGAACGGGCTCATGGTGCCCGGATCGACGTTGATGTACGGGTCGAGCTTGACCATCGCGACCTTGAGGCCCCTGGCCTCGAGGATCGCGCCCAGCGAAGCGGCCGCGATGCCCTTGCCCAGCGAGGAAACCACACCGCCGGTCACGCAGACGAATTTAGTCATAGGGATCACCGTCGCAGGAGAAGCACGACGGGAGAGCAGTCTATCGGAATGCCCCACGCCCGGCCACCGAAAGCGGCTGTCCGTCGCCGGTCGCAGTCCCGTGGCTGCGAGTCGAGCGCGTCGAGCTTGACTTCCGCTGCTTCGGTCTCGGTGAGTTGCGGCCGGCCGCGCCAGGCAACGGTCCACGAAGGTTCGCCTGGCCGGGCCGCGAAACGTGCGGCGCAGGCGAGGTCACCGACCGCCACGATCTCGCCACCGGTACGAAGAATCGGCACCTGCGCACGGCGCCACGGCAACACCCCGCTCTCCTGCAGCCACTTGCGCAGCGGCCGGCCGTGCGTCGTGCCAGCCAGCACCAGCTGCTCGCCTGTCGCGCGCGCGGTGACCTCGAGCACCGCCGGCAACCGCGCCCGGTCCAGGCCTTGTCCGGTCCCCTGCACCAGTTCCAGCATCCCGAGTTCACCGAGGTCAAACGCGCGAACCCGGTGTCCATTCACCCTCCGGCAACCGGGCGGCACACGATGCCTCCGGCTCGGCATACAGGCGATTCCTGTAGCGATACATCCGCGCGCCCGGCCAGTTCGTGCAAGGCACCCGGTCGGCGGCAGCCACGGCCATGTCGCGCATGGCCGCCGCCAGCGTGGCGACCGCCGGCACCGGCAGGCCCTGGGCACGCAACCAGGCGCGCAGCACCCATCGCTGGCGGGCGGCCGGGAGAATTTCCAGCCGCTTGAGCGACAGCGCGCGACCATCGGCCGCGAGCGCCAGGTCGGCGCGGGCGATCCCGGCCTCCATCTCCAGCATCTCCGAGGCGTGCGCTGCGACGCGCCCGGCCGTCCGCGCGGCCGCGGGCCAGCGCCTGCGGATCGCGGGCAGCACCTCGAGCCGCAGGTAATTCCGGTCAAACCGCGGGTCGAGGTTCGACGGATCGCTGAGCCATTGGAGACTCGCCTGCGCCGCCCACGCCTGCAGTTCCTCGCGCGTGAAGCCGAGCAGCGGACGCGCGTGCCAGCCGCCGGCGAACCGCCCGACCGCCGGCATGCCCGCCACCGCACGCACGCCTCCGCCGCGCAGCCACTGCAGCAGGATGGACTCGAGCTGGTCGTCCGCGTGATGCGCGGTGAGCAGGACCTCTCCCGGCATCAGCCGCTCCGCGAGCAGCGCGTATCGCGCGGCCCTCGCCGCCGCCTCCGGGCTCTCGCCGCGCCGGGGTCGCGCGTCCACGCTTGCCTGCTCGAACGGCACGCCGAGCGCGGCCGCCTGCGCGGAGCAATGCGCCGACCAGCGCGCGGAGTCCGCATGCAGCCCGTGATCGACGTGGATTGCACGCAGTGGCGTCGGGCGGCTCGCGTCGCGGTCTGCGACCAGGGCGGCCAGCAGCGCGGTCGAATCGAGGCCCCCGCTCAGCGCGACCAGCAGGCCCGACACCGGCGAGCCGATGCTCGCGACGCACTCCTCGAGCGCGACCGACAGCCGCCCGGGCGAGAAGGCCACTGCGTCAGGCCGCTGTGAACGCGCCCTGCGCCCGCAGCCGCGCATACCTGCGCTCCACGAGCTCGTCTTCCGGCCAGGCGGCCACTTCGCCCAGGTGCCGCACGAGGGCCTCCTTGAGGGATTCCGCCATGGCCTGCGGGTCGCGATGCGCGCCGCCGTGCGGCTCCTTCAGCACCTCGTCCACCAGGCCGAGCCGCATCAATCGCTCCGCGGTGATTCCCATGGCTTCGGCCGCCAGTTCCTTCTTGTCGGCGCTCTTCCACAGGATCGACGCGCAACCTTCCGGGGAGATGACCGAATACACGCTGTACTGGAGCATGATCAGCCGATCGCACACGCCGATGGCGAGCGCCCCGCCCGATCCGCCTTCGCCGATCACGGCCGTGATCACCGGGACGCGCAGCCGGGCCATCTCGAACAGGTTGCGAGCGATTGCCTCGCTCTGGTTGCGCTCCTCCGACCCCACACCGGGATAGGCGCCTGGGGTATCGACCAGCGTGACCACCGGCAGCCTGAAGCGCTCGGCCAGCCGCATCAGTCGCAGCGCCTTGCGGTAGCCCTCCGGTTTCGGCATTCCGTAGTTGCGGCGCACACGCTCCTTGGTATCGCGGCCCTTCTGGTGGCCGATCAACACGACCGGGCGGCCCGCGAGCCGAGCCAGTCCGCCGACGATCGCCTGGTCGTCGGCGTACATGCGGTCGCCGTGCAGTTCGTGGAAATCCTCGAAGATCGTGGCCGCGTAGTCGAGCGTGTACAGGCGCTGCGGGTGGCGCGCGAGTTGCGCGACCTGCCAGGGCGACAGGTTGGCGAAGATACTGGTGGTGAGCGCGCGGCTCTTGGCGCTGAGCCGCGCAATCTCCTCGCCGACATTGACCTCCGCATCCGAGGACACGAAGCGCAGTTCTTCGATCTTCGCCTCGAGCTCGGCGATGGGCTGCTCGAAATCCAGGAAACTGAGTGCCATGGGGGCAGAGGATGCCTCGGAAGGCCCCGTGAAGGAAAGGGCTACGCCGAGCCGACCTAGCCGTTGACCCTGGGCGCGTACACGATTTCGACGCCGTCACGCCCGACGATCTGCCCAAGCCGCTCGACCAGTTCCCGGGACGGCCGAACCGTCCACTCTTCGCTGAAGTTCACCAGCGCCGCTGCGTCGCTCCTCGAGAAGCGGATCGATACCGAGCATCGTCCGCCGCGGCTTGGCTGCAGCGCACGCTCGATGTCGGTCACCAGCCGGCGGCCGTCGGCGGCCCGCTCGCCACGCGGCCAGCGCAGCACGACACGGCGCGCGTACTGGTCCCGGGCCTGGTCCACGTCCAGTATCCGCTTTGCGGCCACGCGCCAGTCCTCGATGAAGTCGTCCCAGCGGAGGTTGCCATCCACGACCAGGATCGCGTCCTTTGAGACCAGCGCGCGGTACTGCTGGTAGACGTCCTCGAACATCGTCACCTCGATCCGCCCGCTGCGGTCGTCGAGCACGAAACTGGTCCGCCCGCCACGCTTGCGGATCTCGAGCACCAGGCCGGCGACGGTCACGTTACGTCCCGGCCCCCGCCATGCGCCCTCGTTCGACCCGACCGGGCGGGCACCGCCGACGTCCGCGATGCGGCCGCTGATGATCGGTTTCAATTCACGCTCGTACTCGGTGATCGGATGACCGGTCAGGTACAGGCCCAGCGTTTCGCGCTCGCCGGCCAGCCTTACCGCTTCGCTCCAATCGGGGAGCTTCTCGCGCGCCCCGTCCGACGTCGCCGAGCAGCGGCTGCGCGGCCTCCGCCAGGCCGAACAGGTCGTCCTGCCCGGCCGCCTCGGCCCGCGCCGTCTGGTCTGCCGCTTTCATTGCGTCGGGCAACTGGTGCATCAGCGTCGCGCGGTTCTCGCCCAGCGTGTCGAGCGCACCCGCACGCACCAGCGCCTCGAGCACGCGGCGATTGACACGATTCAGGTCCAGCCGGCGGCACAGGTCGAGCAGGTCGCCGAAGCGCCCGCCGGCTGCCCGTTCCGCAAGCATGTTCTCGACCGCCGCCTGCCCGACGCCCTTGATCGCGCCCAGGCCGTATCGGATGGCGTTCGGGCCGGAGACCGTGAACATGTACTGCGACTCGTTGACGTCGGGCGGTTCGACCGCGAGCGCCATGCGGTTGCACTCGTCGATGATCGTGACGACCTTGTCGGTCTTGTCCATGTCGGATGACAGCACCGCGGCCATGAACGCGGCCGGGTAATGCGTCTTCAGCCACGCCGTCTGGTAGGACAGCACGGCGTAGGCCGCGGAGTGCGACTTGTTGAAGCCGTAGCCCGCGAATTTCTCCATCAGGTCGAAGATGTGCGCGGCATTGCCCTCGGCGACGCCGCGGGCGACGGCGCCGTCGATGAACACCGAGCGCTGCTTGGCCATCTCCTCGGGCTTCTTCTTGCCCATCGCGCGGCGCAGCAGGTCGGCGCCGCCGAGCGTGTAGCCCGCCAGCACCTGCGGAATCTGCATCACCTGTTCCTGGTACAGGATCACGCCGTAGGTCGG
>CAWFXR010000007.1:0-12906 GCA_963819835.1 uncultured Gammaproteobacteria bacterium
TGCCGTGGCTGCCCGATCGGTTGCTCGACCATGCGCTGCCGTCCGACAAGCTGCAGCATGTGCTGGTCCGTGCGCAGCGGATCGCAGAGCGCTTCGAGCACCTCGTGAAGCCGCGACTGCTCGCGCTGACGGGGTCGACGCTGGCGAATTCGATGCACGGTGTGACGATGGTCCTCACCGTGCTGCTGCTGATGGCACCGCTGCCGTTCGTGCCGCTTGCCAACACGCTGCCGGCCGTCGCGATCATCCTGCTATGCCTCGGCATGGCCGAGCGCGATGGCGTGATGCTGATGGCCGGATATGCCCTGGCGCTGGTGTCGGCCGTGTACGTGGGCGGGTTGCTGTGGCTCGTGCTGCACGCGGGACTCGACGCCGAGCAGATCTACGACCATGTGCACGATTTCGTCAGTGATCACGTAGGCGCCTAAGGCACTGGCGCACAAGGCTTTTGTGCGGCCGTTCGACCGTGCGGCGGGGCCGCACGCCCGACTCGTGTACAATGCGCCGCAAGTTTGCCGCTGCGCAGTCCGGTCTGCGCCCGAGGCTCTACGGTGGGAAAGCGGGGTTCACCCCGACTCTCCCCCTCGCGGCTCCTCCTGCAGACTTATCGTGGTCTGCATTCCGCGCCCCCGATCCTGTCATTGAATCAATGACGCTTCGACCGGTTCCCGCATGCGCGGGAGAAGCGCGATGGTAATTTCATGTCCTTTGAACAATTCGGCCTTCCGGCCGCCCTGCTGCGTGCCGTGCAGGAAATCGGGTACACCGTGCCCACCCCCATCCAGACCGCGGCCATTCCGGCGGTTCACGACGGGCGCGACCTGCTCGCGGCCGCCCAGACCGGCACAGGCAAGACGGCGGCCTTCGCGCTGCCGCTGCTGCAGCGCCTCGACGCCGAGCAGCCGAACCCGCGCGGCTCGCGAGCTCCCCGTTTGCTCGTGCTCGTGCCAACGCGCGAGCTGGCCGCCCAGGTCGGCCAGTCCTTCGAGGATTTCGGCCGTCACCTGCACCAGCGCACGATCCTGATCTTCGGCGGCGTGAGCCCGCGCCCGCAGCTCGACGCGCTTCGCCAGGGCGTCGACATCATCGTCGCCACCCCCGGCCGACTGCTCGACCACATCAACGAGCGCGCGGTGGACCTCACGAAGGTTCGTCACCTCGTGCTCGACGAAGCCGACCGCATGCTCGACATGGGTTTCATCCGTGACATCCGCCGCGTACTCGCGGTGCTGCCGAAGCAGCGGCAGAACCTGCTCTTCTCCGCGACGTTCTCGGACGAGATCCGCACGCTCGCCAAAGGCCTGCTGCACGATCCGCTCACCGTCGAAGTCGCGCCGCGCAACGCGCCCGCGGAACTCGTCGAGCATCGAGTGCATCTCGTCGAGCAGGGCGAGAAGCGGGCAGTGCTGAGCCACCTGCTGCGCGAGGGCGCGACCCCGCAGACGCTGGTGTTCACGCGCACCAAGCACGGCGCGAACCGGCTCGCGGAACAGCTCGGGCGCGACGGCATCAACTGCGCCGCCATCCACGGCAACAAGTCGCAAGGCGCGCGTACGAAGGCGCTCGCTGACTTCAAGGATTACAAGGTGCAGGTGCTGGTCGCGACCGACATCGCGGCACGCGGACTCGACATCAGCGAGCTGCCGCAGGTCGTGAACTACGAGCTGCCGCACGTGCCCGAGGACTACGTGCACCGAATCGGTCGCACCGGTCGCGCGGGCAGCTCCGGGCAGGCGCTCTCGCTCGTGGCGAGCGACGAGCGCGATCGCCTGCGAGCCATCGAGCGTGTGCTCGGCCGCAAGATCAGCGTGCTGCCGCTCGACCGCTCGGGCATTAACTTCCAGCAGGAGGCGCCGCGCCCGGCAGCGCGCCAACAGCTCGTGCCGCGAGTGCAGCAGTCACGCCATGCGCACGGTCAGGGTCGTGGCCGGGCGCATGGCGGGCAGGGACGCGGGAGCAGCAGGCGGGTCTGATCCGGTCGGACCCTGGGCCTGGTTTCGGTCCTGTTCTGGCGCGCGAAGAAACATGCGCGCCTGAACAGGATCCGAAACCAGGCCCGACGCCCGCGCCTGAGCGACCTGGCGGCTTGCGTCGCCGCAGCGGACACGACTGCTCAACCCTCGCCGCCAGTTCGCACGGCGCATTCAATCGGGCAGATCGCGAAAGGCATCGGCCGCGAGGACGTACGTCGCGTGCCAGCAGGGTCAGCGTTCGACGTCACGCTGCGCCCCCGTCGACGCGCCGCGTCTGGCGAACAGGTGCGATGCGTACATGCCGACGAACATGCCGACAAGCACGGCGACGAAGAACTGCCCCAGCACGGCCTCGATGATGGCGAGCATTCGCGCCGTCGGCGAGACCGGGAGTACGTCGCCGTAGCCGACGGTCGTGATGGTCACCATGCTGAAGTAGAGCAACTCGCCGCGCAGCTCACTCAGCTTCATCTCCTCGAGCGGCTTGAGCAGATGTATCGCGTTGGGATCCCAGACCATGGTGAGGTAGTAGAGCTCCGTGAAGACCATCGCGATGAGGAGGTACGCGACCACCATCGCGAAGATCCCGTCGATCGTCGGACGTTCCGCCCGGAACGCGAAGGCAAGTACGCCGATGCTGCACGCTGCGGTCACCGGTGCCATAAAGCCGACATCCAGAGTCTTTTCGATTTTTCCAAAGGCCGGAAGGACGTCGAGGACTGAGCCCAGCGACGCAATCACCGCCAGCAGCCACAGGCCGCCAATCACGCGGCCCGCGGTCCGCCATTTCGGGTTCGCCCATATGGTCACGAGAATCAGGTCCAGCAGCATGACATGCATCGCGAGGTGCCCGGACCAGCGAGTGTGGAGGTGTGGCGCAAGAATCATCCAGGCGACTATTGCGATCGTCAGCTGCAGGAACCGCCACTGGGGAAACGGATGCGTCGGAGCGATGTGCAAGCGCAGACCTCGACTGGCTGGGCATGCGCCAGCCTTGCTGGAAGTCTGGCCGCATGGGGGCAGGCCTGTAAACACAGACCTGCGGCTGGGCCGCCGATCGTACCTCGACGGTCGCCCGGAAGTGCCGTATTCAAGCCACCGTCATCGACGTGCCGTGGTTCGCGTGCAACTGAGGATCAGTCGACGCGCCGGTAGCGCAGCGTCCGCCCGCTCTCGATCCGGCTGTCGAGCGCCAGCCATTCTCCACTGTCCGACGCGTAGGTGAGCGTGATGTCGATGTCGCGTCCGCTGAGGGCAAAGCGCTCCACGCTGACCTCGCGCCCGCCGAGCGTCAGGGTTCCGGCTCCGAGCGGTCGCGCTTTCACAGGAACGTACTCGCCCGTCTGCGAGTTGAGCAGCCGGTCCCGGCCGTCGATCTGGCTGCGGTCCCAGTACGCGAAGGTGCCCACGCAGTCGCCGAGGCCACGCGCGGGCCCGCCGCCGCCGAGCACGAAGCCGGTCTCGCCGGCGCGCCCGTTCACGCGGTAGGGCGTGCCGTTCGAGTTGGTCGTCGACTCGATGGCCTGCAGGCAACGGCCGCGCCACAGCTCCTCGTTGCGGTGGTCGTACTCGAACACCGTGATGCGCAGCACCTTGACCTTGAACTCAGCCTGCGTCACCACGCGCATTCCGTCCGAGGTCGGCTGCAGGTCGAAGTGCTGGAAGCCGATCGGGCGCTCGTCGAGGAACACGTCGAAGCTGAGGCGCCGGGGTGCCCCGGGGCTCGCTTCGGCCGTGGCAAGAAGCAGGCAACCGAGCAGGCTCGCGGCGGCGATCAGTCGCATGGTGGGCATGGTCCGGGTTCCTCTATTCAGGCCGCTCGCGGCGCAAGACGTGTCTCGAAACCGTTCAGCTTCGCGGCGAGGCGCAGCAGCAGCGGCATCATCACTGCCCAGCCCAGGCCCTGGGCGAGCAGCGCGAGCGAGGGCTCGCTCATCTCGACGCCGCCGAGCTTCTTGCCGGCCAGGTAGGCGAGCGGGCCGCCGACGGCGCCGAACCCGACAGCGAGCCACGGATGGCTCTTGAGCCAGCCCATCGAGAGATTGAGCGTCGTGGCGAAAAGCGCCCACATGGCGAGGATCCAGAGCGGGGCGACCCCGGCCGCGAACGTTCCCGTGGGGTAGCTCATCAGGCCGAGCGAGACGATCAGGCTGTCCCAGGCGAGGCCTATCGCCGTCACGATCGCGACCAGCCGGGCTTCGGGACCCGGCCGCGGCGCGAGCGCGAGGTGCAGCCCCACGACCGCGGCGACCGCCATCGTGCCGGCCGCCACACGGTCGTGCGCGCCGCCGAGCACGCAGGCGAACCACGCGAGCTGGAAGGCGACGAAGTTGAGCAGGTTCCTCGAGGCGGGGTTCATGCCGGGGGTCTCCAGGGCGGGTCCGGGGTTTCGATGGCGCGCAGCTTGCCCGGCCGACCGTGAAGGCGGCGTGAAGACGCGGTGGAAGATCCGTGAAACCCAGCCTCGGGTAGGGAACCGGGCCGCGCCCGCGCTAGACTCGCGCGGCGCCTGGAGGGTGCCATGACCGACGAACCGCGACAGTCCACAGTGCTGCTGATCGAGGATCACCGCGACATCGCAGGTGCGATCGTCGATTTCCTCGAGCACAGTGGGTTCGCCGTGGACTATGCGGCGGACGGCGTCACGGGCCTGCACCTCGCGGTGACGAACCCGTACGACGTGATCGTGCTCGACGTCATGCTGCCCGGCCTCGACGGCCTGTCGGTGTGCCGCAAGCTGCGCGAGGAAGCGCGCAACGATACGCCGCTGCTGATGCTCACGGCCCGCGACACCCTCGACGACAAGGTCACCGGTCTCGGCGCCGGGGCCGACGACTACCTCGTCAAGCCGTTCGAGGTCCGCGAGCTCGAGGCACGGGTCCGCACGCTGCTCCGCCGCCACCGCGGGGCCGTCGCGCGCGAGACCTACGCCGTGGACGATCTCACGCTCGACACCGCCACGCTCCGGGTCACGCGCGGCGGCCAGTCGCTGGTGCTGACACCGATCGGCCTGAAGCTGCTCACCGTGCTGATGCGCGCCGCGCCACGGGTCGTGACGCGACAGCAGCTCGAGCGCGAGGTCTGGGGCGACCTGCTGCCGGACAGCGACACGCTGCGCAGCCACCTCTACACGCTGCGCAAGGCGATCGACAAGCCGTTCGCGCGCCCGCTGCTGCACACGATCCCGGGGGCCGGATACCGCCTGGCGACCGACGATGGCCGCTAGCGGCCTGCGCGCCCGGCTCGGCCGCGCGTTCCTGCTGCAGGCCGCGTTCATCGGCGCGGCGGCCGTGGTCGGCGTATTCCTCGCCAGCCTGCTGCTCGAGGGCGTGCTCATCCGCCAGGCATTGCGCGAGGAGGCCGCCCACTTCTGGTCGCAGCGCGAGCGAGACCGTGCGTTCCCGCTGCCCGGGACGCTGAACCTCACGGGGTACCTCGACACCGTGCCGCCCGCGCTGGCGGGCTTGTCGACCGGATACCACGAGCGCGTGATCGACGGCGTCGAGAACGTCGTCTATGTCTCGGACCGTGACGGGCGGCGTCTATATCTCGTTTTCGACCGCAGCGGCGTCGGACGCCTCGCTGCGGTGTTCGGCCTGCTTGCCGCTCGCGATGGTGCTGCTGGTCCTGTACCTCACGACGTGGCTCGCGTTTCGTGCCTCGCGCCGCGCGTTCTCGCCGGTCATCGCGCTGGCGCGACAGGTGCGCGAGCTTGATCCCGCGTCCCCGGATCCCGCGAGGCTCGACCCCACCCGCCTGCCGCGCGACGCCGACGACGAGGTGCTCGAGCTGGCGGACGCACTGGCTCGATATGCCCAGCGCCTGAGTGAGTTCATGGACCGCGAGCGCAACTTCACGCGCGACGCCAGCCACGAGCTGCGCAGCCCGCTCACGGTGATCCAGATGGCGGCCGGTATGCTGGAGACCGACGCCGGGCTAAGCGACGCCAGCCGGCGGTCCGTTGCACGTATCGCGCGGGCGGCGCGTGACATGGAGGAGCTCACCAGCGCGTTCCTGCTGCTGGCGCGCGAGTCGCAGACCGCCCTGCCGCTCGAGCCCACGTGCGTCAACGATGTGCTCGCCGAGGAGCTCGAGCGGGCGCGACTGCTCGCGGCGGGGAAGTCCGTCGAATCGAGCCTTATGGCCACGCACCGCCTGCACGTCGACGCACCGGAGAAGGTGCTCGCCGTGCTGCTCGGCAACCTGCTGCGCAACGCATTCTCGTACACGGACGCCGGCGAGGTGACGGTGGAGGTCGGCGCGGCATCGGTGGTGATCCGCGACACGGGTGTCGGCATCGCGCCCGGACAGTTGGACGCGATGTACCAGCCGTTCGTGCGCGGCGACTCGGGCCGGCGCGGTGGGCACGGCGTCGGGCTCACGATCGTGCGCCGGCTATCGGACCGATTTGGCTGGCCCGTCGCGATCGACAGCAGCACCGGCGTCGGCACCCGCGTCGAGATCCGCTTTCCACAGGCGCGCAGCGAGCCGCTGGTCACCTGACATGGCACGGTGCGACGGGCTGCGCCGTCCCGGGCAGGCCACCGATTTGCCGACTCTCGGGAAGCTGCATAGAATCTGCGACGGCCAGCGGGTGTAGTTCAATGGTAGAACTGTAGCTTCCCAAGCTACTAGCGTGGGTTCGATTCCCATCACCCGCTCCACTTCTTCGCCGGGCTGAGTCGACCTCAGCCAACCCCGGCCCGACTGTCGCGCGCAATCCGGAAAACGTCATTGCGCGCCGCCGGACGAACTCGCGCCGGCCGCCCAATTCGCCAGCGGTGAGTCCCGCCTGACGTCGTGCTCCGTGATTGGCTTGACGTTGAACGCTGGGTCCGCCAGCCGCAGGCGTGTCTCGGTAATTCACAGGTTACGCAGCGGCCTGCAGCGCCGACACTGCGAGCCCTCCGCATGGACACCCTCGACGCCGCCCTCGAGTTCCTGGCTCGGCAGGATCTCCTGCTGCTGTTCCTGTTGCTGGGCACGGGCGCACTGATCGGCCGCATCCGCTTTGGCGGCGTCGAGCTGGGTGCGGCTGCGGTCCTGTTCCTGGGCATGGCGACGAGTTTTCTTGCCGCCACGCGCGGCTACCGGCTCGTCGTGCCTGAAGCACTGGGAACCCTCGGCCTGGTGCTGTTCACGTTCTCGGTCGGCAACATGTCGGGCCCCGCCTTTTTCGCGTCGCTACGCGCGGGATACGGTCCGATCCTCGCGACCGTCGGGGTGCTCGTCGTAGGGGCACTGATCGCCGTGGTCGGCGGCCACCTGCTGGGCTTGTCCGGTGCCGTGGTCGCAGGCAGCTTCGCCGGGGCGCTGACCAACACTCCTGCGCTCGCCGCAGCGCGCGAAGCGGCCCACGACGATGCGGGGCCGACCATCGCGTACGCGGTGACCTACCTTTGCGGCGTGATCGGGCCGCTGCTCGCAACCAGCCTCGCCTTGCGCGGTCGCGGTGCAGACGCGGACGCGCCCCCGCCGCTGGTGAGCCGCAGCATCGAGGTGGACAGTACCGCGGAACCTCGGGTCGGCGAATTGGAACTGCGCTACGGGCAAGCGATCCGATTCTCGCGCCTGCAGCACGGTGCGACCGCGGACGACGTGCAGGCACCGGGCGACGACGCACGATTGCGGCGCGGCGACATCGTCACCGTGGTCGGGCAGATCGACCTGGTGGAGCAGGTGACGCGCGAACTCGGGCACGCGGCCACGGAGTCCCTCGAGGCGAGCCGCGCCGGCGTCGACTTCCGTCGCATCACGCTGTCCGACGAAGACCTGGCGGGTCGCACGATCGGCGACCTCGACCTGATGCGCCGCTTCGGTGCGAAGGTGATCCGCGTGCGGCGCGGCGACGTCGACGCATTGGCGAGCGACGAGTTCGTACTCCAGCCCGGTGACCGCCTGCGCATCATCGCGCCACGCGAACAGATCGGGGCCGTGACCGCCTACCTCGGTGATTCCGAGCGTGGCCTGTCCGACCTGCGCCCGATGGTGCTCGGCACCGGCATGACGCTTGGCCTGCTGCTCGGCAGCATCGTGTTGCCGCTGCCGGGCATGGCGTTCTCCATGGGACCTGCGGCGGGCACGCTGCTCGTGGGCCTGGTCTTCGGCAAGGTCGGGCGTATCGGTCCCTTCCTGACCACGATGCCGCACACGGCCGGGCAGACGATGGCGGACTTCGGGCTGCTCGCGTTTCTCGCGCACGCCGGTACGCGCGCCGGCATCCAGCTGGGGACGGCGCTGGCCACCGGCGACGGCATGCGGATCTTCGTGCTGGGCATCGCCATCACTGCCAGCGTCTCGTGCGGCATGTTCGTTGTCATGCGGCGTGTGTTCGCGATGGGCCGGACGCGGTTAGCGGGCGTGCTGGCGGCCGCGCACACGCAGCCCGCGGTGCTGGCGTTCGCCAACGGTCGTACCGGCTACGACAGCCGGGTCGCGCACGGCTATGCGCTGGTCTATCCGGTGGCGCTGATCGTCAAGATCCTCATCGCCAAAGTACTTGGGTCACTCTGACCCGCGCAGGTCTCCGGCGAGCCACTGCGGATCGGCGATCGTGGCGCACACGCAGGACCGGCGCGAGAAATGAGTCATTGATCTCGTGAGTGAGGCAGGGCGGTTCACGTAGGTTCGATTCCCATCACCCGCTCCACTTTCCCGCCAGGAGCGAACTGTCCTCGGCCCCGGTAGACTCCGCTCGTCAGGTCGCTCAAGACCCCACCCAAAGGCGCACATGGCCGACGTCTTCATCTCGTACTCCCGGGACGACGCGGAGATCGCACGTCTCTTTGCCGATGCGTTCCAGTCGGCCGGCCTCACGGTCTGGTGGGACGATGCGCTGCGATCCGGCGAAGCGTTCGACGAAAGCATCGAGCGTGCTCTCCGCGAGGCCAAGGCCGTCGTGGTGCTCTGGTCGACGAGTTCCGTGACATCTCGCTGGGTTCGAGCCGAGGCGACCCAGGCGGACCGCAATCGCACGCTCGTGCCGGTGATGATCGAGGCGTGCCAGCGGCCCATCATTTTCGAGCTGACACACACCGCGGACCTTTCGCATTGGCGCGGCAACCACGAGGACAAGGCGTGGCAGGGACTCGTTGCCGACGTGCTGCGGTTGATCGAGGTCCAGACCGCACCGCGCAGCCTGCAGTCCGGCGCCGCACCACCGTCTGCCACGACGTCGATGCCTTCCCGTCCCGTCCCGCCCACCCGGCCCGGGGTCGTCATCCTGCCGTTCGTGAACATGAGCGGCGATCCGGAGCAGGAGTACTTCAGCGACGGCGTGACCGAGGACATCATCACCGATCTCGGGCGCGTCTCCGGCCTGTCGGTGGCTTCGCGCAATTCCGCGTTCTCATACAAGGGCAAGACCGTCGCGCCGGCCCAGATCGCGCAGGCGTTGAAGGTCACCCACGTCCTGGAAGGCAGCGTGCGCAAGTCCGGCAATCGCGTCCGGATTACGGCGCAACTGCTGGAGGCGGCCAGCGACACGCAAGTCTGGGCCGAGCGCTACGACCGCACGCTCGACGACATCTTTGCGATCCAGGACGAAATCTCGAAGGCCATCGTCACGGCGTTGAAGGTCAAGCTCCTGCCGGCGGAAAAGGCGGCGATCGAGCAGCGGTCCACGACCAGCTCGGAAGCGTACGAGCTGTTCCTCATGGCCCGGGGGTTCCAGCGCAAGGGCAGCGAACGGCTCAAGCCGGTCATCCTGCGGATCTGCCGCCGCGTCGTCGAACTTGATCCCGGCTTCGCGCAAGGCTGGGCGCTGATGTCGCTCGCGGAGGCGGAAATGAGCCAGCGCGGCGTCGAGGGGTATTCCATCGCCAGCGCGCGAGCGTCGGCCGAGCGGGCCATTGCGGCGAATCCCGCGGTAGCGGAAGGGCACGCCGCGCTCGCCGAGGCCATGGTGCGCGGCCTGCTGGACCATGAGCCCGTCGACGAGGTGCTCGCGACCGCGCTGACGCTCGATCCGGATTGCTACGACGCCCACGTCATCGCAGGAGCCGTGGCCATCGGACGGCGTGAATACGAGCAGGCGATCGTGCACCTGGAGCGCGCCATCGAACTCGACCCGGATGCCTACTGGCCGGCCGGGATGGTGTCGCAGGCCTACGAGGCGCTGGGTGCAAGCGACGCGACCGCGGCCGCTGAGCGACGCGCGCTCGCGCGCTGCGAGAAGATCCTCGCCGACGAGCCGGATCACAGCGGGGCACTCGGCTTCCTGGTGACCTCGCTCGCCGGACTTGGACAGGTCGAGCGCGCGCGCGACTGGACCCGGCGGGCGCTCCTTTTCGATCCGGACAACGCGCGGCTGCATTACAACCTTGCGTGCGCCATGTCGAGACTGCAGGACGCCGACACCGCGGTGGACCTGATCGAGCCCTGGATCGACCGGGTCAGCGAAGGCTGGTTGTTGTGGATGCAGCGGGACAACAGCCTCGATCCGATTCGCGCGCATCCCCGATTCGTCGCGCTGATGGCACGCGGTGCCCGCCGCCTCCCTGCCGGGAAACCCACGCTGTGAGCAAGCGCCATTCATTGAAAGGTCGTGTCGCGCCTTGCCGACTTTCTCGAAGGTAAGACGCGCCGCAAGTCGCTGCCGGTTGCTCGAATGGCCACCTGAGCGAACTGGCGCGCCAGTCAGGAACTCCCCATCCATGAAGGTAGCCGTCTTCGGCAAACCGGGCGGCGGCAAGTCAACCCTGGCCCGGCAGATCGCAACAACCGCCAACCTGCCGCTGCAACAGCTGGACCTGCTTCAGTACGAGATAGGCGGCGCCAGAGTTCCCGACGAGGAGTTCCTGCGGCGGCACGCCAAGGCCCTGGCTCAGCAGCATTGGGTCGTAGACGGGGTCGGCAACCCGCTGGCATTCGAAGCCATGCTGCGTGCGGCTGATGTGCTGGTCTATGTCGAGAGGTCGTCGTTAACCCACTACTGGTGGGTCACCAAGCGATTCCTCAAGAGTCCGTTCGTCAAGCCTCTCGGATGGCCGAAAGGCAGTCCAATGCTGAAATCGACGATCAGCAGCTATCGCTTTCTCAGGCTGTCAGATCGGTTCTGGACTCCCGCGCTCAAGGCCAGGTTGCTGGCGCTGCGGCCGGGCAAGCTCGTTTACGTGGTCCGCCGGCAGTCCGACGTGAAATTGCTGCTGGCAGAGCTTGAGCGCCAGGCGGCCAGCGGTGAGGCGCAATGAACGTGCGCTTCGGTTCGGCTGCGGGCCTGGAGGGTCAGCGTTCCGGTGCCGGTCCGGGAGAGGAGAAGAGGGCTGGCGCGGGGCGGCGGGAACGCAGACAAAGGTCCGCTACACTGGTGGAAATTCGGAGAATCGGCGTTTTCGAGTGGGCCTGCGAGATGGATCAGGGTGCGTTCAAGTTTCGACGATTCGATGACGCCCACCTGGCGCATCTGATGGGTTGGTTCGCGGATGAGTCTGCCTGTCGATCGTGGGGTGGTCCGGGATTTCGATTCCCGTTTACCGAATCGACGTTTCGTGAGGACACCCGGCTTGGAACCCTGCGAACCTGGAGTCTGGTCGATGCCGACGATGAGCTGCTGGCTTTCGGCCAGTACTACTTGCGGGCCGGGCGGTGTCATCTGGCGCACCTGGCGGTGAAGCCGGAGTTTCGCGGCCACCGTGTCGGAGAGCGGTTGGTTCTGGAGCTTTGTCGCGTCGGGTCGGACGAACTGCGGGTTGACTCGTATTCACTGTTCGTCATGTCCGACAACGCGCCGGCCCTGCGACTCTATGACCGCATCGGATTTGCCCCGGTGGCCTATCCGGATCCCTCGCCGAAAATCGAGGGGATGGTTTACATGGTGGCCTCGACCCTCCGCAGCACAGTCGCGTGAGCGGCGTCCCGGGCTTGTCCGCCGGCTCGGAGGCGACTGCTATCGACAGTAGCGGACGCTCGGGGAAGGGGAAAGTCGGCCATGACCAGCCTCATTGCGTCGCTGCCCGATGCAACTGGTGAACCTGGCGAGCAGGTTCGATGCGTGGCGTGGCTGTGGCCATCGCCGGCGCGTTGCCCTCAGTAGACAACTGCGTATACAGCCTCAATCAACGTGCGGGGGCGATCGGCGATGCTGCCGACGCCACATAGCCTGTTCGTGATGAGGGCCCTGCTGAGCTTTCTGCGCTGCCAGCGCGCAGGCCGATGCGAGCAGGAAATGCCGTTGAGGACTTGGATTAGGGAGAGGTCGAGTACATCGGCAAGTCCGGTCTGGATCCGCCGCATCGGGCAACATGCGCACGTCGAAGATCTCGGGCAGGCACAGACTGTCGCGATTCGACGGATCGCGACCGTTGACCGACGTGCGAGTATGCTGGCGCGCAACACAGACTGGATACGGCGGGATGCGGCCCTTACGACGTCGGACCATACCTCGGCAACGACGAAGACTGGATCCGACGCATCGGGCTTGCACAGATGAACGTCGAATACATCGGCAACACGTACTGGAGTCCAGTACATCGGAAATCGCAAAGCCGCTGCGAGCACTGCGACTCCGCGAGGCAATGCGCAAACGGCGACCGCAAGCTCGATCGCTCCCGCTGGCCGGCCTGGCGGCGCCGACCGCAGCTGCTGGCCCGGCGCGCGAACCCTCGAACCGGTTTCGCGGCTGGGGCGCGGCGTACAACTCCGTGGTGAAAAGGACTTCCAGCAGGCTGGGCAGCGAGCTCCTGCGTCGCCGCGCAGTCCGCATCCCAACGATCCACGGGTCTACGTCGTATCCTCGCGGAGCACATACGGATGACTCGGCATGGATGCCGAAGCGAAGTCCAGGCCGCGGCAGCGCGCGAGAGCAACTGGTACCCGGACGCATTCAAGCATCGAACTGCGGTGATCCGATCGGGCTGCGCCGCCCACAGCAGCGAGCCGCGGGTGAGCGCTAACCGCCAAGCCCGGTTTTGCACACATCCACGGGGGGCTGCAG
>CAWFXR010000008.1:0-171716 GCA_963819835.1 uncultured Gammaproteobacteria bacterium
CCAGCTCGGCGAGCCGCTTCTCGAGCGCGGTGAGCTTGGCGCGCGTGCGCTTCAACACCGCCGTCTGGACGTCGAACTCCTCGCGCGTCACCAGGTCGAGCTTCGCAAGCCCCCCGGCCAGCACGCCCTTGAAATTCTGTTCCAGGTCGCGGCGCAGCGCGGCGAGGCTTTCGGGCACGGATCCGGCCAGGCGCTGGGCGAGGTCGTCGATGAGTCGGGGGTCGAAGGCCATGTGGAGAGCGGCTCGTGACTGAGGACAGGGGGTAGTTTAGAAGGAAGCCGGCCCGTGGCGAGCATCGGACGTCGGGTCGCTCGATAACCCCACCACCGGGCGCTCCTTCGCGAGGCGCGCGACCCGGTGGCCGCCCCAGGATGGTGCATCCGCCGCTGTCTGCCCAGGCCAGGCACACCATATGCCGCCCGACCCGCCTCGGCCGGGCAGTGGCACGCTTCCTGCATCGAGGTCCCCGCAGCCACTTGCCACAGCTGAGGACCGCCACCGATGAAGCTCATTACCGCGATCGTCAAGCCGTACAAGCTCGATGAAGTGCGGCAGGCCATCGCCGACATCGGCGTGCAGGGCGTGACCGTGACGGAAGTCCAGGGTTTTGGCCGGCAACGCGGTCACACGGAGCTTTATCGCGGCGCCGAGTACAGCATCGATTTCCTGCCGAAGACCCGGCTCGAGATCGCCGTGGACGACGACGTCGCGGAACAGGTGATCGAAGCGGTGTGCAACGTGGCCCGCACCGGAAAGATCGGCGACGGGAAGATCTTCGTGACCGCACTCGACCAGGCCGTGCGCATCCGCACGGGCGAAAGCGGACCCGAGGCCGTCTGAACCTGAGGCCACCCGCATGGAATTTCATTCAGACCGACTGACAGGAGAACGCCAGTGAACACGCTGACTGCCGCGCGTAGCCGCCCCTGGGCCATCGCGCTCGCCCTGGGCGCGATGCTCGCACCCACGCTCGGATTCGCGGACGACCCGGTGCCCGACAAGGGCGACACGGCCTGGGTGATGACGTCCACGATGCTGGTGATCCTGATGACGATCCCGGGCCTCGCACTCTTCTACGGCGGAATGGTCCGCTCGAAGAACGTGCTGTCGCTGCTGATGCAGGTGTTCATGATCTTCTGCATGGTCTCGATCCTGTGGGCCGTATACGGCTACAGCATCGCGTTCACGTCCGGCAACGCCTTCTTCGGCGGGTTCGACCGGCTGTTCATGCAGGGGCTCACTCCGGCGTCGATGGCGGCGACGTTCAGCAAGGGCGTCTACATTCCCGAGTACGTGTACTTCGTATTCCAGATGACCTTCGCGTGCATCACGCCCGCGCTGATCGTCGGCGCGTTCGCCGAGCGCATCAAGTTCGGCGCGGTGCTGATGTTCGTGGCGCTGTGGTTCACGTTCTCCTATCTGCCGATCGCGCACATGGTGTGGTTCTGGGCCGGCCCGGACGCCTACACCGACGCCGCGGCCGGTGACGCGGCCGCCGCGACTGCCGGATTCCTGTTCCAGAAAGGCGCGCTCGATTTCGCGGGCGGCACGGTCGTGCACATCAATGCGGGCATCGCGGGCCTGGTGGGCGCGCTGATGGTCGGCAAGCGGATCGGTTACGGCAGCGCTTCGATGGCGCCGCACAACGTGCCGATGGTGATGATCGGCACCTCGCTGCTGTGGGTGGGCTGGCTCGGCTTCAACGTGGGCTCGAACCTCGAGGCGTCGGCGTTTGCCGGCCAGGTGTTCGCGAACACGGTGCTCGCGACCGCCGCCGCAGCGCTGGCCTGGTCGTTCGCCGAGTGGATGCACCGCGGCACGCCGACCATGCTCGGCGGGGCCTCCGGCGCCGTCGCCGGCCTGGTCGCCATCACACCGGCCTGCGGCTGGGTGGGCCCGATGGGCGCGATAGCGATCGGCCTCAGTGCCGGCCTCGTGTGCCTGTGGGCGGTGGCGAGCCTGAAGCAGAAGCTCGGCTACGACGACTCGCTCGACGTGTTCGGCGTGCACTGCGTGGGCGGCATCCTCGGAGCGCTGCTGACCGCCGTGTTCTGCGCCCCCTGGCTCGGCGGAACCGGCGTGTACGACTACGTGGCAAACGCCGTCGCCGACTACTCGATCCTCGCCCAGTTGAAGTCGCAGGCCATCGCGGTACTGCTGAGCCTCGTCTGGTCGGGCGTCGTCGCCGCGGTATCGTTCAAGATCGTGGACGTTGTGATCGGGCTCAGGGTCGCGGAGGACCAGGAGCGCGAGGGACTCGACACCGTGTCGCACGGGGAGAGGGCGTACAGCTAAGGCAGTTACTATCCGGTGCGCGGGTGCCGGAGAGCGACAAGCAGGGGGCGGCCGGGATCGAACCGGCCGCCCTTTTTCAATGGCCGGGTCGCCGTTGCGCACGATGACCGCCACGGTGCTTCACATAATGGCCGCCGCATCCCCCGTGGCGAAGGCGCCAGGGCCGCGATGGGAGCCACCTCACGCTGCTCCCTGCGGCCGGCCTGATACACTTGCCGCGCGATCCACGGAGACACCCAGCATGAAACAGATTGCAGTGGTCCTGGCAGGCATTCTGCTCGTGGGCACCGCCCACGCGGGCGACGTCTATATCACGAAGGACGCACAGGGGCGCACGGTCTATACCGACACACCACAGACGCTTCCGGCGGAAAAGGTGGCCGTTCAGAGCCAGGGCAGCAGCCAGCCGGCAGCTGCGCAGCAGAGCTCGTCCGAGATGCAGCAGTACAAGGCGCAGGACCAGGCCTTCGAAAAGTCACAGGCGCAGCAGGCCGAGGCCGAGAAGGCCGCGGAAGACACGGCTGCGGACCTTGCCAAGCGCTGCGCCGACGCCCGCCAGCAATACCAGAACGTGATGAATTCGCACAGGTTCTACGAAGAGGGCCCGAACGGCGAGCGCACGTACCTGACGAGTGAGCAGATCGACAAGGCACGTGCGGACGCAAAGCAAGTCATGGACCAGTTCTGCTCGGGCAAGTGACGTGACGCAAGCCGTCGGCTTCATCGGCCTCGGCGCCATGGGCCGGGGCATGGCCCGCAATCTGCACAAGGCCGGCCTGCTTGAATGCATCTGGAACCGCAGTCCGGACGTCGCCGCGGAACTGGCAAAGAGCCTGGAAATAGACGCTGCCAGCAGCCCGGCCGACCTGGCTGCAGCATGCGACGTGATCGTGCTCTGCGTCGCGGCGGACGCGGACGTGCTGGAGATGGTCGATGCGATCCTGCCGGGCCTGCGACCAGGCTCGTTCGTCATCGACTGCTCGACAGTGAGCGCAGAAACCGCCCGGGCCGCCGCAGCACGCCTGGCCGTCCGTGGCTGCGAGTTCCTCGATGCGCCGGTGAGCGGCGGGGTCGAGGGCGCTCGGGACGGCACACTCGCGATCATGGTAGGCGGCTCGCCCGAGACCTTCGCGCAAGCCGAACCCGTGCTTGCAGCCATGGGGCGTACCGTCATGCACTTCGGGCCGAATGGCGCAGGGCAGGCGGCAAAAGCCACCAACCAGATCATGTGCGCCGGCATCATTCAGGCGGTCGCGGAGGCCATGGCATTCGCGAAGGCGGAGGCGCTGCCGCTCGAGAAACTGATCGACACGCTCGGCAAGGGGGCCGGCTCGAGCTGGTACTTCGTGAATCGCGCGCCGAACATGGTCAAGGGCGCCTACCCGGCCGGATTTCGCGTGCGACTGCACGAGAAGGACCTGCGTATATGCCGCGACATGGCGGCGCGCCACGGCGTCGAGCTGCCGGTGGTCGAGACGACGCTTGAGCACTATCGCCGGTTGATCGATCAGGGTCACGGCGACGAGGACATCTCGACCATTTTCCGCGTCAAGGACGAGCTGTTCGCGCAGGACCCGGCGGGCACCGACAGGTGACCGACGGCATCGAACCGGCGACCGGGCCCGCGAACGAGGCCACACGAGTCACCGGCGGCCCCTATTCGCGCCTCGGCGGGCTGCTGCTGCTCGCGCTGCTCGGGTACGTGGTGTGGCGCATCGTCGAGCCGCTCTGGCAACCGCTGGTGTGGGCCGTGCTGCTCGGCTCGCTGCTCGCGCCGCTGAACGCGCGGCTCAGCGACAAGCTGGGCGGTCGGGCGCGGCTCGCGAGCGGAATCACCACGGCGCTCACGGTGCTGCTGTTCCTGCTGCCGGTGGCGGTCATCGCGGGCGCAGTCGCCGCGCAGTCGGCACAGTTGCTCGGCCGCCTGAACGCGCAGGCGCCGCAGATGAACGCCGCCTCGCTCGACCTCGCCAGCATTCCGCTGCTCGAACGGCCGCTCGCGTGGATCGGCAGCCACACGACGGTCACCGTCGAGCAGCTGCAGGGCTGGCTCGTCGAGGCGGCGAAGCGAGTGCTGCAATCCCTCGCGTCCTCCGGCGGCAACTTCGTGCTGGGCGCACTCGGCACTGCGGTCAGCTTCGGGTTGATGCTGTTCGTGCTGTTCTTCGTGCTGCGTGACGGCCCGGCACTGGCCCAGAAAGTCGTGCGCATGCTGCCGATCGAGGAACGGCGCCGCTCGCGCCTCTGGCTCCACCTGGCCGATGTTACGCGCGCGGTTTTCATCGGCATCGGGCTCACCGCGCTGGTGCAGGGCGCCCTGGTCGGGATCGGCTTCTGGATCGCCGGCCTGCCGAGCCCGCTGGTCTTCGGCGTGCTGGGCGCGCTGTTCGCGCTGATACCGCTGGTCGGCACGGCGCTGGTCTGGATACCGGGCGTTGCATTTCTTGCTATCCAGGGCGACTACGGCCACGCGATCTTTCTCACGGCCTGGAGCCTCGCCCTGGTCGGGTCGGTGGACAACTTCCTGCGGCCAATGCTGATTTCGGGTCGTTCCGAATTGCCTACCCTCGCGGTCTTCATCGGCGTGATGGGCGGGCTGTCGGCTTTCGGTTTCATCGGCCTGTTCCTCGGCCCCATCGTGCTCGGCCTGCTCATCGCGCTGTTCCGATTCGAGTACGAGGAACGCGAAGCCGCGAGCCGCGCCGCCTGACAACAAACGCACTGGAGTCCCGGCTTGTCGAACCCGATACGCATCGCAACCCGTCGCAGCACGCTCGCCCTCTGGCAGGCCGAGCACGTCATGGCGCTGCTTCGCGCCGCACATCCGCGGGTCCCGGTGGAACTGGTGCCGATGAGCACCCAGGGCGACCGCGTGCTGGACCGCGCGCTTGCCGAGGTCGGCGGCAAGGGGCTGTTCGTGAAGGAACTCGAGGTCGCGATGCAGGATGGCCGGGCCGACATCGCGGTGCACTCGATGAAGGATGTCCCCAGCGAGTTGCCGCCGGGCTTCCGGATCGTGGCCGCGCTGCCCCGTGCCAATCCGCACGACGCCTTCATCTCGCTCAAGTACCGCCGATTCGCCGACCTGCCGCAGCGTGCGCGTGTCGGCACCTCGAGCCCGCGACGACAGGCCCAGCTGCGCGCCGCGCGACCGGACCTGCTGCTCGAACTGCTGCGTGGCAACGTCGAAACGCGGCTGCGCCGCCTCGAGGAAGGCAGCCTCGACGCGATCCTGCTGGCCTGTGCCGGACTCGAGAGGCTGGGGCTCGGCGGGCGAATCACCGAGGTGCTGGACGCCGATTTCTGCGTGCCCGCCGTCGGCCAGGGCGTGATCGGCATCGAGTGCCGTGACGACGATGCGCGCAACGCCGCGCTGCTGGCCGCGCTGCACCACGACGAGTCATTCGTGCGCCTTTCCGCCGAACGCGCGTTTGCCCGGGCGCTCGGCGGCAGTTGCCATTCGCCGATCGCGGCGCACGCGACGCTGGACGCGGGCGCTCTCACGCTGCGCGGGTTCGTCGGTGCGCCCGACGGCAGCGAGGTGTATCGCGACGGCATCGCCGGCCCCGCCGCCGATGCCGAAAAGCTCGGGCTGGCGCTGGCCGACCGCATGCAGGCTGCCGGTGCCGGGCCGTTGCTCGACCGCCTGCGCATCGAGGCGGTCCCTCCATCGTGACCGGCTCGCTCGCGGGCCTGGCCGTCATCGTGACGCGGCCCGCGCGCCAGGCGACGCGTTTCGTGCAGCTGCTCCGCGACCATGGCGCAACCGCCATCGCCTTTCCGACGCTTGCGATCGAGCCCGTGACGCTCGACGACACGCAACGGCGGGCATGCATGCTCGGCGACTTCGACTGGATCGTCTACACGAGCGCGAATGCCGTGGAGCAGTCGATACCCCAGCTCGGGCGCCCCGGGAAGTCCCGTGTCGGCGCGATCGGACGCGCCACTGCCCGGGCACTTGCCGAGTCCGGCATCACCGTGCATGCGGCGCCGAAATCGGGGTCGGCATCGGACTCCGAGGGACTGCTCGCGCACCCCGAACTGGCAGGGCCCGCAGGCCGACGCATCCTGGTCATCAAGGGCGTCGGCGGGCGCGACGTGCTTCGCGCCGGGCTGCTGGCCAGCGGCGCAGAAGTGAGCACGGCCGAAGTCTACAGGCGCGTCCGGCCCGCGCCGTCCGGGCAGGCGCTGGACGAGCTTCGCCGCGCAAATGAGTCCGGTGCGGTCGTCGCCACGGTCACCAGTTCGGAAGTGCTCGAGTCGCTTCTGGCGATGGCACCCGAGCAGCGCTTTCCATGGTTACGCGACGCCCCGCTGCTGGTACCCGGCGACCGGGTGGCCGCCGAGGCGCGCAGACTCCAGTGGCGCGGTCATCTGCTCGTTGCCGGCAGCGCGGAGGACGAAACGATGCTGGCCGCGCTGCAGTCGTGGGCGGCGGCCGGGGACGGCCGTACCGTGCCTGCGTGATACGATTCGACGTAATCCTCGGCGCAGCAGCGCGAAGCCAATGTCCGCTGAAATCGAATCCCTGTCCAACGACATGAATTCCCGCCGACCGGGCGGCAGCGGGACCAACCCCATGCTGCTCGCGCTGGCCGTCGTCGGGCTGCTTCTCGCGATCTACGCACACTGGCGCATCGGGCAGTTCGACAATCGCATCGACCGCGTGCGCCGCCAGGTGGTGGAACTTCGCGCATCGCAGGACCGCCTGTCGAGCCAGCTGACGACGCTCGGCACCCGCACGGAGACCTCGCAGCGCGCGCTGCACGCGGAGCTGCGCAGCCTGCACGAGCTGCCTGCCCAGATAGCCGTGCTCGGACGCGGCGTCGAGGAACTCAGGGCCCGCACCGAAGCGCCGCAGCGTGCCTGGGCGCGTGCGGAGGCGATGTACCTGCTCGACCTGGCCGAGCGCCAGCTCAACCTGGACCATGACGTACGAACAGCGATCGCGGCGATGGAAGCGGCGGATGCGCGGCTCGCGTCCTTCAACGATCCGGCAACGACCGAGGTCCGCCGCCTGCTGGCGCAGGATCTCACGGCGCTGCGCGCCGTGCCGCTGCCGAACCTTGGCGCAACGGTCGCGCGGATCGCGACGCTCGAGGACGCCGTGCCAACGCTTGCGGTGCTTGGCGTGCCGGTCACCCGCGGCTCGAGCACCAACCGGGAACCGGAACCGCAAGGCGCCTTCCGCCGCGCAATGCACCGGATCGGCCAGGCGCTCGGCAGCATGGTGACGTTGAAGCAAGTGGATCCTTCGACGTCGCGGCTGGTCACGCAGCAGGAACAATCGCTGCGACGCCAGCACCTGGAACTGCTGCTGTTCGCAGCACGCGTCGCGGCCATGCAGCCGGACGGCGTGGCCTACGCGCAGTCGCTCGAGGCCGCCGGCACCTGGCTCACGCAGTTCTTCGATACGTCCTCGGCCGGGGTCGCCGCGGCGCTGGCCGAAGTCCAGGCATTGCGCGGCGTCAACGTCGAGCCCGAACAGCCGAAGATCGGCGCAGCAGCACGTCAGCTGCAGCGCCTGATGGTCCCGGACGCGAGCGCGCCATGAGGGGTGCCACGCTGGTGGCGCTGGCGCTGGTCGGCGGTGGATTGCTCGCCCAGCTCCTGGTCGGCGACCCGGGCTACGTTGCCGTTCGCGTGGGGCGCTCACTTGCCGAGACCACGCTGCCGGTTTTCCTGCTGTTGCTCGTCGCGGCCTATTTCACCATGCGCGGCGTCGCCGGCGCAGTGGGCGCGCGGCAGCGCCTGGCGTCGTTGCGGGCGGAGCGGCGGCGCCGACGCGCCCGTGACGATACACAGCGCGGACTGCTCGATCTCGCGGCAGGCAACTGGCGCCGGGCCGAGGAATTGCTGACACGGACCGCGGCCGACGCGGATTCGCCAGCGGCCAACTACCTGGTCGCGGCACGTGCCGCGGACCTGCAGGACGCGGTCGAGCGCCGCGACGCATGGCTCGCCCAGGCCCAGGAAAGTGCGCCCGGCGAGCGGGCGGCAGCGCTGGTCACGCTGGCCGAGATGCAGCTCAGGCGCGGACAGGACGCGGCAGCCGTGCAGACGCTGGAGCAACTCGACGCGTCGGGTGACCTGAACTCCCGCGGACTCGAACTGCTTGCGCGCCTGTATCCCAAGCTTGGTCGCGGCGACAGGCTGCTGGCGCTCGGCCCACGCCTCAGGAGCGCCAAGGAACTGCCCGAGGCACAGGTGAGCGAACTCCTTGCGCAGGTGCAGCTGGAGGAAATCCGCGCCGCCGGAGAATCGGGCGACCAGTCACGACTCGAGAAATCGTGGTCCGACCTGCCGCGCGGCGTGCGCAAGCTCCCGAAATCCATCGTGACCTATGCACGAGCCGCGATGGCCTGCAGGGACCATCCGACGGCCGAAAAGATCCTGCGCGAACTGATCGACCAGCAACCGGACCCGGCGGCCGTCCGGCTCTACGGCGACATCGTGCTTCCCGATCCGCTCGCGCCGCTGGACCGGGCGGAAGCCTGGCTGCGCAAGCAGCCCGAGGACCCCGAACTGCTCGCGAGCTGCGCGCGCCTCTGCCTTCGAGCCCAGCTGGTCGGCAAGGCGCGGAGCTACCTCGAGGCCAGTCTCGCGCGACGGCCCAGCTCCGAGAACAGCCTGATCCTCGCCGACCTGCTCGAGCAGATCGGCGAGCATGCGAACAGTGCGAAGTACCTGCGCGAGGCGGTCGCCCGGTCTGTCGGCCGCCGGCCGAACGTGCCGCGAGTGCGGCTCAGGCGCCACTGAATCCGCCTCAGGTTTGCGCGGCCCTGCTGCCGAGCTTCGCCAGCGTGTCCGGGGCGTAGTCGAACGAGTCGAAATGCAGCTGCTCGCGGGGCAGCCCGGCAGCAGCCGATCGCGCGCGGATGGCCTCGATCATCGCCGGCGGACCGCTCGCATACACGTCGAAACCGGAAAGCTCGGGATGATCGGCAAGCATCGCCTCGTGGACCAATCCGGCGCGCACGCCCGCCTGCAGGGGCGATTGCGTCCGACAGCACCGGACAGTAGCGGAAACCGGGCCGCTCGCTTTCGAGCGCGCGCAGCCACTCATGCTCATAAAGGCCATCCTTGTCGCGAGCGCCCCAGTACAGCGTCACCGGCCGCCGGTCGCCGGTGGCGACCAGTTGCCGCAGCATGCCCCTGAGTGGCGCGTAACCCGTCCCGCCGCCCACCATCAGCGCCGGCCTCGGGGATTCCGCCCGCAGCCAGAACTGTCCCAGCGGCCCTTCGATACGCAGCAGTGCCCCCGGGCGCAGGCTCTCGAACAGTTGTGCCGTGAACCCAGTGGTGGACGCGCGCCGGACATGCAGCTCGAGCAGCCGGCCGTCCGCCGGTGCGCTCGCGATCGAGAAGCTGCGACGACGACCCTCCGACAGCATGATGTCCAGGTACTGTCCCGCCCGGTAATGCAGCTCCTCGACGGCAGGCAATCGCAGGAACACCGCCATCACGTCCGGAGCGAGGCGATCCTTGCGTTCGATGCGGCACGGCAGGCTCTTCACTTCGACGTCCGGCGCCGGTCGCACCTCGCGCGCCTCGACCTGCAGGTCCGAGAGCGCGCGCGCCTGGCATAGCAACGCAAGCCCTGCGTCCACCTCCTCCGCCGTGATGCCGGCAGGCCGACCTCCCGGGTATGCGATCTCGCCGCTCACGATCCGTGCGATGCAGGACGCACAGTGACCGCCCTTGCAGCTGTGCGGCAGGTTGAGGCCTGCCCGCAGCGCGCCGGCGAGAACGGTTTCGCCGCCCTCGACAGTGAAATCCTGGCCCGACGGGATGAGCGTGACCTGCGCCATGCGCGCAGGATGCCACGAAGAACACGGCCACGCGGAACCGTCGGCCGCGGGTATCCTTGGCGACATGGACCGCAGGTTCCTCATCGCGGGATGCGGCTACGTCGGCCGCCGGCTGGCGGCACGCCTGGTCGATTCGGGACAGGTCATCGCCATTGCCAGGTCACCCGGAACGCTCGCGGACCTCCGGACGATGGGCATCGAGTCAATTTTCGCCGATTTCGACGCGATCGAAACGTCGCCGCTGCCCGACACGGTCGCCAACGGCGCGGCCGTGGCCTACCTGGCCCCACCGCCTGGAACCGGCATCACCGACCCGCGGCTGGAGCGATTCCTCGCGGCGCTCGGCGACGCGCGGCCGCTGGTCTTTCTGTACATGAGCACCACAGGCGTCTATGGCGACGCCGGCGGTGCCACGGTCGACGAACGCAGCCGGACCGCACCAGCGAACGACCGCTCGCGGCGCAGGCTGGCGGCAGAACGGGCCGCGCAGGACTGGTGCAACGCCCGCGACACGCGCTGCGTCGTGCTGCGCGTGCCGGGGATCTACGGGCCGGACCGCCTGCCTCTGGAGCGGCTCGGCCGCGGCGAGCCCACGCTCAGGCCCGAAGAGTCCGGCCCCGGCAACCGCATCCACGTCGATGACCTGGTCTCCGCCTGCGTGGCAGCCGTCGAGAAGCCGGTGAGCGGCATATTCAACGTGGGCGATGGCGACCACGCGAGCACGACCGAATTCCTGTTGAAGACTGCGTCACTCGCCGGGCTCACGCCACCCCGGCTCGTGTCGCTGGCCGAGGCACGGGACCAGGTGAGCCCGGGAATGCTGGAGTTCCTGGTCGAGTCGCGCCGCATCGATACCACGCGCATGCGCGAGGAGCTCGGCGTGATTCCGCGCCATGCAAACCTCGAATCCGGAATCGCGGCAAGTCTCGGGGAAATGCGCGCGCAGCGACGCTGAGCGTCGGATATCCTTGGCTCATGCGGCTCGCCTTCACGAAGATGCATGGACTCGGCAACGACTTCATCGTCTTCGATGCACACGTGCCGCATGAGCTGCCCTCAGCGGAGACGCTGCGCCGCCTCGCGGACCGCCGCACCGGCATCGGCTTCGACCAGGCACTGGTTCTCGAACCGCCGCGGCGCGAGGGCACGGACGTCTACTACCGGATCTTCAATTCGGATGGCTCGGAGGTCGAGCAGTGCGGCAACGGCGCGCGCTGCATTGCGCGCCTGGTCGCGACGCGCGCCTCGCGCCAGGACCAGCCACTGCTGATGGACAGTCCGGGCGGCGTGGTCGAGGCCCGCCTGCGACGCGACGGCCAGGTCTCGGTCGCGATGGGCGTGCCGGACTTTTCGCCGGCGTCGCTGCCCTTCCTCGCGGACCACGAGGCATCGAGCTATCGCATCGACCTGCCCGGCGGGCCGGTGGAATTCGGCGCGGTCTCGATCGGAAATCCCCACGCGGTGATCCGCGTGCGATCCGTGGACGACGCTCCGGTGGACAGTGTGGGACCCGCAATGGAGAATCACGCACGCTTTCCGCGACGCGTGAATGTCGGATTCCTCGAGATCGTCGCACCCGACCATGTGCGGCTGCGCGTATTCGAGCGCGGTGCCGGCGAAACGCGCGCCTGCGGTACCGGGGCCTGCGCGGCGGTTGCCGTCGCTCGAAGGCACGGGCCGCTGGCCGAGGAAGTCCGTGTCGACCTCCCCGGCGGGCGGCTCATGGTGCAATGGCCGGGACAGGACCGGCAGATCTGGCTGACCGGCCCGGCGGAAACAGCATACGAAGGCCACGTGGACGTCCCGGACGTCGCACAGGGGAGATGAAATTGAGCAAGCAACCCGTTCGCGGAACCCAGCTGGAACCCATTGCCGAGGAGCAGGTCGGTGACTACCTGCTCGCACACCCGGAGTTCTTCGAGCGTCACCCTGGAGTGCTCGCGAGGCTGCGTCTCCCTCACCAGCGCGGCAGCGCAGCCGTGTCGCTGGTCGAGCGGCAGGTGCTGGTGCTCCGCGACAAGCACGGCGCGCTCGAACAGAAGCTCCATGAACTGATCGAGAATGGCCGGGCCAACGACGCCATCGCCGACCGCATGCACCGCTTGACGCGCCGGCTGCTGCGCGCGCGCGATCTCGACACCACGCTCGTCGGGCTCGAGACCTCGCTCCGGGAGGAATTCGGCGCGTCGCGCTGGCTGGTGCTGCTGACGGACGCGTCGCTGCCGGGACTGTCGGGACACCAGAACCCGCACGTGCGCGTCGTGCCGCGTGGCAGCGCCGAGCTCAAGGTCTTCGAGACCTTCTTCGAGTCGGGCCGGCCGCGCAGCGGACAGATCCGCGACACCCAGCGCGACTACCTGTTCGGCAACGACGCGGGCCCGGTGGGCTCGACCGTGCTGGTCCCGTTGGGCGATCGCGCGTCGCTCGGCCTGCTCGCGATTGCGAGCAACGACACCGAGCGCTACCTGCCGACCATGAGCACGGATTTCCTGGTCCGTATCGGCGAGATCGTCACCGAGGCGATCACCGCCCGCGCCGCATGAGCGAGGCGCTCGCAGGCGACGTGACCCGTTTCCTGCGGAGCCTTCGCGACGAACGGCGATTGTCGCCGCACACGGAGTCCGCCTACGCGCGCGACCTCGCCACACTGGTCGAGTATTGCGACGAACAGGGAATTCCTGGCTGGGATGTCCTCGACCCCCAGCACGTGCGGAGTTTCGCGGCGCAGTGCCACCGCCGCGGCCTGGCACCCCGCAGCATCCAGCGCCGCCTGTCGGCGGTGCGCAGCCTGTTCCGCTACCTGGCACGCGAGGGAAAGCTCAGGCGCGACCCGGCCGCCGACGTGCAGGCGCCCAGGGCACGCAAGCGCCTGCCGGTGACACTCGATGCCGACACGATGGCACGGCTGCTCGAGTTCCGCGCCGACGATCGCCTCGGCCTGCGGGACAAGGCGATCATGGAACTTCTCTATTCGTCGGGCCTGCGGCTCGCGGAAATGCTCGGGCTCGACCTGACCGACCTGGACCTTCGCGACCGCACGGTGCGGGTGCTGGGCAAGGGCCGCAAGACCCGCATCGTGCCGGTGGGCAAGCATGCGGCCACGGCGCTGACGCGCTGGCTGGGCGAGCGCACGGGATTCGCGGCGGTCGGCGAGACCGCGGTGTTCGTCGGGGTCAATGGCAGGCGGCTTGGCCCGCGCATCGTGCAGCGGCGCATCGCCCGGTGGGCGCGGCTGCAGGGCCTGCCGGAGCACGTGCACCCGCACATGTTCCGCCACTCGTTCGCCTCCCACCTGCTCGAGTCCTCCGGCGACCTGAGGGCGGTGCAGGAACTGCTGGGACACGCCAACATCAGCACCACGCAGGTGTACACGCACCTTGATTTCCAGCACCTTGCCCGGATATACGACGAGGCCCATCCCCGCGCGCGACGCAAGCCTGCCGGCGGGACGGCGCGCGATCCATCGGGTTCGAAACAGGACTGACCACCGCATGAGCGAGCAAGCGCCGGGCTTCGACCCGCACGGCACCACCATCCTCTGCGTCAGGCGCGACGGCCTGCTGGCGATGGGGGGCGACGGCCAGGTGACGGTCGGCAACACCATCATGAAAGGCAACGCCCGCAAGGTGCGCCGGCTGCACGACGGACAGGTCATCGCGGGGTTCGCAGGCGGCACCGCCGATGCGTTCACGCTGTTCGAGCGCTTCGAAGGCAAGCTGCAGCAGTACGGGAACCTGACCCGCGCCGCGATCGAGCTCGCCAAGGACTGGCGCAGTGACCGCAGCCTGCGGCGCCTCGAGGCGCTGCTGTGCGTGGCCGACGCCGAACATTCCTTCGTGATCTCGGGCAACGGCGACGTGATCGAGCCTGAGCACGACCTGATGGCCGTGGGGTCGGGCGGACCGTTCGCGCACGCGGCCGCGATCGCGCTGCTCACCAACACCGGTCTCGACGCGCGCACGATCGTCGAGAAGGCGCTCGGCATCGCGGCGGACATCTGCATCTACACCAATCGCAATTTCACGATCGAGACGCTCGGCAAAGCATCGGGCGCGTAGTACACGCCCCCAGCCGTCCATCGCCAACGCCACGTCCAACGCCCCATGTCCTCCATGACACCCCGTGAAATCGTCCAGGAACTCGACAAGCACATCGTCGGGCAGGGCGCCGCCAAGCGCGCGGTCGCCATCGCGCTCAGGAACCGCTGGCGGCGCATGCAGGTGGACGAACGCCTGCGGGCGGAGATCACGCCGAAGAACATCCTGATGATCGGGCCCACCGGCGTGGGCAAGACCGAGATCGCGCGGCGCCTCGCACGGCTCGCTGGCGCGCCGTTCGTCAAGGTCGAGGCAACCAAGTTCACCGAGGTCGGCTACGTCGGTCGCGAGGTCGACTCGATCGTGAAGGACCTCGTGGACGTCGCGGTCAAGATGACACGCGAGTCCGAGGTCGAGAAAGTCAGGCACCGCGCCATGGACGCTGCCGAGGAGCGCGTGCTCGACGTGCTGCTGCCGCGTCCCAGGGCCGTCGGATTCGGCAGCGAACCCGAGCCGGATCGCGATGGCGACACACGCCAGCGTTTCCGCAAGATGCTGCGCGAAGGCGCGCTCGACGACCGCGACATCGAGATCGAGCTGCGCGCGGTGCCGATGGGCGTCGAGATCATGGCGCCTCCCGGCATGGAGGAGCTTTCGCAGCAGCTGCAGGGCATGTTCTCGAACCTCGGCGGCGACCGTACACGAGCCCGCAAGGTCAAGGTACGCGAGGCCTTCAAGCTGCTGACGGACGAAGAAGCCGCGAAGCTCGTCAACGAGGAGGAACTGAAGGTCCAGGCGCTGCAGAACGCAGAGCAGAACGGCATCGTGTTCATCGACGAGATCGACAAGATCGCGCGCCGGCAGGAAACCTCCGGCGCCGACGTCTCGCGTGAGGGCGTGCAGCGCGACCTGCTGCCGCTGGTCGAGGGCTGCACGGTCAACACGAAGTACGGCATGGTGAAGACCGACCACGTGCTCTTCATCGCGTCGGGCGCCTTCCACATGTCGAAGCCCTCGGACCTGATCCCGGAGCTGCAGGGACGGCTGCCGATTCGCGTGGAACTCGACGCGCTCGGCGTCGAGGATTTCGTGCGCATCCTCACCGAGCCCGATGCGTCGCTCTGCCGCCAGTACGCTGCGCTGCTCGAGACCGAGGGCGTGCGCGTCGAATTCACGCCGGAGGGCGTGCGCAGGATCGCGGAAGTGGCCTGCGACGTGAACCAGCGCACCGAGAACATCGGCGCGCGCCGGCTGCACACGGTGATGGAGCGGCTGCTCGAGGGGCTGTCTTTCGAGGCGTCGGACCGCTCCGGCGCGACGGTCGTAGTCGATGCCGGCTACGTCGACCAGAATGTCGGCGAACTGGCACGCGACCAGGATCTCGCGCGCTACATCCTCTAGCCGAAAGCCAACCATGAACGATCCACGCCCGACGGACATCAAGCTGCGCACGCGTTCGCGCGTGCTCGAAGTCGCCTTTGACGACGGCGAGCGCCACGAACTGCCATTCGAGTACCTGCGCGTGTATTCCCCGTCGGCCGAAGTGCTCGGTCACGGGCCGGGCCAGGAGACGCTGCAGCTCGGCAAGCACGACGTCGGGGTCAAGGCGGTCGAGCCGGTGGGCAACTACGCGGTTCGCATCGTGTTCGACGACGGCCACGACTCGGGGCTCTACACGTGGGGCTACCTGCAGGAACTCGGCCGCACCCGTGCCGAGAAGTGGCTGCGCTACCTCGAGCGGGTCGCGCAGCTGGGGCTGCCCTACCCGACGCCAGTGCCGCCCAAGCGACCCGGTTGAATGGTCCTGCATGCGCGCATGTCAGTCGGCGCCGCGGGGTGAGGCAGGGCTTGCCGGGGGACGGCGTGAATCCGTCCCTGGGGCGTCGCGCGCCGCATCCCTGCGGCGCGACGCCCCCGGCAAGCACTCCCCCAGCCGGGTCGCAGCGTCCCCGCGAACGGCGCCACGGCGCTCCCCAGACAGCGTCGAACTCCACCGCGTAGAATGGCGGGCTCATGAGCGACGCAGACCCCAAATCGCCGGCCCCGGGCGCGCCCGGCTCCGTGGACTTCGGCTATCGGCAGGTCCCGGTTGCCGAAAAGGCAGTTCGTGTCCGCGAGGTATTCGACTCGGTCGCGGACAAGTACGACCTGATGAACGACTTGATGTCCGCAGGCGTGCATCGCCTGTGGAAGCGGTTCGCGCTGTCGCAGACGGGGCTGCGCCCGGGCCAGTCGGCGCTCGACGTCGCCGGCGGCACCGGCGACATCGCGGCCGGCATGGCCGCGCAGGTCGGCGAGGACGGTCTCGTGGTCCTCTCGGACATCAACGCCGCGATGCTGGGGGTGGGCCGTGACCGCCTGCTCGACCGCGGCCTGATTCGCAACGTGCGTTTCGCGCTCGCCAACGCGGAGTGCCTGCCTTTCGCCGACGAGAGCTTCGACTGCGTGACCATCGCCTTCGGGCTGCGCAACGTGACGGACAAGGCGGCGGCTCTTGCATCCATGCGGCGCGTGCTCAGGCCCGGCGGCCGCCTGCTGGTACTGGAGTTCTCCAAGCCGACGCTTCCCGGCCTCAAGAAGATTTACGACGTCTATTCATTCAGCGTGCTGCCCTGGCTCGGTCGCCGCGTGGCTGGAGACTCGGACAGCTACCAGTACCTGGCCGAGTCGATCCGCCGGTTTCCGGACCAGCAGGCGCTGCTCGCGATGATGCGCGAGGCCGGGCTCGAGGACTGCCGTCACCACGACCTGAGCGGCGGGATCGTCGCGCTGCACCGCGGCTTCCGCTACTGACATGCTGCTCGCGCGCCTCGAGGAAGCCCTGAATCGCAACGTCGCCGAGTCGCGCAAGGCTCAGGCGCTGTGCCGCCAGCTCGACGGGCGGGTCGTCTCGCTCGCCGTCACCGGAACCCCGCTCGAGTTCTTCGCCAGCGCGCGGGATGGCCGGCTGTCGCTCTCACCGAAGAACGAGGGTGCCGCGGCCGACGCCTCGCTGTCGGGATCGCCGATCTCGCTCCTGTCGCTCGCCGGCCCGCGCGCCGAAGGCGCGCTGCGTGGCGGCGGCGTGCGCATCGAGGGCGACGCCGAGGTCGCGCAGAAGTTCCGCGACCTGCTCAGGCACGCGCAGCCCGACGTCGAAGAGGAACTCGCGCGGGTCGTCGGCGACGTTGCCGCACGAAACCTCGCGAACCTCGCGCGCGGATTCCTCGACTTCGGCCGCAAGGCAGGCCGCTCACTGGCCGGCAATGTGTCCGAGTACCTGCAGGAGGAAGGCCGCGACCTGCCCACGCCCACCGAGGCCGAAGAGTTCCTGGCCGGCGTGGACCGCCTGCGTGACGACGTCGAGCGCTTCGAGGCCCGCCTCGCGCGCCTGGGATCGCCTGGCACACAGGGTGGCGTGAAGCGTCGCCGGCCGGATCGCTAGCGGCGCGCCGCTCCGCGCAGATCAACACCCCAGGCCACCGGTCACATAGCAATGCGTCTCCGAGTCATTGGCCGCCTGCTCCAGATCCAGCGGGTCCTGGTCCGCCACGGGCTCGACGAGATCGTGCTTGCGACCCATCTCTTCCGGCCGCTGCGATATGTCTTCTACCTGTCACCGGCGACGTGGTTCGAACGCCGCCGCGGCGGCTCGCGCGGGGAACGCATCCGGCTCGCGCTGGAGGAACTCGGACCGATCTTCGTGAAGTTCGGCCAGGCACTGTCGACGCGTCGCGACCTGCTGCCGGCGGACATCGCCGACGAACTCGAGAAGCTGCAGGACCGGGTTCCGCCGTTCCCGGGCTCGGAGGCCCGCGCGATCGCGGAGCGCGCCTACGGCCGGCCGCTCAGCGAGGTGTTCGAGAGTTTCGACGAGCAGCCGCTTGCCGCCGCATCGGTGGCGCAGGTGCACGTGGCCCGGCTGCGCAGCGGCGAGGACGTCGTCTTCAAGGTGATTCGTCCGGGCGTGCGCGAGCGGATCGAGCGCGACATCGAGGTGATGTACGTGCTGGCGCGCCTGGCGCTCACCTATTCTGCCGAAGGCCATCGGCTGCGCCCGGTCGAGGTCGTACGCGAGTATGAAAAGACCATCTTCGACGAGCTGGACCTGATGCGCGAAGCGGGCAACGCCGCGCAGCTCAAGCGAAATTTCGAGGGCTCGGAGCTGCTGTACGTCCCGGCGGTGTACTGGGACTACTGCCGCCCCGAAGTCATGGTGATGGAGCGCATCCACGGCGTGCTGGTGAGCGACCACGAGGAACTGCGCCGCCGCGGAACCAATATCCAGCGCCTGGCGGAGAATGGGGTCGAGATCTTCTTCACGCAGGTGCTGCGCCACAACTTCTTCCACGCCGACATGCACCCCGGCAACATCTTCGTGCAGGTGGACGATCCCGAGCACCCGAAGTACGCGGCGGTCGACTTCGGCATCGTGGGTTCACTCGATGCGCGCGACCAGCACTACATCGCGGAGAACTTCCTCGCATTCTTCGACCGGGACTACAACCGCGTGGCGCGGCTGCACGTGGAGTCGGGCTGGGTGCCGCCGGACACGCGGGTCGACGAGCTCGAGGCTGCGGTGCGCACAGTGTGCGAGCCGATCTTCCAGAAGCCGATCTCGGAGATCTCGTTCGCGCAGGTTCTGCTGCGCCTGTTCGAAACGGCGCGTCGCTTCCAGATGAAGGTGCAGCCGCAGCTGATCCTGCTGCAGAAGACCATGCTGCAGATCGAGGGGCTGGGCCGGGAACTCTATCCGCAGCTCGACCTGTGGAAGACGGCGCAGCCGGTGTTCAAGGACTGGGCCGCCGACCGGTTGAGCGGCCGCAACGTCGCCGAGCAGCTGCGCCGTCAGTTGCCGGAGCTTGGCGAGGCGCTGCGCATGCTGCCACAGGTGCTGCAGCAGTTCGTGCAGAAGGCATCGGAAGGCAACTTCCGCCTGAAGGTCGAGCAACCCGGATTCGAGCAGCTGCGCGACGAGATCCGGGCGAGCGCGCGGCGGCGGGACACGACCATCGTTGCGGCCACGGCGCTGCTGGGCGGGCTCATCTGGCTGGCGATCGGCATTTCGCCGTGGCCCGGCGTGGCTCTCTGCGCGGCAGGACTGCTGGGAACCCTGGTGGCACGCCGCGCCTGAGGATACGGCTATTCGGCCTCGGCCGCCTTAAGCTCGATCCACGTCGCGCGGGCACGCGCGCAGAGTTCGCCTTCCTGGTCGAAGATCGCGGTGCCGGCGTAATGCTTGCGCCCCTCTGCGCCCAGCTTCCAGGCAATCACGGTGCACGACTCGCCCACGCGGACGCAGCGATCGACGTGCGCGTGCATCTCGCCAAGTACCATCGTGCGACGACCCGCACAGAGCGCGAAGTAGCCGGGGCAGTCGAGCGCCGCCCAGTGGAATTCGACCGCGACCTTGCCGTCGCCAGCGTCGAGATCGTCGGCCGGCAGCCAAGGCGCCGCGACGATGCCGGTCTCCAGCATGCCGGGAAATATCCTCATCCCGTCGCCGCGCCGGCGGTGCGGACCGCACACGAAGCAGTTGGGAAACACGTGATGATTGAATCCCGGATAGTGCTGGGACGCCCACACGGCCTGCACGTACGGCGGCGGCGGTGGCACCTCGAGTTCGAGTTTCGAGGGTCGGCCGAGCGCGACCGGCCCGGAACCGGCTGCTGAAAGCTCCCAGTCCCCGCTTTCGAGCAGCGACACGTTGAGTGCCTGGTCCAACGGTGGCGGCGCCAGCAGCCGGACGCTCATGTCGACGCCTGCCGCAACGACGAATGCCCCGCAGGCATAGCCGCCATTCGCGGAAGCCGGCGGACCGTTGTAGCGGCGATCGATCTTGAGAGTCTTCACGCGTCCTCCAGGCAGGATTCCGCAGGCGCTGCGCAGTTCCAGCATTCGGAGAACTGCGCCTCGATCCGCTCGCCGCAGCGGGCGCAGGTCCATGCGTCGCCGGTCGGCTGCGAATGAAGCGCCACGTCGATCAATCCGCGGGCGCGCAGTTCCTGCCCCGGTTCACGGACCCACAGTTCGGGCCAGCACTCGACGAACGGAATTTCGCCGATCACGCCGGACAGCCGGTCGTTCCTGACGATGCAGGCGATTCCCTCGGACTCGAGCAGGTTGCGCAAATGCGCGATTTCGACGGCCGATTCCGCGGTATGTACCTTGCGCATCGCGCATCATGCCCGGCTCACCCGGGAAGGCGCGTCGACCGCGAGCACGAATCGCGTGTAGATCTCCGGAAGACGCTCGAGCACCTGCGCCTTGCCGAGCATGTCGCTTGCCGCGACCGCGGCGCGCAGCACCGGCAGGCTGAGCGACTCGAGCGCCGCCGAGGACACAGGCCAGTAGCTCAGGTGCCAGGGCTCGATGCCCGCGCCGCAGCCGGCCGATGCATAAGGCCGGTGAAAACCGAATCGCACCATGTTCGCGTCGAGCCACGCGGCGAGCTTGCCGAACACTCCGTCCGCCGCATATTCAGCCGGCACCAGCTGCACCTTGTACCCGTCCGGCATCGCGGCCGCGTCGATCACGTCCACGTCGGAGCCCCAGTGGTGGCGGCTGCCGCCGGGGATGGCCGACCAGCAAAGGATCGCGTCCACCCTGCGCGCGTCGTCGAGCGACGCCGGATCGATGGCCCGTCCACTGCGGTCGAGCAATGGCTGCTCGCCACTCCATTTCCGGTTCCACAGGAATACCTGTCGGTCGAAGTCCCGGAAACTCGACGCCGCGACCAGGTCGATGCCGGTCTCCGCTGCAGCGTCCCGCATGGCCAGAAAGGACGTGACGACCTCGGTGTGCAGGACGCATCGTGGACGATCGAGTTCCACTACGTGAGTCCTGGACCGGCCGGTCAGTTCGAGTTCATTCATGCGCGACGCCCCCGGATTCCAAGCATACCGGACTCCCGGGCCGGGTCGGTCCCGGCTGGCACTGTCGGAAAGTTTTCCAGTTCTTCAAGCGCCTGGCGTCGCCGCAAGGGTCGCCCCGGGGCCTTGCCGAGTTTATGATGTCCGCGGGGCAGGTACTGGCCAGAACCAATTCAGGCTGGGTTCAGCCGGCGGGAATTCCAGGCGGCACATGCGCGGGATGAGTCTCAGGCATCGATACGTTCTCGCGATCATCCTGATCGGTGTACTGCTGACCGCGGCGTTCGTCGCGACGGTCGCCGTGACCGGGGGCCGGGTCCAGCCGGTAATTGCCGCGGGGCTGGTCCTGTCGCTTCTGGCGGGATGGATTGCGTGGCGACTGATCGCACGAATCGACCGCGCGATCGGGTCGCTGGTGAGCAGCGCGGAGCAAATCGGCAGCGGGCACTACACGGACCCGGTCGTGACCAGCGGCGTTCGCGAGATTTCGCAAATCGAGGATGCGCTCGAGCGCATGCGCGAGGCGCTCGCCAGTACGACGATTTCCCGCGACTACCTGGGCATCCTGCTGAACAGCATGAGCGACGCCGTGCTGGTCATGGCGCCGGATGGCCGCGTGCGTACCGCGAACCGCGCGGCGGAGATCCTGCTCGGACACGAGTCCGGTCACCTCGCGGGCCTCGCCTTTGCATCGCTGATCGCCGAGGAACACCGCGCGGCCTTCAACCCGGCAAGCGTGCTCCAGACACCGGGCGAGACCGTGGTGAGCACGGCCCGTGGCCAGACCATTCCCGTGTCGATTACGGCGTCCGCGATCTCGAGCGACGACCCCCGATTCCAGGGCAACATCTTTGTCCTGCGCGACGTCACCGATCGCAAGCGATCGGAGCGGCGCATCCGTTACCTCGCGCGCTTCGACGCACTGACCAAGATGCCGAACCGCATGCAGTTCCAGCACCTGCTGCAACAGGCGATCGCCCGTTCGCTGCGGCAAGGTCGATCGCTCGCATTGCTGTACCTGGACGTGGACAACTTCAAGGAAATCAACGACACCTTCGGCCACGACGCTGGCGACCGAGTGCTCGAGACGCTGAGCGAGCGCCTCGGCCGCTGCCTGCCGCAGGAGTCGGTGGTCGGTCGCCTTGCCGGCGACGAATTTGCGTTATTTGCCGAGACCACGAACAGCAAGGGCGACCGGCGCGAGCAGGCCGCATCGCTCGCCCGGCTGCTGCTGACCGAGATCGCGCGGCCGCAGCACGTGGGTGGGCACGAACTCGAAGTCACTGCGAGCATCGGCATTGCTGCATGTCCGGAGGACGGCGACAACGTCATCGACCTGATCCGCAACGCCGACGCCGCCATGTACCACGCAAAACGCGCCGGCCGCAATTGCCAGGTCTTCTATGCCCCGGAGATGAACGCCGCGGCCGTCGAGCGGCTGCTGCTCAAGGCCAAGCTCAAGCTGGCCCTGGTCCGCAACGAGTTCCACGTGCGTTACCAGCCCAAGATTGACCTTGCGAGCGGCCAGGTCATCGGCGCGGAAGCGCTGCTGCGCTGGCGGCTGCCGGGCCACGGCGAGATTGCGCCTGCCCAGTTCATACCGCTCGCCGAGGAGTCCCGCCTGATTCTCGACATCGGCGCGTGGGTACTGAACCACGTATGCAGCGACTATGCGGCATGGCAGCGGCGGGTGGCGGATCCGGGCATGGTTGCGATCAACCTGTCGCTGAAGGAGCTGAACCAGGCGAGCTTCATCCCGCATTGCCGTTCAGTTTTCGAAAAGCACGGCGTATCGCCCAGCAGGGTGGAACTCGAGATCACCGAGACCACGCTGATGATGGACGCCGCGCGCACGCTTCCACTGCTCGACGAGCTGCGCGCGATGGGCGTGCACCTTTCCATCGACGACTTCGGCACCGGCTATTCGAGCTTGAGCGCGCTGCAGCAGTTCCCGATCGGTACGCTGAAGATCGACCAGTCGTTCGTTCGCAACGCCGCCACCGACCCGGACGACGCGACGATCGTACGCACCATCATCGAGATGGGCCGCAGCCTCGGCCTGCAGGTGCTCGCCGAAGGCATCGAGACCGAGGAGCAGCGTGCATTCCTGCTGCACAGCGGCTGCCAGTACGGACAGGGTCGTTTGTTCGGCGATCCGATGTCGGCCGACGAGTTCCTCGACACGATGCTCAGGCAGGCGACCGGCCAGCACCCGGTGCTACGTCTCCCGGCCTGAACCACCGGGACGTGCGCACCGCGACCTGGATCGCGCGCACCCTTGGGCGTGGTACTCTTTTTGTCCATGACAAGACCCAAGCTGATCTATTTCGATGCCCCGGTCAGTCGCGGCGAGGAATGTCGCCTCGCGCTGCATCTCGCCGGCATCGACTTCGAGGACGTGCGCATCAATCCCACCGCATGGCCCGCGATGAAGGGGCAGACGCCCTACGGTGGACTGCCCGTCCTCGAACTGCCGGGAAAGCCGGCGCTTGCCCACACCAACGCCATCCTGGTGCTGATCGGGCGGCGCCACGGCCTGCATCCAGCGGACGACTTCGAGGCGGCACGCCACGAGGGCATGATGCAGCACGTGGAGACACTGCGCGCCGTCGTTTCGCCGACACTGCGCATGCCGGACGCCGATAAGAAGGCCGCGCGCGAGGCATTGGTGGCGGGCTTCCTGCCAGACTGGGCGAAGGCAGCCGAGAGGAACATCCTGAACGACCCGTTCTTCGGCGGCGGCGAGCTGCAGGTGGTGGATCTGAAACTGCACATGGCCGTGCGCTGGTTCATCGGCGGCAAGGTCGATCACATACCCGCGACGATCTTCGCCGACTACCCCAGGCTCATTGCGGTGCACGACGCGGTGCGTGACCACCCGCGCGTCAAGTCGTGGTACGAGAGACCTTGAGCGCCGCGATATCGAGCCGGCTCGGCAGACACTCTTTCGTGCCGTCCGCCGCATCGGCGACGACGCCTGGATCAGGAGGTCACGTGCGCAATCTTCTCAAGGCAGTCACCCTTGGCGCTTGCGCAGTGCTGGCCGGGCTGCCGACGACCGCGACTGCGGCAGGCAAGGTCAAGTGCAAGCTCAGTTTTCAGATGTCGGGCTGGTCGGTTTTCTACAAGGAGTCGAACGGCACCGGAACGATCAGGTGTTCGAACGGCCAGTCGATGGCCGTGAAGCTGCGGGCAAAGGGCGGTGGGCTGACGGTCGGCAAGTCGACGATCGACGACGGTCACGGTGAATTTTCGGGCGTCAGCAGCATCAACGAACTGATCGGTACCTACGTCTCGGCCGAAGCTCACGCCGGCGCTGTCGAATCGGCGAAAGCTCAGGTGGTCACCAAGGGAGAGGTATCGCTCGCCTTGAGCGGCACGGGGAAAGGATGGGACGTCGGGGTCGCCGTGGGCAACTTCATCATTTCCCGGCGGTAATCCAACCTGCGTCGGCATTCGTTGAGCCGACATGCTTGCCATTCGGTTCAGGAATAGGCCTCGCAGCAAGTCAGTCGCCGCATGCAAGCCTTCGAAAACCTGCCGCTCCGCACCGACCGGCTCGTTCTGCGCCCTCTCCGGGAGACCGACGCCGATGCGCTCTTCGCGATCTTCTCCGATGCGAAAGTCATGCGGTACTGGAGTGCGCCGCCCTGGATCAACCACGAGCCGGCGTGGTCGATGATCGCCAGCGATCTCGCGCAGACCACCACTGACCACCTTCGCCTGGGTATCGAGCTGGCCTCGGTTGAAGCTCTCATCGGAACCTGCTCACTCTTCAGCATCAGCGCCACATGTCGGCGAGCTGAAGTGGGCTATGGACTCGGCTCCTCTGCCTGGGGCAAGGGCTACATGAACGAAGCGCTCCAGTCTCTTCTCGACTACGGCTTTGGCGAACTGAACCTGAACCGCGTCGAAGCCGACATAGATCCCAGAAACGAGGCTTCCGCAAGGACGTTGGAGCGTCTTGGATTTGTTAAGGAGGGCTACCTTCGGGAGCGATGGATCGTTGGCGATGAAGTCTCCGACACCGCCATGTACGGTCTACTCAAACGCGAGTGGAGGAATACGACCCGGGACTCCGGGCGCAGGTGAGGCGCAATCCATCGCCCACGTGGAACGGCAACGGCACTGGCATGGTTGCTCGACAGCGGACGCATTCGCGCTGCAGGCTGAGCCTCGTCGGGTCACCTGCAACCGGGCGATTTCCGTGCTGGCGTGGCGACCGCCCGCCGGGAACGTCAGTCGCGCTCGACCGCATCTGCAACGATGGCCATCACGCGGGGTGCCAGTACCAGGCCAACGTGTGTCTCGCTGACTTCCACGTGACGAACCCGCGGCGACCATTGGTCGATGCAGGCCTGCCACGCGACGATACCGTCACGTTTCGAATAGATCGCTGTAACCGGCACGCGCAACGGCGTCCTGTAGCGGTCCGCGACGGCGCGCTCGATCTCGAGGAGATCGTGACCCTGTGATCGATAACGTTCGGCCGTGGCCGTGTACCGGGGACCGCCAATCACCGGGCTGCCGAGCGTGATGACCTTGCGGATCTCCCCCGGGTGCTCGCGGGCGTATTCACGGGCGATGTAGCCGCCCAGGCTCCAGCCCACCAACACCACGGGCTCTTCGTGTGCCGCGATCGCCTCCTCGACGACGTGCGTCAGCTTCGCCCGGAACTTCCTGACGTCACCGGTGTTGAGCCCCAGCCCCCAGTCGCGGGCGCGATGGCCTCGACGACGCAGGAATGATTCCACGATACGCATCGACCTGGGCCCGGCCCCGAAGCCCGGCAGCAGGATGACCGTGCGCGGCTGCGCGGCGCGCCCGGACTTCATCGCGAGCCACGACGGAGCCCATCGCAGTGCGTCGATTGGCAGTCGCAGCTCCCGCAGTGCGTCGAGCCTGCCCGGTGGCGTAATGGGTTCGTAGTCGATGGTCATCCGTTGAATTCCAGCGCATTGCGCTCGAGCGCCAAGCCGTTCAGTTCGAGAAATCGATTGCTGGCAAGTACCGGCAACCCGCCATGCCAGCCAGAGTTTACTGCGGCAGCCTGAGGCAGAGGTTGATCACCGTCGGATATCCGGAGCAGGCACCCGAGTGCGCCTGTCCGGCGCCGTGTGTGCATGCTGCTTGACACGAGCGGTCGCCTGCCCTTCCCATCAACCCCAATGACTGGCCCGACCCTCCTGCGGCATGGCGCGGCTCCCGTTTCGGGCGGTCTTCGTCTGTTTACGCTGCTCATATTCCTGTATTTCGCGCAGGGACTCCCCTCCGGGCTGCTGGCCAAGGCGTTGCCGCCGTTGCTGCGCGAGCAGGGTGTGTCGCTCTCCATGATCGGCTTCGCCAGCCTGCTTGCCCTGCCCTGGGCGCTGAAATTCCTCTGGGCGCCCTTCGTCGATCGCTACGGTTCACGCAAACAGTGGCTGCTGGCCCTGAATTCACTGACGATGATGCTGATGCTGCTGGTGGCGTCACGGGACTTCGCCGCGTGGGTCGACGTCCTGCCGCTGTTGCTGGTGCTGCTGTTCTGCCTCAATTTCGTAGCGGCCACGCAGGACATCGCCACTGACGGCTATGCGGTCAGCACGCTTAAGCCCGAATGGCGCGGCCTCGGCAACAGCATCCAGGTCATCGGCTACAAGCTCGGGATGCTGACCGGGAGCAGCGTGCTGCTGTGGATGGTTGCGCGACACGGGTGGCAGACGAGTTACACGAGCCTCGCGTGCCTGATGCTGGTGGTCATCGTGCCGGTACTGCTCATGGCGGGTGAGCAGGGCGCGCCGCGGCAGGCCCGAACGCACGTTCCATGGCACGGCTTTCGAGGATACGGGCGGCTGTTCCGCGAATTCGTGGCGCGTCCGGGACTCGGCTGGTGGCTCGTGACGGTCGCCCTGTACAAGTTCGGCGACTCGCTGGCCTCGCGCATGACGGGGCCGCTGCTCACCGACAGCGGGTATTCGCTCGCGGAGATCGGCGTCGTTACCGGGATTGCCGGTGCGACAGTTGGCGTGCTGGGGGCGATCATCGGGGGCACTACCCTGCTGCGCCTCGGACACCGCCAGGCCTTGATCGGCTTCGGCGTGCTGCAGGCGATCGGGCTCGCCGCTTACCTGCTCGTCGTCGCCGGCATTCGGAACCTCTACGGACTGGGTGCCATCGTGTGTTTCGAACAGTTCGCGGACGGCCTGTCGACCGTCGCACTGTTTACGCTGATGATGGATCGCTGTCGCACGCATTCCCCCGGGACCGACTATTCACTGCAGGCCTCGCTGATGACGATGTCCACCGGTGCGGCCGCGATGGCGGGCGGCGCGTTCGCCGAGCACTTCGGTTACGCGGCGGTATTCATCGCCGCGGCACTGGTTACGCTGCTAAGCCTCTTGCCGGCATTGCTGTTCTTCCGTACGGCAGCCCATGGCGCGCTTGCAGGGTGAAGGCCCAGGCGAGGAGTGGCCGAGGCAGTCGACGACAGTCGTACGCGAACCTCCGCAGCCACGAATATCAGATGATCACTTCCCGATCCCGGGTTGACTGTCGGGGACAGGGCTCAGGACTTCGGCCTTGCGTCAGCCGCTATCCGATTGGCGACTTCCCGCAAGGCCTGGTCCGTCGCCTGTTCGAACGCCTCGACCACCGACCCGCGCTTGTTGCGCGCGGCCGCAGCGGTCGCGGCCACGCGAAAGCTCGAGAGGCGCCGGCCACTGCGGACGTCCACGAGATTCACGCCGAACTCCACCATGACGGTCGGCGGCGCGTCCACATTCGCATAGGCAGCCTCGAAGCGGCCGATCTCGACGTCGAGCATCAGGTCGGCGGGGACGCGGCTCGGCGCCGCCACTACCGCGGCGAAACGCGCGTCGCGCGTGAGCGCATCCACCAGCAGCCCCTGCAGCATCTGCGGCGCAGGATCGGCCCAGCGCGCGTCAGCGAGGTAGTCGAAGCCGAGTCCGGGCGTGGTGACGGCGATACGGTCCGTATCCAGCGACAGGGGGCTGCGCGGGAGCGACACGGCGATTGCCAGCGGCAGCGCGATACCGCCCGGCTCGGCCGCCGGACCTTCCAGTCGATAGCGGTCGGGCGCGTCCGCATCGGACTGCAGCGCCGAACCGACGCAGGCCGTACAGAGGCACGCTGCCGCAAGCAGTGTCGCGATGCGTCTCACGGTGGGATCTCCATGCCCGATTCCTTGCGCTCGATCAGCAGACCGGACGGGTTTTCACGCAGGCTGCGCGCCAGCGCACGCATTTCGTCGCTGGTCCCACGCAGGTCGATGATGAGTTGCTGCAGGTCGCCGACGCCGTTGCCCGCGAACTGGGCAAGTGTGGCCTCGTTGCCCGACACGATCCGGTCGAGGCTGTCGGCCGTGTGGCCGAGCTTCTCCACGGCCACCTGGGCGCCTGCAAGCGTCGCTTCGAGGTCGGGCGCGGCATTGTCCGCGATGCCACGCATGCTGGTCGCCAACCCGCTCACTTCATTCGAGGCGCGGCGCAGGTCGGCTGCGAGCGATGCAGTCTCGCGGGCAACCACCGGCAGCTCTCGCGACGCCACCTGCAGGTTCTGCAGCGTCTCGGAAACGGCTTCGAGATTGTTGTCGGCCAGCAGCAGCTCGAGGCGCTCCGCGACACTGGCGGCGCGTGCGAGCAGGTCGGGCAACTTCGAGAGGAATGCCTCGATGTCGCCCGGGCGCGACGGGATCACGTCGAATTTTTCGCCCTTGGCGAGGGGGCGCCGTGGATCGCCAGCGGTGTCTATCTGCAGGTCGATGTACAGCAGGCCGGTCAGCCCGAGCAGTCCCAGCGTGGCCTGCGTCGCCCCGGAGATCGGCGCATCCGAATCCACTTCGGCCAGCACCTTCACGCGTCCCGGATTCGCGAGATCCACGGACAGGTTCCGCACCCGGCCCACGTCCACGCCGAGATAACGAACCGGACTGCCCTTGTCGAGGCCGCTGACGGAGCCATCGAAGTAGATCTCGTAGCGGACGTATGCGCGCCGCTCGCTCGCGCCCGAGTACCACAGCACGAACGCGACCGTTGCGACGATCGCAAGCAGGGCGAACGCAGCTACGGCAGCATATTTCGCGTCACGATCCACGGCCGGCCTCCTGCTCGGTCAGCGCCGCGCGGCCGCGCGCGCCGTGGAAGTACTGACGAATCCACGGGTGATCGTTGGCGATGATCCCCTGCAGCGTATCCACGATGACTTTGCCGTCCACGAGCACGGCAACACGGTCGCACGTACGCACGAGGGTGTCCAGATCGTGGGTCACCATCACCACGGTCAGGCCCAGCGCCTGGCGCAGGTACAGCAGCAGTTCGTCGAAAGCCGCGGCGGCGATCGGGTCGAGCCCCGCCGTGGGCTCGTCGAGAAACAACAGCTTCGGATCCAGCGCCATGGCCCGGGCCAGCGCAACGCGCTTGATCATGCCCCCGGACAGCTGGGCCGGGAACTTCGCCGCCGAGTCCGGCGGCAGCCCGACCATTCGCAGGCGCAGATCAACCAGGCTGGTCACCGCCTGCTGCGGGAGTTCCATCGCCTCGAACACGGGAAGCGAGACGTTTCCCGCAACCGTGAGCGACGTGAACAGTGCGCCGTGCTGGAAGGTGACTCCGTAGCGCCGTTTGACCTCGCGCAGCTCCCGGTCGCCCATCGCGGTGATCTCGTGCCCCTCGATGCGCACGGTGCCCGCGTCGGGGTGCTGCAGGCCGAGCAGGGTCCTGAGCAGCACTGACTTGCCGCTGCCGGAGCCTCCGACGATGCCGAACACCTCGCCCTCGCTCACGTCGAAGTCGATGCCGTCATGCACGAGTTGCGCGCCGAACCTGTTGACGATTCCCCGAATCGAGACGATGGGCGCCACGGTCGACATCAGAAATCGATCTCCAGGAACAGGATCGCGAACATCGCGTCCACGAGGATTACCAGGAAGATGGACTGCACCACCGCAACCGTCGTCAGGCGGCCGAGTTCACGCGAGGATTCGCGCACCTGCAGGCCACGCAGCGTGCCGGTGAGCGCGATGACGAGCCCGAAGACTGGTGCCTTCACCAGTCCGGCCCAGAATGTCGTGTCGGCGATCGCGCCGTCGAGCCTGGTGACGAACTGCGGCCATGGAAGGTCGAAGAGGTATCGCGTAAGCACCGCGCCGCCCGCGAGCCCCATGGCGTCCGCGACGATCGTGAGCAGTGGCATTGCAATCACCAGCCCGAGCACCCGAGGCAGCACCAGCAGTTCGAGCGGATTCAGGCCCATCGATTCGAGCGCGTCCACCTCGTCGTTGAGCTTCATGACGCCGAGCTCGGCGGCGAACGCGCTTCCGGTCCGACCCGCCACCATGATCGCCGTGAGCAGCACGCCCAGCTCGCGCAGCACACCGATCGCCACCAGGTCCACGGTGTAGATCTCGGCCCCGAAGGGCCGCAACTGCTGCGCTCCGATGTAAGCGGCAATGACACTGATCAGGAAGGCGATCAGCGCGACCACCGGCACCGCGCGCACGCCGGTCTCGTAGACGTGACGCACGACCGATGGCAACCGCAGTCCCCGGAGACTGGTCCAGCGCGATCCCGCCGTGACGAGCACCTGGCCGCCGAACACGAACGCGTCGTACCAGGTCCGCGCGCGCGCTTCCCCTGCCCGCCCGACGTCCGCGAGCCAGCGAACCGCAGCAGGACTTGTTCGCACGGGTTCCGGCGCGGACTCCGATTCCGACAGCCCTTCGAGGTACGCGAAGTGCCGGGGCGCCGCGCCTTCGACGGAAACACGGGTACCACTTGCGGCCAGCCGCGCGAGCAGGCGCTGCAGCAGCCACGCGGGCCCGATGTCGAAAGCACCGGCGCGGACGAGGTCCACGGTCAACTCAGGCGGCGCAGCGTCCTCGACGGCGCGGAGCCGTAATTCCAGCTCCGGCAGGTCGCCCATCCGGCAATCGCCTGCCAGTTGCAGGCGGTCGAACGCTTCGCCCAGGACTGCCTGGAATTTCACCTTTTCCTCGCGATCCGGCGCGGTCATTGAATGCTAGCATCGGTGGACGAATGTGGTGAGGTCGATGGCAGGCAACGTACTTTCCCAGATCCTGATACTGCTTGCGGGCTCGGTGCTGGTGCTGAGCATGGTGCGCCGCTTTTCGCTCCCTCCGATACTGGGTTACCTGCTGGTGGGGATGGTGCTCGGGCCGAATGCGCTGGGCCTCGCCTCCGACGACGAATCCGTGGCGATGCTTGCCGAGTTCGGCGTCGTGTTCCTGGTCTTCACACTGGGGCTGGAATTCTCGCTCGCGCGCATGATCGCGATGAAGGCCGAGGTACTGGGTATCGGCGGCCTGCAGATGGTGCTGGTGAGCGCGGCGATCGGCGGCGCCGCCTGGGCGCTCGGGCTGGATCCCGTCGTCGCCGTCGTGGTGGGCGGCGCGCTCGCCATGTCGTCCACGGCCATCATCGTGCGGCAACTCGGGGAAGAACTCGAGATCAACCGGACGCATGCGCGCCTCGCGGTCGGGATCCTGCTTTTCCAGGACCTGGCGTTTGCGCCACTGCTGGCGCTCGCGACGTCGCTCGGCGATGCGGAGCAGATCCTCGGGCCGGTGTGGTTCCTCGACCTGGCCGGGCGCGCGGTCGCCGCGCTGGTGGTAGTGCTGGTGCTGGGACGCTGGGTCCTTCGACCGCTGTTCCACGAGATAGCCAAACACCGCAGCAGCGAGACATTCACGTTGACCGTGCTGTTCGTGGTGCTGGGCGGGGCATGGGCGACGCACGCACTGGGCCTTTCGATGGCGCTCGGTGCATTCCTTGCGGGAATGCTGCTGGCCGAGACCGAGTTCAGGCACCAGACCGAGGCCGTCATCAAGCCATTCCAGGACATCCTGCTCGGCTTGTTCTTCATCTCGGTCGGCATGTTGCTCGACCTGCGTCTGCTGTTGACCCAGCTGCCGCTGGTCCTCGCGCTGCTGGTCGGCCTGCTGCTGTTGAAGACACTGATCGTCACGCTCATCGTGCGGAGGTTCGTGCCGAATGCGCGCAAGGCCCTGCGCACCGGGGTCGTGGTCGCGATGGGCGGCGAGTTCGGCTTTGCACTGCTGACGCTGCTGCTCAAGGGCAGCGTCGTCGATGCGTCGATCGTCCAGCCGCTGCTCACGGCCGTGGCGCTCAGCATGCTGGTCGGCCCGCTGCTGATCCGTTACAACGGGCGCATTGCCGACTTCATCCTGCGTCGCGAGTCCGTCGCGCCATCCGAAGCGGTGATGGAGACGGTTGCGACTCGACAGCTCGCCGAGCGCGATCACGTGATCATCTGCGGATTCGGGCGCGTCGGCCAGAACCTGGCGCGAGTGCTCGAGCAGCGAGGCATGGAGTACATCGCGATCGACCAGGATCCGTTCCGGGTTCGCGACGCCCGGCAGGCCGGCGATCCGGTGGTGTACGGCGACGCCGCCGGAACCGAGGTACTGCGCTCGCTGGGGATCGACCGGGCAAGCGTGCTCGTCATCTCGTTCGACAGCCCGGAGACCGCGCTCAGGATCGTGCGCAGGGTGCGTCGAATGCGCGCCGAGCTGCCCGTGCTGGTGCGCACCGAGGACGATGCGAAGCTCGATGTACTGCAGGCGGCGGGTGCCACCGAAGTGATCCCGGCGACATTCGAGACCAGCCTGTCACTCGTCGCCCACGTGCTGCTGTGCCTCAAGGTACCAGCGCAGGAGGTCCTCGAGGTGACCGAGAACATCCGCCATGACCGCTATTCGATCCTGCGCAGCGTTTTCCGCAAGCACGGCGCAAGGCACCTCGACGAAGACCACCCGCTGCGGCAGCAGTTGCGCACGGTGGTGCTGCCGCCGGGAGCGCGGGCCGTCGGCCAGACCATCAGGGAACTGCACCTGGACCAGGGCGAGGTGCGCATCAACGGACTTCGCCGCGATGGCATCGTGGGCAGGAACCCGGATCCGGACACCAGGCTTCGCGAGGGGGACGTCGTCATCCTCTGGGGAGCCCCGGAGCGCCTCGAGCAGGAAGAAAGCCGGTTGCTGATGGGCTGAAGGACCCCGCCTTGCGCGCCGACCGAGGTCGCCGGACTCAGCTAATTACCTTATAAAACAAATAGTTAGGATTTTTTCTGCCGTGGCGCGTCGCTCCGAGGCCAGTTCGGCCCGCACGCTCATGCTCGCAATATATGTACAGTCGTCGAGTTATTGACACAACGTCAATATTTGCCGATCATGCCGCCATGTCGTACATCACCGAACGCCGCCAGGAAGAGCGCGACCGGCGTCGGTGCGAGATCGTGGACGCCGCCGATGCGCTCTACGCCGAGGCCGACTGGGACACGATCACAATGGACCACGTGGCCCGGCGCGCCCGATTGAGCCGCGGGCTGGTCTACGTATATTTCAAGGACAAGCCCGACCTGCACCTCGCTCTGGTCGAGCGCGCGCTGGACACGCTACGGACGCGGTTCGATTCGGCCCGCGCTGGCAAGGCCCGCGGAATCGACGAAATCGAAGCCATCGGTCGCGCCTACGTCGCCTTCTCGCGCGAGATGCCTCATTACTATGACGCGTGTTCGCGCTACCAGTCGCACGCCTGCGGCGAAGCCTGCACGGATGCCGCGATCCCGCCGAACGAGGCCGCCTGCATGAGCGCCGGGCACCGGGTGCACGAAGCGCTGGTCGACTCGCTGAATCGTGGCGTCGCGGACGGCTCGATTCGCGCCGATCTCGGCGAGCCTTACGTGACCGCGCTCGCGTTGTGGGCGTTCACGCACGGCGTGATCCAGATTGCATCCAGCAAGCGCGGGCAGATCGAGCACGAGGGCGTCCCCGTCCAGCAGTTCATCGATCATTCCTTCGCACTTGTCCTCGGCTCGCTGCGGGCCTGATTCCGGAACGAATCTTGGCTACGCCCCTCGCAAGACATCGCCTCGCGCCCGCACCCCGCGCATGTCGCCCGCCGCGTGATCGTCATGGCCGCCGTCGCCGCGAGCGTTGCGCAGGCGCAGGTCGCGTCGGTGCCCGCGCCGTCCGTCGTGGCCGCCAATGCCTTGCCGGCGATGACGCAACCTGCCCCCGCTTCGACCGGGACCGATCCGGCGGCAACGGTAGAAGACGGCCTGCGCCAGGTGCTCGACGACGCGCTCGCGGCAAACCTCGAACTGCGCGCCGGAACTGCCAGCGTGCAGCAGCGCGTAGCCGCCCTCGACCGCGCGCGCGCGCGCTACCTGCCAGTGCTCGACTTCGACGCGCGCTATTCGGTCGCCGACGGCGGCCGAACCATCGAATTTCCGGTCGGCGACCTGCTGAACCCGGTCTACCAGACCCTCGACGACCTGCTGGTGCAGTCCGGGCAGCCTGCTTCCTTTCCGCGGGTGAAGAACCAGCAGATCAGCCTGCTGCTGCCACAGGAGCAGAACACGCGTTTCGTGGTCGCGCAGCCGCTTTACGAGCCGCGTCTCGCACCAGCTGTCGAAGGCACCCGCCAGGAACTGAACCGCGCCGAGGCGGACTTCTCCGGCCTGCGAACCCGCGTGATTCGCGACACGAAGGTGGCGTACTACGAGTGGCTCGCAGCCCAGCAGCAGGCCCTGGTGTTCGATGCGACGCTCGAACTTGCCCGAGCGAATCTTGCGGCGAACGAAAGCCTGTACCGCAACGGGCGCATCACGCGCGACCTCGTCTACCGCGCAGAGGCCGACCTGCTCGAAATCGAGCAGAACCGCCTGGCCGCGACGAGTCGCGTTGCGGTCGCGCGCAGCTACGTGAACCTGTTGCGCGATTACCCGCTGTCGGCGCCGGTACCGGAAGCGACCATCGACCAGGCAACCATCGAGCGATTCCGCGTCCGCCTGACCCGGCGCCTGGCCGGACGACGGCTCGACGTGCCGGTCATGCAGCAGGTGGCCACCGAGAGGCGCGCTGAAATCCAGAGCCTCGATGCGGCGGTCGCGGGCAGTCTCGCGCAGCAGGATCTCGCGCGCGCGGCGTTCAAGCCGTCGCTCGCAGTCGGCGCGGAGGCCGGCATCCAGGGCGAGGACTATGGCTTTGGCGAGGACGAGCGATACGTGCTCGCGTCAATCGTGCTGCGCTGGAACGCGTTCCGTGGCGGCGCGGACCAGGCCGCACTCGCCGAGGCCCGCGCGCTGACCGAGCAGCTCCGCGCCACCCGCGACCTGGCGACCCAGCAGGTTCGCCTCGAGGTGCAGCGTGCGCTGGAGCGGCTCGAGGTTGCCGACGCGTCCATCGGCACGGCGCAGAAGCGGGCCGAGGCGTCTGAAGCCGGGTTCCGCATTGCCGCGCGCAAGCGTGACCTGGGCCAGATCAACCAGGCCGATTTCATCGACTCACGACGAACGCTCACCGACGCCCAGCTCAACCTGAACCGGGTGCGGACTGAGTTCCTCGCGCGACTCGCGGAACTCGAGTTCGCGATCGGTGACCCGCGCGCGGCCGACGAGGATTTCAAGTGAAGAAACTGATGATCCCGCTGGCAATCGCCAGCCTGCTGGTCGTGGCCTGCGGGCAGGAGCCTGCGTCACGACCTGAGACGCAGCGTGACAAGGCGCCGGTCCACACGGCACCCGCCGAGAGCGTGCAACTGCTGAGCTCAGTGAGATCCGTCGGCGTACTGGAGCCGCGCGACGAGATGCGGCTTTCTTTCAAGGTCGGGGGCGTGGTCGATGCGGTCAACGTCGACGTCGGCGATCGCGTGAGGCGCGGGCAACTGCTCGCGACCATCAAGCGCGCCGAAGTCGACGCGGCGATGAACCAGGCGAGCGAAGCAGCGGAGAAGGCGCGTCGCGACCTCGAACGCGGGCGGCGGCTGAAGGCCGACGAAGTCGCTACCGAGGAACAGGTCCAGGACCTGGCCACCGCGTACAGCGTGGCGCGCTCGAACCTCGATGCCGCTCGCTTCAATGCGCGCTACGCCAGCATCGAGGCTCCCGAGGACGCTGTCGTCCTGCAGCGGCTTGCCGATCCCAGCGAACTGGTGCAGCCCGGACAGGCCGTGCTGCTGCTCGGCGGCACCTCGGGAGGCTGGCTGATTCGCACGGCGCTCGCGGATCGCGACGCGGTTCGCGTCAACGCCGGCGACCTCGCGACGATTTCGTTCGATGCATTCCCCGGCCGTGAATTCAGCGGCCGGGTAACCCGTATCGGCTCCAGCGCAGACCCGCAGACCGGAACTTTCGACGTCGAGATCGAGGTGATGCCGGACGGAGCCAGGTTTGCCCGGGGCCTGGTCGCAAAAGTGACGCTTGCCGTGCGGGACGCGACACAGGCAGCGTCGCAGACGGTGGTGCCGCTGACCGCGATCGTGGAGGCGAACGGCAACGAAGCCATCGTATACGTGCTCGATCCGCGGCGAAGCGTGGCGCTCCGCAGGCAGGTCACGGTCGGCTCGATCACCGGCGACCGCGTGGTCATCGCCGCGGGACTGGAGGCCGGGGAACTGGTCGTCAGTGACGGGGCGGCCTGGCTCACCGATGGCAAGCCGGTCCGCGTCGTCGGGCAGCCGGGCTGACGCCGCGTGCGCATCTGGGCATTCTGCGTCCGGCGCTGGCAGTTCACGCTGGTGATGTTCGGGCTGCTGGCCGCGGTCGGCGTCAATTCGCTGCTGAACATCCCGCGCTCCGAGGACCCGGAATTCCACGTGCCGATCCCCACCGTCGTCGCCGTATACCCCGGCGCCGATCCCGTGGACATCGAGAGGCTGGTGGTGCAGCCGATCGAGGACGCGATCAACGAGCTCGACGACATCAAGAAGATCGACAGCCGCTCGATGGACGGCGTCGGCGTCATCCAGCCCGAATTCAACTGGGACACCGACCCGGACGAGAAATACGACGAGGTCGTCCGGGAGGTGAACCGCATCCGTGCCGACCTGCCCGTCGGCCTCGCGTCGCTGGAGGTGCGCAAGGCAGGGTCGGGCCTGGTGAACATCGTGCAGTTCGCGCTGGTCAGCGAGGACGCCAGCTACCGTGAACTTCACCGGCTCGCCAACGACCTGAGCGACTCGATCGAGACCGTGCCCGGCGTGCGCCGCAGCGAAGTCTGGGCGGTCCCGGAACCTGAAGTGCGTGTCGCGATCGACCTCGAGCGCATGGGCCGCTCGGGCGTGACGCTCACGCAGGTGGAGCAGGCGGTGCGCGGCGGGAATGCCACCGTGCCGGGCGGCGCGGTGGACGTCGGCCTGCGCAAGTACAACCTGAAGACGTCGGGTGGCTACGACTCGCTCGACGAGATTGCCGAGACCGTGGTCGCCAGCCGGGGCGGGCGGATCGTGAAACTCCGCGACGTCGCCGAGGTCAGCTGGGAGACCGCCGAGGAGCGCTACGTCGGGCGGTTCAATGGCCGTCGTGCGGTGTTCGTGACGGCGAACGCCAAGGATGCGGTCAATGTCTTCGCGGTACGCAACGGGATCTACTCGAAGCTGCAGGCGTTCGAGCAGGGCCTGCCGGACGGAATCACCATCGAGCGCGGCTTCGACCAGAGCCGCAACGTCAGCCACCGCCTGACCAGGCTCGGGATCGACTTCGCGATCGCCATCGCGCTCGTGTCACTGACACTGCTGCCGCTGGGCATGCGCGCCGCCACCGTGGTGATGATCTCCATCCCGCTGTCGCTGTCGATCGGCCTGTCGGTGCTCTACTTCACCGGGTTCTCGCTGAACCAGCTTTCGATCGCCGGATTCGTGCTCGCGCTGGGGCTGCTGGTGGACGACTCGATCGTGGTGGTGGAAAACATCGCGCGTTTCCTGCGCGCCGGTCACTCGCGGCTCGAGGCGGCGATCGCCGCCACCGACCAGATCGCGCTCGCGGTGCTCGGCTGCACCGCGACACTGCTGTTCGCGTTCCTTCCGCTGCTGTTCCTGCCGGAGGGCGCCGGCAAGTTCATACGGTCGTTGCCCGCCGCGGTCCTATACACGGTTCTCGCGTCGTTGTTCGTTGCGTTGACGGTCATACCGTTCCTCGCCAGCCGCATCCTGCGCCCCGAGGGCGAGGCCGGCGAGGGCAACCGGGCCTTGAAGGCCCTGATGTCGGTGATTCACCGCGTCTATTCCCCGGCACTCAGGGTGGCGCTGGCGAACCCGCGGCGCACGCTGCTCGCGGCACTGGCATTCGTGGTGGCATCACTCGCACTGGTACCGCTGATCGGTTCGAGCCTGTTCCCGCCTGCCGACATCCCGCAGTTCCGGATAACCATCGAGGCCGCCGACGGCGCGAACCTCGCGGACACGGATCGCGCGCTCAGGTTCGTGGAGGACGAACTGGCCACGCCGCCCCGAAATCAAGCACTGGTTCGCCAACCTCGGCCGCGGGAACCCGCGCGTCTACTACAACATATTTCCCGAGGAAACCAACGCGAACGTCGCCGAGGTATTCGTCGAGCTGCACGAGTTCGATCCGCGTCGCAGTCCCGAGCTCTACGAGGAAATGCGCAGCAGGTTCGCGGATTACGCAGGTGCACGGATCCTCGTGGAGTCGTACAGGAACGGGCCGCCGATCAATGCGCCGATCGAGGTCGCCATCTCGGGGCCGGATCTCGGCCAGTTGCGCGTGCTGGCGGAAGAGGCCGCGACCCTGATCGAGTCCACGCCGGGCACGCGCGACGTGGAGAATCCGATGCGGCGGCTGCGCACCGACCTGGACCTGCGGATCGACACCCAGAAGGCCGCGCTGCTCGGCGTCGCGCCGGTGGAGGCGGACCGCACCGTCCGTGCCGCCGTGTCGGGACTCGGTGCCGGCAAGTTCCGCGAGGCGGACGGCGACGAGTACGACATCACGCTCCGGCTCCCGATGAGCGGTCGCCAGACGCTCGACGCATTGAACCTGATCGAGGTGGCGTCCGCGTCCGGCCGGCCGGTCCCGCTGCGGCAGATATCGTCGCCGCAGTTCACGTCGGACGTGAGCTTGATCGAACGCCGCGACCGCGAGCGGCAGGTGGTACTGAGCGCATACCCGGCTGCGGGCTACAACACCAGCAAGGTGACGCGCGCCGTGTTCGAGCGGCTCGATGAGCTCAAACTGCCGGCGGGTTACGCATTGCGGGCCGGAGGCGAGGCGGAGGCACAGCAGGAGAGTTTCGGCGGAATGGGCACGGCCGTGCTGGTCGCCGTGTTCGGCATTCTCGCGGTGCTGATCCTGGAGTTCGGCAGCTTCCGTTCCATGCTGATCGTCGCCGGCGTGATACCGCTCGGCGTTGCCGGCGGCCTGCTCGCGCTGCTGGCGACCGGCTACACGCTGTCGTTCACCGCAATGATCGGGCTCATCGCACTGATCGGAATCGAGATCAAGAATTCCATACTGCTGGTGGACTTCACCAACCAGCTGCGCGAGCAGGGCGTGCCGCTGGACGAGGCGATCGAGCGCGCGGGCGAAGTCCGCTTCCTGCCGATCCTGCTCACCTCCGCGACCGCGATCGGTGGCCTGCTGCCGCTGGCCGTGCAGGGATCGGGGCTCTATTCGCCGCTGGCCATCGTTATCATCGGCGGGCTGCTCTCGTCCACGCTGCTCGGCCGTCTGGCGACACCGGTGATGTACAAGCTGCTGCCGCCGGCGATCACGTCGAAGTGGCCGGCGGGCGTGACGATCCAGGACGGCGACGCTTAGCGGCGGACCGGGCCATCGTCCAGGTGCCGGTCGGCCTATGCTCAGTCGCTCTTCGCTTTCTTGCCGCCGAGCAGGTCCGCTGCATTGAATCCGAGACGCTCGATGGTGGCGGCAACCCGTGGCCACTCGTGCTCCAGGAATCGTTGCCGCTCGCCCTTCAGCAGCTGCGTCCTCGCGCCTTCGGTCACGAACATGCCCCGGCCCTCGTCGCTTCTCGACGAGCTGTTCGTCAACCAGTTGCTGGTAGCCCTTCAGGACTGTGAGGGGATTGAGCGAGAACTCCGCCGCGACACTCCTGACCGACGGCAGCGCATCGCCGTCGGCGAGCACCCCCTCGAGGATCATCGCCACGACCTTGTCGCGAAGCTGGCGGTAGATCGGCTGGCCGTCGTTCCAGTGTGAGTCCATTCGGCGGGGGCTCGGTGCTGTCCTGAACTACTGTAGCAGAACACTGATCACCGGCCTCCGGCTGTCAGTCGCCCACTGTGGTCGTGCAGTTCGCAGCCGCGTCGAGAACCGTTGGCGTGATGGCCTTCGTCACCAACGGCCTCGACGCGACCGTGAAACCGGCAAAAACCCAGACGATCCCTGCCAGGACCGTTGCCAGAAACCTGCTCCCCGCGCTCATTTTCGTATGTCCCGTGCCACAACTTGATCTGGTGTTGTAGTTAACTACAACACCAATACTAATTGCAAGCCCGATTCCGTGACGGCAGACACGTATCAGGGTCGCCGGTGCCCACGCGCTAAGATTGCCGCCCCGCCGGACGCCGACGCCCCATAAGGGTCCATCGCCCGCCCGCGGCCAATGGATCACCAGCGGAGAGACCTCATGAAGACCCCAGTCAACGTCGCGATCACCGGTGCAGCGGGCCAGATCGGCTATGCCCTTGCGTTCCGTATTGCCTCCGGCCAGATGCTGGGCCCGGACCAGCCCGTCAACCTGCACCTGCTCGAGATCACCCCTGCGCTCGGCGCGCTGCAGGGCGTGGTGATGGAACTGAACGACTGCGCGTTTCCGACCCTGAACCGCATCGTCGCCACCGACGACGCGACGGTCGCCTTCAAGGACTGCCAGTTTGCGCTGCTGGTAGGCGCCCGCCCGCGCGGACCCGGCATGGAGCGCAAGGACCTGCTGCTCGCCAACGCGCAGATCTTCTCCGCGCAGGGCAAGGCGCTCGACGCGGTCGCGGACCGCAACGTCCGGGTGCTGGTGGTCGGCAACCCGGCCAACACCAACTCGCTGATTGCGCAGCGCAACGCACCCGACCTGAACCCGCGCAATTTCACCGCGATGGTGCGCCTCGATCACAACCGCGCGCTGTCGCAGCTCGCCGAGAAGACCGGCAAGCACACCACGGACCTGCGCAAGGTGATCATCTGGGGCAACCACTCCGCCACGCAGTATCCCGACCTGCATCACACGACGGTCGCCGGCAAGCCCGCGCTCTCGCTGGTGGACGACGCCTGGTACAAGGAGCACGTTCATCCCCACGGTGCAGCAGCGCGGCGCGGCGATCATCAAGGCGCGCGGCGCGTCCTCTGCCGCTTCCGCCGCATCGGCGGCCATCGATCACATGCACACCTGGGTGACCGGCACGCCGGAAGGCGACTGGGTCAGCATGGGCGTGCCGTCCGACGGCAGCTACGGCATTCCGGCCGGCGTCATCTACGGCTATCCGGTCACCTGCGCGAACGGCGACTACCAGATCGTCCAGGGCCTTGCGGTCAACGACTTCAGCCGCGGCAAGATGGACGCGACCTACAAGGAACTGCTCGAGGAGCGCGACGGCGTCAAGGACCTGATCTGATCGACGCACCGTACGGCGCGGCGGCGGACCGCGCCGTTTGCTACGCTAGCACCCGTGAGCGAAATCCTGCCGAGCGCCGGCGACGTCATCTACGCGGTGGACCTCGACGCCGACGCGTCCATCGAGGGCCCCTTCGACACCTGGCTGCGCGACCACATCGCGGACGTGCTGCAGTTCCCGGGTTTCCTGTCGGCGGAGATCCTGGTCGAACCTGCGCCGCTGCCGGGACGGATCCACCGCACGGTCCTGTACAGGCTGCGGACCGCGCCTCGCTGGACAGTTACCTGGAGGACCACGCTCCGCAACTGCAGGAGCACGGCCTTGCGCTGTTCGGCGACAGGTTCAGCGCCACGCGCCGAGTGCTCGCGCACCGCGAGGAATTCATACGCGGGGCCGTCTCGACGGAGAACTGCCTCAACTGCGGCGAAGTACTCACCGGGCAGCACTGCGCGCACTGCGGGCAGCGGGCAAAGGTCCGGGTGCTGTCGCTGTGGGGCATGACGCGCGACCTGCTCGGTGACATGCTCGACTGGGACTCGCGCATCTGGCGCACGCTGCGGCCGCTTGCCTTCAGCCCCGGGCAAGCTCACGCAGGACTACCTCCGCGGGCGCCGCGCAAGCTACACGCCGCCCTTCCGGATGTACGTGCTGCTGAGCGTCGCGTTCTTCGTGGTCGCGACGCACGGGCATCGGACCCGGGCTCGGCCATGCACTTCGACGATCGACGACAAGGGTGGCGGCCAGCCTGCAGATCACCGCCGACGAACCAGCGCCTGCGAGCGCGCCGACAGCGCCGGGGAAACGGCGCGCCGGCGCGAAATCACCGGAGCGGCGGCGCGCCGCCCGCGCAGGCGGCACCCGCCCCGGTCGCCCGCAGCTGGACGCGGAGACGAGCCGGCTCATCGAGGCCTTCGTGAAGCGCATGCCGGAGAAGGACCGCGCAAAGGCCCGGACGGAACTCTCGCAGAAGATCTCGCGACCGTGCCTGCCGCGGAGCTCGGACAAGGTCAAGGACCTGATGAAGGACCCCTGCAGCCAGCGAGAACCTCAAGGTAGACATCGGTCCCTGGGGCAAGGACTACGAGCCGACGCTGCGCCAGGCCTGCAGAAGATCTGGAGCGACACGCCGAGCTTCGGCCGGGCGCTGTTCCAGAACATCCCGAAGATGATGTTCATCTTCCTGCCGCTGATCGCGGCGGTGATGTACGTGCTGTACATCGGTTCGGGGCGGTACTACGTCGAGCACCTGCTGTTCGTCGTGCACTTCCACGCGTTCTTCTTCCTCGGCGGGCTGCTGATACTGCTCGCGGAGCGCGCGGCCGTGGCTGGCGCCCGGCACGTCGTTCGCCGCCGGCGCGAAAGACCGTCGGAAACCTCCTCATGGCCGTCTTCACTGTTCTACGTGCCGGTCTACCTCTTCATCGCCATGCGGCGTGTCTACGGCCAGGGCCGCTTCGTTACGTTCCTCAAGTACTCGGCGCTCGGGATCGCCTACCTGTTCGGCCTGGTGTTCACGGTGCTGGGCCTGCTCTTCTACACGGCGCTCACGCTCTGAGCGGCGGCACGCGCCCACGCCCATGCCACGCGCGGGCGCTGGATCCTGCACGTGGACATGGACGCGTTCTACGCGTCGGTCGAGCAGCGTGACGACCCGGCGCTGCGCGGCAAGCCGGTGATCGTCGGCGGCACCGGCGGACGCGGCGTCGTCGCGGCGGCGAGCTACGAGGTGCGGAAGTTCGGCGTGCACTCGGCGATGCCGGTGCGCGAGGCGCTGCGCCGCTGCCCCGACGCGATATGCGTCCCGCCGCGCATCTCGCACTACGCCGGTGAATCGAAGAAGATCTTCGCGGTCTTCCACGAATTCACGCCGCTGGTGCAGGGCCTGTCGCTGGACGAAGCCTTCCTGGACGTTACCGGCAGCATCGCCGCGTTCGGGCCGGCCGAGGACATCGCGCGGGAAATCAAGCGGCGGATCCGCGAGCGCACCGGAACTCACGGCTTCCGTCGGCGTTGCGTCGAACAAGCTGGTTGCGAAGATCGCCTCGGACCTGCGCAAGCCCGATGGCCTGGTGGTGGTGCCGCCGCACGAGGTGCAGTCGCTGCTCGATCCGCTGCCGATCCGACGACTGTTCGGGCTCGGCGCGAAGACGGCGCCCAGGGTCGAGGCACTCGGCATTCGCACGCTGGGCGAGTTGCGGCGCGCGAGCCCGGCCCGGCTCAGGCCGATCTTCGGCCGCTACGCCGAGCGAGTGATCGAGCGGGCCGCAGGCATCGACGAGCGGCCGGTCACGCCCGACGTCGAGGAGAAGCAGGTCAGCACCGAGGAAACCTTCGAGTCGGATGTCTCCGACCACTCGAAGCTCGCCTCCGAGATCGTGCGGCTGGCAGACCGGACCTGCGGGCGCTTGCGGGCAAATGGCCTGACCGCAGGCTGCGTCACGGTGAAGATACGCCGCGCCGATTTCACGACCTTCACGCGACAGAGGCATTTCGAGCCTCCTACCCAGGAGACGCGGGTCATCACCGCAATCGCGCTCGAGCTGCTGCGCACGTGGCTCGCCGAGCAGCCGCGGGCTTCACTGCGCCTGCTCGGGGTCGGCGCGAGCGCGCTCGCGCCCGCGGTGCAGATGGATCTCTTCACTGCGCCGGAGACCGGGACGCAACCGGCAGCTCGACGCCGCCGTGGATCGCATTCGCGAGAAGTTCGGCAAGGTCGCGCTGAAGCCCGCAAGTTCGCTGGACCCAATCCAAAACCGTAGGTCCCCGGCGGCCATCGGGCCATGTGTGTCGGTGCGACCTCAGGCAGCGGTTTGCCCCGCCGTGCCGGCAGCCGCTAGCCACGCCCCTCCCGGGCAGGCATCATTGGCGACCCGACCCATGGGCCATTGGCGAAGCTAACTCCGCATGTACACGAGCTTTTTCGGGCTCCAGGAAAAGCCGTTCGCGATTACTCCTGACCCGCGCTACCTCTACCTGAGCGGCCGTCACGCGGAGGCGCTCGCGCACCTGCTCTATGGAATAAACGAGTCCGGCGGATTCATACAGCTCACGGGCGAGGTCGGGACCGGCAAGACCACCGTGATCCGCAGCCTGCTCGAGCAGCTGCCCGGCCACGCGGACGTCGCGCTGATCCTGAATCCCCGGATCACGCCGGCCGAATTCCTGCTGACGATCTGCGAGGAGCTGCACATCCCGGTGCCGGAGCAGGGACGCGGCAGCACCAAGACGCTGATGGACCTGCTTGGACGGCACCTGCTCGACACGCACGCGCGCGGCCGCCGCGTCGTGCTGATCGTGGACGAGGCGCAGAACCTGAGCACGGAGACGCTCGAACAGGTCAGGCTGCTCACTAACCTCGAGACCGCGACCACCAAGCTGCTGCAGATCATCCTGATCGGCCAGCCCGAACTTCGCGACCTGCTCGATCGCGCGGAATTGAGGCAGCTCGCACAGCGCATCACCGGCCGGTATCACCTCGACCCGCTCTCGTCCGATGAGTCGTCAGGCTACGTACGCCACCGCATGCGGGTCGCCGGCGCGACGGCCGAGGTGTTCACGCCGTCGGCACTGCGTGAGATCCAGCGCTTGAGCCACGGCGTGCCGCGCGTCATCAACGTGGTCTGCGACCGTGCACTGCTCGGCGGATTCACGCGCGAGGAGCACCGTGTCGGCGCCGCGTTGATCCGGCAGGCGGCCTCCGAGGTCTATGGGCGCCCGATTCCCGCGCCCTGGCTCAAGTGGGCCACGGCCGCGGCGGCTGCCGCCGCAGTCGGGCTCGTGGCGGTGGGTCTCGTGAGCCTGTGGTCGAAGAACCAGCAGGCGCCTGCACCCGCCGCTGCGAACGTTTCCGAATCGTCGCCGGCGACGGCGATTCCGACCGCATCCGCAATGGCCAGCGCCGAGACGCCGGCCGCGGTCGCGCCTGCACAACTCGACGACCTGCTCGCGGCTCACGCCGGCGACACGACGACCGAAGCCGCGCTTGCGCGACTCTTCAAGACCTGGGGCGCGAGCTACGACCCATCCAGGGGCACGGGTTGCGAGCAGGCGGCAGGCCAGGGCCTCGAGTGCCTGTTCCAGAAAGGTTCCTGGGCGCAGCTCAGAACGCTCGACCGGCCGGCGATCCTCACGCTCACCGACGAAGCAGGACGCACACACCAGGTCGTGCTCGAGGGCCTGACCGACGAAACAGCGACCTTCGGCATCGGCGAGCAGGTGAGCACCGTTCCGATCGCCGAGGCCTCACGCTACTGGTTTGGCGACTTCCTGCTGCTGTGGCGGCCGCCATTGGCCGTGCCCAAGTCTCTCGGTCCCGGCTCACGCGGCGCGGACGTGACGTGGCTGCGTGAAAGCCTGCGTGCAGCGCAGGGCCTGCCCCCGGCCCCGGGCGGCGACTTCTACGACGCGGAACTCACCAGCCAGGTGCAGGACTTCCAGCGCCAGCACCGGCTCGCGGTGGACGGGGTCGCGGGTGTGCAGACCCAGATCGTGCTCGACACGGCAATCGGCGCGACCGGGTCCCCGACGATCGTGTCCCGGCCGGCGGGGTCCTGAGCGATGTCGTTCATCCTCGACGCCCTGCGAAAATCGGAGCACGAGCGGCAGCGACAGACCGGTCCTGCGCTCGCGGAAGTCCCCGTTGCAGCACGACGACCACGCAGCAACGTGTGGGCTCCGGTCGCGATCGCGCTGCTGCTGGTGAATCTCGTAGTGGTCGGCGTGTGGCTGTTGCGGAAGTCCACGAGTGAGCCCGCAGCGCCGCCGCCCGCGGCCCCGACCGTGGACGATGCGCCGGCACCCAGCGGTGCCGCACCGAGCGCAGCGAACCCACCGCCTGCAAGCACGGCGGTTAATGCCGCGACTGCGGCGGCCCCGCCACCGGCGATGCTGCGCCCGGCCGAGCCCGCGACAGCTCCTGTCCGCCAGGGTCGAAATCCGCTCGAGGCGGAGACGGCCAGCGGTCCAGCGGCACTCGATCCGCAGATGGCGGCACAGGCCGCAGCTGTTCCAGCGGGCCCGGCGGCGGTGACGCGCGTGCCCACGTCGCGCGGCTCGGTCGTCTACGAGTCGCTGCCGGACTCTGCAACGGTTGGCGGAGCGGAGTCATACACGTCGCCGCCAGGCCCCAGCCGCCAGCCCGCCGGCGCTGGGTCGGGGCTACCCTCGGCGGACCAACTCACTGCAACGGGAGTACCGGTCCTCAACCTCGACCTGCACGTATATGCCACTTTGCCGAAAGAGCGGCTGGTGTTCGTCAATTCGCGCAAGTATCGCGAAGGCGACACACTGCAGGAAGGGCCCGTGGTCAGCCAGATCACGCCGTCGGGCGTGGTGCTCGAGTACCAGGGTCGCAGCTACCTGCTGACCCACAACTGAGCGCTGGAAGTGAAGATCGAGACGATCGCCGTCCACGCGGGGCGCGAAACCGACCCCGGAACCGGCGCGCTGCGCGAGCCGATCCACCTGTCGACGACCTTCGAGCGCGGACCGGACGGCGACTATCCGCACGGCCACAACTACACGCGCAACAGCAACCCGAACCGCGACTCGCTCGAACGGGCGATTGCCGCGCTGGAAGGCGGCACGGAAGCGGTTGCGTTCGCGTCCGGATCCGCGGCGACGCTCGCGGCATTTTCGCTGGCCGCCCCCGGGGGCCGGATCGTGTGCTCAGCCGATTGCTACCATGGCACGGCGAAACAGCTGCGCGGGCTGCTGGCCGGGTTTCGGGGTCAGCGCGGAATTCGTCGACACGTCGGACACCGCGGCTGTCGCCCGGGCACTCGAGACACCGGCGTCGCTGCTGTGGGTCGAGACGCCGTCGAACCCGCTGCTGAAAGTGAGCGACATCGCGGCGTTGTCGAGCCTCGCCCACCGGTGCGGTGCGCTGCTCGCCTGCGACAACACGTTCGCAAGCCCCGTGCTGCAACGCCCGTTCGATTTCGGCGCAGACCTCGTCATGCACAGCACGACGAAGTACCTGGGCGGTCACAGCGACGTGCTCGGCGGCGTGCTCGTCAGCCGGGACAAGGGACCGATGCTCGAGCGCCTGCGTGACTTCCAGTCGACCACCGGCGGCGTCCCGTCGCCATTCGACTGCTGGCTGGTCCTGCGCAGCCTGGCGACACTGCCGCTGCGGGTGCGCGCGCAGTCGGCCAATGCGGCGGCGATTGCACGCTTCCTCGATGCCGACCGCCGGGTCGAGCGCGTGCACTACCCGGGCCTCGAGAACCACAGCGGCCACGCGCTGGCCGCGAAGCAGATGCCGGACGGATTCGGCTCGGTGGTGTCGTTCCAGGTGCCCGGCGGCGCGGCGCAGGCAATGGCGGTGGCGGCGCGCGCGCAGCTGTTCACCCGGGCGACCAGCCTCGGCGGAGTCGAGAGCCTGATCGAGCACCGTGCCTCGATGGAAGGTACCTCAAAGCCAGACACCACAGAACCTGCTGCGACTATCGATCGGCGTCGAGAACGTCTGCGGACCTGGTCGCCGACCTGGACCAGGCGCTCGGCGCCGGCGACTGACGCCAACCAGGCAGCGATTTCGCGACCGGCCGTCCGCTGGCCGGACGCTGCCGCTATTTCGCCGGCTCAGCCGACGCATCGACCGGGCGACCGGCCTTCTGCCATCCCTGCATGTCGCCCTCGAGGTGCGCGAGCTTGCGTGTAGCCATTGGCCGCGAGGACCTCGGCCGCGAGTCCTGCGCGCCGGCCGGAGTGGCAATAGAGCACGATCTCGTCATCCTTCGGGATCTCGCCGAGGTGCGATGCGACCTGGTCGTAGGGAATGTTGACTGCGCCGGGCACGTGCCCAGCGGCAAACTCCGCCGGCGTGCGCACGTCGAGGACGAAGACCTGGCTGTCCTTGTCGGCCTGCATCTCCACCAGCGCATCCTGGGAAACCTGCGCCAGGCTGCACCGCCGGAGCGACCGGCTGCGCAGTCGCGGTCTCCGGGGCCGGCGCAACCTGCGGCGCCGGCGGTGACTCGGCGAACGCCGGACAAGCCGCGAGCACGCCCAGCAGACCGAGCAAGGTTCTGCGAATCATGTGTATCTCCATTTGAATCCCGTCCTTGCCCTTGATCCGGCACTGGCGCGCGCACTCAGTCGGTCACGCAGGCATCCACTTCGATCTCGACCAGCATGCCCGGATCGACCAGGCCGCTGACCTCCACCATGGTAGCCACCGGGCGGATGGAACCGAAGTACTCGCCGTGCACGCGGCCCACCGCCTCCCAGTCGCTCACATCGCGAACGTACATCCTGGAGCGAACCACGTGCGTGAGCTTCGCACCCGCGCGCTCCAGCGCTGCACGGATGTTCTCCAGCGTCTGCCTGGTCTGCCCGGCGGCGTCGCCGGGCGCGACGATACGGCCGTCAGGTCCGGTGGCCGTCGTGCCAGCGACCCAGACGAACGGCCCGACTCGCACGGCCCGTGAGTAGCCGACCACCGGCTCCCAGGGAGTGCCGGTCGAGTAGTTGACTCGCTCTTTCATCCTGGCTCCTTTCTTCAGATTCCTTCGACAGACATTAGCGCAATGCCTTGCGATCAGGCGAGTTCGCCAGTATTGTTAATCAATAGTTTACTCGAGGCGGCGACCATGGCGGCAGATTCCGGCCGACTACCACTGAATGCGCTGCGCGTCTTCGAGGCCGTGGCGACACACCTGAGTTTCACCGCCGCGGCGAAAGAACTCGGGGTCACGACCGCTGCGGTCAGTGCCCAGATCAAGTCGCTGGAAGCCGATATCGGCGTGCCGCTTTTTCGCCGCCACACCCGCGCGGTCGCCCTGACCCAGGAGGGTGCCGAGTTGCTGCCGGGGGTGCGACGAGGCCTCGACGAACTGCGCCGCGGCGTGGACCGGATTCGCCGCGAGCGGGTGGGCGGCATGCTGAACCTGAGCGTGCCGAGCGAGTTCCTGCAACGGTGGCTGCTGCCGCGCCTGGGCGAGTTCACGCGCCAGCACCCGGAGATCGAGGTGCGATTCGGACCGGCGCGGGCCTTGCTCGACTTCAGCCGCGACGACTTCCACGCGGCCATCATCTACGGCGCAGGCTCGTGGCCGGGGCTCAAGTCCGAACGGCTGCTGGAGGAGTGGGTATTCCCGGTCTGCAGCCCCGCGCTGCTCGCAGAACTGGGACCCATCGAAACCCTGAACGACTTTTCGCGCTATCCGCTGGTGCACAGTCGGGCGGAACCCTGGGTCGACTGGCTGCGCCGGGTCGGGGGCGACACCACGCGCGCCGAGAGCGTGCCGATGGCGGAAGACTCGGTGGCGACGCTGGCCGCGGTCGAAAAGGGCAAGGGCGTGGCGCTCGCGCGCTGGTCGCTGGTCGCTGCGGACCTCGCGGCAGGCCGGCTGGTACGCCCGATGATGCCGAGCGTGCAGCAGCGCAACGCCTGGCATCTGGTCGCGCCGCCGGAGAGCTTCTCGCTGCCCAAGGTGGTGCGGTTCCGCGCGTGGCTCGTCGAGTGCTGCCGCGAATTCGCGCCGCCGACCGGGGAGACGCTCGCGGCCGAGTGATCAGCCCGGCGAACCGCAGCCTTGCCACCAGCGGCCTGTGGTCCGAGCCGATGGCCGGCGCGACGTACGTATCCTCGGCGCACAGCCCGGGCGACACGAACACGTGGTCGATCCGCAGCGCGAGCGGCCAGAAACCTGGCGACCAGGTCGGTTGCCAGCGCGACCCGTTCGCCGCGTCCCGCATCCCGGAAGTCCGCAGAAAAGCAGCATAGGCTGGTGACCAGGGCGTGGCATTCAGGTCCCCGAGCATGATTGCTGGACCCGACCCTGCCGCGATCGATCCCGCGGCGGCTTCGAGCGAACCATCTCTCGAGCGCGCGAGACCGGGCGTGACAGGCCAGCGAGTGTGCAGCGCGAGGAAGCGCACTGGCCGGTCCGAGATCCGCACGCGCCCGGCCAGCGATGGCAGGCCGTCGCCGGCGAAATCCTCCGGTTCGACCGAATCCAGTGGCCAGCGGCTCAGGACCCCGATGCCATAGGCGTCCTCACGCGGCAGCATCGCACGGTAGGGATAGGCCTGGCAGCCGCGAAAGGTCGCGGGCCCAGGCCGAGGTCAACTCCTGCACCACGACCAGGTCGGACGGGTTCGACTTGAGCCAATCCAGGAAGCGACTTCGGTCGTCGTTGCCGTACTGGATATTGGCCGTGACAACCGTGAACCGCGGGCCCACGCACGCGAACCCGGACTGGCCCGCCTGGGCACGCTGCAGCACGGGGAGCGCGTTGAAGGCCGCGACCAGGATCGCGAACAGCGATGCGCGTGGGTAACCCGTCGCCAGCATCGCCGCAGCGAGAAGCAGGCCGGCCACCGCGTACTGGATGCGGAAGTGAACGAAGAGCTCGAAGGGCCAGCCAAGACCGGCGGCGAGCGCCAGCAAGGTCGCGACGCCGAGCGCGACGAGCAGCACGCGCGCCGCGATCAGAAATTCTGGTATTCGCTTCGCTCAGGCCTGGGCACGAGGTCGCTGCATGCCGTAGTGCACGCTCAGGCGACGAACTCCCTTGACCCGTTTCGCCGAGCGCCGGATCTCCTGCATGAGTCGCAGGAGCAGGTTCAGGCCCTCACGCTTCCCGCCCGCGCAGTACTCCTCGCCGATCCCGATGTGCAGCACCGTGATGTGCTCGAGGTCCGGGCGGGTGTAAACGGCGACGCCGAACGGCTCGCCGGTCTCGTCGTCGACGACGAACAGCGATTGCACGTCGGTCAGGCCGGCCACCTTGACGCGGAGCCAGCCCTCGTCCTCGCGGATCTCGGGCGGGCCGAACTTGTCGATCGCGTCCACGATGCCCTGCGCGACCCGGTCCTGGCAGCCATTGAAGAACAGCAGCCGCTCGAGTGACGAGCGATGCAGAGCCGCAATGCGCGACATGTACTTGACCGGTGTTCTCATGCTCCGACTGGACCGGTGTACCGGTCTTCTCTGGTGACGCTGGGCGATGATGCTCGCGAGGCCGGCCCGTGTCGAGTGGGTCGGTGCGGCGTCTCGCCGTGATCGCGCACAGATCTGTCTGGACCATGGTCCAGAGTGCTCGGCATGACCTTGCTGAACTTTGAATTGCTTCAGGTTTTTGCACGCAAACGATAGACGTTTCGGTGCCGGTACTGCGGAATGCGACAGTGTCGAATCCGGCCCCGCAACGCCAGCCCCTGCCCGTTCCCGAGACTCGCGATCCGGGGGTGCTGGTGGACGTGCTCGTGCTGTCCGAGGACCTGCTGCTGTTCGATGCCATCCGCGGCGCGATCGGCGAGCGCAACCCCGTCTGGCGGGCGCGCTCCGCGGAGGAATCCGTCGACCTGCTGCTCACGGGCCGGTGCGGCGTGCTGCTGGTCGACATGGCGGCCGTGTCGACGAGGCCCGCGACGCTGATCACGGAGATCGTGGGGCAGTTCCCGGACGTCGTCGTGGTCGTCGCCGGCCGTCTCGAGGACGAGACGCTGCTCGCCGGGCTGATCAGCGACGGGTTCGTCTATCGATTCATGCACAAGCCGCTCACGGCGAAGCGCGCCGGCATGTTCCTGCAAGCGGCAATACGCCGCCACGTCGAGCAGCGCGAGGCGCACTCGACGCAGCCACTGCTGCCGCTGGCCACGATGCTCCCCGGACGCTTCGACCCATGGAAGTGGCTGTTCGTCGCTGCAGGCCTGTCGATTTTCATGGCGCTGCTGTGGCTTTTCCTCGGCGGTGGTTTGAACCAGCTTGCCGACTCGCCCGCTCCCGCACCGGCGAGCGCGGCCGGTGCGTACAAGCCACCCAGCCGTTGGCCGATCCAGTGCTCTCGCGAGCGCGGGCCGCCTTCGTGGCGGGTCGCTTCGAGGCACCCTCGGGACGAAACGCGCTCGACCTGTATGCCGCCGTGCTGTTGTCCAGGCCTGACCAGGCAGAGGCACGCGCAGGACTCGACCGCACCATCGATCAAGTCGTCGGCCTCGCACGGCAGATGCAGGCCGACGGCAACCGGACCGAGGCCCGACGGCTGCTCGCCCGCGTACAGTCGGTTGACGCGTCGAATCCCGCAGTCGCGCGGCTGGCTGCATTTCTCCAGCCAGCGCCAGTACCGGCACCACGCCGGCCTCTATCCCGGCGTCAGTGCCACCCAGGGCATCTGCCGCGATTCCCCCCTCCGCACCAGTCGTGCGGGCCCGGACCTCCCCAGCCTCCGGTCGGCCAACCGACCACGACCCCCACGCGAGCGGTCGCAAGGCCCGATCCGCTCGCGCCAACGGTAGTGAATGCCGACGAAATTCGCGCCGCCGTGCTGAGGGCACGTCGCGCGCCGCGGCCCGCGCCAGCTTCCGGAGCGCGCTCCGCCAGCCGGCTTCCGATCGCGGGCTACGTGAGCACGCGCACGCCGGAGCCACCCGCGCCCGACAAGTCCGTGCCCCGCATGGACCCGGCCGTCGCGACGATACTCGCGATGCCGTCCGACGAGTTGGATCGCGTGTCTTCTACCGACCCCGTGTACCCGGCCGCCGCGCTGCGCGACGGCGTCGAAGGCTGGGTGGAACTCGGCTTCACGATCACCGAAGCGGGCACCGTGCGCGACATCGACGTCGTGGAATCCGCGCCCCGTGGCGTTTTCGAATCCGCTGCAAGCGATGCGCTCGGGTCCTGGCGGTTCAAGCCACGAATCGCCAACGGCCTGCCGGTGGCGCACCGCTCGACCGTCACGCTGCGATTCGACATCGACCGCTGAGCACGCGATCGCGCAAGGCCTCAGCCTGGCGCCATCGTTCCCGAGAGTTCCGAGATCGAGCCGCAGGCCGGGCTCCGCGATGCCTGCCTGCACGCCCGACCGGGAAAACACGTCGCGCAGCGCGGCCGACGCGTCCCGCTCGCCGTGCACCAGCCACACCGGCGGCTGGCCTGCGATCCCGGAGTACCAGCGCAGCAGGTCGGCCTGGTCGCCGTGCGCAGAGAAGCCGCCCAGCGTGTGCACGCGCGCCCTCACCGGCACCGCCGAGCCGTGGATGTTGACCTCGTCGCGGCCGTCCACCAGCGCGCGACCGAGCGTTCCGGCCGCCTGGTATCCGGTGAACACCAGGTCGCATTCCCTGCGCGGCAGGTTGTGCTTCAGGTGATGCACGATGCGTCCGCCGGTACACATGCCGCTGCCCGCGATCACGATCGCTCCGTTGACGATGCGGTTGATCACCATCGACTCATCGGCCGTCCTGCAAAGCTGGAGGTTTGGCAGCGCCGGCATCGATGCTTCGCGCAGGTGCAATCTGCGCGCCTCCTCGTCGAAGAGTTCCGAATGCCGCCGATAGACTTCCGATGCCTCGATCGCCATCGGACTGTCGAGGAACACCTGCCAGTCAGCGACCTGCCACTCGTCGTAGTGGGTGCCGAGCTCGTAGAGAATTTCCTGGCTGCGACCGACGGCGAAAGCGGGAATGAGCACGTTGCCGCCATCGCGCCGCGCGCGAAGAAGTATCTCGCCGAATTCGGCCAGCGTGGCCTCCCGATCGCGGTGCTGCCGGCCGCCGTAGGTGCTTTCAATCAGTACCAGGTCGGCCGCGAGGCCGTCCTCTGGGTCGCGCAGGATGGGAGAATCGTACTGGCCGAGGTCGCCGCTGAAGACCAGCCGCCGTTCGAGGTCGCCTTCGACCAGGCGCAGGCAGACACAGGTCGATCCCAGGATGTGCCCCGCATCCCGGAACGTAAGCTCCACGCCGGGCAGCACCTCGAAGGGTTGCCCGTAGCGCACGCTGCGGAACAAGCCCAGCACCGCTTCCGCGTCTGCCTTGGTGAAAAGCGGTTCTACGGCGCCCCGACCGCCACTGCGCCGGCGCTTCCGCTCGGCACGTTCGGCGTCGTGCGCGGCAATCGCTGCGCAGTCCAGCAGCAGTACGCGCGCGAGGTCGCGGCTGGCTGCGGTGGCAATGACCGGCCCGCGAAAACCGCGCTTGTGCAGCAGCGGCAGCCGACCGCAGTGATCGAGGTGGGCGTGACTCAGGATGACCGCGTCGATGTCCGCAGCGTCGAACGGAAACGGTTCGCGGTTTCTCTCGCCGTGCGTCACCCCACCCTGGATGAGCCCGCAATCGAGCAGGATACGGTGTCGACCGACCTCGAGGATGTGACAGGACCCGGTGACTTCCCCCGCCGCACCAAAGAACTGCAGGTGCATCGACGCCTCAGGCGATCCGCTTTCCGGCCTTGACCTCCGGCTCCTGCCGCTCGCGAAGCAACCGCACGCAGGCCTTCACCACCGCAGCGTCGTAGCGGCGGCCGGCCTGTGACTGCAACTCTTCGATACAGGCCTGCATCGACAACGCCTGGCGCTGCGGTCGTTGCGACAACATCGCCTCCACGGCATCGGATACCGCGGCGATGCGCGCCTCGAGCAGGATCTCGTCGCCCTTGAGGCCGCGGGGATAGCCGGATCCGTCGAGCCGCTCGTGGTGCTGACGCACCGCCTCCGCGACCGGCCACGGGAAATCGATCCGGCGCAGGGATTCGTATCCGCGGTCGACGTGCGTCCTGACGAGATCGAACTCCGCCGCGTCGAGCGGTGCCGGACGCCAGAGGATTTCCCGTGGAATGTGCAGCATGCCGACGTCGATCAGCTGGCCGATCACGCGCAGCCCCCGCACGCTGTGCCCCGGCAGGCCCATGGCCGTGCCGATGCCGGCCGCGAGGTCCGAGACGCGCTTCGCTCGGCCTGTCTTGCAGCCGTCCTGGGCTTCAGTGAGCGTGCCGATCGCCTCGATCGCGCCCAGCATCACGCGCTCCATGTGATCCATGGCACTGACGATCTCGGCGTCCGACCGCCTGCGGCGCAGCGCCTTCCACAGCGCATCAGCCACCTGTGCTGCGTCGCCGCGATCCTCCTCGTCGAATGCCTCCGGCTTGTCCGCCAGCAGCAGCACGCCGACCAGCCGCCCTCCATCCAGGATCGGCGTCGCCAGCTGGCGCGCCAGCGACCCGGGCAGCCCGGCCTGTCGCAGCACGCCGGTGCCTTCCGGGGCGTCGCGTTGCGCGACCTGCAGTGATTTCGCGCACTCCATCAGCGCCGATTCGGCGGGCGGCTTTCCGCGCCAGCGCACCGGAAGCGCCTGCCCTGCATCCGCAGCGGCAGCGCTTCGCGCCGCAAGCTCCAGGTGCATGACGTCCGGCGTGGCAAGGAAGACGTAACCCTGCTCGCTGTCCGTGAGACGGCGCGCCAGCTCCAGCGCGCGGGCCGGGACTTCCGTCTCGGTGAGCAGGTGAGTGTGCTGCGCGAGGTCGAGCAGACCCGCGTGAAGTTGTTGTTCGCGACCGGCGCGATCGCCCGCGCGACGACTGTCCGACACGTCGCGAACCGTGACGATCCGCGCGCCGGGAGCGTCGGGCAAGGCAGCGCTCGAAATCTCGGCGTCGAAAGCGCTGCCGTCGCGCTCGGCGCCACCTGGTGCGGCGCGCAACGGCCTGCGGTAACCGCCGCCTGCTCGCCGTCCGGGGACGATCCGCCCTCGCGGACCTCGAACCCGTCCAGCGCAGACGCCGTGGATGCCGTCGGTGTCGAGCGACATGAGCGCACCGAATGCCGGGTTCGCGTGGGTCAACTGGCCGTGCACGTCCACCAGGCAGGTGGCAACCGGAGATGCATCGAGCGCGGCTGCCCGTGCCTGCGCCAACCGCTGCGTTTCGCGAAGCTCGCGTTCTGTCGTGACGTCCACCAGGGTCGTGAGCCAGCAGGCACGTCCAGCGTATGAGACCGATGTGCGGCTCGGCTCCAGCACCGCGTGCGTGCCGTCGGGCTTGACGACGTCGACGTCCTGCGGAAACACCTTGTCCCCACCGGGAACGCAACCCGGAAGCAGGTCCTTCAGCGACCGGCCCGACAGCTCGTGTGGCGCGACGCCGAGCAGCGCAGCAGCCGAATCGCTCGCAGCCCGGATCTCGTGGCTCTCCATGTCCCACAGCAGCGTCGGAATCGGCTGGGCGCCGAAGGCGCGCTCCGCGTCGGCTGCCGCAGCCTGCGCCTTTGCGCGGCTCGACTTGCAGTTCCTCGAGTCGCGATTCGAGCGCGTCGGCGCGCGCGCTGCTGGCCCGGATCTTTTCGACAGCATCGCTGGCCTGTGATTCCGTGGCGACCTGCTCTTTCAGCTTCGCTTCGAGCTCGTCCACACGCTGCTGCAGGTCCCGCGCGTTGTCCGATTCGGTTACGGCGTGGCTCTCCCGATCCTTGGCGTCGCGCTCGATCCTGCTGCGGGCGGCGCGCTCCGCGGCCGCGAGCAGCTTGTTCGTGTACTGGAGTTCACGAATCTGCCGCTCGAGGTCGGCCGCATGGAGCCGGTCGTGCTGCTGCCGGTCGAGGAGTTCCGGCACCAGCGCCGGAATACGCATCGTGTCCGAGTGCGTCTTCAGCCCGTCGATGGCGACGGCAAGTTCCTCGAGCGTCGAGCCACGCGGGAAGAAGCGCTGGGCGCCGACCTCCGCAGCGAATGCCTCGTACTTGGGGCCCTCGACACGGAACGACAGCAGGAACACCGGCACGTACTGTGTTGCCGGATCCTCCTTGAGCCGGCGGCAGAGCGCAAACCCGTCCAGCAAGGGCAACAGCACATCGCTGACGACTGCGTGCGGGGGATCGCTGCGCGCGAGGTCCAGCGCCTCGAGCCCGGTTCGCGCCTTGGCCACGTGGTGGCCCCGCGACTGCAGCAGCGTCTCGAGTGCCGACAGGTCCTGGTCACGCTCGTAGACGAGAAGAATGGAACTCATGGGCGCGCCAAGCCTTCTGCGCCTGGCGCCCAGCTGCCTCGATCGATGCATGCGCCGCCCCGTCATGCTGCCCTTTATACCGCATCCAGTATGCCCCGCCGCGCGGCGCTCACCAATAGGTGGCACCGCAGCGGGATGCGGATCACAGAATGCCCGGGTCGGCGGCTGTCCGCTACGGGTTCGCGATCGCGGTGAGCTGCCGGGCCAGCAGCTGCGGGCGCGCTGTGCACCAGGTCCTTGGGGATCTCCCGGGCAACGCATGCACGCGTCGGCCCGGACAGTTCCTGGCGCACCAACCCGAGGAACGGCGGACCGGCCACGACGACCAGCCGGTCGAACTCGTCCTTCCTCCGGGCGTCGTCGAGCCTGCGGGCTATGCGGCGTGCGAAAGCGCACCGCCTCCGTGCGGCGAGGCGTGTTCTTCCCGCTGGATCGAGTGGCGGGTCGCGCCCATGCTTTCGTGGCTTCGCCCCGGACGCTCGGTCCCGAACTCCCGATCGTGGAGACGGGCCAGCGGATCACTGATCCGGCCCACCTCCTTCGGAGCTCCACGCAACGTCGCGGCATCGTAGAAGATGGCTTCGGCCTGGTCGGCGACCAGGATTCTGTACTTGCTCATGTCAACCTCCCCTGAAACGGGGCCTGTTCCCACGTTGCGCCCGGCCGGGAAGGCGCGCAATGGTGGAATGTGGCATTCACGGCTGACGGACGTCTGCCTCGGTTCCTACTACACTTGCAAAAGCAGACAGGGAGACGGCCATGGAATCTCAGTTAGACACTGCGCGGCACTGCTTGTCGCGCTCGTCGCCGGTTGTGCCACGACCTGGCAGGTCGACAATTACCAGGCACCGGGGTCGGACATCACCGCAAGGCGCAGCTTTGCGTGGAAGGGCGGCGAACTGGGAACGGTGGCGGAGGTCAATCCCGCCGTGGCGACTGCCACGGACCTTCACCTGCGCGAAGTCATCGTCGCAGGACTCGTACGCAAGGGCTACCAGGAAGCCGCGGACGCGAAGTCGGCCCAGATGCTGGTCAGTTACCAGGTCGCAGGTACCAGAAAATACGAGACTCCCGAGATCACCAAGGTTCAACGCGCCCAATCCCGAACGACGTGCTGATGACCAGCAATCCGCAGCCGCCAGCGGCATCTGAACTGCCGCGCGAACGCCGCATTACCGAAGGCTCTGTGATCGTATTCGTCGACGACCCGGCGACCGGTCAGATCATCTGGCGCGGCGCGATCACCGACGAGACACGCACGTCTTCGTCGGAGCAGGCCATCCACACGGCCGCGAGAAATGGCCACCGCCATCGTCGAGACGTTCCCGGCGCGCGCTGCCGGCAAGTGATCCTGTGGGCAGCGGCCGTTTCCGACCGGCCGCTGCGTCATTCAGCGCGTGAAGTAGTCCGGCTCCGCGCCGGGCTTCCACTTGATGCTGCATCCGACGCTCGGGCGCTGCTCCAGACCCACGGCCGTTCCCGAAAGCACGGCGTCTGCGGCCCTGCGCAGGTCCGCCCCGGTCACCGGCCGCGCGTCGCCGGGCCGGCTGTCGTCAAACTGGCCTCGATAGACGAGTCGCCGGTCGGAATCGAACAGGAAAAAGTCCGGCGTACAGGCGGCGCGGTATGCCTTCGCGACCGACTGGTCCGCATCGAGCAGGTAAGGGAACCCGTAGCCCGCCGAGCGAGCCTCCTCCCGCATCGCATCGGGCCCGTCCTGTGGGTAGGCGGCGAGGTCGTTCGAGTTGACTGCAACGATGGCGAGGCCACGGGGAGCGTACTCGGCGGCGAAACGCGCGAAACCCGCGCGGATGTGCCGTGCGAACGGGCAGTGCTCGCAGGTGAACACGACCAGCAATGCACGTGAACCTGCGATGTCCGCGAGTGCGTAGCGCCGGCCGTCGAAGTCCGGCAGGTCGAATGACGGCGCCGGCGTGCCGAGCGGAAGCATGGTGGAGGGCGTCCTGGCCATGGCAACTTCCTCAGCGACGAATGATCAGCAGCGCGCCCGCAATCACCAGCACGGCACCCAGCAGTCGGGCAGGCGTCACGGCGCTCTGCGGGAAACCGACGACGCCGTACTGGTCCACCAGCAGCGCCGCGACCATCTGCCCGGCGAGCGTAAGCGCGAGCAGCGCAGCGGCGCCAAGCCTGGGACCCAGCACGGTGGTGGAAGCAACGTAGACCGCGCCCAGAAGTCCGCCGAGCCACGCCCAGGCCGGCACGGCCGCCGTCGAGCCCGGCACGACGCGCGCGCCGCTCGCCAGCGCAACCACCATGAGTGCAGCGAGGCCGACTGCAAAATTGATGACCGTCGCAAGGACCGGGGAGCCGATAACCGTGCGCACTGTCGCGTTCATGCCTATCTGCACGGTGAGTCCGGCGCCGACCAGCACAGCGAGCAGGTGCGGCCAGTAGTTCATGGCAGTCAGCCGGCCGCGACGGGGGGGCCATCGCGCCGGGCCCAGCCCTGCGAAACCAGCGCGCCGATGCCGGCAATCAGTGCCAGAAACACGACGAGGCCGCCGACGACCGGCAGGTGGCGCACCAGCGACAAGGCCAGCAGGGCCAACAGCAGCGCCAGCAGGCGCCAGCCGGTAGTTACGGGCGCTGCGCCGCGTATCAGGGCCGTGCCCGCGCTGCCCTACGAATAGTGCCGCGACGATCCAGCCGAGGAACATCAGCAACAGGTAGAGAGGCACCAGCAGCAGCGCCAGCGGAATGCCGATGATCGTGACCAGCAGGACCACGGCGACGAACGGCACACAGACGAGTATGGCGAGACCGATGCCCAGCGACCGCCACGGATCACGCCCGATGGTTTCGGCTGCGCGCGTGGACAGCCCCGGGAACAGAACCAGGAACAGCGCGCCGACGAAGAACACGCCGGCGAACCAGAGCACTGATCCTACCCAGTGCACGGCCTCGCGCACCGGACCGCGCTCGTCGTGGATGAAGCTTCCGTGACTGAACTCGTGAAACTCCACGCCGCCGGCGATGATCGCGCCCTCGGGGACGAGCGGCTCGACGGGGCCCCTGTAAACGAGTCGGCCGCCAATCTGCGTCTCAGGGCCGATCACCAGTTCCTCGGCCCGGACGTCGACGTCGCCATGCGCCTGCCCCGTGATGGTCACCGTACCGCCCGAGATCTTCAGGAATCCATGGGAGTTGCCTTCGAAGTCCACCCGGCCGCCGGTCAGGGTCGTGGCGCCGGCAATGACCGTCGCCGGTCCAACCGCCACGTCGCCGCCGCCGATGCGCGCATTTCCGTGGATGATCGCGTCTACCTTCACGTCACCGCCGGCCGCATATGCGTCGTCGCCGACGCTGCCGCCGATCGACACCTCGCCGCCGGCCGCCACCAGGTCGCCATTCACCTCGCTGGCCGTGGCTACCTGGCCGCCAGCCAGGAAGGCGTCGCCTTCCACCGGATCCGTGAGATTCAGCATGCCGCCGGCGCCGAAATAGTCGGTACCGAACTGCTGGCTCACACCGCTTTCGTCGTCGTTAACCTCGATTGAACAGCCGCTGCCGGCCAGCACGACGATGGCCGCGAGCACCGCAATCGGCACGAAGGTTTTCATTGCCAACTCCTTGCGAGCGGCGCCCGGATCATCGGGTGCCAGCGGATTTGCAGGCCATCGCTGCCAGTTTACGGCATCGCAGCCGCGCTCCGCAGCGTTCAGGGCTTGCGAGCGGAGCCTTCGGTGACGTAACCGAGCAGCGTGGGCACGCCGCGCAGGTAACCGGACCGCACGGATTCACCCACCAGGCCGGCACTCTCTATCTGTTCGAGCACGGGCCGGTTGAGGCAGCACCCGCCGGCAAGCGGTCTCCACAGCGGCGTCAGTCGGTCCTGCCAGCGGGCAACCGCGGGACGGGGGTCACGGCCATGCTCCATGAACAGCAACTGTCCGCCGGGCTTCAGCACACGACGGATCTCGGCCAGCGCATGCATGACATCGGGAATTGAACACAGGGTGAGCGTGCTCACGACGGTGTCGAAGCGCTCGTCCTCGAACGGCAGGTGCTCGGCATCGAGGTGGTGGAAGTCCACTTCGACGCGCGACGCATCGATCCTGGGCCGCGAGTACCGGTCGAGGAACGGATCGGGGTCGATGGCCTCGATGCGCCGCACGCCGGCCGGGTAGTGCTCGAGATTCGCGCCGGTGCCAAAACCGATCTCGAGGATCCGGCCGCTGGCCGATGCCAGCGTCCGGATGCGCGGCTTGCGATAGGCGCGGCTGGACATCGCGAGGTCCAGGAATTTCGGAAAGAGGTAGTGGCGATAGAAACTCATGCCGAGTCGCTCCTGCGACGCTCATTACAACGCGCGACCGATGGTGATTCTGACTCGGCCCACCCGAGACACCTGTATTCATGGAATATTAACAATAGTACTGCTCATACCAGTCTTTTCGGTCGGTTCATTTTGCCAGTTGTTATGATGCCCCGACGAGCAGATTGGCCCGGGTCGCGCGCTCAGGTAGATTGCGCGCCCTTCCAGAAAGGTCGAGTTCCCATGGGTCGAATTTTCGAAGTCCGCAAGCACACGATGTTCGCGCGCTGGAACCGCATGGCGAAACAGTTCGCCCGGATCGGCAAGGAAATCACTATCGCGGTCAAGGCGGGCGGCCCCGACCCGAACTCGAACCCGGCGCTGCGACGCGTGATCCAGAACGCCCGCGCGGTCAACATGCCCAAGGACAAGGTCGAGGCTGCAATCAAGCGCGCCTCCGGCCGCGATGCCGCCAATTTCGAAGAGTTGATCTACGAAGGCTACGCGCCACACGGCGTCGCGGTGCTGGTCGAGTGCGCGACCGACAACCCGACCCGCACCGTCGCGAGCGTACGGAACGCCTTCAGCAAGAACGGCGGCAACCTCGCCACCACCGGCAGCGTCGTGTTCCAGTTCAAGCGCATGGGCGTGTTCCGCCTGAGCCCCGAGGGTATCGACCAGGACGATCTCGAGTTGTACCTGATCGACCACGGCCTCGAGGAGTTCGGCGAGAGCACGGGCGAGAAGGACGAGCCACAACTGGTTGCGCGCTGCGCCTTCGAGGACTTCGGCGCCCTGCAGAAGGGCCTCGAGGACCGCGGCATAACGCCGATCTCAGCGGAGCACGAATACATCTGCCAGGCACCGACAGAGCTGCCCGAGGTGCAGGCCACCGAGGTGCTCGAGTTGATCGACAAGCTCGAGCAGGACGAGGACGTGCAGAAGGTGTATCACACGCTGGCCTGACGGCTGCGCGATCACCGCGCCGCGCGCATCGAGGCACTCCCCTTCGGATCAACTGGCCCCGCTCAGCTGGGAATTCTCCTACGGCGTGTACCAGATCGGCGAGGTCCAGGCGCGCTCCTGGATCGTGGCGGGGAGGCCCGTCGGGATGGGCACTCCCAGCTTCGCCGCATCGCGGGTGCTCCAGCGCGGCGTCGGGATCTCGATGACCCTCGCGTAATAGAACGCGCGCACCGACGGGTCGAATGCCGGGTCGACCCACACGGTCGCCAGCTCGGCCGCCCCGATACTGTTCGTGTACTCGGCCGTGGCGGCATCCACGGTATTGCCGACCGGCGGAACCTTCCCGGTCTTCGGGTCAGGCTTGCGATCTCCGCTCCAGGCCACGTCGTAGATTGCCTCGTGCTGTCCGCCCTTCGCGTCGAGCCAGCCCTTGACGATCTGGATTCGATCAAGGTTGCCGCTCTTCGGGTCCTTGCTCGCCATCACCATGAAACTGGGCGCATTGCCGGTCGCGGCCTTCAGGTCGCCGCCCATCGGCACGCCCCGCGCATAACCGGCCTTGGCGAACGCGGGGCTGGTCACGTCCCCGGCGGCGAAGTCCCAGCCGCCGAAGAACCGCACCTTGATCATCGTACCGGAGGTGCCGAAGGTCTCCTTGCGCTGCATGGCGTCGAATATGGCCTCTCGCGTGTTCTCTTCGGCCCACACGCCCGCGAGCCCGCCCGAGCTGAATTCACGGACCTGCTGCTCCTGGCCCGCCGTCGCACCGGGCATGCCCTCGATCCGGACCTTTGGATTGTTCTCGAACGCGAACTTGCCGCTGTAATTGAACTCCTCGTTGCTGCCGGCGGCATTGTGCGTGTCCGAGTCGCCGATGAAGCCATACTTGAACGGGTTGCCGTTGCCCTCGGCATCCTGGCCCAGGCCGTCCAGCAGCGCCTGGCGCGCGAAACTGCCCCGGTGATGCGTCGGCCGCTCGCTATCGGCCGACAGCGTGTAGTCCCATTGCTCGAAACCGGCGAACTCGTCGTCGGGCGAAAGGCTGGGAAACGTCTCGGACGTGCCCTTGATCTGGCTGATTTCGTATAGCGGCTCGTTCGACGCACGGGCCTTGTTGTAATCGGCGTCGATCGGCTTGCCATCCGACTTGACCAGCTCGAACATTCGCCCGTCGCTGGCGTTGCCGTTGTGCGGGATGGCCAGCAGCGTCGAGCCCTTGCCGCGCAATCCGTCCATCCAGGCCCACAGCGCCTCGGGCTTGTCGGAATCCAGCGCCGACATGACCAGTTCCGGCAGCTTCGATGTGTCGCGGAACACCACGACGCGATGCAGGTTTCGCTTGTCGGGATTCGACGTCCACTCGAATGCGGCAAACGTGGTGAACCTGCCCGGCACGTAGTTTGCGTCCGCGGCCTTGACGATCTCGGCCCAGATCGATCGTGCCGCGGCGGGATCGGCCAGTTGCGGATCGCTGTGGCCGGCGCTCATGTCACGCAGCACCTCGGCGAATGCCGCCATCCTGGTGCCGGCGTCCGGCGAGGTTACCCGCTTTGCGATCGGCAACTTGCTGAACGGGCTGTTGGGGTCGGACATCTGGTTGAAGACGCCCATGTACTCCGCATGATCCGACACCGCATAGAAATCGAGCGGCGTCACGATCTGGATGTCTGGCCCGAGTCCGCTGCCGGTGATCGCCTTTCCCTTCGCCCAGTCGTACGCGTCCTGCGGCACCGTCTTGCTGCCATTGGTGAACGCGTCGAACGAATAGCCGGTGTGGACGTGGACGTTTCCAAAGTAGGCATTCCGGTCGGGGTTTACCGCAGGCCGGACGGCCACCGCGGCCGCCGGTGCGGATTCGACGGCGCCGGATCCATTCGCGGCCTGAGGTTCCGGTGGATTGCGGGCACAACCGGCGGCGAAAGCGCTGACCGTGAGCAGCGACGCCACGATCCGGCCGACGCTGGACCATCCGATGAGGCGCGTCTTCATGAGTTCTCCCCTTGCAACTGCATAGATACTCCAGCACCGCCCGGGCGGCAAGGTCGATGTCGCCCGCGACCCAGCAGCCGCGCGTGACCGGTCGGCCGGAATGCCCGGTCGCCAGGCGGGTTTTTCCCGCGCGGCGAAGGCACGGTGCTCCAGTACCTGGTCGCTGGTGCGGTGCAACACCCAAGCCGACTACACTGCGCCCCATGCAGCCCGCCCGCGACCTGTTCTCCTACCGAAAGCACTGGGCTCACCGCTTCGGCCCGGCACCGTTCCTGCCCATGTCGCGGGCGGAAATGGACGAGCTCGGCTGGGATTCCTGCGACGTGATCCTGGTCACCGGCGACGCCTACGTGGACCTGCCGAGCTTCGGCATGGCCATCGTCGGTCGCGTGCTCGAGGCGCAGGGGTTCCGGGTCGGCATCATCGCCCAGCCCGACTGGCACTCGACGCGCGACTTCATGGCGCTCGGTCGCCCGAACCTGTTCTTCGGCGTGACCGGCGGCAACATGGATTCGATGGTGAATCGCTACACCTCGGATCGCCGCATCCGCAGCGACGACGCCTATACGCCGCAGGGCGTCGGCGGCGCACGGCCTGACCGCTGCGTGATCGTGTATTCGCAGCGGGTTCGTGAGGCGTACAAGGACGTGCCGCTGGTGGTGGGCGGCATCGAGGCGTCGCTGCGCCGGATTGCGCACTTCGACTACTGGTCGGAAAAGGTTCGGCGCTCGGTGCTGCTCGACGCGAAGGCAGACCTGCTCGTCTACGGCAACGCGGAGCGACAGGTGTGCGAAATCGCGCACCGGCTCGCGGCGGGCACGCCCATCGACGAGATCCGCGACCTGCGGGGCACGGCGTTCGTGCGTCGTGCACTTCCCGAAGGCTGGACCGAGATCGATTCCACCAGCATTGATACACCGGGACCGGTCGGCGCCGGCCGTCGACCCATACGCGTTTGGGCCCGGTGGTGCGCCAGGCGGCCGGACGAGCGGGACCCCGGTCGACAAAGCGATTCCCGAGGAGCGACTCGACCGGGGTCCCGGTCGGTCGGTCGCCCCCGCAGCAAGCGCCACAACTCCGATCGAGCACGTCGTCCGCTTCGAGCGCAAGGTGCCGAACGCCGAACGCGAGCGCAGCGTGATCCGCATGCCGTCGTACGAGCAGGTCGCCGACGACCCGGTGCTGTACGCGCACGCGTCGCGGATCCTGCACGCCGAGTCGAACCCGGGAAATGCCCGCTGCCTGGTGCAGCGGCACGGCAGCCAGGACGTGTGGCTGAACCCGCCGCCCATTCCGCTCACGATGAAGGAAATGGACGCGATCTACGAGTTGCCGTACCGGCGCGTGCCGCACCCGTCCTACGGCAAGGCGAAGATTCCCGCCTACGAGATGATCCGGTTCTCGATCGCGATCCAGCGCGGCTGCTTCGGTGGCTGCACGTTCTGTTCGATCACCGAGCACGAGGGCCGCATCATCCAGAACCGCTCCGAGGACTCGGTCATTCGCGAGATCGAGACGATCAGGGACACGGCACCCGACTTTACCGGTGTGATTTCGGATCTCGGCGGCCCCACGGCCAACATGTACCGCATCGCCTGCAAGTCGCGCGAGATCGAGTCGGCCTGCCGCAGGCCATCGTGCGTTTACCCCGGCATATGCCCGAACCTCGATACCGACCATTCGGCACTGGTCGGGCTCTATCGCCGCGCGCGCGCGCTGCCCGGCATCAAGAAGGTGCTGATTGCCTCTGGCGTGCGCTACGACCTGGCTGTCGAGTCGCCGGAGTACGTGAAGGAGCTCGTGCAGCACCACGTCGGCGGATACCTGAAGATCGCGCCGGAAGCGATCTCGGAGGGGCCGCTGTCGATGATGATGAAGCCCGGGGTCGGCACCTACGACCGCTTCAAGGCATTGTTTGACAAGTACTCGAAGGAAGTCGGGAAAGAGCAGTACCTGATTCCCTACTTCATCGCGGCACACCCGGGCACGACCGACGAGGACATGCTCGAGCTGGCGCTGTGGTTGAAGCGTAACGGGTTCCGCGCCGACCAGGTGCAGGCTTTCCTGCCCTCGCCGATGGCAACCGCAACCGCGATGTATCACTCCGGCAAGAACCCGCTGCACAAGGTGACGCGCGGCTCCGAGAACGTGCACATCCCGAAGGGGATTCGCGTGCGCAGGCTGCACAAGGCATTGCTGCGCTATCACGACGCGAACAACTGGCCGCTGCTGCGCGAGGCCCTGCGACGCATGGGGCGCGCCGACCTGATCGGCAACGGCAAGCAGCAACTGGTGCCGACCTACCAGCCCATCGGCACCGGTCGGGCACACGAAGGCAGGCGCAAGGCGCCCATGGCGAAAGCTCCGGCGACCAGGAAGACGTCGGCTGCCGGCAAGGCCGCGAAGGCTACTCCATTCAAGACCCAGCACACTGGACTGCCGCGGGTACCCCCAGCCCCGTCCGGCAAGAGTCCGCACCAGGGCGCAGCGAAAGGGCCGCCGCTGACGGCGCCCCGCGTACCGAGGCGAGGCCCCTGTAGAATCTGGCCCGCATGTCCAGGTTTATTCTCCCTTCTGCATGGTGCTGTCGCGACTCAAGGCGTTTGCGATCGCCTCGCTCGCGTGTGCGCACTATTGGCGTTCACGTCCGCAGCACACGCCCAGGACATCGAGCCGCGGGCCTACTCCAACGCGCCGGTGGGCGTGAATTTCCTGGTCGGCGGATATGCGTACACGGATGGCGGCCTGTCAATCGACAGTTCCCTGCCCCTGACGGATCCCAGGCTGTCGACGTCCAACGCGATCGTCGGTTATGCGAGGGTGCTGGATCTCTGGGGCAAGTCCGCCAAGTTCGACGTCACCGCCCCGTTCAGCTGGCTTTCCGGCTCCGCGGACTACGACGGCCAACCGATACAGCGCAGTGTCTCCGGGTTCATGGATCCTGGATTCCGCCTCTCGGTCAACCTCTACGGTGCTCCAGCGCTCTCGCTGAAGGAGTTCGGAAAGTACCAGCAGGACCTGATCATCGGCGCAAGCCTGCGGGTCACCGCACCGCTCGGCCAGTATGACGATACGAGGATCGTCAACCTCGGCACCAACCGCTGGTCGTTCAAGCCGCAGGTGGGAGTATCGAAGGCCCTCGGCAGATGGACACTGGAGGGGACCGCAGCGGTCACTCTGTATACGGACAACAACGACTTCTACGGAGGCAACACCAGGTCGCAGGACCCCCTGTATGCGCTCGGGACGAGTGTGATCTACAGCTTCAGGTCGGGTATCTGGGCATCGCTCGACGGAACTTATTTCGCTGGCGGCCGCACGACGCTGAATGGGGAGTTGAACAACGACCTGCAGCAGAACTGGCGCGTCGGCGCGACGCTGGCGTTCCCGGTGAACGCCTATAACTCCATCAAGGCATACGCCAGCAGCGGAGTGTCGGCGCGAACCGGAAACAACTACGACGTGGTCGGCATTGCGTGGCAGTACCGCTGGGGTGGGGGCCTCTGACCGAAGCGGCCGGCAGCCGTGGCTTGGGCCGACACAATCGAACGGTACCGACGGGCGAGCAGGCCGACCATCCGGCTAGAGTTGCGACTGGACCGGCAGCACTCCAGCCAGCCACGCCTGGAACTTCTGTCCCGCCGTGGCCATCGGCTCGCTGTCGTAGGTCCTGGTGCCGTCGGTCCAGCTCAGGTCGCCATCGACCAGCGTCACGTGCCAGGCCCGGGCGCCGTCCGACTGCTGGTCGAATATCGCCTGCAACTGCCCGCCAAGCGCGGCATCCGTCACCAGCACGCCCTGCTCGCAATTGAGCGACGTCGAGCGTGGATCGATGTTATAGCTGCCGACGAAGAGCCTGTTGCCGTCGACCACCAGTGCCTTCGTATGCAGGCTCGCGCCGCTGGAACCGAACATGCTGGCCCTGGCCTTCGAGCCCGGCAACGGCTTCAATTCCCACAATTTGACCCCGCCCTCCAGCAGGTCCTTGCGGTACTTTGCATAGCCGCCGTGCACCGCGGACACGTCGTTCGCGGCCAGCGAGTTGGTGAGTATGCGCACCTGCTTGCCGTCCCGCGCCCGTTCGACGAGGAACCCGGTTCCGGTCCTGCCTGGCACGAAATACGGCGAGATCAGCGTCTCGGAGTGCTGTGCAGACCTGAGCACCGGCGCCAGCACGCTCAGCACATTGGACTTGTCGCGCACGTCCGCCTTCAGCGCCTTCAACGGATCGTCGGACACGAACTGGAATTCGCTGCTCCACTCCATCGTCCAGTCACCGTCCAGCAATCGCTCCACCGCATCGTCGCGTTTCAGCAACTCCGCAAAGGAACTCTTGCCGCTTTCCTCGGCCACCCGGTCGGCGTTCGCGCGGAGATTTTCCAGCATCGTCGGCGCGACCGCGCCCGGGTTCAACACCGAGATCGGGTACACGGCCCGCGAATTCCAGTACATGTCGAAAGATGCGGACGCATCGCGCACCACCGGACCGACCATGGCGAAGTCCAGGTCGACGAAATTCACGTCCTCGCTGGCACCGAAGTACTCGTCCCCGAGATTTCGGCCGCCGACGATCGCAATGCGATTGTCCGCGATCCAGGTCTTGTTGTGCATGCGGTGGTTCAGCCGCTTGCCGCTCGAGAGGAAATCGCCGATGAATGCCAGCGTTCCACTGCGCGATGGCAACGGATTGAACATCCGGACCTCGATGTTCGGATGAGCATCGAGCGCCGCAAACCCGTAGTTCTTGTCGCGCGCGTCCATGTCGTCGACCAGCAGCCGCACCTTGACACCCCGGTCTGCGGCAGAGAGCAACGCGTAGGCCAGATACATGCCAGTGAGGTCGTCGTTCCAGATATAGGTCTGTACGTCCAGGCTGCGTCCAGCAACCTGTGCACTGCGTGCCCTGATCGCAAAGGCCTCCGGTCCCGTGGCCACCAGATAGAACCCCGCCTCTCCGGGGTGCTGAGCTTCCGCGGGCGCAATCAGCGAGTCGAGCTTTGTGTCCGAGCCGACCGGAATCGCAACCTCGGCAGCAAGCTCGGGCCGCTGCGGCAGTTCCGCGCAGGCCGCCAGCAGCAGCGCGAACAGGGGCAGGCACAGTCGGATGATCGGACGCAAGGGGCCTCACTGGATCGAAAGCTACCGGGCCGCGAGGTCGATGGGTCTCAACGACCGCCGTCGGCACGCTGGACCGGATCTTACCTTTTCTTGTGGCCGGGTCGTAACCGGCGTCGGAGGCCGGACGCCCGCCTACGATCCACCAACCGGAAACAGCAATTTGACGGTCAGGTTCACCGTCCACTTCGGCGCGACGAAGTCGTCGGCGAAGTTGTACTCGTATGCGCCGGAGAACTGCACTGGCAGCTTGCCAAGCTTGACCAGTTTAGCGAGCTTCACGCCCAGCGGCAGCGCGGTCCAGGCATTTCTTTCCCAGTCGTAGGTGAGGTTCATCTCGGAGCTGCCGATGGACCACTTGTCGGGCAGCGAATAATTGACGATCGGCTGCAGGATACTGAGGTTGACGTCGTTGCGATTGCTGTCGCCGGCAAACGTGAACAGGTTCTGGTTGAACAGGCCCCACATCAGCTTGTCGGCGCGGGCAACGAAACCGAGCGCCGGGCCGATGGCCCACTTGTCGGCTCCGAGCGCGTCGTCGGTGGCGGTCGGAGCCAGCAGCACCGGCCCTATTCCCCAGCGTCCCCAGGACTTGTCGAACTTGACCAGGTCGAACAGCACCAGGTCGCCGAGACCGCTCTCTCCCGACGGGCTGTCGGTCACGATGGGCAGCGTGAAGCGCGCAATGTTGTCCAGGCCGCCGGCGGTGAACGGGATCGCGGAACGCAGCAGTATGCGTGTTGCCGCTTTCATCGTCGAGACCATGGTAGGCGCCTGCATGGATGTCCTGCACCTGCACTGACATCAGCGACGCCGTGGGGTCGCTGGCGGCCTGCTCCAGTGACTGGCCACCTGCACCGTCCTCCGCAGCCGCGGCACCGCGCGAGGCGCACAGGATCACCAATGCCGCCGCGATCACAGCTGGCAATGCACGGGATGTCCCGATGGGCATATCGGGCGTGCAGGGCAATTCGTCAGCGCTGGCCAAAGGCCGTCACTTCCGCCTTCCCGTTCAGGATGCCCTGGGTGTCGTACCAGAACTCGATCGTGCGGATACTGCGCTTGCCGCCCTTCAGGTCGATCGCACGGGTCTCGCTGTCCTTCGCAAGGTTCTCCCTGACGTCCAGTGTCTCGGGGGCGCCGGAGTCGTAGGTCACCACGACCCTGTGCATGTTGATCGGCGAGTCCTTCACCCGGAATTTCAACTTGCGGAAGTCGTCGTTCCTGCCTTCGACCTTGATCTTGTCATGGTCGGCGCCGTGCCCCGCCGTGACCGTGCCCAGCTTCACCCAGGAGCCGCCGTGCTGGTCATCCTGGTTCGCGACCGCGCTTCCGCCAAGCAGAACCAGCGCCGCTGCGCTCACCACCCATCGCTGTATGCCGTTCATTTCTCGCCTCCCGGTTGTGGAATGTCCTGAATGATCACTTCGAGCGCGACAGCCCGGCCGGGGTCACCCGGCCGCGCCACTTCATGTACGGGATGATCACGACGGCCGACGCAAGCGTGTAGGCCACGATCAGCACGACGGTGCGAGGCCCGGGCGTCGCGGCCGCGATCACCATCGCCACGCCGACGTGTCGCGTCGCGCAGGTGACCGCCAGCGCGGTGCGATCGTTCGGGTCCGGACCGCCCATCAGGTGCCCTACGCCGAGTGCTGCCAGCGTGAACCCGCCGAGCGCCAGGATCGGCGGCCCGAGGATGGCGCCAAGCACCTGCCAGTGCGTTGCCAGCAGCAGCAATGCACAGGCCGAGAAGACGATGCCCACGAACTTCAGCAGTACGTCGGACAGACGCGCGCTTGCGTCCGGCAGGAACCAGCGCACCGCAATGCCGAGCAGCATCGGCAGAAGGAACGACTTGCCGAGGACACCGGCCACCGTGGCCGGATCGAGCGCCTCCAGGCGGTCGATGCGCGGTCCAAGCAGCAGCAGCCAGGCGGGCACCGTCACGATTGCCAGCAGCGAACTTACGACCACCAGCGAAATGACGTACTGCTCGTTGCCCAGTCGCATCAATTTGCGCGGCAGCATCGGCGCGCCTGCAGAAATCGCCAGCACCACGAGCGCGAGTTCCAGCGCGGCGGGCAGCTGCATAAGTTTCACCGCCGCCAGCGCGAGCAGGGGTACCACGACGTACATCGCCAGCAGCGAGCGCAGCATGACGAAGGGACGCTGCGTCAGGTACGAGAGATCCTTGAGGCGCGAATCCAGGCCCACGGCGAAGATGAGCAAGGCGACGGACACCTTGAGGGTCAAAAGCAGGTATGCGGTGAGATCCATGTTGTCCTTCCTGTCGTGCTCCGCGAGCGACTATGACTTCCGATCGAGCAGGCCATGCTCGCGGGCCCAGGCCTGCGAGCGGCGCATGCCATCAGCCAGGTCCACCGCAGGCGAGTAACCGAGCATGCGTCGCGCTTTCTCGATGCTGTAGGTGGCCGGTCGTCCAAGCAATCCGACCGAGCCGCGGCCCATTTCGGTCGAACGCCCGAGCAGGCGCGTCAGGCCCCCTCCGGCCTCCGCCAGCATTATGGCGAGGCCCTTCGGCAGCGTCCGGGGCGAGCCCGACTTTCCCAGCCAGCGCCAGTGATGCCCGAAGAACTCGGCACAGGACACGCCCACGCCCGACGTGAGCGTGAAGATCTGGCCGGCGCCTTCGGGCGTGCCCGCGGCCAGCACGATGCCGTCCACGAGGTCGTCGATGTACACGGGACTGAACACGCCCTGTCCGGCGTCCGGAAGCAGGAACTGGCCCGCACGCATCATTTCCAGCGGCACGACGATCCAGGCGCGGGATGCCGGGCCGTACACGTCGCCGGGCCGGATGATGGTGCAGTCGATCTCGCCACCGGCATGGGCCGCGAGCACCGTGTGCTCACTCGCGATCTTGGTGTCGACATAGGAATTTCCGCAGGTGATCAGCGGATGCGATTCATCGACGTTGACGGGAAAGTCGAAGCCGAACGCGGCAACGGATGAGAGCTGCACGAATCGCGCGACACCCTGCTCACGACAGGCCGTAAGGAGCTGTCGCGTGCCGTGGCAATTGACCTCCCAGGCAGCGCGCATCGGGGCAACCATCGAGACCACGGCCGCGGTGTGCAGGACAAGGTCCGCGCCGGCCAGCTGGCTGCGCCACTTGTCGGGCTCGCGGACGTCTCCGGCCACGACGTTCCACTGCGGATCCGCCGTAAAGTCGACACCGCAGACTTCGGCGCCGAGCTCACGATAGCGCCGTGCAAGCGTGCGTCCAATGAAACCGTTAGCGCCGGTCAGGAATACCTTTTCCGGCAGCGTCGCGCGGTCGGAAACGTCCACGTCAGTTGTTCTCGGCGAGTGTCTTGAGTCTTGGCAAGAGGTCCGCCAGGAGCTTCTCCATGGCGCGCTGCACCATGCCCGACGTGCCGGGAATTCTCGGCCGGAAGCGAATGCTCCACTGCACCTCGGTGCCGCTGCCCTTGCTCGAGCGCAACTCGACCCGTCCCAGGTGACACGTAACCGGTGCACCGGCGAGCAACCGGTAGTCGAGCGAATGCTGCGGATCCCAGCCGATTACCTGTTCGAGTACGTTCAACCTCGGGCCGCGCATGGCGCGCACAGCGCCGACACCGTTCGGCGCCGGCGATCCCCCTTGCTCGAGAATCACGCTGGTGAACGAGGACCACCGCGGCATTCCGCGGTGGTTCGCAACGATTTCCCACACTCGCTCCACCGGTGCCGCAATATGGATGGTGCGCTCGGCGCGGTGCGTATCCGCCGGCGGCCGCTTTCCGATGGGCATGGGCGTGAATCCCATCTTCGCGTCCCAGCGCTGGTTCACCCAGAGCAGCTCGACGCTGAACCCCTGCGGGTCGTTCACGTACACGACACCCCAGTTGACGAGGTGCAGCGGGAAGCCATTCGGCCGCGCGTCCCCGGCACGGCTGCGACGATACGAGGCCATCATGTCCCGCATGGTCCGGTAGCCGAACGCGATGTTCAGTATTCCCTGGTCGCTGATACTGTGCCCGTCCGGCCACGGCTTTCCGACAGGGTCGAGGTACTGCACCAGCTCGACCAGCACGTTGCCCGCATCGAGCACGACGCTGCGACTCTTCGCGCCGGCCAGCCCCCAGAGCGTCTCGTGCTCGGGACGCCGCAACGCTGCGGCCGACTCGGGCATGCCGAGCGCGTTCATGAAGAATCGCTTCGACTTCTCCAGGTCCGGAACGGACATCGTCACGGAACGCGCGGCCACGCGACAGTCGGGCCGGGCGTCCCGGGTCCGGCCCGGCAGCGGATCGTCCTCCATCACCTCGACGAAGACGCCCTCGGGATTGCGGACGCACACGCGCCGCGCGCCGCCCGAACCGATGGGTGCAGTCAGCGGCGGAGTACCGAGCCGGCCGAGCCGCTCGATCACAGCATCGAAATCCCGCACCCAGAAGCCGACGCGCGAGTAGCCGATGTCGCACGGGCGAAAGTCAGCCGGCATCAGCCTGGCAAGCGGCCGCTCGAACTGGAACAGCTCGAGCTGGACATGGTCGCTGCGATCCACCAGCCACCAGCATGTGGACGCCGCGCCGCGCAGGCCCTGCACGTGCTGCGCACCCCAGCCGCGGAAAGACCGCGTGCCGCCGGCAGGCAGGAAGCCGAATGCCTCGCGAAACCAGCGCTCGGTCCGCTGCGCGTCGATGACAGAGAATGCAATCTGCTCGAGTTGCTGGGTCATGACAATTGCTGGTCCCTGGCCGTCATTCAAGCTGCGTGGATCCGGCATGCTCAGCCTTTCAGCCCCTGCTCGACCATGCGGTCCGTCAGGCGGGCCATCAGCGTCGGAAAGGTGCGTGCCAGGAAGGCCGTCGTCCGCGCGCGCCAACTGCCGGGAATGATCATGAAGTCGCCCCGCTCGAGACCGCGAGTCACCTGGGTAACAAGATCTTCCAGCGTAACCGTGCCGGCAAACTGCTTGGTCTGCATCGTGACCGCGGGCGCCGTCCGTCGCTCCTCTTCCACCATCGGCGTCCCGACCTCGGGCGGACAGATGACGGACACCAGGATGTCGAGCGTCTTGCATTCGATGCGCAGCGCCGAGGCAAGCCCGAGCACGCCGAACTTGGACGAGCTGTAGGCCGCGTAGCCGTAATTGCTCACGATTCCGGCGAGCGAAGCGACGAGCGCAAGGCGACCGCCTCTGCGCATGTGCTGCAGGACGGCCGCCGCGAAGTTGCGGCTGCCCTTCAGGTTGACGTCGATGACGAAGTCATAACGCTCGCTCGTGATCTCGAGAAACGGCAGCGCGACCTGGACGCCCGCCGAGTTGATCGCAACGTCCGGAGGCCCGATTTGCGCCACTGCCTGACGCACGGCCAATTCGACACGGTCTGCGTCCCTTACGTCCACCTCGAAGAACACTACCCCCGGGCAGACCTTCTGCAGGCGTGCGCGTGCCTCGTCCGTGAACTTGATGTCGAACGCGGCGATGCGCGAGCCGTGCTTCGCAAAGGCTTCGGCCAGTGCCTGGCCGATTCCACTGCCGGCGCCGGTGACGAACATCGCTCTGCACTGCATGGTCATGTCAGTTGCCCATGTCGTTCGACGGCAAGTCAGGTGTCGTCTTCACTGCAGTCAGCGCGTGTACTTCGGAACCTGCGCCGAGATGTAGTTCATTGCGACCAGGCCCTGGTCCTTGATGCCCTGGTCGGCCCACGCCTTGATCAGGCTTGCGTCCATCATGTTGATGTAGGTGCCGTCCTTCAGGAAATTGACGTTGGCGCCAAACACGACCATGAAGGTGTCCGTGTCCTCGGTATTACTGGCCGGCGTGTTGAACTCGTGGATCGAACCGCCCGGCTCGAAGATGTAGCAGCCCGCGGTCTGCTTCTGGTCCGGGTACTCCGAGTAGTACCAGCAGCCGGACATCGTGTAGAGATGCACCGTGCCGGTATGGAAGTGCAGCGGCAGCGTGACGCCGGGGGCAAACCTGATGCGCAGCACCCAGACGCCGTTGTACGGATCGAGGAACAGTGGATGCGCCTTGATGCCGGGGTGCAGCAGGCCCTCGAGGAACCTGCTGAGGTTGGTATCGACCGTGAGCAGCTTGTCCTGATGGGTAAATGCTTCGGGCAGTGACATGGTGGTGTTGCTCTCTGGTCTGTGGAAAATCCGCGGGATCGACTCACGCTTCAGCCAGAGCCGAGTGGGCGTGAGTCGACCCGCGGGAGGGGGGCTTTTTACCTGCCGCTGGGCGAGTACCAGATCGGCGACGTCCAGGCTCGCTCCTGGATCGTGGCGGGGAAGTCCTTCGGCGGGTCGATGCCAAGCGCCTTGGCGTCGTAGGTGGACCAGCGTGGCGTCGGGATCTCGAGGACCCTTACATAGTAGAAGGCCGGAACGGCCGGGTCGAAGTCCGGGTCCTTCCAGACCGTGGCAAGTTCCGGGCTGCCGATGGTGTTGGTGTACGACGCGTTCTTGACGTCGACACTGTTGCCGACCGGCGGCAGCTTGCCGTCAGCGCCGATCCTGCGGTTGCCGGACCAGGCCACGTCGTAGATCCTGTCGTGCGCCTTGCCCGTGGAGTCCACCCAACCCTTGATCACCTGGATCCGGTCGAGGTTGCCGCTGTTGGGATCCTTCGAAGCAGCGATCATCAGCCGCGGCGCCGACTTCCTTGCTGCAGGCTTGAGGTCGCCGCCCATCGGCACGCCGTTACTGTAGCCGACACGTACCCATTCACGGTCGCCCGGCTTCACGTCGCCGAAATCGTATCCGCCGAACACCCGCACGACGATGCGCGTGCCACTGGTGGCCCAGGTTTCCTTGCGTGCCATGGCGTCGTAGATGGATTCGCGGGTGTTCTCCTCCGCCCACACGCAGGAGAGCCCGGCCGAACCCTGCTCGATCTTCGACGGCTCGCCGGGAACGCCCTCGAGCAACCGCGCGTGAGGGGTGCTCGACTTGAGGTTGTGCTCACCGGTGAATGCAAACTCCTCGTGCGAGACGATCGCGGTGTGGATGTCGCCGCCACCGACGACGCCGTACTTGAACGGGTTTACGCCGATGCTCTTCTCGAGCGCCAGGCCGTTCTCGAAGGCATTGCGAACGTAGTTGGTCGTCAATACCTTGACCGTACCGGGCCCTGCCACGGGCTTGGTCCAGATCTCGAAACTGGCGAATTCGTCGTTCGGGGCGACCAGCGGATTCGTTTCCGACTGGCCCTTGGTCTGCACGATTTCCGTCAGCCGCTCATTTCGCGCCCGCGTCTCGGCGTACGCACGTGTGATCGGCCTGCCGTCCGAATCCGTGAGGGCGAACATGGCGCCGTTGCTCAGGTTGCCGTTGTGCGGAATCGCGAGCAACTGCGTTCCCTTCGCGCGCTGGGCATCCATCCACTTCCAGAGGTCCTCGGGCCGCTGCGAATCGAAATAGGAAAACGGCACCGGCAGGTCCTTGCCCGACCGGAAGATGACGTTCCGGTGCAGGTTGGACATGTTGGGCTGCGACGACCACTCGTAGCCGATCAGCGTGGTGAACTTGCCGGGCTCGTTGAAACTGTCGGCGATATCGATGTACTGGTCCCAGATCGTGCGCTTGAGTTCGGGGTCCGCCAGCACCGGATCGGCCTTGATGCTGCCGTCGGGCTGAATCGTCTCGGAAACGAGCTTGTAGAACACCTTCGTGGCTTTCGTCACGTCGTTGCCCGAACTGGTGACCTCCAGGGCCAGCGGGTGCCTGGACAGCGGATCGTTCGGGTCGTACATGCGCAGCAGCACGCCGAGATACTCGGAATGATCCGAGACTGCCAGGAAATCGAGCGGCACCTTGAGCTGCACGTCGTAGCCGGCCGGATGCTTCACCTTCTCGCCGCGCGCGTGGCGATAGGAGGTGTCCGGTCCCAGCCGGACGTTGTAGATCGCCTCGTCGAACGACCACCCGGTGTGCTGGTGTGTCTGGCCGAAGTAGGGATTGCGCAGCTCGTTGTATCCCTTCGTGTGCGCCGGCGCGGCCTGCTCGACGGCCGATCCCGCCAGCGACGAGAGCGCCAGGGCGATACCGATCGCGCTGGTGGCCAACCGGGATGTGTACTTCGCAACAGATTGCGGCATTTCGTTTCTCCAGCATGACAGGACAGTCAGTTGCCCTGTGGAAAAGCCGCGGCGTCGACTCACGATTCAACCGATGTTGAGTGGCCGTGAGTCGACGCGCGGCGGGGGGCTCATCTAGCCGTTGCCCGGATCCGTCACGGCCACCCAGGAGCTGTCGGGATCGAACACCTCGATTTTCTCGACGGCCGCTGAGGTGCCTGCGCCCAGGTCCTTCTGGAAGACCACGCCGTCCTGGTCGATGATGAACGTCATGACGCCACTGACCTGGTAGTCCGCCGGCCAGGCAACGAGCGCAAATCCCCGGGTGAGAAGGCCATTCTCGAAATAGTCGCGCGCGCCACCATTCGCGTTCGGGCCCTGCGCGTAAAGCATGCGGTAGTAATAGCCGTGGTAGGGCATCCTGCCGCCGGCGCTATAGCCCTCGCCCGCGGCCGCGGCGACAAAGGGCCCGGCCGGGCTCGGCGCTTCGCCCTCGCCAGCGGGCCAGTAGAGCCCGTTGTGCAACCCCTCATCGCTGATCAGCTTGAGCGCGTGGATGCCGGCGCGATCGCCATCGCGTCCTTCTGACGCATAGTCGTTCTGCGCGTCCACGAAGCCACGGCACACGGCGATGGCACCGAGCTCGTTGGCGCCGATACGGCGATAGACGAGTTCGTCGGCGCCCTTCGCGCCGTCGAGCACCCAGCGTCCGTCCCGCCGGGTCACCGGGATCGCGAACGGCCATTGCCTGTCGCCGATGACCAGGACCATCGTTTCGTCGCCGTCGGGCACCAGCGCGTGGCCCTGGCGGTAGGCCGCCACGAAGTCCGCGCGGTCGTTCCTGTCCTGCACGGTATCGCCGGACGACAGCACGTCTTCGCTTTCGGGGCCGAGCAATTGCCGCAGCCTGGCCGTGTCGTCCTTCTCGAGCGCAGCAACCAGTGCGGAGACCGCAGCGTCCGCCGAATCGAAGGAGGCGTGGTCGGCGCCTTTGCGCGCGCAGCCGGCCGCGACCATGGCCACCAGCAGGAACGCGAGGCCGGCCTTCAGCACTGTAAACCGTGTGTCGATACGAATCATTTTCGCGTACTCCGTCCTGTTACCTGGACTTCTTGCCCGAGGTGCCCTTGGCCTTCGCGGGCACGCCGCCCGGCATGCTCTGCTTGCCGCGCGTGCTCGCTGCACGATCGTTGCCGCCGCCCTTGGCCCCCGAGACAGCGCTGGACTTGGTGCGCTCCGGTGCGGCCGCGGGCTTGCTGGCGGGCTTGCTCGCCTTCGCTGCCGACGGTGCCGCATAGCCGCGATCCGAAGCGGTGGAACGAGCGGCACTCGCCGACGGCTTGGCATCCGGACGATTGACAGTGGGTGCCGCTGCCTTGGCAGCGGGCTTTGCGGCGGGTGCCGCGCTCGCCACCTTGCTTCTGGCATCCCCGGCATTCGGCTGCCCGCCCGAGTACGAGCCCTGCACCTTCGGCAGGTCGCGCGAGGCGGTCGAAGCTGCGTCGGGCCTGGCATCCGCAACCTTGGTCTTCGCGCCCTGCTGCGCGCCCGCGTACGAACTCTGTCCTTTCCATTCGTCTGCACCGGGCGCCGGGCGTTTCGGGCCTTTCCCGGCCTGCGCGTTCAACGAATCCAGCTCCGGCCGGTTCGGCTTGGCCGCCGTGATCGGGCTGCTTGCCTTGCGCGACTGCCCGTCGCGGTTTGCTCCGTTGTAACCCGACCGATTGTTGTCGTAGTGGTCCCAGTAGCCGTTGCCGCCGGTGTTGATGACGACGTTGCCGTTGTTCACGTAGTTGTTGCCGTTGCGTCCTCCGTAACCGGGCGGACGGTTGTAGCCGTGGCTCGGGTAGTAGCCATTGCCGTATCTCGGACGGTAGGGATAGGGCGGGTGGTAAGGCATCGGTGGGCCGTAATACCTCGGGTTGTAGTAGCCGCTCTTGTACCAGTCGTCGTCATCGTCATCGAAGATGTTGGCGACGAGAATGCCGGCGCCGAATGACAGCAGGCCCGTGGCGACCAGCGCGCCCGTGCTGTGGCCGGTGGACTCGGTCGTCGTCGTGGTCGTTGCAGGCGCGACCGCGGGCGCTGGCGCATAGACCGCGACCGGGTCGTACTGCGGTACGTACACGACCTGCGAACTGGGTGGCGACACGGTGATGACCTCGTGGCCGTCCTGGACCTCGGTCGCCACCTTCATCTGCTCGGAGCTCTTCAGGTTGCCCACATCCCTGGCCTGCGCGCGCAGCCGTTGCACCGCATCGAGCACGCCCGCCTGGTCATTGACGTAGGCCTGGCCGAGCTCGGCGGTCCAGCCCATCTCCTGGCACATCAGGTCGATGACTTCCGGCGACTGCAGCAGCCCACGCACCGGCGGCGTGAAGCCCACCTGCTTCGCGGCTTCGTCGAGCGCCTTGCCCTCCAGGCCCGGGTTCTGCAGCAGCCAGTTGCCCGCGTCGAGCACTTCCTGGGGATTCGTCGATGCGACGAGCACCTCGCCGAGCACTGGGTCCGGATACAGCGCGACCGGTGCCAGCAGCTCTTCCATCGCCTCCGGCGTCCAGGTCGTCGTGCTGGCCTGCAGGGGCTGCGGAGGCTGCGCGGCGGCCTGCTGGGCGGCAGCGTCCGGGGCCGTCTGCGTGGCCGCCGCGACAGGTGGGGTTGCCTGGGCCGCCGGGGCCGGCTCCTTGCTTCCGCAGCCCGACAGGGCCACTGCAACGCCGATCGACAGCGCGAGAGAGAGCCCACGCAGGGGCTTCGATATGCATTCCATGAAGATCTCCTGTCCTTGTCGCTCAGGCATCCGGCCTGTCGTCATGTCGTCCCGCGCGTCGCCATTACGACGGCTCGGTCACCACTCAGGTCCGGGCCGACTGGCCCACGCTCACTTGCTGACCGACCAGCCGCCGTCGCTGTCCTTGTTGTCCTTCTTGTCGTTCTTGTCCTTGTCGTCTTTCTTGTCCTTCTTGTCCTTGTCGCCGAGGCCCGCGGTATCGTGGGCAGCCTCCTTCGGGTCGCAGCGCCCGCCGACGCCGACTGTCGCCTTCGCGGCGGCACTCTTCGCAGCTTTCTCGGCGGTGCAGTCCGGGTCGAGCGGACCCGCGCTCACGGCCGTCACTGCCAGCGCCAGCGCAAGGCCGAGGCCCAGTCGCGACTTGAATGAATTGATCATGCTTGCTCTCCTATCGGTAGACTAAAAAGGGCTGTGCAGACATCCGCTGCGATGCGGCATCCTGTGTTACGGCGTGTACCAGATGGGCGAGGTCCACGCCCTCTCCTGGACCGCCGAGGGCACGTCGGGCAACAGCTGCAGCTTGTTCCTGACGGCGTCGTAGGTCGTCCATCGCGGCGTCGGTATCTCGAGCACACGAACGTAGTACAGAGCGGGCCTGGCCGGATCGAATTCCGGATCGGTCCAGGTGCCTATCAGCTCCTCGCTGCCGATCGAGTTGGCGTATGTCGCGTTCGCAAGGTCCACCGTGTTTCCGACGGGCGGGACCTTCCCGTTGCTGCCGCGCTTGCGATCACCGCTCCAGACGACGTCGATCACCCTGTCCTGCGGCTCGCCCTTTGCATCGACCTGGCCCTTGATGATCTGGATGCGATCGAGGTTGGCGCCGTTTGGGTCTTTTGCCGCCCAGACCGTGAACGTCGGCGCCTTGGAGACCTTCTCGATCGTGCCGCCCATCGGCACACCATTTCGATAACCCTGCTCCACGAGTTCACGCGGGTTCGTCGATGCGGCTCCGAGGTCCGCGCCACCGAAGAACCGCACCTTGATGCGCGTGCCCGAGGTGACGAACGTCTCGCGCGCAGCCATCGCGTCCCAGACCGCGCCGCGCGTGTTGCGCGTCGCCCAGACGGCGGCCAGCGAACCAGGGTTCGACTCCTTCGACTTGATCCAGCCGTCGATCTCTCCATCACGTCGCGCTTCGAGCGTCCCGTCCGCCGGGCCGTGGCTGCCGATGTAGTCGTCCTCGGCGACGTCCGAGGGCAGCCCGTTGTGGTTGTCGGTGCCGCCAATGAAGCCGAGCTGGTAGGGGTTGGCGCCGAGCTTCGCCTGGTAGTCGAGGCCCTTGGTCACGGCCCAGCGCACGAAGTCCTCCTTCTTGAACGTGCGGCCGCTGAACGATCCGACGCTGTCTGCGTTCTCGAAATTCGCAAACTCGTCGGCCGGCCAGAAACTCCGGTGCACCTCTGAATTGCCCTTGATCTGCATCATCTCGATCAGGCGCTCGAAATGGCTGCGCAGGCGTGCGTAGTCGGCCGTGATTGGCTTGCCCGCGTTGTCGAGTGGCTCGAACATCAGGCCCTTGCTGCCGTTCGAATTGTGCGGAATCGCCAGCAGACGCGAGCCTTTCTTCTCCTGCTCGGCCATCCACGCCCAGAGCTTCTCCTCGTCGGCGCTGTCGAGCGCCGAGAACGGCATGTCGGGAACGTTGAGGTCACGGAAAATGACGTTGCGATGCATGTTCCCGGCCTGCGGCGCGGCGGTCCATTCGTAGCCTGCCAGTGTCGTGAACTTGCCGGGCCGGTAGTTGTCGATCGCGGCCTTGATCTCGACATCCTTCCAGGCGCTGCGCGTGGTCTCGGGACCAGCGTAGAACGGCGGGTGACCGGGGTTCGCGCCGCGGTTGTTTTCGACGACATACTTCAGGAACCATGCGCGCTGCTCGTCAACGGACTTGAGGTTGCGCAGCTCCTCGAGCATCGGATTGTCGCCGCCCTTGGCACCCGGGACCTGCGTCGAGTACATCTCGCCGATGAACTCAGCGTGGTCGGAGACGGCAACCCAGTCGAGCGGCCGGCCGATGTTGTGCTTCTGGCCGTTCACGACCACGTCACCGCCCTGCGCGAACTTGTAGGCCTCGTCCGGCGTTATCCGCGCGCCTCCGATGTATGCATCGAGCGAGTAGGACGTGTGCACGTGCGTCTCGCCGAAGTAGGCGTCCTTCAGCGGGTTCTCGGCGACTGCGGCCTCGAGCTGCTCGACCGTCGGCGCCGGGCGCGGAAGCCGTCGCGGCCGCGGGTGCCGTCGCCACCGCCGCGTCCTTCGGTTTGTCGGCTCCGCGGCTGCAGCCAGCAAGGCTGGCGACGACCGCACACAGCAGCGTCGTGGTCACGGCGGCGGCCAGAGGCCGCACGGCGTACGGATCAGTGTTCATGGACGTGCTCACGGTGTGATGTTTACGGCGTGTACCAGATGGGCGAGCTCCAGGCCCGCTCCTGGTGCGTCATGGGAACTTCCGGCGCCATCTTGATGCCGTAGCGCACGGCGTCGTAGTTGGTCCAGCGCGGCGTCGGTATCTCGATCGCACGCGCGTAGTAGAAGGCCATCTGCCTTGGATCGAAGTCGGGATCGCGCCACACGGCCGCCAGCTCCGCATCGCCGATCGTGTCGGTCCAGGTCGCAGTCGCGACGTCTACGGTATCGCCGACCGGCGGCACCTTGCCGTCCTTGCCCGGCTTGCGACGTTCGGCATCGCTCCACACGACGTCGTAGACGTGCTCGTGCGTTTCGCCCTTGGCGTCCAGCCAGCCCTTGATGACCTGGATACGGTCGAGGTTGCCGCTCTCCGGATCCTTGATCGCGGCGACGAGGAACGTGGGCGACCTTGCCGGACGGAGCCTTCGCGAGATCGCCGCCCATCGGCACGCCCTTCGCATAGCCTGCGTCCGCGAGGGTGCGGCTGCGGGCATCGCCGGGCTGGTAGTCATAGCCGCCGAAGAAACGCAGCGTGATGCGCGAGCCCGAGGTCGCGTAGACCTCCTTGCGCTTCATCGCATCCCACAGCGCGGTGCGGGTGTTCTCGGTGGCCCAGACGCCCGTATAGCCGGCCGCCGTGTATTGCCAGTTGTAGCGGGTGAAACCGAGTCCCTTCTTGGACACGCCCGACCAGCGATCCGGGCGCGGCTCCTGGTCCACGTGCTTGCCGAAGAAGTTGTTTTCCTCGATGGAGGTGAGCGAGTTGTGCACGTCCGTGCCGCCCGCCATGCCCATCTTGAACGGATTGACCCCGAGCTTGGCCTGCAGCTTCAGGCCGTTCAGGAGCCCGCCACGGATGTACATGTACTGGCGCATGGCCGGCGTCTCGGGCTCGCCCTCCAACGTCAGGTTGCCGTTGTCCCAGCCCTGGATGCCGTAGTCGGCAAACTCGTCGTTGGGTGAGAGCGTCGGATGCGTTTCGCTGTTGCCCTTGGTCTGCATCACCTCGATCAGCGGTTCCCACTGCGCGCGACGGCGTGCGTAGTCGGCCGTGAGCGGCTTGCCTTCGACGTCGACGACGGCAAACATCCGCCCGTTGGACAGGTTCGGGTTGTGCGGAATCGCGAGCATCCTGCCGCCGGTCTTCTGCTCGTACCTGGCCATCCACTCCCAGAGCTTCTCCGGGTCTTCGCTCTGCCAGGCGGAGAACGGGATGACCTGGTCGGCCTTGTCCTTGTTGTCGCGGAACAGCACGTTGCGGTGCAGGTTGTTGCCGCCCGGCACCGAGGTCCATTCGTAGCCGATCATGGCGGTGAAGACACCGGGCTGGTTGTACTTGTCCGCGGTCGCCGTATAGGCCTGCCAGACGGTCTTCACCACCGGGCCGACGATCGCCGGGTCCGTCAGTGGCTTCGGCAGCGTGCCCTGCGCCTGGGCGGAGATCAGTTCGTTCGTAGCATCCTTGGCCTCCTTGCCGCCGGCCTTCAGCATCTTCTGCCAGCGCGCGACCGCGGGGTCGCTCACGAGCGTAGGATTGCCGCTGAATACCTCGAAGCCTATGCCCAGGCCTTCGGCGTGGTCGGAGACGACGAGGAAGTCGAGCGGTCGCGACAGCTTGTCCGGCACGCCGGACGACGAGACGATTTCCTCGCCGCGCGCGAAACGATAGGCATCCTCCGGGGTCAGCCGGTTGCCGGCAAAGAACGCGTCGCCTGAGTTCGCCGTGTGATGGTGCGTGTCGCCGAAGTACACGTGCATCGGGTACTTGCGCCCGGCATTGGGCGAGTAATCCAGGCCCGAGACGGTTTTCGCGGGCGTCGTCGCCTCGTGTTCTGCCGCTGCGTCGTGATCCTCTTTCGGGGACGTCACCTGCGCCGACGCGACGGCCGACAGGCCGCCGAGGGCAGCCGCAGCTGCTACCACCAGGACCAGATCGCTTCTTGTACGCATGCTGACCACCCCCACGGAAAATCAATGAGCTACTGCTGCGCTTCCTCGGCCTTGGTCCAGTCCTCGCTCTTGTTGCGAGGTGGCTTGATGCTGAGCGGCACCGACAGCGTGAGGAACACGCCGTCGCCCTCGACGCGATTCTCGGCGCCGAATTCGTGATACCAGCGCAGGTCGACCCCGACCGGGTGCACCTTGCCCGGGAACTGGTAGGCGATCTCGGGCCCGATTGCGTAGACCCTGCCCTTGTAGTCGCCGAGGACGGCCGGGCCGTTGCTGTCGGCGGTCAACTGCTGGAACCAGTAGCCGACGACGCCGACCGTCCAGTTGTGCGGCAGGTGCTGCCGGCCGGACATTTCCAGGTGGAAGTCTGTGCCGCTGCTGTAGTCGGTGTCCTGGTTGTCGCCGTTGAAGGTGACGCCCAGCACCGACGAGAACTCGCGGCCACCCTTGAAGTTGGCCATGGTATAGGCACCGCCGACGTCGAGCGCCCAGCGATTGCTGCTCAGGTTGGCGAGCCGCCCGACCTGGTAGGAACCGATCGGAATCCAGACCGACGAGTAGACGCTCCATGCCCGGAACTTGTCGCCGTCGCGATGCTTCCAGCCGATGGAGCCGCCGACCACCGGGTCCGCGAAACCACTGTCGGAGTCCGAGAGCTTGACGCTCGGGCCCGGCCCGCCCGGCAACTGCGCGGTGCCCTTGCCTGTCACGTCGACCTTGCCGAAGGGAATGAGCGCGCTGAACGCGAGGCGCCCGCCGGCGACCGTGAAGTCCGTCACCCACGTGAACTGCGGAATATCCATCAGCGCCTGCGCCGACACGTCCTGCACGACGTGATCGCCGAGGCGATCACCGAGCGGCAGCAGGTCGCTGCTGCTCGCGTCGTACGAGTAGACGTCGTTCGAGAGGTAGAAACCCGGCTTCGGCACGAACGCGGCGAGCGGTCCCCTCTTGCCAAGCAGGTAGACGCTCTTTCCGCCGTCGTCGGCCTGCGTAACCGGCGCGACCAGGATGCCGAGGCTGCACGCACCCGCCGCCAGAACCGCGCCGCGTGCCCTGCGGCGAGCGGTTTCCGAATTCCTCGTTCTGGTGTTCATTGCGATCCCTTCTGAAGAGAATCAAGAAGCTTGGCAAAATCGAGTGTTTTCGCTTTCTGCACCGGCGGTTGCTGAATCAACGTGCCGATGTGCGCGCGCAGGACTGCGGCCGACCGCAGTCCGTTGGACCGGATCAGGGTTATCGCCTGCATCGGTCTGCACATGCTCGCTAGAGCCGCGCCATAACGGACGGTGAACGGGACAGGTGCACGGATTTTCCCCCCTCCAGACGGCCACCCGCCTGTCTTCGTTGCCGGCATGAGGCCCTCGCCGCTGCCGGATCTTCCCCCCGTTCCGCCTCGAGTTACCGATGAGGCGACGCGGACTGTGCACTCTATGCAGCCGGGTGCTGCCAAGGAATAATGAACTTTGGGGCAGGGTGATAGGCAGGTCTATCAGGGAGGGAAATCATGAAGATACGAGACCTGCTGGACGTGCAGGCAATCTGCGAGGCCGGGAGCTTTCGCAAGGCAGCCGTGGTGCTCGGCATCACCCAGCCGACGCTCAGCACCCGCATCTCGCACCTCGAGGATCAGCTCGGCGCGAGCCTGTTCGACCGCTCCCGGGGGCAGTCCCGCCCGACGGCGCTGGCGGAGTTCATCGCCACTCGCGCGGCAGGGCTCTCGAATGACGCGTCGTTACTCAGCCGCGAACTCGAAAGGCTGGCCAGGGGCCAGACGGGTCTGGTTCGGTTGGGCCTGGGCCCCGCCCCGATGCGCGCGCTCGTCGGGCCACTCACCGCCCGGATCCGGGACCGGCGACCCGACATCAACCTCGAGATTCGCGCCGGATCCAGCACCACCTTGCGCGGCTGGCTGCTGCAACGCGAAGTGGACATGGTCCTGACAGCGCCGCTCGAGCCGACCGATCCCGCCATCGAGGCGGAACTGATGTTCGAAGCCGAGAGCGTCATCGTTGCGCACCCCGACCACCCGATGTTCAAGGGGCCGCCTCCCGGCATCAGGGACGTATTCAAGTACCCTGCCGCCCTGCCTTTCCTGGAACCGCGCTACCTGGATTTCGTGCGGGTTCATTTCGGCGTCGACGTTGCAGTGCAACCCGGTCGGTTCGTCTGTTCCGATTTCAACGTACTGGCGGAAGTCACGGCGGATGCTCCGCATTTCTTCACGGCCGGGCCCCGATTTACATTTGCGAAGGAGATTGCGTCAGGCCGGCTGCGCGTGCTGGAAACCGAGGTGCCGCAGAAGCATCTCGTCCAGCTGCATGTCAATCGAAGCGCCTATCCGCTGCCGGCCGTCAGCCTGGTGCGGGAGATGGTGCGCCAGATCTGCGTGGAGTTCGCGGCCAGCTCTCCCTGACCGCGCCTGCGGCCGGTCAAGCCCAGAACGCGACGACCCGCTGCACGACCCAGAACGCGGCCGTCGCGCCGATGAGATAGGCGACCGGCGTGCGGATCAGTTCCTCGGCGTGCCACGGTCCGCGATCCCCGGAGCGGCGTAGTGATATCAGGCGACCGACCATGGACAGGACGGCGACCACGGCCGCGATGAAGATCAACTGGCCCGCCTCGACGCCGACGTTGAAGAAGAGCAGCGCCACGGGAATGTCCTTGTCAGGCAATCCGATCGAGCGCAGCGCGCCCGGCGAAGCCGAATCCATGCAGCAGCCCGAAAACGAATGCCACGACCCAGGGTGCGCGCGCCGTGAGCCCTGGCCTGCCTTGCGCGGCGTGCAGGATCTCGGCGGCGACGAACACGACGCTGAGCGCGATCGTGGCCTCGACGGGCGCCTGCGAGACGTGCACGAGCCCGAGGGTCGCGGCGGCCAGCGTGATGCTGTGGGCGACCGTGAATGCGGTCACCGTGGCGACCAGGCGCTTCCAGTTGCCGACCAGGAACAACAGGCCGAGCACGAAGAGCAGGTGATCCACGCCGAGCAGGATGTGCTCGACGCCGAGCGCGAAGTAGGTCTTCGCAACCTCGAACCTGCTCGGCGCCGCGGTCACCTCGAAGGACGGCGATTCCGGTGTGAGGCGCGTGGTCTGCGTCGTGCCGTCGAGGCGCTCGACGCGGGCGAGCACGTCGGTGCGCGTGGCGCTGAGGCCGTCGATCGTGACCTCTTTGCCGGTCAGGCCGCCGGGGCAGTTCGCACGGAAGCGCTCGACGAAGGCGCCGCCCACCATCGCGCCGGAACTTGGCGCACCCGTGCAGTCCTTCGGCAGGCGAACGTACATCCCGAGGCGGAACTCTCCGCTGGCCGGGACCTTCCACAGCACATCGTAGGAGCCGGGCTTGAACTCGCGGATCTCGAGATAACCCGGCCGGACCTCGTGCGCGGCAGCCGTGCCCGCGAGGCATGCGAGCCAGGCGAGCAGCGCGAATCGCAGCAGGCGCTTCACGGCTTCGGCAGCGGACGCAGCCGACGCGGCGTCCGGCGCCTGCGCGAGAAGCTTGCCGAGTGTCGCCGTCGTAGCGAACCTCGTACTTGCTGCGCAGCGACTGGTAGAACGCGTCGTTCACCTGCTGGCGCTGGACCGCCTGCCATTCGCGCAGCACATCGGGCCGGATTTCCGCGAGCGTCGGCTGCATCGCCGGCGTCCGGGTCGCAACCCTGACCAGGTGCAGGCCGTAGGCGGATTCGACCGGCCCCATCCACTGGCCGACCGGTGCGGCCTCGACGCCGGTCGCGAACGCCTCGCCGAAGGTATTGGCGATTTCCTGCGGCGTCGCCAGTTCCATGGAAGGCGGCAGCATCGTCGGGTCCCCCGCCTGCGCCGGGTCCGTGCCGGACTGCAACCCGGCCAGCAGCTTCTCCGCGTCGCTGCGCACGGCGTCCCCGCGGCGGTCAGCGCTCAGGAACACCTGCTGGAACGTCAGCGTCGGCGCCGATACGAACCTGTCCGCGTGCGCGTCGAGGAACTGTTGAAGCTCGGCCTCGGTTGGCTGGCGAGACTCCGCCACGTCCTCCGATACGAACTCCATCTTCTGGCGCAATCGACGGCGAATCACCGTGTCGTCACGGTCGAGCCCGATCGCGACCGACTCGCGGTAGAAGATCTCTTCCTTCACGAAATCGTCGACGAGGCCCCGCAGCTCCTGTGCGGTCGGGGGCCGCATCCAGGTCTTCGAAAAATTCTCGGCCAGCGCCGCGGCCCGGGCCTCGGTCACCACGATCTCACGCGGCGCGTCGGTCTCCCCGCCCCTCACCCAGTGATAGAGGAGGAACAATCCCGCGCCGAGCACCAGGAAGTGCAGCAGCGGCTCGCGCAGCCAGTTTCGCTTCGTCATGGCGGCGCATTAGACCAGCGTCATGCCGCCGAGGGAAGCCGGGCCGCTGCCGCGTGGTTCAACCCTTCTGCTTCTCCTTCTTCGCGGCGCGTTTCTCTTCCTTGGTCTTCTTGGGCTGTTTCTTGCCTTCCTTCTTCCGATCCATGCCTTTGCTCATGTCTTTCTCCTGAAATGCCACACGCTCAACCTATCTCGAGGATTTCCTGCGGCGTGAACCGCAGCGTCGCGGCCAGCGAGTTGTCCTCGAGGTGTTCCATGCCGGACGTGCCCGGTATCGGCAGCATCGCAGGCGAACGCGCCAGCAGCCATGCGATCGCGGCCTGCGAAAACGAGACCTCGCGTCGCGCGGCCCAGCTCTGCAGCGCCGCGTGCGCAGCGGCACCGGCATCGCGCGGAGCCTGCGACAGCGGCGACCACGGAATGAACGCGAGCCCGTCACGCTCGCAGATCGCCAGCACCGGGTCCGAGGAGCGATCGGAGACGTTGTAGCGGTTCTGCACCGCGACGACGTCGACGATCGCCCGCGCCCGGGCAAGCTCGTCGGCGTCGAAGTTCGAGACGCCGACGTGCCGGATGAAGCCCTCGGCCTGCAGCCTCGCGATCTCGCCGAGGGACTCCTCGAGCGGCACTGCCGGATCGATCGCGTGGAACTGGTACAGGTCGATACGTTCGAGCTTCAGGCGCTCCAGGCTCGCGAGACAGGCTTCGCGCAGGTGGGCCGGACGGCCATCGCGCACCCACTGGTCCGCCGCGGGTCGCACGATTCCGCCCTTGGTTGCGATCACCAGGCCTTCCGGATACGGGTGCAGTGCCTCGGCGACCAGCCGTTCGCTCACCGCCGGACCATACGAGTCCGCGGTGTCGATGAAATTCACTCCGAGCTCGACGGCATGTCGCAGCAGGCGACGCGCTCCGGCGGGGTCGGGCGGATCGCCCCAGATGCCGGGACCGGTGATGCGCATCGCGCCGAAACCCAGGCGATTGACCGTGAGGTCACCGCCAATGGTGATGGTGCCGGCGGCGGTGCCGGTGCCGGTGCTGGTCATGGGGTGAATATACAGTGCGGCGATCTCTTCACACACGCTCCGTGCATCAGCGCACGATTGCCGCGCTCTTCACCAGCGCCCACACGGTCAGCCCGGGCACCAGTCCGAGATCCGCGACCGATCGCCGCGTGACGCGTGAGAGCAGCATGCATCCACCTGCTTTCACCCGCACCAGCGCCTGCGACCGGGAATCGCGCGCCTCGGCAACATCGACCACACGACCCTCCAGGATATTCAGCACGCTGATTGCCTCTGGATGGTGGAGCGCGAGGCTCACGTCCCTTGCGCGTATCCCGACCCTGACCTGGCACCCCGGCGAGGTATCCGCGGTCGCGGCGATCCACAACTCGCCGCCGTCGAAGGTGACGTGCGCCAATCCGTGATCATCGTCCACGGCCTCGACGCGGCCGGGGATAACGCTACCCGCGTCCTCGGCCTGCGCGAATGGCAGGCGAGGATCGTTCATGACGTCGCGCGCCGCGCCATCCGCTGTGATGCGCCCCGATTCCAGCCAGATCATGCGGTCCGCGAGGCGGGAGGCCTCCCGCAGGTCGTGGCTCACATACAGGCATGGAATCGGCAGCGCCGCGAGCACTCGCTCCAGCGTCGACAGCACCTCGGCGGTGCCCTCTTCGTGCAGTGCGGACACCGGCTCATCGAGCAGCAGCAGACGCGGGCGGGCCAACAGCGCGCGTCCGATTGCCACGCGCTGACGCTCGCCACCCGAGAGGTGCTCCACGCGCCGGTCAAGCAGCGGTGTGATGCCAAGGTCGGCCACCAGCTGCTGCGGTTGCGCCGCGCCGACACGGGCACCGGCGCGTCTGGCGCCGTACTCAAGGTTGTCGCGCACCGATAGATGCGGGAAGAGGTGTGCCTGCTGCGTGACGTAACCGATCGCGCGCCGATGAGCCGGCACGTCGATGTCGCTGGCGCCATCGAACCAGGTCTCGCCGTCCCAGGTGATCGTGCCTTCGCGCGGACGCTCGAGGCCCGCGATGCACCGCAGCAAGGTGGTCTTGCCCGAGCCCGACGGGCCGGAGAGGGTCGTAACACCGCGATTGCCGAGTTCGAACTCCGCCTTGAGCACGAAGTCGGCGCGTTCGAGCGACAGCCGGACGGCGAGCGCATTCACGGGCGCAACGCCCGACGGTAGCGACGAGTCCAGTGAAGCACGACCAGCACCGCAAAGGAGAATGCGACCAGCCCCAGCGAGTACAGGTGGGCCGAGCGGTAGTCGAGCTGCTCCACGCGGTCGTAGAGCGCGATCGACAGGACCTGGGTCTCGCCCGGGATGTTGCCGCCGATCATCAGCACCACGCCGAATTCGCCCAGTGTGTGCGCGAAGCCGAGCACCGAGGCGGTGGCAAACCCCGACGCTGCGAGTGGCAGCGCGACACTGCGGAATCGGTCGAACGGGCTTGCACCGAGTGTCGCTGCCGTCTCGAGCTGACCGGATGGAATCGCCTCGAATGCATCCTTCAGCGGGTTGACGACGAAAGGTGCCGAGAAAATCACCGAACCGATCACCAGGCCGGTGAAGCTGAAGACGAGCCGCAGGTCGAGCAACTGCAGCACCGGTGCCAGCGGGCCGCGGGGCCCGAGCAGCAGCAGCAGGTAGAAGCCAAGCACCGTCGGCGGCAGCACGAGTGGCAGCGTCACCAGCGTCTCGACCAGCGGCCTCATCGCAGAACGGGTGCGCGCCAGCCACCACGCGAGAGGCGTGCCGAGAAGCAACAGTACCAGCGTGGTCGTAAGCGCCAGCCGCAGGCTCAACCAGAATGGCAGCAGGTCCATGGCGCCGTGAATCTCCCTGGTTCTTGCTCAGCGCGGCGGCAGCACGTAGCCGGCGGCGACGATGATGCGCCCCGCCGCGTCCGAGCGCAGGAACTCGAGCCAGTCGTGCGCGACTGGATTCGGCGATGATTGCCTGACCTGGATTGCCTGCTGCTCGATCGGCGCATGCAGCGCCGGATCCACGGGGAAAGTCTCGTGCGTGATACTGGTACCGGAGGTCGCCTCGTAGTCCATCACCTGCGACAGCGCGATGAACCCGGCGTCCGCCGCACCGCTCGCGACGAACTGGAAGGCCTGCGCCGCATTCCCGCCTTTGACGATCCGCAGCCGCCCCGAAGGTTCCACGCCGAGCGCACGCAGCGTTTCGAGGGCGGCGGCGCCGTAGGGTGCCGAGTCTGGATTCGCGATCGCGAGTGTGCTCACCGTTCCGCCGGTCAGGATCGACCGCAGGTCCTCGCCACTGCCGTGGCCGGGCGCCCACAGCACAAGTCGGCCGATCGCATAAGTGAAGCGCGACCCCGCAACGGCGAGCCCCTCGACCTCGAGTCGTTCGGCGCGCCGGCGGTCGGCGGACAGCAACACGTCGAATGGCGCGCCCTGCGCGACCTGCGATGCGAGTACGCCGCTCGCGCCGGGCGTCAGCACGCATCGCCCGGATCGCCCGGTGAAAAACGCCCGGCAGAGTCGCGCTGCGGTCTGCGAGAAATTCGACGCGACCGCGACCCTCAACACGCCGGCGTCCCCCGCGAACGTTTCGGCACGGGACTGCGCGGCCAGCACGATGAGCACGGCGACGCATACCGCGGCTAAAGCAACCGGCCGCTGCATTGGATTCGCCAACTCCCGCCCTTGTCGCCTGGTGCCAGGCTTCATCTTATGGGATCTCCCGCCGGCCGCGAAACGCGCATTGATGCGCTCTCTTTCGTGACGCACGTCACCGTCCGGGCCTCGAGCGACGCAGCGAGGGTCCGCGCGGGCTAGTTTTGCCCCGTCGCCGCCGCGCGCGGCGCCACGGCAGGGAGACTTCAATGAACGTCTCGAGATCCGCACCCGGCCGCCGTGCCGGCCGGAATACCCTCATCTGCTTGCTCTCGTCGATCATCGGGCTTTCCTGCGTTGCGCTGGCCCAGCCGCCACAGTGGGCGCCGGCGCACGGCTGGCGGGCCAAGCACGATTCGACCTACACGGGCTTCAGCGGCCAGGCCTGGGTAAATGATTACGGCGTGCGCTCGGGTCGCTGCGATCGCGAACAGGTCGGCGCGCTGCTCGGTGGCATTGCCGGCGGCGCCATCGGCGCAGAGGCCGGCAAGGACGGCAATCGTTCCGTCGCGATCGCGATCGGCACCGTGATCGGGGCCGCCATCGGTGCCGAGATCGGGCGCGGCATGGACCAATCCGATCGCGCCTGCACGGGTCACGCGCTGGAACTCGCGGGACCCGGGCAGAGCGTCACCTGGCTGAATCCAGGCAGCGGCGTCACCTACCGACTCACGCCGGTCGATCGTGAACCCTCGCCCGATGGCTGTCGGAAATTCCGCCTGACCGCGACGGGTGCATTCGGACTGAGCGAAGGACGGGCAACGGCCTGCCCTGGCGACCGTGGAACCTGGTCGCTCGCGCCAGTGGCGACGATGACGCGACGCTGAAATCGGTCGCCGGCGCCTCCGCGCTCGGTGCCTGCGGGATCGCCGCGGCGTTGGTGTAGCGGGACGCCCGCTACGAGGTACGCGCTGCCTGCACGTCGCCGAGCACGCGACGGACGCCATCGCTGGCAAACATGTCCGCAAGCGTGCAGCTCATCTTGCGCTGCCAGTTCGGATACTCGTGGCTGGTTCCCGGCACGTTCACCGGCTCGGTCATGCCGACAAGGTCCTCGACCTGCAATGCCACCAGTGCGGAGGCGCTGCGGGCAAGATATACGTGGATCGCGTGGCACAGCGCGTCGTACTTCTGCCCGCCTTCCTTCACTGGAGGCGCGAGTCCGGCGGATTCAAGCGCGACGAGCAGTGCCCGGCGGTCATTCGCGCGTTCGTTCGTCACGTGCAGGCGGATCTCCTCGCTCGGGTAGAGCGCCAGCCGCCCACGCAGCTCGATGTCGTTGCCGGACCAGTAGCCGGCCACGGTCGGCAGGTCGTGAGTGGTCGCGGTCGCGATCGCGCGCCTCGGATATTCGTCGGGCCGGAGGAAACGGCCGTCCCAGTCCTTCTCGAACAGCAGCACGCGATACGAGTAGACCGCGCGCGCTTCCATCTCGCGGCGGACCTCACGGGGAACGGTCCCGAGGTCTTCGCCGATGACAAGACACGAACAGCGCTCGCTCTCGAGCGCGAGAACCGACATCAGGTCATCGAACGGGTAGTGGACGTAGCCGCCATCGGACGCGTCGCAGCCGACCGGAACCCACCACTGTCGATAGAGCGCCATGATGTGGTCGAGCCGCAGCGCCCCGAAATGCCGCATGTTGGCGGCGATCAGCTCCCGGAACCGGCGGTATCCCCCGGCCTTCAGCACATTCGGGTCCTGCGGCGGGATGCCCCAGTCCTGCCCCTTCAACGCCAGCGCATCCGGCGGCGCGCCGACCCCGGCGCTCCTGCGGTACAGCGCCTGGTCGGACCAGGTCTCGGATCCGCTCGGGTTCACGCCGACCGCGTAGTCGCCGTACAGGCCGATCGCCATGCCGAGATCGCGCGCAAGGCGCTGGACGGCGCCCAGCTGCTCGTCGGCGATCCATTGCAGCCACGCGTGGAATCCAACTTCGCGCGCATGCGTCGCCTCGAATTCACGCGCGCCCGGTTGCGAAGGGTCGCCCAGTTCCGCCGGCCACACCGGCCAGCCCCAGTAGCGGTCCGAATCCTGCGCTCGCAGGTAGCCGTCGATCGCATCGTGCAGCGCGTGAATGCGCAGCGACTCGCCGCGCCCGGCCACGTAGGCGCGAAATGCCCCGGCCCGGTCGGTTCCGCGTTCGAAATGTTCGCGCAGGAAGTGATCGTGGAGCGTCCGCAGCAGCGGCAGCTTGGCGGCGGCCACGCCTGGATAGTCGACGTTGGCAGTCCCGCGCAGCCGCTCCAGCTCGGCCTGGAATTCCGGCGCCGCCACGCTGGCGCGCGCATCGGCGCAGTCGGCGAATTCCGGCACGCGTTCAACGGCGATGTAGAAGACGTTCAGGAAGTGACGTGACGACGGGCTGTAGGGACTGAAGTGCCAGGGATTGGCCGGAAAGAGCGCATGCAATGGGTTCAGCGCAATGAACGACGCGCCCGATGGCGCGAAGCCGCGCACGGCCTGCTCGAGGTCGGCGAAATCGCCGATGCCCCAGTTTTCTCTCGAACGCAGCGTGTAGAGCTGCGCCGCGACTCCCCACAGTCGCCGGCCGTCGCACAGCGCCGGTGGCTCGACGCATGCTCGAGGAGCGACGATCAGCGGGCATTCCGCCTCGGCGCCGCCCTCGAGAGTTGCATGCAGGGAATGGTAGCCGTGCGCGATGTCGGTGGGCAGCGCGAGCGAGCGCCGCGTATGCCCGCGGCCGTCGAGTTCGCCGCGCTCGGCTTCTGCCAGCTCCCCAACGCGTGCGCGTCCTGAAACCTGGCCGCCGCCCTCGAGGTCGATCCGCCAGTCGAGCGCGCGATCGAGATCCTCGTCAGCCATCGCCACATCGACCGACGATCTCCCCGGATGAATCACTGCCGCTTGTGGCAGCAGCGAACGCCAGCGTGCCGCCTCGCGCTCATGCTGCGCGCGCTCGATCTCACCGACGTCCTTCGCGGGACAACCCATCGCCGCCAGGATCGCCTGGCGCGTGGCCGCGGCAATGGGTGTCGGCTCGCCGCGATAGTTCTCGTAGGCGTCCCCGATGCCACACTGCTGCGCAAGCTTTTCCAGCATCGAATCGAGCATTTCAGGGGTCCACTCGCAGGGGCCGCGACCATGCCTGACGGTGGCGGGTGCCGCAAGGGTCCGGCATCGTCTATTCCGCCTTCGACTCAAGCAGCACGGTGGACCGGTACTCGACACGCAGACCCTGGCCGATCGCGAGCGGTTGCAGCTCATTGCCGGGCCCGGCACTGGCCGTATCGAACACCAGGCTCCACGTGGACCCTTCCGGCGGCGATGGCAGGTTCATGTCGATTGCTGAATCACCGGCATTGAACACCGCAAGGAGATCGTCCCGGGCGCTGCCACCCGACGGCACACCGTTCATGTGCACGGCGATCGAACGCAACCCGGGGTCCTGCCAATCGGCATCGGTGAGTTCCCGCCCCGACGGGTGCAGCCACGTCACGTCCTTCGCGTGCGTGCCGCGCCGAGCGCCCTTGAGGAAGGTGTCACGACGCAGCCACAGGCGAGAGCGTCGCAGGTCGATCAGCATCTGCACGAAGCGCAATCGCCCCGAGTTCTTCTCCGGGAGGCTCCAGTCGAGCCAGGAGATCTCGTTGTCCTGGCAATACGCGTTGTTGTTGCCTCGCTGGGTGTGCCCGAACTCATCGCCGGCGAGCAGCATCGGCACGCCCTGCGAGAGGAACAGCGTCGCGAGCAGGTTGGCGGCCTGTCTCGTGCGCAGGTCGCGCACACCCGGATCGTCCGTCGGCCCTTCCACTCCGCAGTTCCAGCTCAGGTTGTGTGCATGGCCGTCGGCGCCGTTCTCCAGGTTGGCCTCGTTGTGGCGCTGGTTGTAGGAAACTGTGTCCTCGAGCGTGAACCCGTCGTGAGCGGCAATGAAATTCACGCTGGCGGTGGGCTTGCGCGCGTGCTGGCGGAACAGGTCGCTCGATCCGGCGAAGCGCTCCGCGAATGCACCGAGCAATCCGCGATCGCCGCGCCAGAACGCGCGCATCGTGTCGCGATAACGATCGTTCCACTCCGACCATCCCGCAGGGAAGTGACCGAGCTGGTAACCGCCGGGGCCGATGTCCCAGGGCTCGGCAATGAGCTTCACGTATGCAAGCACTGGATCCGAGCGCAGCGCGGCGAAGAACGGCGCACTGCTGCTGAAGCCACCGCTGTCCCGGCCGACGACCGGCGCGAGGTCGAAACGGAAGCCGTCGACGCGCATCTCGGTGGTCCAGTAGCGCAGGCAATCGAGCACCAGCGAGCGCACTTCAGGATTGTCGAACTTGACCGTGTTACCGCAGCCGGTGAAATTCTTGTAGCGGGCCTGGTCATGCGGGAACAACCGGTAATACAGTGCGTTGTCGAAGCCGCGCAGGCTGAGCGTCGGACCCAGCTCGTTGCCTTCGGCCGTGTGGTTGAACACCACGTCCATCACGACCTCGAGGCCGGCGGCATGCAGCGCCCGCACCATGGTCTTGAACTCGGCGACAGGGTCATCGACCGCGTAGCGGGCATCCGGCGCAAACCAGGCGAGCGGGTTGTAGCCCCAGTAGTTCGGGAGCCCGCGCTCGGCGAGGAACTGCTCGGACGCGAAAGCCTGGCAGGGCATCAGCTCCACCGTCGTGACGCCGAGGCGCTTCAGGTGGTCGAGGACGACGGGCTCCGCGAGCCCCAGGTACTTTCCCCGCAGGCGTTCGGGCACGGCCGGATGGCGCTGCGTGAATCCCTTCACGTGCAACTCGTAGATGATCGTGTCGCGCCACGGGACGTTGGGCGAATGCGCACGCCGCCCCAGTCGAATGCCTGATCCACGACGCGGCACTTCGGAACATGTGCCGCGCTGTCGCTGCGGTCCGGGACGCCGTCGTTGCCGTGTTCGGCGCCGTTCAGTGACGAGTGCCAGTCGATGTCTCCCGCCAGCGCGGCCGCGCAGGGATCGATCAGCAGCTTGGCCGGGTTGAAGCGATGGCCCTGCGCTGGCTCGTAGGGTCCGTGCACCCGGTACCCGTACAGCGTGCCCGGACCTCCGTATCGGGCGGGCAGGAAGCCGTGCCACACGTCGCCGGTACGGGACGGCAGCGGCATGCGCGAGGTCTCCGCGCGCCCGGATGCATCGAACAGGCAAAGCTCCACGCGCGTCGCGCTGGTGGACGACACGGCGAAGTTGGTGCCACGCGCGGTCCAGTTGGCCCCGAGCGGCAGCGCGGAGCCCGGTCCGAGGACCGGCTGTTCGGGGGACAGGACCGGCCGTGATTCGACCATCACCTCATCCCCTCTGGCAGGTTCCGACGCTGCATCCGCAGCACCTGCCTCAGCGGTCGGGACGGAAGAAGACCGCCGCGAGCGGGGGCAGGTTCACCCGCAGGCGGAACGGGTGATCGTTTACACGGTGCGCATCCGCGATCACGCGCTGCTGCCGGCTGTAGCCGGCGCCGCCGTAACGCTCCGCGTCGCTGTCGAGGATCTTCGAGTATGTCCCGCCCTCGGGCACGCCGATCCAGTAGTCGTCGCGCGGCACCGGCGTCGCGTTGAACACGCAGGCAATCGGCGGAATATCCGGCCGCGCAGGATCCCGGCGCAGGAATGCGAACACGCTCTCGTTCGCGTTGTGCAGGTCGATCCAGGCGAATCCGGCGGGGTCCGCATCGCCCGCGTGCAGCGTGGTGAGATCCGCATACATGCGGTTCAGGTCGCGATTCAGGTCCAGCAGCGCGCGGTGCCGCGGGTCGTCGAGCAGGTACCAGTCCAGCGAGTCTTCGTTGTGCCACTCGCGCAGCTGCCCGAACTCCGAGCCCATGAACAGCAGCTTCTTGCCCGGGTGCGCGGTCATATAGGCGCGCATCAGCCGGTAGTTCGCGCGTTTCTGCCACTCGTCACCCGGCATCTTGCCGAGCAGCGAACCCTTGCCGTGCACGACCTCGTCGTGCGAAACGGGCAGCATGAACTTCTCCGACCACGCGTACATGAACGAGAACGTCACGAGCTGGTGCTGGAAGCGCCGGTGCACCGGGTCCATTTCCATGTAGCGCAGCGTGTCGTTCATCCAGCCCATGTTCCATTTGAAATGGAAGCCGAGGCCGCCGAGGTGCGCAGGCTGCGTGACGCCCGGGAAGGCGGTCGACTCCTCGGCGATCGTCATCGCGCCCGGGTGATAGTGACCGACGGCGACGTTCAGGTGCCGCAGGAAATCGATGGCCTCCAGGTTCTCGCGGCCCCCGTGGCGGTTCGGCAGCCACTCGCCGGGCTTGCGGCTGTAATCCAGGTACAGCATCGAGGCCACCGCGTCCACGCGCAGCCCGTCGACGTGGTAGCACTCGAGCCAGTAGAGCGCATTCGCGACCAGGAAGTTGCGGACCTCGTGGCGTCCGTAATTGAAGATCTTCGTGCCCCAGTCCGAGTGCTCGCCGAGGCGTGGGTCGGCGTGTTCGTACAGCGCGGTACCGTCGAATTCCGCGAGGCCGTGATCGTCGCGCGGAAAGTGCGCAGGCACCCAGTCCAGGATCACGCCGATGCCGGCCTGGTGGCATCTATCCACGAAATGCATGAAGTCCTGCGGCGATCCGAAGCGCGACGAAGGCGCGTAGTAACCCACGACCTGGTAACCCCACGAACCATCGAATGGATGCTCGGCCACGCCCATCAGCTCGACGTGGGTGAATCCCATGTCGCGGACGTACGGGATCAGCTCGTCGGCCAGCTCGCGCCAGTTCGGGAACGGCGGATTGCGGTCGTGGCGCCGTCGCCAGGATCCCGGATGCAGCTCGTAGATGCTGATCGGCCGCGTCGGGTGATTCGCGCGGCGGCGAGCCTCCATCCACTCGCGGTCATGCCACGCGTGGCCGTCCAGCGAGGCGACCACCGAGCAATTCCCGGGACGCAGCTGCATCGCGAAGCCGTAGGGATCGGACTTGAGCAGCGTGCGGCCGCCGTGCACACGCAGTTCGAACTTGTACTCGGTGCCCGGCCCGACGCCGGGAACGAAAAGTTCCCAGATCCCCGAACTGCCGCGCATCTGCATCGCGTGCCGGCGGCCATCCCAGAGATTGAACGGCCCGACGACACTCACTCGCTGCGCGTTCGGCGCCCAGACGGCGAACAGCGTTCCCGCCAGCCCGTCGAGCACGGACGGGTGCGCACCGAGCTTGTGATAGATGGCGTGGTGGTTGCCCTCGCCGAACAGGTGCAGGTCGAAGTCCGAGAGTTGCGGCGAGAAATAGTAGGCGTCGTGCTTCTCGAGTTCGGCGCCATTTCGGTACCGTATCTTGAGCCGGTAGGGGGAAAGCGGACGCCGATGCGGCACCCGACCCTCGAACAGGCCGGCGTCGTGCACTCGCGCCAGGGAATTGGCGGTACCGTCCTCCCAGAGGACCTCGACGCGATCCGCGTCGGGCTCGAGCACCCGCACCATGCATGCGGGCAGATCGTTGCGCCGCGGAATCTCGTGGTAGCCGAGTAGCGAGCGAGGCTCGGGATGCCGCGCCTGCACCAGCGCGTCGATCTCCGGGGCCGTCAGCTTCTGTCGGGTCGTCACTCGCCCAGTCTAGCGAAAACCCGAAAAATAGGTGCCTGGCACCGAATTTTGGAAATTCGGTGCCAGGCACCTATTTTTCCTATATCACCGGCTTGATTCGCCAGATACGTTCCGCGTATTCGCGGATGCTGCGATCGCTGGAAAATATTCCCATTCCGACGGTGTTCAGCACCGCGCGGCGGGTCCACTCCTCCGGCCGGAGGTAGAGATCGTCCACGGCGTCCTGCGCGGCGCAGTAGGCGTCGAAGTCCGCGAGCACGAAGAACGGTTCTCCTTCGCTCAGCACCCGATCCACGACCGGCTTGCCGTCGGCCACATTTCCCGGCGTGAAGAATCCGGCGTCGATCATCGAGAGCGTCTTCGCGAGTTCCGGACTCGCCGTGACCACCGCCGAGGGCGAGTAGCCGCGCCTGCGGTGCTCGGCTACCTCGTCGGCCGTCAGCCCGAAGATGAACATGTTATCGGGGCCCACCTGCTCGCGAATCTCGATGTTGGCCCCGTCGAGCGTGCCGATGGTGAGCGCGCCATTCAGCGCGAGCTTCATGTTGCCCGTACCCGAGGCTTCCATGCCCGCGGTCGAGATCTGCTGCGACAGGTCCGCCGCCGGCATGATGCGCTGCGCGAGCGACACGTCGTAGTCGGGCAGGAACGCGACCTTCAGTTTCCCGCCGACGGCGCGGTCGCTGTTGACGACTCGCGCGACATTGTTGATCAGCTTGATGATGTCCTTCGCCATCGTATAGCCGGGCGCGGCCTTGCCCGCGAACACGACGGTGCGCGGCACGACGGGCACGTCCGGGTTGGCACGGATGCGGTTGTAGCGCGTCACTACGTACAGCAGGTTCAGCAGTTGTCGCTTGTACTCGTGGATCCGCTTGACCTGCACGTCGAACAGCGAGGCCGGGTCCACCTCGATGCCGATCCGCCGTTGGATCGTCTCGGCGAGGCGAACCTTGTTCTCGGCCTTGATCGCGGCAAACCGCTCGCAGAAACCCGCGTCGTCGGCCACGAATCGCAGCCGCTCAAGCTCCTCGAGGTCGTTCTCCCACGCATTCCCGAGGCGCTCCGTGAGAAGCGCGGCGAGCCCGGGATTGGACTGCTTCAGCCAGCGCCGCACGGCGATGCCGTTGGTGACGTTGGTGAAACGGCCGGGATACAGCTCGGCATAGTCGCGGAAGATCGTCTGCTGCATCAGCTCGGAGTGCAGCTTCGCCACGCCGTTGACGGTGTGACTCGCAACCACCGCCAGGTGCGACATCCGCACCATCCGCCCGTTGCCCTCGTCGATCAGCGACATGCGCTGCCGGCGGTCGCTGTCCTGCGGGTAGCGCGCCGATATCCCGTCGAGCAGCGCGCGGTTCACGAGGTAGATGATCTGCAGGTGGCGCGGCAGGATACGTTCGAAGAACGACACCGGCCACACTTCGAGCGCCTCGGGCAGCAGCGTGTGGTTGGTGTAGGAAAACACCCGGCATGTCAGTTCCCAGGCGCGCGCCCATTCCATTTCATGCTCGTCCACCAGCAGCCGCATCAGCTCCGGTATCGCGAGCGCGGGGTGCGTGTCGTTCAACTGGATCGACACCGAGTCGGGAAGCGACTCAAGCGGGCGGCCCTCGGCGAGGTGCTGCGCCAGCATGTCCTGCAGGCTCGCACTGACGAAGAAGTACTGCTGCTTGAAGCGCAGCTCCTTGCCCTGCGGCGTCGTGTCGTCCGGGTAGAGTATGCGCGACACGTTCTTCGCTTCGACGTTTTCGGCGGAGGCTTCCGCGTGCCGTCCGGCATTGAAGGTCACGACGTCGAACGGCGCGATCGCACGGCCCGCCCACAGCCGCAGGTGATTCACGGTCTGGCTGCGATTGCCCGGGATGAACTGGTCGTAGCCCGCCGCCCAGATGTTCTTGGTATCGACCCAGCGGTATCGGGTCGTGCCCTGCGGGTCCTGCGTCGCAACGCAGCGGCCGCCGAAGCGGATCACGTAGCGCGCGTCGTCGCGCGGGATTTCCCATGGGTTGTGCTGCCTGAGCCAGCTCGACGCGCTCTCGCGCTGCCGCCCGTCCTCGTCGATCGACTGCGTGAAGATCCCGTAGTCGTAGCGGATGCCGTAACCGACGGCCGGGTACTGCAAGGTGGCCAGCGAGTCGAGGAAGCAGGCGGCCAGGCGGCCCAGGCCGCCGTTGCCGAGGCCCGGATCGATCTCCTCTTCTGCAACACGATCGAGGTCGAATCCGAGTTCGGCGAGCGTGTCGCGCGCCTCCTTCACCAGTTCGCCGTCGAGCGCGGACAGTCCGTTAACCAGCGTTCGGCCGAGCAGGAACTCGACCGAGAGGTAGCAGACACGCTTGACGCCAGCCTGCGACACGCGGCGCTGGGTCGCGAGCCAGCGCACCGCGAGTTCCTCGCGCACGGCGAGCGACAGCGCGTCGTAGATGTCGCGCTGCGTCGCGGTGTCGGGATGCTTGCCCAGCGAGCGAGTCAGGCGGTCGAGCAGGACCACCCGCAGCGTGCCGGGGGCGAGGCTGATGCCGTTCAGCAGGGAGCTGCTTGTCACTGTGGCGAGGTGCCGTTGCGCCTGGGACCGGGGCAATCCGCTCAGGGCGCGGTCAAGGTCCGCTCGGACTCGATGCGCCACGAATCGCCGACGCGCACCAGTGTGAGTTCGCGTTGGACCTGCTCCTTGCCGAACACCTGTGTGAACGTGACGACCTGGCGGTTCGTGCCGTCCTTGGTAACCACCAGGTTCAGCAGCGTCGGCGATGGCGCGGCACCGGTCGCGACCTGCTGCTCGCGCTCGGTGAGGAAAGCCGCCGAGCCGCCCTTGCCGGGCGCCTCGAACGTCGGTGCGTAAGCCTGCATGACGACATCGGGCCTGCGCTGTGCCCACGCGGCGCCCCAGTCGCGGATCACGGCCTCCGGTGAGCCTGGTTCCGCCGGCGGACGGGCGAAGAACTGCGGCGGATAGTCGAGGCAGCGCGGCTGGGGGTCGAGCCTGTTAGGGTCAGGCACGGCCGGCGGAATCACGATCGGGGCAATGCGTTCGCTGCCGAACACGCCCGGAGGCAGGTTGAGCCGCTGGCGTTCCTGCGCTTTCAGGTACTCGTCACTGCCGCCACAGGAGTTCGTGCTCGCACAGCCCGCCAGGACGAGCAGTGAAAGCGCGGGCAGGAACAACCGCAGCGGGGTGGGACGCATCGGGACTACCGGAGGGACCATGCAGGAGGCGCGCATTGTACAGCCCCCCGGCCCCCGGGTGCGGAACCCCGCTGGCCGGCCGGTAACGCTACTCGAGCAGGTCACCCGGCGTCGGCGGCAACCGCGGCATCGTCTCCTTCGGGAACTCGCCCGTCAGGCTGGCCAGGAACGCGGAAATGTCCGCCGCCCGGGCCTCGTCAAGGTCCAGCCCGAGTTGCACCTTTGCCATCAGGCGGACGGCCTCGGGAATGGTCTTTACGCTGCCGTTGTGCAGGTAAGGAGCCGTATAGGGCAGGTTCCGCAGCTGCGGCACCCTCCACATGTGCTCGTCGGCCGGATCCTTTGTGAAGTTGAACCTGCCCTTGTCGGCCAACAGGTCGTATTTCGCGACGTACTCGTTATCGGTCAGGGTCGGGAACTTCTGCAGGAACGGCGTACCCATCGGCAGCGGAGGTCCGGCAAACACGGCCCCGGAGTGGCAGGCCTGGCAGCCGGTCTCGCCGAACGCCTTCATGCCACGCTGCTGCTCGGCCGTGAGGGCCGACTTCTCGCCACCGACGAAGCGGTCGTACGGGCTGCCCGGAGTAATCTGCGTCCGCTCGAACGCGGCGATGGCCATGGCGGCGTTGTCGATCGTGACCATGTCGCCCGGGCCGAAGGCGGCATTGAAATGGGCGGCGTAGCCCGGGATGCGGCGTATGCGATCGACTGCCGAGCCCAGGTCCTTCATTCCCATTTCGACGGGGTTGACGATGGGCCCCTTGGCCTGTGCCTCGAGCGTCGGTGCCCGGCCATCCCAGAACTGCGAGGTGAGAAACGCCGAATTGAACACGGTGGGCGCATTGCGACCGCCTTTCATGCCGTGCACACCGATGCTGGTCGGCCGATGATCGTCGCCGCCTTCCATCAGGTTGTGGCAGGAAGCGCAGGAAATCGTCCCGGTCTCCGAGAAGCGCGGATCGTGGTACAGCATCCTGCCCAGGTCCACGTGCGCAACCGAGGTCGGGTTGTCCTCGGGTGCCGGCGCCACTGCCGGCAGTGCCTCCCACGTCTGTGCCGCCGTCGGGCCGCTGGCCAGTACTGCAACAACGCTGCCGAGCGCCAAGGATCGAATTTTCATGGACAGCCCTCCGTGGATCGCTGTCCTGCCTGTATGGACCTCATGATGCGGCGCAGCAATCACGCCATGCGCAGGTCAAGTTGAGTGATATACCTACCCGCGGCGCGAGCGCTGGACCTCGACCTTGTCCAGTTCCCACAGGTGTACCGGCGCGCCTCTCCGTACGAACATGCCCGAGCCGGCATTTATGAAGTCGTGGGCAAGCCGCTTCCGGTACCAGTCGCCGGGTCTCAGGTTGACGTTGCGGTCGGTGGTCTGCTGGTCGCAGTAGAACTCCCAGTCCTCGCTCGTCAGCACCCCGAAATGCATGACCCCGCTGCAGAGCCGACCGAGGTTGCGGATGGCGGCGGCTGCCTCGCGTGAGCCCAGGTATTGGAGGACGTCGTAGCAGATCACGAGGTCGAAGGTCCGGCCGGGGTCGAAAGTGGCAGCGGAGCCCTGCTCCCAGCCATATCGCTTGCAGAGGTAGCCGCTCGCCTCGAGCCCCACGTACCGCGCCCGCGGAAACCGCTCCAGCAGCTGGCTGCGCATCAGTCCGAGTCCGCAGCCCACGTCCAGGATCGAACGAACCGGGAGTTCGCCATGACGCACGAATGCCGCGATGTGCTCGGCCCGGCGCTTCATTCCGGCCCTGGTCACTACCCGGGTGCGCGGATTGAAGTAGTGACGCCGGTAAAACTCGGGGCCGAAGCGCTCCTTCAATACAGTCTTCATCGGGAAAGTTTATCTGAATTGAATCATCTGATTCACCTTTGATAGCCACGACGTAATCAACTTTAGTTATGCAATTGCCCGGCGTTTCCTGCGGCACCCCTGCGGCCGGGCGGCGCGATGGCGCAGCGGTGAGATGGTCGCACGCCGCGGCACGCAAACCGTAGGCATTGAGTCCGGCGCACGGCGCCCCAACCTCAGGCTCATTGGCCGGATAACCCGGGGCGAGGCACAGGATGACCATGAACGACAACGAACAGAAATCGGCACCACCGGCCGCGGGTGCGGGCGCAGGCGCAGGCGCGCCGAGCCTGCCCGAGGACATGCTGGTAATCCTGCCGGTGCGCAACCTCGTCCTGTTCCCAGGCGTGATGCTGCCGGTCGCCATCAAGCGCGAGAAGACGGTCGCCGGTGCCGAGGAGGCCGTCCGCACCGAGAGCAAGGTCGGGTTCCTGCTGCAGAAGTCCCAGGAAACAGAGGACCCCGGGTTCGACGACTTGAACCGCATCGGCACGGTCGCGTCGGTGGTCCGGCTCGTCACCACCCCGGACGGTACTCGGCATCTGGTCTGCCAGGGTGAACGGCGCTTCCGAGTACTCGACCACGTCTCGGGCTTCCCGTACCTGGTCGCGCGGGTCGAGTACCTGCCCGACACCGGCGCCCACCACCCGGAAGTCGAGGCGCGAACCCTGTACCTGAAGCAGAAGGCGGTCGAAGCCATCTCGCTGCTGCCCCAGGCGCCGGCCGAACTCGCCAATGCCGTGCAGTCCATGGAATCGCCCTCGGCGCTCGCGGACATGATCGCGAGCTTCCTGGACGTGGGCCCGCGCGAAAAGCAGGCGCTGCTCGAGGTCGAGGACGTCCGCGATCGGCTCGAAGCCGTCTCGGATCACCTCAACCGGCGGGTGGAAGTGCTGAAGCTTTCGCGCCAGATCGAGCAGCAGACCAAGGATGCGATCGACGACCGACAGCGCGAGATGCTGCTTCGCGAGCAGATGCGCCAGATCCAGAAGGAGCTTGGCGACGGCGAAGGCGGCGACGCGGCCGAGCTGGCCGACGCCATCGCCAAGGCTGGCATGCCCGCGGAGATCGAGGAACACGCCCGCAAGGAGCTGAAGCGACTCGAGCGCATGAACGAGGCGAGCGGCGAGTACTCGATGGCGCGCACCTACCTGGACACGCTGATCTCGATGCCGTGGTCGAAGCTCGACGAAGAATCCATCGACATCCAACGGGCGCGTGGCATCCTCGACGCCGATCACTACGGCCTCGACAAGATCAAGAAGCGCATCGTCGAGTACCTGGCCGTGCGGAAGCTGAACCCGCAGGGCCGCAGCCCCATCCTGTGCTTCGTGGGCCCGCCGGGCGTGGGCAAGACCTCGCTGGGCCAGAGCATTGCGCGGGCGCTGGGCCTCAAGTTCCAGCGCACCAGCCTGGGCGGCGTGCACGACGAGGCCGAGATCCGCGGCCACCGGCGCACGTATATCGGCGCGCTGCCGGGCAGCATCGCGCAGTCCCTGAAGAAGGCCGGCACGCGGAACCCGGTGCTGATGCTCGACGAGATCGACAAGCTCGGCCGCGGCATCCAGGGCGATCCTGCCTCAGCCCTGCTCGAAGTGCTCGACCCGGAGCAGAACTCGACGTTCCGCGACAACTATCTCGGCGTGGACTTCGATCTCTCCAAGGTGCTGTTCATTGCAACGGCGAACCAGCTCGACACGATCCCCGGGCCGCTCCGCGACCGCATGGAGATCATCGAGCTCACCGGCTACACGGAGGAAGAGAAGGTCGAGATCGCCCGCCGCTACCTGGTGCGTCGCCAGCTCGAGGCCAATGGCCTCGCCGACGGACAGGCCGCGATCACGGACCAGGCGCTGCTGCGCATCGCGCGCGACTACACGCGGGAGGCAGGTTGCCGCAGTCTCGAGCGGGAAATCGGCGCCGTGCTGCGCAACGTCGCCGTCAGGGTCGCCGAGGGCAAGGCCACGGCAGTCCGGATCGATGCGGCCGACGTCGTGCAGATCCTCGGTGCGCCGCGATTCGAAAACGAGGTGGCCATGCGCGTAAGCCTGCCCGGCGTGGCCACTGGGCTCGCGTGGACTCCGGTCGGCGGTGACATCCTGTTCATCGAGGCGACGCGCGTGCCGGGCAAGGGCGCGCTGATCCTCACCGGCCAGCTCGGCGACGTGATGAAGGAGAGCGCGCAGGCCGCGCTCAGCCTGGTGAAGTCGCAGTCCGAAGCGCTCGGGCTCGACCCGGCGCTGTTCGAGAAGAGCGACATCCATGTGCACGTGCCGGCGGGCGCGATCCCGAAGGACGGGCCGAGCGCCGGCGTGGCGATCTACACGGCGCTGGTCTCGCTGCTCACCAACCGAACGGTGCGCAACGACGTCGCGATGACCGGCGAGATCAGCCTGCGCGGACTGGTGCTGCCGGTCGGCGGCATCAAGGAGAAGACGGTGGCCGCGCACCGCGCCGGGATCCGCACCGTGCTGCTGCCGGCGCGAAATCGCAAGGATCTCGAGGACATTCCCGAGAGCGTCAAGCGGGACGTCGAGTTCGTGTGGCTGGAGCGCGTGGACGACGCGATTGCGAACGCGATCGCCGGCACGGCGGTGAACAAGGCGGCCTGACCGCGATAGCTGAAGCAGGCGCCCGTTGACCGCAGATAGCCGGCCTGGTGCGGCACGGGAAAGCCAGAGATGCGCTTTTACGAGGCGGCCGGCGGCTCATCGCGCGGGAGGCCGTCCTGTCCGCGGTCCCCGAAGCCGGCCAGCGCCTCCGGCGACACGCTCCTCAGGTGCAGGTCGTGCTGCGGGAACGGTATCTCGATGCCGGCATCCTTCAGTGCATCGTGAATCCGCACGGTGAGCGTGCTCTTGGTCCCCACCCAGTCCGAGAAGTCGTTGGTCCATGCGCGAACGGCAAAATCGAGCGAACTCGCGCCAAAACCCACGAACACGATCGCCGGAGCCGGGTCCGCAGTCACGCCCGGCGTGGACCGAGTGACCTCCTCGAGCAACGCAAGCACGCGGTGCGGGTCGCTGCCGTAGGCGACACCGACATTCACGTCCATCCGGCGATTGGTGTCGCTCAGCGTCCAGTTGATCAGCTTCTCCGAGAGCAGCGTGCCGTTCGGCACGACGACATCCGCACCCTCGAAAGTCATGATCGTGGTCGCCCGCATGCCGATATTGAGAACCTTCCCCGAGGTGCCCGACACCTCGATGACGTCTCCGGGCTGAATCGGACGCTCGAACATCAGGATCAGGCCCGAGACGAAGTTCTTCACCACGTCCTGCAGGCCGAAACCGATGCCGACGCTCAGCGCGCCGACCACGAACGCCAGTTCGCTGACGTGGAATCCGGCAGCGGCGAGCGCGACCATGATTCCGGCGACCAGGACTGCATAGTACGTGAGCGTAGACACGCTGTTGCCGACGCCGCGCGGCAAGGCCATCTTCGGCATGACGTCGTCGCGCAGCACGATGCGGATGGTCTTCGCGAGCCGGAATGCCACCCACAGCGAAACCAGGAACAGCAGCACGCTGCCGAGCGTCAGCGAAATTTCACCGATCGCGATCGGGTGAGTGAGCACGGACCGGATCCATTGCGCGATCGGCCGGTAAATCCGGAACTCGTGCAGGACGATGATGATCCACGAGATCAGCGCGACCACGTTCACCAGCCGGCCGATCGACTGCAGCAGCGGGCCTCCATGCTGCTGCACGATGCTGAAGCGCGTCAGGCCTCGACGTGCGAGCAGCAGCGCGACGATTGCATTGAACACCGATGCGCCCGCGTAGAGGGCAAGGCCGAGGTAGCCGCTGGTCAGCACGCCGTCGGTCAGCATTTCTGCCAGCGAGACATTGCCCAGCAGGCTGGCAAGCAACGCCGTCGCCAGTGCCGCCACCGCCAGCCAGCCAAAGATACGGACGATCCTGAACTGCCTCGGCTGCGCGGTATCCCGGCCAGGGCCGTCGCGCAGCAGCAGCCAGAGCGCGGACGCGAGCGTGAGCAGGGCGATCGTCAGCAGGTAGATCCTGTGCAACAAGGGCACGCCCACAAAAATGAAACTCAACTGGGAGAGCAGGTAGAGGCCGGTCGCGATGTACGGCCAGGGCCCGAGCACCACGAATACCTTTCGAGGCAGCAGTCGCAGCACCGGTATCAGCGCCAGCAGCAGTGCCGCCTGGTGCCGGATGATCGGCGCATGCGGCTCCATGAAGAGCACGCCGACCAGCACCACGACCAGCCACGACGAGATCGGTCGCAACAGCGCCTGCACCGATGACTTCATTTCCGGGTCGTCGGAGACCAGCTGTCGCGTGCGGCGGCTGATCCAGATGATCAACGGCAGCAGCAGAAACGCGCCGATGTGCAGCGCCCGCAGTTTCTCCCTGTTCGCTGCCGAGTACTCGGCGCCGAAGTCGCTTTCGATCTGCAGCCCCATTCGCAGCGAGTCCAACCCGAGCGCCGACGGCTTTGTGTCGGCCCAGGCATCCCAGAGCGGCGGCGAGTCGATCGTGTACAGGCGACGGTCGATGTACTCGATCGCGGACGCCACGGCCTTGGTGTTCGAATCGACCTCCAGCCGCAACGCATTGCCGCGTCGGGCGAGTTTCAGCTGGTCGTCCAGCGGGCGCGACAGCGTCTGCTCGGCGAGCGTGATCTCGGCCAGTATTGCGTCGACTCGGCTAGCCAGTGCCTGCGGCAGGTTTCCGGCGGTTTCCCGGGTCACCTGCCAGGCGGCGCGCTTCCTGGCGAGATCGGCGGCGGCCTCGGAATAGACGGCGGTGACACGCTGCAACTTCTCGCGCCAGGCAGCGAGCTGGCTGTCGTAGAACGCCCAGTGTCGCTCCAGGCTCTCCAAACGGATGGCCGGCAGGGCCCTCAACTCGTCCTGCTTGAAATTCCCGGACAGCTGGTGCACGCCCGCTGCCAGCGTGTCGAGCTGCGGGACCAGCTTGTCCGCGGGATCGGGCTGTCGCGCCAGCGCGAGCTTCTCCTCGATGAAGCGCTCATCGGCGTCGGCCTGCATCAGGATCTCGGCAGGGGCGACCGCCTCGACCACCGGAGCTGCCGGCGCGGCGGGTGCTGCCGAAGGCTTCGTGTCGCCTTCGGGCGCGCCGCCGGCCGCAAAGGCGACCAGCGTCGACACCGTCAAGAGCAGGCAGGCAATCAGGCGAATGAAGCGTCGCATGGACAGCGGTCCGAGGTCGTGGCGGATGGGGGCCGGCATTGTCGCATCACGGACACCGGCCGGACACAGCCATGCTGCCCCGGCCTCCGCCCGGCGATCTGGCAGAATGCCGTGCCGCCTGCGCCTGGGCGTGACGACGCCCACCACGGACATCCCACAGATGCGTGACTTCATAGCTTCGATCCTGCACTGGTACCTCGGCGCCCTCGAGCAGGGCGGGTACCTGCTCATCGCGTTGCTGATGGCGGCAGAGAGCTCGATCCTGCCCGTGCCCAGCGAATTCGTGATCCCGCCGGCTGCCTACCTCGCGCATGCGCACGGCACATTTTCGCTCACCGGCATCGTGATCGCGGGCACGGTGGGCTCGTGGGTCGGGGCGAGCGTGATGTACTGGGTCTCGCGGCTGCTCGGCCGGCCATTGCTGATGCGCTACGGCCGCTACGTGATGATCACGCCGGACAAGATCGAGAAGGCCGAGGCCTGGGCGGCGCACTTCGGGACGATGGGCGTGTTCATCTCGCGGATCCTGCCTGTCATCCGCCACCTGATCGGGATTCCCGCGGGCGTGGTTCGGCTCAATTACTGGAAGTTCTCGCTGGCGACGACCGCCGGCTCGGCACTCTGGTGCACGGTGCTGGTCTGGGTTGGCGTGACCGCCGGCAAGGACCAGGCGCTGATGGAGGGCAGCCTGCATCGCATCACTCTCTGGGGCGGCAGCCTGATGCTGTTCCTCTGGGGTCTCTACTACTACTTCGTACACCGGCACATGCGCCGCTGATCGCCGATGCCGGGCACGAGCCAGCACCTGGAACGCGAGGGCCGGGGCGCAGCCAGCAAGTCCGTCCTGCCCGCGCGTCGGGTCGACAATCTCGGGCGAGCGTGCGTCGACTATCGCGCCATTGCTGCGCTCGCACTGCCGTTGATGCTGAACAGCAGCGTGCAGGCGGTCATCGGCATCACGGATACCTGGTTCGTCGGCCACATCTCGACCGTTGCGATGGCTGCGATGGCTTCGATCTACTGGCTGGTGTTCTTCTTCATCGTGCTGCTGGGCGGGATCGGGCTCGCGGTGCAGACCTTCGTCGCCCAGTCGGAAGGCAGCCGCAGGCGCTGGCGCGCCGGGCACGCCACCTGGGTAGCACTCTGGGGCGCGCTCGCGACGGCGCCCGTGTTCGTTGTCCTGGCGTCGTGTGGCGACTGGCTGCTGTCGCCATTCGGACTCGACGAGGAACTCAAGCGCCTGGCGCTCGAATTCTGGGTGCCGCGCATGCTCGGCGCGCCGATCGGCGTCGCGCTTTGGGCCGTACTGGGGTTCTTCAACGGCATCTCGCAGCCACGCATTACCGTGATGACGACCGCGTTGGTCGCGATCGTGAATGCGGCGCTGAACCAGGTGTTCATCTTTGAATTTGGCTGGGGCATCGCGGGATCCGCCTGGGCCACGAACGTCAGCATGGCCTTCGGCGTCGGGTTTGCGCTCTGGATGTTCCTGCGTCCCGACCTGCGCCGAACGTACAAGACGCACCTCACGTGGCGGCTTGATCTCTCGAACCTGGTCCGCGAATTCAGGCTGGGACTTCCGATGGGCGCGATGTATGCGGCCGACCTGTTCGGTATGGCGCTGTTTCAGCTCATGCAGGTGCGGCTCAGCGCGGTAGACGGCGCAACGACGCAGGTGGTGGTGATGCTGACTTCGGTCTCGTACCTCCCGGGAGTCGGTCTCGCGCTCGCCGGCACGACGCTCGTGGGCCAGGCGATTGGCGCCGGCGACCGTGAATGGGCGCGGCAGCTCGGCAACGCGGTGATCAAGGTAACGGTGGCCTACATGGGCGTCGTGGGTGTGGCACTCGCCGCGCTCGGCCCGTGGGTGATGCCGGCGTTCGTCACCACGGGGGATCCGCACGGTGCGGAGGTCGTGCGGCTGGGCTCGCTGCTGCTGTGGATCGCGGCCGGCTACCAGCTCTTCGACGGTCTCAACCTCGGCTCCGGGTTCGCGCTGCGCGGTGCGGGTGACGTCAGGTTTCCCGCAGCGATCTTCTTCGTCCTCGCCTGGGGCGTGTTCGTGCCGCTGGCATACATGCTGTCCTTCGCACCGGGACAAGGCTGGTTCAACGGTCTGCCGCAATTCGGCCTGGGTGCCGTGGGCGGCTGGCTCGCGATGCTCACCTACGTGGTGCTGCTCGGCAGCGCGCTCTTCCTGCGATGGCGCTCCGGCGCATGGCGCCGGATACGCCTCTGAACGGCATCACGTGGAGCGGATCGTGCCGTGGATTGCCGGCGCGATCGGTGCAGTCGGCCAGCGGTCTCACGCACGCCAGTCGGTCAGTCCCTCTATATCGCAAAGCCGCGACCAGCTTGGTCGCGCACGCATGAGTTCCGCAAACCTGTTGAGCGCCGGCCATTCCGTCGCGGGCCGGGGCATGTTGCGCGACCAGCGCATGTACATCAGCGCCAGCAGGTCCACGCCGGAAAATTCGGCGCCCAGCATGTACGGGCCGTTGGCCGAGAGGTGCGCGTCCACCAGCGTCCACGAATCCTCGATCTGCCGGCGCAATGCGTCACGTACGGTCGGTGGGTGCTCCTCCGAACCGAGGTCTGGTGGATAAAACCAGTAGCGATAGGTGGGCCCGAGCGCGTTGGTGAAGAAGGCAATCCACTGGTACCAGTCCGCCCGGAGTGTGCTTCCCGCAGGCGGCGCGAGTCGCACCTCAGGGTGACGCTCGGCAAGGATCATCAGCAGGGCCGCCGATTCGAAATACGGCTTGCCGTCGATCACCAGCGTCGGCACCTGCCCGCGCGGGTTCAGGCGCAGGTATTCAGCATCGTGCTGCGCGTCCTGGTCGAAGTCGACCTTCTCGAGCCGATGCGGCACGCCGATTTCGAGCAGGGCCAGGTGGACGACCATGCTGGCCGTCCCAGGTGCGTAATAGAGCGTATACACGTGATTTTTCCTCCGCTGCCTTTGTCCTGTCGTCGCGCCCGCTTCAACCGGGCAGGTCGAAGACCAGCACTTCCGCATCGGCACCGCTGGACAGATCAAGCCCTTTCGCGCCGGTAAGCTTCAGCGCGTCTCCAGCGGCCAATGCCTCGCCGTTCACCGTCAGGTTGCCGCTTACCAGGTGTACGTAGGCACGGCGGCCGATTGCGATCTCGAGACCACCGCGTTCGGCGCCATCGAAGAGTCCGGCGTACATACGGGCATCCTGCCGTATCACGACGGAACCGTTCGCACCATCCGACGACGCCACGAGTCGCAATCGACCGCGCTTCTCCTCGGTTGCGAAATTCCTCTGTTCGTAACCCGGATCGATACCGAGCACGTTCGGCTGGATCCAGATCTGCAGGAAGTGGACCGGCTCCTGCTGCGAATTATTGAACTCGCTGTGCTGAACGCCACGGCCCGCACTCATGCGCTGGACGTCGCCAGGCCGGATGATGGAACTGGTACCGGTCGAATCCCTGTGCGCGAGTTCGCCCTCGAGGACGTAGCTTACGATCTCCATGTCGCGGTGACCGTGCGTAGCGAAACCCGCCCCTGGCGCGACCCGGTCTTCATTGAGCACGCGAAGTGCGCCGAATTCGACGTGTTGCGGGTCCCAGTAGTCGGCGAACGAGAAAGAATGAAAGGAGCGAAGCCAACCATGGTCGGCGTAGCCGCGGTCACTTGCCCGTCGAATCTCGATCATGTCGAACCTCCTTTTCAGCCTGACTGGAACGGTAGGCGCAAACCGATCGATAATAAAATGATATTTTCTCATTGAATCAATCGATTCAGTAGATAAAAAGGTCGCTCTGCAATGCTCACTTGGGCGGCTCCCGTAGCCCGCACCGGGCCCAGCGTCGGACAAACGCGCTGTCGCGGTCATAATCGACGCTGTTTCCCGGCGACACGCCGGAGGGGTACCCGCATGAAGCACCTCGTCGCTATCCTGCTGCTCGCCTTGTCGATGCCTGCGGCTGCACAGTCGATGTTCCATGCCGACGCAGCGCGTACGGGCGTGTATCCGTCGCCCGGCCCGACCTCGGCGCCGACGGTGAAATGGGCGTTCAAGACCGCCGGGCCGATCGTCACCACGCCGGCGATTGCCGACGGAGTGGTCTACATCGGCAGCATGAGCGGTCACCTGCATGCGATCGACCAGCAGACGGGCAAGGAGAAGTGGAATTTCAAGTCGCGCATGCCGATCGCGTCGTCGCCGGCCGTGGCCGATGGCACCGTGTACTTCGTCTCCTCGACGGGCGCACTCGCCGCCATCGATGCCGCGACCGGCCAGCCGCGCTGGGTATTCTCGGCCGAGTACGAGCGCAAGTTCGAGGCGAAGAACCTGCACGGCTACCCATCCGCGGCGCAGACGATTCCCGATGCATGGGACGTGTTCACCTCGTCGCCGGCCGTCGTGGACGGCAAGGTGTATTTCGGAAGCGGCGACGGCGGCGTCTACGCAGTGGACGCGAAGAGCGGCGTGCTGCAGTGGAAGTTCCAGACAGGGGACGTCGTGCACGCCTCACCCGCCGTCACGAACGGCACCGTGTACATCGGCAGCTGGGATGGGTGCATGTACGCTATCGACGCGTCCAGCGGGCAGCAGAAGTGGATATTCCGCGGCGGCCAGGATGCGGCGATCCACAACCAGGTCGGCTTCCAGTCATCGCCGGCGGTGGTCGACGGCACCGTGTACGTGGGCAGCCGCGACGCGCACGTCTACGCACTGGACGCCGCGACCGGCCGGAAGAAGTGGGACTACCCGACCAGCAAGTCCTGGGTAAACGGCACGCCCGCGGTCCGCGACGGGACCGTCTATGCGGCCACCTCCGACAGCTCCCGATTCATGGCCATCGATGCGCGCACCGGTCGGCTCAAGTTCAACTTTGACGCGAAGGCCTATGTGTTCTCGTCGGCGGCGCTGGCGGGCGGGCTCGCGTACTTCGGAAGCCACAACGGACGACTGTATGCGGTGGACGCGAAAACCGGCCAGCTCGCCTGGCAGTTCCAGACCGAGGCGTCGAAGCGCGACCCGATGCAGATCCAGGACGCCGACGGACGCCTGAAACCCGAGGCCTTCGCGCCGGTGTTCGGCGACTTCGAGGACATGTACATCGATTTCTATCGATTCATTTCGGTGGGCGCGATCATGGGTTCGCCGGCGGTGGATGGCGGCGTGGTGTACGTGGGCAGCATGGACGGGAACCTGTACGCGCTCGCCTAGCATGCGCGGCCTGCCTATACGTCATGCACGCCGCTTTGCTCTAGAATGCCCGCCCGTTCCTGCCGAGGCGCGAGCGACGCCATGCCTACCTACGACTACCACTGCCCGGCCAACGGCCGGGTCATCGAGGTCAGCCACAAGATGGCCGAGACCGTCACGACCTGGGGCGAACTGTGCCGCAGGGCCGGCGTTCCGCTCGACGGCACGCCCGGCAAGTCGAAGGTGAACCGCATGATCACCGGCGGAAACGTGCTCACCGGCTCGCTCGGCAGCAGTTACGAGCGCCCTTGCGACACCGGTCCCTGCGGTACCCCCGTGTGTGGCGGTGGCGGCTGCTCCTTTGAGTAGCGAGCCAGCACCCGACCGGCGCTCCCACACCGTCACGCCACCAGCCACAGGCCGGCCATCACTACCTTGTCGTCAGCTCCAAAAGTAGGCTTCGTCTCCCTGGGCTGCCCCAAGGCGCTGGTGGATTCCGAACGCATCCTCACGCGACTACGTGCGGAAGGCTACGACGTGGTCGGCTCCTACGAGGATGCGAACCTCGTGGTAGTGAACACCTGCGGGTTCATCGACGACGCCATCCACGAGTCGCTCGAGGCCATCGGCGAGGCGGTCGCACGCAACGGCAAGGTGATCGTGACCGGCTGCCTCGGCGCAAAGCCCGAGACCATCACCGACCGGCACCCGAGCGTGCTCAAGGTCACCGGGCCGCACGCATATGAGGAGGTCATGACCGCGGTGCACGAGCAGTTGCCGCCGCTGCATGATCCGTTCGTGGACCTGGTGCCGCCGCAGGGCATCCGCCTCACGCCGCGCCACTACGCGTACCTGAAGATTTCAGAAGGCTGCAACCACCGCTGCACCTTCTGCATCATTCCCTCGCTGCGTGGCGACCTGGCCAGCCGTCCGATCGGCGAGGTGATGCTCGAGGCCGAGCGCCTGGTGAACGCCGGCGTGAAGGAACTTCTCGTGATCTCGCAGGACACGAGCGCGTACGGCGCGGATCTCAAGTATGCGACCGGGTTCTGGGGCGGCAAGCCGGTACGGGCGCGTTTCACGGATCTCGCCAGGTCACTGGGTTCGCTGGGCGCATGGGTACGGTTGCACTACGTGTATCCGTATCCCCACGTGGACGAGGTCATCCCGCTGATGGCCGAGGGAAAGATCCTGCCCTACCTCGACATCCCCTTCCAGCACGGCAGCCCGCGGGTACTCAAGCTGATGAAGCGGCCGGCACACGCGGAGAACGTGCTCGCCCGTATCCGCGCCTGGCGCGAAACCTGCCCGGACATCGCAATCCGCAGCACCTTCATCGTCGGCTTCCCCGGCGAAACCGAGGACGACTTCCAGCTGCTGCTTGACTGGCTGCAGGAGGCGAGGCTCGATCGCGTTGGCTGTTTCAAGTATTCCCCGGTCGCGGGCGCGGCCGCAAACGCCCTGGCCGATCACGTGCCCGAAGAAGTGAAGCAGGAGCGTCACGATCGGTTCATGGAACTTGCCGCTGCCGTCAGCGCGGAGAAGCTCTCGGCGAAGGTCGGGCGCCGGATGCGGGTGCTCGTCGATGCAGTGGGTGACGAAGGCGCCATTGCACGCTCGCCGGCCGACGCGCCCGAGATCGACGGTGTTGTTCGCATCCTCGACGCCGGTTCGCTGAAAGCCGGCGACTGGGCCGACGTCGAGATAACTTCGGCCGACGACTATGACCTGAGCGCGAGCATCGTCGACCGACGCTAGCGCCAGGCGTGGCCTGTGTGCCGCGCATCGCACGCCGCACGCCGCATCGCGAGTACACTGCCGGTCATATACTCGACCCGACTTTCCCTGACCGCATGAAGCGACTCGTTGCCGTCCTGCTGCTTGGATTCGGCGCGTTGCCGTTCGAGGCCTACGCGCAGCAGCCAACCGCCCCGTCCTCCGCGGTGCGCGCCAGCAACGCTGCCGCAGCCGCACCGGCTTTCGCGACGGCGCGAGAAGCCATCCGTGAGCGTGTTGACCGCCTGCGCTACGACGCCGATCCGGGCTCACAGCTGCCCGAGGTGCGCGGCGCCCGGATCGTGCTCGCCGACGGCGTTGCCCGCTACTACGAATCGTCGCAGTTCGAGCCCCAATGGCTGGATGCCGTGCGCCTGGACACGCTGATTGCGGCCGTCGCCGAACTGAAGTACGACGGGCTCGAACCTGTTGATTATCACGTCGTCGAATTGCAGGCGTTCCGCAGCGACCTGCGCGTCGGCAAGGTCCTGCCGCCGGCGGAGCAGGCAGACCTCGACCTGCTTGCGACCGATTCGATGATGCTCGCGCTGTACCACCTCTACTTTGGCAAGGTGGACCCGGAAAAGCTCAGCACCGAGTGGAATTTCCCGCCACGACCGCTCGACGTGCAGCAGGCGACCGAGCGCTTGAGGGAAGCGATCGCGGGCGGTGCGATCCGCGACTCCTTCGACAAGGCCCGGCCGCAGCACCCGTGGTACCAGCGCGGCCGCGAGCGGCTGCGGGAGTACTATGCATTACGCGACGCCGGAGGCTGGTCGGCGCTGGCCGCCGGACCGGTGCTGCTGCCAGGAGACAGCGATCCGCGCGTGCCCGCGCTTCGACAGCATCTCGCAGTTACCGGTGACCTGGAATCAGCCGGCGGGCCGGGTGCGGCGCCATCCGAGGCGCCGCTTCCGCCGTACGACACGACCTACGACGCGGAACTCGAAGCGGCTGTCAAACGCTTCCAGGACAGGCACGGGATCACGTCGGACGGGGTCATCGGCGCCGGTACGCTCGCCGCCCTGAATGTGCCGGTTGCGGCGCGCATCGACCAGATCCGCGTGAACATGGAACGTGCCCGTTGGGTAATGCATGAACTCAGGGGCGACTTCGTGCTCGTCGACGTCGCGGGCTTCGACGTCTCCTGGTTTCGCGGCGACGAGCCCGTGTGGTCCTCGAAAGTCATCGTCGGCCGTCCGTACCGCGAGACCCCGATCTTCAAGTCGCTGATCACCTACGTGGTGTTCAACCCGACCTGGACCATCCCACCCGGCATCCTGGTAAAGGACAAGCTGCCGGTCCTCAAGAAGGACCCGGGCTATCTGCAGCGCAACCACATCCGAGTCATCGACTCGAAAGGTCGCGACGTTGACCCGTCGTCCGTCAACTGGAGGGCATACGGCCCCGGTCGGCTGCCGCCTTATCAGCTGCGACAGGACCCGGGCGACGACAACGCGCTCGGGCTGGTCAAGATCATGTTCCCGAACCCGTACTCGGTGTACCTGCATGACACGCCGAGCAAGTCGCTGTTCGACAAGGACGAACGCACCTTCAGCTCGGGGTGCATCCGGGTACAGAAGGCATTCGAGCTGGCTGAGCTCGTGCTGGCCGACCCGGTGCGCTGGAACTCCGCCGCCATCGCGGACGTCGTGGCAGCGAAGGCGACGAAGACCGTCAATCTCGCCATGCCCGTACCGGTGCTGATCCTCTATTGGACTGCGCAGCCAACGACCGACGGACGGGTGATCTTCAGGAACGACGTGTACGGACGCGACCCACCGACGCTCGCGGCGTTGGATCGTCCGCTGCAGCCGAAACGATAAGCCGCGACAGCGGCCCGCAGGCCGCATCGCGCGCCACGTCAGCCGTGGTGGTGGTGCCCGCCCGGCCCGTGCACGTGACCGTGCTCGAGTTCTTCCTGGGTGGCCTCGCGCACTCCGGCCACTTCCACGTCGAAGTTCAGCACTTCGCCGGCCAGCGGGTGATTTCCGTCCACCGTCACCATGTCGCCGGTGATGCGGGTGACCGTCACCACACGCGCGTGGCCCTTCGAGATCTGCGCGTGGAACTGCATGCCCGGCTGCAGGTCGGTGCCGCCGAATTGCCGGCGCGGTACCTGCTGTACCAGCGCGTCGTCGCGCACGCCGTAGCCATCGGCCGGCTCGACGCGGACGTTGAGCTTGTCGCCGGCCTGTCTGCCGTTCAACGCGCTCTCGAGGCCCGAGACGATGTTGCCCTGGCCGTGCAGATAGGCGAGCGGATCGCCGCCGGAGGAACTGTCGAGCACCTTGCCGGTCTCGTCGGTGAGCGTGTAGTGGATGAGTACGACCTTGTCCTGTTCGATGAGCATGATGAACTCCTCCTTCAGACGGCGCGGCCGTCGTTCAGGCGCAGCCAGCCGCGGACGACGCGATAGATGATCCAGATGCCGACCACGAACGCGCCGAGGATCCAGGTCACGATACCAAGACCAATAAGCAGCACCAGCGGCGCCGAGAAGATCCCGATCACCAGGAATGCCAGCAACGCAAACCAGAACGTGCGCAGCTGCCAGCTGAAGTGCGACTCGAGCCAGGTGCCGCGCGCTTCGTCGCGCTTCACGTAGTTCATGACCACGGCGATGATCGACGGGATGCCGAATACGAACTGCGTGACAATCGCAGCCCCCGTGAATACGCCCATCAGCGCGCTCACCGCGTGCAGCGCGTACATCCAGTGCGTGTAACTGACGAGCGACGGCGGGGGCCCGGCGGGCGTGGCGCCCGGTGTGGTAGCGGTCATTTCTGGTTCCTTTCGGTGCGGTGCGCGAGGCCGGCCCGTTCGCGTCGGCCGGCAGATTGCGCGGGCAGTATCTCAAATTGTGCGGCGTGCGTAACCCGCCACCCGGGCCGACGGCCGTCCGCCCGGGCCCACAACGTCACTCCCTGCCGCCCGAAGCCGGGTTAAGCTACCGCGGCCCCTGGTGTGCGGGGGCAATCCAGGTGAGGTCTCACATGCATTGCTGACGTCTTCGTTTCCTACGCTCGCAGCGACAAGGCGCGGGTCGCGCCAATCGTGGCGGCAATCGAGGCGCAGGGCTGGTCGGTGTGGTGGGACCCCGAGATCGACGCAGGACAGCAGTTCGACGACCAGATCGAGGCGGAACTGAAAGCCGCCAGGGCCGTGGCAGTGGTCTGGACCCCGACCTCCGCAGCGTCGCGCTGGGTCCGAGGTGAGGCGCGCGAGGCGGCCGACCGCGGCACGCTGGTGCCGGTACGCTTCGATGGCGTCAGCCTGCCCATGGACGTTCGGGCAATACACACGACCGAACTCGACAGGTGGGGAGAGGATGCGAGCAGTCCGCCGTTCCAGTCGCTGCTTCGAGCACTCACGGCGATGATCGCCCGGCACGGCGGTCCGAGCCCTTCGGTCGGGAGTCCCGCTGCGTCACGGTCGGACGCGCCTGCCGCAGCCGGCCGTATCGGTATCTGTGTGCTGCCCTTCACCAACATGAGCGGCGATCCCGAGCAGGAATACTTCAGCGACGGTATCACCGACGACGTCATTACCGACCTGGCCAAGGTCTCGGCGCTCTTTGTCGTCGCGCGTAATACTGCGTTCGCGCTCAAGGGCAAGAACGTCGACGCGTCGCAGGTTACTCGGCAGTTCAACGTGAGCCACGTGCTCGAAGGCAGCGTGCGCAAGTCGGGCGGCCGGGTGCGCATCACGGCCCAGCTGATAGTGGGCAGCACCGGTGGGCAGGTCTGGGCCGAGCGTTACGATCGCGACCTGAGCGACATCTTCGCGCTGCAGGACGAAATCTCCGAAGCCGGAACGAGGCGATCATCCGCCTGTGCAGCCGGGCCACGGAAATCGATCCGAACCATGCGCAAGCATGGGCGCTGCTGGCACTTGGGCACATGCTCGTGCGCTGGATGCGTGGCGGACAGGGTGACGACGGGCTGGTGGCGGTGGAACGCGCGCTCGCGCTGGACGCAAACCTCGCCGAGGCCCACGCCGTACGGGCGCGAATCCTGTCAGACGGCGGCCGCCATGATGAAGCGGCCGGGGAGATCGACGTCGCGCTACGCCTGGACCCGGAGTCCTATGAAGTCAATCGGACCGCTGCCTACCTGAGGTTCCGGCAGCATCGACTGACGGACGCCATCCGCCACTTCGAGAAGGCGCAGTCCCTCATGGAGACCGACGTCAGCTCATCCAACATGCTGATCACCTGTTACACGGGCATGAGACACCGAGGCGGCTCGCCGCGCCGCGCAGATCACGCTGGCGCGCGCCCAGAAGACGCTGGCGCAGGACCCGAGCAACGGCGCGTTCGAGCTGCTCGGCCCGCTGTTCGAGAAGATCCCCATTTGCCTGCTGAACCACGCCAAGGCCGACCCGGATCTCGCTCCGCTGCGCGACGACCCGCGCTTCCAGGCGATGATCGCGGCAGCCGAGTCCCGACTCGCCGTGTCGATCGACGCGAATACCCAGCCCGCTTCGTAGCGGCGCAGGTTCCAACCCGGCCCCGCTACAAGGCAGGGAAAGCACGCGCGTGCGTCGGCGTCATGGCGGCAGGAAAGTGACAATCTCGCCGAGCGGCTTGCGCGCGATGTCCGGCACGCGGGCGCCGGCACCAGGATAGCCGACCACCAGCAGCAGGAACGGTCGTTCGATATCCTTCGGGCGGCCGAGAATCCCCGTCAGGAATCCCATCGGGCTTGGCGTGTGCGTGAGCGAGACCAGGCCTGCTGCGTGCACCGCTGCGATGAGGAATCCGGTGGCAATGCCGACCGATTCATCGGTGTAGTAGTGCTTGAGCTTGCGCCCGTCAGGCAGCCGGGTGAAACGACGCAGGAACACCGCGATCAACCACGGCGCCGTCTCCAGGTAAGGCTTGTGCTCGTCGGTTCCGAGCGGGCGCAATGCGTCCAGCCACTCCTGCGGCGCCCGCTCCTGGTAGAACCTGCGCTCCTCCGCCTCGGCCGCTGCGCGGATGCGCGACTTCAGCGCCGGGTCCGAGATTGCAACGAAATGCCAGGGCTGCTGGTGCGCTCCGCTCGGCGCCGATCCCGCCGCGAGCAGGCATTTCTCGATGACGGAGCGCGGCACCGGCCGATCCGAGAACTGCCGCACCGAGCGCCGCCGCTGCAGGTGCGCCTCGAACGCGTCGACGCGCTGTTGCATGACCTCCGGGGACAAGTCCTCCCGGTCGGCCAGTGGCACGAATCCCGGCTCGATCATGAAGTAACTGTCTCCTTCATCCAGGAAACCGTATTCTCTCCGCATCAGCGACGGCGCGACGCAAGACGATACGACTCTCTAGCTCGCGCCCTGGAACCTGGCGCGCATTGCAGCGATGAAACCGGGCATGCCCGCGTCCCTGGTCGCAGCGATGGACCTGGCGTGCGGATTTTCGCCGAGCCTCTGCAGCAGCGCCTGCGCGGCCGGCATGTCGCCGAGCAGGTCCAGGCCGAAGAGCTGCTTGCCGACGCCGGCGGCGAGATCCACGCTGTAGAGAAACATGACATCTGCGATCGTGAGCGTGTCGCCCGCGACGTACGGTGCGAACTTGCCGTGACGCTTCAGCGTCGCGAATCCCGCAAGCAGGTCTTCTCGCGCCTTGGCCTTGATCGCGTCGGGCGCCTTGCCGCCGAAGAACGCCTCGACGAAGCAGGTGCGCGCCGGCAGCTCGACGTAGAGCTCGATCTCCTTCATCAGCGAGCGCGCCAACGCACGGGCGTACGGATCCGACGGCAACAGCGGCTTCCCCTGACCGGCATCCTCCAGGTATTCCAGGATCACACTGGTCTCGTTGATGCAGCCCTGCGGGGTCTCGAGGAACGGCACCTTGCCGCGCGGACTTCTCGCCAGGAACTCGGTGCCCTGCTCGGGCATCGTCAACACGTACTCGAATGGCACGCCTTTCTCGAGCAGAGCGAAGGCCACCATGTTGGTGTAGTTGCTGACCGGAAATCCGTGGAGCTTGAGCATCGATTGTTCCTCGAATTGTATTGAAGTCATGCAGGAATTCGTGAGCCGTCCCAGGCGAACACGGCGCCGCTGTCGGCCGGGGTCAATCCATCAATCACCCGCAGCAGGTGTACCGCCGATTGTGCCGGGCTGAAGAGCCTGCCAGGGGCGACCCTGCCCTGGAACGGCTTCGACAGGGCGGTGTCAAATGTACCCGGGTGCAGGCCGACACAGATCGCCGACGGGGCCCGGCGCTTGAGTTCGATCGCAAACGTCTTCAACAACATGTTCAGTGCCGCTTTTGACGTCCGGTACGAATACCAGCCGCCGAGCCGATTGTGCTCGATGCTGCCGACGCGCGCGGAGATTGACGCGAAGACCGAGCGACCATCGCGCGGCAGCAGGGGCAGGAAGTGCTTGGCGACCAGCGCCGGGCCGATCGCGTTGACAACGACGGCAACGTCCTCGGCGACGGCGAATTCGGAGGCTGGACGGTGTGCATCGGCGAACCCAGGGCTCCCTGTCAGGCGCCGAGCGCAGGTGAACCCGGAATATAGTCGCTCGCCATCCTTACGGAAAATCTTCGTGCGATCCCGGGCGGATCGGCGTCCGGAGGATTGACCAGCGCTGGCAGCGGCGTATGTTGGGAACCGTGTCCCCGGTTCCCCCGCGGCCATACCCATCGGAGGTGGCACCCATGCATGCCGGAACAGAAGATTTCCTCGACGAGCAGACCAAAGGCCTCGCGGAGCTCGCCGAGCACCTGCGCACCTCGCGGCTCGCGGCTGCACGCCAGGCTGCGATCAAGTCCGCGGCGCGCATCAGGTCACTCAACGGAAAAGTGCGCGCGCTGGCGCGCTCGGGCGTCAAGCTGACCTCCATTTCGCAAGGGGCGGTGCAGAGCCTGATCGAGTTGCAGGCAGACATCGTCAATGACGGGCTGGCGGACGCTGCCGCGCAGATCGAGCGCATCGCCTACACCGGCAGCGTTCGCGACCTCGCTCGCGAGCAGGCGGAAGTCCTCAAGGCAGCGCGCGAACGAATCGCGGGCGACCTGACCCGGGCAATGACGATCCTGAAAAAGGCGGCACGTGACGCTCGCGCGATCGGTGAGAAGCCTGCAGCACCGAAAGCGGCGGCGAAGCGCAAGGCGGCGAGGAAAAGGGCTGCGGTGCGCAAGACCAGGACGGCAGTTCGCAAGGCCGGGCCCGCCTCCCGCAAGATGGCCTCCCGCAAGAAGGCAAAGGTCGGAACACGAAAGGCGAAGGCGAAGGTACGGAAATCCGTGCGGCGAGTCCGCGCGACGCGGCGCTGATCCGCGGCACGGTGCGGGCCGCGTCAGTTAGTCTGTCGGCGGCTGCGTAATGCTGACGAACGTGCGGAACGTCGCACCGCGCGCTCTCCATGCCGCGGCCGTGTCGGCGAGGATCGCGAGCGCGGTATCGAATACCTCAGGCTGTATTTGCTGCAGCTCGGCCGCGTGCTCGAGGATCAGCACGTAGCCCACGGCCGGCCGCCACCCGAGGTCCGTGATGCAGTCCGCCAGCGCGTCCCAGTTGTGGCCAAACCATGCTGGAAATTCCAGCGCCTTCGCGAGGCGGGCGAGAAACTCGCTCTTTTCAGTGCAACCGGACAGGTCCACGCGGGTGCAGTCAAGGCCGCGCGATCGGGCAAGCACGCAGATGGCGGCCGCGGCCGCATCGCTGAGCGGCGTCACGTATACCGGCCCTGGACCGAAATGGTTCCCCTTCACCGGATTGTCACTCACCGATCGACCTCCACGTTCCGGAACGACCGGTAGTGGTCGTCGGTGTAGTAAAAAACCTCGGGCGGGCTTCCGCCGGCGACGATACGCCTTGCACCGCGGTCGTCTGAGCCGGGGGTCGGCACAGTGTACTCGCGGTAGTAGCCGCGGGGCCGCCCGGGCAGCCGGTGCTCGCGGTTCTGGAACACGACGCCGTCGCGCGGGTACGGGAACGGCCCCCCGCGCTCGATGGCCTCAAGCGTCGCCACCGCTTCGGCGGGCAGGAAGGCCGGGTAGCGCGCGGTCGGCGTGCCGCGGGGTGACAGTTGCGCCTGGCTTTCCGCTGCGCCCGGCGTTTCCAGCACGACTTCGCGATGCCCGGGCCACCACTGCAGCAGCGCGAAAGCGGCCAGCGCTACCAGGGCGATTCGAAGTGCACGCGACATGGCGGCAATGTTAGATTATTCGCATGATCAAATTCCTCCTGTGGTTGCTGCTGCTCGCGGTCTGCTGGCCGCTCGCGCTCGTTGCGCTGATCGCATGGCCGGTGGTGTGGGTGCTGCTGCTGCCGTTCCGCCTGATCGGGATCGCGGTCGGGGGCGTGTTCGCGTTGCTCCGCGCGATCGTGATGCTGCCCGCACGGCTGCTGGGCGGCGGCCCGACGGCGCACGCGTCCTGAGCTCCCGGCCAGCCGCGCGCTTGGCGTAGCCCCGTCTCACTGCGACTCGAGAGGTAAATTGCGATGTCGAAAGGCACGGTTCGGCTTCACCGCGTCCTCAGGGCACCCCCGGAGCGCGTCTATCGCGCGCTGCTGGATGCCGACGCAATGGCAAAGTGGATTTCTCCCTACGGTTTCACCTGCAGAGTCCATCACATGGACGCCCGTGTCGGTGGCACGTTCAAGATGACTTTCACGAACTTCGCGACAGCCCAGGGCAACTCATTTGGCGGTGAGTATCTAGAACTCGTGCCTTTCGAGAAGATTCGCTACTCGGACGTATTCGATGATCCGAACCTGCCGGGAGAAATGCAGACGTCGGTGACCTTGACGAAGGTGTCGTGCGGGACTGACATCAATGTGGTGCAGGAAGGCATCCCCGAGGCCATTCCACTCGAGATGTGCTATCTCGGCTGGCAGGAGTCACTCGCGCAGCTTGCGCAACTCGTCGAGCCTGAGATTCCCGGGTAACCGGGCGGCGATAACTGCGCCGACCCGGCGTCCTTACTTCACCGTTCGGGCCCAGTCGCGAAGCGAATCGGGCAGGTATGTGTCCGCGTCCGGGTGGACTGCACGAAACGCACGCAACGCGTCCGTCGCGCCAGCCAGGTCGCCCGATTCGTACAGCGTGACGATTCGTGCCGTCCAATCCGCGGTGCTCATCGGCGACTCGTCGCGCTGCCTCTTCTCCAACGCTGGCGCGGCCGCAGCAACCGACGCGCCCGCTTCGGCACCCTGCGGCGCCGCCAAATTCGCACTATCGCCTTCGGGTGAAATTGCGGGTTGCTGGTCAGCAGCGGCGTTGACGGAACCAGCAGGCGCGTCGTCGTTCGGCCTGCCTGCCAACTGGCCGCTCATTTTCTGCTCAACCACCGCTGCATCGGCTGCGGTTGGCGCAGCTGCGGCTCGTTCGGCCGCGGGCGGTTCGGTTGTGGTCGGCCGGGCCGTAGCTGGTCTCGGCGCGGACTCCTCCATCCGGATCGAGGGCGTCACCTCACGTTCGCGCGGCATCACCTGCAGCAGAATGAACGCCAGTCCGGCCACCGTCGCCGCGGCTGCCAGCGGTTGCCATTGCATCAACCAGGTCCGCGAGCGCTTGCGGTTCCTGGCCGTCTTCGCTCCCGTGTCGAGGTCCTGCACCGACCTGCGGGCGGCCGCGATGATCGCAGAGTCGAGTTCCGGCGGCGGATGCTCGTCCGAGGCCTGGTGCCACGCCCGCCGCAAGGCTGGTTCGTCTCCCGCATCCTGCGGATCTCGGTGCTCATGATTGCTCATTGCAGGTCCTCCAGCGCCGCGCGCAGCCGGCGGTAGGCATATCGCAAGCGGCTCTTGACGGTCTCTCCGGTTGCAGCCGTGAGGCTGGCAATCTCCTCGAGCGACAGGCCTCCCTCCACATGCAGCAGGAACGCATCGCGCTGCAGTTTCGGCACGCCGGCGAGGGCCGCAACCAGCCTGCTCCTGGTCTGCGCGTCGATGGCCGCATCCCGAGGATCGTCGCCTGAATCGCGCAACGCCGATGTCACCTCTTCCACCTGCGCGGCGGTCGCCTCGTCCTCGAGCGAGGCCAGCGTGACGCCATGGCAGGAGCGCCAGTGATCGACCATCCGGTGCCGGGCAAGGGTGTACAGCCAGGTCGAGAACTTCGACCGTGCCTCATAGCGCTCACGTGCGCCGACCACCTTCAGCCACAGGTCCTGGTGCAGTTCCGCTGCCGTGGCGGCATTACCAGCCGCGTGACGCAGGAAGTAACGGTAGGTGGCGGACCTGTGCCGCGCATACAGCGTTTCGAATGCGCGCGCATCCCCGCGACCGTAGTCGCGCATCAATGCCTCGTCGCTGGCGGGCTCCGGCTCGGCGTTCGGGGGTCGCATCCGTCGCGCAGTATCGACCTGCGCAACGGCTGCGGCAATCGAGTGACTCAAGGATCCGGCACGAAACCCGTCACGCCCGGGAACGGATCCGGCTGCCGGCTTCGGAAGCTGAATTTCGGTTCCGGAATCACCCCCATCGCGATGAGCGTCTCGCGCCGTTCGTAGCGTATGGCGATCATTTCGTCGGGTCGCGAACTGGCGCGCACGAACTCGACCTGCTCGACCGGCGAGTATTCGCCGCGACCGTGCCCGGTGCCCAGCGACGGTTGCTGCATCGTCGAGGAGACCGCGGTATCGCCGGCGGCACGACCTGCTTTGGATTCCGCGGCGCCGTCCGCTTCCACCCTTTCCGGTGCGCCCGGTGCCGGTGAGCGGTCTTCGTTGCTGAGCCAGACCTGCCGTTCAACCAGGCGCTCCTGAAACAACGCGACTCCGATCACGCCGAGGTCATTCGGCCGCCCGGTGCGTGCGGCATATGAGTCGGCCGGGTCCGAGAAGTAGAACGCTGCGGTGCGGCTCAGGTCCTTGCGCCAGCCCTGGATGTTCACGTATCCGCCGGGCTCGATCACATACCCGGACTGGTCGGGTGAGGCCGACTCGCCGGTCACGGCGTTGACGCCATCCACGCTCACGACCGCCAGCAGCCGTCGTTCGGAACAATTACGAACGCGGACAGCGTACTCGTTGCCGGGTTTGCCCACGACAAACCGGCGACCGTGCTGGCGGTACACAGTTAGGGCTTCACCCGCGCTGCGGTCGTAAACGTCCACGCGCGCCAGCGAGTCGGCACGCGAGACGGCGAGTGGGATGACTGCTGCTGCGAGTATCGTCGTCGTAGCGACTGCCAGCAGGGTGCGGCGGGTGATGGCCTGGCTCATGGCTCGGTCTCCGTTTGCGGGTGTGTGTCCCTGTAAACGGCGAGATCGGCACCGCGGGGTCAATCTGCACCCCAGCTGTTGCCATCAAGTTGCGATCCGGCCTGACGCGTTCGGTAAAGTCTGTACGGCATGCGCCGGTTGGATATCGCTCATTCCGCCCGAACGGAGCGAACACACCACGCCCTTGCCAACAGTTTTATCGACCCGTCGGGCTGGCGCGGTACGCGAGCTTCGAGCTGCTCTCGCAATTTCTCCCGTGTCGGCTCATCGAGCGACATTGCATAGGTCGGTGCCGGCCCTTGCCCGCCCAGAAAAGGCGTCCAATAGGCCCGGAAATCTGCGAATGGCGTCGGTATGTCGATGGCGGCGGTATCTACCTCCCGGAGACCAGCGTCGCCAAACGTTTTGGCCAGCGACTCCGGGTTGCACAAGGGGAATCGGACGCCTTCGTCGAGCAGCACAGCGCCTGGATCAATTTCAGTCGCGGCATCCCAGAAGTAGCGCATGAGTTCCATCCTGCCAGCGTAGTCCCAGACGTAGCCAGCGATGGTTCCTCCGACCGTGACAACTCGGGACATCTCGGCCAGTGCTGATCGGAGGTGAGGGACGAAATTCAATACGAAGCCCGAGACTACGACATCCACAGATGCGCCGGTCAACGGAATCGCAGTAGCAGTACCTTGCTGGAAATTCGCTCGCTCACCGAGATTTGCGATGGCGGACTTCAAGAACCCTGCAGATGGTTCGATTCCAGTCAAGGACGCTGGAGCGCAGGTGTCAGCGATGGCGGTGCAAAGAGCCCCGGTTCCGCACCCGACATCGAGCCATCGCCTTCCGTCCGGTAGGTTCAACCAGGCCAGGAACCTTGGCGCGATTAGACGGCTCCACCTTCCAACGTACTGTTCGTAGGGGTTCCCACGGTCCCAGGAATCAGATATGCCTTTGCCACTCATGTGCGGACCTCCATGAAGCGTGGCCATTGCGATGCCATGCGTCAATGATGCGTCGGCGAACATCCGGCTCGGCAACCTATCACCGCTGGCGGAGACCGTAGTGCCCGGCCGTGCGACTTGTTGCACATCGTCGATGGGAGCAGGATCCTGCCTCAGGCCGTCATCGTCGAAAAAGGGGGGCGATCATGGACACCGGCAGCACCCAGGGTGCGATGAGGTTCGCGGGCTGGGGGAGTGAGGCGAGACTGAGCCCTTGAGCCGTGCGATAGCGGCACAGACTCATGAACCAACCGGCCAATTTCCAGCTTGAGACCAGTGACCAGGGTCACACCGCCGTGCTGACCGGCGACTGGACGGCGGTACGCATGGGCTCGGCCAACGAGCTTCTCGGTGCCGCGCTGAAGGGCACGCGCGGCATCTTCATCGACGCGAACGGTGTCGGGCGCTGCGACACCTCGGGTGCCTACGGCATCCTGAAAGCCGTCGAACAGGCGGACGAGCGGGGCACGATCAGCGCTCGCCAGGAGATCTTGCGGCTACTGGACCTGGTCGCCCGTGCCACCGCGGCACCGCGGACGCCGGTCGTCAGGCGGCGCGCGATCTACGACCTGTTCGATCGCGCGGGCCACGCTGTCGTGAACTTCGGTTCCGATTTCTATGCCTTCAACGTCTTCAGCGGCAACCTGCTGGTGGCCGTTGGTCGAGCGATTCGTCGGCCGGCCGATGTGCGCTGGGCTGCCGTCTTTTCTCTGGCGGAGCGGGCCGGCCTGGACGCCATACCAATCGTTGCTACCACCACCTTCTTCATCGGCGCGGTGGTGGGCCTGCTGGGCGCCAATATGCTCAGTAAGTTCGGCGCCCAGGTCTTCGCCGTGGACCTGATCGGCATCGCCGTGCTGCGCGAGTTCAACATTTTGATCACCGCACTGCTCCTGGCCGGCCGGTCGGCCTCGGCCTTCGCTGCCGAGATCGGGGCGATGAAGATGAACCAGGAGATCGACGCCATGCAGGTGCTGGGCGTCGATCCCTTCGACGCCCTGGTCCTCCCCCGGTTCCTGGCGCTGCTGTTCATCATTCCGCTGCTGACCTTTGTCGCCACGCTGGCCGGTCTGGCCGGCGGCATGCTGGTCGCCTGGGGGGTGCTGGACCTGAGCCCGACGCTGTTCCTGCAGCGCATGATCGACAATGTCGGGGTGATGCACTTCTGGGTTGGCCTTTCGAAGTCCCCGGTGCTGGCCGTGGTGATCGCCGCCATCGGCTGCCGGCAGGGCATGGAGGTCGGCGGCGACGTCGAGTCCCTTGGCCGTCGCGTCACCTCGGCAGTCGTGCAGGCAATCTTCGCCACTATCCTGATCGATGCGATCTTCGCCCTGATCTACATGAAGCTCGACATATGACGCACTTCGAGGACGAAGCGCCGCTGGACACGGAGGCCCCGCCCATCGAGGTGCGCGGGCTGATCTCGCGCTTCGGCGCCCGCACCATCCACGACAACCTCGACCTCGTCGTGAACCGGGGCGACGTAGTGGGTGTCGTCGGTGGCTCGGGCACCGGCAAGTCAGTGCTGCTGAACACGATCATCGGCCTGAGACGCGCCGAAGGCGGATCGGTGATGATTTTCGGCCAGGACATTCGCTATGCCCGCCGCCCGCAATGGACGGCGATCAACCGTCGCTGGGGTGTCCTGTTTCAGCAAGGCGCCTTGTGGTCGAACCTCACTGTCAAGGAGAACGTGGCCGCCCCGCTCTTCGAGCACACCGACATGCTGAAGGGCGAGATCGACGAGCTGGCGGACCTGAAGATCGCGCTGGCCGGCCTGCCGTACGGTGCCGGGGCGCTGAAACCCTCCGATCTCTCCGGCGGCATGGTCAAGCGCGCGAGCCTGGCGCGTGCACTGGCGCTGGATCCGGAGCTGCTGTTCCTCGACGAGCCCACCGCGGGACTCGATCCAATCAGCGCGGCCGCCTTCGATGAGCTGATCCGCGATCTTTCGGACAGCCTGGACCTGACCGTGTTCATGATCACACACGACCTCGACAGCCTTTATACGATTACCGACCAGGTGGCAGTCCTCGCGGATAAGAAGGTGGTTGCCATGGCGCCCGTTCGTGAACTCGAAAAGTCCGATCATCCCTGGATCCAGGAGTATTTCGGCGGTCCGCGCGGACGCATGGCGTCCGGCTCGCGGGCCGCGCGAGGAGAACGCTGATGGAGCGCGACGCCAACTACGCCCTCGTGGGCCTCACGTCGACCCTGCTGGTGATCGGCTTGATCGTGTTCAGCGTCTGGCTCGCGGCGTTCAGGTTCAACCAGCACTACGACGACTACGACATCGTCTTCAAGGGGCCGGTCCGAGGCTTGTCGCAGGGCGGCGAGGTTCAATTCAATGGCATCAAGGTCGGCGACGTGTCGAAGATCGCGCTCGATACGGTCGATCCCACCCAGGTGATCGCCAGGGTCAAGGTGACCGCAGACGTACCGATCCGCGTCGACAGCTATGCGACGCTGGAGCCGCAGGGCATCACCGGCGTGAACTACGTGCAGATCACCGCAGGGACCCCCTCCAGCAAGCTGCTGAGGAGTACGGTCCCCAGGGGCGAGGTACCGCGAATACGCTCCGAGCGCGGCATGCTCGCAGACCTGCTGGCCGGCGGCGGCAACGTCCTGGCGCGGGCGATCGAGGCCCTCGACCGGGTCAACCGCGTCATGTCGGACGAGAACATCAAGCGTCTCAGCGGCATGCTGGACGATGTCCAGGCCGTGACCGCCGAGCTGCACGATCGCAAATCGATCGTCGCCGACGCACAGCGCGCGCTGCAGGCCGCGGACCAGGCTGCGCAGCGGATCGGCGAACTGGCCACGTCGGGTAACACGCTGGTCAACGGCGATGGCCATCGCATCATGGTTAAGCTGGATGACGCAGCGACCGAGATCAAGGCTGCGGCCAAGGACCTGCGCACGATGATGGACAGGCTGGAGGGTCCGACGGGTGACTTCGCCACCACCGGCCTGCCGCAGATCACCTCGGCCAGCGCCAGCCTGCAGCGGGCTGCCGACAGCCTCGACCGCGTTCTGGGCGAGGTACAACAAAGTCCTCAGGAGCTGCTCACCAAACCGCCCGCTCAGGAAATCGAGGTGAAGCCATGATCTCCCCGCGAACCGTGGTCTCGAAGTCCGTGACACGGGGCCTGTTGCTGGCGGGCGCAGCGAGCCTGCTGGCCGGTTGCATCTCGCTCTTCCCGAAAGCGGAGCCGGCCCAGCTTTACCGCTTCGGCACCACGGCGCCGCAGGTGCAGGAGACGGCGTCAGGCGAACCGGGCTTCCGCGTCCTCCTGACGGTCACAGGCTTCGACCGCGCCGCCGCAGGTGACCGCATCCTGACCGTCACCGGCACGCAGGCGGCCTACATCAAGGGTGCGCGCTGGGTGACCTCGTCGGCGAGCCTGTTCGACTCGGCCGTGCAACACGCCTTCGACGCGGACCAGGGCCCTGCCCGCCTGGTCGATCACGGCGACATCGCCACGACCGACTATTTGCTCAAACTCGACGTGCGAACGTTTGAGGTTCGCTACGACAATGGCCAGGCCGCCAATCCGACGATCGTGGTTGTGGTGCATGCAGCACTTGATCGAACACTCGACCGGACCGTCGTGGGCGACCGCAGCTTCAGGACTTCCGTCACTGCCAGCGACAATCGCATGGGCGCCATCGCACAGGCGTTCGACCGGGCCGTTGCCGAGGTCCTGGGCGAGTTGGTGGCCTGGGTGGACGCTCGGGGAAAAGACTGAACTGCAGTGCGCCAGGGCGGCAGTGCTTGTCCTCGACAGTCTGCACGGCCCGGCGACGAGCTACTCCACCGTCACGCTCTTCGCCAGGTTCCTCGGCTGGTCGACGTCGGTGCCCTTCAGGATCGCGCAGTGATAGGCGAGCAGCTGCAGCGGAATCGTGTACACGGCCGGCGCCTGGAAATAACTCACGTGCCGCGGCATCTGGATCACCGTCACGCCCTCGGATGACTCGATGCCCGACTCCGGGTCTGCGAACACGTACAGCTCGCCGCCGCGTGCGCGCACTTCCTGCAGGTTGGACTTGAGCTTTTCCAGCAGGTCGTTGTTCGGCGCGACCGCGATCACCGGCATGTCGGCGTCCACCAGCGCGAGCGGCCCGTGCTTCAGTTCGCCCGCCGGATACGCCTCGGCGTGGATGTAGGAGATTTCCTTCAGCTTCAACGCGCCTTCCATCGCGATCGGGTGCATCGCGCCTCGGCCCAGGAACAGCGCGTGTTGCTTGTCGGCAAAGCGCTTCGCCAGCTCGCGGATCGTGTCATCGAGTGCGAGCGTGCTTTCGATCAGCGAGGGGATGCCGATCAGCCGTTGCACCAGTCCGCGCTCGCGCTCCGCGTCCGCGCTATGGAACTTGGCCAACGCCACGACCAGCATGCCGAACGCGGCGAGCTGCGTCGTGAAGGCCTTGGTCGAGGCGACGCCAATCTCTGGGCCGGCACGCGTCAGCATCACCAGCTCCGACTCGCGCACCAGGGAGCTTTCCGGCACGTTGCAGATGGCGAGCTGCGAAAGGTAGCCGGCCTGCTTTGCCATCCGCAGCGCCGCGAGCGTGTCGGCGGTCTCGCCCGACTGCGATACGCTGACGAACAGCGTGTTCTTCGGTACGACCGGGTTTCGATAACGGTACTCGCTCGCGATCTCGACCCAGCACGGCAGTCGGCAGATCTGCTCGATGAAATATCGCGCCACGGTGGCAGCGTGGAAACTCGTGCCGCAGGCGACGATGCGCACCGCCTGGGTCTGGGCGAAAACGGCTTGCGCAGCCGGGCCGAACGCGGCTTCGAGCAGCTTGCCGCCGACCACGCGCCCTTCGAGGGTCTGCGCGACCGCGCGCGGCTGCTCGAAGATCTCCTTCAGCATGTAATGCGGGAACTCGCCCTTCTCGGCCGCGTCGGCAGACTGCTCGCTCAACCATTCGGGGCGCTGGGCCGTGTTTCCTTCCTGGTCGATGATCCGGATGGAGGTCTTGCGGATCTCGCCGACGTCGCCTTCCTCCAGGAACATGAAGCGGCGCGTCACGGGCAGCAGCGCGGCCACGTCGGACGCGACGAAGTTTTCGCCGTCGCCGAGGCCGATGACCACCGGGCAGCCCTGGCGGGCGAGCACGATTCGGTCCGGGTCGTCGCTCGAAATCACCGAAAGCGCAAATGCGCCCTCGAGTTCGGCAACCGTCGCCCGCACGGCCTTGAAAAGGTCGCCGGTTACCTTGCGGTGGTAGTGGATGCGGTGCGCGATGACCTCGGTGTCGGTTTCACTTTCGAACTCGTAGCCCAGGCGCTTCAGCTCGTCACGCAATTCGTCGTGGTTCTCGATGATGCCGTTGTGGACGATCGCGATGCCGTCCCGGGATATGTGCGGGTGTGCGTTGCGCTCGCTGGGCACGCCATGTGTTGCCCAGCGCGTGTGCGCGATTCCGAGGCAGCCGTGGGTAGGCTCGGTCTCGAGCGCCTCTTCGAGCATGCGCACCTTGCCGACCGTGCGCCGGCGCTGCATCTCGCCGCTGCTGTTCAGCACGGCAACGCCGGCCGAGTCGTAGCCCCGGTACTCCAGGCGCCTCAGTCCTTCCAGCAGCAGTGGGACGACATCACGATCGGCGATGGCTCCAACGATTCCGCACATGCGGTTGTACCTTTATGACGGGTAGGCGAGGCTACCAGAATTTCTTGCAGATCAAAGAACTAGACGGTTTCGGGCCCTTGCCGGGGTCCCGGTCGATCGGGACGCGACGGCGCTGAGATTGTAGTACGGGGCGGGGATGGACTCGCCGCGGCCTGCCTCACAGTCCGTAGGATGAATAAGTCGGTGCCTGGCACCTATTTTTTCTCCGGTCGCTTCCAGCCGGGAACGGTGACCTGCTTCGAGCGCTCCAGCGTGAGCTTGTCCTCGGGCGTATCGCGCGTGATGGTGGAACCGGCGCCGATGGTGGAGCCGGCGCCGATCTTGACCGGCGCGACCAGCATGGTGCCGGAGCCGATGAATGCACCGTCGCCGATCTCGGTCCGCGACTTGTTCACGCCGTCGTAGTTGCAGGTGATGGTTCCGGCCCCGACGTTCACTTTCTCGCCGATCGTAGTGTCGCCGAGGTACGTGAGATGGTTGGCCTTGCTGCCGGCGCCGATCACGCTGTTTTTCACTTCGACGAAGTTGCCAACGTGCACGCCCGCAGCGAGTGTTGATGCGGGCCGGAACCTCGTAAAAGGCCCGATGTTGCATTTCCGCCCGATGATTGCGCGGTCGACTACACAGTTTGCGAAGATCTGCGTGTCGTCGCCGATCTCTGAATCACGGAGTACGACGTTTGGTCCGATTCGCACGCGATCACCGAGCTTGACCGTACCCTCGAACACCGCGTTCACGTCGATGTACACGTCGCGGCCGATGCTTACCGGGCCGCGCGCGTCGAACCGCGCCGGATCCACGATCGTCGCGCCGGCCAGCATCAGTTCAACGGCGCGTTGACGGCGGTAGGCCGTCTCCAGTTCGGCCAGCTGCAGCCGGTCGTTGACGCCGAGCACCTCGGCCTCGGTGGGCGCGATCACCGCGCGCACCTTGAGACCACTCCTGACCGCCGCGACGATGACGTCGGTCAGGTAGTACTCGCCCTGCGAGTTGTCATTCTTGAGCGCGCCGAGCCACTCACGCAGGCGACCTGCCGGAGCGCACATGACACCAGAGTTACACTCGCGAATCGCGCGTTCCTTGGTGTTCGCGTCCTTGTGCTCGACGATGCGCACCACGTTGCCGGCGCCGTCGCGCACGACACGCCCGTAGCCGGTGGGGTCCGCCAGCATGACGCTCAGGATCGAGATGGCACCCTCGCCCGCCTCGGCGATGAGTCGCGACAGCGTCCCGGCCTGCACCAGCGGCACGTCGCCGTAGAGGACCAGCACCAGGTGGTCGTCCGGCACCTGCGGCATTGCCTGTGCGACCGCGTGCCCGGTGCCGTGCTGCTCTGCCTGCAATACCCAGCGCACGTCCACACCCGGGAACGCGGCAGGCACCTTTTCACCGCCGTGGCCGTACACGACGCAGGTCGCCGCGGCATCGAGGCCGCGCGCGGCGTCGAGCACGTGCCCGAGCAGCGGCCTGCCGGCCAGCGGCTGCAGCACCTTGGGCAGGTCCGACTTCATGCGCTTGCCCTGGCCGGCGGCCAGGATTACGACTGAAAGGGGCATGGGTAGATCCGCGTCTGGAGGTTGTTCGACATTGTACCCAAGCACCCGCTCGCCGCCGTCCAGCTTTGCACTGCAACGTGACTGGTGTGGCGCGGGGGCGTATGGTGTTCCGCGACGTGGCGTCCGCCGCGTTTACAACAGCGTGGGCTGACCCACGCGAAACAAACCCAGGGGAGACATCATGAAGTTCAAGACACGCGCGCTCGGCGCGCTGGCCGGCCTGTTCCTGTCATTTCTTGCCGTCGGAACCGCGTCGGCCGTCGATCGGCCGTACACGGAAGGCGCCGTTCTCGAGGTATCGTCGATCAGGACACAGGACGGGATGTTCGACGCCTACATGGCGTGGCTCGACGGGCCCTACAAGCAGTTCATGGATGCGGAAATAGCGGCCGGCGTTATCGTCGGTTACAACATCTACGCCGCGGCTCCGCGTGGCCCGGAGGATCCGGATCTCTACCTCGTCACGATCTACAAGAACATGGCCGCGCTCGATGACCTGAACGCGAAGACCGATGCCATGGCGGAGAAAGTCTTCGGCAACCAGCAGAAGGCCAGTGCCGACACCGTGTCGCGGGGCAAGCTGCGTACCGTGCTCGGCAGTGAATTGATCCGGGAGTTGAAGCTGAAGTAAACCCGAAGGGGGTTGCTCGATGCAGGAAGGGCCCGCATTGCGGGCCCTTTTTTTGAACGTCGCATACGTGGACGGTCCCTGGCGCCACTGTCGGCTGCAACTGGAGACAGTTCCCTCCGGTGACAGTCCACCCAGACGTCGCTAGCGCCGTGTCTTGCGCAGCCTCTGGATCGCCTGCAGCTGCGCGCCGATCGCCGCCAGTTCGGCCTCGGCGGTCGCAATCTCCTGCTTCTCGGTGCGGGCCCGGATCGCTTCCTCGGCCTGCTTCTTGGCCTCGAGAACCTTGGCTTCGTCGAGGTCTGCCGCGCGAATCGCCGTGTCGGAGAGGACGTTGATGTGGTGCGGGAGCACCTCGAGAATGCCTCCCTGTACCCACACCATCTCTTCCTCTTCCTTGCCAGGGACCTTGATGCGCACGGTGCCCGACTTGATCTGCGTGATCAGCGGCGCATGGCGCGGGTAAATGCCGAGTTCACCCATGATGCCCGGCAGCACCACGAACTCCGCCTCGCCGGAGTAGATGGACTCTTCGGCGCTGACGACATCGATGTGGATGGTGGACATCGCGTTACCCCGGTTGACGAGCGGTTGGCGGACAGCAGGCCCGTGCCTACTGCAGCTTCTTCGCTTTTTCGACGGCCTCTTCGATGCTGCCGACCATGTAGAACGCCTGCTCGGGCAGGTGGTCGTACTCTCCGGCCACGATCGCCTTGAAGCCGCGAATCGTGTCCTTGAGCGACACGAACTTGCCGGGCGAACCCGTGAACACTTCCGCAACGTGGAACGGCTGAGACAGGAAGCGCTGGATCTTGCGGGCGCGGGCCACCGCAAGCTTGTCCTCGGGCGACAGTTCGTCCATGCCAAGGATCGCAATGATGTCGCGCAATTCCTTGTAGCGCTGCAGCACGGCCTGCACCGCACGGGTCGTCTGGTAGTGCTCCTCGCCGACGACGTGCGGGTCGACCTGGCGCGAGGTCGAGTCAAGCGGGTCCACGGACGGGTAAATGCCGAGCGCGGCGATGTCGCGTGACAGCACGACGGTGGCGTCGAGGTGCCCGAAGGTCGTGGCCGGCGAAGGATCCGTGAGGTCGTCCGCAGGGACGTACACGGCCTGGATCGAGGTGATCGAACCCACCTTCGTCGAGGTGATGCGCTCCTGCAGGCGGCCCATTTCCTCGGCCAGCGTCGGCTGGTAGCCCACCGCCGACGGCATGCGCCCGAGCAGTGCCGACACCTCGGTGCCCGCCAGCGTGAACCGGTAGATGTTGTCGATGAAGAACAGGATGTCGCGGCCTTCGTCGCGGAAACTCTCCGCCATCGTGAGGCCCGTGAGCGCGACCCGGAGCCGATTGCCCGGCGGCTCGTTCATCTGGCCGAAAACCATCGCCACCTTCGACTGGCTCAGGTCTTCCTGCACGATGACCTTGGCTTCCGACATCTCGTGGTAGAAATCGTTGCCCTCGCGGGTGCGCTCGCCTACGCCCGCGAACACCGACAGTCCCGAGTGCTGCGTCGCGATGTTGTTGATCAGCTCGAGCATGGTCACGGTCTTGCCGACGCCGGCGCCACCGAACAGTCCGATCTTGCCGCCCTTCGCAAACGGGCATATCAGGTCGATGACCTTGATGCCGGTCTCGAGGAGTTCGACCGACGGCGACAGCTCTTCGAACTTCGGCGCCAGCTGGTGGATCGAGCGCGTCTCGCTCGACTGGATCGGGCCGCGCTCGTCAATCGGGCGGCCGAGCACGTCCATCACGCGGCCGAGCACGCCCGGACCGACGGGCACCGAGATCGGTGCGCCGGTGCTGCGCACCTTCATGCCGCGCTGCAGGCCGTCGGAGGAACCCATCGCGATGGTGCGCACGATACCGTCGCCGAGCTGCTGCTCGACCTCGAACGTGAGCCCCTTCTCGGCGAGCGGGTTGGCCCCGTCCTCCAGGACCAGAGCGTCATAGATCTTTGGCATCGCGTCGCGCGGGAACTCGATATCGATGACCGCGCCGATGGTCTGGACGATGGTGCCGTGAGCTTGTGACATGGTCGTTCTCGACGTAATAAGGTGATTGTTGACTGGTTATCAGGGGGCCGTGCCCGCTACACCGCGGCTGCGCCGCCGACGATCTCCGAGAGTTCCTTGGTGATCGCGGCCTGGCGGGTCTTGTTGTAGATGAGCTGCAGCTCTTCGATGATGTTCTGTGCGTTGTCGGACGCCGCCTTCATGGCGACCATGCGCGCCGACTGCTCCGAGGCGATGTTCTCCGCCGCGGCCTGGTATACGAAAGCCTCGAGGTAACGGACCAGCAGTTCGTCCAGCACCGTCTTCGCGTCGGGCTCGTAGAGGTAGTCCCAGTTCCCTTCGCCGATATTCTCGTCGACCAGAGTTTCGCCGTCCGGCGTCTGCCACTCCTTCGGGATCGGGATCATTGTTACGTGGATCGGCTCCTGCTTCATCGTGTTGACGAAGCGGTTCGCATACAGGTGCACCTCGTCGAGGCGCCCCTCGCGGTACCCGTCGATCAGCATCTTCACCGGGCCAATCAGCCGCTCGAGCGACGGACGGTCGCCGTAGTTCACGACCTGCGAGACGATCTTCCCGCCCATGCGGTTCACGAAGCCGAAGCCCTTGTTGCCGATCGTGCAGTACTCGGCCTCGATGCCCTGCGCGAGCCACTCCTTGTGCTGGTTCAGCATCAGTCGCAGCAGGTTCGTATTAAGGCCGCCACAGAGTCCCTTGTCCGTCGTGATCAGGATCGCGCCGACGCGGTTCACCTTCTCCCGGCGCGATAGCAGGTCGTGCCGGTACTCGGAGTTGGCGCGCGCCGCGTGCATGGCGATGGACAGGATGCGCTGGGCGTAGGGACGTCCCGCGCGCATCCTCTCCTGCGCCTTCTTCATCTTGGACGCAGAGACCATCTCCATCGCCTTGGTGATCTTGCGCGTGCCCTGCACACTCTTGATCTTGAGGCGGATTTCCTTAGTGCCTGCCATGACTGCTCCCGACGCCCTGTCAGTACGCGCCGTTCTTCTTGAAGTCCTCGATCGCGTCGACGAGGGCAGCCTCGTCGTCGGACGAGAGGTCCTTCGTGCTCTCGATGCGTTCGAGTAGCGGCTTGAACTTCGCGTGCAGGTGCGCGCGCATGCCCGACTCGAATGCCAGCGCCTTCTTCACCTCGACGCCGTCGAAGTAGCCCTTGCTCACGGCGAACAGCGTGATGGCCTGGTCGCCCACCGAGAGCGGCGAGTACTGGGGCTGCTTCATCAGCTCCATGACCAGGCTGCCGCGGTCAAGCTGCTTGCGCGTTGCATCGTCGAGGTCCGAGGAGAACTGCGCGAAGGCCGCGAGTTCGCGGTACTGCGCGAGCGCGAGGCGCACGCCGCCGCCGAGCTTCTTGATGACCTTGGTCTGGGCCGCGCCGCCGACGCGCGACACCGAGATGCCGGCGTTGATGGCCGGGCGGATGCCGGCGTTGAACAGGTCGGTCTCGAGGAAGATCTGCCCGTCGGTGATCGAGATCACGTTGGTGGGCACGAACGCGGACACGTCGCCGGCCTGCGTCTCGATGATCGGCAGCGCGGTGAGCGAGCCGGTCTTGCCCTTGACCTTGCCCTTGGTGAACTTCTCCACGTACTCCTCGTTGACGCGCGCAGCGCGCTCGAGCAGGCGCGAGTGCAGGTAGAACACGTCGCCCGGGTACGCCTCGCGGCCCGGCGGGCGGCGCAGCAGCAGCGATACCTGCCGATAGGCCCACGCCTGCTTGGTGAGGTCGTCGTAGATGATGAGTGCGTCCTGGCCGCGGTCGCGGAAGTACTCGCCCATCGTGCAACCGGAGTAAGGGGCGATGTACTGCATCGCCGCCGACTCGGAAGCCGAAGCCGCGACGACGATGGTGTATTCCATCGCGCCGTGCTCCTCGAGCTTGCGCACCACGTTCACGACCGTCGAGGCCTTCTGGCCGATCGCGACGTAGATGCAGATGAGGTCCTTGCCCTTCTGGTTGATGATCGTGTCGACCGCCACCGCGGTCTTTCCCGTCTGGCGATCGCCGATGATCAGTTCGCGCTGTCCGCGGCCGATCGGCACCATCGCGTCGATGGCCTTCAGGCCGGTCTGCACGGGCTGGCTCACCGACTTGCGGGCGATGACGCCCGGCGCCACCTTCTCGATGACGTCGAACTCAGTGGCCTCGACCGGGCCCTTGCCGTCGATGGGCTGACCGAGGGCATTGACTACACGGCCGATCAGCGGCGCGCCCACCGGCACCTCGAGGATGCGTCCGGTGCACTTGACCGTGTCGCCCTCGGAGATGTGCTCGTACGAGCCCATGATCACCGCACCGACCGAGTCGCGCTCGAGGTTCAGCGCAAGCCCGTAGGTGTTGCCGGGAAACTCGAGCATTTCGCCCTGCATCGCGTCCTGCAGCCCGTGGATGCGGCAGATGCCGTCCGTCACGGTCACGACGGTTCCGACGCTGCGCGCCTCGGTTGCCGCGGTGAAGTTCTGGATGCGTGCCTTGATCAGTTCGCTGATCTCAGAAGCCTTGATGGACATGTCTGCTTTCCTCTGCGGGCCTTGGCCGTGTCTGCGGCCGGGCCTGGATTGATTCTCAGCCGGTCAATTCGGTCTGCAGCCGCTCGAGCCGGCCCCTCAGCGAGCCGTCGATCAGGAGGTCCCCCGAGCGCACCACCGCACCGCCCACCAGCGACGGGTCGACACTGCAATGCAACCGCACGTTGCGATTCAGCCGCGTGCGCAGCGCCGCCGCGAGCCGCTCTCGCTGTCGTTCGTCGAGTACCGCCGCGGACACGACCTCGGCGTCCACGACGTTCTCGGCCTCAGCCTTGAGTGCCTCGAACTGCGCGGCAATCTCGGGCAGGAAATCGAGGCGGCCGTTCTCTGACAGCAGCGCCACGAATGCCTTCGCATGCGAGTCGAGCGCATCACCGCAGATGCCGGTCACGAGCCCGGCCAGGTCCGCGCTCGTGATGCCGGGGCTGCGTTTGAGCTTCTGGAACTCCTCGCTCGCCACCACGTTGCGCGCGGTCGCGAGCCAGCCGGACCATTCCGCCACGCGGCCGGACTCGCTCGCGTGCGCGAACGCCGCCCTGGCGTAGGGTCTTGCTACGGTGGCTCTTTCGGCCATCAGTCGTTACTCCTGCGCGCGGGTGCCGCGGCCGTCAGGCCTTGGCGCCCTCGATCTCGGTGGCGAGCTTCTCGATCAGGTCGGCATGGGCCTTGGGGTCGATTTCGCGCTCGAGGAGCCGTGAAGCCCCGGCGACCGCAAGCTGCGCCACGTCCTTGCGGAGTGCGTCGCGCGCGCGGGCCTGGTCGAGCTGCACTTCCTGCCGTGCGTCGCCGACGAGTCGCTGGCCCTCGGCAATCGCGGTGACCCGTGCCTCGTCGATGATCTCGTTCGAACGGCGGCTCGCCTGGTCGACGATCTTGAGCGCCTTTTCGCGGGCCTCGTTCACGATCACCGCGGCGTCGCCGTGCGACTGCTGCAGCTCCTTTTGCCCGCGTTCGGCGGCCGCGAGGCCGTCGGCGATCTTCTTCTGGCGTTCTTCGACGGCCTTCATGAGCGGCGGCCAGATGAACTTCCAGGAGAACCAGATCAGCACCCCGAAGACCAGCATCTGGCCGAGCAGTGTCGCGTTGATATCCATGGCGACGTCTCCTCGTCAGGCGCCGGTCAACCGAAGCGCGCGAGCAGCGGGTTCGCGAAGGCGAAGAACATCGCGAGCGCTACACCGATCAGGAACGCGGCGTCGATCAGGCCCGCGAGCAGGAACATGCGGCCCTGCAGGGTCGGGATCAGCTCGGGCTGGCGTGCCGCCGCCTCGAGGAACTTCGAGCCCATGATGCCGATGCCGATGCAGGCGCCGATGGCGCCAAGGCCGATGATCAGGCCGAGTGCGATCGCGGTGTAGCTCTGGACCTGTGCGATGAGCGCGAGGTTTTCCATCTCAATCTCCTGGCGGAAAGTGCTGTTGCGGTGAACGAAGAGGTTTCTAGTGAGTTTCGGTGGCCATCGCGCTGTAGACGACGGTGAGCACCATGAATATGTACGCTTGCAGCGTGATGATCAGGATGTGGAAGATCGCCCAGGCGGCGCCCATGGCGACCTGGCCGAGCAGTCCCACCGTGCTGCCCACCGTGAAGCTGAAGAAGCCCGCGCCGAGCAGCGCGATCAGCATGAACACCAGCTCGCCCGCGTACATGTTGCCGAACAGTCGCATCGCGAGCGAGACCGGCTTCGAGAGCAGCTCGACGACGTTCAGCAGGAAGTTCGGGATCCACAGCAGCGGGTTGCTGCCGAATGGCGCGGTGAAGAGCTCGTGGACATAGCCGCCGGCGCCCTTGGCCTTGACGCTGTAGAAGATCACCAGCAGGAACACCGTGAGTGACATGGCGAAGGTCGTGTTCACGTCCGCCGTGGGCACTGCGCGCCAGTAGTGGATGCCAAAAAGACCCGCGACCTTTCCTGGCAGGTCGAGTGGCAGCAGGTCCATGGAGTTCATCAGGAACACCCAGACAAAGATCGTTAGCGCGAGCGGCGCGAGGAAGGTCCTGTCGAGGTGGAAGACTTCCTTGACGGTCGTGTCTATGAACTCGACCATCATCTCGACGAAAGCCTGCCAGCGGCCCGGAACGCCGGGCGTGGCCCTGCGCGCGGCGGAGTAGAACAGCCCGATCGTGGCCAGCCCGAGCAGCAGCGACATGAATATCGTATCGACGTGAAAGGACCAGAAGCCCTCGCCGACCGTCAGGTGCGTCAGGTGGTGGGTGATGTATTCGGTGCTGCTTGCCGGAGCTTCACTGGCCATTGTCAGTCCGCCATTCCAACCGTTCGTTTCGTCGTTCGGCCACCCACCCGGGCGGCTGCGATCCAGTACCCGATGAAGGTCGCCGCATACGCCGCGATCAGCGGCACCGCGTCGACCTTCGGCGACCGCAACGCCACAACCAGCGCCGCTACGGTGAACACCACCTTCACGAGCCAGCCCGAGAAGAAGCTCAACGCCACCCGCCCCAGGCTTGCCGCATCGCCGTGGCGCAGCATCGCGAAGGCCATCAGTGCCGTCGCGGCCGCGCCGATCGCTGCGCCCACCAGCGCGGACCCGGCTGCCCGCGGACCCCACCCGACCAGGCAGGCGATCGACATCACCGCCCCCAGCGCGACCTGACCGAGCACGACGGCAAACGCCTGGCGCCGGCTCGTCTGGACGTCGACGTTGCTCACGCCTTCACCAATTTCTCCGGGCAACAAAAAAGCCACGTCATGTGCCGGGCGCGCCGGCCACGGGTGGCAATTCATACCGTTACCCGGGCGGCCCACACCCCACGGTGCGGTGTCCGGAAGGCCGACGATTATATCTGGTCTTTTTGCAGTGCTTCAATCGCGCGACCCCCTGCGGAAAGCCGAGGCTTGCCCATTTGCGCGAGTTCATTTCTGCAATGCATTTGAGAGATTTCGAGCCAGGGTCGGGACAGCGTGCCGCTGCGTTCGTCACCCCGCTGCCGATCGCACGACCAGCTTGATCGGGCCGCTGCACCCCTCTGTCGCTGGTCGGCGTCGAATGAGCTATTAATCAAGTTTGCTTTGACAGCCGTACAGGATACGGCTTAGGGGCTGCGTATCTTTTCATGAATAGACAGTTTATCTTGAGCACCAGCCAGTCAACACTTGAATCGCGCCGCTCGATTCAGCGATGCCGGGCTGCGCCGGCAAGTCGCCTACTGGATGTGCTCGAGAATGCCGTCCAGCTCGTCGAGGCTGTTGTAGCTGATGACGAGCTTGCCGCGACCCTTGCCGGTGTGTTGCAGCTGTACCTTCGCGCCGAGCTTGCCCGCGAGGTCACGCTCGAGCTTGTCCACGTTCGGGTCCCTGCCCGCCGTTTCGCGCTCGGGATCCGCGTTTCTCGGCGTGAGCATGCGTCGCACCAGCGCCTCGGTCTCGCGTACCGACAGGCCCTTGTGGGCCACCAGCGCGGCAACCTCGACCTGCTGGCGCGGGGCGGTGAGGCCGAGCAACGCGCGGGCGTGTCCCATCTCGATCTGCCGTTGCTCGACCAGCGACTTCACTTCGTCGGCCAGCTCGAGCAGGCGCAGCAGGTTGCTGACCGCGGCCCGTGATCGGCCGACCGCGTCGGCCGCGGACTGGTGGGTCATCTCGAACTCGCGGATCAGGCGGTCGAGCGCACGGGCCTCCTCCAGCGGATTCAGGTTCTCGCGCTGGATGTTCTCGATCAGCGACATCGCCACCGCCGCCTCGTCCGGCACGTGGCGGATCACGGCGGCGATGTGGTGCAGGCCGGCCATCTGCGCGGCACGCCAGCGCCGCTCGCCCGCGATGATCTCGTAGCGCTGCTCCTCGCCCGCACGCTGCGCCGCCACCGGGCGCACGACGATCGGCTGCACCACGCCCTGGGCATGGATCGAGTCGGCGAGTTCCTGCAGGCTCTCGGGCCGCATGTCCAGCCGCGGCTGGAACCGGCCTCGCTGCAACAGGTCCACGGGAATGTGTGCCAGCTCCTCCTCGGCGCGCGGCTTGGTCGTGGCGGGTTCGTGTTCCGGGGCCGTGGTCGGTTTGCCGAGCAGGGCCTCGAGGCCCCGGCCGAGCGAGGGTCGCTTGCTTGCCATAGTTTCGGCAGTTTAGCGGATCGAAACTCGCGACTCGCTGGGAATTAGGCGTCGCGAGAGTGCCCGGAGGACGGTCAACCGGCGATCCCCTGGCGGCCGGTCAGAAAGCTCGCTCCGGCGAGGGCAGGTCGGCACCGCCCGTCGACCCATCATCGTCGCCGGCCAGTCGTCCGCCCTGTTCGTCGGTCGACAGCACTTCCTCGTCGCGGCGGATCAGCTCGCCGGCGAGCGCGAGATAGGCGAGCGCGCCGCGCGAGTCCTTGTCGTGAAACATGGCGGCCATGCCGAAACTCGGCGCCTCGGCGAGGCGCACGTTGCGCGGGATGACCGTACGGAAGACCTTGTCGCCGAAATGCATGATCAGCTGCGCGGAAACCTCGTTCGAGAGGTTGTTCCGCGGGTCGAACATCGTGCGCAGGATGCCCTCGAGCTTCAGCTCCTGATTCACGCTGGCGCGGATCTGTTCAATGGTGCCCATCAGCGCCGACAAGCCTTCGAGCGCGTAATACTCGCACTGCATCGGCACCAGCACGGTGTCGGCCGCAACCAGCGCGTTCAGCGTCAGCAGGTTCAGCGCGGGCGGGCAGTCGATGATGATCACGTCGTAGAGGCCGCGCATCGGCCGCAGCGCGTTCCTGAGCCGGACTTCGCGCCCGATCATGCTCATCAGCTGCACTTCGGCTGCGACCAGGTCCTGGTTGCCGGGGACCACCGCAAAGCCGCCCGGCTCGACCGGCATCAGCGCCGCGGCCATTTCACAGTCTCCGAGCAGCACCTCGGTCATCGAGTACCGCAGGTTGCTCTTGTCCACGCCGCAACCCATGGTCGCGTTGCCCTGGGGGTCGCTGTCGACCAGCAGCACTTTGCGCTTCGTCGCAGCCAGCGACGCGGCAAGATTGACGGCGGTGGTGGTCTTGCCGACCCCGCCCTTCTGGTTGGCTACGGCGATGACGCGTTTCATGTGGCGAGGATAGCCGCGATCAGGCGGCTTTGTCGTGCGACCGGCAGAGTTCCACGATGTGGCGCTCTTCCGCGAGCCCGGGCACCGCGAGCTTGTGCACGGCCGCGACCTTCCAGCCGCTCTGCTTCTTCGCCAGTTCCTCTTCGGGGAACCGGCCCTTCATTGCCAGCAGGCGCCCGTTGCCGGCAACCAGCGCCCCGGCGTTCTTCACCAGGTCAGCCACCGGACCGACGGCCCGCGCGAGCACGGTGTCGTAACGAACCGCCGGTTTCCAGGCCTCGGCACGCGCCTGGATCACTTCGACGTTGGTGAGCGCGAGCGCGTCGCGCACGTGCTCGAGGAATCGGCACTTCTTGCCCGTTGACTCGATCAGCGCGAACTGCGCGTCCGGCATCACGATCGCGAGCGGAATTCCCGGAAACCCTGCTCCACTGCCCACGTCGGCAATCCGTCCGCCGCGCAGGTAGGGAATCACGCTCAGGCTGTCGAGCACGTGCTTCGTGAGCTGTTGCTCGCGGTCGCGAATGGCCGTGAGGTTCATGCGCTGGCCCCACTCGTCCATCAAGTCGAGGTGGGCGATGAGTTTCGCAGCCTGCTCTGGAGTGAGTTCGACGCCGAGCTCGCGGGCGCCTTCAGTAATAGCGGACATTGTCTATTTTCACGGAGCCAGTGCAGGGACGCGGACCGAGCCTTCCATCAGCACGCGGGCGCTGCGGCTCATGATGGCCTTGGTCACGGTCCACTGGCCGTCGACCTGACTCGCTTCCGCGCCGACCCGCAAGGTGCCCGAAGGGTGTCCGAAGCGCACCACGTTGCGCGAACCGCCGCCGGCCGCGAGGTTTACCAGCGTGCCCGGGATCGCGGCGGCAGTGCCGATCGCGACGGCCGCCGTGCCCATCATCGCGTGGTGAAGCTTGCCCATGGAGAGCGCGCGCACCAGCACGTCGATGTCGTCCGCCTCGACCCGCTTGCCGCTCGACGCAACGTAACCGGCGGGTTTCGCCACGAACGCGACTTTCGGCGTGTGCTGGCGCTTTGCCGCGTCCTCGATCCGCGTGATCAGGCCCATGCGCAGCGCACCGTGTGCGCGAATGTCCTCGAACAGCGCAAGCGCCTTCGCATCATTGTTGATCGCGTCCTGCAGCTCGGTACCGGTGTAGCCGATGGAATCCGCGTTCACGAAGATCGTAGGGATGCCGGCATTGATCATCGTGACCTTGATCGTGCCGAGTCCCGGTACCTCGAGTTCGTCCACCAGCTTGCCGGTGGGAAACATCGAGCCACCCCCGTCGCCCTCACCCTCATCGGCCGGGTTGATGAATTCAAGCTGGATTTCCGCGGCGGGAAAGGTCACCCCGTCGAGCTCGAAATCGCCGGTCTCCTGCACCTCGCCGTTTGTCACGGGCACGTGCGCGACGATGGTCTTGCCGATGTTCGACTGCCAGATACGCACTACCGCGATACCGTCCTTCGGCACGCGGGCAGCGTCCAGCAGGCGGTTCGCGATCGCGAACGGTCCGACGGCCGCGGAGAGATTGCCGCAATTGCCGCTCCAGTCGACGAACGCCTTGTCGATCGACACCTGGCCGAACAGGTAGTCGACGTCGTGACCGGGCCGGCTGCTCTTCGACAGGATGACGGTCTTGCTGGTGCTCGACGTCGCGCCGCCCATGCCGTCGATCTGCTTGCCGTATGGATCGGGGCTGCCGATCACGCGCAGCAGCAGCGCGTCACGCGCTGCACCCGGCACCTGCGCCGCGTCAGGCAGGTCCTGCAGTCGGAAGAAGACTCCCTTGCTGGTGCCGCCACGCATGTAGGTGGCAGGGATACTGATCTGTGGGGCCTGGGCCATTCGATGTCGTCCTGAAAAAGGCGCGGGTCGCCGGTCGGGTGGGGCGTGCAGTCGCGCTCAGGTCACTGCAGCCGACTCGAGGAAGTCCCGTGCGAAACGCTGCAGCACGCCGCCCGCCTCGTAGATCGAGACTTCCTCGGCGGTGTCGAGCCGGCAGGTCACCGGCACCTCCACGCGCTCGCCGTTCCTGCGAATGATCGCGAGCGAAAGCGTTGCACCCGGCTTGCGCTCGCCGGTCACGTCGAAGGTCTCGGTGCCATCAATATTCAAAGTCCGGCGGTTTACGGCAGGCTTGAATTCCAGCGGCAGCACGCCCATTCCGATCAGGTTCGTGCGGTGGATGCGCTCGAATCCCTCGGCTGCGATCGCTTCGACACCCGCGAGCCGCACGCCCTTGGCCGCCCAGTCGCGTGACGAGCCCTGGCCATAGTCGGCGCCGGCGACGATGATCAACGGCTGCCCGCGCGCCATGTAGGTCTCGATCGCTTCCCACATGCGCATCACCTTGCCATCGGGCTCGACGCGCGCCAGCGATCCTTTCTTAACCTGGCCGTCGATGATCGCCATTTCGTTGGTGAGTGTCGGATTCGCGAATGTTGCGCGCTGCGCGGTCAGGTGGTCCCCGCGGTGTGTCGCGTAGGAATTGAAATCCTCTTCCGGCAAGCCCATTTTCGCCAGGTAGGCTCCCGCCGCACTGTCCAGCAGAATGGCGTTCGAGGGCGACAGGTGGTCGGTGGTGATGTTGTCGCCGAGCACCGCCAGCGGTCGCATTCCCCTGAGCGTGCGCTCGCCGGCCAGCGCACCTTCCCAGTACGGCGGACGACGGATATAGGTACTCATCGGACGCCAGTCGTACAGCGGGCTGATCTTCTCGCCGCTTGCCACCTGGACCTTGAACATCGGCTCGTAGACTTTCCGGAACTGCTCCGGCTTGACGCTCGATGCGACCACTGCGTCGATCTCCGCATCGCTCGGCCAGATGTCCTTGAGTGTCACCGGCTTGCCATCCGCGTCGGTGCCCAGCACGTCTTTCTCGATGTCGAAGCGGATGGTGCCCGCGATGGCATAGGCCACAACCAGCGGCGGGGAGGCCAGGAACGCCTGCTTTGCGTAGGGGTGAATGCGGCCGTCGAAGTTGCGGTTACCGGACAGCACCGCCGTCGCATACAGGTCCCGGTCGATGATCTGCTGCTGGATCTTCGGATCCAGTGCACCGCTCATGCCGTTGCAGGTCGTGCAGGCGAAGGCAACGATGCCGAAACCGAGCTTCTCGAGTTCCGGCAGCAGCTTCGCTTCTTCGAGATAGAGCTGCACGGCCCTGGAACCGGGCGCAAGCGACGACTTCACCCAGGGCTTGCGGGTCAGTCCCCGTGCATTGGCATTGCGCGCCAGCAGCCCGGCAGCAATCACGTTGCGCGGGTTGCTGGTGTTGGTGCAGCTGGTGATGGCCGCGATGATCACCGCGCCATCCGGCATCTCTCCCGGCTTCTCTTCCCACTCGCCCGCGATGCCACGCGCGGCGAGGTCCGAGGTCGGCAGGCGCTTGTGTGGATTCGACGGTCCCGCCATGTTGCGCACCACCGTGGACAGGTCGAACCTGAGCACACGCTCGTATTCCGCGGTCCTGAGCGCGTCGGCCCAGAGCCCGGCTTCCCTTGCGTAGAGCTCGACCAGCTTCACCTGCTCATCAGCGCGGCCGGTGAGCGTCAGGTAGTCGATCGTCTGCCGGTCGATGAAGAACATCGCCGCCGTGGCGCCGTACTCCGGCGCCATGTTGGAAATCGTCGCGCGGTCACCGAGCGTGAGCACGGAAGCGCCTTCGCCGAAGAACTCGAGATATGCCCCGACCACTTTTTCCTTGCGCAGGAACTCGGTCAGCGCGAGCACTACGTCGGTTGCAGTGATGCCCGGCGCAGGCCTGCCCGAAAGCTCGACGCCGATGATGTCCGGCAGTCGCATCCACGACGCTCGCCCGAGCATCACGCTCTCCGCCTCGAGGCCGCCGACACCGATCGCGATCACGCCGAGCGCATCGACGTGCGGCGTATGGCTGTCGGTGCCGACCAGCGTGTCCGGGAACGCGACGCCATCCTTCGCGTGTATCACCGGCGACATCCGCTCCAGGTTGATCTGGTGCATGATGCCGTTGCCCGGAGGGATCACGTCGATGTTCCTGAACGCCTTCCGCGTCCAGTCAATGAAGTGGAAACGGTCTTCGTTGCGACGATCCTCGATCGCGCGGTTCTTCGCGAACGCGTCCTTCTCGAACCCGCCGTGTTCCACCGCCAGCGAGTGATCGACGATCAGCTGCACCGGCACCACTGGATTGACCTTCGCGGGATCGCCGCCCTGTTCCGCGATCGCATCGCGCAGCCCGGCGAGGTCCACCAGGGCGGTCTGCCCGAGGATGTCGTGGCAGACCACGCGAGCCGGGAACCACGGGAAATCAAGGTCGCGTCGGCGTTCGATCAGCTGGCGCAGCGACGCGTCCAGAGTCGCCGGGTCGCAGCGGCGCACCAGGTTCTCGGCCAGCACGCGCGAGGTGTAAGGCAACCTGTCCCAGGCGCCGGGCTTGATCGCATCGACCGCCTCGCGCGCGTCGAAGTAATCGAGCGCCGTGCCCGGCAGCGGCTTGCGGTACGCCTTGTTCACGCTCGTCAGCCGCGCTTCGCGATCGGCACGAACTTCTGGTCCTCGGGACCAGTGTAGTTCGCACTCGGACGGATGATCTTTCCGTCGATGCGTTGCTCGATGACGTGCGCGCTCCACCCGGTGGTGCGCGAGATCACGAACAGCGGCGTGAACATGGCGGTCGGAACGCCCATCATGTGGTAGGACACCGCACTGAACCAGTCGAGGTTCGGGAACATCTTCTTGATGTCCCACATCACCGTCTCGAGCCGCTCTGCGATGTCGAACATCTTCATGTCGCCGGCCTCCTTCGAGAGGCCGCGTGCGACGCCCTTGATCACCTCGTTGCGCGGATCACCGATCGTGTAGACCGGGTGGCCGAAGCCGATGATCACCTGCTTGGCCTCGACGCGCTTCCTGATGTCTGCCTCGGCCTCGTCGGGGCTGTCGTAGCGCTTCTGCACCTCGAATGCGACCTCGTTCGCGCCGCCGTGCTTCGGTCCGCGCAGCGCGCCGATCGCGCCGGTGATGCACGAATACATGTCGGAGCCCGTGCCGGCGATCACGCGCGCCGTGAACGTGGAGGCATTGAATTCGTGCTCAGCGTACAGGTTAAGCGACACGTGCATCGCCTTCACCCAGGACTCCGGCGGCGGCCGGCGGTGCAGCAGGTGCAGGAAGTGCCCGCCGACGCTGTCGTCGTCGGTCTCGACGTTGATGCGCTGACCCGAGTGGCTGTAGTGGTACCAGTAGCACAGCATCGAGCCGAAGCTCGCGATCAACCGGTCCGCGATATCACGCGCGCCCGCGGTGTTGTGATCTTCCTTCTCGGGCAGTGCGCAGCCGAGCACCGAGGCACCGGTGCGCATCACGTCCATCGGGTGACTCGCGGCGGGCAGCGCCTCGAGTGCCGATCGCACGGCCGCCGGAAGCCCGCGCAGCCGCTTCAGCTTTTCCTTGTAACCGGCGAGTTCGGCCTTGCCCGGCAGCTTGCCGTGCACCAGCAGGTAGGAGACTTCCTCGAATTCGCAGCCGTCCGCGAGGTCGAGGATGTCGTAACCGCGGTAGTGCAGGTCGTTGCCGCTGCGGCCGACGGTACAGAGTGCCGTATTGCCGGCGGTCACGCCGGAGAGGGCGACGGATTTCTTGGGCTTGAAGCCAGTGCCGGTCGTTTCGGTGCTCATGGTTCGTTGCTCGTCGCTGTTGATGCCGTATGTGTGGATGTCGTGTACGGAACGCTGCCGGGCGTGCGGTACGGAGACGCTATTTTTCGGTGCCCTCGCGGCTGAAGAGCTCGTCGAGCTTGCGCTCGTACTCGTGGTAGCCGAGCACCTCGTACAGCTCGGTGCGCGTCTGCATGTATTCGACGACGCTCTTCTGGGAACCCTCGCGCCGGATCGCGCCGTAGACGACCTCCGCGGCTTTCGACATGGCGCGGAACGCCGAGAGCGGATACAGCACCAGCTGCACGCCGGCACTCTCGAGTTCCGCGACGGTGAACAGCGGCGTCTTGCCGAACTCGGTGATGTTGGCCAGCACGGGCACTTTCACCGTCGCCGTGAATTGCCGGTACTCGTCGAGCGTGTTCAGCGCCTCGGCGAAGATCATGTCTGCCCCTGCTTCAACGTACAGGCAGGATCGGTCGATCGCGGCCTGCTGGCCCTCGACCGCGTGCGCGTCGGTGCGCGCCATGATGACGAACTGCGAGTCGGTACGGCCGTCAACTGCAGCCTTGATTCGGTCCGCCATTTCCTCGGCGGTAACCAGCGCCTTGCCCGGCCGGTGACCGCAGCGCTTGGTTTGCACCTGGTCCTCGAGGTGGCAGCCAGCCGCGCCGGATCGGATCAGGTCCGAAATCGTGCGGGAGATGTTGAATGCGGCGCCCCAGCCGGTGTCGGCGTCCACCAGCAGCGGCAGGTCCGTCGCGGAGCAGATCCGTCGCACGTCCTCGCAGACGTCGTTCAGGCTGGTGATGCCGAGGTCAGGAAGTCCGAACGAGGTGTTCGCCACGCCGGCCCCGGAAAGGTACAGGGCCCTGAACCCGGCGCGCTCGGCGAGCAATGCGCTGAAGGCGTTCACCGTGCCAACGACCTGCAGCGGGCGTTCGTTGGCCAGTGCGGCCCGGAGCCGGGCACCTGCGGAAGCGGGAACGGTCATGGTTAGCCCTTCTTCACGGCGCGATGTGGGCTTGGAATGATAACGCAGCCTGCCTCGGACGACCCCCTCGGCGAGAGTAGCCGGACCCGCGCGGTCGCCTGCCCGGCCGTCCGCTCGTTGCGTGGCCCCGGCGCCGGGCCGCCAGGACGCTCAATGGCGACACGTGATTGGACTCCATGCGACAGTTAGCATGCCAGCGGGGAAACCATGCGCTACTTCGAAGACATCGAGATCGGGTCCGCACAGACGGCGGGAACCCACGATCTCCACGACGAGGACATCATTGCGTTCGCGCGACAGTGGGATCCCCAACCCTGGCACGTGGACCCGCAGGCGGCCGAGCGCTCGCCGATGAAAGGCCTCACGGCGTCGAGCGTCCACAGTTACGCCGTTGCGGCGCTGCTGCTGAACAGGATGGAGCCCACGGCGGGCATAGCCTCGATCAAGCACGAGCTCGAGTTGCCGAACCCCGCGCGGCCCGGCGACCAGCTCACGCTCACGATGACCTGCGTCGACAAGCGCGCATCGGAGTCGAAGCCGGACCGCGGCCTGGTCACCTTCGACGGGGTGCTTGCCAACCAGCACGGCACGGTGGTGCTGAAGCTTCGCTCGCTGATGATGGTCAAGACGCGGCCGGCGCAATGAGCGCAGCTGCCTGGCTGTGGCGCCATGCGGTCCGCCTGGTCGCGGTTTCCGGCTGCCTGCTGTCGCCCTGGCATGTCGCGGCCGGTCCTGCTCCGACGGCAGGCGCCTTCGCCGTCCCTGCCTGGGCCTATCCGACCAATCCACCGGCCGCCACGGCGCCCGCACCGACGCCTGCCGGCAACGACGAATCGCCGATCCGCCTCCCTGGAAGCGGGGTGACATACACCCGCGCGCAGATGAAGGACCTGTTCGCGCCGCCGGACTGGTACCCCGACGATCACCCGCCGATGCCGGAGGTCGTGGCACACGGTCGAAAGCCGTCCGTGTACGCCTGCGCCTACTGCCACTTGCCCGACGGCAGCGGACGGCCGGAGAACGCCCCGGTGGCCGGGCTCCCGGTGCAGTACATCGTCCAGCAGGTTCTCGACATGGCGAGCGGTGCCCGGCGAAGCGCCTGGGACGGGCCCTGCCTGCCTTACGACTTCATGCTGCAGGACGCGCGGAACGCAAGCGCCGCCGAGATCGAGGCGGCCGCGGCGTATTTCGCCAGCCTGCGCCCGCAGCACCGGGTGGACGTGGTCGAGTCGGACAGCGTGCCGGTCACGCATGCTGCCGGGTGGCTCTACGTGCGCACCGAAGGCGCCGGCGAGGAGCCGCTTGGCGAGCGCATCATCGAAGTGGCACGCGACCCCGAGAAGCACGAACTGCGCGATTCGAGGAACGGCGCAATCGCGTACGTTCCGCCCGGAAGCATCGAGCGGGGGCGGAAGCTCGTCGCTTCGGTTGATGGCACCGGCACGCCGCCCTGCGGCAGCTGCCACGGCGCCGATCTCCGCGGTGTCGGGCTGATACCGCCGATCGCGGGCCGCTCACCAACCTATCTGCTGCGCCAGCTGCTCGCGTTCAGGACCGGCGCCCGCTCGGCCCCAGCCGGGCAGCCCATGCAGGCCGTCGTGGCGCGGCTCGAGGTCGATGACATGATCGCGATCGCTGCGTACACGGGGTCGCTGGAGCCCTGATCCGGTCCCGCGAACTGCGGCGCACGGTGCATCATCGGGTGGGCCGCTCCTTACCTGACGCTACGCGGGCGGCTCGATCACCACGGCGCGATCGCAGCGCGGGCAGCGCTGGACCCGCTCGAGGCGCGCTCGATAGGGTGACTGCGGTCAGTCGGGAACGTCGGACCAGTCGACGTACGACGTGGGTACCACCCGGTCGCGAACACGACCGATCCAGCCGGTGAATCCGGCACCTGGACCACGTGGCGGGGCGCAATTTGACTCAAGTGCCCGCTCGAATGCGCCTACTGCGGCACTTTCGCCAGCAGGTTCGAGCAACTCCTCGGAGATGCCGTCGGCGAAGTATTCCTGGTCCCTGGCCTCGCTCATGTCCACAAACGGCAGCACGGCGACTGAACGATCATCGCCGGACTCCGAAAGTGCCGTGCCGGGTTGCGCGCCGTGCGTTGCCCTTGCGATTACCGTTGTCACGATCCAGCCCAGCGCCAGGTACGCGCCACTCACCCGGAAGACGTTCCGGCGCTTCAGTTCGGCGATCAGCGACAACGGCAGACCCCTGGCGAATCAAGTACGCGACCGGCGTAGCAACTTGCCGGGCGGATACCAAACGGCCTACACGGCTGGCTTCAGCATCCCCGCCTTGCGCAGTTCCTCGACGATTGCGGTAGCCGACTCCTCGGCCGCCGCGTGCGTGGTGTCGATGTAGATCTCCGGGTTCTCCGGCGGCTCGTAGGGCGAGTCGATGCCGGTGAAATTCTTGAGTTCCCCGCGGCGCGCCTTGCCATAGAGGCCCTTCACGTCGCGGGCCTCAGCCACCGCGAGCGGCGTGTCCACGTGCACCTCGAAGAATTCTCCCGGCTCGAACAGGTTGCGCGCCATGCGACGCTCGGCACGGAACGGCGAGATGAAGGACACCATGACAATGAGGCCAGCATCGGCCATCAGTTTCGCGACCTCCGCGACGCGGCGGATGTTCTCGACGCGATCTGCGTCGGTAAAGCCGAGGTCGCGATTGAGCCCGTGGCGGACGTTGTCGCCGTCGAGCAGGTAGGTGTGCCGCCCCAGTGACAGGAGCTGCTTCTCGACCAGGTTCGCGATCGTGGACTTGCCAGCGCCGGAAAGACCCGTCAGCCACAGCACACAGGGTTTCTGGCCCTTCTGCGCCGCCCGGGCGGCCTTGTGAACGTCGACCGCCTGCCAGTGGATGTTCTGCGAGCGGCGCAGCGCGAAGTGAATGAGTCCGGCGCCGATCGTCGCGTTGGTCAAACGGTCAATCAGGATGAATCCGCCGGTGTCGCGGTTCTCGGTGTACGGATCGAAGGCGACGGGCTGGTCGAGCGAGAGATTGCAGACACCGATCTCGTTCAGTTCCAGCGTCTTGGCCGCGAGATGCTCGAGCGTGTTGACGTTGACCTTGTACTTGGGCTCGGTGATGGTGGCCGTCACCTGCCGGGTGCCGATCTTCATCCAGTACGGGCGTCCCGGCAGCATCGGCTCGTCGGACATCCAGATGACGGTGACCTCGAACTGGTCTGCGACGCCGGGCGGCGCCTTGGTGGTCGCGAGCACGTCGCCGCGGCTCACGTCGATCTCATCCTCCAGCGTGATGGTGACGGCCTGGCCGGCCACCGCGCTGTCGAGATCGCCATCCAGCGTGACGATGCGCGCCACGCGACTTTCGCGGCCGGACGGCAGCACACGCAGCTTCTCGCCGGGCGACAGCCTGCCACTGACGATCGTGCCGGCGAAGCCGCGGAAATCGAGGTTCGGGCGGTTGACCCACTGCACCGGCAGGCGGAATGGCTGGTGCTGCAGGAGATCCTCGATCTCGACTGCCTCGAGATATCCCATCAGCGTCGGCCCGTGATACCAGGCCATGTGCTCGCTCGGATCCTTGATGTTGTCGCCCCGGAGCCCGGACACGGGTATTGCGACGACGTCGACCAGCCCGATCTGCGCAGCGAATTCCCGGTACTCGGCCACGATGGCGTCGAAGGTCTGCTGCGAGTAGCCGACGAGGTCCATCTTGTTGATCGCGAGCGCCACCTTGCGGATGCCGAGCAACGACACCAGGTAACTGTGGCGCCGCGTCTGTGTCAGCACTCCCTTGCGCGCGTCGACCAGGATCACGGCGAGGTCAGCGGTGGACCCGCCGGTGACCATGTTGCGCGTGTACTGCTCGTGCCCCGGCGTGTCGGCGACGATGAACTTGCGCTTGTCGGTCGAGAAGAAGCGGTAGGCCACGTCGATCGTGATGCCCTGCTCGCGCTCGGCCGCGAGACCGTCCACCAGCAGCGCGAAATCGAGCTCGCCGCCCTGGGTCCCGACTTTCTTCGAGTCCGCCTCCAGCGCTGCGAGCTGGTCCTCGAAGATCATCTTCGAGTCGTAGAGCAGGCGGCCGATCAGCGTCGACTTGCCGTCGTCGACGCTGCCGCACGTGATGAACCTGAGCAGGCTCTTGTGCTCATGCTGGTGCAGGTAAGCCTGGATGTCCTGCCCGATCAGGTCGGAGACGTGGGCCATCAGAAGTACCCCTCCTGCTTCTTCTTCTCCATCGACGCCGACTGGTCGTGGTCGATGACCCGACCCTGCCGCTCCGAACTGGTCGTCAGCAGCATTTCCTGGATGATCGCCGGCAGCGTGTCGGCGTCGCTCTCGATCGCGCCCGTGAGCGGGTAGCAGCCGAGTGTGCGGAAGCGCACTTTCCTCATCATGGGCTTTTCGCCCGGGTGCAGTGGCATGCGCTCGTCGTCCACCATGATCAGCGCGCCGTCGCGCTCCACCACGGGGCGTTCAGCCGCGAAGTACAGCGGCACGATCGGGATATCGCGCAGGTAGATGTACTGCCAGATGTCGAGTTCAGTCCAGTTCGACATCGGGAACACGCGGATCGACTCGCCCTTGTGCTTGCGCGTGTTGTAGATGCGCCAGAGTTCGGGGCGCTGGTTCTTCGGGTCCCAGCGATGCTGCGCGGAGCGGAATGAGAACATCCGCTCCTTGGCACGGCTTTTCTCCTCGTCGCGGCGTGCGCCGCCAAATGCAGCGTCGAAGCCGTAGAGGTCCAGCGCCTGTTTCAGGGCCTGCGTCTTCATCACATCGGTATGGATCGCCGACCCGTGCGTGAACGGGTTGATGCCCTTCTCGATGCCCTCTGGGTTGGTGTAGGTGAGCAGTTCGAATCCGAGCTCGTCCACCATGCGTTCGCGGAACAGGTACATGTCGCGGAACTTCCACCGCGTGTCCACGTGCAGCAGCGGGAACGGCGGCTTGGCCGGGTAGAAGGCCTTCATCGCGACGTGCAGCATCGCCGCGCTGTCCTTGCCGATCGAGTAGAGCATCACCGGCTTGTCGCATTCGGCGACCACCTCGCGCATGACGTGGATGGCCTCGGCCTCCAGCCGTTCGAGATGCGTGAGCGTGCGGTGGCCGAGGTTCTTGCTGTCGTCGCTGGTCACGGAATCCTCACCACGGTGCGGCCGGTCACCCGGCCCTGAATGTAATCGTCGAAACTTGCCGGCAGCTCGTTGAAGCCCAGGATCTTCGTGCATATCCGGTCCAGCGCCGCCGGCCTCAGGTCGGTCGCGATGCGCTGCCAGACCTCGAGCCGGAGTTCCCGGGGCGTGAGAACGGAATTAATCCCGAGCAGGTTAACGCCCCGCAGGATGAAAGGCATGACGGTCGTCACAAGTTCAGCGCCGCCGGCGAGTCCGATGCTCGCGATGTTGCCCCACTGGTCGACGGTGCGCGTGAGCCAGGTGAGCAGCGGGCCGCCGACGTTGTCCACGGCGCCGGCCCAGAGCGCCTTCTCCATCGGCTTCGAGCCCAGGTCCAGTTCCTCGCGGCGCAGCACGCGCGCCGCGCCGATGTCGTGCAGGTAGTCCTCCGCTCCCTGCTTGCCGCTGACCGCCACGACCTCGTAGCCACGGCCCGCGAGCATGCTGATTGCGAGGCTGCCGACGCCGCCGGTCGCGCCGGTAACCACCACCGGTCCGTTCGCAGGCTTCTGGCCGTTCTGCTCCATCCGGTGCACGGCCAGTGCCGCGGTGAATCCTGCGGTGCCGAGCTTCATCGAGTCGAGCTCGCTGATGCCCGCCGGCAGCGGGATCACGCTGTCTCCCGGCAGGCGCGCGAATTCCGCGTACCCGCCGTCCCGGGTCTCGGAGAGGCCGCAGCCGGTGACCAGCACTTTCTGGCCGGGCGCGAATCGTGCGTCGGTCGAACTCACGACCTCGCCAGCAAGGTCGATGCCGCCCACCAGCGGATAACTGCGCAGGATGCGGCCCTTGCCGGTCGCCGCAAGCGCATCCTTGTAGTTGATGTCGGAGTGGCTGACACGCACCACCACGTCCCCTGGGCTCAATTCGTCGAGAGTGATCTCGTCGAAGCGGGCGACGATCTGGCGGTCGATATCGTGGATACGGAAGGCGCGGAATGCAGGCATGTTGGGTGGCCGGTAGCGTTCAGGTTCTGGTGTGGTGCAGTGGGGTATCTGGTTTCAGGAACGGTCCAGCCAGACCTCGAGACCGGCGGTGTTCAGGCGCACGTCGTCGTCGATCAGTCGGTGTCGTTCCTCCGGGCCCAGCCGGCAGCCGTGTGCGTCGAGGCGGCCGTCGAAATACGTGTACATGTCGGCCGCAATGCGGGCCGCGCGATCGCCGGCGCCGGAATGCTCGCGGGCAATGCGCACGAGCCCGTCGATGCACTCGTGCAGGTCGTGCTCGAGGCGCTCGAGCTGGTCCACTGGGCCGAAATGCGTCTGGTAGACACGTTCAGGGCGGTAGGACATCAGTCGTCGTATGGTCGAATGCAGCGCGTCCGGATCGAAGTGCACCGGCGTGGTGGTCGGCAGCATGAACGGCCCTGACGCCGTGTCGAGTTCACGGTAGCAGATGCCGAAGTTGTCGCCTGCGTAGACGGCGCGGTGATCCAGGTCGATCGGGCAATGGTGGTGCCTCGCGTGCCCGGGCGCGTCGATGAACTCGAAGGTCCGGCCGCCGAGCCGAATGCGTTGCCTGTCCTCGGTGACGATTACCCGCTCCGCCGGGATCGGCAGGATCTCGCCGTACAGCTCGCGGTACTTCGCCTCCCCGTAGACCTCGATGGACCCGGCGATCAGCCTGCTGGGGTCGATGAGGTGCGGCGCGCCGCGCGGGTGCAGCACCGCCATCGCGTTCGGCAGCGCCTCGATCAACTGCCCCGCGGCGCCGGCATGGTCGAGATGCACGTGGGTCATGAAAAGGTAGTCCACCTGCGCACGGGCGATTCCGAGTTCGTCGAGCGCGCCGAGCAGCCGCGGCGCTGCCGGGGCGGCTCCCGTGTCGATGAACGCCGCTCGGCCCGCGTCCACGACCAGGTGGCTGGCCGCGAGTCCCGGTCGCACGTAAAGCGTGTCGACCAGGTAGACGCCGTCGCCGACCGGGACAGCCAGACGGGCGCTGCTGGGCGTGAAGGGAACAGTGGACATCGGGTCGGGCACAGGCTCGATTGGTTCAGCCGGTAAGACTGCGGTCTCGATGCCGCGAAAACAAGAAGGCCGGGCAGACCCGGCCTCCTCATGTCATCTCAACCAGCTGTCCTGCTTCAAGTGCCCGGGCACTTGCCGGCCTTGCGGACCTCGTCGGTGGAACACAGGCTGGGGCGCTGGCCCGAGTAGTAACGGGCGAGTGCCTCGATGTCGGCGTCGGTCAGCGGCGTCGCCATGCCGCCCATCACCGGATTCTTGCGCTGGCCCGCGCGGTACGCCTTCAAGGCCTGCTCGATATAGTCGGCGTGCTGGCCGGCGAGGTTCGGGTATTCCGGCAGGATGCCGATGCCGTCGCTGCCATGGCAGGCGACGCAGGTCTGGCCGGCCTTGGGCGCCGTACCGACCGCGTGACCGCCGGGCTTGAGTTCCTGGCCACTCAGGTAGGCGGCCATGTCCTGCATGTCCTGGTCCGTCATCGTGACGGCCTGGGCGTGCATCGTGGCATGCGGACGATCCTGGGCGGCGTATTCCTTCAGCGCCACGACCAGGTACGCAGCGTGCTGCCCGCCCAGCTTGGGCACGCTGTATACGGGATAGGCATTCTTGTAGTTCGGGATGCCGTGGCAACCCTGGCAGGTGTAGGCCAACTTGGCGCCACGGGCCACATCCGCGGCCGAAGCCAGGGCGGGTGCAGCCAGCGCCGCGATGGTCAGGCTCAGCGCGAGCCAGGCCGATCTCGAGGTCATTTTAAGCTCCGTGCGGCAATCGGCCTCCCCCGGGCCGAAGGGCGGGCATGTTAATCAAAAGCGTTTGCGTAGTCGAATGACGCCTGGGACGGATGAATGCCGGTCGGGAATGTCATAGTCTCAGCGCTGACTCGAAAACCGACCTACCGAGGAATTAACCATGGCGATGCGCGCGGTCATGTTGTTGTCCGGCCTGCTGGCTGCGTTGGCGATTCCGGCGGGGTCGGCACTGGCTGAGGACGGGCGTCCCGGCATGGTGAGAGTCGATGGGCAGGGCCAGGTGACCGCGCAGCCGGACATGGCCCGGGTCACGCTGGGCGTCGAGGCCCGCCGCCCCGGCCTGGCCGAGGCGCGCACGACGGTCACCGCGGCCGTGGACCGTTTGCTGGCCCTCACCAGGGAACTGGGCATCGACCCGAAATACGTCAATGCGACAGGCCTGCAGGTCCGGCCCGATTACACCTGGAACGAGCAGGCCCGAAAGCAGGAGTTGCAGGGCTACGTGGTCAGCCGCCAGGTGGACGTGGAACTGCGCAATCTCGACAAACTGGGCAGCCTGATGGAGCGCGCCGTGAGTGCGGGAGCGAACCAGGTTGGCGGCCCGTCTCTGGACTCGACCCGCCGAAAGGAGCTCGAGCGGCAGGCGATGGCTCTCGCGGTCCAGGACGCGCGCCTGAACGCCGAGACGCTGGCCCGTGCCGCCGGTGCGGAGCTCGGCGCGGTGCGCACGTTGAATGCCTCGTCGTCGCCACCGCAGATGCCCATGTACCGCATGGCGGCCGATATGTCGGCTGCGGCACCGCCGCCCGAGGCTACCTACCAGGCGGGCGACATGACGTTTGCGGCGAGTGTCTCAGCCGAGTACGCACTGATCGCTAAATAATCAATAGATTATTTATAAATGATCTATACCAATGTCCTTTTCAGCGCTGACACTCAAATTTTATTTGCTTGATTGTCGGCTGCCACAGTAATGCGAAACGAGCGGCCGTGACGCGGCCTGCGGTCGGAGCATGGGTTTCGGCTGGAGGCCGGGCCGGCCTCGAGCGCCTGCGTCAACCGGGCAGGCGATCCACGATCAGCACCGTGCCGTCCACCCCGGTGATCCTGACCTTCGCGCCGGCCGGCGTATCCGGCCCGCGAAGGCTCCAGCGGCGTCCCCCGAGCTTCGCCCGGCCCTCGCCTTCATGGATCGCGCCGGCCAAGGTGAGCACCTGGCCAATGTAGCGCTGGCCGACCCTGTGCGGAGCCGTCGGGCTCTGCAGGTCGCGCTGCTGGATCCGGTACTCACGCCAGAAATACAGCGCGATGACCGTCGAAGCGAAGAGTGTGAACCAGAACATTTGGTAATTCGACGAATTGTTTTCGCGATGGTGCCTTTCTCGCCAGCCGTCCTCAACTCAACCCGACCCGGCGCTCCACGAACTGTGACGCAGCACTCACCTGGCCTCCAGGCGGCTCAAGTCCTTGCTGTACTGGACGTTCATGACGTTGTCGTGCCAGCCGCGGATGTACGGCTTCACGAGGTGCTTGTTGACGTAGAAGTAGAGCGGCAGGACCGGTGTGTCAGCGAGCATCACCTGCTCGGATTCCTCGAGCAGCGCCCGGCGGCGGACCGGGTCCGGCTGGCGCGTTGCCTCGGCCAGCAGCTCGTCGTACCGCGGATTGGAATAGCCGGTGAGGTTTATGCCGAAGCCGGTCTGCAGCAGCTGCAGGAACGAGTACGCATCGTTGTAGTCGCCGACCCAGCTCGACCGGAATACCTCGGTGTCCTTGCGAGCCTGGATGGTCTGCAGCAGCGCGCGGAATTCCTCCGCGTATAGCGTGGTCTCCACCCCCAACGCCTCTTTCCACATGGCTGCAACCGCAACGGCCAGGCGATTGTGAACCTCGCCGGTGTTGTAGCGGATCTCGACCTCGAGCGGATTTGCATCCGAATAGCCTGCCTTGCGATACAGTTCGCGCGCCTCGGCCACGCGCTCCGCGTAGGGCCGTGACGCGTAGTCGAACTGCTGCGGCGTGTAGTCGGCAACGCCGCGCGGAACCCAGCCATGGGCCGGCGCCTCACCCAGGCCCGTCACGGACGTGGCGAGCCGGTCGCGGTCGATCACCAGCGACAAGGCCCGACGCAGGGCGGGCTGGTCCTTGAACGGCGGGCGGGTCAGGTTGAATCCGTAGTAGTAGACGCTCAGCTGTGGCGAGATGTGCAGCTCGCCGGGCAGGTTCTCGCGGATCCACGCGAACTGCTGCTGTGGGACGACGTAGGTGACGTCGAGCTGGCCGGCGCGGTAAAGGCGGAATTCCGTGCTCGGGTCCGCCTGGTGGACGAAGCGCACGCGGTCGACGCTGGTGGCCTTGTCGTTCCAGTAGTGGCGGTTGCGGGTAAGGTCGACCTGCGAACCGATGACCCAGTCCGCGAGGACGAACGCGCCGTTCGAGACCAGGTTCCCTGGTTTCGCGTACGACCCTCCGAACTTCTCGAGCGAGGGGCCGTGGACCGGAAACGTACCGGGCTGCGCGAGCAGCCCGAGCAGGTACGGCGCGGGATTCCGAAGGCGGATCGCAACGGTGCGGTCGTCGGGGGCGCTGACACCCAGCTCTGCCGCGGGCCGCTCGCCGCGGGTGATCTCGACGGCGTTCGCCACCGGCTCCAGGATCTGCGCGTACGGGGATGCGGTCGCCGGGTCGACGAGACGGCGCATGCCCGCCACGTAATCACCCGCGACCACCGTATCGCCGTTCGACCATCGCAACCCGTCGCGAAGGTGAAACCGGTACTCGAGGCCATCGCCGGATACCGTCCAGGTGTCGGCCGCGGCCGGCACCGCGCCGCCGTCGGGCCCCGCGGCCGTCAAGCCTTCGAATGCGTCCCGCAGGATATTGAATGCCCCGTCGGTGCGGGCCTTCTGCGGATCGAGCGTGTCGGGTTCCGGTCCGTTGCCGCGCGTGAGCATGTCCGCAGCGGTCGCCGTCGGTGCCGACCCGGCGGGTTGCGGATTGCCGCCGCCGCAGGCCGCGAGCCCGAGCAGCGCGGCCGAAACGAATACCGCTCGCAGGCCGCGGTCGATGAGCTGCATGGGATTTCGCATGGCGACGCGATGGTAAGCGATGGCGACCGGACCGACGGTGTGCTGCCAGTCAGCGTACACGCATCGCGCGCGGCGACCCGGACTGCCGGTCGGCGTGACGCTTGAGATGGATGAGCAGCAGCGAAATCGCGGCCGGCGTCACGCCCGGAATTCGCGCCGCCTGCCCGAGCGTGGCCGGGAGGTGCTCGAGCAGGCGCTGGCGCACCTCGTTCGACAGGCCGCGGACCTCCACGTAGTCCAGGTCGGCGGGCAGGGTCGTTTCCTCGCTGCGTCGTTGCCGTTCGATCTCGTCGTGCTGGCGGTCGATGTAGCCGGCGTACTTCGCCTGCACATCGACGGCGAGTGGAACCTGTGCCGCCAGGCGCTCGTCCCCGTGCCAGTCTCCGTCACCCCACCCGACGATCGCGCAGACGGCTTCGAAACTCACGCCGGGGCGTCGCAGCAGCTCGAACGCGCGCTGCTCACGGACCAGTTGTCCGACGTGCGGCGCCGCGAGCTCGGCCTCCACCGTGCCGGGCCGCACCCACGCTGCGTTCAGGCGAGCGAGTTCCACGTCCACGGCTTGGCGCTTGCGCTCGAAGAACCGCCATCGCTCGTCGTCCACCAGGCCGAGCTCCCGGCCCACTGGCGTGAGGCGCATGTCGGCGTTGTCCTCACGCAGCGTGAGGCGGTACTCCGCGCGGCTGGTGAACATTCGGTAGGGCTCCGGCGCGCCGCGGGTGATCAGGTCGTCGATCATCACGCCGATGTAGGCATCACCGCGCCCGGGCCACCAGGGCTCGCGCCCAAGCACGGCGAGTGCTGCGTTGGCTCCTGCGACGAGTCCCTGCGCCGCGGCTTCCTCGTAGCCGGTCGTGCCGTTGATCTGGCCCGCGAAATACAGGCCCTGCAGGTGCCTGGTCTCCAGCGTGGGTCGCAGGTCGCGCGGATCGAAGAAGTCGTACTCGATCGCATAGCCCGGCCGGGTGATGCGCGCCTGCTCGAAGCCCCGGATGCTGCGCACGAAATCCACCTGCACGTCGAACGGCAGGCTGGTCGAGATGCCGTTCGGGTAGACCTCGTGCGTGTCGAGCCCCTCGGGCTCGATGAAGACCTGGTGCGAACCCCGCTCCGCGAAGCGCACGACCTTGTCCTCCACCGACGGGCAGTAGCGGGGACCCACGCCCTCGATCACCCCCGTGAACATCGGCGAACGGTCGGTGCCCGCACGAATGATCTCGTGCGTACGCTCGTTGGTCGCCGTGATGTGGCACGGGGCCTGTCGCGGGTGATCCGCACGCACGCCGAGGAACGAAAATACCGGGCACGGTTCGTCGCCGTGCTGCACGACGAGGTCGGCGTAGTCGATCGTGCGCCCGTCGATGCGTGGCGGCGTCCCGGTTTTCAGGCGTCCGACGCGAAACGGAAGTGCCCTTAGCTTCTCGGCCAGGCGACTCGACGGTGGGTCGCCGGCGCGTCCGCCCGCGTACTGGTCGAGCCCGACGTGGATGCGTCCGCCGAGGAACGTGCCCACGGTCAGCACGACGGCGCGCGCCTTGAACTGCACCCCGATCTGGGTGACGACGCCGGTGACCCGGTCGCCCTCGATGCGCAGGTCCGACACCTCCTGCTGAAACAGGCTCAGGTTCGGCTGGTTCTCGACGAGGCAGCGAATCGCGCGCCTGTACAGCTGGCGGTCGGCCTGCGCGCGGGTCGCGCGCACGGCAGGGCCCTTGCTCGCATTCAACGTGCGGAACTGGATGCCGGCTCGATCAGTCGCGCGGGCCATCGCGCCGCCCAGCGCGTCGATCTCGCGTACCAGGTGCCCCTTGCCGATGCCGCCGACCGCGGGGTTGCAGCTCATCTGGCCCAGTGACTCGATGCTCTGCGTCACCAGCAGCGTGCGGCAGCCCATCCGCGCGGCGGCAAGTGCCGCCTCGGTTCCGGCGTGGCCGCCGCCGACCACGATGACGTCGAAGCTCTCGGCAGAGTTCATGGGCTGCGTCCCGACAGGGCGCTCATTGTATGCGCAGGGCGGATGCGCGCGGGTGGCTGGCCCGCCGCGGCGTGCGATGTCATCCGCTGGAAGGCCGAAAGCCGTGAAGCCGCAAAGCGGCGGGCGTGCCGCTCGTAGCGGTTCTCCAGGTATCCCCGCTGCAGCCACTCGACCACGTATCGCCACACAGTCAGGCGGCCGCGATTCCACTGCCGCAGCACGTGGTAGTACTCGTGCAGCATCAGCGCCGGGTCGGCCGCGAATTCGCTGGCCGGGCCAGCGAGCAGGATGCGGTTGTGGCGCGTGGTCGCACGCGCACCGTGATGCAGCCGGGCGTACCAGGAATTCTCGACGATCACGACGTCGTCCACCGGGGCGCGGAGCAGCTGCCCGAGCGCGGCGCGCTGGGCAGCGGGAAGAACGTCACGCGTGCGGGTCATGGGCGCAGGTATGGCGAGCACGGGTTACGGGACCTGGTCACGAGGCCCTGCGACGCGACCGTGGCTTCGCGCCTCGCTGCTTCGCGACCTTGCCGATCCCGCCGGCCCGGCCGGTCTTGCGAGTCTTGCTGCGCGCGGCCCGGGGCGCCGGCGCCTCGGTGATCCCGGTGCGGCCAGCCGCCACCTTGATTTCCTCGAAGCTCTCCCGCATGCAGTCGGCGAAGAACGCCGGGTCGGGCAGCATCTCGCGGCAGGACACGGCGCATATCCACATCGTGCCGGCGTAGCTGAAACCGGTGACGTTCAGGCCCATGCCGTGGGTGGCGATGCTGATCGGCGAGTAGTTCACCAGTCGGGCGCCGGCCATGTAGAGCGGCACATCCGGTCCGCGGACGTTGGACACGATGAGGCCGATGCGCGGAGGCTGAACGTAGCGGGTAAGCGTCTGCGACACGATGTTCGGCACGAACTCCATCAGGTCGCGGGCGAACTCCTTGCCGATGGCGTCGGTGACCGCCTTCGACGTCCTGGCACCATCACGGATCGCGCGCAGCCGCTCAACCGGGTCCGCGACATCGGTACGCACGGACATGACGGTCATTCCGACCTGGTTGCCCCGGTCACCGCCCTTGTCCGCGCCGCGCAACGAAATCGGCACCATCGCGGACAGGGACGCTTCGGGGAGTTCCTTCTTGCTCTGCAGATACCTGCGCAGCGCGCCACCGACGATGCACAGGAACATGTCGTTGATGGTCACGTCGCCGACCTGCTGGCGGACCGACTTGAACTCGGATAGCGGAAGTCCCACGGCTTCGAATACGCGGTGCGCCGAGACATCGCCGCTGAAGCGGGTCTGCGGCGGCATCTTCGGCAACAGCGACCCCAGGTCGCCCGACAGCAGGCCGCGCAGGCCCTGCATGCTGGCGGCGCCCTCGCCGGCCAGCCTGGTGACGGCCTCGACGCCGAGCGCACCGAGCCGTCGCGCGGAGTCGAACGAGAATTTCGCCAGTCCCGGCACACGCTCGACCTGGTGCACCAGCGCACGGGAATAGAGTTCGATCGTGGTCGGCTCGCGGTCGACGTGAAAGCGCGGCTGCACGGGCTCGGCGTCGAAGTCCAGCGGGTCGGGCGTGATCGAGTGCAGCGCCTTCAGCAGCTCGGTGCCCGACTCACCGTCGATGATCGCGTGGTGCATCTTGGTGTACAGCGCGAAGCTGCCCTTCGGCACGCCCGGTATGTCGTGCAGCCCCTCGATCACGTAGGCCTCCCACAGCGGCCTGCTGCGATCGAGCGGCCTGGAGTGGATGCGCGCCACCTGGATGCAGAGCTGGCGCCAGTCACCCGGGTACGGCAGCGCGATATGCCGCACGTGGAACTCGACATCGAAGCCCGGATCCTCGATCCAGTACGGACGGTCCAGCGACAGCGGCACCGTCACCAGACGGCGTCGAAACTGCGGGAACTGCTCGAGCCGCGAGGTGAAGAAATTCAGCACGTCCTTGAACCGGACACCGCCGCCCGGCGCCGTGGCCGGGTCATAGATCGCGAGAGACGCGACGTGCATGAAGTTGTTGCCGTGCTCGAACTGCAGGAACATCGCGTCGGCGCCGGAAAGCTGTTTCATTTGCGTACCGCTGCGCCTGCTCGGCGCAGACCGTCTGGAAGGGGGGGTAGTGAGCCTACTTGCCAGCGGCCGAGGCGTCCATCGCCGGAGCCATCACCTCGACCAGACGCCCGTCGGCCGCGCTGGCCGGTGGGCTGCGGCTCAGTCCTTGGAGATACTGTGGTGGAGCCGTCCGGCGAGGCGCGGACACAGTCCTCCCTGGTCAGGTCCTGCCTGGGGCCAGGCTTCAACAGGACCATTGCGTACATCTTCATGCCGTGCTCGTCGGCGCCGAGCTTCTGGGCCAGCGCGGCGTCATAGGCGCGAGCAGGAGTTCCGGCCGCCAACACGAGCAGCGCGGCCGAAAAGACCAATGTGGCGAGAACTCGCATGTGCCCCACTCCCGAAGTTCCGGAATGTTGTTCCGCAGGGTCTCCTTGGGCGCCACGAACATGAACGCCGACATCATCCCGTGCATGAGCCGGGTCTTGAGCGGCACGGTGCCCGTCTCCAGCACGGACTTGATGTTGTTCAGTCGGAAGGTGTGGGCGCTACCATGCAGCCATACGCGGCGCGATCGTCCGGCAACTCGCCGAGCATCGCGTCGGGCCACGTCCATTTCCGAGGAGCAGCGGACTTCATGGAAACAGAAACTCGTCAGTCCATCGCATCGCGGTTGTCGCCGTGGCTGCTGTGCCTGGTCGCGACCGGCCCCGTACTGGCCAGCGCTGACCGTGCCGATGCGACGCGCGATCCGGTACAGCGCGGGCAGTCCTTCTGGCTGGCCGTGGCCCGCGATTGCGAGGTACCGCCGGGTGAGACAGCGTTCGACCTGGTCACCGAGGCCGTTGGCAAGCTCGGGTCACCGGATCCTGTCTGGCGCGACGACATCGGGTATGGCGTCGTGGTGGCTTGCGTGTACCGAAAGGAGCTGCTCAGTGGCGAGGAGCGGCGGGCGCTGGTGCAGCGTCTGTCCGGGAATCTCGAATCGGGCATCGGGCAGACGAATGACGATTCGGTGCTGTTGCGGTCATTCTCGGCGCTGGACCTTTCGGTGCTGGCAGCGATGGAGCTGCAGGCGCCGGTCCTGTCGGACGCCGACTACCAGCAGTTGCTGAACGATGCGCTGCGGTACCTCGACGACGAACGTGACTTGCGTGGCTTCGAGCCGCGGGTGGGCTGGATTCACGCCACCGCGCACACTGCGGACCTGCTCAAGTTCCTGGCGCGTGACCCGCGGTTCAGCCGGGCCGACCAGGGACGCTTGCTCGAGGCGCTCTGGCTGCGCATGACCTCGACCGGGGTACCCGTGTTTACGCATGCCGAGGATGAGCGGCTCGCTGCAGCCGTGCTGTCGGTTATCCGGCGTGCGGATTTCGACGCGGCGCTGCTGGAACCATGGCTCGGGAAGTTCGTGCAGCTGGAGAAAGACACCTGGGCCGTGACACCACCGCGGGTCGATGCGCTCGCGGCGTCGCAGAACGCACGCAACCTGCTCAGGAGCCTCTACGTGTTGCTGTCGATGCGGGAACCGGAGCCGGCGGGTGGGCAGTTGGCCGCGCGTGAAGCGGTGCTTGGAGCGCTGCAGCGCATCCGCCGTTGACCGGCGACGCCGGCGCATCCGGGTTGGCAGGCTGGACGCCGCGAGCCGTGCTTTTACTTGCCGATGCAGAAGCTGCCGAAGATCCGCCCGAGCAGGTCGTCGCTCGAGACCTCGCCGGTGATCTCGCCGAGCGCCCGCTGGGCCTCGGTCAGTTCCTCGGCAACCAGTTCGCCCGCATGGCGCTCCACGAGCAGCCGGTGGGCTTCGTCGACGTGTGCCCTCGCCCGCTGCAGCGCATCGAGATGGCGGGCCCTCGCAGACAGCGCCCCGACTCCGGTCGGCAGGAAGCCGACGCAGTCCTTCAGGTGCGCGCGCAGGAGGTCCAGTCCCTCGCCCGTCGTCGCGCTGAGCCACAGCGTTGTCCGCGCGGCAGAGCCCTCCGAGCCTGGCTCGAAACGCGCCGCGCCGGAGGTGCGATCGATCTTGTTCATCACCACGGTACGCGGGGCCGTGGTCGGCAACGCGGCGAGATCCGCGTCGACAGCACCGACCGCTGCCGGATCAGCCGCGTCGACGACGAAGATCACACGATCTGCCCGCTCGATCTCGCGATGCGCGCGGCGAATTCCTTCCGCTTCGACCTGGTCCGGCGACTCGCGCAGGCCCGCGGTATCGAGGATGTGCAGCGGCAACCCGTCAATCTCGATGCGTTCGCGCAGCACGTCGCGGGTGGTGCCAGGCACCGGCGTCACGATCGCGGCGTCGTAGCCGGCGAGTCGGTTGAGCAGGCTCGACTTGCCGGCGTTCGGCCTTCCCGCAATCACCAGCGTCAGCCCGTCCCGCAGAAGCGCGCCCTGGCGTGCGGCCGCACCGAGCTCCGCGAACCGTCTGCGGATGTCCGCCATACGTTCTCCGAGCGCGCGGTCGGCGAGGAAGTCGACCTCCTCCTCGGGGAAGTCGATCGCGGCCTCGACCCACATCCTGAGCTCGAGCATGGCCTCGACCAGTTCGTGAACCTGCGCCGAGAACTCGCCACGCAGTGAACGCAGCGCCGCACGTGCTGCCTGTGCGGACCCGCTGTCGACCAGGTCGGCGACCGCCTCGGCCTGGGCAAGGTCGATCTTGTCGTTCAGGAACGCGCGCTGCGTGAATTCGCCGGGCCCCGCCTGTCGCGCGCCGAGTTCGAGCACGCGCCGCAACAGGACGTCGAGCACCACCGGGCCGCCGTGGCCCTGGAGTTCGAGCACGTCCTCGCCGGTCAGCGAATGCGGGGCAGGAAAGTACAGCGCGATGCCTTCGTCGATCGGGGCGCCACCCGAGTCGGCGAACCAGCGCAGGGTGGCGACTCGGGCCGGAGGAAGCTCACCGATCAGCTCGGTGGCGATCGGCCCGCACGCAGGACCCGAGACGCGGACGATGCCGATTCCGCCCCGGCCCGGCGGCGTGGCGATCGCAGCGATAGTGTCGACCGCGCGCAGTGTCATGGGCGAGGAGTATGCAGCATGCCCGACACGCACTTGACCGCCTGTGCCGCTCGCCGGA
>CAWFXR010000009.1:0-27402 GCA_963819835.1 uncultured Gammaproteobacteria bacterium
ACCGAAATCCCATCGGTATACCTGGCGGAATTCAGGTCGCACGCGGAAGTCGCCCTCGCCAGGCTCGAGATCGCCGACAAGGACGTGCCCGAGCAGCGGTTCGCGCAGCGCTGATCCGACATCCACTCGGACGCCAGTCGCCGCGACCCGCGGGGGAGTCACCGCCCGGCGACATTTCCGTGCGATGCTCTGTGCCGGCGCACCCTGACTGCCTCGGCATGACCGACACACCGCTCGACTCCGCGGCGCTCTACCTCAACCGTGAACTCTCGTTCCTGGAGTTCAACCGGCGCGTGCTCGCGCAGGCCGCGGACCGTGCGGTGCCGCTGCTCGAGCGCCTGCGGTTCCTGGCGATCTCCAGCAACAACCTCGACGAGTTTTTCGAAATCCGTGTCGCCGGGCTCATGCAGCGCCGCGAGCTCGGCTCGCTCGGCGGGGGACCGGACGGCATGGACGTCGAATCGCAGCTCGCAGCGATCCGCTCCGGGTCGCTGAGCATGATCGCCGCGCAGTACGCGCTGCTGAACGAAGAGCTCAGTCCTGAACTGCGGGCACACGGCATCCACATGCTGCGCGCCGCCGATTGGACTGCTGAGCACGCTGCCTGGCTCGGGCGCTATTTCGACGACGAGGTCGAGCCGGTGCTGGCGCCGCTGGGCCTCGACCCCGCGCGTCCCTTCCCGCGCATACAGAACAAGAGCCTCAACTTCATCGTCGAGCTCTCCGGCAGCGACGCATTCGGGCGCGACGCGGCGCTGGCGATCGTGCAGGTGCCGCGCTCGCTGCCGCGCATCCTGCAGGCTTCCGAGCGAGGATCCGGCGCTCGTGGAGCTCACCTACCTCTCGCAGGTGATCCAGCACTACATCGGGCGCCTGTTCGACGGCATGCAGGTCACCGGCTGCCACCAGTTTCGCGTCACCAGGAACGCGGAACTCTGGGTCGACGACGAGGAGACGGAGGACCTGCTGCGCGCAGTCGAGGGAGAACTGGCGTCACGACGCTACGGTGACGCGGTGCGCCTCGAGACGCGCAACGACTGTCCTGCGCGCCTGCGCGACTTCCTGCTCGAACGGTTCGAACTCGGCCCGGACGATCACTATGCGGTGGACGGCCCCGTGAACCTGCACCGCCTGGTGGCCGTGTGCGACCTCGTTGATCGCAAGGACCTGAAATATCCGCCGCTGGTGCCCGCCGTGCCGCGGCGTCTGGCCGGGCAAGCCGACCTGTTCGCGGCGATTCGCGAGAACGACATCCTGCTGCACCACCCGTTCCACAGCTTCGCGCCGGTCGTCGAGTTCCTGCGGCAGGCGGCCACCGACCCGCTGGTGCTCGCGATCAAGCAGACGCTGTACCGCACGGGACCCGACTCGCCGGTCGTCGACGCGCTGGTCGCCGCATCCCGCGCCGGCAAGGAGGTGACGGTCGTCATCGAGCTGCTGGCGCGCTTCGAGGAGGCCGACAACATCGCGCTCGCGAACCGGCTGCAGGAAGCCGGCGCGCACGTCATGTACGGCGTCGTCGGATACAAGACCCACGCCAAGCTGATCCTGGTCGTGCGCCGCGACACGGACCGCCTGCGACGCTACTGCCACCTCGGTACCGGCAACTACCACCCCAGGACCACGCGCCAGTACACGGATTACGGCCTCTTCACCTGCGACGACGCGGTGGGCGAGGACCTGCACGAGCTGTTCCTGCAGCTGACGAGCCCGACGCGCGTCACGCGCATGCGGAGGATCCTGCAGTCGCCATTCGCGCTGCACGAGGCGATGCTCGAGAAGACCCGGCGAGAGACCGCACACGCGCGCGCCGGCCGGCCCGCGCGCATCATTGCCAAGATGAACTCACTGATCGAGCCGCAGATCGTCCGGGCGCTCTACGAGGCGTCCATGGCGGGCGTGCGCGTGGACCTGGTCGTGCGCGGCATCTGTGCGCTCAGGCCCGGCATCGCCGGCGTTTCCGACAATATCCGCGTGCGTTCCATCATCGGCCGTTTTCTCGAACATACCCGCGTCTACCACTTCGACAATGACGGCGACCCCGAGACCTATTGCGGCAGCGCGGACTGGATGGAACGGAACTTCTTCCGCCGCATCGAGGTGTGCTTTCCGATGCTGCGCGACGAACATCGCGCACGCGTGCTCGCGGACCTGGAACTCTACCTGGCGGACAACAGCGAGGCCTGGGACCTGCAGGCGGACGGAAGCTATCGGCGCTGCGCTCCCGGCGACGCAATGCCTGTCGTGGCCCAGCTCGCGTTGCTCGAAACGCTGGTCGACTGACCTGGGTGGAGTCTGTCGCCTGGCGCCGGGCCAGGCACGGGACCCGTGTGAGGGCCTGGTCGAGCCCTTGTCAGGCCGAGAACGAAGACCCGCAGCCGCAGGTGGTGGTCGCGTTCGGGTTGCGGATCACGAACTGCGCGCCCTCGAGATCTTCCTTGTAGTCGATCTCTGCGCCGGACAGGTACTGGAAACTCATCGGATCGATCAGCAGCTTGACGCCCTGGTTCTCGACGCAGGTGTCGCCCTCTTCCTCGTTCTCGTCAAAGGTGAATCCGTACTGGAAGCCGGAGCAGCCACCCCCGGACACGAAGACGCGGAGCTTCAGGTTGGGATTGCCTTCCTCCCGGATCAGTTCGCTCACCTTGACGGCCGCCGAGTCCGTGAATACCAGCAGCGGCTCGGCTGCGACGTCGATTGACTCCTGAATCTCGCTCATGGTCGGCTGCACTCCAGGCGCTTCGTCTGATTGCTCGTGGGGTGGATTCTACCACCCCGGGCCACCGCTCACCGAGAGCTGCCGCGGGGCGGGTCCGACGGCGGAACCTCTTCGGCGCTGGCCAGGTTGGCCACTTTCCACGGGAACGACTTCCGCAGCGGCGAAGTGAGGCGCTTGGACCGCACGCTCACCTCCACCTCGAACGGCTGGAAATCGTCGGGCAGCGTTACCGCCTTCTGGATGGTCTGGAAATAGCGGAACGAGAATGGCAACTGTGCGTCCGCTCGCCCGAGCAGTTGTCCGATCGAATATTTCGCAGGACGTGCACCCTCCATCCCCTGGACGACGACCTGCACCAGCCCGGACACATTGCTGTCCTGGCGCATCGCCTGGATCAGCGTCACTTCGATCACGAACTCGCGCTGCTGCGTGCCCGGCCTCACTGCAAAACGCTGGATGCGCAGCCCCTGCACGCCGTCGTCAGGCGACACGATGCTGCGGTAGAACGCCAGGTCGTCGCCCTGTCGCGCAATCCTGGACTGCAGGTCCCCGAGAGTTCGCTCGACCTGGCCATACGCCTCGCGGTCGAGCCGCCGCGCCATCTCGAGCTCGGCGACCTGGGCGTTGAGCCTGGAAGTTTCCGACTCCAGCCGGGTGACCTCAGCCTCGAGGGCACGGCGCTCTTGTGCGCTGGCGGCCGCGTCGTGGCCCGCCTTGAGTTGACCCTGCCGATGCCCCAGCCAGAAAGATACCGCCAGCGACCGCCAGGACTGCCGCAATCAAGGGCAGGCGAGAATTCCAGCGTGGACTCCACCGTAGCCGCGCCGATGGCGAAGGCTCGTCGTCCGGCTCGGCCGCCACTACTCCGCCGCCCCTTCGGGCTCCCTGGCGACCGCCTGGCGCCCGGTTCCGGCGGCGCGCCGTGCCCTGGACACCACCGAGCTGCGAAACAGGTCGTCTGACCACCAGTCCGGATGCGGCGGTGGGCCGCCCGGAAACGCCGTACCGGCGAGCTCGCGCAGTGCACGCGCGTACACCTGCCGCTTGAAATAGATGACCTCCCGCACCGGTGTCCAGTAGTCGACCCAGCGCCAGCCATCGAATTCCGGCTTCGAGGTGACGTCGAACCGGACGCGATCTTCATCGGCGGTCATGCGCAGCATGAACCACCGCTGCTTCTGGCCGATGCAGAGCGGCCGCGACCTGTGCCGGACGTACCGGCGCGGCAGACGGTAACGCAGCCACTGGCGCGTACCTGCCACCACTTCGACGTCGTCCGGGCCGAGCCCGACCTCCTCGTGCAACTCGCGGAACATCGCCTCCTCGGGCGACTCGTCCCGCTGCACACCGCCCTGCGGAAACTGCCAGCCCCGGCCATCGCTGCGGCTGCACAGGAAAACCTCGCCGCTGTCGCGGATCAGCACGATCCCGACATTCGCGCGAAATCCCTGGGCGTCGATGAAATCAGTCATTGACCCGTAAGTTACAGACTTTGCAGCGCTTTTCAAAATACGCACATGTGACACCGGGCGCTGGCAGCGACCATACGCTGTGTCACCGGACGATGCCCCGCCGGCCAGGAGCCTTGTGGCCGGGGAAGCCGCCACCTACCCTTGCCGGGCCCCGGAACGGACCCGCATGAACCATCGCCTGACCCTGCCTGCCGCCTTGCTGCTACTTGCCGTGGTCGCCACGGTGCTGCTCGGCCTGTCGCTGGCGATCGGCAGTTTCAGGCTGACGCCGCTCGAGATCCTGGACGCACTGGGTTCCGGGACGCCCACGCTCGCCCGCGACATCGTGCTCGAGCTTCGACTGCCCAGGGCGATGTCTGCGATGGCTGTCGGTGGACTTCTCGCGCTGTCGGGAGCGCTTCTGCAGGTGCTGTTGCGCAACCCGCTGGCTGATCCATACGTGCTTGGCATCTCCGGCGGCGCCTCGGTGTTCGCGCTGATCGCCATCATGGTGGGCCTGCCCGCGGCAGGCGTCGGCGGCGCGGCCGCGCTCGGCGCCTTCGCCACCTGCCTGCTGGTTTTCGCGCTGGCGCAGGGCCGGGGCGGATGGACTGCGACCAGGCTGCTGCTCACCGGCATCGTGGTCGCGGCCGGCACCGGATCGGTCGTCAGCCTTCTGCTGGCAACCAGCGACGATGCGGACCTGCGTGGCATGGTTTTCTGGCTTCTCGGAGACCTGTCGCGGGCCCAGGGCTGGCCGTGGCTGCTGGCACTGCTCGGTCTCGCGACGATCGGCGGCGCGGCACTGGGCCGTCACCTGAACGTGATGGCACGTGGAATCACACAGGCTGCGAGTGTCGGGCTCGACGTGCGTCGTTTCCAGTTGCTGCTGTTCGTGTTGAGTTCGCTGTTGACCGGTGTCGCAGTGAGTACGGCAGGCAGCATCGGCTTCGTCGGGCTCGTGACGCCGCACCTGGTGCGCCTGATGCTCGGCAGCGACAACCGCATCGTGCTGCCGGTCTCCGCCCTGCTTGGCGGCATCCTGCTCATGGCCGCCGACCTGGCCTCGCGTGTACTGATTGCACCGCGGCAGTTGCCGGTGGGTGCGCTGACCGCGCTCGTCGGCGTCCCGGTCTTCCTGCTGCTGATGTCCCGGCAGCGCCACGCCTAGGCGCGGATTCCAGGGGCGATCTCGAACGCCCCGCCGCCGCGCTCCTTCGCCCGGTGCATTGCCGCGATCGCGTTGGCCACCAGGTGATCGGCCTGCGCCTTGCGGTCCGCGTTGCGGGCCGGCTCGATCGAGGCGATCCCCATCGAGACGGTGAGCGGCAGCTCGATGCCGTCACCGAGACCGACCGGGATGCGGGTCACGGCGGCAAGGATTCGCCGGGCCAGCGGCACCGCCTGCAAGCCGTCCGTCGACGGCAGCACGACGCCGAACTCATCGCTGCCGATCCGGGCAGTGGCATCGCTGGCGCGGACCTGCGACTCGATGCGCCCGGCGATCTCCCGCAGCGCAAGATCTCCGGCCGGTTGCCCGTGCTGGTCGTTGACCTGCTGAAGGCGATCGACGTCGATCACCAGGCACGCGACGCTGCCGCCGTAGCGCTGGCAGCGGGCGACCTCCTCACGCAGTCGTGCCTGAAGGTAGCGCGCTGAATTCCAGCCCGTGACCGGGTCAGAAAAGCTGCCACGCAGCAGCCGCGCGCGATCGACGAGCCTGTCCACGCTCGCCGAGAGCACGGTCGCGACATGGCCGAGAAGTTCCGCCTCGGCCAGCGCGAAACCCGGCAAAGCACCCCGGGCGCCGACACTGTAGACGCCGATGAGCCGCCCGGCGCGCCGCAATGGCAACATCAGCAGGTGCGTCAGGCCTGGCAACGATCGAAACAGCAGCCCATGGTCCGCGGCACTGTATTCGCCGCACCACGGTGCGTGCAGCACGCCGAGCTGCGGCGCGCGACCCTCGAGGCTGTCGACGAAAATCACTGGCACGGCCAGACGCGGAGTGATTCCCTCGCCAACCGCCAGGTGACGCAGCTCGTCGGTCGGGTCGGCGAGGATCAGCGACACGGCCAGTCCTTCGTCCGGTGCTCCGGGCGGGCCCGCGGCCGCCTCGAACCACGCCACAAACGAATCGGCCGTGAGCAGCGCACTTTCCCAGTCCAGCACCGACTGAAGCAAATCCCGCGACTTCATGCATCCCGCCCCAGCGCCGCCTTGCGCACCATCAGGTATTCGCGGCCACGCAGCATCATATCCACAAAACCGGTCTCGTCGCGCTCGCGCACGGCGCGCGCGAGTCGATCCACCGCAGCCTGTAGCGCCCCGACCGCGTCCTCACCATAGGCGTTCAGGCTCTGGATCTCGTAGTAAAGCTCCGGGTTCTCGGCGGCCACACGGGTAGCAACGTCGAGCTGCGCGTCGAAGGTCGTGCTCGACATGCGAGCGAGCCGCGGTGCCGCCTCGCCGCTCTCCGCGAGCGCGGTGAAGAACGCGATGTTGAGCGCGTGTGACAAGCCGAGAACGAAGGCAATCAGCCGGTCGTGTTCATCGAGTTCCATGACCACCAGGTCGGCCATGGTCGATTCGAACAGCGCGCGCGCCTCGGCCAGCGCCTCGTGGTCGCCGAGGTCGATGAAGATCACGTGCCGGCCGGACAGCAGCTCAGTGTCCGGACCGAACATCGGGTGCACCGACGTCACCCTCACGCCCGCATCGCGCAGCGCCGCCAGCCCGGCCCTGAGCGGCGTCTTGAGCGAACCCACGTCGAACACCACGCCCTTCGGACGGCGCCGCGCGATCCCTAGCAGCACCTCGTTGGCGACCTTGAGCGGGGTCGCAACGATTATCAGGTCGTGCCCGAGGTCCGTGGCCTCCCAGTCGGGGAACCACTCGTAGCCCGGCACGTCGCCCGTGGGATCGGCAATGGTGACGCGAAACCCCTGCGAGGCCAGGAAGTCCGCTATCCAGCGCCCCATCTTGCCGCGGCCCCCGATCACCAGCGCCGACCTTCCGGTGCCCCTGCCCTGCGCGGCAACCCGAGCCTGCTCCTGGGTGGTGAGCGAGCCACGAATCAGCGAATGCAGGATCGACTCCGCGAGCGCGGGGGAAATGCCAAGGGCCTCCGCGTCGCGTCGCGCCTTGAGCAGCACCTCGCGTTCGCGGCGAAAATCACGGGTGGACTGGCCGGTGGCACGCTTGGCCGCCGCGATCTCCTTGCCGAGCGTCTGCCGCTCCGCAACGATCTCGAGCAGCTGCCGGTCCAGGACGTCGAGTCGCGCGCGCAGGTCTTCGAGGGATTTCATGGGATCTATCGGCAGACGGATTCGCCTTCTTTTACCGGTCCGCACGGGCGCCCGCAAGCGCGGCTTCCACACTGCGCGCGCGGCGCTCGGGCATAATCCCCGCTGGCCCGACCCGAGAGCTGCCGATGTTCCGCAAAGGCTCACTGCCAGCGACACTGCCCGCGGATCCGATGTCACTCTTCGCGGAGTGGTTCACGCACGCGCGCGAGCAGAAGGCGCAGCGCAACCCCGACTCGATGGCGCTCGCAACGTCCACGCCGGACGGTCAACCCTCGGCGCGCGTCGTCCTGCTGAAGCGACTGGTCGTCGATCCGGGCTACGTGGTGTTCTACACGAACTACGAGAGCCGCAAGGGCCACGAAATCGCGGCCAACCCGCGAGTTGCGGGCCTGGTCCACTGGGACGCGCAGGGGCGGCAGGTACGGCTGGAGGGCCGCGTCGTCAGGTCGCCCGACGCCGAGAGCGACGAGTACTTCGCGAGCCGGGCGCTGGACAGCCGTATCGGCGCCTGGGCCAGCCTGCAGAGCGAACCGCTCTCCTCGCGCGCGACGCTGTTGAGGCGCGTGGCGGAACAGGCGGCGCGCTTCGGCACGCAGGTCCCGCGCCCGCCGCACTGGGGAGGCTATCGCCTTTGGCCCGAAGCGGTCGAACTCTGGAACGAGGGCGCGTTCCGTGTCCACGATCGCGCGCGATGGACGCGCAGCCTCGCGGCGGACGGTGACGCGGGCTTCGTTGCCGGCCCGTGGACCGCCACGCGGCTTTATCCCTGAGCCGTGGCCGGAAGGACCTTCCTTGGCACGCTGCGCCTGGCGCTGCTGCTGGCGGTGCTGGTCTTTGTCGCGCTGGGCGCATGGCTGGACCGCCGGCGCAGCACCGACTGGGACGACACACTGCGCGTGACGGTTTACCCGGTCCCGGCCGCTGCTGCCGGTTCAGGCACGCCATGCGACGCCAAGGTTGAAGCGGCGGATTTCGAGGATGCGGCATCTTTCCTGGCGGAGGAAGCGGCGGCCTACGGCGTCAGCCTGCAGGAGCCGGTGCGCTTTCGTGTATCGCACGCGGCACACGGGCCGCCGCCCGCGCTTGCCGCGAACCCGGGTCCGATCAGCGTCGCGTTGTGGAGCCTGCGCCTGCGCTACTGGGCCTGGCGCGTGGCGGCCGACGATCCGCTCGCGACGCCGGACGTGCAGGTGTTCGCCGTATACCAGGCGGGCGACGGCAGGCGTGCAGCTCCAGACTCGACTGGCCTGCGGAAGGGCCTCATCGCCATCGCGCACATCTTCTGCGGGAGAGACGCTGTCTCGGCCAATGCCGTGGTCGTCACGCACGAACTGCTGCACACGCTTGGCGCGACGGACAAGTACGACCTTCGCACCGGCCAGCCGCTCGCTCCCGATGGACTGGGCGATCCGCAGCTGTCGCCCCTCTATCCGCAGGCCGAGGGCGAGATCATGGCAGGCCGCATCGCCACGAGCGCGGGCACGGCGGTGATTCCTGACGGCCTGGACCAGATGACCGTTGGGCCCGGCACGGCGCGCGAAATCGGCTGGCTGCGATGAACGCAGCTGGATCAGGCGAGGCGCTGGAATGCAGGGATGTCTCGGTGAGCGTTCCGGGTCGCGCGCTGGTCGAGCATTTCGACGCGATCTTCCAACCAGGCCGCATGATCGCGGTGCTTGGGCGCAATGGCGCGGGCAAGAGTTCGCTGCTGCACGTGCTTGCCGGGCTCAGGATGCCGACCCGCGGCGACGTCCAGTGGCGTGGACGATCGATCGCTCAGTGGCCACGGCGTGAACTGGCGCGCCATGTCGGATTCCTGGCACAGGCCAGCGAGGATCCCTTCCCGGGGTCGGTGCTTGAAACGGCACTCGTCGGCCGTCATCCGCACATCGGATTCTGGCAATGGGAGAGTGACGCCGACCGCGGCGTCGCCCGCCGCTGCCTCGAGGCAGTGGACCTCGGCGGCTTCGAGCAACGCGAGGTCGAGACGCTGTCGGGCGGCGAGCGCCGCAGGCTGGCAATCGCCGCGACGCTGACCCAGGAACCGCGCGTCTACATTCTCGACGAGCCCGTCCAGCAACTCGACCCGCTGCACCAGCTCGAGGTTCTGCGCCTGTTCCGCGCGCGCGCCGACGCCGGTGCCTGCGTCATCATGAGCCTGCACGACCCCGGCATCGCTGCCTTCTACGCCGACGAATCACTGTTGTTGTTCGGTGACGGGCGCTGGCTGAAAGGCACGACCGCAGACGTGCTCGGCGAGGAATCGATCGGCGCGCTGTACGGCGTGGCCGTTCGTGAACTGCGCTGGGACGGTGGCCGCACGTTCGTGCCGGCCTGAATTCGACGCACGAGGCGCGCGCGCCCGATGCCGCCAGTGGACGGCGTCCATGCGCCTTGCCCCGGGGCCGCGAACTACCGCGCGAGTCCGCGCGAGATCTCGAGCAGCAGCCGGAAGATGCGTTCGACGCCGCTCCACGCGTGGGGTCCGTGGTGCATGCGGCGCAGGCGATCCAGCACCTGCTGCTCACGCGCCTCGTCGAGCACCGGCACGCCCGCCGATTGCTTGATCGCCAGGATGTCCTGGACAGTGCGCCCGCGTTCATCGATCAGCTTCAGGATGCCGAGGTCGAGTTCGTCGATCCTGGCGCGGAGCGCGGGGAGCTGGTCGAGTTCTCCGGCACGACTCGCCGCCAGGTGCACTGCGTCTGCCATGTTCACGTCACTTGATCGCGACGATGCCACAGAAGTTGTACCACTTGAAGAACACATCGACGTAGCGGAAACCGGCCCGCAGCAGCAGCTCACGGTTTTCCAGCAGCTTGTAAGGGATCAGGACGTTTTCGAGCGCTTCTCGCTTCTGGGCGATCTCGGTCTCCGAGTAGCCGTTGCGCCGCTTGAAGTCGTAGTAGTGCTTGATGAACAGCCGGTTGAAGTGCGAGTCCTCGCCGAGCACCTTCTCGACCAGGATCAGGCCGCCATTCTCGCGCAGCCCCTTGTAGATGTCGGCAACCAGCTTCTCGCGATGCAGCGGCCGCAGGAACTGCAGCGTCAGCACCATCAACGCGAGCGACGCGTCCTTCATGTCGATGCCTTCGTGCAGGTCGACGCACTCGAGGGCCACGTCGCGCTTGACGCCGCTCTCACGAAGTTTTTCCTCGCACTTGACGAGCATTTCCCGGGAATCGTCCACCCCGACGAAGTTGACGCCTTCCGGCAACGCGCGATCGAGCATCAGCATCGTCGTGCCGGTGGAACAGCCGAGGTCGTAGACGTTACTGCCCGGCACCACGATGTCATGGGCAAGTTCCGCGACCATTCGCTGGATTTCCCCGTAGAAGGGCACCGAACGCGAGAGCATGTCGTCGAAGACCTGCGCCACTTCCGCACCGAAGCGGAAATCCGCGATCGCCTCGCGCGGTTCGGCGAAAACCTTGTCCTGGTGTGTCGTGATCGTCATTGATTTTTCCCTCGAAGGCGGGACAGCCGCCCAACGGTTGCATTTGGACACTATGACGGTCCGATGCGTCGGGAATCGTTAGCGATCCGTTAATTTTCCGTTAGTCAGGCCCGGCGCTCGCCGCCGCCGTCCCGACCGGTTTCGCACAGGCCCCGCGGCACCTGGCGCCGCGAGGGCTCAGCGCGAAACCGCATCGTTCGCGAGCTGGAGACCGACACCGTGGATGGTGTGCAGCAGGCGCCGCGAGCCGGGCGGATCGACGGCCTGGCGCAGCAGGTGTACGTGCGCCCGCAAGGCGGCGTCCGAAGCGGGCGGCGCCTCGCCCCACAGCAGCTCCACCAGTTGCTCCCGCGACACGACGCTCGGCGAGGCTCGCATCAGCAATTCGAGGATGCGCAGCCCCGAGGGTGTCAGGCTGCACTTGATCCCGCCGCGGTGCACGGCCAGCGTGTCCACGTCGAGCACCAGGTCGTCCACGCTGAGCCGCGCGCCGCCCGCCCGCCCGCGCCTGACGATTGCCGCGAGACGCGCGGACAGTTCCTTCAGGGAGAAGGGCTTGCTCATGTAGTCGTCGGCGCCCGCCTCGAACCCGGCCAGCACGTCCGACTCGAGGTCGCGGGCCGTGAGCATCAGCACCGGAGTGTTCTGCCGTGCTTCGGTACGCAGCCAGCGGCAGACCTCCAGCCCACTCATGCCTGGAAGCCCCACGTCGAGCACGATGGCGTCATACCGGTTCGTGGAACACAGCCGGCACGCAAGCGATCCGTCGTTTGCAAAGTCCACCTGGTGTCCGGCGGACTCCAGGAACTCACCCAGGTTCGCAGCCAGGTCGCGATCGTCCTCGACCAGCAAGATCATCATGTGCGAAGTCTAGCGCGCCAGGCTGCCCATTGACCGACGGACTTGCTCTCACCCCGGCGGTATGCGCGTCGCGTTGAGCTTGAGCCAGGAGTCGAACGTCTGCAGCGCAGGGTTCAGCGAGCGCGAGAATTCAACGCTGCGCGCCGCGCAGAATTCGTCGCTGAAATCGTGGTTGAACTGGAACATGTTGCCAAGGTCGTCGGCGCCCGGGAATCCAAAGCCGCGGAACACGGCGGGGGGCACCGGATCATGGCGCACCTCCTCGCCCAGCGCCCCCGCAAGCCTGGCCGCCATTTCCGCGCCGGTGAGATGCTGGCCGGCAATTCCGACCGTCCGCCCGGTCAGTTCCGCACCGAGCCGGAAAATGCCGTGGGCACAGCGGCCGATGTCCTCGGCGGCGATGCCCGGCAGTTTCCTGTCGCCCATCGGCAGCACGAAGGCGAGCTTCCCGTCGGCGCCGCGCTTCGGACCCATGCCGAAGTGGATCAGGTTGTCCCAGTAGAACGAAGTGAGCAGGAAGGTCGTCGGCACGCCCGAGTCGCGGAAGGCCTGGTCGCCCTCGCCCTTGGCGTCGAAGTGCGGAACTTTGTACCGGCCCATCAGCGTGGGCATGCGGTCATCGTCCAGCGGGATCCAGCGGCGCGAGTCCTCGAGGGTTGACCAGACCACGTGCCGGACACCAGCGTCACGCGCCGCGCCCGCCATCGCGTGGGCCTCTGCAATCTCCTTGTCCGGCGAAAAATGCGCCCAGAAGAACGTAACGCAGTAGGCACCGTGTACGCCATCGAATGCGCGGCGCAGGCTCGCCGCATCGTCGATGTCCGCCGCGACCACCTCGGCGCCCGCGTCCGCAAGGACCCGCGCCGCGGCCGATCCCGTGTCCCGGGTGATCGCGCGGACCGCAAAAGGGCCGTCCGCATCGGCCAGGATCGAGCGCACGAGTCCTCCGCCCTGGGCACCCGTCGCACCGACCACGGCAATGATTTTCCTGGCTGTCATGCTGCTTCCCTCTTTGAATGTCCAGCTCTCGCCGGGCCCCGCCTCGGCAGCCTGCCCGTCAACCCCTGAGCGCGTCGAGCACCGGCTGGTGCAACCGGCCATTGGTCGCAAGCACGTTCCGGCCGTCGATCCCGAAGGCGCCGCCATCGAGGTCGGTGAAGCGGCCACCGGCCGCCTCGACGATCACCGCGCACGCGCCCACGTCGAGGACGTTCACGTCGGATTCGACGACCGCGTCGATCCGGCCCGATGCGAGCAGGTGGTAGTGCAGGAAGTCGCCATAGCCACGGATACGGCCCAGGCGGCCGACCAGCCGTCCGAAGGCAGGCCACTGCGGACCGGTCGCCAGCGTCTTGAGGTTCCCGGTCGAAAGGGCCGCGGCCTCGATCTCGTCCACGGTGCTCACGCGGACCGGCGCGTCGTTCAACCACGCACCGACGCCGATTTCGCCAAAGGCCAGTTCACCGTACACGGGCGCCGAGGACACGCCGACGATCAACCGCCCCTTGTGCATCAGCGCTATCTGCGTCGAGAACATCGGGTACTCACGGACGAATGCCTTGGTCCCGTCGATCGGATCCACGATCCAGACGTACTCTGCGTCGAGTGCGTTCGACCCGGTCTCCTCGCCGTAGAAGCCATGCTGCGGGAATTTCGCGGCGAGGATCGCCCGAATGGTCTTTTCGGTCTCGACGTCTGCCTCGGTCACCGGCGACTTGTCGGCCTTGATGGTGATTGCGAGGTTCGACTGGTAGTAGTGCCGAACGACGTCGGCCGCCGCCTGCGCGGCCTCGAGGGCGGCGGCAAGGTGGATTGAATGAGTCATCGTTCAGCCCTGGAGTCGGAGGTATCGGCGGTGCGGATGGATGGTGGCGGATTATCGCCGGTTTGGACCGGACGCGTCCCGACCGGCCCGGGACAGCCGAACTTGACCCGGCGACTCGCGCTCCTTATCGTGCCCGCACCTGTAGGTGACCCCGCGCTTAATGGCGCGGGAGTACGGGAAGCCGGTCAGATTCCGGCGCTGCCCCCGCAACGGTAGTCGAGTCGAGCCCGCATCGGCCGGATGGAAGATCCGGCACCCACTGCGCGACACGCGGGAAGGGGATGCAGGTGGGACCCTCGAGGTCCACTCGAAAGCCCGGAGACCGGCCTGCCGGACGAGTCCAGCTTCGCGGAGGGCGAACGGCCGGGATTGCGCCGTTCGCGCCCCCCCCGACCACCACCCCCCACGGCGCTGGCCGATAACTGTCCCTGCGGGCGTGCATGGGGGCTCGGATGATGCGTCGATTTCTCTTCCTTTTGTGCTTGCCGGCAACGCTGGCATGCGGTGCCCTGGCGGCAGCGGCGGCGTCTGCCGCCGAAGGCCGGGCTGCCGGCGACGAGCTGGCCAACGAAGAACTGGTCGTCACCGCCACGCGGATGCCGTTGCCCGAGAGCGAAGTGCTCGCGTCCACGATCCTGATCGACCGCGACGCGATCGACTTGAGCGGCGCGAGCGACCCTGGCGACATCCTGAGGTTTCACGCCGGCCTCGACCTCGGGCGCAACGGCGGTCCGGGACAAACCACCGCGGTATTCATCCGAGGCGCCAACAGCAACCAGACGCTGGTAATGGTGGACGGAGTGCGCATCAACCCGGGAACGATCGGGCTGGCCGCCCTGCAGAGCATCAACCCATCGTCCATCGAACGCATCGAGGTCGTAAAAGGCCCGCGATCTGCCCTCTGGGGCACGGATGCGATCGGCGGCGTGATCAACGTCATCACGCGTCGCGAGACCACCGATCAGTGGACCGCCGAAACAGGTTACGGCGCCTACGACACCGAACAGGCCAGCCTCAACGGCGGCATGTCGCTGGGGCCTGCGCAACTCGGCCTCGGCGTGGCCTGGATAGACAGCCAGGGATTCCCGACGCGCAGCGACGACGACGTCGATCGCGGCTTCCACAACCTGAGCGGCACGGCTACGCCTGCGCGGCGACGTGGGCCCGGCGGACGTGGCGCTGAGCTACTGGCGCGCGGCCGGTACGACCGGCTACTCGGACTATTTCCTGGCGCCCGTCGACCAGGATTTTGCCAACTCGACCATCGCGCTTCGGGTCGGCGTTCCGTTGCGCGACACGCTGTCCGCGAATTTCACCGCGAGCCACTTCGACGACAGCATCGACCAGAACCAGTCGACTGATTACCTGCGCACTCGTCGCGACACCCTCGACGCACAGCTCGACTGGCGCGTTGCGTCGCAGACCGTGAGCACCGGCGCAATGGTGACGCAGGAACGCGCGAGCAGCCGCTCCTACGGCGACCAGTTCAAGTCAGACACGAATACCGTGAACCTCTACGTGCAGGACCAGCTCGCGGTCGGACCCCACCGGGCGCTGGCGGCAGTTGGATACACCGATCACGAGACCGCCGGCGATGCCTGGACCTGGAACCTCGAATACGGCTACATGCTTGCCGATGCCACACTGCTGTACGGGCTCGGAGGCACCGGGTACCGGGTGCCGGATGCGACGGACCGATACGGCTACGGCGGCAATCCGGACCTGGTCCCGGAGCGATCATTCAACGTCGAAGCGGGCGTGCGCCACCGATTCAGCGGCGCGCAGGCCGTGTCGCTCGCCTTGTTCCGCAACGAGATCGACGACCTGATCGTGTGGGCGGCCGATCCCGCGGATCCATACGCCGGGCAACTCGAGAACGTGGACCTGGCGCGCATCGAGGGCATCGAGGCCGCATGGGAGTACGCCGCGGGGCCATGGCAGGCACGGGTCGAGGCGATACACCAGAATCCCCGTAACCTGACCACCGGCGAGCGCCTGCTGCGCCGCGCCGAAGACAGCCTGACGATCAACGCCTCGCGAAGCTTCGGTCCGGTGGATCTCGGCGTGGACCTGCTCGCAACCGGGGAGCGCAAGGACTTCGGCTACCCCGAGCCCGTGACGCTCTCGAGCTACGTGCTGCTTAACCTGACGGCACGCTGGCGCGCGACGCCTGCGCTGACGGTGTCGGCGCGGATCGAGAACGCGCTGAACGAACAGTACGAACTCGCGGACAACTACAACACGCCGGATCGCGGCCTGTACGTGAGCGTCGGCTACTCGATGGGCGCTGCGGACCAGCTCATGCGCGCCGCGGAGCGGCGGAGCGGGGACAGTGCCGGGTCGCGCAGCGCATACTCGGCGTCGAACGGCGCGACGCGGACGGGACTCTGATGGGACACCGGCTGAGCAGGATCTACACCCGCACCGGCGACGACGGCAGCACCGGGCTTGGCGACGGCCTGCGCGTGCCCAAGGAACACCTGCGTGTCGAGGCGTACGGTACGGTGGACGAAGCGAACAGCGCGGTTGGCATGGTTCTGGCCGTGGCCGGATTGCCAGCGGATGTCGTCGACTGCCTGACCGCCGTGCAGCACGAGCTGTTCGAGCTCGGCGGCGAACTCTGCATGCCGGGCCATCGCGCGATCACCGACACCGACGTCGAGCGGCTCGAGCAGGTGCTGGACCGGTTCAACGAGGCGCTGCCGCCGCTCAAGGAATTCATCCTGCCGGGTGGAGGTCCCGCGGCAGCCGCGTGCCATCTCGCGCGAACCGTGATCCGACGCGCCGAGCGCCGGGTCTGGGCGCTGTCGCGGGTCGAGCCCGTCGCGCCCGAAGTCGCCCGCTACCTGAATCGCCTGTCCGACCTGCTGTTCGTGGTCGCGCGCGTACTCGCGCGGCACGAATCCGGCGGCGAAGTGCTCTGGAACAAGCGGCAGCGGGTCCAGCAGGTCTAGCGCGCCCGCCCCGCCCGTTTCGCCCTCGCGTCGTCGAGCGCCGAACAAACCTCGCTCGCGCCGTCCGCCAGTCGCGGCGTCGCACGCGTGAGCGTGTCGGAGGACATTGAATATATCGTCCCGTCGCGCACGGCTGCGATCCGGGTCCAGCGGCGCCACAGCGCCAGCGGATCGGCGATCGTGTCATCCGTGCTGAGAATGACCTGCGGATCACGCGCGAGCACGGCCTCCAGCGACACCGGCGGCGCAAGCTGCGGCAGTTCCGCGAACACGTTGCGCCCGCCGCACAGTTCAACGATTTCACTGATCACGTGCCGGCCGTTGACGGTGAAGAGCGGCTCGTCGTCGATCTCGATGAACACAGTGACCGCCGGCGCCCCGGCGTGGTCGATGCGCAGCTGCCGGACCCTGGCGTCGAATGCGGTGGCCGACGCATCTGCAACGGCCGACGTGCCGGCAATCTTCCCGATCGTTCGCAGCGCGCTCGCCACGTCCGCGAGCCGATAGGTCGGAATCGAAACCACACGCAGGCCCAGTGATTCGAGCCGCGCGACGGTGTCCACCGGCGTGCCGGAGGGCCAGGCAAGCACCAGGTCCGGCTCGAGCGCCAGCACGCGCTCGGGATCTACGCGCCAGGCGTCACCGACCCTGGGCAGGGCCCGCGCTGCATCGGGATAGTCGCTGTACTCGACCGTGCCCACCAGCGTCCCGCCGGCGCCGGCCGCGTAGGCGAGCTCAGTCAGGTTCGGCGCGAGACTGACGATTCGCGGTTGCGTCGCAGGCCAGGCCGCGGTCGCGATCGAGGCGAACGCGAACGCGATCAGCCGCGACCTCACGTGGCCTGACCCGCCAGCACCAGGATCGCGACGACGGCAAGCCAGATCCAGACCGCCCGCCGCACGATGCGCCACGCGGCCGCTGCTGCTGCCCTATCGAGTTCGTCAGGCGCCACCGACGCAAGGCCGGACTTGAGTGCGCCCGTGCCGACGCGGGCCAGCAGGTCCTCCGAACGGTCGAGGATACCCGTACCAACGCTGTCCACCGTGGCGCGCCAGTTGCCGAGAGCGTCCTCGAAGCTGCCGGCAAGCGCATAGGCGACCGCGGCAAGCCGCGCCGGAATCCAGGCGAGCAGGCCGTGGACCAACGCAAGCGACCAGCCGAAACTGCCGCGCTCGACGGGCGCACCGCGTCGCACGGCCTCGAATGCCGCCCGGCGTCGCATCAGGTCGCTCACCCGGAACAGCCACGCCCCGGCCGGGCCTATCACGACGAACCAGAACACGACGCCGAAAATGCGATTGTTGGCCTGCACGAAGATCGCTTCCTCCAGCGCCTCGCGCAGGCCCGCGCCGCGTCCGGCGGCGTCGGCTTCGAGCAGTTCGGTCGCACACCGCGCCGCCTCTTCGCGGTCGCCGCGATCGAGCGCGTCGAGGTAGTCGTCGACCTCGACGCGCAGGTCCCTGGGCCCGAAGGACAGCAGCAGCACCAGTACCGCGAACGCCAGCTGCGGCAGCCCGAGCAGGTGCGAGCCGAGCAGCACGTACGCGTAACCGACCGGGATCGCAGGCAGCAGCACCAGCGACGCCGCGGCCACGACCAGTAGCCAGCCGCGATGGCCCGCCAGCAGGCGCTCGGCCCAGTCGCCATAGCGGTCCAGCCAGCGCGGTTCCCGCAGGTGCAGCACCGCGGTGAGTCCGTATTCGAGCAACAGGGCCAGGACCAGCGCGATGAGGCTCATGCGGCCACCTCCAGCGCGTATCGCGCGAGCGCACGCACCAGCGGCCAGTCGAATGCGATCCCCGGATCCGATTTCCGGCCCGGCGCGACGTCGCTGTGACCGACGATTCGGTCGACGGATAGCGTCGGATACGCCCGGCACAGCGCCGCCACCAGGCGCGCCAGTGTCGCGTACTGCGCCTGCTCATAGGCGCGCGTGTCGGTTCCCTCCAGCTCGATGCCGACGGAAAAATCATTGCAATGCTCACGCCCGCGCCAGGCCGAGGCGCCGGCGTGCCAGGCGCGCCTGTGGAATGGAACGTACTGGACGATCTCACCGTCGCGCCGTACCAGCACATGCGCCGACACCCTGAGCGGTGCCACCTGCGCAAAATACGGGTGGGCGTCCGGCGGCAGGCTGTTGGTGAACAGCGCGTCGATCCACGGCCCGCCGAACTCACCCGGCGGCAGGCTGATGCCGTGCACGACGATCAACTCTGGCACGACGCCCGCCGGCCGCTCGTCGCAGTTCGGCGAGGGCACACACCGTGCCGCGCCCAGCCATCCGGCCCGGACGTCGAGGCCGGGTCCGGATCGCTCGGCAGGCCTCGCCTCTGTGTGTCGCATGCCGCAATGATGCACGCGCGATGCGGCGCCCGCCACCGCACGAAGCCGACTAGAATGAACCCACTCGCAACACGCGGACGCCGGATGAACAACCCGAACGACCTCGCCCGGCGCGACCTGCGCGTCGTCTGGCACCCATGCACCCAGATGAAGGACCATGAGTGGCTGCCGATGATCCCGATCGCGCGCGGCGAGGGCGTCTGGCTGCACGGCTACGACGGCCGGCGCTACCTCGACGCGGTGAGCTCGTGGTGGGTCAACCTGTTCGGCCACGCGAACCCGCGCATCAGCTCGGCGGTGGCGACGCAGCTCGGCCGCCTGGAACACGTGATGCTGGCCGGCTTCACCCACGAGCCCGCGGTGCTGCTTGCCGAACGGCTGGTCGCGATCGCCCCGCCGGGGCTCGAGCCGCTGCTTCTTCGCCGACAACGGCTCGAGCGCGATCGAAGTGGCGCTCAAGATGAGCTTCCATTACTGGCGCAACACAGGCCGCACGGGGAAGCACCGATTCGTCACGCTCTCCAACAGCTACCACGGCGAGACGCTCGGCGCGCTCGCGGTCGGCCACGTCGAGCTGTATCGCGAGATCTACCAGCCGCTGCTGATGGACGTGATCACCGTGCCCTCGCCGGATGCCTACGGCCGGGAACCGGGTGAAAGCGAAGCCGATCACGCAAGGCGCGTGTTCGCGGCCATGGATGAGACGCTGGCCCGGCACGCGGACGAGGTGTGCGCTGTGATCGTCGAGCCGCTGGTGCAGTGCGCGGGCGGCATGCGCATGTACGACCCCGTCTATCTCAAGCTGCTGCGCGATGCCTGCGACCGGCACGGCGTGCACCTGATCGCCGACGAGATCGCGGTGGGTTTCGGCCGCACCGGCACGATGTTCGCCTGCGAGCAGGCAGGCATCTCGCCCGATTTCATGTGCCTGTCGAAGGGACTCACCGGCGGTTACCTGCCGCTCTCGGTGGTGCTGGCCGGTGAGCGCGTCTACGAGGCCTTCTACGACGAGTACTCGCTGCTGCGGGCGTTCCTGCATTCACACAGTTACACGGGCAACCCGCTTGCCTGCGCCGCGGCGCTGGCGACACTCGCGATCTTCGACGAAGACCGCGTGATCGAGCGCAATCGAGCGCTCGCCAGGCACCTGGGAGAGCGTTGCGCTTCGCTCGCCGAACTGCCGCACGTCGCCGAGGTGCGGCAGCGCGGCATGATCGTCGCGGTCGAACTCGCCCGCGGCGGCAACCGCAACGCACCCTTCGACTGGCAGGAACGCCGGGGCCTGCGCGTCTACCGCCACGCGCTGGAGCACGAGGCCTTGCTGCGGCCGATCGGAAACGTCGTCTACTTCATGCCGCCTTACGTGATCGAGCCCGACCAGATCGACGCGCTGGTCGCGACCGCGCGTGCGGGCATCGAGGCCGCGACGTGCGATTGAGCCGTGTGTACTGCGAGATGGCGCTCGCGCCCGGTGCGGAGGTCGCGCTGCCCGCCTCGGCCGCAAACCATGTCGCGCGTGTGCTGCGATTGCGCGCCGGCGCCCCGGTCGTCGCCTTCGACGGCAGCGGCCGCGACTACCACTGCGAGGTGGTTGCGATCGAAGGCAGCCGGGTGCGCGTGCGGGTCGGCGAGGCTGCCGATGTGCGGCGCGAGTCACCGCTCGCCGTGACGCTGGTGCAGGCGGTTTCGCGCGGCGAACGGATGGACCTCACTCTGCAGAAGGCAACCGAGCTCGGCGTCCGCGCCGTGGTGCCGGTGTTCTCCGCGCGCAGCGTGGTGCGGCTCGACCAGCGCCAGGCTGCGGCGAAGCTTCGGCACTGGCAGGCGGTCGTCACCAGCGCCTGCGAGCAGAGCGGGCGCAGTGTTCTTCCTCGAATTCATGTGCCGCTGAACCTCGATCGATACCTGGCCGACTCGCCGCGCGACGGCATGCGACTGGTGCCCAGCCCCGGCGCGAGCGAATCGCTGGCGGGACTAAGCGAGGCACCAACCCAGGTGGAGCTGCTGGTCGGGCCGGAAGGCGGGTTCGAGGATGGCGAACTGCTCGCCGCGGAACACGCGGGCTTCCAGCCCGTGCGACTTGGCCCCAGGGTGCTGCGCACCGAGACTGCCGGTATCGTCGCGCTCGCGGTGCTGCAGGCGTTGTGGGGAGACCTGCGCTAGGCGCCGTCGGGGCGGCCGGATTTCGGCGGCGGGGCTATGTTGCCGTGCAGCCCATGGCCTCGAGGAGGCAGGCCGCGTTCAGCAGCAGCTCGCGCCTCCATCGACGGCCAGATACTGGCCGGTGACGTGGCGTGAGGCCTCGGACGCCAGGAACACGACCACCCCCTTCAGGTCCTCGTCGCCGCCGATCCGCTGCAGCGGTGTCATGGCAATCGCCATTTTTTCGAACTTGTCGAGCAGGCCCGCCGACATCTTCGACGGGAAGAACCCCGGGCAGATCGCATTCACGTTGATGTTGAACTTGCCCCATTCGGCGGCCAGCGCTCGCGTGAAATTGATATCGGCTCCCTTGCTGGTGTTGTAGGCGATGGTGGCCATGCCCGCCGGGTTGCCGCCCAGTCCGGCGATGGACGAGATGTTGATGATCTTGCCGGCCCGCTTCGGGATCATCACGTGCTTGCCGACGTACTGGCTCAGGAAGAACAACGCATTGACGTTGAGATTCATGACCTTGTGCCAGGCCTCCGGCGGGTAGTCCTCCGCCGGCGCGCCCCAGGTTGCACCAGCGTTGTTGACCAGGACGTCGATGGTGCCGAAGTGCGCCACCACCGCCTCGACCAGCGCGGGAATGCCGCCGGTGTCGGAGAGGTCGTTGGTCACGGTGAGGACGTCGATGCCGCGTGCCTGGAGATGCGATTTCGCCTCGGCCAGCTCGCCGGCCTTGCGCGCGGTGATGGCGACCTTCGCGCCCATGTCCCCGAGCGCACTGGCCATCTGCAGACCAAGGCCGCGCGACCCACCGGTAATCAGCGCCACCTTGCCGCTCAGGTCGAACAGGTTTCGCGTGTTCATGTGCCCTCGTCTGCGAGTATCGGCGGCTCGACGGCAGGCAGTTGAATCCAGGTCTTCAACAGCCTGCCATCAAGCAACGCGCGTGAAGCCTCAGACCTTCGCGGCGTCCTTCAGCTTCTTCATCGGACGCACCTTGACCCTTATCGTAGCGGGCTTGGCCTTGAAGGTGGTGGGCTCGCCGGTGAAGGGATTGATGCCCTTGCGCGCCGGCTTCGCCGCAACGCTGGTGACGGTGATCTTCAGCAGTCCCGGCAGTACAAAGGTGCCGGCACTCTTCCGGCCAATCGAGGCGAGGATCGTGTTCTCGAGTGCGACGAGCAATGCGCGCGCGTCCTTGGCGGCGACGTGCGTCGCATCTGCGAGATGAGCGACCAGTGCGGACTTGGTCAGCACGCTCTTGATCGATTGCGGGGCTTTCGGGGCAGCCTTCCGGGCGGGCTTCTTCGCAGCCTTCCGGGCGGCCTTCTTCACTGACTTCTTGGATTTTGCCATCGGGTTACATTCGACCTCGTGGATTGATGAAATCGCGGCCGGCTATTGCCGGTCGCGGTGTGAACCGTAGGGTATTGGCGTGGAAAAGCCAAGCATCGGGGAGCAGGCCGCGCTCCCGAGGCGCAGGTGGCCGGGATGTCAGGCGACGCGGGTTTCTTCGCTGAACATCCGCTCGATGTGCTCGAAGTCCGGAATGAGCGGATATTCGTTCACCATCCGGACCTGGCAGATCACCGGACTTCGCTCGCCGAAACTGCGCGAGTCGTCGGCATGGATCACCTCGGGGCTCAGGCGCACGAGCTGCGGAAAGCCCTGGGTCATTATTGCGAAGTGCCCTTCCGGGATCTGGCCCGAAATCGCCTGCATGACCACCAGCCTGGTACGCCCGCTGGCGCGCGGCGGATTGCGACCGCAGGCCGCCTCGAACGACATCAACGGAATGCGGCGGCCGCCCCAGGCGATCGTGCCCAGGTACCACGGCGGAGCACCCTCCATCGGCACGGGAGCCTGGTAGTTGATGACCTCGCTCACGCAGGCGCGCGGGACCAGCAGGCGCTCCTCGGCAAGTGGGACCAGCAGGCAGTAGGTCTCCTCGGACACGGCATTCATCGTCGAGAATTCCTCAGGGAAGCTGGCGGCGACGCGCCAGCACCAGCGGTTCGATGGCGTCGAGGAGCTGGCTCTCCTGGTAGGGCTTGCCCAGGTAGTCGTCGACGCCAAGCTCTATCGCACGCGCGCGATGTTTGTCGCCCACGCGCGAGGTGATCATGATGATCGGGATATCTGCGAGGCGCGCGTCGTTGCGCACGTGCGAGGCGACCTCGTAGCCGTCCATGCGCGGCATTTCGATGTCGAGCAGGATCACGTCCGGGGTGTGCTCCTGCAGCAGCGCCATCGCCTCGACACCGTCCTTCGCGGTCATCACCCGCATGCCGTTGCGCTCCAGGAAGCGCTGCGTCACGCGACGCACGGTGATCGAGTCGTCCACCACCAGCGCGAATATGCGGTCGTCCCGGGTCGTCCGCACGGAGACGTCTGGCGCGCGGCTGCGCCACTCCGAGCGCACCAGCGCGCCCATGTCGAGGATGATCACGATGCGGCCATCACCGAGGATCGTCGCGCCCGAGATGCCGCGCACCGACGCGACCTGCGGCCCGACGGACTTGACCACGATCTCCCGGCTGCCGATCAGTTCGTCGGTCACCAGCGCCGTCGAGTGCTCGCCCGCGCGTACCAGGATCACCGGCACCGAAACGTCGGTCTCGGGAAGCTCCGACGGGCCGCTGCCCAGGAACGAGCCCAGGTGCTGGAAGCGGAACAGGTGTCCGCCGTATTCGAACGTGGGCTGGTCCTCGGTGAGGTGCGCGCGGATCTCGGTCGCGGGAATCCGCGCAACGCCCTCCACGGTCGCGACCGGCAGCGCATAGAACTCGTCGTGGGTGCGCACGATCAGCGCCTGCGTGATCGCAAGCGTGAACGGCAGCCTGATCGTGAAGCGCGCGCCGCGCGCCGGTGTCGACTCGATGAACAGCCCGCCACCGAGCCTCTTCACCTCGGTCGCGACGACGTCCATGCCGACGCCTCGCCCGGCCTGCTGCGTGAGGCGCTGCGCAGTCGAGAAGCCGGGCTCGAGCACCAGCTGCAGCGCTTCCTCGTCCGTCAGTTCCTGGCCCGGCCGGAGCAGGCCCATCTGCCGTGCCTTGGCGCGGATCGCCTCGATGTCGAGGCCGGCACCGTCGTCCTCGACCGTTATCACGACCTCGGCGCCTTCGCGCTGCAGGCGCACGGCGATGCGGCCGGTTTCTTCCTTGCCGCGGGCAAGGCGCTCCTCGGGCAGCTCGATGCCGTGCACGACCGCGTTGCGGAGCATGTGCTCGAACGGCGGCAGCATGCGCTCGAGCACCTGGCGATCGATCTCGCCACCGCCGCCCTCGATCTCGAGCTCCGCCTTCTTGCCGGTCTCCTGCGCGGCCTGTCGCACCAGTCGCGTCAGGCGCTGCGCATGCCGCTGGAATGGCACCATGCGCGTGCGCATCAGCCCGTTCTGCAGGTCTGCGATGACGCGGCCCTGCTGCTGGAGCAGGTTCTGGCCTTCCCGGTTGACGCTCTCGAGCAGGCTCTCGATGCTCGCGACGTCACTGACCGATTCGGCGAGGGCTCGCGAGAGCTGCTGGATCGTCGAGTAGCGGTCGAGTTCGAGCGGATCGAAGTCCGCGCGCCCGCCGGCGTCGGCCTGGTGCTTGAAGAGTATCTGCGCCTCGGTCTCGAGTTCTAGCTTGCGCAGCTGCTCGCGCAGCCGGGTAACCGTGCGGCCAAGCTCCGCAAGGTTGAATTCCGTCGAGGTCATCTGCTGCTCGACCCGCGCGCGGAAGATGCTCACTTCGCCCGAGTTGTTCAACAGTTCGTCCAGCAGCACGGCGTTGACGCGCGCCAGCTCATTGCGTTCGGGTGGAGCCGCGGGTTCGCGTCCCGGCAGGACGAAGTGAGCCGCGGGCGTCGACGGCTCGCTCGCTATCACTTCATGGACCGGGACCTCATGCGCCTCAAATTCACGCGTCTCGACCTCGTGCGTCGCGACCTCCTGTGGCTCGACTTCCTGCATCGCCTTGCCGTCGACCCAGGGTTCTCGTTCAGGCTCATCCGCCGCAGGCAGATGAATTGGCTGCTCCGCACTCGTTTCGGTCGCCGCAAAAACCTCGGCCATGGAAATCTCTTCGAGCGAGACCGGCGACTGCATCTCCCCGGGCGCGGCGGGCCATGACTCGATCTCCGTCGCCGGCACCGCGGCCTCCAGTTCAGGTGGCGCAGGCGGAGCCGCATCCTGTACGACCGACGCCGAATCCTGTGCGGCCGAGGCCATGACCACGGCGTGCACGCGCTCGATCAACTCTCGTGCAGCAGCAATCGGCTGTCCGGCGTTTACGGCCTCCCGCATGCCGTGCAGTTCGTCGAGCGCGGCCTGGAGCACTCGAACCGCGGACTCGTCCGCCGCCACCGCGCCTGACTCCAGCGAGCCCAGGAACGATTCCATCTCGTGGCTCAGGTCCCCCATCGCGCGTATGCCGGCCATGCGCGCCCCGCCTTTGAGTGTGTGCAGGACCCGCTTCAACTCCGTGACGCGGCTGCGATCCGCGCGATCCCCGATCCAGTCCGCCAGCGAGGAGTCGGCCAGCTCCAGGAGTTCGATCGCCTCCTCCCCGAAGATCGCCGCGATGTCGGCGTCGAATTCCGGTTCGGACTCGTCCGGCGCAGTGGTTCCCGATGCTTCGACCGGCTGCTGCTGGACCACCGGCGCGACGAACGGCGCGCTGAACTCCTCCGGCGGCAACGGCATGTCGGAGGGAAGCACGGGCATCAGCAGGTCAGGCTCGGTCAGGTCATGTTCCGTGGCCCCGGCCCCGGGCGTTTCCCGCTCCCAGCCGTCACCCAGCGTGCGCTCGCCCGCATCGGCGAGTCGCGCGAGTTCCGCGTCGAGCGCGCGCTCGAGCGCGTGCCATCCGGCGATAAGGCGGCCGTGGTCCGGGAAGAAGCCCGTGTCTTCCTCCACGTTCGCCACCACGTTCTCGAGGCTGAGCACGGTGTCGCGCAGCAGCAGCAGGCCTTCGTCGGGGAGGCCTCGACCGTTGTCGTGGAGCTTTCGTACGTAGTGCTCCATCGGTTCGGCGACCTTGATGCCCTGGCGGGCACCCGCGGTCTTCGCGATGCCGCTGAGCGTATGGCAGGCGCGGTACAGCGCCTCGGTCACGGCGAATGGCGCGACAGCCTCGGCGCAACGCGCGATGAAGTCGCGTACTACGCCGATGTGGCCAGCCGTTTCCTTGCGGAAGATATCGCGGAGCACGGGGTCCATGCCGACGGGTTCCGACGGGAATGCCGGCGCTTCTCCCCGGTCCGGCTCGTTCTCCTCTGGCTCTGGGGCCGGTGCAGGCTGCGGCGCCGGCGGCGGGAACGCCGCGGCTTCGCGTCCCGACAACGTGTCGGCACGGGCTGCGATCGCGGACACGTCGACTGGTGTCTCGCTCCCGTGCTCGAGTTCATCCACCAGCGACGGAAGGACCGCCACGGCATCGCGCACCACCGCCACGACCTCTGGCGAGCGCAGCAGCGTCTGGCTGATGACGCGGTTAAGCGTGCTTTCGATGCTCCACGAAAACTCGCTGACACGCCGCGCGCCGACCATGCGGCCGCTGCCCTTGAGCGTGTGAAACACGCGGCGCAGGTCGCGGAGTGAGTCGATGTCGAGTGGATTCTGTTCCCACTTCGGGAAGAGTTCCTGCAGCACAAGGATGCTCTCGCGCGCTTCCTCCGCGAAGAGCTGCACGAATTCCGGGTCGGCGCCGGTTTCGATTTCCGGTGTCGGTGCCTGTGTCCGTGCAGGGGCTTCGGCGGGCGCGCTCGCGGCGGCCGGAGCCGCGACCTCCACGCCTGGCACGCCTGTTGCCGGTGCCTGCTTCCAGAATGACGACTCCAGCGTGGCCTCGGCGGAATCCGGCACTGCAACCGGCGCGCCTGCTGGCGGCTCCCGGTCCAGGCCCTCGAGGCAGCTCTCCGCTGCCTCGAGCACGAACCACGGATCGGATCGGCCGGCCTGCAGCATCTCCATGTAGTACTCGACCGCAACGATCGCATCCGCCATGCAGTCCAGTCGCTGTGGCTCGAGCGCCTCCGCGTCCGGACGCACGATGCTCGCGAGCGCACGGCCGACGCCCTCCATCGTCTCGACGGCACGATTCCTGCCCAGCATCAGCAGCCCGGCGGTGATGCCGCGCACCAGCTGCGGCACCTGGTCCAGTCCCTGCGCCTCGGACGGCGCCCCGAGCGCATGAGTGACCGCCTCCTTGATGCGCGCCATGTTCACGATGCACTCGCGCAACACGGCGTCCTGGACCTGGCGGAACTCCTCGTTGGTGGGCTCGCCGGGTTCGCTCGATTCCCGGGCACCCTCGGGCAGTATCAGCTTTACCAGTTGCGGATCGA
>CAWFXR010000010.1:0-317790 GCA_963819835.1 uncultured Gammaproteobacteria bacterium
GTGAACGCGCTTACGGCGGCCATGAGGCCGGCGCGGGCGGGTGGACGTGCCGCGGCTGCAGTCGGTAGGTCGGTAGATGCGGCCATCGTGGCGCGTCGTGCATGACTCGAGGAGTCTCGGGCCGGCATTCTCGCAGATGTCATGCAAGGCGATGCAGATTGTCGGTCGATACGCTCGTATCAAGCGCGACTGGCTGGTCAGCGCCCGTGTCACCCGCTGGCGTCCGAGCGGCTCTCGGAAAGCCACGAGAGCCACGGGTGGGTCGAGGCCCCATGATTTCCGCATGCTGACCAGGACCGACCGAGCAGCATCGACGCGCAGCACCGGCACGGTGAAGACCGACAGCGACCGCCTCGGTCGCGAATTCCTCACCATGCGACGCATGGTCGAGCTTCATTGCGCGGACAGGCACGGGACGCCGCGTGGGCAGCCCTGCGCCGATTGCAGCGAGTTCCTGGTCTACGTGCAGCGGCGGCTGGAGAAATGCCCCTACGGCGAGGACAAGCCGACCTGCGCGAAGTGCCCGATCCACTGCTACAAGCCGGCGCAGCGTGAGATGGCGCGCGAGGTCATGCGCTACGCGGGGCCGCGCATGCCGCTACGCCATCCGTGGCTCAGCCTGCTGCACGTGCTCGACAAGCTGCGCCGGGTCGAGCACCCGATGGACGTGCGGCGGCGCGAGCGCGACTGAGGTCGTGCCGCCTCGATTGATTCTCCGCCTCAGGCCGCCTGCTCGGAGCGTGACATCCCCGACTGCGGTCTTTCCTCGAAGGTGGTCCCGAAGGAATCCGTTCGCGGGCTTCCAGTCGATCGACTCGATCTTCCGCCGCAGCGCTGCGGCCTCGTCGTCGTCCACCAGTCGCAGCCTGGGCGAGAACTTGAGGCTTCGGTTTGATATCCAGCTGAGGCTCATGCGGTCGACTCCTTTACCGGCGCGGCAGCGCCTGGGTGAGTAACTGCAGGATGCGTGCCAGTCGTGCGCAGGAGCGTGATCGTCAATGATTACGCGGTTGTGACGGACCACACGCACGTGCGCCGATTGCCGCAGTAAAATGCCGCGACAGCGGGAATTGTTGCGTTCGGCCAACACTGCGCTCAATGCGTGACCGACGTCACTCCCGAGGGCGTGAATTCGCGGTGCCTGACATAAGCACGTCGGGACGGCACGTAAGCAGTGCCGTGACCAGCGCGCCTTGCAGGTGTCAGATATTCCGACAGCGAGGCCGGCCTCAGAACCCCCGCAGCACCGCGAATTCTCGTCCAGCGACGCGCGCTCGGTGCGCAGGCGGTTGATGGGAGCCTCGTCGTCCCGGTATCCCATCGCCATGCCGGCGAACAGCATCAGTTCGGGCGGCACCTGCAGGTATTCGCCGACCGTGCGATACCACGCCGACCAGGCTTCCTGCGCGCAGGTGTCGAGCCCGTGCTCGCGCGCGAGCAGCATCACGGTCTGCATGTACATGCCGAGGTCCGACCACTGCGGCGGCCCCATCTGCCGGTCGATGAAGAAGAAGAGCCCGACGGGCGCGCCGAACAGCGCGTAGTTCTGCGCGAACTGGCGCAGGCGCGCCGGCTTGTCCTCGCGCGTCACGCCGATCGTCGCGTACAGGTCCTCGCCGCACTTGAAGCGGCGCGCGCGGTATGGCTCGCCGAGTTCGGGCGGGTAGACGTCGTACTCGAATCCTTCGCCGCGGGGATGTGAGAACAGCTTGCCGCGCACGGCAGCCAGCAGTTCGGCCAGCGGTTCGCCGGTGAGCGCGTACACGTGCCAGGGCTGCAGGTTGCCGCCGGATGGTGTACGCCGCGCCGTGTCCAGGATCGCGCGCAGCGTCGCCTCGGGCACGGGCGTCGGCAGGTAAGGCGCGGCAGCTCATCCGCGATTCGACGGCTTCGGTGACGTTCATCTTCCATCCTCCGGGGTGCCGCGGGAGTCTGGCAGAAACAGCGCTGACTCCATCAGGCGTCATTGTGCAGGCTGCTTCTCGGTAGGTATAGTAATTATACCTTTATTATACTTAGTGTCCGGCGATCTCGACTCTCATGGCGTTCGAATATGACATCGACAAGAGCGTCGAGAACAAGCGCAAGCACGGAATTGATTTTGACGAGGCGCAGGCGCTTTGGGCGGATTCCGGGCTGCTGGAGATTCCGGCCCGGACGACGGATGAACCGCGATGGCTATTGATCGGGAAGATCGGGCAAAGCACTGGTCTGCGGTGGTCACTCGTCGCGGCGACAACGTGCGACTGATCTCCGTGAGAAGGTCGCGGAATGAGGAGGTAGCAATTTATGAAAGCCAGGACTTTTGATCGCAAGTTCGATGCAGGCGGCAAGGTCGTGGATCAACTCGACCTGGGCAAGGCTCGGCGGGTTGGTACGGATCCCAGGCGAGTCAACGTCGATTTCCCTGCGTGGATGGTAGATTCACTGGATCGGGAAGCTCACCGGATGGGCGTAACTCGGCAGTCGCTGATCAAGCTGTGGCTTGCGGACAGGTTGGCTCAGCCCGGTTCCCCCGGAAAGCGTTAGCCGATCGCGTATGGCGGCGCGAGGTAAGCATGCAGGATTTGAAAGACCTGGTGGTCGAGATCGCGGACTTTCCGAAGCCCGGAATCCTCTTCCGCGACATCAGTCCGCTGCTGCGGCAGCGGTTCCACGAGACCATCACGGCGGTCGACGCGCTGTTCTCCGCCCGGGAATGGGAATCGGTGGACGTGGTCTCCGGCATCGAGTCGCGGGGATTCATCTTCGCCGCCGCGCTGGCCGAGCGGCACCGCAAGGGCGTGGTCCCGATCCGCAAGAAGGGCAAGCTGCCGCCGCCGGTGGTCGACGTCGCCTACGACCTCGAATACGGTACCGGCGTACTCGAAATGCAGAAGGGCAGTGGTCGCCTGCTGCTGGTCGACGACGTGCTCGCGACGGGCGGTACGCTCTCCGCGTCGGTCACGCTGGTGCGCGAGGCGGGCTACGAGCTGCGTGGCATGGGCGTGCTGATCGACCTCGGCTTCGTGCCGGGATTCAGCTGCGACGGGCATCGCGGCACGCTCGGTCATCAAGTACGCGTGATGCCGGGACCGAGGGCGTTGCCGCTCGACCTGTCTGGCATTCCCGAGCCGCTGCGCGCTGCGCTCGCCGGACGGATCGAGTCGCTGGACGCGCAGGGCGGGCCGCCGACTGACGGTGCCGCGGCGGACGACGTGGTGCGCAGCCTGCCGATGGTCTGGGCGTGCAGCGATTTCGTCGCGGAGGCGTGCCTGCGGGACCGGGGCCTGCTCGGGTGGCTCGCCGGGCCCGGGCGGCTCCGCGAAGCATTGACCCACGAATGGCTGGAGGCCGATCTCGCCGCCGAGGTCGGTGCGGATCCGGTCGAAGCCACATTCATGGACGGCCTGCGGCGATTCCGGCGCCGGCAACTCGCGCGGATCGCCTGGCGCGACCTCGCCGGGTTCGAGGACGTGGAGCCGGTGCTGGGCGAGTTGTCGCTGCTCGCCGACGTCTGCATCGGCGCGGCTCGCGATCACGCGATTCGCGACCTGCGCGCGCGCTTCGGGGTTCCGCGCGGCCAGGACGGCAGCGAACTCGAACTGATGGTCCTCGGCATGGGCAAGCTCGGCGGCGGCGAGCTGAATTTCTCCTCCGACATCGACCTCGTCTTCCTGTTTCCGGAGCACGGCGAGACCGACGGCAGGCGACCACTGGAGCACGAGGAATACTTCACGCGACTCGGCAGGCGCATCGCGCAACTGCTGGGCACGGTGACATCCGAAGGTTTCGTATACCGCGTGGACCTCAGGTTGCGGCCATTCGGCGAGTCCGGGCCGCAGGTCGTGAGCTTCGACGCGTTCGAAGACTACCTGCAGCAGCATGGGCGCGACTGGGAGCGCTACGCCTACGTAAAGGCGCGACCGGTAATCGGGGCCGGGCGTTTCGACGAGTTGTATCGCAACGTGCTCAGGCCATTCGTTTACCGGCGCTACCTCGATTTCCGCGTGTTCGAGTCACTGCGCGAAATGAAGTCGCTGATCTCGCGCGAGGTAACGCGGCGCGAACTGAAAGGCAACGTCAAGCTCGGGCCGGGCGGGATCCGCGAGATCGAATTCATCGTGCAGGCCTATCAGCTGATTCGCGGCGGTGCCGACCCGCGCCTGCAGACGCGGAGCCTGCTCGAGGCGTTGCCGCTGCTCGCGCGCAAGAAACTGTTGCCGGACGCGACGGTGTCCGAGCTTGCCGACTCGTACCGGTTCCTGCGGCGCGTCGAAAACCGGCTGCAGGAGCGCAACGACGAGCAGACCCATGAATTGCCGCGGGACGAGGTGGGTCGCGCGAGGCTCGCCTTCGCGATGGGAGTGCCCGACTGGGCTGCGCTCGAGCCCATGATCGCGCATCACTGCGCGCGAGTCAGTGCCCATTTCCAGCGCGTGCTGTTTGCGCCGGACCAGCCGGGCGCGGTCGATGCGAACGCGCGTGCACTCGAGACGCTGCTCGAGCACGTCGGGGATGGCGCGCGCCTGCAGGCATTGCAGGTCGCCGGCCTCATTGACGCCGAGGCCGTGCTCGAGCGCATCGAGTTGCTGCGCGAGAGCACCTACTACCGGCGACTCGACGAGGCCGGTCGCCGCAGGCTGCAGACGCTGCTGCCGCGCCTGCTGCAGGCGATTGCCGGAAGCGAGTCCGAGGTCGTCGCGCTGTCGCGCCTGCTGCACGTGCTCGAGCGTATCGGTGGCCGCACGGTCTACCTCGCGCTGCTGAACGAAAATGCCGCCGCGCGCGACCGGTTCGTCGAGCTGTGCGCCCACTCGAAGTTCCTCACCGACCAGATCGCGACATTTCCGCTGCTGCTGGACGAACTGCTCGACGAGCGCCTGTTCGAGTCCGAGCCGTCGCGCGCCGATTTCGCAATCGACCTGCGTGAGCGCATGTCCGGCGCCGATGCCGGGGATCCCGAGCGGCAGGTGGACCTTCTGCGGCAGTTCCAGCGCGCGGCAATGTTCCGCGTCGCCGTGCCGGACCTCACCGGGCGACTGCCGGTGATGAAGGTGAGCGACCTGCTGACGGACATTGCCGAGTTCATCGTCATGGAGGCGCTGGAGCTGTCGTGGGGCCAGATCGTCGCTCGGCACGGCGTACCGCGCTGCGGCACGGTCGAGCAGGGCGCGCACGATGCCGGGATGGTCGTGGTCGCCTACGGGAAGTTCGGCGGTATCGAGCTTGGTTACGGATCCGACCTCGACCTCGTGTTCCTGCATGATTCCGAGGGAGACGAGCAGCGCACACAGGGTCCGGCAGTGATCGAGAACGGCGTGTTCTTCCTGCGGCTGGTGCAGCGCCTGGTGCACCTGCTGACCGTGCACTCTGCCGCGGGGCGACTGTACGAGGTCGACACGAGGCTCCGGCCGAGCGGCAAGGGTGGGCTGCTGGTGCAGAGTCTCGACGGCTTCCGCGACTACCAGCGTAGCGAGGCGTGGACCTGGGAGCACCAGGCCTTGCTGCGGGCCCGCGCGGTGGCCGGGCCGCCGGCGCTTCGGGCGCGGTTCGAGGCGGTTCGCCTGGACCTGCTGCGCACCGGTGTGCGCCGCGAGACCTTGCGCGAGGAAGTGCGCAAGATGCGCGAACGCATGCGGGCGGAACTGTCCAGCCCCGAGCCCGGGCCAGTTCGACCTGAAGCGCGACGCGGGGGGAATCACCGACATCGAGTTCCTGGCGCAGTACTGGACGCTGCTCTGGTGCGATCGACACCCGGAACTCGCGACCTACTCCGACAACATCCGGCAGCTCGAGAGCCTGGCGTCGATCGACCTGGTGCCACAGGCGACCGTGGACGTGCTGACCGGCATCTACCGGCAGTACCGCCAGCGCATCCACCGCCTGTCGCTGGACGGCGAGGCGACCGTGGTGCCCGAGTCCGAGTTCGCCGAGGAGCGGGCACAGGTGACCGCCATCTGGAGCGCGACCATGGAACAGGAAAAATAGGTGCCAGGCACCTATTTCCGAAAATAGGTGCCAGGCACCTATTTTTCCTATAATCGGCGGATGCGCGAACTGATGGTGCCGATCTCTCCCGGCGAACTCGTGGACAAGATCACGATCCTCGAGATCAAGTCCGAGCGCATGTCGGACGCGGCAAAGCTGGCCAACGTTCGCACGGAGCTGGAGCTCCTGACCTCGACCTGGCGTGCCTCGGAGTTCGCGTCCACCGACATCGACGCGGACTGGAAGGCGCTGCGTTCGGTCAACGAACAGTTGTGGGACATCGAGGACCGCATCCGCGACAAGGAGCGGGAGGCGGCGTTCGACGCCGGGTTCATTGAACTCGCCCGCGCCGTCTACGTCACCAACGACGAGCGCGCCGCGATCAAGAAGCGCATCAATGCCCGGCTCGGCTCGACCCTGGTCGAAGAGAAGAGCTACGCGGAGTACCGCCGGCCGGACGGCCAGTAATCCAGGTGCGCCCGCCGATCCCTGGCTGTTCCCGGCTGCGATAAACCGTAACACCGGCACCAATCCCCAATCCCAATCCCCCGGGGTTATCCGGGTCGGGCGGTGGTTTCCACGGCGACAATTTCAGGCGCGCACCCAGCGCGCAGGGCGTAAACTCGGCACAGAAGCACGGACGAAGTGGCCGAAACGGCCCGGTCCGCGCAATCGCAAACAGGCACCAGGAGGCCGTCATGAACACCGCTTTCCTCAGAACATTGCTCGTCACGCTGGCCGTCGCGCTGCCACTCGCGCTGCCGGCGTCGGCACTCGGGGCATCCAAGTCGGAGCTGAACGCTTCCTCGAAGGCGGCGCTCGAACACGCTCATCGCGCAGGCGCCGGTCGCGGCCACGCTGAACCAGAAGGCCATCGCGGTGCTGGTGTTCCCGAGCATCACCAAGGCCGGCTTCATGGTCGGTGGCCAGTATGGCGAGGGCGTGCTCTATGAGCGCGGCAAGCCGGTGGGCTACTACAACACGGCGGGTGCGTCCTACGGCCTGCAGATCGGTGCGCAGACACTACGGCTACGCGATGTTCTTCATGACCAGGTCGGCGGCTCGACTCGCTGAATTCCGCCGAGGGCTTCGAGGTCGGCGTCGGTCCGAGCGTCGTGGTCATCGACGAGGGCATGGCCAAGAGCATGACGACCAAGACCATGACCGACGACGTCTACGCGTTCATCTTCTCGCAGAAAGGCCTGATGGCCGGCGTCGGCATCCAGGGCAACAAGATCTCGAAGCTCAACAAGTAGGCGCCGCCGCTCACTTCCTGAGCGTGAACTCCGCCGAGCAGTAGGGGCACATCGCCCAGCCGGTCTTCTCGATCGGCAGGAACACTCGCGGGTGCGAGTTCCACAGCTGCATCCCCGGCATCGGGCACGACAGCGGCAGGTCGTGCTGCGTCACCTCGTAGAGGTTCTGGGCGTTCGGCTGGATGAGCCTGTCGCTGGATTCTGCCGTCACGGCGAGTACCTGGGCTGGATCGGGTGACGCATTATCGCCGACGCGCGCCGCCCCGTCAGCCGACATACCGCAAGCGGTCAGCCGGTCGGCGTACGCGGCGCGCCGGCCGCCATCAGCGCGTCCAGGCGCTGCACTGCATCGTCCACGGTGACCAGGTCCATCACCCCGGGCCGCTCGATCTTGGTGGTCCAGGGGATTTCGCCGGCCGGCTTGCCGAGAAACCGCACGGCCGCGTCATCGTAGCGGTCCACGCAGTGCGGACGACTGTGGTAGGGGCCACTGCGGGTCGGGTTCGTCGCTGCATACAGCCCAAGCACTGGCGTGCCTACGGTCGTCGCCATGTGGACAGGCCCCGAGTCGGGTGAGACCAGCACCGTCGCCCGTGCCAGCGTTGCAAGCAGTTCCAGCAGCGTGTCCTTGCCCACCAGGTTGACGCAGGGACCCTTCATCAGCTGCTCGATGCGCGCCCCGTATTCCAGCTCGAGCGGGCTCGGCCCGCCGCAGACGACAATCCGCAAGCCGTGTCGGGCTGCGGCGTGATCGGCCAGCGCCGCGTAGCGTTCGGCGCTCCAGTTGCGCAATGCGTGGCTCGAGCAGGGACTCACGACCAGCGTCGGCTGCCCATCCGGGATCGCGCGCCTGGCGTGCTCCAGTGCCGATGGCGGCAGCGGAATGTCCCAACGCAGGGAGCGCCGGCGCACGCCCAGCCGCTCGGCGAATCCGAACAGGCTGTCCAGCACGTGCTCGCGGCTGCGAGCGTCGATTCGATCCGTGGTGAATATCCACTGCGCCTCGCGCGCCCGCGCACGGTCGAAGCCCAGCTTGATGCGGGCCGGGACGAGCGCGGCCGCGAGGCTCGCCCGCAGCGCGAGCTGCATGTGCAGCAGGGCATCGAATCGCCGGCCAGCCATCCGGCGGCGCAGGTCGCGATAGCCTGCCAGGCCCGCCTTCTTGTCGAATACGATGAACTCGATGTCGGGGATGTGCCCCAGCAGCCGGTGCTCCAGCCCGCCGAGGATCCAGCTGATCCGGGTGCCGGGCCACTGGTCCTGGATGCTGCGCACCACCGGAAGCACGTGGCAGACGTCGCCCAGCGCCGACAGGCGCAGCACGCAGATGCTGTCGGGCGGCGAGTCGAACAATGGTGGCGGCATGCTGGGCAACGGCGATCCGATGGTGAACAATCCGTGCCGGACTCGAAAGGAGCCATGAACTCGGTGAGCGCAGGCCCGGAACTCGAACTGCGCATCGCGTGCGGCGCGATGCTATACGATGCGTCGCGCATGGACCAGCCGGGCTCCGATGCGTTCGAGCGCGACCACTGGCGCCAGCGCGGCACCCTGCAGGAGGTCGCAGGCGGTCGCGGCACCGTGGCATTCATCCACGACGCCGGTCGCCGCTGGGTGCTCCGTCACTACCGGCGCGGCGGATTCGTCGCGCGCCTGCTGGACGACACCTACCTGTACACGGGCGCCGCCCGCACGCGGGCCCATGCCGAATTCCAGCTGCTGCGCCGACTGCGCGAGTGGAACCTGCCGGTCCCGGCGCCGGTCGCTGCGCGGTACCTGCGCACCGGGCTCTTGTATCGCGCCGACCTGCTCACCGAGGAACTGCCGACGCGGCTGACGCTGGCGCAGGCGCTGGGATCCGGCCCTCTCGGTTCCGCCACATGGCGCGCCATCGGCCGCTGCGTCGCGGGCCTGCACGCGCGTGGCGTGCAGCACGCGGACCTGAACGCGCACAACCTGCTGCTTGGCGCCGGTGGCGAGATCTACGTGCTGGATTTCGACCGCGGGCGCATCCGCACGCGCGGCGCCTGGGAAGACCGGGTGCTCGCGCGACTGCGCCGGTCGCTCGAGAAGGTCACTGGCGGCCTGCCGGCGGGCCGCTTTGGCGAGCCGGAGTGGCAATGGCTGCTCGACGGCGTCGCCGGCAGGTGAAGCAAGTTGCGCATCCTCTACCTGCTGCTCACCCACCTCGTTGCCCCGATCGTCATCGCGGTCGAAGCCTGGCGCGAGCTGCGCGATCCCGCGCAGCGCGGGCGGGTGAAGCAGCGCCTCGGGTTCGTAGCGCCGCAGTCGAAGCCGGGCTGCACCTGGATCCACGCCGTGTCGGTGGGCGAGGTGCAGGCCGCGGCTGCGCTGGTACGGGAATTGAAGCAGCACATGCCCGGGCTGGAGATCGTGCTCACCACGGTGACCGCGACCGGCGCCGCGCGTGCGCGGGCGATCTTCGGCGACGAGGTCCGCCACTGCTACCTGCCCTACGATCTTCCGGGCGCGGTGCGACGATTCCTCGACCGCATCCGTCCGCGCGCTGGCGATCATGCTCGAGACCGAGATCTGGCCCACGCTCTATCGTGAAATCGGGCGACGAAACCTGCCGCTGGCGATTGCGAGCGCACGGATTTCGGACCGCTCGGTGAGCCGCTATCGCCGCATGGCCTCGCTGGTCGGCGATTCGCTGTCCGGCGACGTGTCGATCGGTGCGCAGACACCGGAGGATGCCGGACGCTTCGTGGCGCTGGGCGCTGCCGAAAGCAGGGTGCGCGTAACCGGCAACGTGAAGTTCGACCTCGAGATTCCGGCAAGCGTGGTCGCCGCGGGGCGCGAGCTGCGCGGCGGCTGCGCGCCCGGCCGGCCGGTGTGGATCGCAGGCAGCACGCACGAGGGCGAGGAGACGGCTGCGCTTGCGGCCCACGCAACGATTCGGTCACGGCATCCCTCTGCGCTGCTGCTGCTGGTACCGCGGCACCCGCAGCGCTTCGAGGCGGTCCGGGCACTGCTCACGAAGAGCGGGCGCACCTGCGCGAAGCGAAGCTCGGGCGCGCTTCCCTCGGTGCAGGACGAGGTGTACCTGGTCGATACGATCGGCGAGCTGCAGATGTTCTATGCGGCCGCGGACGTGGCATTCGTCGGCGGCAGCCTGGTGCCGGTGGGCGGCCACAGCCTGCTCGAGCCTGCGTTGCTCGGGCTGCCGGTGATCGCGGGGCCGTGGACGCAGAACGCCCGGGAGGTTGCCGAGCTATTGGCCCGGGCGGGTGCGCTCGCGACGGTGCGCGACGGCGATCAGCTCGCCGCGCGCGTGATCGAGTGTTTCGACGATCCTGATGGTGCGCGTGCCGACGGCGCGAAGGGCCGCGATGCCGTCGCCGCAAACCGCGGCGCGGTCGATCGCGTCGTCGAGATGGTGCTGCCGATGCTCAGGGCTGCGGAATCTGGTCCGGCCTGGGCAACTGCAGCGGAGCCGGCGTCGTCAGGAAACCGTTGATCGAGCCCAGGTCGCCGGGTGCGAGCACGCCTGCCGCCGACTTCAGGTGCACGACGTTGACCAGGTAGTCGTAGCGGCTGCGCGCGTAGTCGCGCTGCGCCTCGAACAGCCGACGGCGCGCGTCGAGCACGTCCACCGTGGTGCGCGTGCCGACCTCGAAACCGGCTTCGGTCGCCTCGAGCGCCGTCTGGTTGGACGCCACCGCCTGCTTCAGTGCCTTCACGCGCGCCTTCTCCGCCACCACGCCGAACCAGGCGTCGCGCGTCTCGCGACTCGCGCTGCGCAGCGCGCCCTCGAGCTTTTCGCGCGAGGCGCGGTGCAGGTACACCTGCTCGCGCACCTGCGACTGCGTGACGCCGCCGCTGAAGATCGGCAATGTCACCTGCACGCCATAGGTGTCCTCCGTCTGGTTGGCATCGGCCGGCCCCGTGACCGCCGTGCCACCGGTGACCTTGTTCGTCTGTGTCGCATCGGACGAGTACTGCCCGTAATTGGCATACAGCTGCACCGTGGGCATGTGGCCCGACTCGGCGATCTTCACGTTGGCCTTGGCGATGTCCACGCCGAGTCGTGATGCGATCACGTTCATGTTCTGGGTTTCCGCCTTTGTCACCCAGGTGGCCTGGTCGCCGGGCTCGGGCTGGTCGAGCGGCATGTCATCAGCGGGCTTCACCAGTTCCTGGTAGTCCTCGCCGGTGAGTTCGCGCAGGTACTCGTGCGCGGTGGCGAGCGAGCGCTTGGCCAGGATGACCCCTGCAGTCGCGTTGTCGTGCGCGGCTCGCGCTTCCTGCACGTCGGTGATCGCGATCAGGCCGACCTCGAAGCGTTTCTCGGCCTGTTCGAGCTGGCGGGTCACGGCCTGCAGCGTTGCGTCGGCGGCGTCCAGAGTGTCTTCGGCTGCAAGTACGTCGAAGTAGCGGCCGGCGACGCGTACCAGCAGGTCCTGCTCGGCCGCGCGGTAATTCGCTTCCGCCAGAGCCACCTCGGAATCCGCGCGCTGCAGCGTCTGCCACTGGCTCCAGTCAAAAACGGTCTGGGTCGCCTGGGCCTGGTAGCGCCAGAAGTCGGAGTCCCTCTGCTGCGAGTTGTTGACGTTGACGATCTCGGGCGGCGTGTCCGGGTCGCTGTCCAGGTCGACCGCCTGCGGAAACGTCGACGAGCCACGGGTGCTGTCCCGCGCCGCCGATCCGGTGGCGTTGACCTGCGGAAACAGCAGCCCCCGCGCCTGTGGCTTGACCTCGAGCGCCGCCATGCGGCGTGCCTGGGCCTCGAGGATCAGCGGGTCGCTCTTCGCGGCCGCCTGGTAGACCTCCATCAGGTCCGCGGACCACGCGCTCGCCGAGAGGAGCGCGAGCGTGATACCGAACGCGAGGATCGAGCTTTTCTTGTGCATGCACTCACCGTCTGGCGGACTGGGCCGCCCTGGGTCAACTAGTGTTGTAGTAGACTATATCACTTGCCGGGTTACTGGCTAGCCCGGGCGATCAGAAAACGAAACGGGACGGTCGCTGCGGCGTGGAGCAGTGGTTCCATCACGGTCTCGAAAAGGCTTTCCCGCAGCCACTCGTCCCGTCCGATACGCGTTACCAGGCGCGCCTCCATGACCGGCCCCTGGCCGACCACGACGAACAGGCGGCCGCCCACGTCCAGGAGCTGCTCGAAGCGCGGGTCGTGAACCGGCAGCGAGCCCGTCAGCGCGATGACGTCGTACTCGACGCCGGGTGGCAGCGTCATCGCGTCCATCGTCTCCACGGTAACGTTGCCGATCCCGGCGCGCGCAAGGTTGTCGCGCGCGGCCTCGGCCAGGTCCGGGAAGATCTCGAGCGTACGCACCTGTCGAGCAAGCCCGCCCAGGCACGCCGCGAACCAACCGCTGCCGGTGCCCACTTCGAGCACGCCATCGTCGCGCTGGATCGCGAGCGACTGCAGGATGCGGCCCTCGACCTTCGGCGACAGCATCGCCTGCCCGTGTCCCAGCGGCACGCGCATGTCGGCCAGCGCGAGGTCCCGGTAGCCGGGCGGCGCGAACTCTTCGCGCGGCAGCCGGCCCATGACGTCGAGCACGCCGGCGTCGAGCACGTCCCAGGCGCGGACCTGCTGTTCGATCATCTGGCGGCGGGCGGAAGCGACATCGAACATGTTGATACGTCCGGAATGGAGGAATTCGTGGCTGAGGCCCGGCGAGGCGCGAAGGTTAAGGACTCGCACCGCCGACCACAAGCCGGTCCTGACCGGTGATTATGGTGAATCCGGCGGGTGGGCGCGACTCGTTCCGCTATGCTGCGGCGACACATCTGCATAACAACAATTCTCAGGGAAAATAGAGCGTGTCGAACGCCCCGGTCCAGAGGACATGGTCAGTCCCGCAAATAACCTGCTGATCGCAGCGCTGGCCATCCTGGCCCCGCTCGCCGTGCTGCTCGCCGTGCTCCTGTACCGGCGACATCGCGAGGCGGCACACCTGCGCGAGATCGGCGATCGGCTTGCGGCGGTCGCCGAGACCGGCGACCTGGCCGAGCGGCTGTCCCCGCACGCGGCTGGCGGCAGCGCGGAAGACCTTGCCGGGCATGCCGACCGCTTGCTCGCAAGACTGGAGAAGGAAAGCTCAACGCGCGCCGAACGCGAAAACGTATACCGGCGCCTGACCGAGGCGATGCACGAAGGCGTCGCCGTCGACTGCAACGGCATCGCGCTCGCCAACGCCCGTTTCGCCGAACTCTGCGGCGCGGCATCGCCGGCGCAGCTCGTCGGCAAGCAGTTGATCGACCTCGTGCACCCCGATTTCGCGGACCTGCTCGGCGAGATCCTGCGCCGGCATCGTGCGGGTGCAGCCATCGCCGGAACGCTTCGAGGCTGAACTGCGCTCGACGGACGGCCCCGGCCAGCGCCTCGAGTTCGCGTTCCAGCCGACCAGCTACGAGGGCCAGCGCGCGTTGCTGGTGTCGGCGGTCGAGATGAGCGGGCGATCCGACGCCGGGGAGGCGGACAGTCGCGGACCCGGCACCGCCTGGGAAGCGCTCGATGCGTTGGGCGAGGGGGTCATCACCACCGACGCCGACGGCCGGATCGTCTACGTCAATCAATCCGGCGAGCAACTCATCGGAAAGCCAGCGGCGGAGGCGCTGGGGCGAAGCCTGCAGGAAGTGATCAACCTGGTCGACGAGGACGACCGCAAGGCCCTCGGTGATCCCGTGCGACAGTGCCTGGGCACGGGCGCGAGGGTGCACATCGGCCGGCGCGGAATGGTCGTGTCGAACGACGGCGCCGGCGAGCGTTCGATCGAGCTTACGGTCTCGCCGCTGCGCGACGCCGAGGGCGAGGTGTCGGGCACCGTGATCACGCTGCGCGACGTGAGCGACCTGCGCGGCCTCACGCGGCAGATGTCCTACCAGGCGAGCCACGATGCGCTCACCGGGCTGGTGAACCGCCGCGAATTCGAGAACCGGCTGCAGGAGGCGCTCGAAGCTGCGCACGGGGGAACCGCGCGCCACGTGCTGTGCTATCTCGACCTCGACCGCTTCAAGGCGGTGAACGACGAATGCGGCCACGTGGCCGGCGACAGCATGTTGCGCGAGGTCGCGGCGCTGATAAAGGAAGAGGTCCGCGACTCGGACACCGTCGGGCGTCTGGGCGGTGACGAATTCGGCGTGCTGCTGGTCGGCTGCCCGCTCGAGAAGGCCCGCCAGATCGCCGACGACGTCGTGCGCGCAGTCGGCGACTTCCGCTTCGTGTGGAAGGACAAGATCTTCAACATCGGCGTGAGCGTCGGCCTGGTCGAGGTCTCGCGCGAGAGCGGCTCGCTCGAGGACCTGATCGGGGCCGCCGATTCAGCCTGCTACGTCGCGAAGAAACAGGGCGGCCGCGTGCACGTTTATTCGGCGCGTGACGAGGCGGCCGCGCGGCAACGCGGCGAGATCCACTGGCTGCAACTGCTGCAGTCGGCGCTGAAGGACGGGCGCTTCGAGCTTCACGCCCAGCCGATCGTTGCAGTGGACGCGCAGGCCACGCTGGGGCCGGGCCTCGAGGTATTGCTCAGGCTGCGTGACGAGGACGGCTCGATCGTCGGGCCGGGCGAGTTCATGGCGGCCGCGGAACGCTACCGCCTGATGCCGCACGTGGATCGGTGGGTGGTGCAGACCTCGCTGGCCGCGCTCGGCCGCGGCGCGGTGCGCCTGGCCTCGGGCCGCAGCCTGTGCATCAACCTGTCCGGGCAGACGCTCGGCGACGCGGCGTTCCTCGAGTTCGTGGTGGACTGCCTCGACCGCACCGGCGTCGCGCCCGACCGGGTCTGCTTCGAGGTCACCGAGAACTCGGTCATCACCAACATCGAGCACGCGCGGCGCTTCATCGGCGTGCTGCACGGCATGGGTTGCCGCTTCGCGCTGGACGATTTCGGGCGCGGACTGAGCTCGTTCTCGAACCTGAAGAACCTGTCGCTCGACTACCTGAAGATCGACGGCTACTTCATCCGCAATCTCGCCTCCGACAACGTCAACCAGGCCATGGTCACCGCGATGATCAAGCTGGCACGCTCGCTGAATTTCCAGATCGTGGCCGAGCATGTCGAGGACATGAGCGCGCTCGATACCGCGCGCCGCATGGGCGTGGACTTCGTGCAGGGTTACCAGGTCGGGCGGCCGCAGCCGCTCGCCCTTGCCGGCTGAGCCGGCTATCTTGGCGGCATGATCACGCTCGCCAGCATCCACTCCTATCCGGTGAAGTCTTGCCGGGGCATCGGGCACCAATCGGCCCTGCTGACCAGCGCCGGCCTCGAGCACGATCGCGAGTGGATGTTCGTCGCGGCCGACGGGCGATTCATCACCCAGCGCGACGAGCCGCGGCTCGCCCGGGTGGACGTCGCGCTCGGTGACGACGCGCTGCACCTGTCTGCGGACGGGGCGGGCGGGGTAGCGGTGCCGTTCGACCTCTCCGGGCCGCGCTCGAGCGTCGACGGTGTGGGGCGACCGCTGCGTGGGCGTCGACCAGGGCGATGCGGCGGCCGGGTGGATCGGCTCGCTGCTCGGTCGCGAGGCACGCCTGCTGCGTTTCGACCCGGCCTCGTCCCGTCGCAGCGATCCCGCGTGGACGGGGGATCTCGATGCGTTCAGCCTGTTTTCAGACGGGTTCCCGCTGCTGGTCGTGTCGCGCGCCTCGCTGGACGACCTGAATTCGCGACTGCCGGCCGCAGTGCCGATGGAGCGGTTCCGTCCCAACCTGGTGCTCGACGGCCTGCCGCCGTACGGCGAAGACAAGCTGCACGAGATCGAGTTGTGCGGCGTGAGGCTCAGGATCGTCAAGCCCTGCACGCGCTGCGTGATCACGACCACCGACCAGCGCTCCGGCGAGCGCATGGGCGACGAGCCGCTCAGGACGCTGAAGACCTACCGGTGGAACGCGGCACTGCGAGGCGTCGCGTTCGGGCAGAACGCGATCGTGGTTTCAGGCGCGGGCCAGCGGCTCAGCGCAGGAAGCGGCGCGTCGACTCGGTGAGTTCGCGGAGCGCCGGGCCGGACTTTCGCAGCACGGCGCCCGGGTCGGCCACGGGCCTCCAGTCGTAGTCGTACACGTCCGGCATGCCCCGGTACGCGTTCAGCGGCAGAATGATGATCGCGTCGGGCGTCCACGTCCCGACGACTTCCCACCCGGCCACCACGCGGTCGCGGTTCCCGGCCAGCGAGAACATGTTCTCGCCCACCGTCCACTTGCCGCGCATCGCCGGGTCGGCGCCCAGCATTTCGAGCAGCGTGGGTGCCACGTCCACGTGACTGCTGGGCGCACGTTCGACGCCAGGTGGCACGCCGGGGCCGCGGATCACCATCGGGACCATCACCTCGGTTTTCGTGAAGTTCCCGGTGTGGCCCCACATACGGTGCTCGAAGAATTCCTCGCCGTGGTCGCCGGTGATCACCACGATCGTATTGTCCAGCTGGCCGGACTGCTGCAGCGCCGTCAGCATCAGCGTCAGGCTGTTGTCCACGTCATGGACGGAATTCTTGTAGCGGTTGAACAGCAATGGGCTGATCGTCGCTGCGTCCTTGCTCGACAGGACGGCCCGGTCAGTGTCCTCGAGGTAGGGTTGGAACGGCGTGCGCCCCGGGACGACGCGGTAGCGGAAGTGCGGTGCGTCCAGGAACGCAAAAGCGAAGAACGGGCGATCCTGCGGGCGCGTCCCGGCCCATTTCGTGAAACGGCGGACCAGTTCGGTGTCGCGGCTGGCGCCGGGTGGCGAGTCGAGGCCGTCCTCGACCTGCTGCTGGACCTTGACCCAGGCCGTGGAGCGCATCTCCGGGAACGTCATCTGTGCAGTGCCGTAGACCTTGATCTCGTAGCCCAGGTCGAGCAGCGTGTCGATCAGCACCGGGGAGGCGTGCTCGGCCAGCGCCGGCGCGAAGTACGAGCCGTGCAGCCCGTAGACCAGCGTGAACGTGCCGTAGCGCGTCGCGCTGCCGCCGCTCGCATGGTCGAGGAAGCGCCTCCCGCCGCTGGCGAATTTCCACGTGAAGGGCATTACCTCCGGCGACAGCATGTCGGCGCGCAGCGACTCGACCACCAGGATCAGGATGTTCGGCCGCGGACCATCCGGGCTGACCGTCGGGTGCTCCAGGGGGTAGTTGAGCAACAACCGCTTGTCGTGATCGAGCCTGACGTAGTGAGGTGCATTGATCCCCAGCCTCTTGTGCAACAGCTTGTTGACGGTGAAGCGCACGTACAGGGGGACGAGTTGCGCGGTGGTGGTGATCTCGCGTTCCTGGAGGAAATGGCCCGCCGCATACATCGACTTCTCGGTCACCAGTGGCACGAGGACCAGCGCCACGATTATCCATCCATACCTCAGCCGCCTCGCGGCCACGGCCCGCTTCAGCAGGTGAGCGGTGCGCCAGCGCTGGAATGCGTACATCGCAACGGCCGCGCAGAGGATGATCGCGCAGGCCGTCATCACGAAGCCCCTGCCGAGCTCGATGTTGTCCTCGATGCCGCCCGGCGTCGTGATGACCGTCCAGACCCAGCCGTTGAAGTGGTAGCGGAAGAGATCGTAGGTGCGCGCGTCGATGTACAGCGCCACCTGGTACGCGGTCAGCAGCAGCGCGCTGAATCCCGCGAGCAGCCTGCCGCGCAGGCCCAGGCGCGATGCAATCCAGCCGAGTCCGGCGATCAGGCCCGAACTCCATGCGATGCTGGCGAGCAATGCGACGTTCAGGAAGATGAGCCCCTTCGGGCCGATCCCGTCGGGCACGTGCGCGCGGTAGGCCTCGGCCTGGATCAAGCCAAGCACGATGTTCGCGAGCCAGAGTTCGAACAGCGCGCGGCGTTCGGCTGTCCTGTCCATCATCTGCTGCATCACTCCACCGTTCTCAGGTCCTCGATCAACGTCGCGCCAGGCATTGCGCCCACCTCGTGCTCCTCGTCGCGCCACGGCTCGGCCAGCGCCTCGTCGTCCCATTGCCGCATCGACGGCAACGCCAGCAGCTCGCGTGCGTACGCGGCCGCGGTTTCGGATAGCGGGAGTCCGTAGGTGCGCACGCGGAATGCGACCGGCGCATAGAACGCGTCCACCGCGGTGAACGCCGGGCCCGCAAGAAACGGGCCGCCGAACCGGCCCAGCCCTTCGGACCACAATTCGTCGATGCGGTCGAGGTCCTGCCGCAGCGAGGGAGCGATCGCGTCCAGCCGGATGCGCACGCCGCAGTTCATCGAGCAGCGCTGGCGCAGCGCACTGAAACCGGAATGCATCTCGGCCGCCGCGCAGCGCGCCCACGCACGGGCAGGCGCGTCCGTCGGCCAGGTGCCTGCGTGCCGCTCGGCAAGGTATTCGGTGATGCCCATCGAATCCCAGGCTGCTGTCCCGTCGTCCACCAGGCACGGGACCTTGCCGCTCGGGGAGAACGCGCGGAATTTCGTCCAGCTGGTGCCCGGGTCGAACGGGACCACGTGCTCGGTGAACGGAATCGCGAGTGCGCGCATCAGTACCCACGGCCGCAGCGACCAGGACGAGTAGTTCTTGTTGCCTATGTAGAGTTCGTACATGAAGCCTCCCTGAAGGCGGCCGGCATGATAACCACATGCCAGCCGGCGCCGCACGACCCGGGCGTCGCCGGGGCCGGCGGCGCCTGGTCAGTAGTGCGGCGGTATCTCGACGGCGCCGGGATCCGCGGCCCGGCTTTCGAGATCGTCGACCTGCCGACGCAGGTTCCGGTTGAGTTCGAGTGCCGCTTCGATTTCCCGCTGCTGCCGATAGACGACGTCGCCCAGTTCCTGCAGCGCGCGCTCGAGATGCGCGAGCTTGAACTCGATCGCCTCGACACGTTGCGCGTCGGTCATTTCACTTCCTCCCGCAGCGCTCACAGCAGCGGCGCCGCCATGAATGCGAATCCTTCCTTCAGTCGCTCGCCGAGCGTGCGGTCCCGCAATTGCTCCACCGCGACGGGTACCGACTGCGCCTCGTAGCTGCGCTGCAGTTCCAGCAGCTGCAGGGTGAAGTCCTGGTCGTAGATCGCCAGCATCAGCTCGAAGTTCAGCGACAGGCTGCGAATGTCGAGATTGGCCGTGCCGAACAGCGACAGCTCGCCGTCCACGGTGATGCTCTTGGTGTGAAGCAGGCCCCCGGTGTAGCGCCGGATGCGCACGCCGGCATTCGTCAGGTCCTCGAAGAACCAGCGGCTCGCGTACTCCACCAGCCACGAGTCGTTGCGGTCCGGCACGATCAGCGTGACCTCGCAACCGCGCAGCGCGGCGTTCTCGAGCGACAGCGCGAGCGCTGCGTCGGCGACGAAGTACGGGGTGGTGAGCACGATGCTGTGCCGGGCGCTGCCGATGGCCTGGGTGATGAGCCTCAGGTTTGCCGTGTCGTCGGTGCCCGGCCCGGACATCACCACCTGGGCGACCTGCTGGCCGCGCGCCGCTGCCCAGGCCTTGCGGTAGTCCTCGACCAGCACCGACGGCACCTCGCCGGTCTGCATGCCCCAGTCGAACAGGAACACGGCACGCAGCGCGCCGACGATCGGGCCCTCGGCGCGTGCCATCGCATCTACCCACTCGCCGACGCCGGCGCCCTGCTTGAAGTAGCGCGGGTCCACGAGGTTCATGCTGCCGGTGTAGGCGATGCGTCCATCGACGACCACGACCTTGCGGTGCAGTCGCAGGTCGATGCGCCGGAACGGGATGCGCCACGGACTTGCGGCAAGCGCGACCTGAAGGTCGATGCCCTGCGAGCGCATGCGCGCCGGTCCCGTCGACTTCAGGAACTGCTTGCTGCCGAGTGCGTCGAGCAGCAAGCGCACCTTCACGCCGCGCGCGACGGCGCTGGCGAGCGCCTGCTCGACCTCGTCGGCCGTACCGCCGGCGTTCCAGATGTAGAACTCCATCTCGATGCAGGCGACTGCGCGGTCCACGTCTGCGATGATTTCGCGCAGGATCGTCTCGGCACCGGCGAGCAGGCGGAACGACGAGCGGGCCATCAACGGCATGCCGGTCGAGTTGAACGCGAGTCGCGCGAGACCGTCCCAGGGCGAGGGGAGCGACTCGGGATCCGAGCGCTCATCGCGGGTCAGCGTATTCACCGCTGCAGGCAGGCCCGTATAGAAAGCACGCGCGAAGTCGGCGCGGCGCTTGCCGATGGGCCGCTCACCGATCAGCAGGTAGGCAATGGCGCCCACGCCGGGCAGCACCGCGGTCAAAAGCAGCCATGCAAAGGAACTGCCCGGCGCGTGCCGGCTCAACATCACGCGCACGCCGACCGCAGCCACGATCGAGACGTGCGCAGCGATCAGGACGATGGCTTCGACGTGCTGGGTGGCCACGCTCATGAACCCCGGCTCAGCCGCCCGCGCCCAGTGACGAGACCAGTTTTTCGAGCCCGCTCCAGGCGATTTGCGCGCCCAGGCAGACGACCACGAACGCGCTCAGGCGCATCAGTACCGACAGGCCACCGGGCCCGAGTCGGCTGGCGAGCCTTGCGGCATTCGCGAGGCAGAGGTAGGTCACGAATGCCGCCGCGACGATGCCGACGGCGGCCCCGACCTGTGTCATTGCGGTCGCCAGCACGTGTTCGCGGCTGGTGTGGGCGCTCAAGGTGAGGGCCACCGCGATGGATCCGGGGCCGATCGTCAGCGGAAACGTGAACGGATAGAAGACTCTGCCGGCGTAGTCGCCATGGTCGCCTGTCGGCGAGTCCTGGGCCTTTGCCTCGGCAGGCGCGGCGGGCTGGAACAGCATGCTCCAGCCCATCGCGGCCAGCACCAGGCCGCCCGCGAACTGGACGATCGGGACCGAGATCCCGAACAGCGCGAGGAACAGGCGCCCGGCCACCAGCGTGGTCAGGAGCAGGATCGCGGAGTTGACCGAGATCGACCGCGCAAGGCGCCTGTGCGTCGCGTCGTCGGCCTGACTGGTCAGGCTCAGCAGGATGATGGCGGTGCCTAGAGGGTTGATTACCGGCAGCAGCGCCGCGAACGCCGTCGGTATGGCCGCGAGGAGTGAGGTAATGTCGCCCATGCGTGGTCCCTGTTACCGGTTGTCGTGCTGGTGCCGGCCTTCACAGCTTGTACGTGGACAGCAGCAGGCTGGTCTCGGTACTGGCGATCCCGTCCACCTGGCGGATCCGTCCCAGTACGCGATCGAAGGCCTCGAGGCTGTCGGCACGAAGTTCCGCAACGATATCCCAACGGCCGTTGGTGGTGTGCAGCGCCTCCACCGCGGGATCGCCGCGCAGTGCGCGCAGCACGGACTCCGCCCGGTTTCCCTCGACAGCGATGGTCATCAGTGCCGCGATGCGATGTTCGTCCACCTGCGGCTTCAGCCGGACCGTGTATCCGGTGATCGTGCCGTCCCGCTCGAGCTTCGCGATCCGGTTCTGCACCGTGCCGCGCGCGACGTGCAGCGCCTTCGCAATCGAAGCCACCGTCGCACGTGCGTCGGCGCGGAGCAGGGCGATCAAGCGGCGGTCCAGGTCATCCATGCGGATTGCCGGGGAGCTGTCAGAATGGCAATTAGATCATACAAAACGGTCAATTTATAATCCAATATGGCTACTTTGCTGGCTTCCTGCTGGCTCCCGGAGCCGCGAGAATGGGCCACTTCTGGCGCTGTCCACCGCGGCAGGTGTGGCAGTCGTGGCAGGCAGGGGAGGTTCGAATGATCGATTACATTGGAGTCAGCGACCTGCAGCGCCTGGTGCGCTCGGTCGGCACGGGCCTCTTCATCGAACGGCTCGCCACCGAGATCGAGTCGGACTACCGGCGCTGGGACGAATTCGAGAAGACGCCGCGCTCCGCGAGCCACTCGCCGGTGGGCGTGATCGAGCTGATGCCGATCACCGATGGTCGGCTCTACACGTTCAAGTACGTCAACGGGCACCCGAAGAACACCTCCGCAGGGCCTGCTCACCGTCACCGCGTTCGGCGTGCTCGCCGACGTGCACACCGGGTACCCGCTGCTGCTGTCGGAACTCACGGTGACGACTGCGCTGCGCACGGCGGCGATGTCGGCGCTCGCCGCGCGCTGGATGGCGCGCAGCGACAGCCGCGTGATGGCGCTGATCGGCAACGGTGCGCAGGCCGAGTTCCAGGCGATCGCCTTCCACAGGATGCTCGGCATCCGCACTCTGCGAGTCTACGACGTCGATCCGCTGGCGACGGCCAAGCTGGAGCGCAACCTGCGCTCGATGGCCGAGGTGGCCGGCCTGGAGGTCGTGCGTTGCGGCTCTGCGGCCGAGGCCTGCAAGGGCGCCGACATCGTGACGACCGTGACGGCCGACAAGAAGAACGCGGTGATCCTCACGCCGGACATGATCGAGCCGGGCATGCACCTGAACGCCGTGGGCGGCGACTGCCCGGGCAAGACGGAGCTGCATCGCGACATCCTGCTCGCAGCCGAACGCGCGCGTGGTGGTCGAGTTCGAGCCGCAGTCGCGCATCGAGGGCGAGCTGCAGCAGTTGCCGCCCGACTTTCCGGTGACCGAGTTCGCCGACGTGGTGCGAGCCGTTGCGCCGGGGCGTGTTGCGCAGGACGAGGTCACGATCTTCGACTCCGTCGGCTTCGCGCTCGAGGACTACTCGGCGCTGCGGTTCCTGCACTCGCTGCTGGCTGCGGAGCGCACGGGACGACGGCAGATCGACCTGTTGCCGGAACTCGACGACCCGAAGGATCTTTTCGGCGGCACGATCGGTGCCACCGCGGCCGTACGCATGCGCCGCGCCGGCTGAGGAGCGCAGATGGCCATCGTGTCCATGATCGGTGCACCGACGGACATCGGCGCGAGCGCGCGCGGGGCATCGATGGGGCCGGAGGCCCTGCGAGTCGCAGGGCTGCGCGACACGCTGCAGGCGCAGGGCCTCGAGGTCCACGACTGCGGTAACCTGCGCGGCCCGCACAATCCCGGCCGGCCGCCGGTGGACGGCTATCGTCACCTCAAGGAGGTGACCGAGTGGAACCAGCTGGTCCACGACGCGGTGCACGCCGAACTGCAGGCGGGACACCTGCCGATCCTGCTCGGCGGCGACCACAGCCTGGCGATCGGTTCGATCTCGGCGGTCGCCCGCCATTGCAGGGCGCGGCGGCAGGCGGCTGCGCGTGCTGTGGCTCGACGCACACGCCGACTTCAACACCCACCTGCTGACGCCGAGTGGCAACGTGCACGGCATGCCGGTCGCCTGCCTGTGCGGCTACGGCCCCGCTGAGCTCACCGGCCTGGCCGGCAGCAGGCCGGCGCTGGAACCCGGGTGCGATCCGGCAGATCGGCATCCGCAGCGTGGACCAGGGCGAGAAGCGCTTCGTGCACGAGGTCGGGCTCGAGGTGTTCGACATGCGCTACATCGACGAGATGGGCATGCGCCACACGCTGGAGCAGTCGCTGCTGGGGCTCGATGGCGACACGCACCTGCACGTCAGCTTCGACGTGGACTTCCTCGACCCGGACATCGCGCCCGGCGTGCTCACCACCGTGCCGGGCGGCCCGTCCTACCGGGAGGCCCAGCTCTGCATGGAAATGATCGCCGATACCGGCCTGCTGGCCTCGCTGGACGTGATGGAACTGAACCCGGCGCTCGACGTGCGCAACCGCACCGCGCAGGTGGCCGTGGACCTGGTCGCCTCGCTGTTCGGCAAGAGCACGCTGATGCGGCGCTGAGGCCTGGTTCACGGGGCGTGATCCCGGATTCACTTAGGCCAGGTTCTGCGGCATCATTGCGCGCGCCGTCGATCACCGGCCGACCCGCGGCCAGCGCCCGCGGGCGCGCACCATCTCCTGGAGCAGCAAATGAAGACCCGGACCATTCCATGCCTGTGCCCTGGCCGTTGCCACCGCACTCGCTGCGCTTGCACCCGCGGCCTCGCGTGCCGAAACACCGGACGAGTGGCAGTTCAACGCGACGATCTACGCCTGGCTGCCCAGCATCAACATGGACCTGTCGTTTCCGGTCGACAGCGGAGGCTCGAGCGCGGAAGTTACCGGCAGTGACATCCTGGACGCGCTGAACTTCACGTTCATGGGCGCCTTCGGCGCGCAGAAGGGCAAGTGGGGCCTGTGGACCGACGTGATCTACCTGGACCTCAGTTCGTCGACCAAGCAGACCCGCGACATCACGGTCGGCGGGCAGGACCTGTCCGTCGGCGTCACGGGCAAGGCCGAGCTCACCATCACCGGCTGGCTCTGGACGACGGTAGGAACCTACAGGGTGGTGGACACCCGAACTACCAGATGGACGTGCTCGCGGGCGCGCGCATGCTGGACCTGAGCACGGACCTGAAGTGGAGCCTGACCGGCGATCTCGGCGATCCGCCGTTGATCGACGCCTCGGGCAAGAGCAACGTCTCCGAGACCATACTGGGACGGTATCGTCGGCGTCAGGGGCCGGGCCGAGTTCGGCGACGACCACAAGTGGTTCGTGCCGTACTACCTCGACATCGGTGCCGGCGACAGCGATTTCACCTGGCAGGCCATCGCTGGCGTGGGCTACTCGTTCGGGTGGGGCGACGTACTCGGCGTGTGGCGCTACCTGGACTACGACATGTCGAACAGCCAACCGATCCAGAACACGGACTTCAGCGGTCCGGCGATCGGCGTCACGTTCCACTTCTGAGCGAGGCACTGGCCAGGGCTGTCGATCGCGATCGGCAGCCCTGACGCCGCCCCGGTGGGGGCAACATTTCCACCAGCACGACCATAGACCGCTACAGCGCGCCCCGGTGGCTGGGGGAGCGGGCGGTGCGTCGTTTCCACGTGATGGCCAAGCCCGCCGGCTCGGCCTGCAATCTCGACTGCAGCTACTGCTTCTACCTGTCCAAGCAGGACCTGCCCGGCGGGCCCGGCGGCGGACACATGCACGACGACGTGCTCGAGCGTTTCGTCGCCGACTACATCGCGAGCGTGACGGCCGACGAGGTCGTGTTCTCCTGGCAGGGCGGCGAGCCGACGCTGATGGGGCTCGAGTTTTTCGAGAAAGTCGTGGCGCTGCAGAAGAAGCACGCGAAGCCGGGCCAGCGCATCGAGAACGACCTGCAGACCAACGGCACGCTGCTCGACGAGGACTGGGCGCGGTTCCTGAAGGAGCACTCGTTCCTGGTGGGCCTCTCGCATCGACGGCCCGAGGGACGTTCACGACCACTACCGGATCACCAAGAAGGGCGAGCCGACCTTCGACCGGGTCTGCGACGCTGCCGCGACGCTGCGACGCTCACGGCGTGCGCTACAACACGCTCACCTGCGTGAGTCGCTACAACGCATCGAAGCCGCTCGACGTCTATCGCTTCCTGCGCCGCGAACTCGACTCGACCTACCTGCAGTTCATCCCGATCGTCGAGCCCCGGGAGTTCGAGGACACCGCGCCGCAACGCTGGGATCTGGCACGCATGGTGGCTCTCGGCGATCCCCGTACCAGCCCCGATCACCCGGACTCCGTTGTCACGCCGTGGACGGTGGACGCCGAGGAGTACGGCTACTTCCTGTCGAAAGTCTGGGACGAGTGGCTGGCGCGCGACTACGGCAAGGTGCTGGTGAATTTCTGCGAGACGCTGGTCGCGCAGCACATGGGCCTGCCGTCGCAGATCTGCGTGCACAGCGAGTTCTGCGGCAAGGGCGTGGCGCTGGAGCACGACGGCAGCGCCTATGCCTGCGACCACTACGTCTACCCGGAATACCGGCTCGGCAACGTTCGCGAGCGTTCGCTGGGTGACATGGTCTTCTCGCCCGAGCAGGTGCGCTTCGGCTATGCCAAGTCGGAGAGCCTGCCTGCGTACTGCCGGCAGTGCGGGTTCCTGTCGGATTGCTGGGGCGAGTGCCCGAAGAACCGGTTCCTGAAGACGCCGGACGGCGAGCCGGGCTTGAACTATCTCTGCGCGGGACTGAAGCGCTTCTTCGCGCACGCAACGCCGGCGGCCACGAAGCTGGCCCGCAAGCTGAACAGGCCGGGTTAGCTTTACTCGCGGCGCCGCGCGACGACCTGCACCACCGCGCTCAGGCCGGCGTGCCCCGCACCCTCGTGGATCACGCGCTCCCGTTCCATCGGCGTGCACGAATTCGAGTCCCGCCAGTTCCTCGCGCAGTCCCGCCAGTGTCGGCAAGCAGGTCCACGTCCTTCGGGCCACCGGTCCCGTGGGCCAGTTGCGCGGGCGTGTAGGCCTCGAGCAGGAACACGCCCCCTATCTTCAGTCCGGCAACCACCTGCCGGTGAACGGCGGCGCGCAGCGCGCTGGGCAGGTGACACCAGATCGATACGATTCCGTCCCAGCGACCGGCCTCGATCCGGTAGTCGGCGAGGTCGGCGACCAGGGTATCGACAGTGCCACGCCCTCTCGCCGCGGCCAGTTGCTACGCCTTGCCGAGCCCGACCGGGGACTGGTCCACCGCAAGCGGATGGAAGCCCTGCTGGGCCAGGAAGACCGCGTTGCGTCCTTCGCCCTCTGCGAGACACAACACGTCGCCGCCGCGGCGGACCTCCGTACAGTGCTGGCGCAGGAAGTCGTTCGGCTCTGTTCCGTAGAAGAATTCAGCAGTGCCGTACCGATCGTCCCAGGAAATCATCAGGGTCATCTCCTCGCGGCCTTCCGCCAAAAATACGCTGGCCACACCGGAAAAAGGAAGGGGCGGCAATGCCGCCCCTTCCGAGTCGTTCCTGCAGGCCAGGCCCGCGGACGAATAGGCTTACTCGCTCGCCTGCTTCGCCTGCATTCCGGCCTCGAGCTTCTTGATGTCCTCGGGCGACAGCTGCGGACGGTCGATCTTGATCGTCAGCTTGTCGAGCCTGGCGGTCAGCGCGAACGGCGGCGTGTAGTCGGCGTCGTTCACGCCGGTGAGCGTGTCGGAGCCGATGTCGAAGCTCTCGTCCCACTGCAGGATCATCGGCAGGTGTGTTCCATCTGTACGTCTGCACCGCCTTGCCGTCCACGATCAGCGTCCCCGTGCCCGACCGGCCGAGGCCGCTCATGTTGTTGAACGCGAGCGTGCCGAGGCCGAGGCCGTCGTACTTGAAGTCGAACACGACCGTGTGCTTGCCGGGCGCGAGGGCGTCCGGGCCCCTCCCACTTGATCCGCTTCAGGTCCACAAGGTTCCACAGGAACACCGGCTTGCCCTTCAGCAGGTAGAAGCCGTAACCGGCGAAACGCCCACCCGAGGTCAGGATCATGCCCTCGGCGCCGCCCTGCGGCACCTCGATGTCGGCGGTGATCGTGTAGGAGGCGTTCGAGCAGGAACGGCGAGTCGCCCTGCGGCAGGCCGACCATCGGCCGCGTGTAGACGAACTCGGTGCGCCCGGCCGTGATGTTCGGGCGCGGCGCGACGATGCGCGCCGCCACCGAGGCATCCATCGGGAAGACCTGGTACTTCTTGGCCTCCGCCATGAACATGCTCCCTCATCTCCTTGACCTTCTGCGGGTTCTTCGCCGCGATGTCGTTGGTCTGGTTGAAGTCCTTGTTCAGGTCGTAGAGCTGGAACACCTGGTTGTTCAGCGGGTCGGGGTTGGCCGCGCCGAAGGCCTGCCACGGCGCGCGGTTCACCTTGGTGCTCAGCAGCCAGCCGTCGTGATAGAGCGCGTACTGGCCCATCATCTCGAAGTACTGGGTGTGGTGGCGCGACGGCTCCTTCGCGTTCTTCGCGTCGAAGGTGTAGAGGAAGCTGGTGCCCTCGATCGGCGCCTGCTTGATGCCGTCGACCATTTCCGGCGCCTTGATGCCGGCCGCCTCGAGGATCGTCGGCACGACGTCGATCACGTGCACGAACTGCTCGCGCAGCGCCGCCCTTGTCCTTGATGCGCGCCGGCCAGGACACGACCATGTTCTGGTTGACGCCGCCGAGCCTGGAGGCGTTCTGCTTGAACCAGTCGAACGGCGTGTCGAAGGCCCACGACCAGCCGGCCGACATGTGGTTGTAGGTCTGCTCGGTGCCCCAGACGTCGTACCACTTCATCTGCACGTCGACCGGCATCTCGCTGACGCCGTTGAAGAACGCGACCTCGTTCGGCGTGCCGAGCGGCCCGCCCTCGGCGCTGGTGCCGTTGTCGCCGTTGATGTAGATGACCAGCGTGTTGTCGAGCTTGCCCAGGTCCTCGAAGGCCTGGATCACGCGCCCGATCTCGTGGTCGTTGTAGGCCGCGTAGGCAGCGAAGACCTCGACCTGGCGGATGAACAGCTTCTTCTCGTCGGCCGTGAGCTGGTCCCAGGGCTTCAGCATCTCGCTCGGCCATGGCGTCGAGCTTCGGCGTCCTTGCGGAATCACGCCGAGCTTCTTCTGGTTCTCGAAGATGCGCTCGCGCAGCTTCTCGTAGCCGTCGTCGAACAGGTGCATCGCGTGGATCTTGTCCACCCATTCCTTGGTCGGGTGGTGCGGGGCGTGCGTGGCGCCCGGCGCGTACTTGATGAAGATCGGCTTGGACGGGTCGGTCTGGTGGATCCGTGTCATCTAGTCGATGGCTTCGTCCGCCATGCCGGTGATCAGGTTCCAGCCCGGCTTGCCCTGGAACGGGTAGATCTGCGTCGTGTTGCGGAACAGGTTCGGCTCCCACTGGTTGGCGTCGCCGCCGACGAAGCCGTAGAAGTACTCGAAGCCCATGCCGGTCGGCCACTGGTCGAACGGCCCGACCTGGCTGGCCGCGAATGCCGGCGTGTTGTGGTCCTTGCCGAACCACGACGGTGGAGTAGCCGTTGTCGAGCAGCATGCGGCCGATCGTCGCCTTGTCCTTGCGGGATGATGCTGTTGTAGCCGGGGAAGCCGGTCGACTGCTCCGAGATCACGCCGAAACCGACCGAGTGGTGGTTGCGCCCGGTGATCAGCGCGGCGCGCGTCGGCGAGCACAGCGCGGTGGAGAACATGCGGTTGTAGCGCAGGCCCTCGCTCGCGATGCGGTCCATCGTCGGCGTCGGGATCACGCCGCCGAAGGTGCTCGGCACGCCGAAGCCGGCGTCGTCGGTGATGATGAGCAGCACGTTCGGCGCGCCCTTCGGCGGCACGATGCGCGGTGCCCACCAGGCTTCGACTGCAGCGCGTCGTCCTTGATCACGCCGCCGAACTTCGGGTCGGGTGCCGGCAGCTGCGCGGGGCTTGACGGTCGTGGTCGCGCTCGGCGAGCCGAGCGTGCCGGTGACCTGCTGTGCGAGTACGGCGGCGGAACGCCGCCGACGACGACCGACACGGCAATGAACAGGGAAGTCCTGAGTCGGGACATGGTGTGACTCCAGATTTTGGCAAAAAAAGTACAGCCTCGCGGACCGCGAAAGCCGCACTGGTTATCCTAGTCGTGATACCGACGATTATCTATGCAATTTCGGCCAGCCGCGGGTGCCGCGACGCCGCGCGCCCGCCGCGCAGCAGGAAGTAACAGACGGCAAGTGCCACGACGAGTGCCACGGCCTCGCCGGTGAGACCGCCGAGCCGCGGGTCCATCGCCTTGGGTGCAATGCCGGCAGCGACCAGGCCGGCCACGCACACACCGGCGAGGCCTTCCCCGGCGACCAGGCCCGAGGCCGCCAGGATTCCCGGATCGCTCATGCCCGCAGGGAACCGGGCCGCGGTTGCGCTCCACCAGCGCGCGCACGCAGCCACCCACGTACAACGGAGCCATCGTGGCGAGCGGCAGGTAGACGCCGATCGCAAAGGCGAGGCCCGATACGCCGCAAAGCATCGCGCCGATCGAAAGGCCTGCACCGGTGAGCACCAGGTCCCAGGGCAGCGCGCCGGACAGCACGCCCTCGATGATGGTCTTCATCAGCGTGGCCTGGGGAGCCGGAATCTCGCGCGAACCGAACTCGTAGGCGTGACCGAGCAGCATGACCGTTGCGGCCACGGCCCAGCAGGCGAACGCGGCGCCGACCAGCTGGCCGAGCTGCTGCCGTGCGGGTGTGGCGCCAACCAGCCAGCCGGTCTTCAGGTCCTGGGAAATGTCACCGGCCTTGCTCGCGGCGATCGCGACGATCGTGCCGACCGTGAGCACGCCGGCGCGCGCGCCAGAATCCACCCAGCCAGCCGCGGCGAACACGGATGCCGTGCCGAGCAGCGTCACCAGCGTGATGCCCGAGGTCGGCTGGGACGATACGCCGACGATGCCGACGATGCGTGCCGCCACGGTGACGAACAGCACGCCGAAGAACCCGACACCGGCCGCGAGCACGGCGCGCTGGATCGCACTCATGTCGCCGCCGAACACGCCCGGTATCAGGCCCGCCGCGAGTACCACGACCGCGATGCCGCCAAGCACGAACGAACCCGGCAGGTCGCGGTCAGTGCGGTCGCCGGTGCCATCGCCGCCACCCGGTGCGCCCCGCATGCCGTGGGCCACGGCCATGAATGCTCCCACCATCGTCGGCAGGCCGCGAAGAACGGTGAGGATGCCCGCGGTGGCGACTGCGCCGGCGCCGATGTAGCGCACATAGCGCGACCAGATCTGCCCCGCGTCCATGTCGGCAATCAGCAGCGTCGTCTCGGGATAGAGCGGCGACGTCATGGTCGCGCCGAGCCATGCAATCAGCGGTGTGATCACGACCGCCGATATCAGCGCGCCGGCGACGCAAACGGCCGCCTGGCGGTAGCCAAGGATGTATCCCACGCCGAGCAGTGCGGGCGCCACTTCGAGCGCGAGTTCCGCTTTCGGCAGGACCGGCAGTGCGGCGTGCAGCTCACCGGGCATCAGGTAGGCGAGCGAGATCAGCAGCTTGACTGCCGCGCCGAGCGCCATGCCGCGGAATATCCACACGCTGCCGCTCGCCGCTCCAGACGACTCCGATGCCGTTGCCCGCAGTACCTCGGCACAGGCCGTGCCCTCCGGGTACGGCAGTTCATCGTGTGCCTTCACGATCAGCAGGCGGCGCAGCGGGATCATCGCCGAGAGTCCGAGCAGCCCGCCGAGGAACGCGAGCGCAACGACCTGCGTGTACGGCGGGATCGCGCCCCACAGGAACAGGGCGGGAATCGTGAAGATGGTCCCGGTCGCGAGCGAGGTCGAGGCCGAGGCTACGGTCTGCGAGAGATTGGCCTCGAGGATCGTGCCCCTGGTACGCAGCATGCGGAACGCGGCCACCGTCATCACAGCCGCGGGGATCGACGCCGAGACGGTCATGCCCACGCGCAGTCCGAGGTAAGCATTGGCAGCGCCGAACACGATGCCGAGCACGATGCCGACGGCCACGGCTTTCAGCGTGAATTCGGCGACCGTGTCGTCCTGGTGCATCGGCGCGATGATGGGGGAGCGGTCCGCGCGGTGCAACGCGCGATCGGCATTGACCCGCGTCGCCCCTTGAATCGCGACGCATGATCGGCTCGCCACCCCGGCTTTCGCGAGCGTGGATGACTCGGCAGGACCGTCCCTCAGCCCGCAATGCATGGGCGACCACTGCCGACACACCCGGCCCTGGCCACCAGATCGCGCCGGCATCGGAATCCCACGATGCCTCGACGGCAGCGACGTGCGCAGACTGCGAACCGGGGGGTGCATCCGATGCTGTGGTCACGGGCTCCGCGTCTAACACTGGCAGTCGTCGTCGCGGCGTCGGGCCTTGGCGCGGCCGGTGAGCCGGTGGTCGTTGCCGAATCGACGCCGCAGGAATCGAGCGTAGCTTCGATCCCTGAACCACCAACCGTTACCGCCCGTTACCGCGACGGAACACTACTGCTTCGACCCGGCGGCGACTCGAAACGGGACGTGCTGGTGGCGACCTGGCCCGTTGACGACGTCGCCGAGGACAGTCATGCCTACCGCGAGGCGCGCCTCGAGCTCCTCGACGACGATAAGCGCAGGAAAACTACACGCGCTCCCGCGCGCGATCTGCCGATACACGACGGTGCGGAATGGAATGATGTCGTCAGGCAGGTGATGACCGAGCTTGCGCCGGCCGGTGAGAACGATGCGGCGCTCACGCTGGTGCAGGGTGAGGAGATCGTCTTCTACGTGACGCCTGGCGGGGACCTGCGTGTACACCGACACCAGGACAAGCCCGCCGAGCGTCACGTGACCAGCGTGGTGAGCGAGGCAGAGTTTTCATCACGCGCAGACGCGCTGCTCCGTGCGCGCTATCCGGGCCAGGACCAGTTGCTCTTCCAGGCGGGAAACGGAGACGACGACCTCTCGTTCGTGTTGTTCGATTTCGCGCAGCGCCAATCAGTGCTGATCGCCGCGCCACCCGCGGAGCAGGGCGGAAGCCTGCCGAACCTGTTGCGTACGCTGGTGCGCGTGCCGGACACGCTGATCCTGCGCGGGCAGGCGCTCGGCGTGCTGATGAGACCAGTCAGTTCCGCGGCGCGGCTCGCCTGGTTTGCGACGCAGACCGCTGCGACGCTTGCGCCTCCGGTACACGTCGCGAGTGGCGCACCTCCCGAGGTGAAGTCGCGGCCCGGCATGGATCTCGACGCCTGGGAGCGTGAACTCGATGACATGGACCTGCCACGGCGTTACCTGGGCACCATCGTGCCGCTGATCGGCGGCGAGGCATTTTTCACCAGCCTGGTCCAGGTGTTGCAGGACGCCCATGAATCCGTGTCGATACGGCTGTTCATCTTCGACAACGACGACTACGCGATAGGCATGGCCGACCTGCTGAAGCGCCGATCCGCCGACCTTCGGGTGCGGGTCCTGATAGACAGCCTCGGCACGCTGGGCGCCGGGCAGGGCGCACCGGAAGGCGCAGCCTCGAGGCTGCCGTTCTCCATCGCCCATTACCTGCGCGCCGACTCGAACGTCAAAGTGCGCGAGACACCAAACACCTGGCTCATGGCTGACCACACCAAGACGCTGATCTTCGACGACCGCCTCGCGTATCTCGGTGGCATGAACATCGGCCACGAGTACCGGCACGAGTGGCACGACATGATGGTCGGGCTCAGCGGGCCGATCGTCGGACGGTTGCAGAGGGACTTCGACCTCGCGTGGGCGTACGCCGGGCTGGGCGGTGACCTTGCCTATCTGCACGCCCTTGGCGACGGGAACCGGGCCGTGGTCGCGCCGCCCGGCTCGAACTACGTGGAAATCAGGCCGCTGTACACACGAACGTTCAATCCGCAGGTGCTGCGCGCCCAGCTCGCTGCGATGCACAACGCCCGGCGGGAGATCTGGGTCGAGCAGCCGTACGTGTCCGACGACGCACTGGTCAACGCGCTGATGGATGCGCGGGCGCGAGGCGTGGACGTACGGATCATCCTGCCGTCGAGTGGCGACTCGAGATTCATGAACAGCGCGAACCTGCTGGCAGCGCGCGCGCTGATGAAGAGTGGCGTGCGGGTCTACATCTACCCCGGCATGACGCACGTCAAGGCGGCGCTCTACGACGGATGGGCCTGCGTCGGCTCCGCGAACTTCGACAAGCTGAGCATGCGCGTGAACCGCGAGACCAACGTCTCGACCTCGGACCCGGTGTTCGCCGGGCGGCTGCGGCAGGAGTTGTTCGAGGCGGACTTTGCGCGGTCGCGCGAACTGGTCAAAGTGCCGTCGACGGGTTGGGGCACGTACATTTCAGCGTACGTCGCGGGGCAGTTGTAGCACGCCTCGCGGACGTCGACATGCCCGCCTTTAGCATCCTGGCGCCAAGCGGGCACGTCCTTCCGGCTTCCCCGGACTCGCGAAAAACCGATATCTCGTCCGGAGAAGCCGGAACGCCGAGCCTCGCGGTTCCAGTCGCCGGCGTCGGAGTTACGCCGAAGCGGCACGCCCGCCCCGCCCAGATAGCGCGCCGCTGAAAACGACGCTGAGGTCGCAACGCCGGTCCAGTGTCACGTTCCATCCGGACGAGATATCGGCTTTTCGCGAGTCCGGATGGAACGTGACGCTGGGCCGGCTCTGCCGACAAAGCGCCCACGGCCCCGCGACCGCGAGGCCGCGGGCGCGTGCTCAGTGGAACACCACCATCGACGTGGGCAGGCTGTGGTAGGCCTCGGCCTCGTCGCCGTCGGCATCACGGCCACGCATGTCGCCGGAGCGCGGACCGGAGTCCGCGACCGCCGCAGTCGCCGGCGGAACCTCGACCTCGGGCAGGCCGGCAGCCTTCAGTGCAGCGTTCAGCGCCGGCAGTTCCTTGTCCAGGACAGCGTTGAACTCGGCATCGATGCTGGCGAGTTCGCTCTCGAGCACGCCGATGCGCTCGACCTGGTAGGCGGTCGGCGCGCCGTCGTAGCTCATGATCGCGCCGTAGAGCGTGTCGGTGTGCTCGCGCAGCCGCTCCTCGCCGGTGATGGCGCCGCCCTCGGTGGTCGCGACGATTCGCTTGCGCACCGTGTCCAGCTTTTCATCGACCGCGGCGATCTGCTTCTTCAATGCCTCGTCGCCGGCGGCCTCCTTGCGCTCGGCGAGTTCGCCGCGCACGGCTATCATGCGGTCCATCAGCGCGCTTTCGCTCGCCGAACAGGCTGCGCACGCGCATCGCCGCGTCGTACTGCGCCTTGCGGTCGGCGAGCGTGTAGGTCGCGCGACGATCGAGCTCGCACGTCGAACTTCGATTCGTACACTTCGCCACCCTTGGTCATGCGTACGGTATAGGTGCCGGGCAGCACCAGCGGGCCCTGGGTGCCCGCGAAGGCGAGCTGCACGGCCGGCGGCACGCGCGGCGCCTTCTCGCGCATCGACCACACGACGCGGTTCAGGCCGCGGCGCGGACTGGCCGGCAGTTCGTCCATGACCCTTCCGTCTGCGTCGAGCACTTCGATCTTCAGCTTGCCGAACAGGTGACGCGATTTCTGGTAGTAGTTGATCACCGCGCCGTCGGTCGGGATTGTCGCCGGTGAACATCGCCGCGCCCTCCGGCCATCCGCCCGGGCCGTCGATGCGCTGCTGCGAGGGCCGGCCGGTGACAAAGGCCGCCTCGCTCGCGAGCACCGCGGGCGTCAGCCCGCGCAGCGGCGTGATGTCGTCGACGATCCAGATGCCGCGGCCGTGCGTGCCGAGCACCAGGTCGTTGTCGCGCGCCTGGACGACGATGTCGCGCACCGCGACTGCCGGGAAACCCTTGGCCTTGAACTGCGCCCAGTTCTGCACCGCCGTCGATCGATACCCAGAGTCCGAATTCGGTGCCGAGGAACAGCAGGTGCGGCTGCTGCGTGTCTTCCTTGATCACGTGCGCGTAGCCGCGGATGCCCTTGGCGTCCTTCGGCGTCACCAGCGGCTTCCAGGTCTTGCCGTAGTCACGCGTCACGTACAGGTAAGGTTCGAAGTCGCCGAACGTGTGGCGGTCAAAGGTCGCATATGCCGTGGCCGCGTCGAAGCGGCTGGCCTCGACCCAGCTGACCCACGACGCCTTGGGCAGCGCGTCCGGTCCGCGCACCAGCACGGGTGTGGTGTTGGTCCAGGTCTTGCCGCCGTCGCGCGTGAGCTGCAGGTTGCCGTCGTCGGTGCCCACCCAGATCGTGCCGGCCGCCTTCGGCGACTCGCTGATCGTGTAGATGGTGGTGTGCATCTCGGCGGCCGAGTTGTCGACGGTCACGCCGCCGGTTTCTTCCTGCCGCTGCTTCTCCGGGTCGTTGGTCGTCAGGTCCGGCGAGATGCGATCCCAGCTCTGGCCGTGGTCGCGGGTGCGGAACAGGAACTGGGCGCCGATGTAGAGCGTGCCCTTCTCGTTCGGCGACAGGTGCAGCGGCGTGTTCCAGTTGAAGCGCAGCTTCTCGCCCGGGCCGGCCAGCGGCTGGATCGTGCGCGCCTGGTGCGTGTAGCGGTTGACGCGCGCGACGTTGCCGCCCTGGTACTCCGCATACAGGTAATCGGGGTCGGCCGGATCGCTGAACATCCAGAAGCCGTCGCCGCCGTACATGTTTTCCCAGCGGCTGTTGGTGATGCCGCCCGGGTAGGCGCTGTCGCCGACCCAGCTCGAGTTGTCCTGCAGGCCGCCATAGACCTTGTACGGGTCCAGGTCGTCGGTGCTCACGTGGTAGAACTGCGAGATCGGCAGGTTCTCGGCCTTCCACCAGCGGTTGCCGCCGTCGTAGCTGTACCAGAGGCCGCCGTCGTCGCCGCTGATCACGTGCTTCGGGTTCTTCGGGTTCACCCACACGTCGTGCATGTCGCCGTGGGCGCCCTGGAATCCGCCGACCGCGCTGAAGCTCTTGCCGCCGTCCTCCGACAGGATCAGGGCGCCGTCGTCCTTGTAGATGCGATCGGGATTGGTCGGGTCCACGGTCATGCGCGCGAAGTAGAACGGCCGCCACACCATCCACTGGCTCTTGTCGCGCGCTTCCCAGGTCTTGCCACCGTCGGAGCTCACGTACAGCGCGCTGGCCGGCGACTCGACGAATGCGTAGACGCGCTCGGAATCGCTCGGCGCCACGTTGACCGCGATGCGGCCATAGGGCTTCTGCGGAAATCCGGGATTTGCCGCCGGCGTGACCTCGCTCCAGGTGCGCCCCGCGTCGCGCGACACCATCAGCGCGCTGCCCGACGGCGAGGTGGGTGACTCGCCGCCCGAGCGGAAGGTCCAGCCCTTGCGCCGGAAGTCCCACAGCGCCGCGTACACGACGTCCGGATTCTGCTGGTCGATGCTCAGGCTGGCGCAGCCGGTGGACAGGTTCGTGCCCTTGAGCACGTGCTGCCAGGTCGCGCCGCCGTCGGTGGTCTTGTAGACGCCGCGTTCGGCGGAGTCGCTCCACAGGCGGCCGGTGACGCAGGCGTAGACGTCGTTGCTGTCGCGCGGGTCGATGCTGACGTCGACGATGCGCTCGGACCCGTGCAGCCCCAGGTTCGTCCAGGTGTTGCCGCCGTCGGTCGTCTTGTAGATGCCGTCGCCGATCGACACGGAGTTGCGTGTCCAGGCTTCGCCGGTGCCAACCCAGACGGTGTCCGGGTTGCGCGGGTCGATGGTCACCGCGCCGATGGACTGCACCGGTCTCGTGGTCGAACACCGGTTCGAAGGTGGTGCCGCTGTCCAGCGACTTCCACACGCCGCCGCTGGCCGCGCCGACGTAGATCGTCAGCTTGCCGTTCGGCATGTTGAGCGCGTCCAGCGACGCGATGCGGCCGCTCATCGTCGCCGAGCCGATGTTGCGCATGCCGAGGCCGGAGAAGCGTGCCCGCGTCGATCGTCGGGGCAGGAGCGGCGGCGAACGCCGCGCCGAGCGGCAGCAGGGTCGCCAGCAACAGGATTTTGCGTGTCATGGCGTGTCCTCAGTTCGTCGCCGGAGCGGGGAAGGAGAAATAGCCCGCATCCAGCGGAATGTTCACCTCGACCTTGTCGTAGATGATCTTCGCGGGAGAGCTGTCGCCCTTGCGCCCGCTGGTGATCGCGGTCGCCCAGAACACGCCGGCGACCTTCTCGTACTCGCCGAGGTCGGTGATCACCGTCTGCTTGACGCCGCGCACGCTGCGCTGGCTTTCGATACGGATCTCGAGGAAGTAGTCGGGGTCGAGGTACACGTACTGCACGTCGCCGTTTTTCTGCGTCAGCTTGAGCTTGTGCGCCGCCGTTCCGTCGATGTCCTCGGTGCCGGCGTACTCGAGCGTTGCGCCGCGTGCCTTGTAGTCCTCGAGCGGACCGCCGATCTGGGCGTTCTCGATCAGGCCCTTGAGGTCGTCGGGCGAGGTGCGCTCCGGGTCCTTGCGGCCCTGGAAGGGGTCGATCTTCCAGCCGTCCTTGCCGTCGTAGGCCTCGACCTGCGTGAGTCCCTGCAGCGTCGCTTCCTCGCGGATCGAATCCGGCCGCTGGCGCGTCTCGACGACGCCGAGCGTGAATTGCCCGCCGTTGATGATGAGCTGGCCGCTGCGTCGCACGTCTTTCACCGCGGCGAGCGCGGCAGCGCCGCCCCGGGCCTCGATGTTCTTCGCCGCGAGTTCGTCGGCCGTGAACGCACCGGCCCTGGCCGCGAGGCCGAGCAGCATTGCGCACACTGCAATCTTGGTTCGTGTCATGAGCGCTCCCGGATGGGCCTTCGTTGTTCGCGGGCGGTCAGAGACTGCCCGACTGCCAAAGGGTGCAAGGGTAACATTTGGCACGGGGTGCTCGTGCATGTGGGCAGATAGGCCGGCCCGTCCTTCCGGATTCCCCGGCCTCGCGAAAACCGACATGCTCGTCCGGCAGAAGCCGGAACGTCGGGCCGTGTGGTTACAGTCGCCGACGCGTGTGGTTGGCCGCAGCGCAGGGCGCTAGACTGCAAGGCGCGGAGGTTCTCGACCATGACCGTAACGGAACAACTGTTCCAGACAGATGCGTACCTGCGGCGATGCCAGGCACAGGTGGTCGAGCTGCTCCCGGAAGGCGTAGTGCTTGATCGCACGGTCTTCTATCCACTGGGTGGCGGTCAGCCCGGCGACACCGGTGTGCTCCGGGCGAGCGGCGGACGCGAGTGGAACGTGCTTGGCGCGCGCAAGGGTGAGGGCGGACGCGTCGTGCATCCGCTGGCAGGCGACGTTCCGCCACCGGCAGTCGGCGAACAGGTGGAGGCGGTCATCGACTGGGACCGTCGCCACGCGCACATGAGGATGCACAGTTGCCTGCACCTGCTCGGCTCGGTGCTTCGTTACGGTGTGACGGGCGGGCAGATCACGGCAGAAAAGAGCCGGCTCGACTTCGACACACAGGACGAAATCGACGCGGCGAGCGTGACCGATGCGGTCAATGCACTGATCGCCGCCGACCACCAACTGCAGTCCAGCTGGATCACGGACGAGGAACTCGATCGCCAGCCGGAGCTGATCCGCACCATGTCCGTGCAGCCGCCGCGCGGCGCCGGCCGCATCCGGTTGCTGGAGATCCCCGGCGTCGACCTGCAGCCCTGCGGCGGCACGCATGTTGCCCGGACCGGCGAAATCGGGCCGATTGCGGTGACGAAAGTCGAGAACAAGGGCAGGCACAACAAGCGCGTCCATATTGCCTTTGCGGCGCCTGCCTGATCGATGCGTTATTATCGATGTGCCGCGATTCGAAGGTCGGACTGCGGTGGCGTGGGGTACAGTGACTTGGTGCGAGGAGCAACGTCTGTCCGGGGCAGTGGTTCGAGTGCGCCGGTCATCGGTCGCGCCGACCTGGCCACGCTGCCCAATATCGTGTCACTGGCGCGCATAGTGGGCGTCACGGTCGCAGTGCTGCTGTATTTCGCGGGTTACCCGCGGGTATTCCTGCTGCTCGGCACGGCCGCGTGCCTGACCGATTACCTGGATGGTTACCTGGCCCGCCGGCTCTCGCAGGAGACGGTGCTCGGAGCGATGCTCGACCAGGCGGCCGACAGTTTCACGACCGGCATCGCGCTTGCATTGCTGGTGGTCATTGGAGGCTTCCCCTTCGTGTTCCTGGTCATCTTCCTGGGCAGGGAATTCTGGGTGGCGACCGTGAGGCGCTACGCGGCCATCAACGGCCTCGAGATTCCATCCCACGTCTCTGGCAAGCTGGCGACCGGATTCATCTACTGGTCGATGCTGCTGATGGCGGTCGTGCTGATACTGGATATACAGATAGAACTTGCCGCATGGCTCGCCCCGGTTGCGACGATCGGCATGGCCGTCGGCCTCGCGCTCAGTTGCGCGGCCGGTTGGCGCTACACGCAGTCGCTTGCCGGGGCGTCGCGATGACCCTCGAACCCGCCGGCGACGGCGCGGGGCTGGTCCTGCTCTGCCCGGGGCCCGTGATGCTGTCGCCGGGCGTGAAATCCGCGTTGACGGACGGCGGGTTCGGGCACCGGGACGAACGGTTCTCGCAGCTCCTTGCCCGGCTGCGCGGAAACTGCGCCAGCGTCCTCGGCGCCGGTGACGATCACAGCGTGCTTTTCGTCACCGGCCCCGCGACCGCCGGGATCGAGGCTGCGTGTTCCTCGCTGATGCCTCCCGACGCGGTCGTGATCGTGCCGGTGAACGGGACCTTCAGCCAGCGCATCGTGGACATCCTGGCAGTGCACAGGATCCGTTGCGTTGCGCTCGACTGTGGATTCGGCCGGCCGGTGGACCTCGCTCGCGTCGAGGCAGCGATGATCGAATGCCGCGACAAGGCAGAATTCGTCGCCATTGCGATGACTCACCACGAGACGTCGGCGGGCGTGTTGAACCCGGTCGCGGCAGTCGGCGCGCTCGCCCGGCGCCACGGCGTCAGGACCTTCGTGGACGCAACGTCTAGCGCCGGCGCGGAAGACCTCGACCTGGTGCGCGACCACGTCGACGTATGCATCACGGCCTCGGGCAAGTGCCTGCACGCCGCTCCCGGCATCGCGATCGTCGCGGCTCGCCGCGAACTGCTGGCGGCTCGTGCGTCGGCCGAGCCGCGCAGCTACGCACTCGACCTCGTGCGCCACCACCGGCAGATCGAGGCCAATACACAGACGCCGTTTACGCCAGCGGTTCCATTGATCGTCGCACTGGACCGGGCCGTCGATGAACTGCTCCAGCAGGGCATCGCCGCGCGCCGCGCGCAATACCTCCGGCGGCGCGCATATCTCGAGGCAGGACTGCGTCGGCTGGGCCTGTCCTTGCTGCGCCACCCGGAAGGGAGTGCCGCGAGTTCGATCCTGACGGTCGCGTTTCCGGAGGCGATGGGATTTGAAGCCTTGTTCCGCGCGGTACGCAAACGCGGTTACCTGGTGTACGGGGCCAAGCCGCCGCTCGACCGACGGTATTTCCAGGTGGGAGTGATGGGCGAACTGTCGGACGCAGACCTTGCGGGATTCCTCGCCGCGCTCGAGTCGGTGCTGGCGGGTGCGGTTGCGGCCTGAGGCGGCCGCAACCACGTCAGACGGGCGCCGAGCTGCCATCGATGTTCGATCTTTCGATTAACCGCCGGGTTTTCGCCGACTGGCGTCACTGCCTGGCCTTCGGCTTCGGCAGCGGACTCGCGCGCTTTGCGCCGGGCACCTTCGGCACGCTGGTATCGATCCCGTTCTACCTGGTCCTCGCCCGGTTGCCCGCGTGGCTGTACCTGCTCACGGTGGCAGCGGCATTCGCGCTGGGCGTGTGGATAAGCAACGTGGTCTCGCGGGACCTGCGCGTGCACGACCACGGCGGCATCGTGTTCGATGAATTCATCGGTTTCTGGATCACGATGTTCCTGCTGCCGGCCGAGTGGCCTTGGATCCTGGCGGGATTCGCGGCCTTCCGCCTGTTCGACATCTGGAAGCCGTGGCCGATCCGCTGGTGCGACAGGAACATCGAAGGCGGCTTCGGCATAATGTTCGATGACGTGGTCGCCGGCATCTTCGCCTGCGTCGCGCTGCACGCGCTGCGCATCGTCATGGCCGGCTGAGTTACAGCCCGCGTCCGCTGCCGACGATCACGCTCCGCGAGGCGCTCGCGCTGGGCGGCGTGTTCGCGCTGACACTGGTCGTCTACGTGGTACGGCGGCGCCAGTCTTGCGGAGTGCTCCCGCGCTCGCCATGGCCTGCTGGCCTTCGTCTTTGCCTTGGTTTTCCCGGCCTTGGCCTTCGCCTTGGGCGCGGCGGGTACCGCGGCATGGGCGCGTGTCCGCCGGGGGCGGGCAGCGCATCCGCGGCGGCGAGAAGTTCTTCCCACGCTCCGCGCATGCAGTCGAGCATCACGCCCGGGTCTGGCACCATGCTTCGGCACGACACCATCGAGACCCACATCACGCCGTTGTAGCTCACGCCGGTGAAGTTGAGCCCGCAGCCGTCCACCGGGATGCTGATCGGGTACATGCACATGGCCTTGGCGCCGGCGAGGTACATCGCCTCGTCGGGTCCGCGCACGTTCGAGACCGTCATGTTGATCCGCGACACCAGGACACGGTTGAAGAGCGCATACGCGGCGAACGGCGGCAGGACGTCGAGCAGGTTCATCAGCGTGTCGAGGCCCATGGCCTCCGCCTGCTCCTTGCTCGTGCGAGCCTCGCCGTGCACTGCCTGCAGTCGCTCGATCGGGTCCGCAATGTCGGAGCGCACACGGACCGGGAAGCCGGCGACGTGGTTGCCGCCCGACGCACCGTCGCTGCGCAGCGAGATCGGCATCAGCCCCAGCAGCGACTCGTCGGGAAGCTCGCTCTTGCCCAGCAGGTACTTGCGCGCCGCGCCGCCGGCGACTGCGACGAACACGTCGTTCAGCGTCGATCCGGGCACCTTGGCGCGGATGCGCTTGATGCGCGAGATGGGCATGCCGAAGCCTTCCACCACCCGGTTGGTGGTGATCGCCTCGCTGAATCGTGTGTGTGGCGCGGCGGGCGGCAGCATCCCCGGACAGCTTGCCGGTCAGCCCGGCGATGTTGCCTTCGGCGATCTTCGGCAGTTGCTCGAGGCCGAATCTCCAGCATGCGGCCCGCGATCGCGCCCGACATGCGCAGTACCTTGGTCGTGCGCTCGACCTGGTTGGCCAGGCCGCGCGAGATGAACTCGTAGCGCGAGGGCTCGCGATCGCCGACCACCACGCGTGACGATTCGGCGACCGCGACCGGCTCCGGGGTGGCCTCGTGCAGTTGTCGCGTGAGGTGCACCGCGGCCATGCCGTCCACGATGGCGTGGTGGATCTTCAGGAAGATGGCGAACGCGCCCGGCGGCAGCTTCGGGAATGTTGTCCAGGCCCTCGATGACGTAGGCCTCCCACAGCGGGCGGGAGCGGTCCAGCGGCCGCGAGTGCAGGCGCGCGACCTGGATCATCAGCTGGCGCCAGTCGCCGGGCTTCGGCAGCGCGATGTGCCTGATGTGGTACTCGACGTCGATGTCCGTCTCGGTGATCCAGTAGGGCCGGTCGAGGCCGAATGGCACGGTCGCAAGACGCCGACGAAACACCGGGTGCAGGTAGAGGCGCTGCTCGTAGTGCTGCAGGATGTCCTTGAACCGCACCTTGCCGCCTGGCGCAGTCGAGACGTCGTAGATGATCAGGCTGGCGACGTGGTTGTAGATGTTGCGCCGCTCGCCAATCAGCATGACGTTGTCGGTGCCGGACAGTTGCTGCATCTCGACGCCCTCCGGGGCAATGGAACCACAAGTCTGATGCGGCCGCAGGCGCGGGCAATCACGCCGGAGAGTGGCCACCTGTAGAGTCCAGCGCTGATTCAGCCAGGCGCAAGTGCCGACGGCAGATGTATAACCTATTGAAATATAATGTAAAATAGAATCTGGTCGGCGTTCTCTCGCCCTGGCCGGGAACTCGAGCGGAGCCCAGGCGGTCTATGTTGCGATGCAGCAATATATCCCTCGACGATCCATGGGCTCGCAGGCCGTTGCCGCGGCCTCGCCCACCCACGCCCAGACGCAGGCGCTCGGGACGGCGGTGGCCGCCGCGGTGATGGCTATCCTGCTTTGCGCGCCTGCCCCGGGTTCATTCAACAACCCGGTCATGAACGTTGCGAACCGGCGGAGGCGACGTCGTATCGGCGTGGACCCAGAGTGGCCGTGTGTCCTGGTACGGACCCGGATTTCACGGTCGGCAGACGGCCAGCGGTGAAATCTTCGATTCCGAACGATCTCACGATGGCACATCGCTCGCTGCCACTCGGCAGCCGGGTTCGCGTGACCAATCTCGACAACGGTCGCAGCGTGCTGCTTCGGGTCAACGACCGCGGCCCCTACGTGAGAGGTCGGATCGCGGATTTATCCCGCGCAGCGGCCGGGCGACTCGACTTCGTCGAGGACGGGGTCGCGCAGGCACGAATCGAACTGCTCTGACCGCCGGCCGCGAGCCCGTTCAGGTCGCGTCGGGCACGATCACGTGCGGCAAGCCGATTGAAGTTGCCTGCGACTCGAGCCTCGCGAGTTCGCTGTCCTGCATCGACCTGAGTTCGGCCTCGATCGCCGAGAGCGCCGCCAGGTTTTCGTCGAGCTGCCCGGTCTGGCCCTGTGTCGGCGCGAAGTCCGAGCCCTGGATGTCGCTGTAGAGACTCGAGAGCTGCGAGTAGAGCTTGGCGCCGCCCTCGCGACCGGCCAGCACGTCGTACACGACCTTGGCCTCAGGATTGTGCATCTGGCGCTCGATCTCGTCGCAGCGCTTCACCAGTGCCTCGGCGGAGGCATGGAGGTCACGCGCGGCAGTGTTCTTCGCCGTGCGCTTTGCGATGTCGGCGGCCTGCGCGCGGATCGCGCGCACGTTCTCGATGTCCTGCTCGAGGCGATCGAGCGCGGCGCCGGTGCGCAGCGTGAACTCGTAGTTCGCCCGCATGTCCTCCAGTGTCGCGGTGGAGCGGGGGTCGGCCCCGACTTCGGCTTCGGTACTGAGCGTGTGGCCCGCCGCCGTGAGCTTCAGCGTGTACTTGCCGGGCAGCACCAGCGGTCCCTTCTCGGGATCGCCTGCGTCGATCTTCGCCTGCTCCAGCATCCTCGCGCCCTCGCGGCGCAGGTCCCACTGCACGCGGTTGAGGCCCTGTTTCCTGGTGAGCGCGGGCTCGTTCGGCTCGCTGGGCTCGTCCGGATCGTCCTCGGCATAGCGGTCGGGCTTCGCGACCGAACTCAGCGTGCGCACCAGCGCACCCTGCGGAGTCGAAGATCTCGAGCTTGAACTCGTTCGGGTCGTCGGGCGAAGGCTTGTGGCCCGCCGGCGTCTCGGCCGGTTCGTCCTTCAGCCAGTAGGTGATCGTCATCCCGTAGGGCGCGTTGTGCGAGTCGGTGTCGATCAGGTCGTCCCAGCGGAACTCGAGCCGGTTGCGGTTGGCCTTGCGCGGCGCGAACAGGTGCACGGGCTCGGCCTTCACGTTCGCGTCGAAGGCGCGCAGCGCGGTGATGTCGTCGAGGATCCAGATGCCGCGCCGCGTGCCGAGGATCAGGTCGTCGTGCCGGATCTCGATGTCGGCGACGCCGACCGCCGGCAGGCTGCCGTTGCGGATGTCGACGAAGCTCGCGCCCGCGTCGCGCGACATGTAGAGGCCGCGCTCGCTGCCGACGTACAGCAGCTCCGGGTTGGTCGGGATCCTCGCGCACCACGAACAGGTGCTGGTCGTCGGGCAGGCCCTTGTCCAGCTTGTCCCAGCTCTGGCCGTAGTCGCGTGTGCGGAAGAGATAAGGCCGCGGGTCATTGAGCCGCCGCGCATCGACCACCACGTAGGCCGTGCCGGCGTTCCGGTGCGACGGTTCGATCGCCTCGACAGTGCCCCACTCGGGCAACTTCGACGGTGTCACGTTCTTCCAGGTCCTGCCACCATCGCGCGTCAGCTGCACGAGGCCGTCGTCGGTGCCCACCCAGATTTCGCCCGCGGTGACTGGCGACTCCGCGATCGAGAAGATCGTGCCGTAGACCTCCACGCCGGTGATGTCGCCGGTGATCGGGCCACCGGTCCACTGCTGCTTCGACCTGTCGTTGCGCGTGAGGTCCGGGCTGATGGCCTCCCACGTCGCGCCGCGATCGGTGGTACGGAACAATACGTTCGCGCCGTGATAGAGCACCTTCGGGTCGTGCGGCGAGTCCGCGATCGGCGCGCTCCACTGGAAGCGGTACTTCGCGTCCTTCGCCGGAATCCCCGAGAGGTCGCGCGGGTACACGCCGACGTTGCGGTAGTTGCCGACGCCTTCCTGGTAATGCGAGATGTAGCCGCCGTACTCGCCGGCGTAGACGGTGCCCGGCTCGGCCGGGTCGTAGACGAAGTCACCGGCCTCGCCGCCGCCCACCGCCCAGTTGTCGCCGAGCGTCGGGCCGCCGCCGGCGTCGCCCGTGCGCAGCGTATACGCCGGTCCGCTCGTCGTGCCCCAGTCCTGCATCGTGCCGCCGACGTGGTACGGATAACGGTCGTCCGCGTCGATGTTGTAGAACTGCGGCGTCGGCATCATCGGTGCCGCCCAGCTCGCGCCGCCGTCGATCGAGATGCCGACGCCGCCGTCGTTGCCGTCGATCATGCGGCGCGGATCCCGCGGGTCGATCCAGATGTCGTGGTGGTCGCCGTGGATCTTCGCGTCCACCGAGACGATGGTCTTGCCGCCGTCCACGGTCTTGAGCAGCGGAACCTGCGGGAACCACACCACGTTCGCGTTCACCGGGTCGATCGTGAGGCAGGTGTAGTACCAGGCGCGCTGGCGCAACGAGGCGCTGTCGCTCGCCAGTTCCCAGGTCTCGCCGCCGTCACTGGAGCGGTACAACCCGCCTTCCTTCGCCTCGATCAGTGCATACACGACGTCCGGGTTCGAGGGCGCGACACGCACGCCGACCTTGCCCCAGGGGCCTTCCGGCAGGCCGCTCTTCTTCAGTTGCTCCCAGGTGTCGCCGCCGTCGGCGGAGCGGTAGAGGCCGCTGCCCGGGCCACCGCTGGTCATTTCCCAGGGCCTGCGCTGCGCCTGCCAGAGGCCGGCAAACACGATGCGCGGATTGTTCGGGTCGAGCGCGACGTCGGAGGCCCCGGTCTCGTCGTTCTTGTAGAGCACCTGCTTCCAGGTCCTGCCGCCGTCCGTCGTGCGATAGACGCCACGCTCCTTGTTCGGGCCGAACGGCGAGCCGAGCACGGCGGCGAATGCAACGTCGGGGTTTCGCGGATCGACGGCCATCGTGCCGATCTGGCCGCGCGCCTTCCACACGTGATGCCAGGTCTTGCCCGCGTCATCGGACTTGAAGATGCCGGTACCCCAGGAAACGTTGCCGCGGATGTTGGCTTCGCCGCTGCCCGCGTAGACCACGTTGGGGTCGGACGGCGCGATGGCGATCGAGCCGATCGAGTTGGTCGACTGTTCGTCGAACACCGGCTTCCAGGTGCGTCCGCCGTTGCCGCTCTTCCAGATGCCTCCCTGCGAGTAGGCGACGTAGTAGGTGAGCGGGTCGCCGGGCACGCCGGCGACGCGAGTGGCGCGCCCGGAAATGTTCGGACCCACAGGGCGATATTCGAGCGCCCCGAGTTCCGTTTGCGGCTTTTCCTTGCCGTACGCCTGCGGCAGCCCCGCCAGGACGACGCCCGCGGCCATGACTCCCAGAACCCCGCGCGAGACGCGCACACTCGAAATGACCATCGGGCCCCCAATTGGATTCTACCGTTCGCGATTGCGCGCCATCCTAGCGCGGCGCCGTTCGGCTAAGCTAGGGCATGGAGGCGGAATTCGACCCTGACCAGCCGCTGCGCGACGATATCCGGCTGCTCGGTCGACTGCTCGGCGACACGGTGCGCGAGCAGGAAGGCAACGTGGCCTTCGAGCTGGTGGAACGCGTGAGGCAGAGTTCCATCGCTTTCCGTCGCGACGACGACGTTGCGGCCCGCCGCGAGCTCGAACGAATCCTCGACGAGCTGAGCCGCGAAGAGACGATGGTGGTCGTGCGCTCGTTCAGTTATTTCTCGCACCTGGCCAATCTCGCCGAGGACCTCGACAACACGCGCCGCGTGCGGCAATCGGAAATCGCCGGGGACAAACCTGCCGATGGCAGCCTGGTGCGTGCGCTCGACCGCGCCGAGGCCGCCGGGGTCGGTTCCGAAGCGCTGCGCGATTTCTTCAATGTGGCCGCAGTGGTGCCGGTGCTTACCGCGCACCCGACCGAGGTCCAGCGCAAGAGCGTGCGGGACCTGGAGATGGAGATCGAGCGGCTGCTCCGGGCGCGTGAGCGCTCACAGCTCACGCCACGCGAACGAGCCGCCAGCGACGAGGCAGTGCGGCGCGCGGTGCTGGCGCTGTGGCAGACGCGCATGCTGCGCCTCGAGAAACTCGACGTCATCGACGAGGTCGCCAACGGACTGTCGTTCTTCGAGCAGACGTTCCTGGCCGAGGTCCCGTCCCTGTACGGCGCGCTGGAGGACGAGCTCGAGCGCCGCCATCCCGGCCTGCCATGGACCGATGTTCCGTCGTTCCTGCGGGTCGGTTCGTGGATCGGGGGCGACCGCGACGGCAATCCGTTCGTCAACGAGGCCGTGCTTCGACGCACGCTGCGCATGCAGTCCTCGCGCGTGTTCGAGCACTACCTGGAGGAACTTCACGCGCTCGGTGCCGAGTTGTCGGTCACCACGCTGGTTGCACAGGTCTCGCCGGAACTGCAGGCGCTGGCCGACAGCTCGCCGGACGCGAGTCCGCACCGTCGCGACGAGCCTTATCGCCGCGCGCTCACGGGTGTCTACGCCCGCGTGGCCGCGACGACCCGCGCGCTGGACCAGCACGAACCGCTGCGGCACGCGGTCGGCGATGCTCCGCCGTATGCGGGCGTGGCGGGGTTCGGCGCGGACCTCGACGTGATTCACCGCTCGCTGCTGGCGAACAGGTCGGCGCTGCTCGCGCGAGGGCGACTGCGGCGATTGCGGAGGGCGGTCCAGGTCTTCGGCTTCCACCTGGCGCCGGTCGACCTGCGCCAGAATTCCGATGTCCACGAGCGAGTGGTGGCGGAACTCTTCTCCGCGACACGGCCCGACGTGCATTACGCGTCGATGGACGAGGCCGCCCGCGTACGGCTGCTGGTCGATGAACTGGCGACCGCGCGCCTGCTGGGTTCCCCGTACGTGGACTATTCCGCCGAGACCCGCAGTGAGCTGGACATCCTGAAGGCCGCATCCGAGCTCCAGCAACGGTACGGCGAGGATTGCATCCCGAACTACGTCATCTCGAAGTGCGACGGGGTCTCGGACGTGCTCGAGGTGGTGCTGCTGCTGCGCGAAGTCGGCATGTTCCGTGCGGCGGACGCGACGCTGACGTGCAACGTGATCCCACTGTTCGAGACGATTGCCGACCTGCGAGCTGCGGCGGGCACGATGGACGAACTGCTGTCGATACCCGTGTATGCACGCCTGCTCGATTCGAGGGGCGCGGCCCAGGAGGTGATGCTCGGTTATTCCGACAGCAACAAGGACGGGGGCTACCTCACCTCGCGCTGGGAGCTGTACAAGGCGCAGACGGCGCTGGTCGAGACCTTTGGCCGGCACGGCGTGCGGCTGCGCCTCTTCCATGGCCGGGGCGGATCGGTGGGACGCGGGGGAGGGCCGAGCTACGAGGCGATCCTGGCGCAACCCGGCGGCAGCGTGCAGGGCCAGATCCGGCTGACGGAGCAGGGCGAGGTCATCGGCGCAAAGTATTCGAATGCGGAGGTCGGGCGGCGGAACCTCGAGATCCTGGCGGCCGCGACGCTCGAGGCGACGCTGCTCGGCGGGTCCGAGCCGGAGCCTCGCAGCAGTTATATCGAGGTGCTCGACGAGCTGTCAGCGAACGCATTTGCCGCTTACCGGGGCCTCGTCTACGAAACGCCAGGATTCGAGGACTACTTCTGGGAGTCCACGGTGATCAGCGAGATCGCGGAGCTGAACATCGGCAGCCGCCCGGCGTCGCGCAACAAGTCACGAGCGATCGAAACGCTGCGCGCGATTCCCTGGGTGTTCTCCTGGGCCCAGTGTCGCCTGATGCTGCCAGGCTGGTACGGGTTTGGATCGGCGGTCAACGCGTGGCTGGACCGCGGTGCAGGCAGCGGTGGCAACACCGCTGGCGGTGGCAAGCGCCTCGAGCTGCTCCGTGAAATGTACCGCGACTGGCCGTTCTTCGCGTCGGTGCTCTCGAACATGGAAATGGTGCTGGCGAAGGCCGATCTCGCCATCGCGTCGCGGTATGCGGCGCTGGTCACCGACGAGGCACTGCGCGAGACGATCTTCCCGCGCATCCGCGCCGAATTCGACGCTACCGTCGGCGCGTTGCTCCGGATCCTGGGCACCGACCGGCTGCTGGACGCCAACCCGCAACTGGCCGGGTCGATCCGCTATCGCTTCCCCTACCTCGACCCGCTGAACCACATCCAGATCGAGTTGCTGCGCCGCTACCGCGCCGGCGACCGCGAGGAGCGCAGCCGTCGCGGAATCCACCTGACGATCAATGGCATCGCCGCGGGGCTGCGGAACAGCGGCTAGCGCAGCGCAACGAACGGGCCCGGATCGCCACGGCGCGACGCGTGCCTGCCGGCAGTCAGCAGCCCGGACCCTGCATTTGCATCCCGAAATGCCCGGGAGAATACTGGACGTTCCAGTCGCATTTTCCCACCGCCAGGGGCGGCGTCGCGAGCCGTCCCGGCCGCATGACTCAGGGGATCCACATGAACGACATCCAGGCACAGTCAGCCGCTACCCTTCCATCCGCCGCCGCCGGCTTCAAGACTTCGGTGCCGATCCGTGGTCGCTACGACAACTGGATCGGCGGCGAGTATGTTGCCCCGGTCAAGGGCCAGTACTTCTCGAACCCGACGCCGATCACCGGCCAGCCGCTCTGCGAGGTGGCCCGCTCGACGCACGAGGACGTCGACCAGGCGCTCGACGCCGCGCACGCCGCCGCGACGCAGCTGGAACACGACGTCGCCCGCCGAGCGGGCGCAAGATCCTGAACCGGATCGCCGACCGGCTCGAGGCCAACCTCGACACGCTCGCGTTCATCGAGACCATCGACAACGGCAAGCCGATCCGCGAGACGACCGACGCCGACCTGCCGCTGGCCGTCGATCACTTCCGCTACTTCGCCGGCGCGATCCGCGCCCAGGAAGGCGCGCTGTCGGAGATCGACGACGACACCGTCGCCTATCACTTCCACGAGCCGCTCGGCGTCGTGGGCCAGATCATCCCGTGGAACTTCCCGCTGCTGATGGCGGTGTGGAAGCTCGCGCCGGCGCTCGCCGCCGGCAACTGCGTCGTGCTCAAGCCGGCCGAGCAGACGCCGGTCTCGATCATGGCGTTCATGGAGCTCATCGCCGACATCCTGCCGCGCGGCGTGGTCAACGTCGTGCAGGGCTTCGGCGTCGAGGCCGGCAAGCCGCTGGCGTCGCAGCCCGCGCATCGCGAAGATCGCCTTCACCGGCGAGACGACGACCGGCCGGCTGATCATGCAGTACGCGTCCGAGAACCTGATCCCGGTGACGCTGGAGCTCGGCGGCAAGTCGCCGAACATCTTCTTCGCCGACGTGATGGAGGCCGACGACGACTTCTTCGACAAGGCGCTCGAGGGCTTCACGATGTTCGCGCTCAACCAGGGCGAGGTCTGCACCTGCCCGTCGCGCGCGCTGGTGCAGGAGTCGATCTACGACCGGTTCATGGAGCGCGCGATCGCGCGCGTCAAGCAGATCGTCGAGGGCAACCCGCTCGATCCCGCGACGATGATCGGCGCGCAGGCGTCGAACGACCAGCTCGAGAAGATCCTGAGCTACATCGACATCGGGCAGAAGGAAGGCGCCAAGGTGCTGACCGGCGGCGCGCGCCGGGTCCACGCGGGCGAACTCAAGGACGGCTACTACGTCCAGCCGACGATCTTCGAGGGCACAACAAGATGCGCATCTTCCAGGAGGAGATCTTCGGGCCGGTGCGTGTCGGTGACGAAGTTCAAGGACTTCGACGATGCGCTGTCGCATCGCCAACGACACGCTGTACGGGCTCGGCGCCGGCGTGTGGAGCCGCGACGCCAACACCTGCTATCGCATGGGCCGCGGGCATCAAGGCGGGCCGGGTGTGGACCAACTGCTACCACGTCTATCCCGCGCACGCGGCGTTCGGCGGCTACAAGCAGTCGGGCATCGGGCGCGAGAACCACAAGATGATGCTCGACCACTACCAGCAGACCAAGAACCTGCTGGTCAGCTACAGCCCGAAGAAGCTCGGCTTCTTCTGAGCGACAACGTGGCGGCGAGCCTGCCCGGGGGCGTGGCGCGCGTCGCGATCACCGACGCGGCGGCGGACCGTGCTGCGCGAGCTCGAGGCGCAGCACGGGCCGCTGCTGTTCCACCAGTCGGGCGGCTGCTGCGACGGCAGCTCGCCGATGTGCTATCCGCGCGGCGAGTTCAAGATCGGGCAGCGCGACGTGCTTCTCGGCGACATCGACGGGGACGCCGTTCTACATCGGCGCGCCAGCAGTTCGAGTACTGGCAGCACACGCAGCTCCTGATCGACGTCGTGCCGGGTCGCGGCGGCGGGTTCTCGCTCGAGGCGCCGCTGGGCGTGCGGTTCCTGACGCGCTCGCGGGTGTTCGATGCGGAGGAACAGGCCTGGCTCGACGCCTGTCCTGCGCCGCGAGGGCCGCAGGCGTAGCAGCGGACGTCAGCGACTGGCACCGGCGTCCGGTCGACGCCGGCCGCGAAGCTGCACGGCTTGCCTAGTAGCCGCCGCTTGCGCCACCGCCGCCAAATCGTCCCTCGCCCTGCGTGACCGCGGGTCCTGCAGATGACGCGTCGGGAGCCGCGCGCCCGGCGAGCACCGCGGCGCCCGCGGTCTGCAGCAGGTCCAGCGGCCCTTCGCGGTCGGTCAGCTTCGCCGAGGTCACGCCGTTGCGCGGCCGGCGCAGGTAGCGATCCAGCACCATGCCGACGACCAGCGCAACGAGTCCGCAGAGGATCAGCCAGGTCTCGGTCGCCAGCGTGGTCGCAAGGCGAAGTTCCACGGCGAGGCAGGCCACGCAGCCCATGAATCCCAGCAGCGGTGCGTGACGCCGTCTGCGCAGACCGACGATCAGCATGGCGACGCCGAGCGCGAGCAGCACCAGCGTCGCCGCGAGGCGACCGGACGGCGTGGCCGACACGTCACCGGCCTCGACGACCACGCTCCACGTCGCATGCGGCAGGTAGGCCGCCACCGGCAGCGTCGCGACCAGCCAGCCGAGCATCCGGTCGTACGACGGTCTTTCATACGTCCGCGAACCCAGTGCCAGCGCAAGTGCCGCAAGCGCACACCCGCACAGGAACTCAGTGATGCCGGCGCCTGCCGACATGTCGATCGCGCGTGCAACTGCTGTCGAGCCCAGCCAGTCGATGAGGGCGATCACGGCGCAGGTGGTCACGAAGGGATTGAGCAGCCGCAGACCGGCGGCGCCGGCTGCCACTGCCAGGATGATCCTGGTGGATTCGTACATCGTGCTGCCGAGCGCCTCGGCAGCCTGGCTTGCTGCCCACGCTCCGATCAGCAGGAACCCGGCGACGCACAGGCCTTCCTCGATTCCCGATGCGTGCAGCCTCTTGCGGACTGTGAGCCATTCCGCGACGCCGGCGGCAAGCAGTCCCGCGATCAGCGCCGTGGTCTCGCTTGCTGAAACCGAGGATTCCGAACAGCAGCACGGCGGCAATGAATCCCAGCACGAAGAGTGCCGCGCGCGCGAGCAGCCCGGTGCTGCGCCAGCCGCCGGTATGTTCCGCCAGGGTGTCGTGAGGAATGGCGCCGCCCAACCGTGACGCCACCTCGAGCCAGCGCTCCTCCCCCGGCGACGGACGCCAGCGACTCATGGCAAGGGCTCCCGCAGGCGTCGTCGCAGTTGCCAGAGCGCTGCCGCCGCCACGCAGACGATCACCAGCACGAGTGTCATCGTCGTAGTCGTCCCGTCCAGGCGTGGAACGACCGCGAAGCAGATTCCGAGCGCGGCGTACCCGACGCCGTAGACGAGGAATGCCTCGCGGCCGGTCTCGAGTCCCCGGCGGATCGACGCGTAGGCGAGTGCCGCCAGCAGCAGCAGCCCTGCGATCAGCCACGGCCATTCCAGGCACCACGCGAGCGCGCCCCAGAAAGCGAGGTTGGTGGAGAAATGGTCAAATACGTCGCTGAAGCGAGTGTCCGGCCGCCAGTGTCGGTCGGCGAAACGCCAGGCGGTGATTACCGCCGCGCAGGCGAGCGCGCGGCCTCCGAGTTCCGGCGTCGAGAAGGCGACGTGCAGCGCGTCGCCGAGCGAGCCGCCCACGCCGAACCAGCCGGCGAGAGCGGTGAGTGCAGCCGCGATCACGAGTGCAGAGTCGAATGTATAGGCGATGGCCGCCCCGACGACCGCGAGCAGCAGCAGGTGCCAGGACCACAGCGGACCGAGCAGAGTGAACTGCCGCTCGGCATAGGCGAGATCGGTACTCGCGAGCAACACGGCGAGCAGCAGCAGGTAGTCGGCCGCGACGCCGGGTGTCCGGCCGGCGAGTCTTGCGCGCACGGCGGGAATTGCGCAGGCCGATGCAGCCAGCGCGACGGCGAGCACGATCACTACGGGGCCGAGGCGGTCGAGGTTGCGCGCCAGGATCGTGCCCACGCCCGCGATGACCAGCAGCACGCCCGCATACAGCGTGGCGCGGAGCTCCTGGTGCACCGAGAAAATCTCTCCGCGATCGAGGGCCACGGCGCGCGACGCGGTCGCGTCGTCGAGCGTTCCCTGCTCGTTCAACTCGCGGAGCTCCGGTTCGAGGGTGTGCACGCGGGGACTCTACGCCCGGCAACGCGATACGGCCACAACTGGCGGTCGTTACCTGGCCGCAAATTGGCAGACCGCCGCGGCGACGGCCCGGCAGGCCGTCCAGGGGCGTCAACGTCAATGGTAACGGTACGTCATTGACGCAGGTACGCCATTGACGTATACAGCCGAGCATGCTCACCGAAGAGATTTTCGAGCGCCTGCTGTGCGACGCGCGTCGCCTGCGCCAGCGTCGACTCGATCGCCTCGCGCGCCTGACGGGCATGCGCCTGCACCGGCCCGGCCGGGCGCCCGAAGTCGACGTCCGGGCCATCCGCGCGGTCACCGGCTTGAGCCAGGCCAAGTTCGCCGAACTTCTCTCGATCGAGGTTGCCACGCTCCGCAACTGGGAGCAGGGGCGGCGCGAGCCGACCGGCGCGGCCCGCGCGCTGCTGCGCGCCATCCACAATGACCCGGTCGCGGTCATCGAAGCACTGAGCCGATAGACCGCAGGAGATTTCGCCATGCAGACGCCGACACGCACCCAGGTCTCCGACATTCGCGGCGCCGCGAGGCTGGCATTCGACGCGACCGTGGGCATCACCGACCTGGTCGAGAAGATGCACCGGACGATCCAGATGACGCCGCTGCCGCTCGGCACGTCGCGTGCAGGCACGACCCGCGGTATCACGGGTTTCGTGTATCGAAGCGTGCGCGGTACGACGCGACTTGATCAGTCGCGGCGTGGATGCCGGCCTGTCTCCGTTCACGGCGCTGTTGCCCGAGGGCGAATCCACACGGGGCCGCGACGCGCTGGTGTCGATCGTCAACGGCGTGTACGGCGACCACCTCGAGTGCACCGACAATCCCCTCGCGATCGAGATGCAGTTTCGGCGCGGTGGTTCGCGGATCGATCCGGCATCGTCCGCAGCCCTGGCGCCCGATGCGACGGGCCGCGTGATGCTGATCGTGCACGGGCTGTGCCTCAATGAATCGCACTGGGTTCGTGAAGGGACAAGCCAGATTGACGAACTCGCGGTTGCGCTTGGTTACACGCCGGTGTACCTGCGCTACAACGCGGGCCGCGCAATTGCCGATAACGGGCGCAGCCTTGCAGGCCTGCTCGAGGCGCTGCTGGGCAACTGGCCGCGCGCTGTCACCGAGCTTGCAATCGTCGGGCACAGCATGGGCGGGCTGGTGGCACGCAGTGCTGTACACCACGCGAAGCTTGCCGGGCGCGAATGGCCCGCGGTGCTGAATCGGCTGGTCTTCATCGGCACGCCGCTGCACGGGTCGCCGCTCGAGCGCGGCGGCCATCGGCTCGACTACGTGATGGAACTCAGCCCCTACGTCGCGCCGTTCACGCGTATCGGCAAGGCGCGCAGCGCAGGAATCATGGACCTGCGCCATGGCAACATCACCGGTGACGAGCAGGCGTTCATTCCACTGCCGGAGGGCGTCGACTGCTACACGCTGGCCGCGACGATCGGCAGCAAGCGCGACCTGGTGAGTGAACGGCTGGTGGGTGACGGGCTGGTCCCGCTCGACAGTGCGCTCGGGCGCCACAGGGATCCTGCGCGGACATTCGCGTTTCCCGCTGCGCACCAGTGGGTCGGCCACGGAATGGGCCACATGGAGCTGCTGCACCGGCCAGAGGTCTACGCTCAGCTGCGCAAGTGGCTGGGTCGCAGTGGTCCGCGGACGCGCGGGCTGCGGCAGTTGCCGGACTCCGGCTCATGAATCGAAATGCAGCGGCCGGAATCGCCGGCCTGGCCGGGGTGGTACTGAACATCATCGCGGTCGCGGCGCTGCGCGACGTTCCTCATGCTTACCGGCCTGGTGACGTTGCCGCGTGGCTCACGGAAATTCAGGCACAGCCCTTTCCAGCGCAGGTCAGCGCGTGGACCTTCACGGTGGGGCTGGTCGCGCTCGCGGCATTCGCCGTCGGCCTGGCGCTCACCGTTGCCAATCGCCGCACGCTGGCGGTGACCGACCGGCGCAATCTCGCGGTGGCTGGCGCGGTATTTTTCGGCGGAGGCGCGTTGCTGGACGCCGCCGGGACCATGGCGCCCATCGCGGCGCTGCATGTCGAGCCGTCGGCTGGCGTGGCGCTGCTGTGGCTCACGCTACTGCTCGATTCGGCATTCAACGGGCTGCTGGCGATCGGCCTGCTGTGTCTGGCCGGTGCGCTGAGGGCGGACGATGGTTGGCCGGTGTCGTTGCGCTGGCTCGGCTACGTGGCGGGCGCCGCGAGCCTGCCGGTCGCGCTGCAGTTCTCATCGGACGGCTTCGCTGAACTGCTGGCCGTATCCGCCCCGCTGTGGCTGGTGTGGGTGACCTGGACTTCGGTGCTGCTGCTGCGGGGCCGGCGTGCCGGGAACGACTGACCGGGCCCCGCCATCCTCGACATTGCGGGCGTTTGACAACGCCCTTCGACGCTACGCGCGCCGGGCCGTGACGATACCGGCCGTCGTGATGGCATTGATCACGATTCTTCTCGCGCTCCCACTGCTGCTGCCGATCGCGCTGGTCGCGGACCTCGTGCGTGCTGCAGGTCGGCGCAGCTTGGTGTCGGTGCGCCTGCTGCTGTTCGGCGTGTGCTTTCTCATCACCGAGGTGATTGGGCTCGTGCTGCTGTTCTTCGTATGGCTGTCGACGCCGTGGCGGCCCGGACTGCGCGCTGCGCGAACCTGGCCGGTGCAACGCTGGTATACGGCAATGCATTTCCGCGCGCTGCGCGGGATCTTTCGCCTGCGTTTCGAGGTGGATGGCGAGGAGGCGGCGACACCCGGGCCCCTGCTGGTGCTGGTACGTCACGCCAGCATCATCGACTCGCTGGTCCCCGCGGTCTTCCTCGCCAATGTCCACCACCTGAGGCTCAGGTACGTCCTGAAGCGCGAGCTGCTGCTCGATCCCTGCCTCGATCTGGCGGGTCACTGGCTGCCCAACCGATTCGTCGCCAGGGATGGCGCGGACACGAGGCGCGAGGTCGATGCAGTTCGTTCGCTGAAGTCCGGTCTCGAGGCCGACGAAGGCGTGTCGCTGTACCCCGAGGGCACGCGATTTACGCCCGGAAAGCGACTCCGCGTGGTCGAGAAGCTCACCGGCGTGGCTCGAGCGCGCGCCGAGCAGCTGCAGCACCTGTTGCCGATCCGTCCGGGTGGTGTGCTGGCGCTGCTCGACGCGCCACCTGCCTGCGACGTGTTGTTCGTCGGGCACCATGGACTCGAAGGCTTCGCGCACGTTGCCGACATCCTGCGTGGCGAACTGGTTGGACAAACGGTCCGACTGCGATTCTGGCGCGTGCCGGCCAAATCGATTCCCGCACAGGCGGGAGCGCGGCTCGATTGGCTGGCACATGAGTGGCAATGCATGGATGATTGGTTGTCGGCCCAGGATGCCGCGAACCTGCGCCACCGCGCCGTTTAAGGAGTCGACCGATGTCCGCACTTGTCCTGGCCGCGATGGTGATCGCGGGCGCGATGCTCGCGCTCTGGATGCTGTCGCTCGCGATCGAGGACTCGAGCATCGTCGACATCTTCTGGGGCCCGGGGTTCGTAATGGTGGCCTGGGTCGTGGCGCTGCGCGTGGGCTGGTCGCCGCGCGGCATGCTGGCAGTGGCACTCGTGACCGTGTGGGGCCTGCGCCTTGCAGCGCACCTCGCGATCCGCAACATCGGCAAGGGCGAGGATCCGCGCTACCAGGCAATGCGCCGCACGCGTGGGTCCACGTGGTGGTGGAAGAGTCTGTTCATCGTCTTCGCGTTCCAGGGCGCGCTGATGTGGGTGGTTTCGCTGCCGCTGCAGGAAGCCATCATGCGCGGTGGGGCGCTCGGGCCCATGGACGCGCTGGCGACCGCGGTGTTCGTCGCGGGACTGTTCTTCGAGGCCCTGGGCGACTGGCAGCTGGTGCGCTTCAAGGCGCAAGCGGACAACCGGGGCCGCGTGATGGACCAGGGGCTCTGGCGATACACCCGTCACCCGAACTACTTCGGTGACTTCCTGGTCTGGTGGGGCCTCTACGGCCTCGCGCTGGCGGCCGGTGCCTGGTGGACCGTGATCGGCCCGCTGGTGATGTCGTTCCTGCTGTTGCGCGTGTCCGGTGTCACGCTGCTGGAGCAGGGCATGAAGTCCAGGCCCGGCTACGAGGACTACGTTCGGCGAACCAGCGCCTTCTTTCCCCGGCCTCCAGCATAGGGGCATGCTCCTTTTTCGACCGGAAAATACTTTGTATTCAATGCGTTGAGCCTACCGCCATAGAGTAATTGTGCTGTATTGCTGAACATATATATCAGGATAATGCTGTTTATCTTGCCAATAGATGGGCGTAGCTTCTGCTCCGTACGCAACGGAGGATCCAGCCATGACCGCCTGCAAAGAAACCGAAAGCTCACTCAACCGCGTCCTCGCCGGCCTCGTGATCGTGGTCACGGTGGTGATGGGGGCAATGACCCACATGCTCGCGAGCATGCAGCCCCTGGCCTGACGAGAAGCCGATTTTCGCTGGCCGCCAGGACGAGCATTGCGCCGCTCGTCCTGCTGGCCGCGGCGGAAATCGAGACGACCTGAAGCAGTACCTGCGCGGCTACTTCGTCGCCCACCAGTCGATCCACCTGCTGACGCGAATCGACTCGGTCGAATTTCCCTATCGGGACATGGCGAAAGTCAGCCTTACGCTCGGCACGCTTGGGCGCGAGGCCGCCGGCGCCTCCGCGCTGGATCTCGCTGCCGACGTGTACGACGTCGAACTCCAACTGCAACTCGAGGACGGCGACTGGCGCGTTACGCGAGCCCGCTGGCAATCAGCCCACGATTGATGTCAGGCGCGGCGCCGACCGGCCGGCGCGAACTTTATCGCGCGCCGGTGGGTCCAATTCCGGCACTGACCGGGCTCACCGGTCGCGTCCCGGCGCCGGACGGGGCGTAGCATAGGATCGACGCAGTGGCGACCACCATTCGCCAGGAGGGGCCAGAAGTTGGCGGCTCCATCGACCAGCGACACCGGCCGTTTCCACGTGCCGGACGTCGCCTCCGCCCACCACCGTCGACCGGCGGTCGCATCGCTGGTTCGCGAGACCTATGCGATCGTGCTCGCGGGTGGGCGCGGCACGCGCCTGAAGGAGCTCACCGCCTGGCGCGCGAAGCCGGCCGTACCGTTCGGCGGAAAGCACCGCATCATCGATTTTGCGTTGAGCAGCTGCGTCAACTCCGGAATTCGCCGCATCGGGGTCGCGACGCAGTACAAGGCACACAGCCTGATGCAGCACCTGCAGCGCGGCTGGAGCTTTCTCGACAGTCACCTGCACGAGTTCCTGGAGGCCCTTCCGGCCCAGCAGCGAAACCGGGACTGCTGGTACGACGGCACTGCGGATGCGCTCTACCAGAATATCGACATCCTGCGCATGGAGGAGCCGCGGTTCGTGCTGGTTCTCGCCGGCGACCACGTCTACAAGATGGACTATGGCGTCATGCTTTCGGAGCACGCCGAGCTCGAGGCCGACGTCACCGTCGCGACCATGGACGTCCCGCTGCATACGGCGAGCTCGTTCGGCGTGGTCAGGGTTGACGTTGCAGGCTGGCTGCTGGGGATCGACGAGAAACCGGAGCGGCCGGTGCCAGTGCCCGGCGACCCGGGGCGGGCGCTGGTCAGCATGGGTGTCTACGTCTTCAGCGCCGATATCCTGTATTCGTGCCTGCGGAAAGACGCGGCCCGCAAAGGATCGACGCACGATTTCGCCAGGGACCTGTTGCCGGCGCTGCTGGCCGAAGGGCGCCGGATCCGGGCGCACAGGTTTGCCGACAGCTGCGTCAACATGGTCAACGGGCATCCGTACTGGCGCGACGTCGGAACCGTGGACGCATACTGGGACGCGAACATGGACCTGACCCGGGTAACACCCGAACTCAACATGTACGACCGGTCGTGGCCGGTCCGTACCCGCGAGGAAGACCTGCCGCCGGCGAAGTTCGTGCACGGCAGTCCCTGTGGTTGCGGCCAGACGCTGGAGGCGCTGGTGTCCAGCGGCTGCATCGTCAGCGGCGCCGCGGTGATTCGCTCGCTGCTATTCACGAAAGTGTTGGTGGAAGAGGGATCCATCGTGGAAGATTCGGTCGTGTTGCCGGACGTCACGATTGGTCGCAATGTCCGGCTCAGGCGCGCGGTCGTGGACAAGTTCTGCATCCTGCCCGACGACTTTGCCGCTGGCCTGGACCGTGCGGCCGACGAGGCGCGGTTCCACGTCAGCGCCGGCGGCGTGGTCCTGATCACGCCGGAGCGGCTGGGGCAGCCGGTACACGAAGCCGCATAGCAGCAGCGCTGGTCTCCGGCAAAACCAGGGAGAAGTGAAGATGAGATTGAATGCGAGTCGACCTGTCGTGGCGGCCTGCTGCTGCATGCTCGCGGGCGCCGCGCTGGCTGACGACGACTTCCGTTGCGGCAGTCGCATCGTCAGGGTGGGCGCGACGCAGGCGGGAGTGCTGGACGCCTGCGGCCAGCCCGAAGCGAAAACCGTCGAGAAGGTCGACGTGCGCAGCGGCAACCGCGTCGTGGGCCAGACCGAGGTCTGGCGCTGGACCTACACGATGAATGGCAGGACCCGCGTGCTCACGTTCGACCAGGGCACGCTCAAGTCCATCGATTGACCGTAAACAGATAGGTGCCAGGCACCGAATTAATTTAATTCGGTGCCTGGCACCTATTTACGGCACCTGTTTTCGTCAGAACGACCCCATCGGATCCTTCAGCAGCTCGAGTTCCGCGCGAGTCGAAGTGCGGCCGAGCACCTCGTTCCTGTGCGGGAAGCGGCCGAACCGGTCGATGATCTCCTTGTGCGCCTGCGCGTACTTCGTCCAGTAGTCGTTGCCGATGCTCCCGATCAGTTCGCATGAGAGCGCCTGGTCCTCGCGATCCTCGCTGTGCTCGAAGGGGAGATATAGAAAGAGTCGTTCCTCGCCCGTGAGCCTGGTGTCGAATCCCCGGTCAATGGCTTCGCGCGCCAGGTGGCGCGCCATCGGGTCGCCGGCGAACGCGCGCGACGTGTCGCGGAACATGTTCCGTGGGAACTGGTCGAGCACGACGACCGCGGCGAGCGCGGTACGCGGCGTCGCGAAGCCCTGCAACTCGCCCGTCACGACCCGTTCGTACAGTGCCTGGAATCGCTCGCGGATCAGGCTGTCGAGTTCCGCGTTTTTCACGAACCAGCGGCTGGCGCCGATTTCCTTGAACCAGAAATCCAGCACCTCCCCGGCCCAGGCTGGTTCCGTCGTGTCGGTGGCTGTTTCGATTGCTGACATCATCACTCCATTGCCTGGCTGCACCCGACCCACGGCGTGCCCGGTTGATCAGGCAGGCCGGCGAGGCGCAGCGAATCCGCAATCCGCGCGGCGTCGGCCTCGAGCCTGAACGGTTCCTTCGACATCCATCGCTGCACCGAGAAATCCGGCTTGAGCGACAGGCATTCGGCGACGCTGGCCCGCGCGCTTTCCATGTCGCCGAGTCGCGCCTGGCATCCGGCCATGAACGCCGCGATGTAGTGCTTGCGAACCTGGTGGCGCGCGAGCAGCTTCAGCGCGTCCTCGTACCGGCCCAGCACCATGCACGTAAGGCCCGATTGTCGCCAGTACCAGGGCTGGTCGAAGAACGGATCGATCTGCCGAGCGCGCCGGTTCCAGGACATGGCTTCCTCGGCTCGCCCGATGAACACCAGGATCAGGCCCATGTCCGCCACGTTCCACTGGTTGTTCGGGTTGAGTGCCACCGAGCGCTCCATGTGCTCGAGTGCGAGGTCGAACTGCCGCCGGTACAGGCATACCTGCGAAAGCATCGAGTGGCAGCTGCTGTCGCGGTCATCGAGTTCGACCGCGTGCATCGCGAGCCTGTAGGCCTCGTCGAGCAGCTTGCCCGAGTCGCCGGTATCATCGTCGCGCCACTTCTGGCGCTTCAATGTCGCGAGCAGCGCGTAGGCCAGGCCGTAACCGGGATCGAGTTCCGTGGCGCGCTCGAAGAGCCGCGTGGCTTCGGCGGCGCCAGACGGCTCGTCCCAGAAGAGCGCGTTGCCCTCGAGCACGCATTCGTAGGCGTCGAGGCTCGCCGGCGGCTTTCGGCGCGCCCGTTCCGCATCGGATACGTGCACTCGCCCGACAAGCGTGCTGACGATCGTCTGCACGACCTCGTCCTGGACGGAGAAGATTTCGGCCTGCGCGCGGTCGAAGCGCTCGCCCCAGACATGGTTGCCGGTCTCGCCGTCGATCAGCTGCACGCTGATGCGCACGCGATCGCCCATGCGCCGGACCGTGCCTTCCACGACGAAGCGCACGTTCAACTCGCGGGCGACCTGTGCGGGGTCCACCGCGGGCCCACGATACTTGAACGAGGCCGAGCGCGACCGCACGGCCAGCAACCGCCAGCGCGAGAGTTCGGTGATGATGTCCGCGGTGATGCCGTCGCTGAAATACTGCTGCTCGGAATCGTCGCTGAGATTCGCGAAGGGCAGCACGCAGATGGCGATTCGCGGTGGTCCCGCGCTGGTGCCGGGATCCGCTGGCCGCGGCGCAGGGCTGGCGGCGATCGGCGTAGCAGTACGACCAACCAGGTTCTTGACCGCGCTTACGACTTCTTCGAAATGCGGGTTCGCGGCCACGTCCGCCGATTGGCCCAGGTCCGTCGTGTGATAGGCGCGAAAGTCGATCGGCAGGCGCGCGGGACCGAGCTGCACCGGCACCAGGATGCCGCGGTCGGCGCCGTCGCGGGCCTCGCCCCGCACCCAGCGCGATTCCACCGAGTCGGGTGTCCAGACCACCAGTACGGCGCGGGCGCGCTCCAGTTCGTCGGCGATCATCCGGTCGAACTGCTGGCCGGGCGCGATGGCCGGGTCCCACCACACCGACCATCCCTGTGCCTCGAGCGCGGCGACGATCGGCGCCACGCGCGCCTTGTCGTTGCGTGAGTACGAGACGAAGACGTCCGCCATGGCGATCCTGTCTCCAGTGGCCTGGGTGGTCGAAGTTGCGCCGGGCGGGACTAGCTTACCGCCGAGTTCCATGGCGCGTCAGGGCCTTCCCGGCTGACGCATGACCACGCCAGGGAACGGGTAGACATCCCGCCGGTCGCACTCGGGCGGGTGGCCGCGTAGTTCTCCGGATTGCCGAATCCCCAGCGGCTGGCCCAGCCTGCGCCAACTGAGCTGCCGTCGATACGGCCTGCTTGAATGGGGTAGACACATGCCGCGATTCGACACCGACAGGCACGTTGCAGCGCTTGCGCTCGCGACGCTGCTGCTTTTCCACGGCGCCGAGGCCGCCGTCACTGCCCGCGAAGCCGAGGCGCTCGGCACGACGCTGACCGCCGTCGGCGCCGAGAAAGCGGGCAGCGCCGACGGCCGCATCCCGGCGTACGCGGGCGGCCTGCCCACCGCGCCGGCGAGTGCCGGGCACCCGGATGCGAGCCTTGCAGATCCCTTTTCCGACGAGAAACCACTGCGCGTGCTGACGGCCAGCGACCTCGGTGGCGCCGAGTCCGAGCTCACCGCCGGTACGCTGGAACTGCTGCGCACTCATCCGGCCTTCCGCGTGGACGTCTATCCGACGCATCGGACGATGGCGGATCCGGAGTGGTTCCTGGCGAACACTCTTCGCAACGCGACCGATGCGCGGCTGGTGGACGACGGCCTCACGCTCGACAACGCGCTGCCCGGGATTCCATTCCCCATCCCAGGGGACGGGCGCGAGGTGATGTGGAACCACCGCCTGCACTACATGGGGCGGGCCATGGAATTCAAGTACGACAGTTGGCTTGTCACCTCGTCCGGCGACAGGAACGTGACGACGACCGCTCAATCGGCGTGGGACTTCCCGGTCTTCGACCCGAAGTGGACCCGGCCCCTGCGGCCGGACGATCCGCTGTTTCGCTGGAAGCTCGATTACTCCGGGCCGCAGCGGCGGGCCGGTGAGGCCTTCCTTCTGATCGACTCGGTCGATCCATTGAAGGACCCGCGAAAGACTTGGACGTACTCTCCCGGGCAGCGCCGGGCCAAGCGGGTGGAGGTGCCCGACGATGCTCCGCACTCGAGCAGCAGCGGCACCTACACCAATGACGATGCCTTCGTTTACACCGGGGTGCTCGAGCGTTACGACATCAAGCTGCTTGGCAAGCGGGAGGTGATCGTTCCATACAACACCTATCGCCTGACCTATCACGCGAACATTGAAGATGTGCTGCAGAAGCGGGAGATCAACCCGGAGCTGCTGCGCTGGGAACTGCACCGCGTATGGGTCGTCGAGGCGACGTTGAAGCCCGGGCAGAACCACGTGTACCGCCGACGCGTGTTCTACGTGGACGAGGACAGCTGGGCCGCGCTTGCGTCCGACGAATACGACCGTGACGGCAAGCTGCTACGCGTCGTGTTCGCGCTTCCGACCTACGACTACAGGGCCGGAGTGCCATTCACGGTCATGCATGTCGCCTACAACCTCGGCACCGGCGCCTACTTCCTGGCATTCTTCCCCGGCTCACATTCAGGGGTGCGCTACGTCGAGTCGCTGCCGGATCACCTGTGGTCGCCGGACTCGATGGCGGGATCGGGCGTGCGGTGATTCATGGCCGTCCGGGCCGGGAACGCCACTCCCCGTGATTGGCGCGGGTGGATCGTACGAAGTGGCGCGGCGGGGGTACCGTCTTGCCCGCGGTGTGCCAGCCGAAGAGTTTCTCCCTGATTTGTGACGTGTCTATCGATACTCGGCATTGATCAACAGCTGCGGGCCATGTAGACGCATAGTACAAGCGGGAAGCTGAGAGCGCGGCCAGGCACGATGGCGCGCGGCCAGCGGATGGACGATGCGGCGAATTCCGGCACCTGGCGTATCGGAGGGAACGTCGATGCTCAACATGGACCCGACAACGGTTCGTACCGCGCTCGAGCAGCTTGAAAAGGCGACGCTCGACCATGATGCATGGCACGAGAATCTCCTTCGGTCAATCGTCTGCGGGCTGCCGTTCAACCTGGAGGATCTCACCGAGGGCGCGCATCTCCACTGTCGATTCAGCCGATGGTATTACGAGCGGGCACCGGCCGAGCTTTGGGGACAACGGGGGTTCGCGGCGATCGGTACCGAGCACCAGCGCCTGCACCGGATCGCAGCTCGGTTGCTGCGCGAGGTGGCGGCCGATGCGCCGATCCTGCGCCAGGACTTCGAAGACCTGATTGCGGGAAGCGCGCGGCTTCGGCTCGAGATGGATTCGCTGCGACACGAGATTCAGCGCGCGTTGCGAAACCGCGACGCACTGACTGGCGCCTACGGGCGCACCGACATGCTGCCGGACTTGCGTGAGAGGCTCGAGCTGGCAAGGCGACGCGTCCAGCCATGCTGCATCGTCTTCATGGACCTGGACCACCTCAAGGGAGTCAATGATACGCACGGTCATGCAGCAGGCGACGCGGTACTGGCCGGCGCGGTCCGCTTCCTCCATCAGCAGCTCCGTCCCTATGACAAGGTGTTCCGATACGGGGGCGATGAGTTCCTGATCGCGTTACCCGGGACCGATCTCCCGATCGGCCAGGCCGTGATCAAGCGCGTCCGCGAAGGCCTCGCCGGCAAGCCGCTGGTCGTCGGTCCTGGGGACGTCGAGATCCACGCGACGGCCTCGTTCGGGCTGGCGTCACTCGATCCGGAGGTCGGCGTGGAGGAGTCGATCGAGAGGGCCGACCAGGCCTTGCTGCTTGCAAAGGCCGCCGGGCGGAACCGTGCGATCAGCTGGGATCCCAGCGTCACGACCGGCACACGATTACCACGCCTCCAGTTGCAGGACGTTCAGGAATAGGGTGCGCGGCGTTCACGGGTCGATGAATGTGCTCCACCGAACGGATACCGCCGCCTCGAGATGAGACGCTGCCGGTCCTGTGGAACCGAGGTAACGATCATGAATACGCGATTTGTGCTTTCCTGTGCCGTGGCTGTCTCGCTGCTGGCCGGCCTGGTGCCGCTAAGCGTCACGGCTGACCCGGCCCCGGGTATGTCCGGCCCAGCCACCAAGGTCGTCATCGAGGATTCGGCGATCACCTCGTCGATCAAGGCCCAGTACCAGAGCGACCGCATCGGCGGCCTCGGGGACGTCCGCGTCGACACCGAAGATCACGGCGTCGTGACGCTTGACGGTGAGGTGAGGACACAGGACGCCGCGGACAGGGCGATCGCGATCGCGAAGGCCACCGACGGTGTCCGCGAAGTGCGCAGTGACCTCGATATCGACAAGGACGATTGACTCAGGCCCCCAGCCGGCACACCGATGTGCCGGCTTGCAAGCTGGGAAGACACGATGGTGGAAAGCCGTTGCATGACCTTGCCGTGCCATGGCCGGTCCTTCCACGATTCGTAGCCGGTGCGAATCGACGATCATCGTCTTGCAATGAAACATGGCCTGCTGGAATTCGTGGATTTCAGCTCCGTCCTGCAGCAGTTCGCCCCAGTCCGCCCGCGATGCCTGGCGCACGACCAGGTCGATCGTGTGTTCCGCGGCCGTTATCGACAGCAGGTACATCCGCTGCATGCTGTCGCCGTCGCCGCTGGGCGAGCTGGTGAAGACCTGCGCGAGCGCATCGCCGGTCGGCGCCAGCGCCGGAAAATACTCCACGCCCTGCAGCACCTTTCCCCTGGTCTTGATCCAGTTGTCCATGAACGCCGCCTGCATCTGGGCCACGGCCGGCCGTTCCAGGCGGTAATGCGAATCTCGCCAGTGGTCGGCATGCTGCGCGGCGTGGGTCCAGCGAGACGCCTTCGCGCTTATGTCCAGTTTCGCTGCGGTGCACGATAGGCCCGGCCGGATTGAGGGCGTATCGTACGAGCTCCGGGCACGCGCGGTCGCGTGTGTTCCCGCCAACTAGGATTCAGGGGAATGAACATGCGTCTCGCAAGCCTCTTGCCGCTTTGCGCTTTCCTGGTCTTTACCGTTGCCCAGGCCCATCGCAACCCGCCGGGTCATGGCAGCCCACCGGGTCAAGTCAAGGGCGGGACCATCTCGCTCGAAGAGCTACACGGACCCGCGCGCATCCTGCGCGACGAAGACGGCATGCCGCACATCTATGCGTTCGACGAGCATGACGCGCTGTTCCTGCAGGGCTGGGTGCAGGCCCAGGATCGTCTGTTCCAGATCGACGTGCTGCGCCGACAGGCGAGCGGCACGCTCGCCGAGTTGCTCGGCTCCGGCGCTCTCTCGAGCGACGTCGAGCTGCGCACGATCGGCCTGGCCCGCGCGCGCGGTACGGTCCCTGGCAGCGTATTCGCCGGCGACCCGTGCCGGCCTGCAGGCCTACGCGGACGGCGTGAATGCGTGGGTGCAGCGCAATCCGTTGCCGATCCAGTACGCGGGGCTCGAAATCACCAGGTTCAGGCCGTGGACGCCGCTCGACAGCGCCATCGTCGGCAAGGCGCTTGCGTTCCAGCTGTCGTTCGATCTCGACGACGGCGCAACACAGGCATACCAGGCTTATGCCGCCAAGCTTGGACCGCAACTGGCCTATGCGATGTTTTTCGGCGACATCTTTCGTTCCGCGCCGTTCGACAGCGCGTCCACCATCCCGGATTCGACCGGCGCTGCGCCATTCCTCGGCGCGCTAGGCAATGCGACCGCCGACGCGTCGTTCAAGGCAGCGAATGTCACGTCCGGCGTGACGGCGTCGCCCGCGGCGTTCAGCGCGAAGGCGTCGTCCACGGCGGCCCCGCCCGCGCTGGACCAGCGCGTAGTCCAGGGCCTCAGGGACCTGCGCAGTCGGTACGAGCACGTGCCGTTCCTGAAGAACACGCTCACCCGCGCCGAGCAGCAGATCGGCAGCAACGAATGGGCCGTGGCCGGCTGGCGGACCCGGGACGGGCGACCGCTGGTCTCGAACGACCCGCACCTGAGCCTCGACCTGCCCGCCAATTTCTACCAGGTTCACCTGAACGCCAATAAGGACGGTCTCGACGCCATAGGCAGCAGCGTTGCCGGCACTCCGTGGATCGTGCTGGGACAGAACCAGTACGTGACCTGGGGCGAAACGACCACCGGTTTCGACGTCACGGACATCTATCTCGAACAACTCGTGCCCGACGCGAATTCGCCGAGCGGGCTGTCGTCGCTCTACATGGGTGCGCCCGAGCACGTGATCCCGATCCCGGTCACCTTCATGGTCAACCGGATGGACGGCCTCGGCAACGGCCCCGACACCGTGGTCGCGGTTCCACCCGGCAACGGGATTCCCGCCGCCGTGCTGACGATCCCGCGCCGCAACAACGGACCGATCGTCGCGGACCTCGGTGGCGGCCAGGCGATCAGCGTTCAGTACACCGGCTTCAGCGGTACGCGTGAACTCGAGACGTTCCGGCTCATGAATCGCGCGAGGAACGTCAACGACTTCAAGACCGCGTTACAGTACTTCGACGTCGGATCGCAGAACTTCATCTACGGTGACATCGACGGCAACATCGGCTATTTCACGACCAGCGAAGTGCCACTGCGCGAGGACCTGCAGGCGAACACCGTGAACGGTGCGCCGCCCTGGTTCATTCGCGACGGGCAGGGTGGCAACGAGTGGCTGAAGGATCCGAACCCCGACAAGTACAACGGCACCGGCTATCTCTCGCTGCCAGCGAGCGAGCTGCCGCAGACCGTCAACCCGAAGAACGGCTTCGTCGTGAACGCCAACAACGACACGGCCGGCACCACGCTGGACAATGACCCGGTGAACCAGCTGCGGGTCGGCGGCCAGGGCATTTACTACCTCGGCTACACGTTCGACTTCGGCACCCGGGCCGGTCGGATCACCCAGACGCTCAAGGAGCGACTCGCGAGGGGCAAGGTCGATCGGAGGGACATGGAAGCCATCCAGGCCGACGTGACGCTGCTCGACGCCGAGGTGTTCACGCCGTACATACTCGACGCGTTCGCGAATGCGACGCAGCCGGGTGCGCCGGCGGCGCTCGCTGCGCTCGCGGCGGATGCGCGCGTCGCCGAGGCGGTCGGCCGCCTGCGCGGATGGAATTTCACGACGCCGACAGGCGTCTCGAGTGGCTACGACTCGTCCGACCGAGATGGCTACCGGTTGCCGCCTTCGGCCGCGGAAGTCCAGCGCAGCATTGCCGCGACGATTTTTTCCGTCTGGCGAGGACAGGCGATCCACAACGGCGTCGACATGACGCTGGACGGCCTCGGTGTGCCGACGCCGGGTTCGGCGGACGCCGTCAAGGCGCTGCGCCACCTCGTCGAGAACGATGGCGTCGGCCTGTCGACCGTCGACTTCTTCGGCTGGGCCGCGCCGCTCGGGCTACCGCAGGCCACGCAGCGCCGCGACTACGTGATGCTGAAGAGCCTGCAGGACGCACTCGCGCTGCTCGCCGGCCCGGACTTCCAGGCGGCGTTCCAGGGTTCTACGAACCAGAACGATTACGTCTGGGGCCGGCTGCATCGTATCGTGTTCGACGGGCTCGCAGTCGGCGGACCGTTCAGCATTCCCAATCCGCAGCTGGGTTTCCCGCCGTCATTCGACGACCTGCCCGGACTCGCGACCGACGGCGGCTTCGGCGTCGTCGACGCTTCGTCGCACAGCGCGCGAGCCGCGTCTTCGAGCGCCTTCATGTTCGGTTCGGGACCCAACCGCCGCTACGTCGGCGTCCCGGGCACGGCGCCGGGCATGATCGAGGGTCGGACGATTCTTCCGGGAGGCATGAGCGGCGTGCTGACCAGCCCGTTCTACGCCAACCTGCTCGGGCGCTGGCTCACCAACGACACCTATCCGCTGCGCAACGACATGGGCGAGGTGATGAGGAACCTGGACAGCCAGCAGATGTTCAAGCCCGCCCCGCCGAAGAAGCCGAAGAAGCACTGATCGCCGCGGCCTGCGCGGACCGGCTCGCTGCGGACGCGCCCTTTCCCGACCATGCCGGGAGAGGGCGCGTTGCATTGGTGCATGTGGATCCCCGCTCGAGGGAATTTTACGTGACACCGCGTGCCGTGACTGTAAACAAAGTGTCACGCCGGCAGTCGACGACCCGTAACACGTCCGGAATACAAATGCTCCGACGAGGCCGATGCCTGCCGCTCCGGCAGCCAGGCGCTTCGCAGGAACAATTCCGGAGGTCACCATGTCGTTCAGGTTCTCTTGCCTTGCCACGCCCGTTTCGATCGCGGTCGCAGCGGCGCTGAATATTGCCGTGCCATCCACGTCGCTCGCCTCGGGCCCGTCGAAAGTCATCCCGGCCAGCGTCACTTCAGTGGAATTCATCGGCATGGATGCGCCGTACACCACGGCCGAGCGCGCCAGCGCCTACACCGAAGCAAGCGTCAAGGTCACGTATCGCAATGGCAAGTCGCAGGTCTTTCCGCTCAGCTTCCACGAGCTGCACGACACGCTGACGACCATCGACGGCGTCACCGTCGGCGATCTCTACGACCAGTATGGCAACGTGCTGCTCGACCCGGCAGGCAACCCGCAGCGCTCGGAGGCGCCCGACGGCAACAGCCTGATCGAGGTGCAGGGCGCGAAGAGCGACGATCCCTCGAAGCGACGCCTGTTCATGGTCACGCACCAGGAGTACGACTGGATCGATACGCTCGGCAACGACAATTACGGCCGGATGCCGATGACGATGAACCTGGCGACGATCGACCAGGACAAGAAGACCGGCGCGCTCACGACGGTCGCGGTGAAGAACATAGACTTCTCCGGCATCCGCGGCCTGTGGATTCCCTGTGCGGGTTCGCTGTCGCCCTGGAACACGCACCTGGGCAGCCAGGAATACGAGCCGGACGCCCGCTGTGCGGAGAACCCGGGCGGTTTCTGTCCGAGCACCCCGGGCGTCCCGACCTGGGACGACCCCGCCAACTCGGCGAACCTTGCTTCGATGAACCTGTACCTCGACCCGAGCGGCGCGACGTCGCCGGCGCGCGTGTACGACTACGGGATCGTCCCGGAGGTTCGCGTGGATCGCCATGGCAACACCCAGGTCGAAGCACATCGCGCGCTCGGCCGCATCTCGCGTGAGCTGGTGCAGGTGATGCCGGACTGGCGCACCGTCTACCAGGGCGACGACGGCACCTACAACGTGATGACGATGTTCGTGGGCGACATCCCGGGCAATCTCTCGTCCGGCACGCTGTACGCCGCCAGGTGGGTGCAGACCAGCCCCGTGACGCGAGAACGGCGGTTCGGCGCAACTCGAGTGGATCCGGCTCGGCTGGTCCAGCGACTGGTACCTGGACAGGCTGGTTGATCGCGGCATCAAGTTCAGCGACATCTTCGCGGTCAGCAATGCCACCGACAAGGCGACCTGCGAGAGCAATCCTGGGTTCCGGTTCATCAAGGCAGGCCACAGCGTCGGGCTTGCCGAGTGCCTGAAACTGCGGAGCCCGGCGATGGCCACTGCGGCCGCGTTCCTCGAGACGCGTCGTTACGCCGCCTACAAGGGCGCCACGGTGGAGTTCGAGAAATTCGAGGGCGTCACCGTCAATGCGGCCGACCGCAAGCTGTACGTCGCGATGACCCGGATGCGCAACGGCATGCAGGCCAGCGCCTCGGATCCGGTGGACGACATCCGGATCCCGCGCAACGATGCGGGCGCCGTGTACGAGGTCGACCTTGGCGCCTGGACGACCGACTCGGACGGACGACTGATTCGCAGCGGCTACGTCGGCACCGCGATGCGCGCGCTGGTCGTGGGCGAAACCCAGCCGGCCGACGCGGCGGGCAATACCGCGAAGGTGGACAAGATCGCCAGCCCCGACAACGTCAAGTACTCGGAGAAAATGCGCACGCTGTTCATCGGCGAGGACAGCAGCCTGCACGTCAACAACTTCCTCTGGGCCTACAACGTCGACACCGGCAAGCTGTCGCGGATCCTCTCGCTGCCGGCTGGCGCCGAGTCGACCGGCCTGCAGGCGGTCGAGGACGCCAACGGCTACGCCTACGTGATGAGCAACTACCAGCACGCAGGTGACTTTACCGGCACGACTTCGCAGGTCCTGAAGGACGAACTCGGGCCGTTGATCAACAAGTACAAGGCCGGTGTGGGCTATCTCGGTGGGCTGCCCGCCTTGAAGTAGCGAGCGGCCGGGCGCTGCGTCGCGGGCGCCGGGGCCTGCCCCGTATGGACGGGGTGGGCCTGCGGCGCCGGCGGCGACCCTATCGACCGTACACGCTGGCAGCTTCGGCGTGCTGCCGCGCGACCGCGGCGCGCAGCGATTCCGGCGCCAGCACCTCGACACCCGCTCCGTACTTGAGGATGTCCATCACCAGTTCCGGCTCCCGCGCGTACGGCAGCTTCAGAAGGTAACTGCCGTCGAGTTGCAGCTTCCCGTCCTGCTGCGGGTGCCAGGTCTCGCGGCTGACCCAGCGGGCGCGGGTGGGATTGAACAGCAGCACGGCCTCCTGCGTCTCGGCGCCCGCAAAGATGCCGTAGCCGCTCGCAAAGTGCCGGTCCAGGCTCACTTCGCTCACTTCCTTGCAGGGCTTTTCGACCACCGATGCGGCAGCAATCGCATCCACCGAAAAGGTCCGAAGCGCCTGCCGCTTGTGGCAGAACGCGTCCAGGTACCAGTTGTCCCGGTAATGCACCAGGCGCTGCGGGGAGACCTCGCGCTCGAGTGCGTCGCCGTCCATGCGGCGCACGTGCTCGAGGCGCAGCCGCTTCCGCGCCAGCAGCGCGGCCGCGAGCGTGCGGAAGTGCGCGGGCTCGATGGCGCGGGAGCCCATCGTCAGCACGCGGATGCGGCGCGTGACGTCCGCGGCCTCTACGTCGCCGGAGTCCAGCAATGCGGTCAGGCGCTTGCGCAGCGGATTGACCAGTTCGGACAGCACGCCGGGCTCCAGGCCCGCGATCAGCTGGTCCATCGTGATCAGTGCGCGCAATTCGTCCGCGGTGAAATAGAGGCCGGGCAGTTGCCAGACGGCGCTGTCCTCGACCTTGTCGTCGAAACGGTAGGCCTCGTGCTCGGCGTCGTAGACGATCGGGGCGCGAAAGCGATCGCGCAGGTACTCGAGGTCACGCTTGAACGTAGCGCGGGATACTTCGAGTTCGTCCAGGAAATCCTGGGTGCGCACGAAGCGGCGCGCCTTCAGGAGTTGCTGGATGCGGTAGAAACGGTCGAGGCGCTCCATGCGCGTCCCCGGCAGCGGGGCGGGTCAGCCCACCGGTGACGGTGGTGTCGGTGCCGGTTCTTCCTTGCGTTGCTGCTTGCGCTGCAGCTTCTCCTCACGCTTCTGCTTTGCGGCTTGTTCGCGCTGTCTCTTCTGGTGCGAGTAATTCGGCTTGGCCATCAACACTCCGGGCTGGCAGGTGGAAGGACAGGGTAACGGGGTATGGGGCCGGGGGACAACCTGCAGGAGTGCCGGGGCCGCCTGGCGCCGGAGCGCAACCAGGCCGCGCAGATCAATTTGACGTGCAGGACGTATAATCCCGGATTATTGACGGACTGAGGATGCGCATCAGGGGGCGGCTATGGAGGGATACTGGGCCACGCGGACCGGGCGATGGCGCAACGCAATGAAGGGCCTCACCGCGCCGACGCTCGCGGAGCGGCTCTACGAGGTGATCCGCAAGGATGTCCAGGAAGGGCAGTTGCCGCAAGGCGCGATCCTGCCGACCTCGGAGCGGGTGGCGTCGGAACTGGCACTCAAGCCGGACGACGTCCAGGCGGCCTACGCGCGGCTGCTCTCGGAGGGACTGATCGAGGAGCGGGACAAGGGCCGGCTCTGCATCGTCGGACACGATCGTGAGGCAAGCATCGGCGATGCAACCCAGGTCCGTTTCGAGGCCGCCTTGCTGAAGGCTGTGCGCGAGGCTGCCGCGCGCGGACTCTCGAGCACCGAGGCGACCGGTATGTTCAAGGCCGCGGCGCTCCGGCTTGAGGAGATGCAGGGAAAGAAAGACGAAGAGTGAGCGCGGCACCCGCCGGACGGAAAATCAGCGTTCCACCAGCCCGCGAAGATCGGCAAACACGGCAAGCGTGCTCTGGCGGAATTTTGCCTTGCTGGCTGGATCGAAGAGCTGCCAGGCATCGCTGTCCACCAGCATCAGTGCTTCCAACAGCGGCAGCAGCGCCGGGCGGATGCAATTCGGCAGTTCTGCGTCGGTCAGGCTGCCGGGATTCGGCCACTCGGGCACCACGTTCAACGACTGGTGCAGCAGCACCGACTGGACGATGAGCGCGGCCGCAGACCCTGCACCGAACAGCTGCTCGATTCCGTGGATGATTGCCGGCAGCACGCGGTTGTCCTGGATCGAGCCCTTGCCGTCCGGTGCCTCGGTCGAGGCATTCAATACCAGCTGCGTCCAGGCATCGAGCCCTGCCGCATAGGAATCGCTGGTCGGGAAGCCGACCGAGGGCAGGGCCCGTGCAGCCAGCGTGCCTGAACGGAACGCGTGCAGTGAATCCCGTTGTCCGTTGATGACCTTTTTCGCCACGTCGTGGTACAGCACGCTCCATTCCATCATTGCCTGCAGCCCCGGCGCGGCCTCGTGGTATTCCGGCAGGTCCTGCAGCGCAACCAGCGCCCGGGTGATGTGGTCGAGCGTGGTCCCGTGCGCATAGGCGGCCATGTCCTGCCACCCCGGCGCAACGGCCTCGATCGACTGCATCAGGGCGGGCGTGTAGAAAATCCGGATACGCAACGCAAGTTCATCGCTGTCCCGCAATTCACCGGACGCGATCTGTCGGGCCTGTGTCCGGATGAAACTGCACATTGCCGGCAGGCGGTCCGCCGGGGTGGGAATCGTTTCTTTCATGAAACGGGAGGTTACGCGCGCCGGGCGGCAATGCGATAGGGTGACATCAGTACTTTCCGGCGCCCGTTCCGGGCCTTGCGCCCCGCTGCGCGGCAATTCGGTATCCTGCGATTCAGCGCCGGCGGGTTGTCGGCAATAATCCGGCATCGGCCGGACCCGGGCGGGCCTGGCAGGCCTCCTGATACTCACGTCGAGCACCCCCTATGACCGACCCAGCCACCGTCGCCGTGCTCCTTGGCCAGTTCGAGCCTGACGCGTCCTCTAAGTACCCGGCAGCGGTGCAGCAGGCGCTGCTGCTGGCGCGCAAGCTACAGGAGCGTGCGCGATCGCTGCAGACACCCGCGGAGCGGCGCCAGCAGGCGGAACTCGACCGGATGCTGCAGACGCCGTCCGACAAGGCGACGCTCGCGATGATGACCGACCAGGCGTTCCGCACCAGCGACGCGGCGCGCGCCGTCGAGCACCTGACGCACATCCTCGACGTGCAGGGCGTGCCGCGTTACTTCGGACCGCTCGATCGCACGCTGATGAAAGGGTTCCAGTCGTTCGGCGCCTTCGTGCCCGGCGTCGCGCTGCCGCTGGTCAAGGAACACATGCACAAGGAGACGGCCAACGTCATCCTGCCCGGCGAGAAGCAGGAACTCACGCGGCACCTCGCCGAGCGCCGCACCGAGGGGGTGCGGATGAACGTCAACTTCCTCGGCGAGGCGATCCTGAGCGAGGAAGAAGCCGAGCGCCGCCTGCAGCAGTACCTGCAGGGACTGCAGTGGCCGGAGATCGAGGTCGTCTCGATCAAGATCTCGACGCTGTACTCGCAGATCTCGCCGATCGCCCGCGAGCACACCGTCAGCGTGCTCTGCGACCGCCTGGAGCGGCTGTTTCGCACGGCCGATCGAGCGGGTTTCACGCGGCCCGACGGCAGCGCGGTGTCGAAGTTCGTGTACCTGGACATGGAGGAGTATCGCGACAAGGACCTGACCGCCGCGGCATTCATGCGCACGCTGGACCGCAAGGGCCTGGGACACGTCCGCGCCGGTATCGCGCTGCAGAGCTACATCCCGGATTCGTACCGGACCCTGCTGCAGTTGCAGGAATGGGCGCGTCGGCGCGTGGCAGCAGGCGGCGGACGCATCACCATCCGGCTGGTGAAGGGCGCCAACATGGAGAGCGAGCGCGCCGAGTCGTCGATGCGCGGCTGGCCGCAGGCGCCGTACCGCACCAAGCTCGAGACCGACGCCAACTACAAGCGCATGGTCCACGAGGTGATGAAGCCCGATAACCTCGCGGCCATGGATGTCGGCGTGGCGTCGCACAACCTGTTCGACCTGGCCTACGGCCTGGTGCTCGCGCACGAGCGCAATGCGCTCGACAGGGTGCAGTTCGAGATGCTGGAAGGCATGGCGAACGCCCAGCGTCGCGCGCTGTTCGAGCTGTCGCGCAACCTGCTGCTGTACGCGCCGGCCTGCTACAGGGAAAACTTCATCAACGCGATCGGCTACCTGATCCGGCGGCTCGACGAGAACACGGGGCCGGAGAATTTCCTGCGTCACGCGTTCAAGATCGAGGTGGACAGCCCGGAGTGGCGGCAGCTCGAGAGCGGTTTCCTGGCCGCGTTCGATGCCATCGAGAATGTCAGCGATGCGCCGCGACGCGACCAGGACCGCAACCAGCCGCCGGTGGTTCCGTCGGCGATCGCCCGCGGCTGGCAGCACCTGGAATGCGAGCCGGACACGGACTTCGCGCTGCCGCAGAACGGCGAGTGGGCGGAGAAGATCGTCGCCCGCTGGCATCCGCGGCACGGCGACGCCGCCGTGCAGATCCCGCTGGTCATCGGCGGCGAGGAACTGCTCGAAGGCCGGCAGCTGCGAGATTGCCTGGACCCGTCGCGTCCCGGCACCGTCGTCGGCCGTTACCGGCAGGCGACCGACGCAGACGTCGCGCGCGCGGTGGAATGCGCGGCGGCCGACCCCGACGGCTGGCGGACCCTGCCGGAGGCGCAGCGCTTCGAGTTGCTGGGCCAGGTTGCGCAGGAGCTGCGCATTGCCCGCGGCGAGCTGATGGGCGCGGCGCTGGCCGACGGCGGCAAGACGCCGATGGAGTCCGACCCGGAAGTGTCCGAGGCGATCGACTTCCTGGAGTTCTACCGCGACTCGGCGCGCTGGTGGCAGCGCATGCCGACGCTGCGCGCCCGGCCGAAGGGCGTGGTCGTGGTGGTGCCGCCGTGGAATTTCCCGGTCGCGATCCCCTGCGGCGGCGTCGCGGCAGCGCTCGCGGCCGGCAACACCGTCATCATCAAGCCCGCGTCCGACACCGTGCTGGTCGCGTGGGAAATGTGCAAGTGCTTCTGGCGCGCGGGCGTGTCGAAGAGCGCGCTGCAGTTCCTGCCGTGCTCGGGCGCCCGCGAGGGCCGCAAGCTGGTGAACCATCCGCAGGTCAGCGCGGTGATCCTCACCGGCGGCACCGACACCGCACTCACGATGCTCGGCGACAACCCGCGCCTCGCGCTGTTCGCCGAGACCGGCGGCAAGGACGCGACGGTCGTCACCGCGGTGTCGGATCGAGACCTGGCCATCAAGCACATCCTGCACTCGGCCTTCAGCCATTCCGGCCAGAAATGCTCGGCGACCTCGCTGCTGCTGCTGCAGGCCGAGGTCTACGACGACCCGGTGTTCCGGCGTTCGCTGTGCGAGGCGGTGCAGAGCCTCGCGGTCGGCCCGGCCTGGGACCTCGGCACGAAGATGGGGCCGATGATCAAGCCGCCGTCGGGCGATCTCGAGACCGCACTCAAGGTGCTCGAGCCCGGCGAGGAATGGGCGGTCATGCCGCAGCCAGCCGAGGGAAATCCCTGTCTTTGGACGCCGGGCGTCAAGTACGGCGTACGCCCCGGCAGCTATACGCACATGACCGAGTTCTTCGGCCCGATGCTGGCGGTGATGCGCTTCGAGACACTGCGCGAAGCCGTCGAACTCGTGAACCAGACCGGCTACGGCCTGACCAGCGGCCTGGAAAGTCTCGACGAGCGCGAGTGGGACTACTGGAAGCAGCACATTCTAGCCGGCAACCTCTACATCAACCGCGTGACCACCGGCGCCATCGTGCTGCGCCAGCCGTTCGGCGGCATGGGCAAGTCGGGCTTCGGTCCGGGCATGAAGGCGGGCGGACCGAACTACGTCGCGCAGTTCATGGACTTCGAGGACGTCGATGCGCCGCAGCTCGCCGCCGGCGCGCGGACGGCGGCCGCGGCTTCGCTCCAGGTGGACCTGACACCGTCCACCCCGACGCTCGCCGCGCTATGCGGCCTGCTGCAGTCGCAGTCGCAGGACGGCGATGCGCGCATCCTCGCCGCGGCGCTCAGCTACGAATGCAGCCAGCGTGAAGAGTTCAGCCGTGAGCATGATCACTTCAAGCTGGTGGGCCAGGACAACGTGCGTCGTTACCTGCCGGTCGGCAGCGTGCGGGTGCGCGTCGACGTGAACGACACGGCCTTCGACGTGTTCGCGCGCGCCTGCGCGGCGCACGTTGCGGGTTGCCGCGTGGTGATCAGCACGCCACCCGGGCTGGAATCGGCCGTGGTACGGCGGCTCGAGACGCTGACCTACACGTGGGCAGGCGCCATCGAGTTCGTCGAAGAGTCCGATGAGCAGCTGGCACAGGCCATCCGCGAGGGGCAGGTGGACAGGGTTCGCTACGCCGCACCGGAGCGGGCGTCGCTCGAGGTGCTGAAAGCCGGCAATGCCGCGAATGGTTGCGTGGTCAGCGTTCCGGTGTCGGGCGAGGGGCGGCTGGAATTGCTCTGGTACGTCCGCGAGCAGAGCATCAGCACCGACTATCACCGCTACGGCAACCTCGGCACGCGTGCCGACGAGCCGCGCGCCGAGGTGCCCTGAACCCTTACCGCGACCGGCGGGAGTTCTTCGCCGGCCGCTTCTCGAGCGAGCGCAGGAACCGGCGCTCGAGGCCCTCGTGGGCTTCAGGTGCTATCGCGCCCGTCGCGATCCATTCCGCCAGCATCGCATTCCAGTCGAGGTCCTCCATGCGGCGTCCCTGGCCCAGGCTCGTCATCAGCAGGCTCAACTGGTAGTCCCGGCGCAGCTCCGCGTCTTCCGGCGGCGTGGGTGTCGAGCTCGCGATCTCGCACCTGATACACAGCATACGAAGCGCTTTTTCGCGCGCCTCGTCGTCCGGACCCGACGCGGCGTCGGCGCGGGCCAACGCCTGCTTCAAGGCCTGCAGGCCGCCGCCTGGCCAGCGCCGCACGCCGGCAATGAATGCCTCGGCTGCGTCCTTCAGTGCCGTGCGTTCCGCGGGCAGAGCGCCCTGCATCACGGCGCGTTCGTATGCCCGGATGAGTCGGGCCGCCTCGAGCAGGTTCGATTCGGCAGCCTCTGCGTCGCGAAGGTCCTGCTCGGCTTCTGTCCGCTGCGCGACGGCGCGCGCCTTTTCGGCCTGCAGCACCGCAACATGCTGTGCGCGGGCCTCCTCGCGTCGCTGGAAGACCGCGTCGCACAGGCCGCGAAATTCGTCCCACAGCGTCTGCGACTTGTCTCGCGGCACCGGGCCGGTCTGCTTCCACTGCACCTGCAGCCGCTTCACGCCGTCGATCGCCTGGGCCACGTCGTCCACGGTCGCCAACTGCCGGGCCTGCGCAATGAGCGCGGTCTTGTCCGCCTCATTGCGTTCGTACCATTCGGCCACGAATTTCCGCAGGCGATCCATCGACTTCTGGAATTCGATCTCGGCCGGGCGACTGGCCTCGGCGTCCACCGGAGAATGGCTGCGCCACTCGCGCGGCGCCTCCCGCAGCACCCGAATCACCAGCGGGTAGTCGGCGTGTTCAGTGTCCAGGCTCGCTTCGAAGGCTTTCAGGCGCTCGAGCACCAGCTTACGGGCGTCGAGATTCTGCCGCCGCATCCCGGCCTGTGCGGCGAAGTACTCCTGGCAGGGCTTGAACGCGGCCTGGAACGCCCGCTGGAAGCGCTCGCCGTCCTCCGACGTGTCGCTCGCGATGCCCTTGTTGATCGTGCGCCATTCCTGCTGCAGCGCGCGGACATGCTCGGCGAGTGATCCGGGGTCGTCCTGCGAGCCGACCAGCGCTTCCATCTCCTCGATCAGCTCGATGCGCTTGGGTGCGGCGACGTAGTCCTTCCACTGCCTGAGTTCGTTCAGCTTTTCGTCGAGCAGTTGCAGGTTTCGCTCGAGATGGGCCGGCAGCGGGGGAGCCGCCTGCATCGCTTCCTCCACACCCTGTCGGAACCGTGCCGCCTTCCTGGAATTGCCCCGCCGCAGCGCGTCGGTCGAGAGCCGGATCAGGCTGGCTACCTGGCTGTGGGCCTGCGCTTCCGCGGCCCGCTGCTCGGAGCGGGCGTGTTCCTCGGCCTCGCGTGCCGCAGCTACCTCGGCCAACGCGTGCGCCTCGGCCTCTGCCTGCTCCGCGGCGGCTCGTCGCTCAGCCTCGAGCGATCGTTCGCGCGCCTCGCGTGCTTCCTGCAGGGCCGCGCGCTCGGCCTCGTTCTCCGCAGCCTGCCGCGCCAGTTCCCGCTCATGTGCAGCGATGACTTCCCGGCAGCGCAGGACGGCCTCGTTGCCACGCTGCTCGACGCCAACGTCCGGATGCGTCGCAAGAGCACGCCAGCGCGTCGTGAGTGTCTCGAGCGTAGTTGCGTACAGCGGGCCATGCGGCCGTGCTGCATGCCGCTCGAGCGATTCGCACAACTCTGCGGATTCACGGACGGCTTCTTCGTTCCTGCGCTGCTCGGCAAGCAGCGCGTCGCATTTCTGCCGGATGATCCTGTAGACCGATTTGTCCTTGCCGCGTACACGCGGCAGCAACTCATGCAACTGCGCCGGGTCGACGACGGCCGCCGCGGCACACTGCCGCACCCGGCTCGATGTGCTTTCGACGACCAGCCGCGCGAGAACGGCCGGATCGTCGATGCCGGCCAGTAGCTTGTCCAGGCGAGCGGGGTCCTTGCAGAGCGCCGCCACCGCCATCGACTCCGGCCGATGACCGAAGCGGCTGCAGTACGCGTCGAAGTCGATCGAACCTTCGTCGATCAGTTGCGCAAGCCGATCATGTGCGGCTTTCCGCAACGCGGAAGTCGTGTGTGCCGCGGGGCTCCCGGGCTGATCCGCAAGGCCGGCAAGCGACTGCAGTACGTCGCCGTCGGGCAGCAGGCGAATGGCGCCGACCCGCAGTGTCGCATCACCGTCGCCGAGCGCGGTGGTCACCACGAGGTCGGCGGGCGCCGACTGCAGCGCGGTAACGCGCTCCGCCGATGTCGGTGCTGGCGGCGGGGGCGGTGCTTTTGGAAGCAGGCGTGAAAACAGCTTCATGGGAAGGCTCGACAGGCAGCAACGCCAGGCAATGGGATGATCGCGGCGGGTAATGATGACATGACTTGCAGGGCCGGAGGCCCGGGTCGCCGGCGGTCGGAAATCATACAGGGCCGCCCCGAACGCGCTGACGGTGGCGAGCCGCCCGGCGTTCAGTGAAGAATAAGGGTATTCCGCAAAATAGTGGCATTCCCCGGTCTGCTTCATGTCTCCGCAGGCCGTCCTGTATTGATCTCGTCGTCGGCCATGAGGTTACGGATTCACGCGACTTGCATCTGGCGGCGGGACGGAGAATATTGACAATGCTCCCCGGTGTACGTGGCGTGCGCCCGGCGCCAGACCGCACCGAAGGTACGACAGCCGTAGCGCAGCGCGTCACACGCGACCACGCAGGTCGACCAGTCGCGTCGCAGGAGGGAGGCAGAATGGAACGCCAGTACTACGTGGAGAAGGAATCCGAGACCTGCGAGACCAGCGACCAGCTGGAGGCCGCACGCATTGCCGCGGAGTGGGCCAGGCGCGGTTACGATGTCAAGACGGTGGTGGTCGACGTTACGGACGAGTCCGTCGAAGTGGCGGACGACCCGGCTGCGGCCCCGCGGCCTGCCTTGACAGGATCCGCGCAGCGGGGCAGGTGAGTCATTCGATCGGGCGCCCGACGGTGATGAGGCCTGGCGGACGTCAGCCTGTATTCCGCCTGGGCCGGCGTCGCGATCGCGCGCCCGGCCGCCCGGCGGGGGACTTCTGCCGCTCCATCAGGGTGCCGATGGCATTGCCGAACATGCGTGAGAGGCGGGTGCGGTCGCGGATCATCGATATGCGCGGCCAGGTTTCCAGTTCGCCCATGCGCGTGTAGCCGCGGAACTCTTCCAGCGACGGGTTGGTGAGCATCCTCGGGTACAGCAGCGGCCGGAAGGGCATGCGGATGTGCATGTCGGTTTCGGCGTAGCTCTGGTTGTAGACGGCGTGCGCCTTGTCGAGCTGGCCTCGCAGCCGGGAACCTGGCGCGTGCTTGCGCAGTATGTCGAGCAGCTGCGCAGACCCGTGCTGATAGATGTTGCTGCCGGCGCGGGCCAGTGCGGCGGCCAGGCCCGGGCGCGAGTCGTACAGGCTCAGCAGCGGGACCACGTGCGGATTGGTCTGCGAGACGATGAAGTGATTGATGTTCAGCATCTGCCGCAGCGAGTCGAACGGCAGGTCCCGGTGCACCGAGCCGTCGATCCACAGTTCCTTCTTCATCCACGGCTCGACGCGGCCGCGACGCCTGGCCATCAACTGCACCGGCTTGAAGGCCACCGGGACCGCGCAGGACGCGAGGACCGCGCTGTTGACCAGCGCCTCGGGCGCGGACAGGTAGTTCAGCAGTCGTGGCACCTGGTGCTTGCGCAACGGCGAGACCGTGATGTTGAGAATGCGTCGCGAGTGCTTCATCGCCTCGGAAAACGTACGGTCGCCGAGCACGCTCAGCAGGAACCGGCGCATCTTGCCCTGGTCCATCACCGTGGCTTCGTCCCGCATCCTGCCGAGCGGCAGGCGGTGCAGCGCTTCACGGTTGATCCGCGACGGGTCGGCGAACAGCGCGCGCAGTTCGTCGTCGTCGTGCGTGCAGGTCCAGGCGGCAATGATCGCGCCCATGCTCGAGCCCGACACCGTGCGCGGCAGCAGGTCCTGCTCGAACAGCGCCTTGACGACCCCGAAGTGAAACAGGCCGAGCAGCGCGCCACCCGAGAGCATCAGCGCCGGCCGGCCGTACACGCGACCGATGCGCTTGACCTGCGCCAGGCGATAGCGATCGTCGACACCCGGTTCGTCCAGGGCCAGCAGGTAGGCGAAGCAGGTCTCCAGCTCGTCGAGGTACTCGCCGATCACCCGCTTGGTGCCGGCGCGGGCCACCTGGTAGAGCTCGGGCTGGGCGCACTCACCCTGGTGCCGGAACAGGGCGTCCTGGAACGCCTCCAGCAGCGTCCATGTCTCGCCGCGCCGTCGCATCCTGCGCAGCCGCGCGATCGTCGCGCGCAGTTCGCCCGCGTGTATCCACTCGCAATCGTCATCGGCGCGCCAGTCCTCGGCGCCCGAGAGCCGGTCGTGCTCGACGGCGAGCTCGTGCCACTCGCGGTAGCTCCCTGCGTTGCCCATCGCGCGGTCGAGCGCGGGCGGGGTGGAGCGCCGCGGCGACTGCTTCTTCACTGCGTGTCCTTGCCTGGCGCGGCAGCTACTGCCGGCTCTGGTCCCGGATCGCGCGGAACTCGCTGTCCGCGCGCCAGTTTGGCCACCGCGACGAATCCGCGACGGCGAGCCCCACCTCGTAGTACAGCTGCAGGTCCTGCATCGTGCCGCTCACGTCCCAGTCCGGCGAATACTCGTCCGTCGGCTTGTGATACTTGTTCGCGGTGTATTCTTCGAGCCACCGCTTGCCGTAATCCGCACCCTGCGTCGGGCTGTCGACGCCGGCCTTGGTGTACAGCATCGGCACGCCGACCTTCGCCAGGTTGAAGTGGTCCGACCGGTAATAGAACCCTTTCTCCGGCGAAGGTTCCTGCGCCGGCACGCGGCCTTGCGTGGCGGCGGCCTTGCGCAGGTCGTCCTCGAGTTCCGACTTGCCGAAACCGATCACCGTGATGTCGCGCGTCTTGCCGACCGAGTACAGGTTGTCCATGTTCAATCCGCCGACCATCTGCGCGACAGGAATCGGCGGATGCGCGGCGAAGTATTCGCTGCCGAGCAGCCCCGATTCCTCGGCCGTCACGGCGACGAACAACAGCGAGCGCTGCGGCGCCGGCTTCGTCGCGGCAAAGGCGCGCCCGAGTTCGATCAGCGCCGAGACACCCGTCGCGTTGTCCTGCGCACCGTTGAATATTGCGTCCTCGCCGGGCCTGGCACTGGCGTTCTTGCCCAGGTGATCCCAGTGCGCGGTGTACACGAACGCTTCATTCGGATGCTTGCTTCCCGGCACCATGCCCACGACGTTGTACGAGATCGCGTAGCGCACGTCGTTGCGCACCGAGATGCTGGCTGTGATGCCGGTCGCCTGGCCCTTGAAGCCGCGGGCCGAAGAAGCTTTCTTCAACGCGGCGAAATCCATTCCGGCTGCCGACATCACGCGTGACGCAGCATCTTCAGTGATCCAGCCCTCGAGCGGGAGGCGCGTGCTGGCGTAATCGTCGATGCGCAGGTCGAATTGCGGCTTGTCCGCGCCGTTGCGCGGCACGTCCCACGGGTATCCCGCGGCTTTGGTCTCGTGAATCACCAGAAGGCCTGCGGCCCCGTGACGCACGGCCTCGGCGAATTTGTAGTCCCAGCGACCGTAGTACGTCATCGCGTTGCCGGTGAAGAACTTCGGGTCCTGCGTGGCGTAGCCGGGATCGTTGACCAGCGCGAGCACCAGCTTGCCGCGCACGTCCAGGCCGGCGTAATCGTCCCAGCCATACTCCGGGGCGACGATCCCGTAGCCCGCGTACACGACTTCCGCATTCGCGATGCTGGTCGACGGCACCGGCCGCTTGGTCCATACGACGATGTCGTCCGGGCTGCGCAGCTCGAACGTCTTGCCGCCCGGTGCCGCCAGCCGCATCGCGGCATCCGCGTGCGGCATGATCTCGACCAGCGGGACCGGTTGCAGGTAGCTGTCGCCGATGCCCGGCGCCAGGCCCGCCGCGCGGAACTGCTGCTCGATGTAGGCGAGCGTCTTCTTTTCGCCCTCGGTGCCGGGCGCACGTCCCTCGAAGGCGTCCGACGACAGCACTTCGATGTGCTTGAGGTAGGCCGCGTCCGAGAAGACCGGGGCGTCGGCGTGCGCGATGCCGACGAGGGCGAGTAGCGCCGCCGCAACGGCGAAGCGCTTTCCGGACGCACGGGCCCGATTCAGCGGGAGCGGGTTCGAGCGAGTGTCGTGTTGCGTGTGCATCGCGAAAGCCTAGCGGCTCCGGCCGGATTTGTCAGTGGTCACGGGTCCGAGGGTCATACGCAAATGCGCCGGTGTGAGGGATTAAACAGCCCTGAATTCCTCGACTGTGACGATGTTGCCGGTGGATGCCCGGAGCCTGTGCCGGGCGATCGCCTGGTACTGCGGCGAGGTGTACCAGCGGCGGGCCTCGTCGGAAGAGGGAAAGCGGATCAATACCGTGCGGGTGCAGGGCCATTCCCCTTCGATTACGGTCGGCTCCTCCGAGACGGCGAGCAGCTCGCCTTCGAACTGCGCGAACACCTCGAGGAAGCCGGCCTCGTAGCGGCCGTATTCCTCGCGATCGTGAATGGTGATCTGGCCAACGAGATAGACGGACATGCGGCGATCCTCGCGAGCGGGGTGGTTCAGCGGCGCCAGAGCCAGATGATCAGGGTCAGCACCAGGCTCACGACGATCATGGTCGTGAACGGCGCGTAGAAGCGGAAGCCCGGGCGCTCGATCATCAGGTCGCCGGGCAGGCGGCCGAGCGGAAACTTCGACAGCCAGGGCCAGAGCAGCCCCAGTACCAGGATTGCCAATCCGGCGGCGATGAGGTGGCGTTGCACGTGGCGAGGATAACGCGGAGCGATCGGTGGAGGAAAATGGTGCTCGCAAGAGCCCCCGCTGCACGAAGGCCACGACGGTGTCGCCGGGCCGGCAGGCGGTTCGGCTACACTCGCGCGCCAGGGGAGGAATCTTGAGCGAGCCGAACCCGCCGGAGAGCGAACACTTGTGGGCCACGCTGCGCCGCCGCAAGGTGGTGCAGTGGGGCATCGCCTACGTCGCGGCCGGGTGGGGCCTGCTGCAGGGGCTCGAATACCTGAGCTCGGTGTTCCACTGGACCGAGCAGTTGCAACGGATCGCGACGGTCGGTTTCCTGGTCGGCGCGCCGATCGCGCTGGTGCTCGCCTGGTTCCACGGCGATCGCGGGCACCAGAAGGTGAGCGGCATCGAGTTCACGATCCTGACCATCCTGCTGCTGCTGGGCGGCGGGATGTTCTGGTGGGTGGGCAATGCGCCGGAGCGCCCGGTCGAGAGCAGGAGTCCACCCGATCGCAACACCGGCAGCGGCCGAGAGCAGAGCCCTCGATCGCGGTGCTGCCGTTCGTGAACATGAGCGACGACAAGGCAAACGAGTACTTCTCCGACGGCATCTCCGAGGAGTTGCTGAACGTGCTGGTGCGGGTGCCCGGGCTCGGGGTAGCCTCGCGTACCTCGTCGTTCGCCTACAAGGGCAGTCCGCTCGGTACGGCCGACATCGCCAGGGCGCTCAAGGTCAACCACGTCCTGGAAGGCAGCGTACGCAAGTCGGGCAACCACGTGCGCATCACCGCGCAGCTGATCAACGCGGTGAACGATCGTCACCTGTGGTCGGAGACCTACGACCGCGAACTGACCGACATCTTCGCGATCCAGCAGGATATCGCCAACGCCATCGTGGACGCGCTGCGAGCGCAGCTCGGAGGTGCGCAGTCGGTGGCGGCGGTGAGCGTGCACGCGGACACCGAGAACCTAGAGGCATACCAGCTTTACCTGAAGGCGCGCGAGCTTTTCATCGCACGCAAGGACCTGCCGGAGTCCATTCGGTTGTTCGAGCAGGTCACGACGCTGGACCCCGACTTCGCGCGAGGCTGGGAGGGCCTGGCTGCCGTGTGTTCCGTCGCCGTGAGCTGGGGCATCATGGACCGCGACTACACTGCAATTTCCAGCGAAGCTGCCAAGCGTGCCCTGGAGCTGGATCCGACACTGTCGATGCCCTGGGCGGTCCTCGGCAATAACGTCAGGCTCTGGCCGGTCGACTGGGCCCTCAGCAATTCGCTGCTGGACCGTGCAATCGCCGCCGATCCGAGAAATGCCACCGCGTACCTGTGGCGCGGCATCAACTGGGAGTACCTGGGGTTCTTCGAGCGCGCCAATGCCGACCTCGATCGCAGTCTGGACCTCGAACCCGGCTACCTGAATGCGGAGCGGTACAAGGCAGTGGCGCTGCTGTTTGCGGGCCAGACGGACGCAGCCCTGGTCTCGTTCCAGCGTGGCGTGACCGCCGGATTCGTGGTGAGTGCCGCCGAGAACTTCATCGGTCCGCTCGTGCAGCGTGGCGACCGGCTTGCCGCCCTCTTGCTGATGGACAACCTGGGCCTGAGTCCCGCGATACGCGAGCGGCTCATCGATGCGTTGAGCCAGCCCGGTCAGGACGGCACCGATTCCGCGGCGATCGTCCAGCAGTATTCCCGCGACTATGCCGGATCCGGAAACGCCGCAGCCGTGATGGCGCACCTCTACCTGTGGCTGGGTGACTTCGACAGCGTCGGCGAGCTTGATCTCAGTCAAACCGGCGAGCTCGTAGCCTGGGACCGCACTCCGCCGGAATTTCGAAACTCGCCCGGCTTCAAGCGCCTGCTGGAACGCAGCGGTGTCGTGGCGTACTGGCGCGAGCACGGCTTCCCACCGCAATGCCGCGCCGTCGGCGCGAATGACTTCAGCTGCGATTGAGGGCGGCCACGGCACCCATGGCGGTGAGCGCGTCCTGGTAGAGCAGCAGGTCGATCGACTGCGGCTGCGAGCTGAGCATGACGATCACGAGCTCGCGGGCCTTGTCCATGTAGACGAACTGGCCGTGGATGCCGATGGCCAGCATCACCGCCGGATCGCGGCTGGCCACCCACACCTGGTTGCGATAGTGCCAGCCCGGCATGAAGGCGCCGTAAGCGCCTCGTGCAAAGCACTCGACGGAGCTGTCGTCGCCCCGGACGGTGTCCTCGATCCACTCGCGGGGAATCACCTGGCGGCCGCCGAGCACGCCGTCGCTGATCATCATGATTCCGAAATTCGCGAGGTCGCGCGCCGTGGCGTTCATGCCCGCGGCCACGTACGGAAATCCGCTGCGATCCACGACGATCGCCGCGTCGTGCGCGGTGGCGAGCCTCGACCAGATCCCCGCCTCGAGCAGGCTGGCCAGCGGCGTCGCCATGGCTCGCTCGATCACGTGGCCCAGCACGTTGGTCGCCACGCTCCGGTATTGAAACCGCGAGCCGTTTTCCATGTCCTGCCCGTCCAGCGAGCGCGCGTAGTCCAGCAGCGATCGCGGGGTCCCGGCCGTGACCCGTTCCGGGCGCCAGCCGACCACGGCGGCCTCCATCCAGAAATCGGTGCTCGCGTCGGCATAGTCCTCTGCATATCGCGCGGCGGCGGTCATGTCGAGCAGGTGCCGTACCGTCGTGCCGCGCCACGCCGCGTTGTCCAGCTCGGGCAGGCAGAGCGTGACCAACGAGGAGGGGTCCAGCTGTCCGCGCTCGACGGCGATGCCGGCCAGCATGCCGACGAACGATTTGGTGACCGAGTTCAGCAGGTGGGCGGAACTCGAGGTCATGCCGTTGAAATAGTGCTCGGCGACGATGTGGCCACCGTGCACGACCAGGAACGCATCGCAACAGGCCACGTCCAGGAATTCGCGTAGCGAGGTCGTCTCGCCGCTTGCGGACGGAAAGCTGAGCGACAGCAGGTCCCGCGGTTCCGCCGGCAGCACCGGCGAGGCGAATTCACCACGGGCCAGCCGGCAGGTCGGGAAGAGTTGCTGGACGTGCTGGAAGCTCCAGCGGTTGTGCGGTGGACGGCCCCAGTTTGAAGTCGTTACCGGTGGGGATGGCGTCATCCGGTTGGTCTCCATGGGACTTGTTGCGGGAGTGATTCGCGACACGCAGGAAGTGTACCGCCGCGTACAAGGGTAGGATCTGCGAATGATGTCGGGACGACGTGGCGCGGCCCCGACCGAATCGAAGGGCGCCAGGCGCGGCGTCTGCGTGGTACCGAAGTTTGCATCCGAGGCCGCCGTCCTTGGCGACCGCACGAACGCTTCACGCGACGATCGGTGCGCTGAACGTCAGGTTGACGAACAGCACGGTCGTCAGCAGTGCCGCCGCGACCGCAAGCATTGCGCACACCACGACTTCATGGCTCTCGAGCGTTGTCTGGATCGACATGATGCATTCCTCCAGGTTGTCGAAAAGATGAATCGGCATTGAACGGCCGGCGCGAGCGCCGACCAGGTTCGGATCACACTGTCGACGCCATCCGTTGTCCCTCCGGGACAGGTTTCTTCATCGCAGCACTCGTCCGGGAAGGTCGTTCACGGCGGGCGTCGGCAGTGGTCGAAACCATAGGCCACCGACGCGCGCCGAACTTGGATGGGCGCTGGATTAAGTTGGACAGCAGGCTGATTTCGGCCAGAATCGCGGTGGAGAGGCGGCAGGCGGGGCCATGGTCGTACATGTCCGAGATTTACCGATTCGCCGGGCTTGAACTCGATACCGCGCGGTTCCAGGTTCGCCGGGCCGGCAAGGCACTGGCGGTGCAGCCGCAGGTGTTCGATGTGCTGCACTACCTCGTCGCCCACCACGACCGGATCGTTTCCAAGGACGAGTTGTTCGAAAAGGTCTGGAACCGGCGCTTCGTGTCCGAGGCAACCCTGAGCAGCAGGATCAAGGCGGTCAGGCAACTGGTCGGCGATACGGGCAAGGAGCAGCGACTGCTGCTTACGTTGCGTCATCGTGGATTTCGCTACGTCGGCCCCGTGGAAGCCGAGCTTCCGGACACGCGCCAGATTGCATCGGCTGCCTCGATGGCCCCGGCGCGCGTGACCGACCCCCCGACCGGCATCGCGGTGCTGCCGTTTGAAATGGTGGGCGAGGATTCGCAGCGCGGCTATGTCGGCGACGGCATTGCCGCCGACATCATCGCGCTGCTGGCGCGTCACCAGTGGCTGACTGTCATTGCGCAGGGGCTCGAGTTTTGCGGTGGATGCCGGGCTGACGCCGCGACAGGTCGGCTCCATCCTGGGCGTGGGCTACCTGCTGACCGGGCGCATCCGCTGGACGGAAGCCAGCGGCCGCATCGACGCGGAACTGGTGGACTGCGAGAACGCGCGCTTGCTGTGGAACCAGGGCTATGGCGTCGAGAACGCCAGTTTGCACTCGGTGCTGGAGGACATCGCACAGCAGATTGCGGCGACGATCGAACCCAAGCTGGAACAGATCGAGCGACTGAAGACCGATCGCAAGCGGCCGGAAGATTTCCAGGCCTGGGACTGCTGTCATCGGGCTTTCTGGCACCTGTATCGCTTCACCCCGGAGGACCTGGCGGTCGCGAAGGGCTGGTTTGCCCGGGCGCTGTCCTTCGATCGCGACCTGGCGCGTGCCCATGCCGGATTGGCCTACGCCTCGGTGCAGCTGGCGTTCTACGGCGACCCTTCCGGGCGCCAGCAGGAATTGCAGCGGGCACTTGTGGAATCGCAGGCAGCCGTCGCCCTCGAGCCGCAGGATGCCTTCAATCGCTTCGTGCTGGGACGATCGCTGTGCCTGCTGTGCCGGTTTCCCGAAGCCGAGGCCGAGCTCGAGCAGGCGATCGAGGCCAACCGCAGCTTTGCGCAGGCGTACTTCGCGCTGGCGTTCTGCTTGTCGGTGTGGGACAGGCCCGCGGCCTCGCTACCGCTGTATGAAAGGGCGGTGCGCCTGAGCCCGCAGGATCCGCACCTTTGGACTTTCCATCACATGCGCAGTGTCGCGCTGTATCGCCTCGATCGTCTCGAGGAAGCGGAAGACTTCGCGCGTGCCGCCGTGCGGCAGCAGTACGCCACCTACTGGCCGTACGCGACGCTCTGCGCCCTGCTCGCTGAACTTGGCCGCCTCGAGGAGGCCAGGGCGGTGGGCGACCGCCTGGTGCAGATGAAGCCCGGCTACAATCTGTCGTTCGCCCGCCAGGACTTCTTCTTCATCCGCGCGCCGGAATTCGTCGACCGGTACCTGCGCCATCTCGCACTCGCAGGCATCCCGGCGTCCTGAAGTTGCCGGCCCTAGCTCCTGCGTTTCTGCAGCCAGTTCGGCAGGAATCCGTAGGGATCGACGATGTCTTCGTTCAACACGATGCCCAGTGCCTGCAGGCGACTCTGCAGTCGACCCGCCAGGCTCTCGTCGAACACGTCGCTGCAACCGCCGACGAACTCGCCGCCGATGAACAGCTGGGGCAACGTGACCCAGCCGGTGTGCTCCTTCAGGGCGCCACGCAGGGCGCCGCCGCGGTTGTCGCGCTGGTAGTCGGTGGAATCGACGTTGATGCACCGGTACGGGACCTGGTAGCGGTCGAAACAGCTTGCGGACCGACCAGCAGAACTCGCACCACTCCAGCCCGAACATCACGATCGGCTGCCGGCGATCCTCGATCACGGCGCGCAACTCCTGTCGGGCCGCGGCATCTACCGGCTCGTCCTGCGCAGCGGGCGTCGGCGCGGCGCGAAGGTCGAAGCGGTAGCCGGGCGTCGAGCGCGACAGGGCGATTTCCTCGTCGGTCATGTCGTCGGGCACGTCGGCGAACAGTGGCGTCGTCATGTAGCGCTCGCCGGTGTCCGGCAGCATGCACAGCACGGTGGCACCTTCGGGCGCGCGCGCGGCCACCTGCAACGCACCGGCGAACGTTGCGCCGGAGGACGTGCCGACAAAAATGCCTTCCTGGCTCGCGAGCTCGCGTGCGCAACGCATGGCGTCGTTGCCATCGATGGCGATGTACTCATCGATGCGTGCGCCCTGCAGCACTTCCTCGGCGATCATCGGGATGAAATCCGGCGACCAGCCCTGCATCAGGTGCGGTCGAAACAGCGGATGGCTGCCGGACGCCGAGCCGTCGGTGTTGCGGGGCTGCGCGACGCCGCTTGCGAGCATCGCGGAGTTGTCGGGTTCGCAGACCACGACGCGGGTGCGGGGACTTTGCTGCTTCAGGACGCGCGACACGCCGCTCAGCGTTCCGCCGGTGCCGAAGCCGGTGACCCAGTAGTCGAGCGGCAGGTCCGCGAACGCGTCCAGGATCTCGACGGCGGTGGTCCGCGCGTGGGTCTCGGCGTTGGCCGGATTCTCGAATTGCCGCGGTTGCCACCAGCCGTGCTCATGCGCCAGCTCCTCGGCTTTCGCGATCATTCCCGTGCCCTTGTCCGCGGCCGGCGTGAGCACCACCCGGGCGCCGAGAAACCGCATCAGCTTGCGGCGCTCGACGCTGAAGCTCTCCGACATCGTGACCACCAGCGGATAGCCCTTCTGCGCGCAAACCATGGCCAGCCCGATGCCGGTGTTGCCGCTGGTCGCCTCGACCACGGTTTGACCGGGCCGCAGCGTTCCGCGGCGCTCGGCATCCTCGATGACACCGAGCGCCAGGCGATCCTTCACCGAGCCCATCGGATTGAACGACTCAATCTTGACGAACAGCTCCACGTGCCGGGGTGCGAGCTTGTTGATGCGGACGACCGGGCGTGTGGCCGATGGTTTGCAGGATGTCGTCGTACCGCTGTTCCATAGTGTCGCCTCCCAGGTGAAGTGTCGGCTCTCCGAGCGCATTCTACGTGCGTCGGACGGTGGATTGCCGCCAGGCGGGCGGAAGGCGACGTAACCCGATGGCCGGGCCACGTCGCGCTTCCGCGCACCTCGGGTCATGCCACCTGCGCGAGCTTTTCGCGGTTCTCCGTGGTGGGATCGAACATCGTCAACACCTCGTACACGCGCGTGGCCGGAAAGCCGCTCATGCGGGCGTGCTCCTGGACCTGGCTTTCGTCATCGGCCAGGTAGACGCAGAACGTGCGGTCCGCGGTCAGGTAGGAATGGACCCACTGGACCTTCGGCGCCAGCTGGGCCAGCGCCTTGTTCGACGTGGCTGTTGCGCTGGACAGTTCCCGGTCGTTCATCCTGCCCACGCCCTCGATCTTGCGTTCGATGACATATTTCTTCATTACAGTCTCCTGTGTCGGTCGAGCACGGCGGACATTCGCCGTGGTTGAAACCATAGGACACTGGCCGTCCCCGAACTTGTACGGGAGCTGGATTAACCTGGAGACGAGGCGCTTTTCCGCCCGCCCCGCCCTCAACCGTGTCGCACCCGCTCGATCGTGACCGGCACCGGCCGGCGCAAGCTGTCGCACACCGGCGAATGTGCGTAGACGAAGGCCAGCAGTTCATCCAGCGTTTCGTCGCTGCAATCAGCCTCGATGTCCATCTTCATGGTGATCTGCCGATAGCCCGGCGCGACCGACGGATCGAGGTCGAGCAGGCCCTGCAGGTCGATGTCACCGCTGAGTTCCGTCGAGATCGACTTGACGTGAATGCCTCGGGCGGCGGCGTGCATCACTGTCGTTGTCGTGACGCATCCGGCCAGCGCATGCAGCAGGTATTCCCCGGGATTCGGGCCTTCGTTGCTTCCGAGCAGCAGCGGCGGCTCGCCGTTCACGAGCGTAAACGGGCGCAGGCGTGATCGATCCTCGGCACCGGCGCCGAAGAACCCCTGGACGGTCGAGCGGTTCTCGCCGCCTCCGATCCACCTGTTGTCGGCCCGGAACTGGAACTTCGCCAGTGCCCTGTCATTCGACAACGCGCCGACGATATTCGTGATTGCCTGGGGGTCGAATCCATTGACGAGAGTCGCCGCCGGCTGGGGGATTGTCTTCGTGGTCATGTGAGTGCTCCTGTACCGTGATTGTGAACACGGTGCCAGGATATGGATTCGCCATCCCGCGGGTAAGCGGCATTCTTGCCAATTTCGGTTCATTCGTGCCATGCTTTTGCCATGGCCACGGCCACGCCGAAACGCCCGCTCGAGACACTGGTGCTGGCACTTCCGCAGACCGCGGGATCCGCGCTGTACGGCCTTGTCGACGTGCTGATGACGACCGGAAACATCTGGCAGATGCTGCTTCGCGACGATGCCCGGTCGCAGCCGTTCCGCGTGCAGATCGCGGCGCCGGGTACACGTGGGTTCCGATGCGGTCACGGCATCCCGGTCTCGCCAACCGTGTCGATCCGCCGCAATCCGCCCGCGGACATCATCGTGATCCCGGAACTGTGGCTCGGGCCGGACGAACACCTGGGCGGCCGTCATGCAAGCCTGACCGCGTGGATCCGCGAGCGCTACGAACAGGGCGCGTATGTCTACTCGGTGTGCTCGGGCGCGCTGCTGCTCGCGGAAACCGGGTTGCTCGATGGTCGCGAAGCGACGTCGCACTGGGGATATCAGCAACTGTTCGAGCGGCGTTATCCGCAGATCCGCTTTCGGCCTGAACCGAATCTCTGCTTCGCCGACGCGGCGGGACGGCTCGTCACCGCGGGTGGCGCGACCTCGTGGCAGGACCTGGCCCTGCACATCGTCTCGAGGCACGTCAGCCCGGCCGAAGCGCTGCGCATGGCCAAGGTGTACCTGCTGAAGGCGCACGAAGAGGGACAGTTGCCCTATCGACCACTGGTGAAGCCGCAGCGACATGCGGATTCAGCGGTGCGGAACTGCGAGGTGTGGCTCGCGAAGCACTTCCGCGAGGGCCACGCGGTCGCTCGCGTCGTCGAATACTCGGGACTCGCCGAGCGCAGCTTGAAGCGTCGGTTCAAGGCTGCGACCGGTATCACCCTGATGGACTACCTGCAGGACCTGCGCATTGAGCAAGCGAAGCGGCTGCTCGAGTCGTCGAATCGCGCCGCCGACCAGATCAGCGTTGACGTGGGCTACCAGGACGCCTCGTTCTTCCGGCGGCTGTTCAATCGACGCACCGGGTTGACGCCGCTGGGCTATCGACGGATGTTCCAGCCGATTCGTCGCGCCGCGCGGGCCTGAAGTCTTTCAGGGCTTGCCGTTTCGCACCGGACTCGACCTCACCCGCCCTTGGCGACCGGATAGCCCTTGTTGATCCAGTCCGTGCCGAAGTTGTCGGCGATGTAGAGCGCCTTGACCTGCTTGAACCCCAGCGCACGGAGTGCGTCGTAGGCGGCGGCCATGTTCGGGCAGTCGCTCCACGGACAGCAACCGCAATAGATGACGATCGCGGTGTCCTTCGGCAGCTTCGCGACCCGGTCCCGCAGCAGCTTGAGACCCGCCTCGTCGCTGGCCGGCCCGACGAATTCCGATCCCGGGATGTGGGCCTGCGTGTAGAGAACGTGGAAGCCGACGTGCAGCAGCAGCGGCTTCGGCGTGGACGCGCTCTCGAGGCTTGCCGCGAGCTCGGCAGGCTGAACCAGGTCGGCCTTCGGGATGGACGTGGCCGACTTGGCTTCGGCTGGTGCGGGCAAGGACAGCAAGCCGAAAATCAACGCGCAAGCGAAGGTGAAAGGCAGGAAGGCTTTCATGGCGGTTTCCGTCTGGTCCGGGTGGAGGGCCAGTTTACGCCTCCCGGCGCATAATCGCCCTGCATCAAGACATGTATGCGTGCCGCTGTCTGAGCGGCGCAGCCACAAAGGGGGCGAGCATGAACTGGTACCTGGGTGTGCTGAAGCAGTACGCGACGTTCGAGGGCCGGGCGCGTCGCAAGGAGTACTGGTTCTTCGTGCTGTTCTACGTACTGGTCTTCCTGGTGCTCTCGGCCGTCGACGGAGTGACCGGCACGTACAACGCCGACGCCGGTGTCGGACTCCTCGGCGGGCTGTACATTCTCGCGACGCTGATCCCGAGTCTCGCGGTGATGGTGCGACGGCTGCACGACACGGATCGCAGCGGCTGGTGGGTCCTGATCGGCCTCATTCCGCTGCTCGGCGACCTCGTGCTGCTGGTGTTCATGTGCCTCGACAGCCAGCCCGGGGGAAACCGGTTCGGCCCGAACCCGAAGGGCGTGCTGGGGCCGGGCACGCCGAGTCCGGAGATGGCGCGCGACCTGGACCGATGAACTTCGAACAACTGAAGGCGCGAAACCGGGCCGCTCGTGATCGAGGTGATGATGGATCACCCCGATACGCTGTGGGGGGATACGGTGTATCCGGTGGTGGCAGGTACGATGCCGGGATGAACTCGGCAGAAGTCAGGAGGAAGAGCAATGGCGGCCAGGAAGAAGGCGAAGCGCAAAGCGAAATCGGTGGAGCGGAAGTTTGAAGTGAGAGCGGAGGTCGCGAACTTCACGCTCGCGAAAGCCAAGTCGGCATTGAGACTTCAGATCTACAGTCGGGAAGAGAAGTTTGGGCAGCTGGAGATCGGACGCGGATCGCTGCGCTGGTGGAGCGCCCACAGTCCGAAAGAGCATCGGATTCCCTGGGCGCGGTTCGCACAGATGATGGACGATTCCGCGCAGGGGAAGAAGTAGCGGCAAAGCCTGGCGCGCCAGTGTTCGCCGGCACGCGCGTGCCCGTCCGCAATCTCATCGACTACCTCGAGCACGGCAGCAGTTGCGATGTTTTCCCGGCGGATTTTCCATCAGCGACCCGAGAGCAGGCGGTCGCCAATCACGCCGCCTGAAATACGGCTCGACGAACCGCGTCGGGCAATTCGACCTTGTGAAAGTTCTGCGCCGGATACAGGTATTCCTCGCCCGATTCATCGACGACACGGAGTGGTCCCCGTCCTGCGGCTTCGGCATCCGGCAATAGCGCGTAAAGTTTCCGACGCTCTAGAGCCGCCTCGTAGCCTGAGTTATCGACGCAGACTGCGAGATCGCTGGGTACTGTTGCCATGGAAAGTCGCCTCAGAGAAACCGCTTGATCTTGAATTCGCGCTTACCGATGCCGGCACACTACCTTTCGGACGAAGAGTTTGCCGTGCTTCAGCAGAGCCTCATGGCTCGGCCCGATGCAGGCGATGTGATGCCAGGGGCGGGCGGCCTTCGGAAGCTCAGGTTTGCGGATTCACGTCGACGCAAAGGGACGCGTGGCGGCTTGCGAGTCATCTATTTCCATTGGCTGGCGGGTCGGCAGCTCTGGCTATTCACGCTGTACGACAAGGACGAGGTCAACGATCTGACCGTCGTTCAGCGGCGAGCCTTCAAGAAGGTGCTGGAGGCCGAAATGGAGGCGCGGAGGCTCGATGGCTAAAAGGGCAAAAGCGAAGACCAAGGCGAAGGCGCGGCGGAATCTCTTCCTGGAACTCATCGAGGGCGTGGAGGCACTTGGAGAGTCGCGCCAGGGAAAGCGCACGCTGCGGACGCACGCAGTGGCGGTCAGGCCTGCGCCGGAACTGACTCCGGACGAACTCGTCGCGGTACGCAGACGCCTGAACCTGTCGCGCGGTCTCTTCGCGGCCTACCATCGCACCAATGTCAGGACATTGGAGAACTGGGAGCAGGGCAGGGCGCGGCCCAACGCCCAGGCCGCGCTCCTGATCAACCTCGTCAAGCGTTACCCGGACACCGTTGAGCGCCTGGCCGCGCTATAGGTCTGCGCCTGCGGCGGACCTGTGTCAGGGCTTGAGTGACGTAACGCCTACGACGCCTTTGGCGCGCGGAGGGATCCTCGCGATCTTCGCGGCGGCCTCCCGTTTCACCCGCTCGAGCAGTCCTGGGCTGCGCAGCAGTTCTTCCGCTCGCGCGTTCTTCTCCGCGACCAAATCGTCGGTGAGCAGCCGACCGAACGTCCTGAGCGGCGCGATCTGCAGTCCGTGCTTGCAGAAAAGTCGGTAGATTTCCTTCACGCGGTTCGGCGCTACGTCGCGACCGAGAGTGAAACACTCGTAGCGCTCCTCCATCGTGAGCAGCGCAGCTTCAGCCAGGCATGCGTACGCCACGCCCTGCGGCAGCCCGATGTCGAAACTGAAATGCGCCGGGCCTGGCAGCGTGACCTCGCCGCTCTCGACCACGAGCACATCCGGACGAACCGCGGCCTCTTCCTCCGGGATGTCCGGCGGCAGCGCGACGTCGAGGATCACCGCGCCAGGCTTGCACTGGCTGATGTCGAGCACACGTTGCCCGAAAGCCGACGTTGCGGTCACGATCAGGTCGCACTCGCCGACCCGGCGGTTCGTCGTCAGGTCGGTCTCGACGGTCGCGTCCGGAACTTCGGCAAGGATCTTCTGCTCGAGCGCGGACAGCCGTTCCGGCTCGATGGACACCAGCACGACGTCCTTCACGGCCGCTGCGAGCAGTCGCGAGCACACCGAACCGATGGCGCCCGTTGCCCCGACGATCATCGCCTTGCCCTTCGCCAGGTCGCGCCAGCCCATGCGCTGCGCGGTGAGCTTCGCCGTCTCGAGCGTCGCTGCGATCGTGAGGCTGTTGCCCGTCGTCACCGCGATCGGCGCGCGCTTCGCGACCGTGATGCCCGCATCACCGACGACTTTGGTGAATGCACCCAGGCCGGCGATTTTCGCGCCGCGGTCGGCCGCGTCTTTCACGGCCTGGTTCAGCCGGGTGTAGGTGAATTCGGGAGGGCGCGAGAGCATCTGCCGCGGCGTCGCGCCGAGCGCGTAGATCAGGCCGTCCACGGGCTTGCCCGTCGCTTCCGACCGGCTGCCGGTCACGGTTCCCACGTAGCGTCCCGGCATGTAGGCCGCCGCGACCTCGACCCAATGGCGCGGCAGTCGCCGTGTCCACCGGTACCTGGGGTGGTTGCCGAGATAGTCGATCGTCAGCGGGTGGACGATGAACGCAAACCGGCTCATGGGTCTCGAGTATCTCTCGGACCCCTCTCTGGCGTAATGCCGGATATCCGACGCATGGACGTTGAATTGAAGGCCATTCCGGCGCCGACACGGTGGCTGGCATCAAGATGCGTGGTCGCGCTGGCCTCGCGCGGCGTTGCACTCGAGTCCTTAATGGTCGCGGACGGTCCATCGTCAGGCTGGCCGGCGGCGGGCTCAATGGATGAGCCGTGTCCAATGGTGAGACGTTTCAGCTGAAACGTGAACGGTAATTTGACAATGAATGAGCCGCCAAGGAACTGAAGGCAGCCACCGTTTGACCACCTTAATCGGTATGTTCCCGCCAGATATCAGCTGTATCGCTCAAAGGCGCCCGCGCGAGAATCGATGCTCGTCATGAAATCCGCGCCCGCAGAACCTGCCCACTTGAGAATACCCATTCTGGGTATTAGAATGCCCAATATGGGTAGAAACAGAACTGCTGCGGGCTTGCGCCCGCGTGCGAGCCTGGCGGATGCGCTTTTCTCGGCCACTCAGCAGCGCGTACTCGGACTGCTGTTCGGCCAGCCCGACCGGAGCTTCTACCTCACCGAGCTGATCACGATGATCGGGGCTGGGTCAGGTGCCGTGCAGCGCGAACTGGCCCGCCTCGAACAGAGCGGGCTGGTGACGGTTCATAGAGTCGGGACGCAGAAGCACTACCAGGCCAATCCGGCCTCGCCGGTTTTTCAGGAACTTTGCGGCATCGCGATGAAGACGGTCGGACTTGCCGAACCGTTGCGGCAGGCGCTGGAGCCGCTGTCCGATCGCATTGACGCGGCGTTCGTATTCGGTTCGATTGCAAAGCGTCAGGACACAGCCGCGAGTGACATCGACCTGATGATCGTCAGCGAATCGTTGGCTTATGCCGATGCGTTTTCGGCTCTTGAAGGCGTCAGCACCCGGCTTGGCCGGACCGTCAATCCAACCGTATATAGCCGCAGGGAAATGCTGCGGCGACTAAGGCAGGGTAATGCCTTTGCCCGTCGCGTCGCATCACAGCCAAAGCTGTGGGTGATTGGGTCGGACGATGTCCTCGCCGCTTGAGCGGTTGGCGGGACCGGGCGGGTCGCTGCAACCGGAGGCGCCAGACGAGCGCGAAGTCACCGGCCTGACACGGTCCGCACTCGTGCGCCTGAAAGACGCACGCAACCATGCCAATTCCCGGGAGGGTCGATTCGACCTCGCTTACAACGCCGCGCACGCCTTGTCGCTCGCCGCCCTCAGGCGCTGCGGATTCCGCGCGAAGAATCGCTATGTGGCATTCCAGGTGTTGCCCCACACGGTCGGAGTCGGCGCGGAGGTGTGCGCGTCCTGGCCAAGGGCCACGAGATGCGAAACATCGCCGAGTACGAGGGCGAATTCGATGTCGATGAACGAATCGTCGCGGACATGATCGTGGCATGCCAGGCGGTAGCAGACAGGCTTGCGAGCCTTGCAAGCGAATGAGGCCTCGGCCGGGTGTAGGGTAGGCTCGATACACCGGGACACCGTCGTCGGACGAGTGCAAGGGGGGCAACATGTTCGTCGGTCATTACGGTCCGAGCTTTGCGATCCGCGCGGTGCGTCCGGAGATCCCGCTGTGGGTGCTGTTCGTGGCAGCCCAGCTGGTCGACGTCGCGTGGGGCCTGCTGGTGCTGGCCGGGATCGAGAAGATGCGAATCGTCCCCGGCATCACGGCCGCCAGTCCGCTCGACCTGTACTACATGCCGTATACGCACAGCCTGGTTGCGGCGCTGCTGTGGTCGGTCGGGGCCGCGGTGGTCTGCCGCTGGGCGTTCCGCTGGAAAGGCTGGGGTGCGGCGTGGTGGGTGGGCGCCGCCGTGCTGTCGCACTGGATACTCGACCTGCTGGTGCATCGTCCGGACCTGCCGCTCTATGACAATACGGCCAAGGTCGGATTGGGCTTGTGGAACTACCTCGGCATCTCGCTGGCACTCGAAGCGCTGGTGCTCGCGGGCGGCCTGTGGCTGTACATGAGCCGAACGAGGGCGCTCACACGGGTGGGACGCGTTGGTCCGGTGGTGTTCGCGGTGCTGATGTTCGCGATGCAGGTGGGGATGCTGTTTGCGCCGTATCCGCCCACGCCGGCCGCGGTGGCGATCAGCGCGCTCATCGCCTATGTTGCGTTTGCGGCGGTGGCCGGCTGGATGGATCGCCAGCGGGTGCCGGTGAGTCTCGGCTGAGGAGGTGTCCGCACTGCTGCGCGCGGGGTGAGACGGCGGCGAGCTACCGGGAAACGAATGTCGCCCAGGTGATCGGGCGGTGGCCAGCAGGGGCGGCCGGCAACGCCCGGCCGCCCCGTCGTTATCAATGCCAGTAGTTCCCCGCACCACCGATCAGGGCCTGATTGACGAACGGCGAGCCGCCGAGATCGGCGTCGGTGAAGGTGAACACGTACCACAGGTTCGGGTTCGGTATCCCGCCGGGGGTGGCCGCCAGGAAATCGTTGTCATTGCTGATGTACAACGTGTGCTTGAGTACGCCGTCGATCTTGACGTCCGCACCGAAGGCCATGCCCTCGAGCTTGGCCGGGACCTGGCCGGCGGTGAGTCCAGCGGCCGTGAGCTTGGCAAGGATGTCGAGGAACAGGGTCTTGACCGGCGCTTTTGCGAGCAGCGTTGCCTCGCCGGTCAGCGCCGAGACGTCCTCGGCTCCAGCGATGTCGACCTTGTACACGCGCTTCAACTTGGCATCGCTGTCGTCACCCAGGCCCTTGCCGTCGCGCTCGAGCACGAGGAGCTCGTGGTCGTTCAGCGCCAGCAGCTCGCTGCTGTTGTAGGTCTTGGCCTTGTCAGCAAGGTAATTGTCGTAGACGTACTGCGCGGTCCTGCCGGTGAGGAGGTCGATCTTCACGATGCGATTGGCGCGGCCACCGTCGCCACCGTCTTCGATCAGCGGACTCTGAACCAGGCCGAATAGCGTACGGCCGTCGGGAGAGATGGCGAGCCCCTCCATGCCCTTGTTGGCGACGCGTCCGGCGGAATTACCGGTGATTTCCGCGTCGCCCACGGATGACTTGTACGCGGCGGCGAGGTTGGCCGGCAGCCTGATCGAGTGTACGCGCAGGCCGCTGGCGCGATCGAACACGTGGATGTACGGGCCGTACTCGTCGGACATGAAGACGAACCGGCCGTTGCGCGAGAGCCGGATTCCTTCACCATCGAAGCGTGCGTCGCGCGGGTCGGCCGACGTGGTCTGCGGATCGAAGTTGTCCGAGCGGCCTGAGAAGTAGTGCCGCCACGGCTTGTTGCCGGCCGGCACGGCCGGGCCGTAGTTCAACGGCAGGAGGCTGAACAGCAGCGTGGTCCTGGTCACCTTCGGGGTGAGCGTGAACGGCAGGCCGCGTGCGGTGTCGGCGCGCTGGGCCAGGTCGAGCTGCAGCGTGTGGAAGCGTGGGACGTAGCTCGTCGTGTCGCTGAGGTCGCTGTTCCATGCCACCGCGTTGGGGCCGCGATCCGGGAGCCCGAGGAACGTGTTGCCTCCGGCCCAGGCCAGGCCGGAGCCGACGCCGCCGAGCACGTCCTCGTTGACGCCGTTCTCGAGCAGCGCGCTGCGGCCGGAACGATCGACCAGGTTGCCGGGCAATTCTCCGATGGCGATGAGATCCACCGCCAGGGCGGGAAGCGTCAGCAGCGAACCCAGGGCAGCGGTGGCGGCCAGCAGCGTCTTGTGCACAGTCATTGCGGTTGTCCTCGCGCGTTGGCGCAGTGATTGGTGGCGCGAGCATGGACATCGAGTGTTGCACGCTGGTGACACGCACTTATTTGCGTGGGCCACGCAGGCAACATCGTCGCACCGGGCTTTACACCGAGTCACCGTCGTTGGACGATTACCCTCGCGGCTGCGCCGCCGGCTGGATCGATCGCCAGCGGGTGCCGGTGAGTCTCGATATGGCGAAGCGATAAATCACGACAGGGGGGGCGAGCCATGAACAGAATGTTCAGCGCCACGGCGATGCTGCTGGCAAGCGGACTGATCGGAGTGGTCGTCGCCGCCGACGCGCCGGCGACGCCGGCGGCGGCCGAAGCACCGGTGGTCGCCGTGATCCCGGTCAAGGTCGACGACGACACGTTCCGCTGCATTCGCAAGATGACCCCGGTGCGACAGTTCTACGTCGACAACCTGCTCGGCAACATGGCCGGTACGCTGGCGGCCGCCAATGCGCCGAAAGGCGCCGTCTACCCGGCCGGATCGCTGGTGCAGCTGGTGCCCACGGAAGCCATGGTCAAGCGCGAGGCCGGGTTCAATCCGGCCACCGGGGACTGGGAGTTCTTCGAGCTGGAGGTCAGCGCGACGGGCACCACGATCCTCAAGCGCGGCTTTGCCGAGGTGAACAATCGATTCGGCAAGAACTGCTTCGGCTGCCACGCTCCGGCGCGCGACCCGTGGGACTTCATCTGCGAGACCACGCACGGCTGCGAGCCGATTCCCATCGACCACAAGATGACCGGCGCATTGCAGCGCTCCGACCCCCGCTGCGGCGAACCGGTGCCCCAGGACGGCGATGCGCTGGCGCTGTTCAAATTGAAAGCACTGGTCTTCATCGGCACGGCGATTGCCTGGGTGAAAGGGCTGTTCTAGGTGTACGGTGGTGGCCGGTTCCCCGTCACGGGCCGGCCATGGCAAATTGGTACCGTGCCGGGGCAGGATCGCGGCACGAGTCCCGGGAATTCGACAGGAGACAGCATGACCACGATGCGTGTTGCTCAGGTCAGCCGCCCCGACGGCCCGTTCGAGATCGTCGAGCGTCCGCTCGCCGAACCGGGATCGGGTGAAGTTCGCGTCAAGGTGCAGGCCTGCGGCGTCTGTCACAGCGATGCGTTTACCAAGATGGCGATGTTTCCCGGGATTGCGCTGCCGCGCGTTCCGGGCCACGAGGTCATCGGCGTGGTGGATGCGCTGGGCGACGGCGTGCAGGGCTGGGCGACCGGTGACCGGGTGGGTGTCGGCTGGCACGGCGGCCAGTGTGGACAGTGCGACAATTGTCGTCGCGGCGACTTTTTCGCGTGCCGGGTGTTTCATCGCATCACCGGGATCACCGCGGACGGCGGTTACGGCGAGTACATGCTGGCGCCGCAATCGGCACTGGCTCGAGTGCCGAACGGGTTGTCCGCCGAAGAAGCGGCACCGCTGATGTGCGCTGGTGTTACGACCTTCAACTCGCTGCGCAACAGCGGTGCCCGGGCCGGTGACCTGGTGGCGGTGCTCGGGCTCGGTGGCCTCGGCCATCTCGCGGTGCAGTACGCTGCGAAGATGGGTTTCCGGGTCGCCGGTATCGCACGCGGCGCCGACAAGGCGAAATTCGCGGCGCAGCTCGGCGCGCATCACTACATCGACAGCCAGTCGCAGGACCCGGCCGCTCGGCTCCTCGAGCTCGGCGGTGCCAGGGTCATCCTCGCCACCGCAACCAGCGCCGAGGCGATGCAGGCCTGCATGGGCGGCCTGGGGCCGCGCGGCACGTTCCTCGTCATCGGTGCGGTGCCGAAACTCGAGGTGCCGCCGTTCCAGATGATCGGCGGCAACCAGTCCGTGCGCGGCTGGTATTCGGGAACCGCAATCGATTCCCAGGACACGCTCGAGTTCAGCGTGCTCACCGGCGTTCGCTCGCTGAACGAGGTCTATCCGATGGCGCGCGTCGGCGAGGCGTACGACCGCATGATGAGCGGCCAGGCACGATTCCGCGTCGTGCTGCGAGGATGTAGCGGCCGATGGCAAGAATACTTGGCATTTCGGGCAGCCTGCGGGCGGGTTCCTACAACTCGGCGCTGCTGCGCGCGGCGCAGGCACTCACGGCCGGAGAGGTGCAGCTCGAGATCGCTTCGCTGCACGGGATTCCGCTCTACGACGCGGATCTCGAGCAGCGCGAGGGGTTGCCGCCGGCGGTGGTGGCACTCAAGGACGCGGTCATGGCGAGCGACGGCGTGATGCTCGCCACGCCCGAGTACAACAACGGCATTCCAGGCGTGTTCAAGAACGGCATCGACTGGCTGTCGCGCCCGCCGGCCGACATACCGAAGGTGTTCCGGGGACGTCCGTTCGCGATCATCGGCGCATCGCCCGGCGGATTCGGCACGATCCTGTCGCAGGACGCGTGGCTCTCGGTGCTGCGTACGCTCGGCGCGCACTTCTGGAGCGGCGGGAGACTCATGGTGTCGCGCGCCTCCCAGGTTTTCGATGCGGACGGCGAGATCACGGATGCGGCGATACGCGAGCAGCTGCGCAAGTTCACGCTGGGATTTGCCGCATTTGCGGCGGAGCACGGGCTCAAGCGAAAAGAGTAAGGCGGGCGCGACCGCCCATCGGGCGGCGTGAGGCAGGGGGAAACGCACATGATCCAGAGAGTCGTTCCAGGCGCGGTGCTGGCCATGCTCGGCACGGTCGCGTTCGCAGAAACTCCAGCAACGGTGGGCGCGCCAGTGCAGCAGGCGGGTGAGGAGGCGGCCATTCTGGAAACGATGGATCGCTACATGCTGGCGATCTCGGCGAACGATCTCGAAGCGATGGCGTCGATGCAGATGCCGGATGGGATGACGTACCGGGAGCGATCGGTACCCGGCGGCGAGGCGGAGGTCATGGCGCACCCGAATTCATACTGGGTCGATCCGGCGCGAAAGGGTGACCACACCTACCACGAACGATACTGGTCTCCGACGGTGCTGATCCGAGGCAGCATCGCCGTGGTCGGGCGCCCTACGAGTTCCGTATCGATGGCAAGACCAGTCACTGCGGTGTCGACGTGTTCGATTTCATCAAGGTCCGCGACGAATGGCGGGTTGCCAACTCGATGTGGACCGTGGAACCGGACGCCTGCGCCGAATTGCGACCCGAGGACGCGGCCGCGATCCGTCCCGCTGATTGACAGCGCGAGGCGGCGGGCTTGCCGTTGCGCACCGGGTCGGGCCATCCTTGGCCCGAATGCCGTACCGACTGCTGGCGGACCTGACACTCATCCTGCACGCCGCGTTCGTGGTGTTCGTGATGCTGGGTGCATTGCTGGTGTTGCGCTGGCCACGCGTCGCATGGATGCACCTGCCGGCGGCGCTGTGGGGCGCCGGGATCGAATTTCTCGGCGGCATCTGTCCGCTGACACCGCTCGAGAATCACTGGCGGCAGCTGGCAGGCCAGGACGGCTACGCGGGCGGTTTCGTCGAGCACTACGTCGTGCCGATTCTCTATCCGGATGCGTTGACCCGCCGGGTGCAGGTCGCGCTCGGCATCCTGGTACTGATCGTCAACGTGGCGATCTATGCGTGGGCGTTGTGGCGGCGTCGGTCGGTGATAGACGCCAGGCCATAATTTGAGCGGAGACAGCTGCGAGGCGGTCGGGGGTCGGCGCAACAGTCACGGCGCTGGGAACGGCACCTCGCGCGCATCGAGACCGTCGTCGCGTTCCACACGCAGGGCGTTCAGCGCGCCGGCGACGAGCTGGTACTGCCCGACGAGGAAGATCAGGTCGAGGACCTGCTTCGTCGTGAAGTGCGCGGTGAGGTCCGCCCAAGTGGTGTCGCTCAAGGTGTGATGTTCGATCAGTTCGTCGGTGGCGCGGAGCGCCGCGGCCTCCGCCGCTGACCAGCCGTCTGCGTCGGGGCCGTGGGTGAGTCGAGTGAGATCGGCATCGAGCACGCCGACTGTGCGACCGAGGTTGACGTGTTGTCCCCATTCGTAGGGGGAGTGGCACTGCCAGCCCACGCGCAGCACCACGAGCTCGCGCAGGCGCGGCTCCAGCGTCGATGAGCGCAGCAGGTAGGCGCCGAATCCCAGCCAGGAGCGCATCAGGTCCGGGTGATGGGCGAAGGTGCGGAAGACGTTCATGGTGCGCGCCGGCGGGGCCATGAGGTCAAAGAGCTCGCGGGTCGGGGCGTCCGCGGTTTCCAGGAAGACCGGGTCCAATCGTGGCTTCATCGGAACCTCTGATTACTACGAAGTGGGCCGCTACCGATTTGGATGACACCGCCCTCAGCCCGCGCGCGTCGATTTCTCATCGTCGACGGGACTCAGGTTACCCAGCGTCGAGTGTCGGCGCCGTGGATTGTAGAACCTCTCGATGCAGTCCAACACATCGGCCTTGGCCTGGTCGCGACCCGGGGCGCTCGCGCGATCGCTGATCGCGCCTCCGAGGCCGCCGGTTCGCGGCGGCGGGTTGGCCGTGGTGTAGATTGGACGTATGACCCGGAAGCCACACGAACCGCTCGATCCGCAGGCCATCGATGCGGCATACGGATTGGAGCCTGTGTTCGAACCGGGCGGGTTGGAGTCGTCGCAGTTCGCGGAGTTCGTCACGATCCAGTGTCCATACTGCGGGGAGCCGTTTGACACTGCCGTGGATCTGTCCGCGGGATCGTTCGGGTACGTCGAAGACTGCCAGGTCTGCTGTCAGCCGATCGAGCTTGCGGGCGAGGTGGACGATTCTGGCGCGCTGGTCGGGGTGACCGCCCATCGGGCGGCGTGAAACGGCGAGGAGCTGCTGAGAGGTGAATGTCGCTCAAGTTATCGCGCTTGCTGTCGTGGCAGTGGCGTGCGTCGTCATGTTCCTGCTGTTGCGGTATCCGGAGATGCGACGGCCGCAGTTCCGTGGTGGACGGGCGTTCTCGAGCGGGCTCTCGCTGGCCTTTGCGTTCGGCGTGTTCGTCGTGTTCAGCTTTTTGATCTGGTGGCTGCAGTGAGTGACGATCGCGCGTGAGCCTGGCGGAAGGCGAGGCAGAGAATCTCGAGGCCGAAATCGAGGAATAGCTGCATGGAATTCGGGTTTAGAGAATTGATTGTCGTGGCGCTGGTGTTGTCGCTTTGGAATTTCAAGAAGAGCGCGGGAACTGCATAAGGCGCACTGCGCGGGTTAGCACCACCTGTCAGCACGAGTGCATACTCGACGCCTCCATGGAAATGTCGGGTATACGGTATGAGCGACGACACCAAGACCTGTCCAGTGTGCGCCGAGACCATCAAGGCGGCGGCCATCAAGTGCCGGTTCTGTAATACGGACCTGGGTGCGTTTGGGGCCGAGCGGGCGGCGGAAGTCGAGACGATGCTCTATTCAGGGCATCCTGCGGTGATCTACAGCGCGTGGCAGTGGATCGCGGTCGTGCTCACGCTGGGCATTGCCTGGATCTATTTCTGGATCAAGAGCATCGGCACGAGCTACGAGATCACGTCGCAGCGCGTGCGCATCGAGCGCGGAATTCTCTCGAAGACCAAAGACAGCGTCGAAGTATTCCGCATCGATCATTTTGACCTGCACAAGCCGCTGGGCATGCGCCTGGTCGGACAGTGCCTGCTTCATCTTCGGTCGTCCGACAGCAGTTTTTCCACCGTAATCCTGTACGGGATCCCGAACCTCGAGCAGCTCGCGGATTCGCTGCGCGAGTGTTCACTGCATGAACGCACGAGGCGGCGGTTGACGACGTTCGTCCAGGCCTAGCGGCCGGATGCGACCCGCGTGCAGCCCGGTTACTGCGGGCACACGGGCTATTACGGGCCGGCATGATCCTGGTCATGACGGGCGCGAGCGGCACCGCATGCCCGCTACTGGCGGGCTCGCCCCTGTTCCCGGCTCTTCGAACACCTGCCTGGCGCCTTTACGCCTCCGGCGTCTTGCGCTCGGCCTTGCCCTGGCTCGACTTGCGCCTGAGGTATGAGGGGCCTGCCGACATGTCTCCTGCCGATATCGACTCACAGCTTGGCGCAAGCCGCGAACTCATCTTCCGCGCAGCGAACGCCGACTCCTTCGCGAACATCACCTCGTCCTTGCTCGCGGCCAGTTCGCGCAGCTCTTTCAGCGACTCCGCCACCCAGGGGTTGCTCGCGGCAATCCGTTCGGCACGCTTGAGCGAACGCGCCACGCCGGTCCAGTCGCCGCGCAACGCCGCCGACCGGGCTTTCGTCTGCAGGGACGCCGCCTCGAGCTCGTCAGCACGTCGCGCTACCAGCTCATCCTCGGCGATCGCGCCGAACGCGGAGGCGGGCAGGGCCGGCAGCGCAAGCGACGTCGGCTGGATGGCGCGGGGCTCGCCGTCGAGCGTCGCGTAGCGGAGCGAGAACGAGCAGAGCGGAAGCGCCATGCCCTCGGCATCTCCAGCCGCAGCGGGCGACGGCACGCGCAGGCGTATGACCGCCCACGCCTCGCCTGCGAATGCCAGGTTCGGCAGCAGCCACGCGTGGTCACCGTCGGCGACGTAGTCATTCAGCATCTTTGCCTTCACGCCGGTGGCTGGCGCGAGCTCGAGCCGCAGTCGACGCGCGCAGAGCGCGTTCAGCAATTCGAACTCCTCGCGGAACGGGTCCATCAGGTCGTCCGCGGTCTGGCCGTAGTACGAGCTGCCCTGGCCGTGCCGCGCCATGCCGATCATCAGGTCCTCGTTGAAGCTGCGGCCGAGCCCGTACGTGGACGTCGAGACGCCGGCGCGCGCGAGGTCCGCGCACTGCACGTAGATCTGGTCGGGCTCGGTAAGGCCTTCGTTGGCGCAACCGTCCGAGAGCAGGATCACGCGCGAAGTGACGTCGTCCTTCGTGAGCGGCGCGAGCGTCCCGGCGCCCTGCAGCCAGCCACCGTGCAGGTTGGTCATGCCGCGAGACGCGATCCGTCGAATCGCGCGACGCAGCGTTTCCCTGTCGCCGAGCGGCATGGCGGGCACCAGCGTCTCGACGTCGCTGTCGTACACGACCAGCGACATCTGGTCGGTCGCCTGCAGCCCGTCGAGCACGAACTCGGCGCAGCGCTTCGCTTCGTCCAGCGGCTGGCCGGACATGGAACCTGAGCGATCGATGACGAGCGAGAGATGCAGCGGGCTGCGCGCCGGCAGCTCCGCCGGGGCGTCGGGCGCCTGCACGCGGACGAGCACGTCGAGCTCGTTGTCGTGGCCGGCCAGCAGGGCGGGGCGGCGCGCCGTGATGATCATCCTGGGTGTGGTCATGATTACCTTCCTTTTTGTATGCGCTCTTCCTGGAGCGCCTGGGTCAACGCTGCCCCGAGGATTGCGGGGGTGTCTTCGGTCATCTCGTTCAATTGCCGGGCGTCCACGTCCACGTGGCACCACGGCGTGAGTTCGATGCGCACGATCTGGCTGCGCTCGAGCCGGCCCTCCGGGTTGCCGAGCGCCTTCAGGTTTTCTTCGAGCGACACGCGGCGGCGCGAGATGTCGGCGGCGACGGAGAGCGGTGTCTCCAGCCTCATCGCCTGCTGCACGGCCGCACGACTGGAGGCGGCGCGCGGCGGTTCCTCGGGCGTGACGCTGAAGTGGTCGACGTCCGCGCGGAACGACATCGAGTCTTCTACCGCTCCGATGCCAGGCCTCGACGACGGCACGCGAGCGTGCGATTCCGTCGGGGTCGCCGACGGGCGCCGGTACCTGGCGACGATTTCCTCGGCGCGCGTGCGCGGCCGTTCGGACGGGATGAGCTGCGCGAGGCCGGTGACGTCGGTGGTGCGGACGATCTCGGCCGCCTTGGCGAGTGGCCAGCCGTCCTTCAGCAGGTATCGGGTGGCGAGGAACTCGACGATCTGGCGCAGCCCGAACAGCGCCTCCCGGCCCTCGCGCTCAGGCGCCGTCAGCACGCCGACCTGGACGTAGTGGCGGACGAGGCGTTCGTTCGCGGAACCCGCGTCGTCCGTGAGCGACGGGACGCCGGCCAGCACCTCGTTGCACTTGTCCGCGAGTTCCGCGGCCGTGCCGCGCCAGTCGGCCAGTTCGTCGGGCAGCGAGAGCAGGATGGGTTTCATTGGGTACCGGTGATCGTTGTCAATGTCAGTGAGTATGAGTATACATCAAGAAACGTGATTGACAATGGTCTATGTAAGTTTTGGAGAAGGGAGTGAGGAAATCCGGGAGGTCGGCATCAGGGAAACAGTCGCAGGGCGCAGGCTCACTGTATGAGCCCACGCCATTACATGCTGACGTTGGGGGCAGGGCGGCTGGGGCCTGGAGGGCCGTTCACCGACGCGGGACTGGTCGGGCCGCTCCGCCCTCACCAACCCGCTGCCACGTCAGTCCCGGTGAACCTCCACGGTCACACCCATGACTGTCGAGCTCACCAGCACCAGCGAAATGTCCTCGCTGCCCATGCTGCGCTCGATGATCACGTTCTCGCCGTCTTCCATCTCGATGTTCTGCTGCTTCGTGCCGAGTTGCTGCTCGAAGGCTTTCTTGATGGTGCTGGCCACGTTGTTTTCGCTGGTTCCTTTCTTGACGGAAACCTTGATGTCCTGCGGCGTGCCGCCCTTCGGTGTCACCTGGAACAGGATCTCGCCGTCGGATTCGGCATCGTGGTTGACCTCGATGCGATAGTCGTCGGTGTAGCTGAGTTTCTTCGCGGTAGCGGCGGCTTTCGGCGCCGCGCTCTCAGCCGGAGCTGCGGCGGGTTCGGCTTGCGCCGGGGCCTGGGCCATGGCCAGCGACGAGAACAACAGGACCGTTCCAGCGACGCCGACGCGCAACGTGTTCATAAGGGCTCCCGCAGGGGTTGGAAATCGAGGGCGCAATCGAGTCTAGTGCAGCCGCCACGGCCGGGGAAGTGCCCCGGCGCTCCACTTCCGCCCTCAGGACCCGGTCAGTACCGTGTCGACTTCGTGGTCGGTCAATTCGGCCTCGTCGCCTTCGATCGTGCCGGGAACCTTGATATTGATCGTGGGAATCGCCGGCGCGTTGTCCATGTCGATGCGGCCGCTGAGGCGTGCGCCTTCGTCGACGGACACCCGCGGCGCGAAAACGTCCCCGCGTACCACGGCACCGGACCGCACGGTCACGCTTTCGAGCGCGTAGAGGTTACCGTCGATGGTGCCTTCGACGACGATGCGCCGTGCACGGGTGTTGCCCTGCACGCGGCCTTGCGCACCGATGGTGACGCTGCGGGTATGCAGGATCGAACCCTCGACCTGTCCCTGGATGACCAGGTCCTCGTCGGCGACCAGGTCGCCCTTGAATCGCAGCGTCGCGCCCAGCGTCGAACACCTGGCTGTCGATGTCGATGTCGATGTCGATGCGATGGCGATGACGAGGGGGTAGTCCACGTGCGATCGGGCGTGACCGCGGCAACGGGTGCCGATGCTTGCACGACCGGGCGTGTCGGCAGTGGCAGTGACGCCGTCGGACCAGTCATGACTTCCTCGAGGTGGTCGATCGGCTCGGCCTTTTCGCGTTTCCACATGGCGGCTGCTCTCTCCTAGTCTGCTGTACCGGTGCGGGCCGGGCGCGCATCCGCGGCGCGAGCCGGGGCGGCCTTCGACTCGGCACGGGCGGGTTCCATGGTGACGCCGCCGTTGAACGCAGCGCCTTCGGCGATGTTCACCAGCGGCGCTTCGAGGTTGCCGCGCACATTGGCCTTGGGCCGTATTGCAATCGACACCTGGGCCTTCAGGTCGCCGTCGACCCGCCCTTCGACGATGATCACGTCCGCGCTCACGCTCGCCTTGACGTGTGCCTCGGGCCCGATCGTCACCTTCGGCGCGGGCCCGATGACGCCTTCGACCTGGCCGTGGATGACCAGTGCCTCGCTGGCGGACAGTTCGCCCTTGAAGCGCAGTGTCGCGCCCAGGATGGACGCGGGCTCGGAAGCCACGTTGTACGAGTCAGCCATTGGAATCTCCCCTTCGATAGCGTCTGGTCGAGGCGAAATTACCGTAGCGTCGCAGGGCCGGGTCGGGCGCGCGTCACAAAAGTGATCGCCGTCATGCACGGCACTGGATTGTGCGCTCGACTGATCGATCCCGGGACGAAATGGCCCCGCCCGGCGATGCGAGCTAGAGTTGCTGCATTGCAGGCATGGAGAAGCGCTTGAGCGAATGGTGGGAAGATGATCGCGAGCGACCGGCTCCGGTGGCGGTGCCGCACACCGAGTTGTCCGAAGAAGCGCTTCGGGGAGTCGCCGAGTCCTTCGTGCTGCGCGAGGGCACGGACTACGGTGAGCGCGATGTATCGCACGAGGACAAGGTTGCGCAGGTGGTCCGCCAACTGCAGCGAGGCGAGGCCCGGATCATGTTCGATCCGCTGGACTCGAGCGTCACCATCGTCCAGGTGACACCGGGCGACCGGCAGACTCGTACGGAAAAACAATAAATTGCAACAATAAATCGCGTGATGACGCCGATCAGCTCGATGACACCGGTGTAACGGTCAGCGGTCGGCCGCGCACCAGGCTCCAATCAGTGCTTCATGGTGCGCTGCACCATCGAATGAAACGAGGTCTTCGGGAACTACGCCTTCGCGAGACTGTCATCTGCGTGTGGCAATTTGCGACCTGGGCTCGGAGGAACGCGGCATGAAGTACCTGATGATTTTTCCTGTTCTTCTCCTGCTGATGTTCGAGCAGAAGCGGGTGATACGAATCGCGACCCGGCGACTCCGCAGGACGCGTTGATACCCGGCGAGCGACGCCAGGTCCGAAAAATCCTCTTTTTCCAGTGATGACTCCGGGCGCACGATCAGCAGCGAGCGTTCGCGGCCGGGTGTTGCGTCGATCACCTGAAATTCCTCGCAGTCTTGTTGCAGCGCAGGGCTGATAATAGCCCGGCACTGGTGCCCCACCGCGGGTAGTGTGCCGGGGCCGCGCTCGTCACCGACGACGGCGGCCCGGCTTGTACAGGCTGGGATTGCGGGCAATTGCGAGGAGTGGGCGATGACGGGAAACGATTTGCAGCGAAAGATTCTTGCGGCCCTGGCTGCCGTGCGCGATTGCGCCGAGCAGATGGAGAACAGCGCCGACCGCCTGTTGCAGGCTTTGTCGACGGTGCCGATGGACGAGATATTGCGTGCAGCCTCGCTCGAGACGAGCACGGGCCTGAAGGACACGGCAGGTCGGGTATCGTTTGAGGTTGCCCTGCTTCAGGCCCAGCTCGGCGAGGGCAAGACGAACGTCGCGAGCGTGGTCAAGGCGCTGTCCAGCATGGATGCGACGATCATGGGCGCGCTCGCTTCTGCGGCGGATGTGGTGGACGAGTTGGAGGCGGCGGCCGAACGCGACGAGCGGAACGAGCCTCCATTCGTGATGATGATCGAGGCGACCGGCGCCATGCTGCAGGGCCTCGAGAGGGCGAAGGTCGCGACGGAAGCGCTGCGAGGCGCTCGCTAATCCTGGAGCGATTGCGCCCGCACGAATGCCGGGCGGGCGACGATCCGCTTTACGTAGTCCTCGACGACCGTGGATTTCGGCATCATCGGGCTCTGCCCGAACAGGGCGAACGTCGTTCCGTAGAGTACGTCAGCCGCGCTGAATTCGTCGCCGAGGAGGTAGGAACCCTGCGACAGTCTCGCGATCACCGCATCCATGGCTTCGTCGACCGCGACCCAGCCGGCTGTGCCTCGCGGAACCTCCACCTTCATGAACCTGGACATGAAAGCCGGTTCCAGGACGCCGGTGTAGTACGACAGCCACGACAGGTAGGCGCCGCGCCCGGGCTCGCCGACCCGCGGCCCGAGATGGTTTTTCGGGAATCGATCCGTCAGGTACAACGCGATTGCCGGGGATTCGAACACGATGACGCCATCGTCGGAAATCGCCGGCACCTTGCCGTGCGGATGCGGGTTTGCCGGATCCGCTTCGCCGGTTCCATCGGACCGGCGTAACGTCACTGAATGCAGCTGGTAAGGCGCCTCGAGTTCCTCGAGCAGGAATACGAAACGTGTCGAACGAGTGTTGGGGTGATGAAACAGCGTGATCACGTGCTTTCCTCGGTCGACGGCAGTGACGGCGGATTGTCCCACGAAACAACGTGCCGATCGGGGCTGGCGGCGCAAATGGCGTCGAAGGTGCCAGCGGCGCCAGCGGCGCGAATGACGCAGGTGCCACGGGCAGCGTTACCGGATTCCAGGAGGTGCCCGTAGATGCACGCCCAGGGCTTCAAGCCAGTGGCCGGACCGGATGCGTGCGTACTGGTGCTGGGGACGCTGCCGGGGCCAATGTCGCTCGCGATGAGCCAGTACTACGCGCAGCCGCGCAACGCCTTCTGGCCGATCATGGGAGCGCTCTGCGGCGCGTCGCCACCGCTGGCCTACCGCGAGCGGCTGCGGGTACTGACGAAGAGCCGCATAGCGCTATGGGACGTCTGCCATTCGGCGTATCGCGAGGGTGCGCTCGATGCCTCGATCGACGCGCAGTCGATCGTGCCGAACGACTTCGCTGCCTTCTTCAGGTCTCATCGTCGCATCCAGTTGATCTGCTTCAACGGGCAGACGGCTGGCAACCTGTATCGGCGACTCGTGCTGCCCGCACTTTCGGCGCAGGTGCAGCAGATTCCACGGGTGACATTGCCTTCGACCAGCCCCGCATATGCGGCCATGCGGTTCGAACAGAAGCTCAGGCGCTGGGAGGTCGTGCGCCGCGAACGCGAGGATTGAAGAACGTCGTCAGAACTGTGCGCTGGGCCTTGCGGCGACACGGTCGCGCCAGGCAGCGAGGTGGACCAGTCCCTGGTCGGCCGGCTTGAACCTGGCCAGCTTGCCGAACTCGATGCCGCAGAATGCGGTGATGTCGGCGATTGTGAATCGGTCACCGGCCATCCACGGATGGCTCGCAAGTCGGGCGTCGAATACCCGTGCGGCGTCCAGCAGCTTCGCCCCCTGCGACGCGCCGAAGTCCGGGAACTGCGGATTCTCCAGCGTGGCCAGGCCCGGATGCATGTGCCGGACGCTGTTGGCGATCAACGCCATGAAGTGCAGCTCGACCTGGCGATCGGCCATCTCGATGAACGCGCGCTCCTCCGCTGTCACGCCCATCAGGTTCGGCTCGGGATACAGGCCCTCGAGATAGGTGCAGATGGCCCGGGACTCGGCCAGGCAGCGCCCGTCGTCGAGCTCCAGCACCGGTACCCTGGCCACGGGATTTCGCGTGGCAAATGCGGCGCTCCTGTGGTCGCCGGCATTCAGGTCCAGCAGCTCGCGCTCGATGCCCTCGATGCCTTTCTCGACGATGAACATGTCGACGCGGCGGGGATTCGGGGCGCGGGGCGAAGTGTAGAGTTTCATGGACGCAAATATACCCTGATCGACACTCCATCGATGCAGTGGTGCCCGGCGCGCGGTGCGGGAGAGCAGCGTAGGATGGACCTCGGGCACGGTGCGCTGCATCGGTCGGCGCCCGGGCCTTGCCGATTGGCAATGCGCAGACAGGTTGAAGAGGTGACACGCGTGACAACAGCACTCATTACCGGAGCCGCGGGCGGCATCGGTTACGAACTGGCTCGGCAACTGGCCGAGCGTGGCACCAAGGTCATCGCAGCGTGTCGCAAGCCAGGCACTGGGCTTGAAAAGCTGGGCGTAAGGGTCGAGGCGGGTATCGACGTCGCCACCGACGCGGGTTGCGCCGCACTTGCCGCGCGCGTCTCCGGCGTGCCGCTCGACCTGGTGATCCACAATGCCGGCGTGTTGACGCAGGAGTCGCTGGAAGCGCTGGACGACGATGCATGTGCCCGAATCCGCCGGCAGTTCGAGGTCAATGCGCTGGCGCCATTGCGCATCTCGGCGCTGCTGGCGCCGCAACTCACCAGTGGCGCCAAGCTGGTGCTGGTCACGAGCCGCATGGGCTCGATGGCCGACAACACGTCCGGTGGCTATTACGGCTATCGAATGTCGAAGGCGGCGCTGAACGCGGCGGGCCGGTCACTCGCACACGACCTCGCGCCACGCGGCGTGGCAGTGCTCCTGCTGCACCCGGGTTTCGTGCAGACGCCGATGACCGGTGGCCGCGGCGATGTCGAACCGGCCACTGCTGCGCGCAACCTGATCGCGCGCATCGACGAACTCACGCCGGCCAATAGCGGCAGCTTCCTGCACGCCAACGGCTCGTCGCTGCCCTGGTAACAGGCGGAGGACCGCGCCGCACATGCTGTTAGACTCCGGGTGTGCCTGGGCGCATCAGTGTCCAGGCGCATTCTCATAATCAAATCAGGGGAAATCATGCGTCTCAAAATTGCACTGGTGGCAGTCGCCATCGCTTTTGGATCGAACGTGGCCAGGGCCGACCTGGAAATCTACAAGGACTACACGCTCAGTGATGCGGTCTGGTCGGTGTCGACCATCAAGGTCAAGCCGCACATGGTCGATGCGTACCTGGAAGGCCTCAAGTCGACGTGGGTCTCGTCAAACGCGGCAATGAAGTCGCTGGGACAGGTCGAGGACTACAGGATCTATGTGAGCGACCTGCCGGAGAGCGGTGACTTCAACGTCCTGCTGGTGGTCAAGTTCAAGAATGACGAGATGCTGGCGCCGAACAAGGCGCGGTACGACGCCTTCATGGCCAAGTTCGGTGAGGCCCAGGCAAAGGCCGGGACCGACAAGGCCAAGCAGGATTATCCGGCCATTCGCGAGATCACCGGCGACTACCGGTTGCGCGAAGTCACGCTCAAGTAGCTGCCTCTGGCAGGTCGCGCCGCCAACAGGCGCGTGAATTGTCGCCCAGGACCCCGGCCTCGTGCCGGGGTCTTTGTTTGTGCCGGGACGTCAGTCCAGCAATTCCTTTTCCGGGGTTTGGCGACCGGGGGCACGTTGGGCGCCGGCCTGGGGGCGGGGCGGGGGCGGGGGCGGGGGCGGCTTTGGCGCCGCCGAAGCCCGGCTTTGCACCAGCACGGTTGCGGCGTGCCGCAATGCCACCGGAAGTCGCCCGCGGTGGCATCATGTACCCCTCTTGCTGGGGTGTCGGCATGGCAGCGGGCGGAAAGAAGCGAGCGGCTGGAACCCGGGTGCGGCGCGCGCCGAAAGCGACGCCCGCCACCCGCCCACTGCGGCCGCTTGATCGGGCCGCCATCGTCGCGCGGCTGGAGTCGGCCCTCATCGACCGTGATGGCGTGGCAGGTGCGCACTGCATCCACGAGTTGTGGATGCGGCACGAACCGTCGCTGAACATCGAGCGGATGCTGGGCTTGCTGTGGCGAGCGGCACCGGAGTCGGTGCCGGACTGGCTGCCGATGCGCTATGTCGAATGGCTGGCGACGGCCTACGAGGTTGCGGCGCGATTCGAGCGGATCGGCCGGGGCCGGTCGAACATTTACCTCGTGCTGCTCGACTACGCGGACCGTCCAGGTGGACCCTATGGCGTGTACGTGGGTGCGACGAGGCACTTGCCGGCTGCGCGATTCGACCAGCACAAGGCAGGTATCCGTGCCGCGGGCAGCGTGCTGAAGCGGGGCCTCGAGGTTTTGACCGGGCCGGTCATGCACCTGCAGGGACTCAAGCGCGCGCAGGCCGAGGAGATCGAGGAAGGACTGGCCGAGGCACTCAGGGCCGAAGGCCTGCTGGTGCAGGGCGGGCACTGAGTGGCCGCCACACGCGCAGTTTTCCGCAAATACGGATTGACTCGACCCGTATGCGGATCAGTCTGTCGACAGGTGTTGATCGAGCCTGGTCTCGGGGAGACAGTCATCATGCCGTATCGAATCAGGTGGGAAGGACACGGTGTCTATCGACGCTTCCACGGTGTCGTGACACGCCAGGAGTTTCGCGACGCCTACGAAGAAATGTGTGGAGACGTTCGTTACGAAGGCATCCGCTACATCATTTCCGATTACCTGGATTCCCGACCGGACCCTGACCTGACCGAGCGGGACCTGAGGGCGCAGGCGCGGCTGGAAAGGCTGCGGTTCTACGACAGCCCGGACACCGTGCAGGCCATGATTGCCACGAATCCCGAGATCGTCGCTTACATCAAGTACTACGAGTCGCTGCGCGTCTCGCCGCATTGCCTGGGGGATTTCTCGACGGTTGCCGACGCCCGGCACTGGATTGCGGGCAATCCGCGCATGGGCTGGACCCGCCCGCCGCCGAGCGCCACGTCGGGTTCGACGACGTCGGCATTCGACATGGCGCGCGGACCGAGGTAGGCGTACTCGACGGCAGGGCGCGTCAGTTGCGGTGCGTCGCTGCCTCGTGGTGCCGACGACCGGCCGTGAACCACAGCAGCAACGCGAACACGAAACCGAGCGCACTCGCGACGCCGAAGAACTCCATCATCGGTTGGTAGCCCGCTGGATTGACCGCACTGGCACCGGCGCGGTCGTTCAGCCAGCCAGCCACCAGGTTGGCGCCGGCGATCCCGGCATTCTGTACCACCCACATGAGACCGAGCGCGGTCCCGAATTTCTCCGGCGACACCAGCTTGCTCGCGAGCGGCCACATCACGGCGGGCACCAGCGAGTAGCTGATGCCGATCAGCACCGTCGCGGTCCACAGGTTCCAATTGGTCGCAGCCATGATCAAGATGGATATCGGCAGCAGCAGCGCGCCGAACGCCAGCATGGGCGCGTAACGGCCAGTGCGATCGCAGAGCCAGCCGAACGCCGGCGTGGCGAAGATCGTGGCCAGGAAGACGTAACTGTTCATGGCGCCGGCGGCGGCCAGGTCGAGGCCATGCGCGTGCTGGAAATACTTGATCGCGAACGTGCTGCGGAAAGCCATCATCACCGCGTACCAGAGCACGCACAGCACCAGCAGGAACCAGTAGGCGGTGCCGAACTTCAGCAGGTCGCCGAATGCGAAAGGCCGGTGCCGGGTCGTTGCCGCGGCCGGCGCCTCGATGCGCACGCGTCTGTCGATCCAGCGGTATCCGATCGCCGCAACCAGCGCGGCGGCCGCGATCAGCATTGCGATCACCAGCGGCGGTTGCCAGCCCCTGGCGTAGGCATCGGCGAACCATGTAGGCGACATGTCTGCGGAATATGAACCGGCCCGGCCCAGTGCCAGCGACAGGCCCAGCGCGAACGCGATATTGCCGCCCCGGAAATAATCGACGATCGCGACCGTCGTGGCGATCAGGAACGTCTCGGCGCCAATGCCGAACAGCAACCGGCCCGCGGCCATCGTGCCGATCCCCGGGCCGTACGCGGTCAGCGTGGCCCCGGCCAGGCAGATCGCCGCGGTCCAGACGGTCACGCGGCTGGCGCCAAGGCGGTCGACGAGTACGCCGCCGATCAGGATCAGCACCACGTTCGGCAGGCTGTAGATCGCGTTGAGAAGGCCGATCTGCGTGTCGCTGAACCCGCGCTGGCGTTGCAGCAGGTCTGCAACCGGGCCGATGGAGTCGTACACGTAGAAGTTGCCGTACCCGGCAACCGACACGAGCAGGAACACCAGCCAGGCTACGCCGCGCCGCGACGCAAGCCCGGTCGTCAATTCCATTTTTCCACCGGCATCGCGCGGCAATCGTTGAAATCCAGGGAACGGGCAGTTGAGGGCGCGGCAAGCTAGCACGGAGCATTGTTGCAACGCCATAGGTTGGCAGCGGGGGCCTGGCCTGTCGCCAGCCACTCCGGCGGCAGGTCCTCCTGCTGTCGCCCGGCAGTTCGCCGCCGCGACCTCGCACCGTCGCCCGTCGTCCCGCCTCGGGCGTATAGTCCGGTTCGACGCCATCGCAGCAGCCGGGCGGACCTGCCGGTCGCGCGCTGACGAACGTCCTGCGTCAAGACCAGGGGGAACCAAGAAATGACTTCACATCGAATGTCACGTGTCCTGTTGACGATGTTCTCACTTGCCGCGCTCTGCTCGAGCTTCGCAGTACAAGCCGTCGAACTGAAAGGTCTCGAGGGACTGGACAGCATATTCGGGCGATACGCCCCTGGCGGTGACTGCAAACGCCAGCCGCAGATCGTGGCCGATGTCACCGGGCTGACCTTCGAGGTCGGCGGCAAGCAGCAGAAGGTGACGAACCCGGAGCAGGCGCTCAGTTTCGCTGGACCGGACTACGAGGGTTCAGACGTGTGGCTGTTCCCATTCCGGCTGGGCGACGGCTACGCGATCCTGATGACGTTCAACGAGAATTCGAAGGCGGGCACGCTCACGATCATGCCCCAGGATGAAGGCTATCCCGGCGGTCCGAAGCTCAGTCCACGCAACCAGGCGCTGGTAAGCGGCTCGCCGTACAAGCGGTGCAAGTAACAGGGTGCCTGGACTGATGCAGAAAACCGTCCTGATCACCGGCTGTTCCAGCGGCATCGGCGCGGCCCTGGCGCGCGAATTCGCCGGGCGAGGCCACCGGGTCTATGCGACGGCCCGACGCCTCGAGTCGCTGGCCGCGCTGCGGGCGCACGGCGTCCAGGTTCTCGCGCTTGACGTGAACGACGATGCTTCCATCGCCGCTGCCTTCGACACCGTGAAGACGCAGGTCGGGCATCTCGACCTGCTGGTCAACAACGCCGGATTTTCGCAGGTCGGCGCGGTGGTGGACCTGTCCCGCGATGACCTGCGGCGCCAGTACGAGACGAACGTGATTGCGCCGGTCGCGGTGACCAGCCTGGCGATGCCGTTGCTGCGCGCGGCAGTGACGGTCAATGGCAGCGCGTCGGTGGCCATGGTCGGCAGCATCGTCGGGCTCCTCACGACGCCGTTTGCCGGAGCGTACTGTTCGAGCAAGGCGGCCGTGCACTCGCTGACCGACGCATTGCGCATGGAGCTCAAGCCTTTCGGGATCCGCGTGATTTCGATCCAGCCGGGCGGCGTGCGTTCCAGTTTCGGCGAGCACGCGGAGGCGGCGATCCGCCTGCCACCGGGATCGATCTACGGTCCGGTGGAGCGCGGCATTCGTGCGCGCGCCCAGGCTGGACAGCGCGACGCAACGCCGGCCGACGAGTTCGTCGTGCCAGTCGTTGAGTCACTGTTGCGGGATCCGCCTCCGCGTGTCATCCGGGGTGGCACCAACAGTGTCCGACTTCCATTGCTGAAGAAGTTGCTGCCCGCGGCGATGTTCGACGCCAAGCTGTCGAAGATCTTCGGGCTCGACGCGCTGCGCTCGACCTTGCCCTAGTCGAACGAAGCCCTGGGTGCACTCGGCTACTGCACAGTCAGCTGTCCCGAGTCGCCCGCAGACTGAGACCCCGTCCACGCCTACTCGCAGGTCACCACGCGGTCCACCGGCTTGCATTTGTCTGGCCAGCCGAATTCGCGCCAGAATTGAACGAGCCCTATATCGCGCATGATTGCAGCGAACCGCGGGTCCCCGCGCATCCTGGCTGACTCAGGCATCCACCAGTCCGCACGCAGGACGCTACCGATCCCGTCGCCGCCGCGGGAACGTACAGGGCCACCGGTGCCATCCGCCTTGAGCAGCGAAGCGGGGTCCAGCGTGCCCTGGATCGTTGCCAGGCTGCCGTCGACGTCCCCACTCATGGCCTGCACGGCGAAGCGCCCGATTCCAGGAGGGCCGTAGGGAGCGAGTGTCGCGAGCATGCGCGCGGTCTCGGCGTCGATTCGACGATTCTTGACGGCCTTGACCGACATCCGGATCTGGTCGGTGCGTTCCGGCAATGCCTTGATCCACAGGCTCTCGGCGCGATCGATGTCGCCGCGTTCGCCAGCGCCGCCACCCTCCAGTGCGAGTGGCTCGGGACCTTGCCAGCCATTCTCGCGGGCCTTGGCCGTGTACGCCTCGATGACGTCTGGCCGACCGAGGATCAGCGCCGCATAGCCAACGTGCCAGGCGATCAGAGGCGACAAGGGATCGAGTTCGCCGGCACGCTGCCGCTCGGCCCAGCCGGCCTGCAGGTAGCCGGCATCGAGAAGGAAGCCGCCATACCAGTTGCGCAGTTCGGGGTCCGATGGTGCAAGCGCGACGGCCTTCCCGAAATTACGATAAGCCTCCGCGTACTGGTTGTGCGCCTGCGCATACAGCGCCCGTACTGCATAAGGCTCGCCGAGCCCGGGATCGAGTTCCAGTGCACGATTCGCCGCGACCATCGCCTGCGACCACGAAGTCTCGCGCTCCCCATTCTCCCGGCCGCCGGGATTGTTCATGCGTTGTGCCTCGAACTCGGCAAATCCCGGCTGCCACGACGGTTGCAGCAGCAGGATCAGCGCGCGCAGGGAGTGCGCACGGGCGAAGTTCGGGTCCTGGGCGATCGCTGAATTGACCAGCACCAGCGCTTCGTCCAGGTCGGTGGCAGTCTTGCGGTTCCGCAGCTTGTAGCGTGCCTGCAGGAACCGCTGCCATGACTCGATGTTCGCCGTCGGCGCCTGGCCGATCGATGCCAGGTCCTCGGCACCGAGGGCGATCTTCAGTGCCCTGGCGATGTGTCCCGCGATATCGGCCTGAATGGCGAACACGTCGTCGACCCGCCGCTCGTAGGTCTCCGACCAAAGGTGCGTGTCCGACTCGACGTCGATCAACTGTGCCGTAACCCGTACACGGTCGCCGGCCCGTCGCACGCTGCCCTCGACGACGTGACTGACGCCGAGCTTGCGGGCGATCGTCGGCAGGTCGGCCGTCTGCCCCTGGAACGAGAACGACGAAGTCCGTGACGTGACCCTCAGGCCATCGACGTTGGCCAGCAGGTTCAGGATCTCCTCGGTGATGCCGTCGGAGAAAAATACCTGTTCGGCATCGGAACTCATGTTGGTGAAGGGCAGGACGGCGATCGCGGTAGCGGAGCGGGCGGCCGCCTGGCCCGCAACCGGGGCTGGTACCGTGGTCGTGCCCCGAACTTCATCGGTCGCGACGGCCGCGATCGGCCGACGGCCGTCTGCTGACGGTAGCAATCGATCCAGCGCCACCGTCAGGATTGCGAGGACGGCAACGATCAAGGTGACCACGTTGATGCGGTGGGCATTGCCTGGCCGATTGGATGCGTCGCGCGGAACCGCGCTGTCCCGCTTCAAGCCTTCGGGCGTCAGTTCGTACGCCCAGGAAATACCGAGTGCGACCGGCAGGCCCAGGACGAGCGCAAGCAGCGCCAGTTTGCCCACCCAGACCGGCAGATTGAGCAGCGAGTCGATCGTGTCGATGAACTGCAGGATCAGCCAGCTGGCCGCCACGTAGAGTGCAGCCACCCTGACGACGTTGCGCCGCTGCAATTCTCCCCAGAAGGACATTTGTCCAGCACGACTCGACAGGCAGGAGCCCGACGGCGCCATCCTGAGGTTGTTCCGGGGCGGATGCAACCGAGCGCGCGTCGCTGATCGCCGCCGTGGAGTCCGGCGGGGCAGGACGTTCCCTGCCGGCAGACCTTGCGCCCCGTCACACTATTGGTGCCCGCCGGTTCCCCTTATGTCACCAGCGCACTTAGGCTGCGCTTCGTACCAGAGCCATCCGTGGCGAGGTTGTTGCGGGCAATGCTTCCAACAAGGCCAAACAAGTCCGGGCTTGCAGAGCGCAGCGATCTGCTGCTCAGGTCGCTGTCGACGCTCCTCGGCGGGGTCCTCGCTCGCCGGCCGTCGCTGCGCGCATTTCGCGTCCACTTCGAGTCGCTGTCGCTCAGCGACCAGCTGAGGGTGTCCGCGGTTGCCGCGGTCACGGTGGCCCTGCTCGGCGCGCAGCTGTTCGCCACGACCTGGGATGCGTGGGCAACGCGACAAAGGGACCAGAAGCTCGCTGCGGAACTGGCGGCATCCATCTCGACACAGGTCGAGCAGCGCGGCGCCTACAACGCGCTCGCACCGCTGGCCCGCCATTCCGTGATCCTCGGTGCCGACCTGCACCTCGACTCAGGCGAGGTGCTCGAACTCTACGACGCCAAGGCACGCACCCCGACCGTGCATGGCGGCGATTCGTCCAGCCCGGCCAATCCGGTGCCTCACGGAAAGTCCTTCCTTCACCGGGTCATGCGCTTCTTCTGGCTGGTGCCCGACTACGAGGAATACCCCGTCGAGATCAGCGGCCGCGGGCCGGGGGTGCTGGCCGTCGTCATCGATCACCAGCCGCCATGGGCCCAGGTCGCGGCGCGCATGCTGCAGACGCCGTTCGTGCTGGTGTTTGGCCTGCTGATCGGGCTGTTTGCGGCCAACGGACTCAGGCGCCAGGTCGTCGAGCCGCTGGAACAGCTTGCCCGGTCCACTCACCAGGGCGACTCACCGGACGAGGCCGCGGTCCAGGAAAACCATCGCCACGGCAACGAACTCACGCAGCTGGCAGGCAACTTCAACACGCTGTCGGAAAAGCTTGCGCAGTACGAGCGGGAAATGACCACGCTGCGCGTGTCGGCGCGGCAGGAAATCGGCGATCGAACCCGTGACATCGAGGCGCGCCTGCGCGAGTCCGAGATCCAGATGCGGGCCAAGGACGAGTTCCTGGCGAACATGAGTCACGAGATCCGCACGCCGATGAACGGCGTGCTCGGCATGGCCGAACTGCTCACGGGAACGGACCTGGACAAGCGACAGCGCCGGTACGTGGACTCGATGCGATCCGCCGCCGACACGATGATGCAGATCATCAACGACATCCTCGACGATTCGAAGATCTCAGCCGGCAAGATGGAGCTGGTGCGAGAGAACTTCGACGTCCGGGAATTCGTCGAGCAGGTAGGCGAAGTATTCGCGGCACGCGCGGAGAGCAAGAAACTCGAGCTCGTCTGTCGCGTGGAGCCAACGGTGCCAGCGGCGGTGGTCGGCGACGTGCTGCGCCTGCGGCAGGTGCTCGGCAACCTCCTGTCGAATGCGATCAAGTACACGGAGCAGGGTGAAATCCAGATCCGAATCGGGCTCGACAACCTCGCCGACGGGGATTGCCGGCTTCATTTCAGCGTCTCGGACACCGGATCGGGCATTGCGGAGCCGGACCAGGCCGCGGTATTCGAGGCCTTCAGCCAGCTCGGCAATGCGCAGCGCGTGGGTGGAACGGGCCTCGGCCTCTCGATCGCATCGCGCCTGGTGCGGCTGATGGGCGGGGAGAGCATCGAGCTGCGCAGCGAACCTGGCAAGGGCAGCTCGTTCTCGTTCGTGCTGCCGTTCAAGGTCGATGCCGCGGCGCCTGCCCCGGACAGTGTTACCGACGAATTCGCCGGCATGCGGGTGATGGTCGTGGACGACAGTCCCACGACCTACATGTACCTGGACGAAACACTGTCGAACTGGTCGGTTGACGTCACGGTGCTGAAACACGGCAGGTTGCTCGTCGAACGCCTGACCGAGGCGGTGGCGCGCCGCCGCCCGTACGAGGTCGTGCTGCTGGACCACGCGCTGCCCGACGCCACGACCGCGGAGCTGTTGCGCGCGATCCGGCTCGATCCGGCACTCGCCGGCACATGGGTCGTGCTGTTGAGCGCCTTCGACTTCGACCCTTCGTACGAAGGCGAGCGTGCGATCAGGCCTGACATGTGTGTCGCGAAGCCCGTGCGGCAGACGCTGTTGCGGGGCGCCCTGCGGGCGGCGCGCGAACCGCGCGAGCCGGACGGGATCGAGGAGCGGCGCGCAGCGGAGAGTCGAGACGCCGCGCAGCTGTCCGGAGGGCTGCTGTCGCTCGGCCTCGACGTGCTGGTCGTGGACGACAACGTGATCAATCGCGAGGTCGCGCAGGCGATGCTGGAGCGGGTGGGCTGCAGCGTCACGGTCGCGGAGGACGGCATTGCGGCGCTCGAACATGCGAATCGCCGCGGGTTCGACGCGATCCTGATGGATTGCCAGATGCCCGGCATGGACGGCTACGCCGCCACGGCCGCGATCCGGCGCATCGAGGCGGATCGCAGCTCGAGGGCGACGCCAATCGTCGCGCTCACGGCCAACGTGCTGGCGCGCGATCGCAATCGTTGCATCGAGGCTGGAATGAATCACTTCCTGTCCAAGCCGTTTACCCAGGACCAGATGGTCGCGGTTCTCCGGCCGATCGCCCAGCAACTGGGCAAGCTCGTGCTGCCGGCAGCGACTGAGGCGACCAAGGCGGTCCAGCCTGAACGGCCTGCAGCGGCGCCGCGAGCGGAGCGACCTGTCGCAAGCCCGCGCCCGTCCCGAGTGCCGACCGTGCCACAAGCTGCGTGGACTGCCGCCGCAGCGGATTCCGACCTGATGGAGCTCGACTTCCAGGCGGAACGCGACGTGGCGGATCGCGACACCCAGGCGGGAGGTCGTGGCGCCCGCGGTGGCAGACGAGCCGCTGCTGTCCGAGACGGCCGTATTCGGCATCCTCGAGTTCCCAGCGGAGCATGACAACGCCCTGGACTCGGTGCCGGTGCTCGACGCGTCGCAGGTCGCCGCCATTCGCGGACTCGGCAAGTCCAAAGTGTTCGAGCGCCTGTGTGAGTTGCTTTTCGCCACGGCGCCGGAATCGCTGGAGCGGCTGGAGTTCGCCCTGGAAGCAGGCGACCTGGAGGCAATCGCGGCAGCGGCCCACTCGTTCAAGTCGCCGGTGAACAGCCTTGGTGGGCGTCGCCTTGCGGCGCAGCTCGAGCAATGCGAACTCGCCGCTCTCGAAACCCGCGATGCGAATGAGGCTCGACGGAGCGGCCCGCGGCATGAAGCAAGCGTATGCGATGCTGGAAGCGGCCCTGCGGGTCGAGTCGAGTCGCGCAACCGGAACCTGAGGTTAACCTGCATGAGCGAAACCCGCAGCGCGATGATCCTGATGGCCGATGACGATCCGGCTCAGATCATGCTTTCGGAGGCCGCGCTGGCAGGGGCGGGATTCGTCGTGCACTCCGTCGGTGACGGCGCCGACGCCGTCGAGCAGTTCGATGACGTGAAGCCCGACCTGGTGATCCTCGACGTCAACATGCCGAGGATGTCCGGCATCGATGCCTGCCGCGCGATCCGGGAAAAGGCAGGCGTCCGGGCGCTGCCGATCCTGATGCTGACCGGCCGCAACGACCTTCCGTCCATCAGCGACGCGTTCTCCGCCGGTGCCAGCGACTTTGCGCAGAAGGGCATCAATCCGCGGTTGCTGGTGGAACGCGTGCGCTTCCTGCTCCGCGACCGCGATCTGCAGGAGGAACTGCGGACCAGTCGCTCGAAGCTGCTGCTCGCGCAGCGCATCGCGCGCGTCGGTCACTGGGAGCTGACGGTCGATGGCCGTACGCTGCATGTTTCGCCGATGGTGAGCGAAGTGCTCGGGGTCGCTCCGGGTTCGCTCAGGAGTTTCGAGGACTTCGTACGGATGATCGGCAAGTCGGAGCAGTTTGCCCTGCGCCAGGCCTTCCTGGCCTGCGCCACCGGCGACGGTCGCTGCAGCTTCGACCACGACCTGCAAACGCCCGCAGGAGCCGCCGTCTGCGTGCATCTCGAGGCAGAACTGGTCGGGGAGCCGGGCCAGGCCCAGGACGGGATCGTCATCGTGACGCTGCAGGACCTGACGAGGCTGCGTCGCGCGGAGGAGGCCGTGCGCACGCTGTCCTACTCCGATTCAGCGACCGGGCTTCCGAACCGCGTGCACCTGTCGGAGCAGGCCAGCGCCGCGCTGCAGGACGCGGCGGGAATGCAGGCGACAGGCGTCGTGGCGTTCCGCATTCACAACCTCGATCACGTCGTGCAGGCGCAGGGACTCAGGGCTGCCAACGAGCTCGTTGCGCGCGTCGCCGGGCGCCTCGAAGCCGAGCTTGCGACCATCAGCGACGGTGCAACCGTGCCGTGGCGCGCGTCGTCCGCGGCGGTCTGTCGCACTGCGGAAGCCGAACTTGCCATGGTGCTCCGCAGCCGGATTTCTGCCGATCACCTCGTGCAGCTGTCGCGTGCGATATTGCGCTCGCTGGCGAACAGCTCGCCCGGCGGCGACTCGGAATACCTGCCGGGGATCAGCGCCGGCATGGCGATCGCCAGTGAGGGCTGCGATGCAGAGCAGTTGCTGCAGCAAGCTCACGCTGCTGCCGAGCAGGCCGCGGCCCCGTGGGACTTCGATACATTCTCGACGGCGCCGCAGGTGCGTTCGCGCCGGCGACTGAAGCTGGAGTCGATCCTGCGCGGAGCCATCGAACGAGGCGAGCTGACGCTTGCGTTCCAGCCGCGAATTGCGATCGACGACTTCGCACTCAAGGGCGTCGAGTGCCTGGCGCGCCTGAACCACCCCGACCTTGGCGAGATCGAGCCGTCCGAGTTCATTCCGGTGGCCGAGAGCGCCGGGCTCATCGATGGCATCGGTCGCTGGGTGCTTGGCGACGCCTGTCGCCAGCTCGCATGCTGGCGCAAGGAATTCGAGCATCGGTTTTTCGTGTCCGTAAACCTCTCCGCGCACCAGCTGCGCGACCCGGATCTGCCGCGCATCGTTCGCGAATCGCTGGCGGCGCACGGCCTCCCGGGTGACGCGCTTGAACTGGAAATCGCCGAGGCAGGGGTCGTCGAATTCCCCGCGGAGACGCGCAGCATGCTCGACAAGCTGCGCGCCACCGGCGTGCGCGTCGCGCTGGACGACTTCGGTACCGTCTACTCGTCGTTCAGCCAGATCCGGCGGCTGAAATTCGACAGCATGAAGCTGGACCGTTCGCTGATGGCCGACCTGTATACCGACCTCGGCGCGCAGGGAGTCACGACCGCCGTGATCTCGATGGCCCGCACCATGCGCGTGCGTTCCGTTGCGGTGGGCATCGAGGATGCCGACACCCTGGAAATGGTTCGCGCCCTTGGCTGTGACGAGGTCCAGGGCAAGTACGTCTCGCCGCCTCTGGGTCCCCGGGACTTCGAGTCGTGGCTCGCCGGCGGCGGCGCGGCAGGCCTGGGCCGCGACGGCACGCTCGAGGTCATCGACGCACTCGAGGCGGTCGAGCGGCGCATGCGCGGCTCAAGCGGCTGACCCGGGCCTGTTCCAGGGTGGAAACCGGACAGTTCCGGCCGCTTGCTGCCAGTCTTCCTAAAGTACGAATTGCGCCGCTCGCTTCGAGGCCAGGCTCTCGGTCACCGACGACGACGGCGCCGTCGGCAGGGCGGTTCGTGCCGTCATCCCGATGTCGCCGGTAGCGGCGGAGTCTTACGTTGTCACGGAGATCCCGAAACTGGCAGGTCCATACATCGAGCCGCGGTCCATCAACAACAAGGGCGAAGTCGTCGGGTACGCCGACATAAATGCCAACGAGGTCGAGCACGCGTTCTTGTACAGCGCTGGAGTGACAAGAGACCTCGGGGCGCTGGACGGCACGCGCAGTGGGGCGTGGGACGTGAACGATTCGACGGAGGTGACCGGGACCTACGACAATGCGCTGGGGCAGGAGCGCTGTTTCCTGTATCGCAATGGCAGCATGCAGCCGCTTGGAACGCTGGGCGGTTCGTTCTGCAATGCGAAGGCGATCAACGCGGCAGGCACCGTGGTCGGTCAGTCGTCCAACCTGGCCGGCGACAGCCTCTGCTTCATTTACTCCGGCGGGCAGATGAGCACCATGCCCACGCTCGGCAGCCCGTACTGCGATGCCAATGGGATCAGCGACGAGGGGCACGTCGCCGGATTTTCGGTCACCGCAGCGGGCGACTGGCACGCCTACGTGTACCGGAATGGCACGATGACCGACATCGGCGGCAGTATCGCGGGGAACAGCATCCGGGTGGACGGAATCAACGACGCCGACGACGTGGTCGGAATGTGGGTGTACGGCGGCTACGCCGGGTACACCGGCTTCCTGTACCGCGCCGCCGTGATGGGTCCGCTGGCCGAAGGGTATACCGAGCCGGTCGACATCAACAATGCGGGTGTCGTCGCCGGTTACGCAATCTTCGGCACCGATGGGCATGCCTTCGTCTGGGACCAGACGAACGGCTTGCAGGATCTCAACGACTTGATCGACTCCGGCCTGGACCTGACGGTGACGGTGGTGGAAGGCATCAACGACATAGGACAGATGACCGGCTTCGGCCAGCGTACGGACGGGTCGCCTGTCGCGTTCGTGCTGACCCCCGCCTGGTGACGGGCCGGGCGGGGTCTGTGGCGAGCTTGCTGCTCGCCCGCTAGATCTCGCCCCGCTTCGCGAACCGCGCGATGTGGTCACCCGCGCGAAACGCGAGCGCCTGGATGGTCATCGTGGGCTGGCCGCGGCCGCCGGTGACGAAGCTCGAACCGTCGCAGATGAACAGGTTCGGGATGTCGTGCGTGCGGTGGTAACGATCGACGACCGAGGTCTTCGGGTCGTTGCCCATCCGGCAGGTGCCAAGCAGGTGGAACCCGACGGTTGATTCCTCGATCGCACCTTTCCAGATCTCCTGCGCGCCGGCTGCCTGCAACACTTCCGCGGCGCGGTCCTGCAGGAACCTCGCGTTTGCGAGGTCGTCGGGATGGTCCTTGTAGGTCACGCGCATCGCCGGCAGTCCCCACGCGTCCTTGAGTTCCGGGTCGAGGTCCACGCGGTTCGTCTCGAGTGGCAGGGAGGTGCCGTGTGTCGAGGAGATCATCGCGCGCGGCAGTTTCTCGATCAGCGACTTGAACCCGGCGCCCCACGCTCGATCCGGCGGTGGCGCGAACAGCGACCACACGATCGGGTTCGGGCCGATGCGTGCGTCGAAACCGCCTCCACCGTAGAAGCCGCGCTTCGGGTCGGAGTCGTAGTAATCGTGCACGACGCGGGTCACCTGCACGCTCTTGTACTCGTTCAGGTCGTGCTCGAAGATCGCGTTGGCTTCCGCATAGGTGTTGAACATCAGGTTGCGGCCGACGAGGCCGCTCGAGTTTGCGAGCCCGTCGGGATGCCGGCCGTTGGCCGACATCAGCAGCAGGCGCGCGGTCTCGGCGCCGTTCGCGCTCACCACCACCGCACGAGCCTTCTGGAAGCGCTCGCGCCTGTCCTTGTCGAAGTACGCGACACCGGTGACCCGGTCATGGGCGTCGACCTCGATGCGGCTCACGTAGGACTCGCTGCGCACCTCGCAGCGGCCGGTGGCCTCCGCCTCGGGGATCATCGTGTAGAGCGTCGAGGACTTGGCGCGCATCTCGCAGCCGAAGCCGATGCAGAACCCGCAGTGGGCGCAGGCCGGGCGATCGCGGTACGGCTCCGAGGCGATGGCCATGGGCGCCGGGAATGGATGCAGGCCGAGCTTGCGGGCGCCGCGCTCGAGCAGCACGCCGGAGGACTTCACCGGCAGCGGAGGCATCGGGTAGGGCTTCGTCCGCGGCGGATCGAACGGGCTGGCGCCGGCCAGTCCCGACACGCCCACTTCCCACTCGACCTTGGTGTAGTAGGGCTCGAGTTCGGCGTAGTCGATCGGCCAGTCGGCGAAGCTCGTGCCCTCGATGGATCCGAGCAGGCTGCGTTCCTTGAAGTCGACTTCGTGGAACCGCCAGTAGTTGGCGGTGAAGTGGGTGCTGCTGCCGCCGACCAGGCGCGCGTAGACGGCTGCCGGGAACCCCTGCGTGCGCTCGGCTTTTTCCGCGGCCGATTTGCGGAATGTCTGCGGATTCGTCTGCGGGCTGTTGGTGATCGCGTTGTTGAACCAGTAGTCGAGTTCGTCGTGCTTGAAGTCTGCCGCCGTGTAGCGCGGCCCCTGTTCGAGCACCAGCACGGTGTTGCCGGCCTGCGAGAGTTCGCGGGCAATGACGCCGCCGGCCGCGCCGGAACCCACGACGATGAAGTCTACCGTCTCGTTCAGACCGAAAGTGCGCGTGCTCATGACTGTGGCCCTTCGGGTACGGTACGAAGCCCGGGTAGTCCTTGTCGTAGTAGCCGAACGGCGGCGACCAGACGTGCTGGTCCACGAAGCCGACCATCTTCCAGCCAAGCTTGTTCTCGTTGCCACCGTAGGAGGGCAGCGCGAGCAGGCCGGCGACGGTGAGGAAGCGCATCGTTTCGAAGAACGAGCGTCCTCTCGACGGTCTTCAGGTACGCGAGCTGCGCCGCCGCGTCCAGGTCCGCGAACTGCCCTGCGCCCGCGTGGCTTTTCGCGAACTCCTGCTGGAACGCATCGAGGCCCGCGAGGAACTCCGGCGCGTTGCGCGCGTAGATCCCGGCGTTGACGTGGTCGATGAAATACACGGCGCCGGCTTCGCGTGCGCCGGGCGTGTTGCCGCTCGGCACGATCTGCGAAGCGATCGCCTCGACGTCGCGTGCCTGCGCAGGCGTGAGCACCTTGAACTCGTGGTCGACGCTGCCGGCGGCCGCCTCGTGGGCATGCTCCGCGGCGGCGGCAATGTCGGTCCACTGGACGCCGATCCAGGCCGCGCCGATCACGCCGCCGGTCGCGCGCAGGAAATCCCTGCGCGACGTGTCATGGTTGTTCACGATCATCCCCCCGGGGTCTCGCCCCGGCGGGAGTATGGCCCAGCCCAGTCCGGGCGCCAAAGGTTTTGAGAACCGTATCGGCTCTGCGACTATTCCGGTTCCAAAACCGCGTGTCTCGAGGTGACTGAAATGAGGCGAATGATATTTCCCGTGTTGTTGCTTGCTGCAGCGTTGGTCCAGCCCGCGAATGCAGCGGAAATCGTGCGCCGCCAGGCCGGAAACTTCCCGATCGCGAGCACGGTGCTGGTGCCGGCGGGTTCAGAGGTCGTGTTCCTGAGTGGCACGCTGGCCGATCCCGTGAAGCCGGACGCTCCGGCGGGCAGCGCGGAGCGCATGGGCGACACCGAGGCTCAGGTGACCAGCGTGCTCGGCAAGCTCGAGAAGGAACTCGCCGCGTCCGGGCTTATCGATGTCCGACGTCGTCAAGATGAACGTCTTCCTGGTCGGCGACCCGGCCAAGGGCGGCGCGATGGATTTCGAGGGCCTGATGAAGGCCTATGCGCGGCACTTCGGCACGTCCGCGCAGCCCAGCCTCCCGGCGCGCACGACGGTGCAGGTGGTCGCGCTGCCGATGCCCGGTGCGCTCGTCGAAATCGAAGTCGTGGCCGCGAGGACAGCGGCGAAGTGACTGCGCCGTCAGCGCAGTGCCACTGCGTGATGCGCGATGTGGTCCGCCACGAAGCTAGCGACGAAGTAGTAGCTGTGATCGTAGCCCGCATGACGACGCAGCGTCAGCGACTGCCCCGCATCGGCGCAGGCCGACTCGAACTGCTCCGGCAGCAATTGTGACTGCGCCAGGAATTTGTCGCCCAGGCCCTGGTCGATCAGGATGTTGTCGAAAACCGGCTCGCCGCGATTTCGCATGACCTGCGTGGCGTCGTATGCGGACCACGCCGCGCGATCCTCGCCAAGATACCGCGGCAGCGCCTTCAACCCCCATGCGCACTGCGACGGCGCGCAGATCGGCGCGAAGGCGCTCACCGATCGGTAGACGCCGGGATTGCGCAGTGCCAGCACCAGGGCGCCGTGGCCGCCCATCGAGTGGCCGAAGATGCCGATGCGTCCTGCGTCGGCAGGGAAATTCCCGAGCACCGCTGCACGAAGCTCGTTCAGCACGTAGTCGTACATGCGGAAATGCTTCGACCACGGCGCCTGCGTGGCGTCGAGGTAGAAGCCGGCGCCGCTGCCGAATTCCCAGTCGTCGGCCTCGCCCGGGATGCCGGTATTTCGCGGACTGGTATCGCAGGTGACGATCATGACGCCGTGTTCCGCGGCCAGGCGCTGCGCGCCGGCCTTGATCATGAAGGTCTCCTCGCTGCAGGTCAGGCCGGCCAGGTAGAACAGCACTGGCACCGTACCGCCTGGCACCGTACCGCGCGTCGCCTGCGGGGGCTGGTACACCGCGAAGCGCATTGGAAGGCCGATGGCCTGCGATTCATGCCGGTAGAAGCCCTGCAGGCCCCCGAAGCAGGGATGGACGCCCAGGGTCTCGATCAACGGATGACCTGCCGATCAATAGAGCACCACGGTACGGATCGATTCGCCGCGCGCCATCAGGTCGAATCCCTCGTTGATGCGCTCGAGCGGCAGCACGTGCGTGATCAGGTCGTCGATGTTGATCTTCCGGTCCATGTACCAGTCGACGATCCGCGGCACGTCGGTGCGGCCACGCGCGCCGCCGAAGGCGCTGCCCTTCCAGACGCGGCCGGTCACCAGCTGGAACGGCCGGGTGCTGATTTCCTGGCCCGCCGCCGCAACGCCGATGATGATGCTCTGGCCCCAGCCGCGGTGGCAGCATTCGAGGGCCTGTCGCATCACCTGCGTGTTGCCGATGCATTCGAAGCTGTAGTCGGCGCCGCCGCCGGTCAGTTCCACCAGGTGCGCGACCAGGTCGCCTTCGAGCGTCGCGGGGTTCACGAAGTGCGTCATGCCGAACTTTCGCGCCAGCTGTTCGCGCGCGGGATTCAGGTCCACGCCCACGATCATGTCGGCGCCGGCCATCCTGGCGCCCTGGATGACGTTCAGCCCGATGCCGCCGAGCCCGAACACCACGACGTTCGCGCCCGGTTCGACTTTCGCGGTGAATATCACCGCGCCGATGCCGGTGGTGACTCCACAGCCGATGTAGCAGACCTTGTCGAATGGCGCGTCCTCGCGGATCTTCGCCAGCGCGATCTCGGGCATTACCGTGTAGTTGGCGAAGGTTGAACAGCCCATGTAGTGGTGGATGGGCTTGCCACGGTACGAAAACCTGCTGGTGCCGTCCGGCATCAGGCCCTTGCCCTGCGTGCCGCGGATTGCGGTGCACAGGTTGGTCTTGCGCGAGGTGCAGCTTTTGCACTCGCGGCACTCGGGCGTGTAGAGCGGAATGACGTGGTCGCCTGCATGCAGCGATCGGACACCGGGCCCGACTTCCACCACGATGCCCGCGCCTTCGTGGCCGAGGATCGAGGGAAACAGTCCCTCCGGGTCCGCCCCCGAAAGCGTGTACTTGTCGGTGTGGCAGATGCCGGTGGCCTTGATCTCGACCAGCACTTCGCCGGCCTTTGGCCCCTCGAGCTGTACCGTGTCGATGACCAGCGGTTGTCCCGCTTCGAGTGCTATCGCTGCCCTGACGTCCATGCAAGCCTCCCGGCAAATGCCGTCCGGTCTACGTTACTCCACCCACTTGCCGTCCTGGCAGTGCGAGGGCAGCGCGTCGCACCAGCTGGTCGGTTCCTGCACCGCCGACCCGTTGCGCCCGCGCCGGAATGCAGCCGTGGCCAGGTAGAGCTCGCGGCGCATCTCGTTGATCCTGCCCAGCGGCTGGAACTCCTTGAGCCCGTGCCAGGGGTTGTAGGAGAGGTTCTCGCACATCTGGTTCTGTTCGGGCGTATCGAATACCTGGCGCGGGATGTAGACGCGAGCCACGGGCACGAAGGGCGAGGCCTTCTCGGACCAGCGCACCGTGGCGTCCTCGACCGGCATGCGCGAACCCTCGTCACGGACCTGGACCATGAACTCGAAGCACGCGTCCTGGTAGCGCAGCACCTGCTGCATCGCATCGCGCAGGAAATTCGGGTTGCTGCGGTCGACCTCGTCGACCGGCGTGTTCTCGCAGGCGCGCGCGCTGAATTTCACCGCCTGCGGGCCGAGCTGGTAGGCCGACATGCTGTAGTACTGGTCCGACAGCGGGCTCGGCGGCGCGGGCTTGCGGGTGTGAAGGCCCAGGTAGAGCTCGCGCAGCTTCCAGCGGAACGGGTTCGGCGAGCCGCTGCCGAAGAAATACCGGAAAGGCGTGTTCTTCGCCGACTGGCGCTCGAGCTCCGCATAATCGTCGAGGCGCCGGACGAAGAAGTTCGGCGAGTTGATCATCACGAAGTCCTGCGTGCTGCCCGACAGGCGTGGATCGAGCAGCTGCGGTCCCTCGACGCCCATCAGCTTGATCGCCATGCCGCGTGCGTCTTTCTCCGTGTCGGCGAGCGACGGCACCGTGCCATTCGAGAAGCGCACCCACGCCTGGTAGCTGCCCGGCCGCGCGAACACGCCATGGCGGAAGGCCGCCTGCGCCTCGGGCACCTCGAACACTGCGCGCACGCAGCCGTGCGGCTTGGCGTGCGCATCGCGCTGGTAGACCGGCGTGCGGTTCGCAGCCACGATCGTGCGCACCGATTCGATGGTTTCGGTGAGCGCGGGCTCGAGCGACTGGCCGACCAGGTCGGCATCGGCATCGCCGAACGCGCCCTTCAGCATCTGCCCGGCGAACACCAGCAGCACGACGAGCAGGTAGGCGAGGGCGACGAACGCCAGCGTCCGCAGCAGGGTCTTGATTCGGCGGCTCATCGCTTCGCCTCCGGCCAGGTGATGTACTCGCAGTGCGCTTCCGTCCCCGGATCCATGCGCGGCTCGTCGCTGAGCACCTTCAAGTACTCGAGCAGCGCCAGTCGTTCGTGCTCGGTGAAGCGGCGGCAGTAGCCGGGCTTGTCTTCGCGCTGCAGGCCGATCACGCCGTTTCCGCACAGGCCGTCGTCGAACGCGTGGCCGCGGTTCGAGTTGCCGGTGATGCGCGTGTCGTAGCGGAAGGCGGCCGGGAACGGCTGCGTAACGAGTCCCATGTGCCCGGGGTCGTACTCTTTGCGGCCGAGGTAGAACACCGTGTCACGCTCGTCGGGCGGCAGCAGCAGCTGGTAGAGCGTGGGCACGGAGCCGTTGTGAAGGAACGGTGCGGTGGCCCAGACGCCTTCCAGCGGTCGCGGCCGGTAGCCGCGCCAGGCCTTGGGATTGTCTTCCTCGCCGAAGCCGTTCAGGTCGTCGACCGCATCGACGTCGAGCGGGACAGCCTTCTCGCGGTCCCAGATACCCAGTGCGGCATAGTCCGTGTAGCGCACCTGCCCGCCGATGAACTTCAGCCCCAGCGCGCCGGGCACGTGCTCCCAGTCGTCGATGTATCGCTTTTCGTCGGCCTTTGCGCCCTTGGGAATGGTGGCGGCGCGGCCTCCCGGAGTGTCCTTGAGCGCGCTCAGGTCGTAGGTGTTGTCGATGAAATTAAGGATCGAAGTCGGGTCGGTGCCGATGTAGTCGAGATACGTGTGGGCGACCTGCCATACCTCATCGCGTTTCGTCTGCTCGCGGTACAGGCCGTGCTGTTCGCCCTGTCCGGCCGAGTACTGGGCGATGCTCACGGCGCCCGACGGCAGGCTGGTTTCTCCGGGCCGGCCGATCCACGGGCCGTGGCAGGTGGCGCACAGCGTCGGGCGCGCGGGCGCGATGTCGCTCTTGCTGGTGCCGGCCGCGATCATCTGGTCCGCCTTTTCCCAGTCGAAGCGAAACGGGCCATGGCAGGTCCTGCAGGTCTTGTCGAACAGCGCCTCGCCCTCGGCGGCAAGCGCCGCGTCCGGTTTGCCGAACAGTTCGTCTGGCCACCGCGGCGCCTTCAGGTGCTGCAGGACGGTCTCGATGCAGTGCATCTCGGGCAGCATGGCCGTTGACTCGAAAAGGTGCGCCTTGTCCTTCAACTCGACGTGCGCGCGCACGCCGAGGGCCTCGTTCAGGTTGCGCGCCATCGCCTGCTTCACCGAGCCGGTCCACTGCACCCAGTCGAATCCCCAGATGTCCCAGACATGCGGGTAATTCACCGGCGCATTGGCGAGTCGGTAGTTGGAGCGATCGAGGTAGTCCGCGAACACCGTATTGGCGATCCGCCCCAGCCCGTCGGTCCGGCCGTAGCCTTCCTCGGTCGGGTAGACCGACGGCCTGTTGTACCAGGCGTAGACGGCTGCCTCGCGCAGGGTCTGCTTCATCGCGGAGCGCAATTCCGCGCGCGCGGCCCTGCGTTGCGTCGCGGGAACTCCGGCCAGCACCTTGTCGGCGAAGCGCTTGAACTTGAACGGATTGATCCAGGTCGTGAACAGGCTCGCGACGGACATCGTCATGAACTGCGAGGGTGAATTCGAGGTGAGCGAGTGACCACCGGAACCACCGTCGATCTGCAGGGCGGTGCCCTTGTACGTGAGTTGCGAGGAATGGCAGGCCGCACAACTGACGTCCAGGATCTTCTGGCCGGACTTCGGGTCCAGGTGCCAGGTAAGCCCGATCGGCAGGTCCGCCGGGTTGTCCGGATTGGGCAGCCTGGCGCCGTCGTAGATATAGCCGATGCTCTCCATGTATTCACGGGTCATCAGCTTCGTCCGGCCGACCGGGCGCTCGAGGTTCGCCACCCAGTCGTAACGCAGGCCGAAGAACGTCGTGCCCTGCGGCATGCGGTAGTAGACCTGACGGTAGTCCTCGCACCAGCCCTGGTAGGCGGTGTCCGGGTCGCGTGTGGTCTCATCGAATGCGGCGGCCGGCATCCTGGATCGGATCGTGGCGTCGACCTCGCGGTCCCTGCAGGCGCCGGGTTCCGGATCCAGGTACACGACGCGGTTGATCGGGCGATAGGGCGGAGTGTCGGGTTTGACCGACACGTACCAGAGGAAGACGAATCCAAGTACCGGCACCAGCAGCACCAGGACCAGCAGGCCGGTGAGCAGCTTCCGCCACGGCGCCGCACGCAGCGCGTCCCTGATCCGGTGCTGCAGGCGCTTGATTCCGTTCAAGAGGTGCATTGGCCTGCCTCAGCAGTTGAAGTTGAGCCGGAGCCCGGGGATCCGGGCAGGCATGCTGATCAGCTGGCCGGTGCCACCGCAGGTGATGTAGGCCGTCTTCATGTCCGGCCCACCGAAGCAGATGTTGGAGGGCAGCGGTACCGACGAACCGTCCGGCAGCCGGATCTCGATCCAGTCGAGAATCTCGCCGTCGGGGGACACGACCGTGATGCCACCGTTGACCATGGGGTCGGCCCCCGTCGGGATCATCGTGGCCACGTAAAGGTTGCCCTTTTCGTCCACTGCCAACGAGTCGAGCACGCTGCAGCCCCTGAAGCCGCCGGTGACCAGATACGAGCCGTCGAGCGTGTCCGGGTTCGGCTTGAACGTGCCACCGGGGCCGATCTCGTACTTGAGCACGCGCCTCTCGTAGCTCAAAGCCACGTAGAGCCATTCGCCGTCGGGGGACAGCCCGATACCGTTAGGGGCATTGAGCGGGAAGATCGCCTGGCGCATCGTGCTGCCGTCGGGCGACATGTAGTACACGCCCGTGATGTCGCGATCGAATGCCCGTTGCTTGCCCCAGTCGGTAAACCAGCAGCCGCCGTCCTTGTCGAACACCAGGTCGTCGGGCCCGCGCAGCGCGACCGGCGGGTTCCAGCTCTTCGGCAGGTATGGGTACGGCGGGTAGGCGGGCGGGGTCGAGGTCTCGGCGAACAGGTCCGTGACCGCGCCGCTCTTGAGGTCCACCTTCTGCAGCTTTCCGCCGGTGTAGTTCCCGGGCTGGGTGGTGCTGATCCACAGCGCGGCGGGTGCCGGCGGCGGCGGAAACTGCTGCCAGTCGAACCCACCGTCGTTGCAGACATAGACCGCGCCATCGCGGCCGATCGCCGCCCCGTTCGGGCCGCCCGGGATGGACGCAACGACCTCGCGCGATCCATCGTCGCGGATCCTGCTCAGGCACTGGGCCCTGATTTCGACCAGCAGCACGCTGCCGTCCCTGCACCAGACCGGCCCTTCCGGATAGCCGAGCCCGCTCGCGACCACGCGGATGTTCGAACTGTCGAGGTATCGCATTATCTCACCCTGGTGTTCTTGTAATGCTGCGGGACGCCCCGGCGGCGCCCGGTGCGATTAAGGGGACCGAGCCGGCCCCGGCGCGGCGACAAGGCCCGACTCCAGCAGCCCGCGCACGAATGGCGTCGACAGGAATTCGCTGCCGGAGATATTCCTGATGTTTTCGACGAACAGGGCTGCGGTGAGGTACGGGTTGGTCGCGGTGGCGGCCGCGATGCTGCGACGCGCCGCACCCATGTCACCCAGAATTGCCTGTGCGTTGGCCAGCAGGTAGTGGTTGTGCACCCAGCCCGGCTGCCCGCGCAGGCTTCGCGTGCAGAGCACCACGGAAGCCGCGTAGTTGCCGAGGCACTGCTCGGCACACGCCATGAAGAAGAACCAGTACGGGACGGAGGGGTGCTTGGGCGCGATGGCGAAGTTTTCATCGAGCAGCTGCTTGGCCTCGTATGCGCCGGCTGCGCCCCGCGTCAATGCCAGCGTCATCGCGAGGTAGCCGCGGCTGATCAGGTTGAGCGGCGCAATCTCGATGGCATGACGCAGCGCGGAAATCGCCCGTTCGCTGTCGCCGAGGTTCTGCCACACCACCCCGGCGTTTTCCAGCACGTCGACGTCGTTTGGCGCAAGGTTGTAGGCCTTTTCGATCAGCTCGCTGGCTTCGGCTGCCACCGCCTCGTAGTCGACGCAGGTGCGCGTGGTCAGCTGCTGGGCCAGCAGCATCGCGAGCGCGGCCCGCGGCGCTGCGTACTCAGGGGCCATCTCGATGGCGCGGTGCAGGTACGTGATCGCCTCCATCATGCGCTCGATGGAGAAGTTCGCGAGCCAGAAGTGGTAGGCCTTCTGCAGCAGGCCCCAGGCGTCGAGGTACTGGTCCGGGGTCTTGCGGGCGATCAGCGTTTCCGTGAGCCGGACCTGGCCAAGTGTGGCGCCGACGATCGAACGCGCGATCTCCTGCTGCACTTCGAAGAGGTCTTCCAGCTTCCTGTCGTAGCTCTGCGTCCAGATGTCGGATTTGCTGCGTATGTCGATCAGGCGCCCGATGACCCTGATGCGGTCGCCAGACCGCATCAGGCTGCCGGTCAATGCAAAACTCGCGTTGAACTGCTCCGCGGCCTCGCGCGCCGCCGCGTCGTCGCTGCCCCAGTGGAAGGAGGAATTGCGGGAACTGACCCGAAGGCCGGGGACCGGGGCCAGCAGCGCGCTCACCTCGGAAGCGATGCCGGAGGCCAGGAACTGGTCGTCTTCGTTCTTCGAAAGCGTCTCGAACCTGAGCACCACGAGCGCAACGTGGTCGTCCGAGAGCGAAGGGCGGTGGCAGCGGCGGTCACGGCCGGGGCGGGGGCGGCGCTCGGCGGCGGGATCGGCCGTGGCGGCGTCCTGCGATTTCCGCGACGCGGCGGTGCTCGCCCGGCTCGACGACAGGATGGTGCGCACCACGCCGTAGATCACTCCACCCAGGGCGACCAGCGCCGTCATCGACGAGAACAGCGACTCGTGCGTCTCGAGCCACTGTGCGATGTAATCGATCATTGGTCGTCTTCGTTCCGCGATCGTCGGCAGCGTACATCCGGCGGAGGTGCGCGCCAGCCGGGCAGCGCGGGTCTCGCGCCCGGCTGCGGGCCGCGGAGGTCTACGTCTATTGGGCCGCGTAGATCTTCACCAGGTCGTAGAGGAAGTCGCGCCCGTCGTAGAGCGACTGTACCCGAATACGCTCGTTCAGGCCGTGGATCCCGCCCAGGTCCGGATCGAAGAACAGCACGCCGATGCCGTAGGTCGGGATGCCGGCCGCGCCGAGGAACTGGCCGTCCGTTGCGCCGGCCTGGAAGAGCGGCAGCAGCGGCACGCCCGGATAGATGCGGGCCGCGACCTGTTCGATCGGCTCCATGATCTCGGGCGTCAGCGGAGGGGCCTTTGCCGGCCGGTCCGCGATTCTGCAGCGTCGTGACTTCGATCGATGGATCGCCGGCGACGCGTGCCAGCGTCTGGCGCACATCTTCGAACGTCTCCGCCGGGTAGATGCGGCAGTTGACGTTGGCACGGGCGCGCTGCGGCAGCGCATTGGTGGCGTGGCCGGCCTCCATCATCGTCGCGACGCAGGTCGTGCGCAGCATCGCGTTCCAGGTCGGATCCTGCGTGATCGCCGCGATCGCCTTCGCATCGGTCGGGATCCTTCACGAGCGCGCGCATTGCCTCGCCCGTCGCGCCGCCCTTGAGGTCGGCCATGCGGGTGAAGTACTCACGCGTCGCGTCGTTCAGGTGAATCGGGAATTCGTACTGGCTCAGCCGCGTGAGTCCGGCCGCCAGCCGGTAGATCGCGTTGTCCTTGACGGGGCGCGAGCTGTGGCCGCCGGGGTTGCGTACCTCGAGCCGGTAGTCCTGGCTGGCTTTCTCGCCCGCCTGCACCGTGATCATGATGCGCCGGCCCTGCTCGTCCAGCGTGCCCCAGGCGCCTTCGTTCAGCGCGAAGGCCGCGTCGATCAGCTCGCGCTGCTGCGTTGACGAGGTACTCGGCGCCGTTGAACGCGCCGTTCGTTTCCTCGCCGCAGGTGAGCGCCAGTCTTCACCGTGCGGCGCGGCTTGTAACCGTCCTGCAGGAAGCGCACCAGCGTGTCGACCCAGATCGAGGCCATCGCCTTGTCGTCGGCGACGCCGCGCGCGTAGAAGTAGCCGTCTTCCTCCACCAGCGTGAAAGGATCGCGTGTCCAGTCTTCGCGCTTCGCTTCCACGACGTCGAGGTGCGCGAGCAGCAGCATCGGCTGGCGTTGCGGATCGCTGCCCGGAAGCACCGCGACCAGTCCGCCTTCCTTCGGGTGTTCGGGCACCGCGAACAAGTGGATGTCCTGCTCCGGCATTCCCGCCTTGCGAAGCCGCGCGGCCATCTTGCCGGCGGCTTCGGTGCAGTTGCCCGCGGACAGCGTCGTGTTGGTCTCGACGAGTTCGCGAAACAGTTCCCGGTACGCAACCTGGTCCGGACGGAGCGCGTCGCCCGCACTGGCCGGCGTCGCGGCGACGCAGAGCACGGCAGCGCAGGCAAGGATCGCAGGGGCTTGAATCCTGGGCACGGTGGGTCCTCGGGAACAAAGGGAGCGCATGATCCAGCGCCGCATCGTAGCAGGGCACGGGCGCTCGTCGGCGGCACGGGGCTGCCTGGCCCGGAAACGACGACGCCGCCCGGAGGCGGCGTCGTGAAGAACAGCGGAAGCCGCCGTTACTTCATCGTGACCTTGACGCCGTTCGCCGAGCCCACGTTGATCTGCAGGCCCTTGTTGCGCGAGGTGAGCTTCATCACCACGCCGTTCTCGTTCTTCAGGTACAGGGCGCCGGCGCCGCCGCCGAGGGTCGCACTGGCATCCCACTGCGTGTAGGTACCGGGGAACTTGGAAACGTCGGCCAGATCGTAGACGTCGCCCACCGCGTCGATCGTGGTCACGCCGACGTTGGCGCCCACGGTCAGGCCGGTCAGCTTGAACTCGTGGTCCTTGCCCTTGAAGGTGAGCGTGCCACCGCCGGTGCTGCCGCCGACGACGAGCGCGAACTGCGTCGAATCGATCTTGACGGTGCCATCAGGCTTCTTGTCGTCCGCGGCCAGCGCGAGGCCGCCGGCGAAAAATGTCGCAACCAGTGCCAGGACGCCGAATGTCTTTAGATAATTCTTCATGGTTCAGGACTCTCCGGGAAATATTGGAGTGGTAGGAAGGATCGGGGGATGCCAGCCGCCGAATTCTACAGGATTCCGCCTGTAATTGAGAACGTTGCCTGCCGTATGATCGCCGCATGACAAGCGAAACACAGGCCGCCACGGCGGCGTACATCGACGGGCTCGGGGCGGACACGCTGGCCAGGGCCGCGGCCTATACCACCGGTAACCATTGGCTGTTGCTGTGGGCGCTCGTCGTCAGCGCGGCCGTGACGGCGCTCATCGTGCGCTTGGGCGTGCTCGACCGGGTGGAGGCGAAGCTCGCCCGGCGCGGCCCGAAGCTGCGGGCATTCGTGGTCGGCCTCGCTTATTTCACAGTGTCCGCAGCGTTGATGACTCCGTGGTCGATTTACTCGGAGTGGTGGCGCGAGACGAGTTACGGCCGCACCAGCCAGCCACTGGGCGACTTCCTGGGGCAGGGGCTGCTGTCGATCGTGATCTCGGCGCTGCTTGGCGCGTTGTTCTTCGTCGGCGTCTACGCGCTGATCCGGCGCACGGGCCGGGCATGGTGGGCCTGGTCGGCCGGACTCACGGCGCTGGCATTGTCGGCTTTCCTGCTCGCCGCGCCGGTCGTCATCGAGCCGCTGTTCAACGACTATGAGCCGGTGCCTTCGGGCGAGGTGCGCGATTCTCTGCTGGTGATGGCCGAGCGTGCCGGGGTACCGGCCGACCGCATCTTCGTCTACGACGGTTCGCGGCAGTCGAACCGGTTCACCGCGAACGCGGGCGGAGTCGGCGGCACGGCCCGCATCGCGATTTCGGATGTTGCCTTCAAGGGCGCATCGCTGGAGGAGGTGAAGGCGGTGACCGGCCACGAGATCGGCCACTATGTGCTCGGCCACACCTGGCGTCTGGTCATCGTGTTTTCGGGACTCGCGGTCCTGTTTTTCTTCCTCGCCGACCGGCTGTTCCCACGATTCGCGCGCGCGTTCGGCAGCCGGGCGTCGCTGGCAGATCCAGCGGGCCTGCCAGTGCTGCTGTTCATGGCGTCGCTGTTCGGGCTGCTGGCAGGGCCGGTAACGAACGGGATGAGTCGCATCGCCGAAAACCAGGCTGACCAGTACTCGCTCGAGACGGTGAACCTGCCCGACGCGCTGGCCACGGCGCTGGTGAAGACCGCCGAATACCGCAATCCGCGCCCGACCCGGGTCGAGGAGTGGTTGTTCTACAACCACCCGTCGGTCGAGCGGCGGGTCCAGCGGGCGATGGATTGGAAGGCCTCGCACGGGGCCGAGTGAAGCGCTCCCCAGCTCCGCGCTCCTCACGTGCCGGCGGCCGGCGCAATCCTGCTGCGACCGCGCCGGGCGCCGGAAAGGCGCGGCCTCGCATCGTCATCGTCGGCGCGAACTTCGCCGGGCTCTCGGCGGCACAGCGGCTGGGCTCCGATCATGCGGTAACGGTGATCGACAATTCTCCGTGGTTCGAGTGGCGCCCCGGCATCCACGAAATCGTATCTGGCAGGTCGCGTCCTGCGGACCTGCGCTTGTCGCGAGCGCGGCTGGTGTCGCGTGCGGGCCATCGTTTCCTGCGTGCGATGGTCACCGACATCGATGCTCGTGCGGGCTTGCTCACGACGTCTGACGATCGACAGCTGGGGTTCGACGCCTGCATCGTTGCGGTTGGCGGTGTCGTGAACACGTTCGGCGTCGAGGGTGCCGACAGGCACGCGATGCCGCTGAAGACCGTTGACGACGGCGTGGCGATCGGACGCAGGCTGGCGACACTCGCCCTTCGGAAAGGCAGGAAGTCGGTGGTCATCGTCGGGGCCGGACTCGAGGGAATCGAGGTCCTGGGCGAAATTCTTCGTCGATACCGCGGCCGGGATTCGCTGCGCATCAGCGTGATCGAGACAGGCGCGCGACTGATGCCGGGCAGTCCGCGAGCCCTCGACCAGGCGGTGCGTGCGCATTGTTCGGGCCTCGACGTCGAATTCCTGGTTCGGACGGCCGCCGCGAAGGTGACTCGAAGCCGGGTACACTTTGGTTCCGGTGGTTCGCGGCGCTCGGACCTGACGATCTGGACCGCGGGCGCAACAGCGCCGGAACTGGTCCGCGAGGCCGGGCTTACGCGCGGCAAGCAGCCCTGGGCGCCCGTCCGTCGATCGCTGCAGAGTCGCAATTTCGACAATGTGTTCGTTGCAGGCGATGCAGCCGCGTTGCGTCCCGCGCTCGCGAAGCAGGCTTACCATGCGATGCAGGCTGGGCAGTTCGCGGCCGACAATGCAGTGCGGTTTCTGGCCGGACGCAGGCTGCGCGAATTCATCCCGATCCCGAAGCCGATGCTGGTCGCGTTCGGCGACCTGGACACCTTCCTCGTGTCCGGGCGCGCGGTGATCGCCTCACCGACACTGGCGGCAGCCAAGGAAGCCGTGTTCCAGCTGACCATGGCACAGGCGGACCCTCCGCTACGTCCAGTGCCATTGGGCGCGCTGGCCAACCGCATCTTGCGCGCGGCGGAGAAGCTGCGCGTGTCATCGGGCACGGGCCCGAGAGGGTGAAGGCAAGTTCAATTTCCAATGCGGGCGCGCGGCATCGACGATCCGCGGCGCCAGTCCCGGCTCATTCCCGGCCGGTATACGCTTCCAGGTTGCCGTAGCCACGCTGATCGATGTGATCCAGCCGGCCATCGAGTGGCGGATGCGTCTTGTAGAGTTGCGCCAGACTCGCCGACTCGTTGCCGAGCGCGGTCATCTTCTGCAGCACCGCATACAGCGCAAGGGGATTCATCCCGGAACGGGCGAGGTATATCTCGGCAGCTTCGTCACAGCGATACTCCGCATTTCTATCCAGCGACGTCAGCATGATGGTGGCGCCATTCTCTTCCGCGTAACGCCTCGCGTAGGCGCCGGCGACGCTGTCGGCGCCCGCATGGATCTCGTTCCTTGCCATATCCTTCCCGGCGGTCGCCAGCTCCTGCTTGCGGATCACGTTGTAGTGATCGCGCTGCACGCAGTGGCTGATTTCGTGGCCGAGCACGGCCGCGAGCTCACTGTCCGAGGACAGCAACTGGTACAGGCCACGGGTGATCAGGATGTAGCCGCCGGGCGCCGCGAACGCGTTGACCTCCGGGGTGTCGATCACGCCGAACGTCCACGGCAGTCCAGGACGGCTGGTCTGCGACGCGACCCAGCGGCCGATCAGGTTGACGCGTCGTTGCGCTCCGGCATCGTCCCACAGCGGGCGCGCGCCCAGAATGCGGCCGGTGATTTCTGGCCCGAGCGCCAGTTCCTCCGCCGCAAGCTCGGCCTCGGTCCTGGGAACGGCCTTGGCCGCTGTCTCGACCTTCGAGCCGACGTTGAGGCCTAATGCGCCAAGCAGGCTGCTCGCCGATTTCGCCAAAGCGTCTTTCGACGGTGCGGACGCCGGCGCCTTCGCCGTGGAATGCTCGATTCGCTCTGCCTCGCCGGCGTATGCCACGGCAGTCGCTTGCCAGCCCCGCTCACTCGCATAGGCCGCGGCCGTGGGGGCATCGATCCGATAACCGACCATCGCGTTCAACTGCGCCTGGTCGAATGCTGCCGATTTCAGGTCGCTCTCGTCGATACCACGCACGCCTGCCGTTTCGGTGACGCGACCCGCGCCAGCCTTGCCGCCCATCAGTACGCGGACATTGGCGTCGCCGCCCTCCGACCCGGCATAAGCCACGCGCACGTCATTCACGCGCACATAGCCGGGCCCCCCATCGGGCATCTGCAACTGGTACCACAGGCCCTGCTGGGAGGAAATCTGCACGGCGGCATCGCGCTGCAGGGCCGCGATCCTGGCCGCCTCGAGTCTCGGTTGGGCATACACGTCGACGCTGGGTTTCTGGACGACGGCCGACAGCAAGGCCGAAGTCGCGCCTGAGGCGGTCAAGGCGATCGCAAGCAGCATCAATGGAATGCGGCGCATCACGGATCTCCCGGCAGCTCCTGCGACTGTACGGCGAACGTGTCACGCTGCGCCAGCGGCACTTCGTCCCGGGAGGCCAGCACCCGGCCGACATGGTCGCGGAGGCGCAGGCGCGGGCGCCCACCGGGACCGGCATCATCGTCCCTGTCGTCGACCTCGGCACAGGCGAAAGCCAGGCGGACGCTGCCATCGTCCGGCAGCCGCTTGTCCAGTTCGGCCAGGTGTCGTTCGAGCCGTGCGAGATCGTGCATCGCGGTAGCGCGCGTGGCGCCTTCGCTCGCTCCGTGCCATACCAGCACCACCAGGTCGATCAATGCCTTATGCAGCCAGCTCTTGCGTTCAACCAGGGCCTCCAGCATCACTGCGTCGCTGCCCGCATACAGGAAGCGTCGCACGCGGCGGCGGTATTCGCGACGGCGTCGCCCGGCCGACTTTTCACCCAGGCTGGAGTCGGGCACAAAGCGCAAGCGCGCGATTGCCAGCCAGCGATCCCGGGCTGGATCGTACTCCGCCAGGAAATCGCCGTGACCGATTGCGCGTCCCCTTTGTATGGCTGCATACAGGCGACACAGGCCGAAGAACATGCTGACGAAGCCGACACTGGCGAAAATGTCGAAGAAGAACCCCAGGAAGGTCAGGCCGATGAAGGACGCACCCAGCAGGACGACGTTCGTCGCGACAAAGATCGAGTCGAGGTCGGCAGCGGGTTCGCCGCGGTAGAAGGCGCTTGCGGTCAGCAGGACCAGGGATATTGCAAGTGCATACTTCAGCCATGCCGGCGGCACTCGAATCGCGCTGCCGGCGATAACCGCCTCGGTAGCCTCCGCCATCACCTCGACGCCCGGCATGACGGGGTCGACGGGCGTGGGCTTGGCGTCGTTGAGCCCGGATGCGGTGTAGCCGACCAGCACGATGCGGTCCTTCAATGCCGGCAACGCGATCGCCGTATCGCGGCAGACGGCCTGGTCGTCGATCAGCAGGTCGGCGGCACTGATTCTCGGCAGGCGCGTGTGCTGTCGCCAGTTCGGTCGCACGGCGGCCGGGAAGGCCTGTGGTGATCGCGACATGACAGAAATCGCCAGCCGCAGGGGCAGCGAGGGCAGGGCCCAGTCGCCGACCGTTTCGCGCAACGAAATGTCGCGCAACACCCCGTCTTCATTGCGGGTGACATTGGTGATGGCGCTGAAGGTGGCCATGGCCTTCCCGTACGGCAGCAGCAATGCGACCGTCGGATCGTCCCGTGGCTCCGGCTTCAGCGCGAACGCCGCCGGAGCCTGCGAGGCATGCATGGAGGAACCCGCGTCGTAGTCCGGATGCAGTCGCGTGGAGCCGAACACAAAACGCCCGGCCCCACCCCTGGCCATGGCTTCCAGGGTTTGATCGCCGATCGGATCGGCCTGCGAGGTATCGGTCAGCAGCACGTCGTACCCAACCGCCTGCACGCCGGCACGATCGAGCTGGTCGAGCAGGTCCGCATGCCGCTGGCGGCTCCACGGCCAGCCGCCTTCTCCTCGAGCGCGGAAGTACTCTATTGAGCACTCGTCAATTTCGACAACGATCACGCGGCCGGACGGTTTCGGCTCGAATGGCCTCCATTGCACGACCCGGTCGAAGATCGCGTCTTCCGCGGAGTTGAGTGATTGCGCGTGGGTCCAGTCCCAGGCCAGCCACGCAATTGCGCCGATCGCGAGCAGCGGATAGAACCAGAACTTCAGACGCGACGCCAGGCGCGATAAAGGCCGCCGGTAGCCGCGCTCGAACCTGCTCCACCTGCGGATGAAGCCATAGCCGAACGCCGCCAGGCCGGCGTCGAGCCAGGCGAGCATGCGGTCGATAATCCTGCCGAGCATCGACGATTTTCCTGCCTGCACGCCCGCTTCTGCCAGCGGCCGTCGTCTTCGTGCCGAGTCCAGGTGTGATTCGCCCCGGGCGGAGTATATTCCCCGCGCCGGGAGTCGAGGCAGTCGGATGAAACGGGCGCGGCAAACGTCGCCGCGTACGATGCGGGTTGTTGGCGAGCGTCAGCCCGCTGGCGCCGCAGCGGACTTCGGCAGGTCGAATTCGCCCTTCGACTCGAAGCGGTGCGTGTTGAACAGCCCGCCGTTCAGCTTCCCGCTCATCTCGTAGCGGATCTGGTCCACCGGCTGGCCGTCGAGCATGCCGACGACCTGCCGCACCATGCGCAGCGCAGAGACCGTCACGGGAACAGGGATTACTGTCTCGCCGAACCCCGGCACTGCGCCGCTCTGGTCGCTCACGCCGGTAGCGAAGGTCCTGTCGAGAACGTCGAGCTGCACATAGACGCCGGTAAACTCGATCGGCGCCTGGTTGGGATTCTGCACCCTCAGCTTTACCAGCATGCGGAACTCCATGCCCTCGCCGGGCAATCCCTCGACGCCGGCCACGCTGACCTGCAGCGGGTCTGAGTGAGGCATGCTGGCGCAGCCAGCCAATGCGACAGCGGCGACACACAGCAGGAACAGGCGTCGACTCGTCATGGCGAACACACCTCGAGAAGTTCTCGCTACCGAGATTACTCCGTGCGCCACGCCGCGAAAGCCCAAAGCTGTCGCGACCTGGAGACAGCCCGATTAAATGCTCGCCAACTGTTTGCGGATGATCGCCTCGGCCTCGCCCATGATGCGGTCGACCAGTTCCTGGCAGGTCGGCACGTCGTGGATCAGTCCGGCCACCATGCCGCAGGACCACGCTCCGGAATCCATGTCGCCCTGCTGCATCACCTTGACGTAGGCGCCTGCAACGTATTCGCGGATGTCCTCGATCGTGGTCGCTGCACCTTTCGTCTTCTCGATCTCGACGACCTTGTCGACGGCGGCGTTGCGCAGCACGCGTTCGGTGTTGCGCAGCGACCGCATGATCAATCGCGTGTCGAGCTCGGTTGCCTCGACCAGCGCCTGCTTGACGTTGTCGTGGACCGGCGCCTCCCTGGTTGCGATGAAGCGCGTGCCCATGTTCATGCCGTCCGCGCCGAGTGCCAGCGCCGCGACCAGGCTGCGACCGTCGGCCATGCCGCCCGAGGCGACGAACGGGATCTTCAGTGCCTCGGCGGCGAGCGGCAGCAGGATGAAGTTCGGCACGTCGTCCTCGCCCGGATGCCCGCCGCACTCGAAACCGTCGACACTGACCGCGTCGCAGCCGATGCGCTCGGCCTTGAGCGAATGCCGCACCGACGTGCATTTGTGGATGACCTTGATGCCGTGCTGCTTGAGCACCGGCATGTACTGCTCCGGGCTGCGGCCGGCCGTTTCGACGATGCGAACGCCGCCCTCGACAATTGCCTGGATCAGTTCGGCGTACGGCGGACTGGTGAACATCGGCAGGAAGGTCAGGTTGACGCCGAATGGCTTGTCGGTCATCTCGCGGCAACGCGCGATTGCGGCCGCGAGCTTTTCCGGGGTGCCGAGCGTGAGGCCGGTGATCATGCCCAGTCCGCCTGCGTTGGATACGGCCGACGCCAGTTCAGGCAGCCCGACGAAATGCATGCCCCCCTGGATGATCGGGTGCTGGATGCCGAAGAGTTCGGTGATACGGGTCTTCATGGGCGCTCCCTGGCAGCGAAAAGGCGCGCCGTCCGGGTGGAGACGCTCGAGCCATGATGTCGCGACCGCAGCACCGCGTCCAGCGGGCAGGTCCGCTCCTGAAGGTCCTGCGCGGCGATCAGTCGCGCGCGAGCAGCACCTGCACGTCGCCGAGCGCATGTTCCGCGAATCCCGCCTCGCAGTAGCAGAGGTAGAACTCCCACATCCGGGTGAACGTCTCGGGGTAGCCCATGGCGAACACCATCCCGAGGTTGGCGTGGAAGTTGCTGCGCCAGCGTGCCAGCGTCGTGGCGTAGTGCGGGCCGATGTCCTCGAGGTGGACGATGCGCAGGTCGCTCGACTCCGCCATTGCCTGGGCCAGTGCGCTCACCGCGGGAATGCAGCTGCCCGGGAAGATGTAACGCTTTATGAAGTCCACTTCGTCGCGCGCGCGGGCGTAGTTCCGGTCGGCGATCGTGATCGACTGCAGCAGCATCCGGCCGCCGGGCAGCAGGCGTGCTGCGCACTGGCGGAAGAACTCGCCGAACTGCTGGTGGCCGATGGCCTCGATCATCTCGATCGAGACGAGCTTGCTGTAACTCCCGCCGAGGTCGCGGTAATCCTCGAGCAGCACGGTAATCCGGTCCTCGAGGCCGGCGGCCCGGACCCGCTGCTGCGCGAGTTCGAACTGGCTGCGCGAAATCGTCGTGGTGGTGACTCGGCAACCGTGACGCCCGGCCGCATGCAGCGCGAAGCCACCCCAGCCCGTGCCGATCTCGAGCACGTGGTCGTCCGGGCCGAGTGCGAGCTTGCGGCAGATCGCCTCGAGTTTCGCGGTGGACGCCTCGGCGAGCGTCATGTCCGGGCGCTCGAACAGCGCGCACGAATACATCATTGATTCGTCGAGCATCAGGCGGAAGAAATCGTTGCCGAGGTCGTAGTGCGCCGAGATGTTGCGGCGGCTCCCGGCCCGCGTGTTCCGGTGCAGCCAGTGGGCGGCCACGCGCAGCGGCGCCGAGGCGCGCGCAAGGCCTGTCTCCATCGCGTCGAGCGCAGTGCGGTTGCGCAGCATCAGGCGCATCAGCGCCGTGAGCTTGTCGGCCCGCCAGTGGCCGAGCATGTACGATTCGCCGGCGCCCACCGACCCGCCGAAGGCGATGTCGGCGTAGAACGCCGGGTCGAGGACGGTGATCGTGGCCGATGGACCGGTGCCCGGCACGCCGAAGGTCCGCGCTTCGTGTCCCTCGCGTACGCGCAGGCAGCCGTCGCGTATTCCTGCGAGCTGTCCGAGCACGAGCCGGCGGGCGAGGGCGCCCAGCGGGCTCGTGCGCTGTTCGCGGCGGGACAGCTCGATCAGTGTCGTGTCGGTCATGTGGCGTTTTCTCCAGTCCGCGTGGCCGGATGGTCATGAAATGGGATGCGTTTCAGCCAGAGACGCAGCGCCTGCCAGTAGATCGCGCCGACCACCTGCATCGTCGCGAACGGGTAGCCCGCGAGCGCGCCGGCGAGGTTCGCGCCCGTCATTTCGCGGCGCTCCAGCGAAAGTGCCGCGTCGAACAACGTCTCGCCCGCCTTGCGGTTGCGCATGTGCACCGCGAGCCGCGCACCTGGCCGCGAGAATCGCCAGTCGTAGTCGAGGTCCATCGGCATGAACGGCGAGACGTGGAACGACTTGCCGAAACGGAAGCGAAGCGAGTTGCCCGGCGCCTGTCCAGGATCGACCGCCAGCACGTAGGCGTGGCGCTCGTTCCACGGTGTATTGGTGATCTCGGCGACGATCGCCTCGAGGTTCTCGCCGGCGTCGTAGCAGTAGTAGAAGCTCACCGGATTGAAGCAGTGTCCAAAGGTCCGCAGGTGCGTGAGCAGGCGCACGGGTCCGGAGGGGCGTCGCCCTGTCTCGAGTTCGACTCGGTCGCGCACGGCCTGGTCGAGCGGCATCGCTGCCTCGCCGAGGTAGTCGGAGCGTCGCAGCCATGCGACCGCGGGCCGTCGCGTGGACCACAGCCAGCGGCCTCGAAATACCTCGTCCAGTTCCGCGAGGTCGAGCCACGCCATGCACATGCGGTACTCGAACGCATGCGGCGCGGGCAGGTGCCGGTGGTGGCTAAGCCGACCGGTATAGAGTGCGCTCTGCATGGTCCTGCTCGAAGTGCGTGACGGCATCGAGCGCGCTCACGACCCCGTCTTCGTGGAAACCGTTGCGCCACCATGCCCCGCAGAAGTAGGTGCGTGCCGGGCCGTTCAGTTCACGTTGCCGGGCCTGTGCGGCGACCGACGCCGGCGTGTACAGCGGGTGCTGGTAGACGATGCGCTTGATGACCTTCGCGGGGTCGATCTCGTCGCTGCGATTGAGCGTGACCAGGAACGGCGTCGGCGAGTCGAGCCGCTGCAGGCAGCTCATGTCGTAGGTGAGCGCCGCCGGTCCGCCGCCGCCCTGCGGCAGGTGGTAGTTCCACGCCGCCCATGCGAGCCGTCGCCGCGGCATCATGCGCGTGTCGGTGTGCAGCACGGCCTCGTTGCGCTGGTAGGGGATTGCGCCCAGGACCTCGCGCTCCGCAGCAGTCGGGTCGGCCAGCATCGCGAGCGCCTGGTCGCTGTGACAGGCGAGGAAGGCCGCGTCGTAGTGCGTCGCCTCGAGGCCGCGCGCCTTGACGACCACGCCGCCCGGCACCCGCCGCACCGATTCCACCGGTGTGGCGAGTCGCACGCGATGCCGGAACGGTGCGGACAGCTTCTCGACGTAACGCGCCGAACCGCCGACGACGGTGCGCCAGGTGGGGCGGTCGTTGACGGTCAGCATGCCGTGGTTGTGCAGGAAGCGCACGAAGAACCGGGCCGGGAAGGCCAGCATCGACGCCGGATCGGTCGACCAGATCGCCGCACCCATCGGCACGATGTAGTGCTCGACGAACGCACGCCCGTAGCGTCCGCGCTCCAGCAGTTCGCCCAGCGGAATTTCACCGCCGGTCTCGTCCAGCAGCGCGGGGGCCTCGCGGTTGAATCGCAGGATGTCGCGAATCATGCCGAGGAATCGCGGGCGAAGCAGGTTGCGTCGCTGCGCGAACAGCGAATTCAGGCGGGTGCCGTTGTATTCCAGGCCGCTCGCCTCGTCACGCACCGAGAAGCTCATGCTGCTCTGCTGGGAGGCGACGCCGAGTTCCGAGAGCAGCCGGATGAAATTCGGGTAGGTGCGGTCGTTGAAGACGATGAACCCGGTGTCCACCTGCCAGCTGCGGCCGGCCTGCTCGACGGTGTGCGTGTGCGTGTGGCCGCCGAGGTGGCTCGCCGCCTCGTAGAGCGTGATGTCGTGTTCGCGGTGCAGTCGGTGTGCGACGACGTTGCCGGCGATGCCACCACCGATGATTGCGACTTTCATGCCGGCGCCCTCACGGCGCGAACTGCGTGCCGTTCACGAATCGCGACTGGCACCGGTCGCAGGTCCCAGACCACGCCCAGCGCGGCGAGCAGCCGGAGGGCGTAGTAACTGGCGTCGATCTCCCACCAGTAGAAGCCCTGGCGCGCGGCACTGGGGTAGTGGTGATGGTTGTTGTGCCAGCCCTCGCCGAGCGTGAGCAGCGCGAGCCATGGGTTGTTGCGGGAGTCGTCACGCGTGGCGTAGCGCCTGCTGCCGTAGCGGTGGGCGAGCGAGTTGACGCTGAATGTCACGTGATGGACGGCGATGGTGGAAATGCAGAACCCCCACACCAGCAGCTGGGCTCCGCTGGTTCCGAGCCCGGGGGCCGAGCGCTCGAGCCACGCGCCCAGCGCGTACAGCGACACCGCCAGCGCAGCGGGCACGGCAGCGTCGTAGCGGTCCAGCCAGCGCAGCTCCGGATACCGGACCAGGTCGGGGACCAGCGATGGCCTGGCCGGGAAGTTCTCGGTGGCGAGCAACCAGCCGACGTGGCTCCACAGGAAGCCGTGCTGCCGGGGCGAATGGCTGTCGGCCGGGCGGTCCGAGTGTCGGTGGTGGTGCCGGTGGTGCGATGCCCACCAGATGGGTCCACGCTGCACCGCCGAGGCGCCGAGCAATGCGAACGCGAACTGCGCCGCACGCGAGGTGCTGAAGCTGCGGTGCGAGAAGTAGCGGTGGTAGAACGCGGTTATCGCGAACATGCGCAACAGGTAGAGCCCGAGCGCGACCGCAACCGCGAACGTGCTGACACCCGCCCACAGCACACCCAGGCAACCGAGGTGCAGGATCACGAAGGGCACCACGCGCGGCCAGTCGATCCGACGGCCCTCGCCTGGCGCGGTCGAGGGCTCCGCGGCGCTGCTGTCGAACCAACGACGCAGCGCGAGGGTCAGCCGGCGCATCACGGCGCGGGATCTCCTGCGTCCGGTGCCGAAGTATCCCAGCGCTGCGGAACCAGCCGCAGCAGCGAGACGTCGTAGCCCTGGTCGGCGACGAACTGCACCAGGCGCTGGTAGTCGGCGTCGGGAATCTCCGGCGTGCGCGCCATGATCCAGACGTAGTCACGGCTGGTGCGGGCGATCACGGTCTGGCCGTAGTCGTCGGACAGGTACGCGATCCGGTAGTCCGCCTTGATCGGCCACACGAACTGCATTCCCCAGACCGCATTGGATTCGCGGTCCACGACGAAGCCGCGCGGCGTGTAGCGGCGGGGCTTGCCGTCGAATCCACCCTCCAGGAAGGTGAATGTGGTCTCAATCGATCCGTCGGGCGCGATTCGGTAGGACTCGACAGCATTGTAGGCATCGCGCTCGATCCAGGTCGGGATGGACGCGATGACGTACCAGTCCCCCATGAATCGCTCGAGGTCGACCGCGCTCGCCTGGGCGAGCGGCGGCAGCGCCGTGCTCTGGCAGCCGGTGAGCAGCAATGCGGCGGAAAGGACGGCAGGTAGTTTCATGGACACTGCTCCGGCTCACATCAACTCGTAGCGCAGTCGCCGGCCGCCGGCGGCCGGGGCTTCGAGCGCGACCCAGCGCTCCCCGGCGTACCAGAGGTCGATCTGCAGGCCCGGCGCGACGATGCGATGGCGTTGCGCAACCTGTCGCCGGCCCTGCACTGCCACGGTTTCGTTGCCGAGGGAGGTCACCGTCACAGGCAGCAGTTCGCCCGTCTGCACGTTCAGCAGTTGTCGGGCGTCGAGGATGCGGGGATTCCAGTAGGCGAAACTCATCACGCAGCCGGTGTGCTCATCGGGACCCTTGGCGCGCTGCACCAGCAGGCGGCCGTCGCGCTCGGCGGCGTTTACCGACTCGCGCCGGCCGTTGTCGTCGGTGTGCGCGGCAAGGGCGCGCAGGCAGTCGCCGTCCCAGCGCTCGATCGCCTCGTGCTGGTAGCGATAGGCACTCAGGAACAGCAGGCGAACGTCGAACCGGGCCTCGCTGCGCAGTTCTCGCCCGTCACCCGCGTCGGTGAGTGCGTAGCGATGCTCGCCGATCTCGCGGCCGTCGAGCAGCACGCGGAAATTCCAGGCTTCGGTGGCCGTGGCGAGCGGCGCCGCGAGCAGCGCGGCGATCAGCAGCATCGCCCGCATCACGAGTCCACCCTTGCATCGGACGTTGCATCGTCCAGGGCGGCGTCGCTGGCCCTCAGCGCTGCAACAGGATGCCGTGAGGCCTGGGGGCGCTCGAACAGGTAGTGGCTGACCCACCATTCCTGTCCGTTGCGATAGCCGAACATTTCCGCGCAGGCCATGAAGAAGATGCGCCAGCGCTGCAGCCAGACCTGGGCGGCCGACTCGCCGTAGGTCCGTGCCATCACGGCCAGCACCTCGGCCTTGCGGGCGTCCACGTTCGCGAGCCACGCATTGGCGGTCTCTTCGTAGTGCCGGCCGTCCCAGCGCCAGCGTCGAATGAAGCGCAGGTGTTGCTGGAACCGCAGTGCGAGTTCATCGCTGGGCATCATGCCGCCCGAGAAGAAATGCCGGCTCATCCAGTCCGACGGTCCGCCATCGACGAACGCGTACGGCGTCGAGCGGTGGCAGAAGACGTGCATGAAGAAGCGCCCGCCGGGATTCAGCCAGTCGTGCACACGGGCGAACAGCGCCGGCCAGTTGCGCATGTGCTCGAACATCTCCACCGATACGACACGGTCGAATCGCCGACCGGTCGTGAAGTGGTTCATGTCGGCGGTGATCACCTGGAGATTGCGGAGCCCACGTCGCTCGGCCTCGTCGAGGATCCAGGTGCGCTGGGAATGCGAGTTCGACACCGCGGTGACGCGACTCTTCGGATAATTCGCCGCCATCCAGAGCGTGAGCGATCCCCAGCCGCATCCCAGTTCCAGGATCGACTGTCCATCGACGAGACCGGCGTGCTCGCAGGTCGCCGCAAGGGCGAAGGTCTCGGCCTGCTCCAGGGTCTCCGCTCCGGCGGGCCACCAGGCGCAGCTGTACTTGCGATGCGGCCCGAGCGCCAGGCCGAAGAAGTCCGCCGGGACTTCGTAGTGCTGCGTATTCGCCAGGTGAGGCACCGGTGCGATCTCGGAGGTTTCCATCGATTGCACGAAGGCTTCCGCGGCCAGCGATGCAGGTCTCGCAATCGCCCGCGCCGATCTCGAACAGGCGCTGGTCGCACAGGCGACGAATACCGGCGCGGATGACGGTGTCGGGGACGAATCCCTGCTCGACCCAGTTGATGGCGAATCGCGTGGCCTGGCTCATGGGCGTGCCTTCCCCGGTGAGAGCGCAGCGGTAATCAGGCGCACGCCGTCTTCCGGAGTCGAGCCCAGGGCGGTGGCCCCGGCGGCGGTGATCGCAGCGCGATTTCGCAGCGCGGTCCCGCCACCGACGAACACCGGGACGTTCACCTGTCGCACGAGTCTCGGCAGTTCACGTTCCAGCAGGCCGTCGGGCGGATCCACCGATGAGGACAGGACCACGGCGTCGCAGCCGGAGCGCAGGAGTGCCACCGCGACGTCGTCGAGCGGCGTGTCTGCGCCGAGCACGACAGTGCGCAGGCCGGCATCCTGGGCCTCGAGCGCGAACAGCAGCAGGCCGATCTCGTGCTGCTCGCCGGGCGCGCAGGCGGCGAGGATCCTCGGGCCGGTTGCATAGCGCATGCGATGCTGCAGCCGCGCGCCGAGCTTGCTGCGCAGGTAGGTGGAGAAAAAATGCTCCTCGGCGATCGCGCCGGGGAGATGTTGCCAGCGCTCGCCCAGGTGAGTGAGCAGCGGAAGGGTCACCTGCCGGGTGACGGCGTCCACGGAGTGGACGGACAGCGCCCCGTCGTAGATGCGGTCGAGTTCCGGCTCGTCGAAACGTGCGATGGCGGCGGCCATCGCCTCGACGTAGTGCTGCCAGGGTCCGTTACCAGCGGATGTACCGGTCTGGGCAACGGACTCTGCCTCGATCACCTCGCCGACCCGGCTGATCGGTACGCCGCGGTCCACCAGCGCCAGGACACGACGGATCAGTTCGACGTGCTGGTGCGTGTAGAGGCGATGCCCCTTGGGCGAACGCAGGGGCCGGATCAGCCCGTAGCGTCGTTCCCATGCGCGCAGCGTGATGGCGTTGACGCCAGTCAGCGCGGAGATCCTGCGGATCGGGAGTTTTTCGCCGCCGGTGCTGGGCATGGCCGTGTACATCGAAGTTCGTAAAAGTGATGCAAAAGCTATACGAGCGATCTTAAGAAGTCAATTCCATTGGTGAAGGCTTGTACACACTATGTACACAATATCTGTGCCCCCGTGCCGCACGTGCCGCTCGCGAACCCATGGCCTGGGATCATCGGGTGGCTCGCCGACAACCCGGCTAGACTCCGCTGCATCGACCATCAGGAGCGCATCCATGACCCAACTCGTCCTCGGACTGGTGATGTTTCTAGGCATTCACTCGGTTTCGATCGTCGCGCCGGGCTGGCGCGACTCGATGGTCAATCGGCTCGGGGCGCTCGGCTGGAAGGGCCTGTATTCGCTCGTCTCACTGCTGGGATTCGTGTTGCTCGTCCACGGTTACGGCCTCGCGCGGCAGCAGCCAGTGGTGCTCTACTATCCGCCGACCTGGACGCGTCACCTGGCGATGCTGCTGATGCTGCCGGTGTTTCCGCTGCTGTTCTCGGCCTATCTGCCGGGGCGCATCAAGGCGGCCGTGAAGCACCCGATGCTGGCTGCGACCAAGGCCTGGGCGCTGGCGCACCTGCTTGCGAACGGCATGCTGGCGGATGTGCTGCTGTTCGGCGGATTCCTTGCATGGGCGGTACTTGATCGCATCTCGGTCGGCAAGCGCCCGGTTCGAGACGTCCCGGGTGCGCCGGCTGGGAAATTCAACGACTTGATCGCGATTGTCGGTGGGCTGCTGATCTACGGCCTGTTCGTCGGCTGGGCCCATCGGCACCTGATCGGCGTCCCGCTGATGCCCTGACGGAGGCGGCTATCCCGAAGCCGCGGTCGAGATCGGGCCCGGCGGGCGGCTGGCGAGCTCGATCCGGTCCCGGGTATGTCTCGGTTATTACGTAAATACGAATCATTTGTATTTACCTGCAAACCTCGCTAGAGTTGGCCCCGAGGTTTCGCAACATGTATGTCTGCCTCTGTCACGGCATCTCGGAAAACAGGCTCGAACAGGCGATCCGCGAGGGCGCGCGCTCGTTCGAGCAGCTCCAGTCGTGCACCGGCGTCGCGACCTGCTGCGGCGCCTGCGAACCCTGCGCCCGGGAAATGCTCGCCGAACAGACGCTTGCATCGGGCCCGTCGGCGCTTCAGGCTTCCTGACCAGCGGGGGCCGCCGGCCCTCTCACCAACTGTCACTGGGAGTGCATCGCCATGAAGGGCGACGTCAAAGTCATCGCGTACCTGAACAAGATCCTCAAGAACGAACTGACCGCGATCAACCAGTACTTCCTGCATGCGCGGATGCTGAACAACTGGGGCTTCATGCGCCTTGGCGAACACACGCGGAAGGAATCGATCGACGAGATGAAGCACGCCGATGCGCTGATCGAGCGGATTCTGTTCCTCGAGGGGCTGCCGAACCTGCAGCAACTCGGCAAGCTGATGATTGGCGAGGGCGTGAAAGAGGTGCTCGAGTGTGACCTCAAGCTCGAGCACGTTGCGCACCCCGACCTGAAGGAAGCCATCGCCCATTGCGAGTCGGTCGGCGACTTCGTGAGTCGTGAACTGCTCGAGGACATCCTCGGTTCCGAGGAGGAGCACATCGACTTCCTCGAGACACAGCTCGAGCTGATCGGCCAGGTCGGCCTGCAGAACTACTGCCAGTCGCAGATGGGCTGACAGTCGCAGGTGGGCTGGGACGGCGCGGGTGCCTCCCGCGTCACGTGGCGTCCGCCTCGAACAGGCCTTCGAGTTGCCGGGCCGATTCCCTGGTGGTCGCCATGAATTTCGATTCGTCGTCGTGTACCGCTGCCTGTGCCCGCAGCGTGGCCTCGTCGTGCTCGCGGAATCGCCGAACCTGCGACTCAGCCTCGTTGCGCGCGGTCCCGAGCGCAACCAGTGCGGCCTCGGCCACTTCCAGGCTCGAGGCGAATGTTTCGCGCCAGATCCCGGTGACTCCGGCATCCATCAGCCGGAATACGTGCTGGCGATTCCGCGCACGGGCCAGCACCCGGAGGTTCGGGAAGTGCCGAAGGGCGACTTCCGCGGTGCGCACCGACGCCTCGACTTCGTCGATGGCGATCACCAGCACGGACGCCTGCCCGGCGCCGGCGGCGCGCAGCATTTCGAGCCGCGATGCGTCACCGTAGTAGAGCTTGTTGCCGAAGCGCCGAACGAAATCCACCTGCGCCTGGCTGATCTCGAGCGCAGTGAAGCGGATACGTCGCGCCCGGAGTACCCGCGCGACAACCTGGCCGAAGCGCCCGAAACCCGCGATCAGCACGCGCGGCTCCTCGGACTCGATGGTGTCGAACGGAGCTTTCGCTGCCGCAGGCTTCAGGCGCCGCGCCAGCGCGTCGGCTGCTGCGATCAACAGCGGCGACGCGACCATCGACAGCGTGACGACGATGATGAGCAGGTCGGCGATCGCGCGCGGAACGAGACTGCCCGACGCTGCCAGGGCCAGCAGCACGAAGGCAAATTCGCCACCGCCCGCCAGTGCAACGCCGAGCCGCCATGCCGTCGCACCGTCCTGGCGCGCGAGCCGGGCGGCAATCCAGACCGCGAACATCTTGATCGCCATGTAGCCGAGCGTCAGCGCCAGCACCTTGAACGGGGACTCGATCAGCACCCCGACGTTCGCGGACATGCCGACGGCCATGAAGAACAGGCCGAGCAGCAGGCCCTTGAACGGCTCGATGTCCGCCTCGAGTTCGTGGCGATATTCGCTGTCGGCCAGCAGCACGCCCGCGATGAATGCGCCGAGCGCCATCGACAGGCCGACCGACTCGAACAGCAGCGCCGTGCCGACGACCAGCAGCAGCGCGGCGGCCGTGAAGGCTTCCTGCGCGCCGGTGCCTGCAATGATGCGCAGTGCCGGGCGCAGCGCGTAGCGGCCAACGGCCACCACGACCCCTGCGGCCACGATCGGCAACGCGATCGCCTTCCAGTCGAGCGACATGGAACCCGAGCCTGCGAGCATTGGCAGCACGACCAGCGCCGGCATGATGGCGAGGTCCTGGAAGAGCAGGGTGGCGAACGCGGCGCGGCCGTGCCGCGTGGTCAGCTCGCCGCGCTCGGCCAGCACCTGCAGGATCAGCGCCGTCGACGACAGCGAAAGCGCGAATGCGATCACCAGCGCGGCCGGCCACGGCATGCCGAGTGCCCTGGCGGCAGCCGCGAGCACCGCGGTCGTGACCGCGACCTGCAGGCCGCCACCGCCAAAGATCGCGCGTCGCATCACGCGCAGCCGCGATGGCTGCAGCTCGAGTCCGATCACGAACAGCAGCAGCACCACGCCGAACTCTGCGAAGTGCAGGATGTTCTCCACGTCCTCGAAGAGCCCCAGCCCCCAGGGTCCGATCACGACGCCGGCCGCCAGGTAGCCAAGCACGGCGCTGAGTTTGAATCGCCGGAACAACGGCACGGCGACGACCGTCGCGGCGAGCAGTACGGCGATCTGGCCGGTGAGTGTCATGAGCGTCGTGACCGGGCGGGCCGCCTCAGGCCGGTCTGCGCCACGGGTTCATGACGCGGACCATGCGCCGCGTGCGATCGCCAGCATCGCTTCACGTGCTGCGTCGGCGGTCAGGCAGTCGAGTTCCCCGGCGTCGAGCCACACTCCGTGGCAGGTCGGGCAACGGTCGATGATCATCATGTGGGCGATCGTCTTCGTCATCTGGGCGCCGTCGACCGGACAGGCGTGCAGTCGCTCGCTGGCCGCCGCCAGCCTCAGGGCAAGCACCTGGCGGCACGCTCCGCAGGTGGGCTTGTCGTCCAGTCGTTCGCTGGTGCGCTGGCCGCAGCAGGCGCACTTTTCCTGGAAAAGACGCATCTTGCTCCCCCCTTCCGAATGCGCAACCGGACGTCGCGGCGCGGGCCCGCCAGGGCCGTGGGTCATGATACCCGGCCTTGCACTCGCCGGCTTCCGGCGTACAGGTCGAACAGCAGCAGCCTGCAGGGAATGCTGCCGTTCATCAGGGCATTGACTCGGCTCGGCTTCAGTCCGATCGCCTTGTGGGGCGACGCACTGGCCGCGAGGATCGCGGCCTGCCAGCCGGCGAACTTGTTCTTGAGCGTGTCACCGATCTCCTCGTACAGCTGACGCACCTCGCCCTCGTCGCTGCCGATGCGCTCGCCGTAGGGCAGGTTGGTCACGAGCAGCCCGCGCTCGGCGGGCGGCTCGATGTCCTGGAAGCGAGCGGTACTGAAATTGATGTAGCGCTCGACGCGGGCATCGAGCGCACTCTTGCGCGCCATCGCCAGGTACTTGTCGCTGATGTCCGACGCGAACACCGGTGCGATCGGCGCATCGAGCTTCTCGGCTCGCACCCGGTCCTGGGTGGCGCGCCAGAGCTCGCGATCGAAGTCCTTCAGCCATTCGAAGTGGAACTCCCCTTTCCTGCGATGGATCTGCGGCGCCTTGCGGACCGCCATCATCGCCGCCTCGATGGCGAGCGTGCCGCTGCCGCACATCGGATCCAGCAACGTTTGCGTGCCGTCGTAGCCCGCCATGATCAGGATCGCGGCCGCAAGCGTTTCCTTGATCGGCGCGGGGTGCCCCGGCTCGCGGTAGCCGCGCTTGTGCAGCGACTTGCCCGAGGTGTCCAGGCTCAGCATGCAGCGGCCCCGCGCGAGGTGCGCCACGACGACGACCTTCGGCTCCTCGGTATCGACGCGCGGGACCCCGTCGCCCGCGCGGTTGAAGACGTCGCGAATGGCCTCCCGCACCTGGGTGATGACCTGCTTCGGCGCCATGCCGCCGCCCTCGGCGTCGGCACCGAGGCTCTCGACGAGAAAGCCGTGGCGTGCGTCGAACAATTCCGGCCAGCGAATCCGCCGGGCCTGCGAGTGCAGCATTTCCGGCGTTCTTGCCGGCACCTCCTTGATGACGCGGAGGATGCGGCTCGCGGTCCGCAGTTTCAGGTGCAGCTCGTAGTAGAGCGCGTCGTCTGCCTCGAATTCGACGGCGCGGAAGCCCGGCTTGAGACCGGTTGCGCCCAGCCCCTCGAGTTCGTGTACCAGGGCGGGCTTGGTTTCCTCAGGGCAGGTGGCGATCAGGTGCAATGGAATGCCGGAAGGGCGCCAGCAGTGCTGGCTGAAGTGTCAGGATAGTACGACTTCGAGGCCCGGCCACGGATTCATGAACGCTTCACGGGCCTGTTCAAGTGCGCAGCCCGGCGCGACAGCTCGCCCCGAATATGCTTCGCAAGCGTGCTGGAGCGGTTTGTGCCGAACTCCATCCATAGTCGCCCGTGCAATCGACAATGTGGATCCGTAGGATACGGGACGTGCGTCGGCCCGGACAGATAACCCGGCAACACTGCAGCATTTCGGAGGGCCAAGATGGCTACCGCTCGATGGACGCCGAAGCGTGCGTTCTACGGTTTCGCTCTCGCGACCTTCATGTTGGTGACCCAGGCGAGCCAGGCTGCGGCGCCGCAGGACGCCATCCTCGGCACGTGGCTCACCGAGGGCGGCGAATCGAAAGTGGATGTCGTGGCCGACAAGGCTGCCGATGGCAGCACCGAATACTCGGGCAAGGTGACCTGGCTGAAGAATCCCACGCGTGACGGCGAGCCGGTGCACGACGGCAACAACGAAAACGTCGCGCTGCGCGATCGGCCCATTCTCGGACTCGAGATAATGTCCGGATTCAGGTTCAGTGGCCCCGTGACGTGGTCCGGTGGGAAGCTTTACGCGCCGCGCAACGGCAAGAGCTTCCCGGCTGTCCTGGCGCTCACGCCGGACGGCCGTCTCGAAGTCAAAGTCAGCGCCGGTATCGTGACAAAGACCGAGCACTGGACGCGCTGAGGGGCGGCGGGCAAAGCCGCAGGAAAGCCGGCCTAACCAGGCGGTTCGCCCCGCACGTCTTGCGCTGACGCTGCGGCGTCGGCGTGTCCGGCGAGACCCTTCCCGGCCAGGTACTCGCGATTCCAGAATCGCGACAGGTACTTCTGCCCGCCGTCGCACAGGATCGTGACGATCGTATGGCCGGGGCCCAGCTCACGCGCCACCTGCACCGCGGCCGCGACGTTGGCGCCGCTGGTACCGCCGAGAAAGAGACCTTCCTCGCGAAGCAGCCGGTAGCCGGTGCGGACGATGTCCGCGTCGTCGATGCGGACTGCGTCGTCGATCGGTGCGCCCTCCAGGTTGGCTGTAACGCGGCCGATGCCGATGCCCTCGGTGACGGAACTGGACCCTTCGGACTTGAGGGCTCCGGTCTTCACCCAGTTGAAAAGTCCGCTGCCCATCGGATCGGCCAGCACGATGCGCAGGCCGGGATTCTGCTGCTTGAGATAGCGCGACACGCCGCCCAGCGTGCCGCCGGTGCCCGTCGCGCAGACGAACCCATCGATGCGGCCGTCGGTCTCGTGCCAGATTTCGGGGCCGGTGGTGGCGAAGTGCGCGTCGCGGTTCGCCGTGTTGTCGAACTGGTTGCCGCACACCGCGCCTTCGATCGCGGCGGCAACGCGCGGCGCGAACTTCTGGTAGTGATTCTCGTCGGCATATGGGACGGTCTTGACCACCTGCACCTCGGCGCCGAGCGTGCGCAGCAACGCCGCCTTCTCGGGCGACTGGTTGTCGGGCATCACGATCACGCATTTGTAGCCGCGCGCGTTGCACAGGTGTGCAAAGCCGATGCCGGTATTTCCCGCTGTGCCCTCGACCAGCGTGCCGCCGGGTTTCAGCAGACCCCGGCGCTCGAAGTCCTGCAGGATGCCGAGCGCCGCACGGTCCTTCACTGAGCCGCCGGGATTCAGGAACTCCGCCTTGCCCAGGATTTCGCAGCCGGTCTCGTCGCTGAAGCTGCGCAGCCGGATGAGCGGGGTGTGGCCGACAGTGTCGGCGAAGCCATTGCGGATGGTCATGGGTCACCGGGCGAGGGGAACGACAGGGTCATTCTAGCGCCAGGGAATGCGACATACTGCGCATCCAGGCCATCGCGGACGGGTCCGACCATGCCGAACAATGCTTTCGATATAACCATCGCCGAGGCCCTGATCGGCATCGATACGCTGTGGGGCGGTGACGTGATGAATCCGTCCGGCACCGGCCGCTTCATCGCGGACTGCTGGTTTTCGGACCAGCCGTTGCCGGCGGCCTATTCGCATCCGTCGGCTGCTGCATTGCGCGCCAACGGTGGTGTCGGTGCGCCCGTGCCCGATCGATCGTCGATCAAGGCCTACCTCTCGGCAGTCGAGGTCGGAGGCAGCATCCGGCGCGTGCTCGAGCAATCGCGTGCCGCGGCTGGCTGGCGCGGCGCATATCTCGAAGGACTCGGCCTGTGCTGCGAGGTGATGTGGGAACTCGCGATGGAAATCGTCGGCGAAGGCCCGCCGGTCGCCTACGAGCGTTGCGTGCGTACGATCACCGGTCGCGCGCCGGAGCCGTCGGACCCGGCAGAAAAGCGCGAGCGTGTCATTGAATTGCTGTCCGCGGCTGGCTATGCGAGCAGTGGTGATACGACCACGCTTCTGTCGGCTGTGGATGCCTGGCGTGCCGACCGGCAGGTGCCGGGAAAATCGATCGCGGCGCTGGGCGATGCATTTGTCGCTTACTACGACGCGCTGTCGGCCCGCCACCTGCTGCCGCACCTGCCGATGGAGTTCGAGCGCGTGCCGCGTGCGAACGTGAGGTTTCTCTCGATCGAGAACGCGTGGTTCTCCGGGTCGATGAATTACCTGGGTCACGCGCGCCGACCTGACGGCTCGCCCGAGTACGAGGCGACCTACGAGCTGAACGCCGCGCTGCAGATCTCGGTGCCGGAGTTCCAGCAGCTCGTCAGCCACGAAGTCGTCCCCGGGCACGTGACGACGTTCGCCTACCTGCAGGACCTGTTCGTGCGCGGCCTGGTCGGGTTCGAGGCCTCGGTGCTGACGATGAACACGCGGGCGGCCGTACTGTTCGAGGGCATCGCCAACAACGCCATACTGATCGCGCACGACGTGATCGAGCCGGCCGACCTGCCGGATCGCGATCTCGAGCTCGGCGTGCTGCTCGCGCTGCTGCAGGACGATGCGAAGAACCACGCGTCCTGGCTTACGTGGCACGAGCAACGTCCGCAGCACGAAGTGGCCGCGACGCTGCGCCGGGAATTCCTGGTGTCCGACGAGCGCGCGGACAAGCTTTCAGGCGCGTGGGGGCGGCATCCGCTGCTCGGACGCATGTACCTGCCGGCGTACCGGGCCGGCACCGAACTTGTTGCGCAGCTGCGCCGGGACTACGCGCCCGGCGACGTGTTGCCGGCGCTCTACGGGGTGCGCGGCCTGGTGGATTCGTTCACGCTGCCGCGACTGCTGGCAGGGCAGTCGCCCGGAGCCTGACCGGGCGGCAGCCGAAGGACTCAGGCGCCGACGCTGCCGCGCAGTTGCTCCAGCGCGATCATGCGCTGTATGGCATCCAGCTCGAACTCGTCCTTGCCCAGTTCGCGCAGGCTCGACCAGCCGTGGCGAAGCTCCTTGCCGAGCGCGTCCGGCAGGTTTCGCAGCCAGCCTTCGATGCGCAGGTCCACGAACTCGCGCTTTTCCTCCAGTGTCAGTTCGCGCGCCAGCAGCAGTCGTGACGCTTCCTCGGCATCGACCATCGTCTGCAGCAGCGGCCAGCGCTCGCCGGGCCGCTCGGCGCACAGCGCAGCGAACGCGACGCTCGACGTCTCGCGGATCAGTTCTTCCTCGCGCGTCGTCTGGCTCTCGTGCTCCTTGGTCTCGTCCCAGCTCTCGGAGTCCTCGGCCACGTAGCGCAGGTACTGCATCGCGAACAGGCAGGTGGGCGCCACCAGTTCCTCGCGGGTGCGCGCATCGACCCACAGCGCCGCGGCGGCACGCAGGCAACGGCGGGCCGTCGTCTCGGCCAGCTTGCGCCCGAACACCAGGCCTGCTGCTTCCTTGACGAAGCAGGGCAGCTCGCTGGCGATGATCTCGCGATATCCAGGCACGTGACGTTCGAGCAGCACGGCCGCGCGCCGATCCAGCACTGAAAGGTCGCTCGACACGGCCGGCAGTCCCAGCGTGGTGCAGGCGAGGTTGTAGACGATGGCCCTGGGCAGTGTGACGCCTTCGGGCCAGGCATCGCGCAGGTCACGGTCGTCTGGAAGCGACTTGCCGCCGCCCCATTCGGCCGGGTACGAAGGTATCGAGCGCCCGTAGTTGGCAGAGCCCGTTGCGCGGATGCGCACGCGCGTCTGCGGCACGAGGCTGCCGAACGGCGCGAGCAGCGCGGCGATCCTGAGCAGTGTCTCGGTGTGCGCCTCGATGCCTGCCTCGAGCAGTCGGGTCATCGACTCGGTGTCTGCGACCGGGAACGCCGGTGCCTGCCGACCGAGGGATGACCGGGCCGCTACGCTGGCGCGGAACTCCGCGGCGAGGCGCGATGCCTGCTGCGGCGCGTCGGCACGAATGCCCTGCATCGTGACGCCGTCCGCCCGGGAGAACTGTGCGATGACGCCAGGGTGCGCCGGATCGAATCCACCGCGGAACCCGGCACGACCGGCGCCTATCAGGAACCTGACTTTCGGCGCGGGCTCACCGAGTCGCCGCGCGCGGGCAGCGAGGCGGCGTTCCGCCTCGGCGCGACCCGCCACGGCCAGCGTGTACGCGGCATCGGTCGCGATCTTGCCGCTTTGCAGGGCGGTGTCGGACATCGCCACGAACACGCGGACCAGCGCTTCCGGGCGATCGAACGAGGTCCGGAACGTGTCGGGCGTCGGCAGGTCTTCGACGCCGAGACCGCGCTCCAGCGCCTTGTAGAACGACTCGAGCAGGTCGGGCAGGTGGGCGAGGGCGCCGACGTTCTCGCACAGCGGCACCAGGCGCACCCGCTTGAGTCGCTCGAGCATTTCGTCGCGCCGGCCAGCCGGTACGCGGCCCGCGAGGAAAGAGTCGAAGCGCTCGGATGAGTCGTCGAAAAGGCCCGCGATCGCCTGCAGGTACATCGAGCCCACCTTCACCACGGCGCCAATTTCCGCCGTGGAATTCACCTGCGGGACGGAGATCTCGTAGATGGCATTCTGCTTCGGCCTTACGCCGACGCGATCGCAGGCCAGGTGGAACAGCACGTTGGCCCGTGCGATGGAAGCGAGGATCTTCGCGACCTTTTCCTCATCCTGCTCGAGGAACGGGTTCGGCACCCGCGCCAGCAGGTGTCGGTCCTCGCCCGGGACGATGCCGAGACGCAGCAGCGCGAGCACGACCTTTTCCGGGACGTCGAGCCAGTCCGGGCTGATCTGCCGTCCCTCCATGTCCAGCAGCACCTCGCTGCAGGGCCCGACCAGGTCGTCGATGTTCTCGTGGAATTCGTCACGCGCCTCCATCAACGGGTTCCACTCGATGTGGGTGATTGCGCGGCGTGCCCGGTCTGCGGTTCCCTCGGGTGCAGCCTGCAACGCTCGTTCGAGCTGCGCTGCGCGGTGGGCGGTGGAATCCGGATGCTTGGTGCCCGTCAGGCGCAGTTCCTCGTGGCGCGGATCCTCGAGCAGGCGGCGCCTCGCCTCGGTGAATTCCTGCGGATCGAGTCCGTCGAGCGCGTCGTAGCCATCGGCCGTGCAGGTGCTGTCCCACACGGCATCCCTCGCCGAACGCGGCGGGACGACGGTGACCGCCGCGGCGGAGCCGAGCCGTCCCTGCTTCTCGATGCGGGCGCGCACCCTGTCCATGAAGACCGCCAGTTCCTTGACGTCCTTCGAGCCGTACGAGAGGCGCTGCCAGGTGCCGTAGCGGTCGGCGCCCGTGCTGCCGGCGAATGCGGCGAACGGAATGCCACCGACGCCGCCCGAGAGCAGCAGCTCGAACGCGTCGATCGAATTACGCACGACGGCCTTTTCGTGCACGCCGTTGCGCAGGCGGTCGAATGGTTCGCCCACCAGTCCGGGAAAAGCCAGCGGTGAGTAGAAAGTGCCGCCGAAGTCGGTGCGCTCGACTCCGAGCGAGGCGATCTCGTCGACCGCCTTCAGCATGTAGTCGCGTCGCTCGCGCATGTATGGCGATGGCCGCCGCAGCGCTGCCAGCGGACTCTGCAGCGCGGCGAGCGCCCAGTCCTGCGCCAGTGTCGAGGGCGTCGCGACCAGCCATGCCGAAAGATTGGCGAGGATCTCCCGGGCACGCACACCGTTCGCGCGGATCTGGTCGGAGATGACCATCCAGCAGGCGCGCGCGCCGGTCGATGCGCCGAACATGTCCATCTTCGACAGGCCCGACAGCGACACCACCCAGTCGCGCCATTCGGGGCAGGCGAATGCCGGGTTGACGAACCAGCCGACGTAGTCGAGGCGCTGGTAGACGGAGTCGTAGAGCACGTAGCAGCGGTGTTTCACTGCGATCCGTACCAGGTCCTCGACCAGGGCGCGGGGATAGACGCGGCCGGTCGGGTTGTGCGGATTATTGATGATGACGGACGAGATTCCGCCGCCGGCGAGCAGTCGATCCAGTTCGTCCGGGTCAGGCAGGAATCCGGGGGCAGAGGTCGGAAGCTCGACCACCGTCTTGCCGGCGCGCTGGATGAACCAGTCGTACTCCCAACTCGGGCGCGGTACGACGACACCAGACCCGTCGGCACCGAGCACTTCGAGGACGATCGCGAGGCCGGCACGCGTGCCCGGCGTGAACAGCACCTCGTCCGGCTGGAAGCGTACGTCCGAATCCGGGTAGTCGAGCAGCCCGTCGCGATTGAAGAAATCCGCGACCTCGCTGCGCACGTCGATACGACCGACCGCTGCACCATAGCTGTGCACGGTGTTGCGGGTGATGCGTTGAGCCGCGCGGACGACCTCCGGATGTGGCGCGAAATCGGCGTTCTTGTAGTCGCCCTGGGTCAGGTCGAGCGCGCCCTCCTGCTGCACCCGTCGCGCGAACAGGCGCACGAACGGCTCTGGAGTGGACAGGGCGCGGGCGGAAATTGCTGCCGAGGGCCGCGCTGCGCGCGCGGCAGCATTCAACTGTGATGGCATGACGGACCCCGCAAAAACCCCTGTCGGCCGCCCGGGACGGGGCCGGCGGAGAAGGGGGCACCATTCTGGCGGGGCGGACTACCGCGAGACCATCAGGGTATTAGCGGTCGTTGGACGTACATTCCGCGACCGCGAGGCTTGTGCAACACCGGCTACGCTCGGCCGCCGCCGGCCGGCTTCCGGGTCGGCGCTGCTCGTGCAGCCACCGCCCCCGGAATCGCCGTTGGCTGGGGTAGGATTGGGGCAGCATGGCAACCAGGCGTAATCTTCGCGGCGGAACAGTTGCCATGCGTCGTTACCGCTGGGCGGACTTCGACGACGAGCAACTCCTGTCGATGCGCTTCCGCGACCTGCGGCTGCGACTGCGCGACAGCGAGGCGTGGCCGGCCATCGAAAGCTTGTACGCTGCACTCGAGCGACGTGGCCTGCGATTCCGTCCGCACGTGTGGCTGGGCGAAGAGTGGTTCTCGCCCGACGGCGTGCCCGGTATTGCCATTCCTTTCTATCTCGCACATCCGCGGCTCCAGCTGCTCGAGCGGCGCTGCATGGGCGAGGTCGAGGGGGGCAGCCGCAAGTGGCTCACGCGCATCCTGCGCCATGAGGCTGGACACGCCATCGACACGGCCTACGCCCTGCGGCGCCGGGCGGACTGGAGGCGCGTGTTCGGACCATCTTCGCAGCCATACCCGGGCGACTACGCCCCTCAGCCGAGCAGCCGCAATCACGTGCTGCACCTCGGCCATTGGTACGCGCAGAGTCACCCAACCGAGGATTTCGCGGAAACTTTCGCGGTCTGGCTGCAGCCGAAGGCACGGTGGCGGCGCGACTATGCGGACTGGCCCGCGCTGGCGAAACTCGAATACGTGGATCGCCTGATGGCGGAGATTGCCGGTCACGCGCCCGTCGTTCGCGATCGCAGCGTCGTCGAGCCGCTCGCGAACAACGAACGGACCCTGGCGCGGCACTACCATCGCAAGTCGGCGTCGTACCTCCGCTACGACAGACGCTACGACGGCTGGCTGCGCCGGGCATTCGCTGCAAGGGAGGCGCGAACCAGGCCGGTATCGGCGGCGCGCTTCATTCGCGAAATCGAGCCGCAGCTCAGGCGGCTGCTGGTGCGGCGGTCGCGGCTGCATCCGTACCTGGTCGATCATGCGATAGAGACGACCGTCCGCCGCGTGCGCGAGCTCGACCTCGTGCTCAGGGCGCCGCGACGCGACAGCAAGCGTCGAGTCGTACGCCTGCACGAGCGCGTGGTGCTCGACGTGCTCAAGCGCAACCGGGAGAACTACGCGCTATGAGGAGACGCCGCATCCTGCTGATGGTCCAGGAGACGCTGGTGCCGCCAGACGATCTCGCCGGACTCACCGAGGCCGACATCGAGGAGTGCCGCACCGAGTACAACGTGATGTCGGTGCTGCAGAATCTCGGGCATCACGTGCGCGTGGTCGGCGTGGGCGATCGGCTCACCGAGCTGCGCGAGGCCATCGGCGACTGGCGTCCGCACGTCGCGTTCAACCTGCTCGAGGAGTTCTCGGGCATCGTTTCCTACGACCACTACGTGGTCGCCTACCTGGAGCTGATGCGCCAGCCCTATACCGGCTGCAATCCGCGCGGCATGATGATCTCGCGCGACAAGGTACTCACCAAGCGGGTGCTGGCCTCGCACCGCATTCCGACGCCGCGCTTCCAGCTCTTCCCGCGGGGCCGTCGCTTCCGCGAGCCGCGTCGCCTGCAGTTCCCGATGTTCGTCAAGTCGGCAACCGAGGACGCATCGCTGGGCATCTCGCAGGCATCGGTCGTCGATGACATGGACCGCCTGCGCGAGCGCGTCGAGTTCATCCACGACCAGACACGCAGCAGTGCCCTGGTCGAGGAATTCATCGATGGGCGGGAGCTGTACATCGGGGTGCTCGGCAATGACCGGCTGACGGCGCTGCCGGTGTGGGAGATGAACTTCGGGACTTTGCCGCAGGTCCAGTCGGCCATCGCGACCCGCAAGGTCAAGTGGGACGGCGGCTATCAGCGCAGGCACGGAATTTCCACGGGTCCGGCGCAGGGCCTGTCGTCCGCGCAGGTCGACGCGATCGGCCGGCTGGCCAAGCGCATCTACCGCGCGCTCGACATGAGCGGCTTCGCGCGCATGGACCTGCGCATGAGGCCCGACGGCAGCCTGTTCGTGCTCGAGGCCAATGCCAACCCGAATCTGACGTTCGGCGAAGACTTCGCGGAGTCGGCGGAGGTGGCAGGTATCAGCTACGAGGGCCTGCTGACCCGCATCGTCAACCTGGGCCTGTCCTACCAGCCTGAATGGCGCTTGTTCGAGAGTTGAGAGACCATATTTCGCAGGGGCCACCATGAACATGAGAAACCTCACGCTGCAGGTCAATCGCGCCTCGCACGCCGAGACGCGCCTGGTTGAGAGTGAAATGCCGGAGCTCGCGGCCGGGCAGGTGCGCTTCCGAATCGAGCGCTTTGCGCTGACCGCGAACACGGTGACCTACGCAACGACAGGCGACACGCTCGGTTACTGGGATTTTTTCCCCACTGGCGAGGCAGGCTGGGGCTGCGTGCCGGCGATGGGCTGGGCGGAGGTGATCGAGTCGCGACACCCGGAGGCTCCCGCCGGCGATCGGTACTACGGCTGGTACCCGATGGCACGCTGCGTGGACATGACGGTTACCCCGTCGGCGGATGGCCTGCGTGACGACGGACCCCACCGCGCAGCACACGCACCGGTGTATCGAGCCTACACCGTCACGGGTCGCGACGTTTTCTACGAGGCTGGCGCGGATGCCGAGGACCGCCATGCATTGCTGCGCGGGTTGTTCATCACCGGTTGGCTGGCCGAGGACTACTTCTCCGACAACGACTGGTTCGGCGCGCAGCGCGTGCTGGTCCTGTCCGCCTCGTCCAAGACTGCGATCGGATTTGCGCGTTGCGCCGACGCGCGGCCGCAGATCGAAGTGATCGGCGTCACGTCCGCGCGTAACCACGCGTTCACTCACGGTCTCGGCTGCTACGACGAGCTGGTCGAATATGGCGACATCGCCGTGATCCCGGGCGACGCACCGCTGGTCTCGATCGACATGGCGGGCAGCGGCCCGGTGCTGGCCGCGGTACACGCGCATTTCGGCGACCAGTTGAAGCATTCGATGGCGGTCGGCCGCAGTCACCACGATGCGCCATCGCAGAACGCATCGATGCCTGGGCCTAAACCTGCTTTCTTCTTCGCGCCGACGCAGGTCAAGAAGCGCGTACAGGAATGGGGGCTGCGTGGCTACCAGGAACGCACGGCCGCGGCCCTGCGTGACTTCGTCGGCTGGAGCCGCGAGTGGCTCCAGGTGCAGCAGTCTCGTGGCCCCGAGGCGGCAGCGGCGACCTGGCGTGAGGTCCATGCCGGGCGAGCCGATCCCGGCACGGGTCACGTCGCGTCGCTCTGGGACTGATACCGGAGATCCGGCGTATATTCCGTCCGCTGTCAACGTGGAGCGCGATCATTGGAGCCGCAGTTCAAGTACCGCGCCTTTATCAGCTACAGCCACGCCAACGAGGAATGGGCGAAGTGGCTGCACCGCAGCCTCGAGACCTACCGGGTGCCGAAGCACCTCGTTGGCCGCGAGACCGCGTTCGGACCGGTTCCGGAGCGGCTTGCGCCCGTGTTTCGCGACCGTGACGAGCTGGCGACAGCGACCAATCTCGGCGAGACGCTGACCCGCGCGCTCGAGCAGTCGGCATTCCAGGTCGTGATCTGTTCGACGGCCGCTGCAAAGTCGCGCTGGGTGAACGAGGAGATCCTGGCGTTCAAGCGGCTCGGTCGTGAGCAAAGGATCTTCTGCCTGATCGTCGATGGCGAGCCGGGTGCTTCCGCGGTCGAGGCCACCGCCGACCAGGAATGCTTTCCGCAGGCACTGATCTACACGATGGGCGCGGACGGAGAACTCACCCGCACGCGCAGTGAGCCGATTGCCGCCGACGCCCGGCCGCAGAAGGACAGCAGGCAGGATGCCAGGCTGAAACTGGTTGCGGGAATGCTCGGCGTCGGCCTGGACGAGTTGAAGCAGCGGGAGGCCCAGCGCAGGCATCGGCGCATGATGGCTCTGGTCTCGGCGTCCGTCGCCGGCATGGCGGTCACCTCCGGGCTGGCCGGCGCAGCGTGGCTCGCTCGCAATGAAGCAGAGCGGGAGCGCGTCCGCGCGGAGTCCGAAGCGGAGACCGCGCGGCAGACCACGGACTTCCTGGTCGGCCTGTTCGCCGTCTCCGACCCGAACGAGGCGCTCGGCAATTCCATCACGGCGCGCGAAATCCTCGACAAGGGCGCGCAGAGGATCAACCTGGAACTGCGCACGCAGCCGGCGATCCAGGCCACGCTGATGGAGACCATGGGAACGGTCTATACGAGCCTGGCGCTTTACCCGCGGGCCGAGTCGCTGCTGGAGAGCTCGTTGAAGAAGCGCCGCGAGCTCTTTGGCGAAGGCAGCGTCGAAGTTGCGCAATCCGCGGAAAAGCTCGGCGAAGTACTGACGCTGATGGCCGATTACGATCGCGCCGAGCCGATGTACCGGGAGGCGCTGGCCCTGAGGCAGAAGCAGCTCGGGCCGGAACACGTCGACATCGCGCGCAGCATGTTCCAGCTTGCCGACCTGCTCGAGCGCAAGGGCGAATTCCAGGAGGCCGAGCCCTTGTATCGGAAGGCGCTGGCGATGCAGCGCAAGCTGCTGGGAAACAACACCGTCGAGGCGGCCAAGAGCCTCGAAGGACTTGCGCTGAACCTGTACGACCAGGGCAACTACGACGAGGCGCTGCCGGCCATGCGCCTCGCGGTATCGCTGCAGAGGCAGCTGCACGACACGCCGCACACGGATCTTGCCGAGGCGTTGAACAACCTCGGCTTCGTCCTGGGGGCTGCCGGTGAGTACCAGGAGGCCGAGGCGCTCTTCCGGGAGGCATTGCAGATGAAGCGCTTCCTGCTCGGCGAAACGCACACCGAGATTGCGCTGGGCCTGAACAACATCGCGAGCGTGCTGTCCGACCAGAAGAAATTCCAGGAATCCGAGGCGATGTACCGTGAGGCAATAGCCATGCAGCACAAGCTGCTCGGCAACGACCACCCCGACATCGCGCTTGCGTTGAACAACCTGGCATTCGTGCTGCACGACGAGGGCGATGCCGCAGGCGCGCTCGACATGATGCGCGAGTCGCTCGAGATGTACCGGCGCACCGTTCGGGGCCGAGCATCCGCGGTTGCCCGCAGCATGAGCAATCTGGCGATGTGGCAGATGGAGGGCGGCGACTACGCGTCGGCCGAGCCGCTGCTGCGCGAGGCGGTGCGGATGCGCCGCAAGCTGCTGGGCAACGAGCACACCGACGTCGCGGCCAGCCTGACCCTGCTGGCGACGCTGCTGGTCGACACCGGACGATTCGAGGAGGCGAGGGCAGCGGCGGCCGAAGCCCGCGCGATCTGCCTGCCGGCCCTGGGCGCCAGCCACCGGCGCACGGCGGCTGCCACCAGCGCCGAGGGCGCGGCGCTGGCCGGGCTTGGGCACACGGCTGACGCCGAGACGCTGCTGCTGGAGGGACTGTCGGCGCTCCGGGCCGACGCGGGGGCGCTGCCGTTCCAGGTGGACAATGCGGCCCGCTGGACTGCCGACTACTACAGGAAGCAGCGAAACCCGCAGGAAGCTGCGAAATACCAGGCCATGTTGCGCGGCGGATGATGCGTCAGGCAGGCGGGCCCGGCCCGCAGCCTGGTCCGCGACAGGCGGCGGCGAATCATTTTCAATTGTTACTACATTGTCGCTGGCCCGGTGGGCATGGCGGTGCGCGGTTCCATGATAATCTTCAGGCCGGTAGACGCCTGTGGCGCATGACCGTCGACGCTGTGACCCAGGTCGCACGGCTCAATCGCCGCGTTGGCTCAACTCAAGAAGAATATGTCGCTGCAAGTAGCCCTGTGCTTGCGCGCAAACCAGGGGAAGGAAATGAAAATCAGAATCAGGCAGCTTATCGGTCTCTCGGCATTGCTTGCCGTGGGGCCTGCGACCGCGGCCGTCTTCGACTGCTCAACCGCCGTGCCAGTGGCTTCGGAAACCAACGAGCAAACCGGGCATTATTTTGAAATCTACGCGGCGCCGGCCATTACCTGGGACGCTGCAGACAACTGTGCCCGGAGCAAGAATTGGCCCGACGGTTTTGGGTCCGATGTTCCTGGGCACCTGGCTACCATAACGTCGTCCAGCGAGGACGCCTGGGTGGATACCCTGCGAGCCACCAAGTCAGGGCTGGGCCAGGTCTGGATCGGCGGTTCCCAGGCCGCCGGCGCGGCGGAGCCGGGCGGTGGTTGGGGTTGGGTGAACAATGAGGGCCCGTTCCCGGGTAACAACCAGGGCCCGGCCTACGCGAACTGGAACAGCGTCGAGCCGAATAATACCGGGGGCGTCGAGAGCCACTTGACGCTGGGACGTTACGGCGCGGGCGGCGGTTGGAACGACGAGGGCTCCGCTCCCGGCTCGATCGCCGGCTTCATTGTCGAATATGACGTTCCGCGCCCGGCCGAATGCCTGGGCACCGAATGCCAGACAATCAACGGCCAGTTGCTGACCATTCCTCCCGAGTGGATCAACAGCGATACCGATACGATCAAGTTCTCCTCGTATGAGTTCACCGATCCTCGCGTCGCCAATGGCAAATGTGGCGTCGACCCTTGGACCCTGTTCGGCGCGGCATACAACAAGCCGGAATTGCGCATTCCGGCGTACCTGTGTGGTTCGCCGAAGATAGTCGTCGTCGCAGTCGACGGCAGCGACCTTGATTTCACGACCGGCACCGTGCTGATCGAGAACGACACGGCTACGGTACTTCCAGGCAACGACAATGCAACGTACGCCTGCAGGGACACCACGGGTCCGGATTATTTCCCGGACCCGGATATCGATCCTCAATTGCAGGATACGGTCGTGTACCAGACCACTGATCCGTCCCGCATGCTGGAGGACCTTCCGGCAAACCGCGGCCAGGACGCGCAATTCGCCGGTGCAGCGGGCGAAGTCACCAACGGATGCGGCAGTTCGCGCGGCACGGGCAAGGAAACCTCGTACTTCGTGATCGGGATGCATATCGACTTCGGAGCGCTGGGCTCGACCCCGGCAGGGAGCCACGACCGCTTCGTCGCGCTGACCCGCTACAAGCTCACGCTGCTGCAACAGTCGGTCGCCGCTGCCCGGTCGGCAGGTGCGTTGCGGGCCGGCACTTCCGTGGTCATGGAAGGGCTGGTCGCGCTCGCGATTCGCAGGCTCGACCGGAATGACGCGGTTGGTGCGAGGTTCCTGGTCATGCAGTTCCTCAACCTGGTAAATGCGGCACGCTACACCCCGGTGCCGGCCAACAACTTCAACGGCGAGCACTTGATGCGTGGCACGAACATCGAGTACACGCTCCGGGCGAAAATCATGCCGTACGCGCCCTGATCGTGTGACCATGGAACCTGTCGCCGCCCGGCCGCCGGCGGACGACTGATGGTTGGCAGCGCTGGGCCACGCGAGGCGCGCGCTGGAGACCCTGGAACAACGAAGCCCGTGGCTCGAAGCACGGGCTTTGTCGTTCCTGGTGTACCCTCACACCGGGACGTCGCGACGAACCCGGGGGTTGACTCCATGCCGTATCCAGCAGCCGCCGAGCTGCCCACGTTTTGCCCTGGGCCACTCAGCGGCTAGGCTTCGCGAGTGATTTCAGGGCTGCTTCTCACGATACTGGCGATTGCCTATGTCGGGCTGTTGTTCGCCGTGGCGTTCTACGGCGAACGCAAGGCCGTCTACCCTGGCCGTGCGCGCCTGCGTCCCTATATCTACAGTCTCGCGCTCGGCGTCTACTGCACGACCTGGACGTTCTACGGCGCGGTCGGCACGGCTGTCAGCGGTGGGTGGGCCTACCTGCCGATCTACCTGGGCCCCGTGCTGCTGTTCGTGTTCGGCACGCCGCTCCTGGTCCGGCTGGTCGCGATCGCGCGTGCCCACAATACGACCTCGATCGCCGACTTCATCTCGGCGCGCTTCGGCAAGAGCCCGGCGCTGGCTGCGCTCGTCGCGATCATCGCGCTGATCGCTGCCGTGCCGTACCTGGCGCTGCAGTACAAGGCTGTCAGCACCGGTATCGAGGTGCTGACCGGTTCCGCAGGATTGCACCCGGCGTGGTTTGCCGACACCGCGCTGTGGGTGGCGTTGCTGATGTCGCTGTTCGCGATGCTGTTCGGCACCCGCCGTCTCGATGCTACGGAGCACCACGAGGGCGTGATGCTCGCAATTGCGTTCGAGTCGGTCGTCAAGCTGCTCGCGTTCGTCGCGATCGGAACGTTCGCCGTGCTGAACCTGAAGGGTGCACCGGCAATCTCCCATACACGTCTCGGCGACCTCGGCCAGGTCGCGAGCCTCGATTTCGTGGCTGCGACCGTGCTTTCCGCGGCCGCGGTGCTCTGCCTGCCGCGCCAGTTCCTGGTCGGGATCGTCGAGTGCGCAGACCCGGCCGACCTGCGCAAGGCGCGCTGGCTGTTCTCGGGCTATCTCGTCGTGTTCACGCTGCTGGTGATCCCCGTGGTGCTCGCGGGGCTCGGTGCCGACCTCGGCGCCAGCCATCACCCGGATTCGTTCGTGCTGACGCTGCCGATGGAGCGCGGAGCGACGGGGGTCGCGGTGCTGGTCTTTCTCGGTGGATTGTCGGCCGCCACTGCGATGGTAATCGTCTCGAGCATCGCGCTCGCGACCATGATCACCAACGACCTGGTGATGCCGGCGCTCTGGCGCAGCCGCTGGCTGAACCTCGACCGCGATGCCGACGTCGGCCGGTTGCTGCTGTGGTTGCGGCGCGCGACGATCCTGCTCATTGCGCTGCTCGCGTATGCGTACCACCACAACACCGTCGCTCCCGCGAGCCTTGCGTCGATCGGGCTGCTCGCTTTCGCGGCGGTTGCACAGTTTGCGCCGGCGATCGTCACCGGCCTCTACTGGCGCAACGCGACCCGTGAAGGCGTGTTCTGGGGGCTCGCGGCCGGATTCGGCGTATGGCTCTATTCGCTGCTGCTTCCCAACCTGCTGGCCGGAGGAGTGATTGGCTGGCCGCTGTTCGAGCAGGGTCCATGGGGCATTTCCTGGCTGCGCCCGCAGAGCCTGTTCGGCATCGAGGTCATGAGCCCGGTGATTCGGGGAGCGATGCTCGCGCTGGCGACGAACGTCGCCATACTGGTGCTGGTGTCGCGATTGCGCGGCGTTTCGTTCCGGGACCGGATGGCTGCCACGTCCTTCCTGCGTGGTGGCATGCCGGTGGCAGGTGTTGCGGCCGCCGGCGGGGCACGAGTCGGCGACCTGCTGGCGGTGATGGAGCGCATCCTGGGCGTGGACGGCGCTGCGCGGGCGCTCGAGGAGTACCACGCGGACCTTGACCGGCCGGTCCCGACTGCGGGCGAGCCCGCCGACCGCGGCCTGCTGCAATACATGGAACGCGTGCTCGCCGGCGCAATCGGCGCCTCCTCGGCGCGCCTGATGTTCACGCACGCGATGGCGGGACGAGGCATTCCCCCGGAGGACGTCGCGGAACTGCTCGACGAGACGTCGCAGGAACTGCGCTTCAGCCGCCAGTTGCTGCAGGCCACGATGGAGAACGTATCACAGGGAATCGCGGTGGCGGACGCCGACGCGCGGATCGTCGCGTGGAACCGCTGCTATCTCGAGATGTTCGGCTACCCCGACGGCATGGTGTACGTCGGCCGGCCGGTCGCCGACCTGATCCGCTGGAACGCGGAGCACGGCGAGTTCGGCGACTCCGATCCTGAGCCGCAGGTCGCGAAACGCCTGGCGCACATGAAGGCCGGCACCGCCTACGTGACCCAGCGCACCCGTCGCAACGGCCACGTGTACGAAATCCGAGGCCAGCCGCTGCCGGACGGCGGGTACGTGACCACCTACAACGACATCACCGAGTTCAAGCGCACGGAGCGCGCGCTGATCGAGTCGAAGCAGACGCTCGAGCAGCGGGTGGAAGAGCGTACCGGCGCGCTCCAGGCTGCGCTTGTCGCCCAGCAGGAGGCAAAGGCGCAGGCCGAGAAAGCCAACGCGACCAAGACGCGATTCGTCGCCGCGGCGAGTCATGACCTTCTGCAGCCGCTCAACGCCGCGCGTCTGTTCGCCTCCACGCTCGCCGAGCGAAAGGGCGATCCGGAGGTCGTCGAGATTGCCGAGCGCATCGACAGCTCGATGCGCGCCGCAGAGGAGGTGCTCGACGACATGCTCGACATCGCCCGCCTCGAGAGCGGAACGATGCGGACCGACATCGCGGATTTTTCGATGGAAGAAATTTTCGAGAACATCGAGCGGCAGTTCGCGCCGCTCGCGACGCGGCGCGGGTTGATGCTGCGCGTCACGAAGCCGCGCTGCCGCGTGCGGAGCGACCGCGTGCTGCTCCGGCGGATCCTGCAGAATCTCGTCTCGAACGCGTTACGCTACACACAGCGTGGAGGGGTGCTGGTGAGCTGCCGGCGTCGCGGCGAATTCGTCGAATTGCAGGTCTGGGACACAGGGCCGGGCATCCCGGAACGGCACCAGCGCGCGATTTTCGACGAGTTTCGCAGGCTGGACCGATCATCGCCGTGGGGCGAGAAGGGACTCGGACTCGGCCTGTCGATCTGTCACCGGATGGCCCTGCTGCTTGACCACGAACTCGGCGTGCGCTCGAGTGTCGGCCACGGGTCCGTTTTCAGCCTGCGGGTACCGCAAAGCAGTGCCGCGGAGCAGCCGAAGACAGTTTCCGTCGACGAGGAGCGGGCCGCCACGCCCGCCACGCTGGTTGGACTCGCAGCGCTCTGTATCGACAACGAGCCCGAGATCCTGGACGGCATGACCGCGCTGATGTCGCGCTGGGGGGTACGAGTGCTCACGGCTGTGGACGCCACCGAGGCGCGATCGCTGTTCGACCGTGAGCGACCGGACGTGATCCTCGCCGATCACCGGCTCGGCGACGGGGAGATGGACGGTCTCGACCTGCTGCAGTCGCTGCGGCGCGCAGGCGTCGAGCCCGTGCCCGGCGCGCTGATAACCGCTGACCACACCCCTGCACTGGCCGAACGTGCCCGCTCGCTGGGATACCCGGTTCTACGCAAGCCAGTGAAGCCGGCCGCGCTGCGCGCGTTGCTTGGGTCGCTGGCATCGCAGCGGCGGTCAGCCAGTGCGTCCGCGCGGGACTGAGCTATTCCGTTTCCTCGGGCGGCGGCTTGACCCCCGTGCGATCCGTTGCGAGCCGACCCGCGGCCAGCACCGCCTGCGTGCGGGTGGCAACGTGCAGTTTGCGCAGTATTGCGGTCACGTGCGCCTTTACGGTGGCTTCGGACACGTTCAGGTCATAGGCGATCTGCTTGTTCAACTGTCCGGAGCACAGCGCACCTAGCACGCGGAACTGCTGCGGCGTGAGATCGGCAATACGCCGCGCGATTTCGAGGTCCTCGTCGGTATCGCGCGTATCCCGGGGCGGGTGAAAACCGGGCGGCGTGTATATTTCCCCGGCCAGCACAGCCTCGATCGCCTTGCCGATCTGGGCCGCCTCGGTGGACTTCGGGATGAAGCCCTGTGCCCCGTAGCGGAGGGCTGCGGCAATCGTCTGGGGGTCGTCATCCGCTGACACGATCGCGACCGGCAGCCCGGGCCGGATGCCGCGCACGTGAGCGAGCGCATTGAACCCCTGCGCGCCCGGCATGTTCAGGTCCAGCAGCAGCAGGTCGGCGTCGGGCTCGGCCTCGATGGCCGCGAGCAGCGTAGCGACCGAATCAGCCTCGACGAAGCCGGTGCCTGGTTCGCGTCGCCCCACCGCGGCCTTGAGCGCTTCGCGAAACAGCGGATGGTCATCGGCCACGATGATCTGTGGGGTCATGCCCGCGAGACTACACCGAGGTGCCCGGCTGTGCCGGTCGCGTTCGACCAAAGGCGTATTTCGCCGCCGCGACAACCGTCGCAGGATCGCGCCAACGTCAATCCGGGGGAACGCCATGTCCGCACAAGACCACCGCAACCCTGTTCTTCGCCGCCTGGTCGTCGCGACACTTGCGCTCGCGGCCATGGGCGCGTCGGCCAGCACATTGGCCCAGTCGACCGATTCGTCGGCCAGGGAAGCCGCGCTCGAGGCCCGCGTCGCGGAACTCGAGAAGATGGTCAACGAGTTGATCAAGGAGAAACAGACGCCCGCGCCGGCCGCGGCGCCCGCAGCAGCGGCTGCTCCGCTGCCGAAGGGGGCGCAGCCCGTGCAGAGTGTCTCGATCCTGCCGAATGCGGCGCCGGGCACGACGTTCTACGTCACCGGTTACGTCAAGGCTGATGCGAACTGGACTGATACGCCGGACGGTGAGATCCCCGACAACGCCTCGGGTCGCGACTACTACGTGCCGAGCCAGACGCCGATCGGCGGGCTGGACGAGGGCACGGATTTCACCTTCCAGGCCAAGCAGACGCGAGTCATCGTCGGTACAAATACCCCGCTCGAGAATGGCGACAAGGTCACCACGCACGTCGAGGTCGACTTCTACGGTTCGTCGCTCGGCACCCAGAACGTGTCGAATACCTATGCACCGGTGCTGCGGCAGGCCTTCATCCAGAGCAAACACTGGCTCGTCGGCCAGGCCTGGTCCACGTTCATGGACTTCGGTGCGCTGCCGGAAGCCGTGGACTTCGTGGGCCCGACGGACGGTACGATATTCATCCGACAGTCGCAGTTGCGTTACACGTATGGCGGCTTCTCGATCGCGGTGGAAAATCCGCAGACCACGATCACCCCGTACACGTACGACACCCTTGGTAACCCCGTGATAGGCAGCTCGATTTCGAGCGACGACAACTCGTTCCCGGATTTCGTCGGCCGGTATGTCTGGAAGGGTGACTGGGGCAGCGTGACACTGGCCGGCCTTGCGCGCCAGCTGAAGTACGAGACAACCGGCGCAAACAATATCGATGATTCGACCTGGTCCGCGGCCGTCAACTTCACTGGCAAGCTCAACACCTGGGGCAAGGACGACGTCCGCTGGCAGTTCAACTACGGCAACCTCGGGCGCTACAACGCCTTCGGCTTCACCAACGACGTCGCGCTCGGGCCGAATGGTCACTTCGACACGATCGACGGCTTCAGTGGTTACGTGGCCTATCGCCACTTCTGGACCGACAGGCTGCGCAGTACCTTGTTCTACGCTGCCGAGAGTTACGACAACCCGAGCGAGCTGAACGGGTCCACGGTAAACCAGGCGAGCGAAAGCTGGTCGTTGAACTTCTTCTATTCGCCGATCCCGAAGCTCGACATCGGCGCGGAGTACCGCTGGGCACAGCGCGAGATCGAGGACGGCGACGAGGGCACGTTCAACCGGCTCCAGTTCACGACGAAGTACTCGTTCTAGGCGGCGGGTCGACGGGGACATTCCCCTTTTCCGCGTTCGAAGCGCGGATGGGAGATTGTCCCCAATCTTCGGTGATCTGCGTCGGCGAGGCCGTCAGGGCTCATCCTTTGGTCGAATGCCTGCCCGTTGCCGGCACGGGCACTGGCTATACTCGGCCAGGACACGAGTTACGGGGATGGTCCATGGCATACGACCCGAACAACATCTTCGCACGGATCCTGCGCGGCGAGATTCCAGCGCACAAGGTGCATGAGGACGCCCACACGCTGGCGTTCATGGACGTGATGCCGCAGTCGCCTGGTCACACGCTGGTGATTCCGAAGTTCGAAGCCGAGAACCTGTTTGAACTCGCCCCGGAATCGCTGGCTGCGACCATCCTCACGACGCAGCGAGTTGCCTGCGCGGTGAAGAAGGCATTCGACCCACCCGGTGTCCTGATCGCGCAGTTGAACGGCCTCGGCGCCGGCCAAAGCGTGTTTCACATCCACTTCCACATCATCCCGCGCTTCGAGGGGCTCGACCTCAAGCTGCATGCGCGGGAATTGGGGGATCCGAAGGTCCTGGCCCAGCAGGCCGGGAAGATCCGGGCCGCGCTCGATTGAGCGGGCGTCACCACGAACGAGCTACGGGGATACCAGCATGACGACGCACAAGGTGTACAAGGTGCCGGCGGGATTCGCGGCACGGACGCGCATCACCCACGACCAGTACCGCGATCTCTATGCGGAATCCGTGCGCGACCCCGAGAGCTTCTGGGGGCGCATGAGCCGACGTATCGATTGGGTCAGTCCGTACCGCCAGGTGAAAGACGTCAGCTTTGACGTGAGCGACTTCCACATCCGCTGGTTCGAGGGCGGACAGCTCAACGTCGCGGCCAACTGCCTGGACAGGCACCTCGCCACGCGCGGCGACAAGACCGCCATCATCTGGGAAGGCGACGACCCGAACGAGAGCGTGCGCATCACTTACCGCGAGCTCTACTACCGGGTCTGCAAGCTTGCCAACGCGCTCACCGCGCTCGGCGTGCAGAAAGGCGATCGCATCACGATCTACCTGCCGATGATTCCCGAGGCCGCGGTCGCAATGCTCGCATGCGCCCGCATTGGGGCCATCCATTCGGTGGTGTTCGGCGGCTTCTCCCCGGACTCGCTCGCCGGTCGCATCGCCGATTGCGCATCGAGCGTCGTGATCACCGCGGACGAGGGCGTCCGCGGCGGCAAGAAAGTACCACTCAAGGCCAACGTCGACCAGGCGCTGAGTTCGCCCGGTACGGAGTCGGTGAAGCACGTGCTGGTGGTGAAGCGAACTGCCGCGCCAGTCGCGATGTACGAGCGCGACAAGTGGTACAGCGAGGTCGTCGACGGACAGCCGGAAACCAGCGAACCCGTCGCAGTGGATGCCGAGGACCCGCTCTTCATCCTCTACACCTCGGGCTCGACCGGCAAGCCGAAGGGCGTGCTGCACACCAGCGGCGGCTACCTGGTGTATGCGGCGTTGACGCACGAGGCCGTGTTCGACCTGCGTGAAGACGACGTCTTCTGGTGCACGGCCGACGTCGGCTGGGTCACCGGGCACAGCTACGTGGTTTACGGGCCGCTGGCAAACGGCGCGACGACGCTCATGTTCGAGGGCGTGCCGAATTTCCCGGATGCCGGACGATTCTGGCAGGTTTGCGACAAGCACCAGGTCACGACCTTCTACACCGCTCCGACGGCACTTCGGGCATTGATGCGCGAGGGAGATGCACCGGTGAAGCGGCATTCACGCAGGTCGATCCGCCTGCTCGGCACGGTCGGTGAACCGATCAACCCGGAGGCCTGGGAGTGGTATCACCGCGTGGTCGGCGACGAACGCTGCCCGATCGTGGACACATGGTGGCAGACCGAGACCGGCGGAATACTGATCACCCCGCTGCCGGGTGCGATCGACACGAAGCCCGGCTCCGCGACTCAGCCTTTTTTCGGCGTCCAGCCTGCCATCGTGGACGCGGAGGGCAAGGTGCTGGAAGGTGCCTGCGAAGGCAACCTCATCATTACCGACAGCTGGCCCGGGCAGATGCGTACCGTGTATGGCGATCACCAGCGCTTCATCGACACCTATTTCAAGACCTACCCCGGATCCTACTTCACCGGCGACGGCGCGCGCCGCGACGAGGATGGCTACTACTGGATCACCGGGCGCGTCGACGATGTGCTGAACGTCGCCGGTCATCGTCTCGGCACGGCTGAGGTCGAGAGCGCGCTCGTGTCGCACCGACTGGTCGCCGAGGCGGCTGTGGTCGGCTGCCCGCACGACATCAAGGGGCAGGGAATCTATGCCTACGTCACGCTGGTCGTGGATGCGGCGCCGACAGAGGAGCTGCGCAAGGAACTCCGCGACTGGGTGCGGCGCGAGATCGGCCCGATCGCAACGCCGGATTTCATCCAGTGGGCGCCCGGTTTGCCGAAGACCCGCTCCGGCAAGATCATGCGCCGCATCCTGCGCAAGATCGCCGCCAACGAGCACGAGCAGCTCGGTGACATTTCGACGCTGGCCGACCCGTCGGTGGTCGCCAGCCTGGTCGTCGAGCGGATGAACCGCTGAGCGCTCCCTCCCGGCGGTCCGCCCTGCGACCATGGTCGCAGTGGCCGGAACCGCCGCGGACTCCTCCATCTACGACCAATGTCGCAGTGGGCTCGGCCCGTGGCCTTGCTAGATTCCATCCATGCCGCCTGAGTCGGCGAGCAGCTTCAGGGGAGACTCACATGGCCACAGCGCCAAAGATCGACTGGAACGCAGTGATCGCCGATCCGCGATTCCAAGCTCTGCACCGCAAGAAGCAGGGGTTCCTCACGGGACTCATGATCTTCTCTGTGGTCGTCTACTTCCTGCTGCCGATCGGAGCTGCGTACTTCCAGGACCTCTACAAGGTAAAGGTCTGGGGCGTGGTGAACTTCGGCCTGCTGTTCGCGCTCAGCGAGTTCGTGGTGGCGTGGCTGATCGCGTTCTACTACTCGCGGCGTGCCGGCGCCGAGTTTGACCGGCTGGCGAGCGAGATCGCCGCAGACTACGAGAAGAAGGGAAGGGACTGAGCCATGAAAATCCAGAATCCCAAGTGGATCGCGTGGACCGTTGCGGCCGCTGCGACCGTCGCCTGCGGACCGGCCCTCGCGCAGGGAGCCGTCACTGCCGAATACCGCTGGCTCACCTTTGCCGTTTTCGCGGCGATCATCAGCCTCACGATGTACGTGACGTACCTCGCTGCCAAGCGCGTGAAGTCGGCCTCCGACTTCTACACGGCGGGCGGCGGCGTCACGGGCATGCAGAACGGCTGGGCGATCGCGGGCGACTACCTGTCGGCGGCGTCGTTCCTCGGCATCGCAGGACTGATCTCGCAGTACGGCTACGACGGGTTCATGTACTCGGTCGGCTGGCTCGTCGCCTACATCACCGTGCTGCTGCTGATCGCCGAGCCCTGCCGCAACATCGGCCGCTATACGCTCTCCGACATCCTCGCCTACCGCAACAACCCGAAGGCGATGCGCATCGTCGGGGCAATCTCGGTGATCACGGTCTCCACCTTCTACCTGACCGCGCAGATGGTGGGCGGCGGAGTACTGGTGAAGACTCTGATCGGCATCGACTACGAGTATTCCGTGATCGCGGTCGGCGTGCTGATGCTGGCCTACGTGCTGTTTGGCGGCATGGTCGCCACGACCTGGGTGCAGATCATCAAGGCGATCCTGCTGGTGATCGCGTCGCTGATCCTGGTGATGCTGGTCTGGACGCCTTACGGCTTCTCGCTGCCCGGCTTCCTCGCCGACGTCGTCGCGGACCCGAAGGTGCAGGCCAAGGTCGCATCGCTGCTCGGCGACCCGGCCAAGAACATGTCGCCGACCGAGCTGGGCCAGCGATTCCTCGAGCCGGGGCTCTACTTCAAGAACCCGATCGACCAGATCTCGCTCGGCATGGCGCTCGTGTTCGGTACCGCCGGACTGCCGCACATCCTGATGCGCTTCTTCACGGTCCCGACCGCGCAGCAGGCGCGCAAGTCGGTCGTGTGGGCGATGGGCATCATCGGCGGGTTCTACGTGCTGACGCTGTTCCTGGGCTTCGGCGCCGCGAAGAACGTCGGCCCGCAGGCAATCGCGGCAGTCGACGCGGGCGGCAACATGGCCGCGCCGCTGCTGGCGCAGTTCCTGGGCGGCGGCCCGGACTCGTTCCTCGGCAACTTCATGCTGGCGTTCGTGTCGGCCGTGGCGTTCGCGACGATCGTCGCGGTGGTCGCGGGCCTCGTGCTCGCGGCGGCGTCGGCGATCGCGCACGACCTGTACGTGGGCGTCTACCACGGCGGCGACACCGTCCCGCCGCAGCAGCAGGTCCGCGCCGCGCGCGTCGCCACCGTGATCGTCGGCGCGCTGGCCATCACGATCGGCATCGCGGCCAAGGGACAGAATGTCGCACATCTGGTGGCGCTGGCGTTCGCTGTGGCCGCCTCGGCGAATTTCCCGTGCGTGCTGCTCACGCTGTACTGGAAGCGGTGCAGCACGGGCGGCATCGTGCTCGGGATGATCGTCGGCACGCTGGTGGCCGTCGGCCTCACGCTGGTTTCACCGAACGTCACGTATCCGAAGGCGGTGCGCGAGGCGTCGCAGAAGTTGCTGGACGGCGAGGCGGCGAAGCGCAGCACCTTGGAGGCAGCGCTCGCGTCGGGTGACGCCGCGGTCGTGGCGGAGGCGCAGACGAGTCTGTCGGCACTCGACAAGGCCGTGACGAAGGCCAGGGATGACATGGCCAAGGTCGAGGGCAAGGAAGTCTCGATCATGGGTCTCGAGAAGCCAATGTTCGAGCTGAAGAACCCGGGCATCATCTCGATCCCGCTCGGTTTCCTCGCGGTGCTGCTCGGCTCGCTGCTGTTCCGCGACCGGCGCTCCGAGGAGTTGTGGCCGGAGGTCTACGCCCGACAGAACACGGGCATCCTGGCCTCGAAAGCCACGAGCCACTGACGAGCCGGGGGACATTCGCCACTTTCCGCGGCCGGCCGGACGGCCCCGGAAGCGGAGAGTGTCCCCCGGTTACAATCGAGCGATGGCAACACCGGTACTCATCGCCGAGACCACGATCCGATTCCTGCGGGCCCACATGCCGTTCTCCCGCATGGCCCGCGGCGACCTCGAGTTCATCGTCGAGCGGGTCAGGCTTGCATACTTCCCCGTGGGCACGACCATCGTCGATCCCACCGCGGGAGTCGCAGAGCACCTGCACATCATCCAGCGCGGGCACGTCGCCGTCCGCAACATTGCCAGCGGATCGGACGAGGAAGTCCGTGGACCGGGCGAGTGCTTTCCGGTCGCCGCGCTCGCCGCCGGCGTGGCCGGTGCAAGGCGCTTCGACGCGACCGAGGACGTCTTCTGCTTTCAGCTGACACGCGACGATTTCGAGTCGCTGCGCCTGCGTTCCCAGCCCTTTGCCGAATACTGCACCGCGATCCTGGAGAGCATCGTGCAGCAGTCGCTCGGTCAGCTGCGCCAGAATTTCAGCCAGCGTGCAGTCGAGCAGCGTACGCTGCTCGAGCCCCTGAGGACCATGTTGCGCCGTGAGCCGGTGCACTGCGAAACCGGCACGGCCGTTCGCGACGCGCTGCTGGCCATGCGCCAGGAGCGCGTCGCTTCGATCGCCGTGGTCGATGACCGACGGCGCCCCGTCGGCATCTTCACGCTCACCGACCTGCTCGACAGGGTGGTACTGCCGGGCCTCGACCTCGCGACTCCGATTGCCGAGGTCATGTCGCCCGGGCCTGGCACGCTGGACGAGCTGGCCACCGCGCAGGAAGCGCTGTCGCTGATGGCGCAACTCGGCTACCACCAGGTCATGGTCACGCGCGAGGGCCGGCTGACCGGCGTCGTCTCCGAGCGCGATCTGTTCGCGCTGCAGCGGGTGACGATGCGCAACATCGTGCAGTCCATCCGGCTTGCCCGCGACCTCACGGGCCTCAAGCGCGCGCGGCTGGACATCGACTCGCTGACCGACAACCTCATCGCTCAGGGGGCCGCCGCCGAGCCGCTGACGCACACCATTACCGCGCTCAACGACGCGCTGACCGACCACCTGTTCGGGCTCCTCGTGCCGCGCTTCGAGCTCGAAGGAATCGACTGGTGCTGGCTGTCCGTCGGCAGCGAGGGGAGGCGGGAGCAGACGGTCGCGACGGACCAGGACAACGCGATCCTGTTCGAGTGCGTGGCCGGCGCGGACGGCGCGATACGGCCGCGACTGCTGCTGTTTGCCCGCGCCGCCAACGACGCGCTCGCCGAACTCGGGTTTCCGCTCTGCGCCGGCGACATCATGGGACGCAATCCGGAGTACTGCCTCACGGGCCAGCAATGGCGTGAACGGTTTGCCGGCTGGATCCGCGAGCCCACGCCGGAGGCGTTGCTCAAGGCGAACATCTTCTTCGACTTCCGTGCCCTCTACGGCAGCCACGCGCTCGCGGACGGCCTGAGGGGCTGGATCAACGGCGTGACCCCCGAGAACCGTCTCTTCCAGCGCCTGCTGGTGGCGAACGCGCTGCAGGCCGAGCCGCCGCTCGGCAGGATCCGCACGTTCCGCACGGACGACGGGGAGCACGCCGGAACGATCGACCTGAAGACGCACGGGACCCGCATTTTCGTGGATGCGGCGCGTGCGTTCGCGCTGGCACTCGGCATCGCGGATACGAACACCTCCCAGCGGCTGCGCCTCGCTGGCCGCAGGCTCGGCATCGACGAGCGTGAAACCGGCTCGGCGGTCGAGGCTTACCACTTCCTGCAGATGCTCAGGCTCAGGGCGCAGCGGGGAGCGCTGGACCCGGAACGCCCCGATCCCGCCGAACTGCAGCGAGCGGCGGTAAACCGCATCGACCCGTATGCGTTGAACGACCTCGACCAGCGCATGCTCAAGGAAGCATTCCGCCAGGCGCGGGCGCTGCAGCAGCGCCTCGAGCAGACCGTCGGCCAGTGACGGCATTACGCGTGGAAGTCCGTTGATGTGGCTGCCGTTCCAGCGTGTGGTCCGGGCACGGCGCACGCGGCTGGCGCTGCCGTCCGCGGTGCGGGACCGCCTGCGGCTGCTCCGGATCCGGGCGCGGCAGCGCGCGGCGGAGGACCGCTGGACCGACTCGGGAATCCTGTCGCTTGCGCGACTCGTGGCGCTCGATCTCGAGACGACCGGCCCGAACATGCACGCCGACCGCATCATCTCGATCGGTGCGGTCGCCGTCACCGGGCGCACGGTCCGGCACGACGACGCGTTCGAACTGGTCGTCCGCCAGGAGCGCGAGAGCGCATCGGAAAATATCCTGATCCACCAGATCGGGGGTCAGGAGCAGCGCGGAGGCGCGGATCCGGTGGGCGCGCTCGTCGCCTTCCTCGAGTACCTCGACGGCGCAGTCGCCGTCGCCTTCCGCGCGGAGTTCGACTCGACGGTGCTGGAGCGGGAACTGCGCACCTGCCTCGGTATCCGCGCGCGCATCCGCTTCCTGGATCTCGCCTGCATCCTGCCCGCGCTAGTGCCGGGAACCCCGAACGACACGCTGGACGACTGGGCCCTTCACTTCGGACTGCCGCCGATCGGCCGCCACCACGCGATCGCCGACGCCTACGCGAACGCGCAATTGCTGCTGTTGGCGCTGGACCACGCGCGGCAACTTGGGCTGGATACGACCCTCGACCTGCTGTCGCTCCAGAAGTCGCAGCGCTGGCTGGGACGGCGACGTTGAGCGGCGACTAGTACGCCTGCCCGGCGCCCCGGGTGCGACGCTCGTAGCGGACCTGAGGCAGGGGTATGCGATCATGCTCCGCCTTCGGCTCGGGCAGCCGCTCGAGGCGATCGCAACGGCGGAGCCGTTCCTGGCGCAGGCGGCATCGCTGTCGTCAGGAGGTTTACGCCCGCTACGGGCACTGCTCGCCGGTGTTTGAGCCGTGCTCGCCGCACGCGAGGCGGGGGTGGCTGGAGGGAAACCAGCGGACGGTGCGGGTACGCCGCCTACAGGCCGAGCATCACTGCGAGCTGGCGGCTCAGCTTTTCAGGGCCGCCGTCCGCGTTCACGTGGGTGATATCGCGGAAGTCGCCGTGCTGCAGGTCGAACGCGTTCCACGGCAGCACTTCAATGCCAAGTCGGGCGCTGATTTCGCGCGTGAACCGCGCCAACGTATCGCTGGAAATCCTGTCATCGAGCTCGTCGATGATTGTCCGGTCCGCCGGGTGAATGAAGCACACCATGCGATCCGAGATGGCCTGCAGCGCACGTGCCCCATCGAACCAGTGCTTGACTGCGCCGGGCTCAAACTCGATATCCCCGAGATACGCGCCGGCAATGACGCGGTCGCGTTCACGCACCCAGTTGGGCTTGCGCTCTTTCCGTCCCGCCGCACCCGACGCGTCCCATGCACCCCTGGTCTCAATCCGCCAATCGAACTCCGGGTTCGCGCGGCCGCGCAGCGGCAGGACATTTCCCGAAAAATAGTCAGGGCCGAGATTGATGTCGCCGCGCGGCGGCGTCTTGCTGACATGCATCGGATCGAACTCGTAAACGACCAGCGGGACGCGCACTTTGGCCCGCTCGCATTGTTCCCGGATGAAGTTGCACAGCAAGTGCATGCCGGTAGCGCTGACGGCAGGTAGTCCCGCATTCAATACTACGATGCCGTCACCAAACGCCGCCGGCCGGATGGCGTTAAACGTCCCGGACGATCCGACCGCGAGCACGTCCGGCGCGCCGTGCTCGGCGAGATAGCTCGGGAAGCGCTCGATGAAGCGCAGCGCCCGATTGGCGCGCGGGTTGCGGATGATGCGCGGAATGCCGAGCAGCCTGCGCGCGCGATCGAGCAGCGAAAGACTCTCGTCGTCAACCGGCGCACTCAATCGCCTCGTCCTGCCCTGCGCCTCGCTTACGATTTCGTCGAACGACATGCCGGCCAGTACGATTACCGTGTCCTGGTCCAGCGACAGGCCGAGACTATGCTCGATCTCGGTGGTAATGCTGACGAAAGCCAGCGAATCCACGCCTGCGTCGAACAGGTTCCTCGCGCTCATGATGCTGCGCCTGCTCAAGAGCGGCGCGTAGGCAAGGATCGCCTTGAGCAGGATGTCTGCCTCGCGGGACAGGCCCGTGGTTTCAGCGTCACCGTCGTGTGCCGTATCGGCAAGCAGATCTGCGAGCGCCCTGCGATCCAGCTTGCCGCTTGCGTTCTTCGGAAATTCGGCAACGCAGAAAATCATCGCCGGCAGCATGTAGTCGGGCAGGGTTGCCGCGAGCCGCTTGCGAATGGCTGCGGTGTCGGCGGCATCGGTCTCGAGCGCGGCAACGATGGACGTCGCGATCTCGGCGCCACCCGGCCAGGCCAGAGCAACCGCGTTCAGTCCGGACGACGACGCACGCAGCGCCGCTTCGATTTCTCCGAGCTCGATGCGGTAACCGCGAACCTTGACCTGGTTGTCCACGCGCCCCAGGAAGCGCACGTTGCCGTCATCGCCGACGGCTGCGCGATCGCCGGTCCGGTAGGCCGGCCGGCCGTCGGGCAGCGTGACGAAGCTCGCCGCCGACTTTTCCGCATCGTTGAGATAACCGGATGCCACCTGGGCACCCGCAAGCAACAGCTCACCGTCCTGGACCAGCAGCTCCATGCCCGGAAACGCCTTGCCGATCGGCACCGTGTCTTCCGCAATCGGCGCATCCGTCACCGCGTAGCGGGAACAGGCGATGGTCGCCTCGGTTGGGCCGTACCAGTTCTCGACGATCGAGTTCGGCGCAGCCCGTGCCCATTCCCTGGCCACCAGCGTTGGCAGGGCTTCGCCGCAGAACAGGCTGCAACGCAGTCCCGGAAATGCGCCGGGAACCAGGTCTTCCTGCAGGCGCATCTGGTACGCGAGCGACGGCACCGAGAACCAGCAGGTAATGCCGTGAGTGCGCAGATACGCCGACGGCATGCGCAATTCCTTCTCGGATGGCACGACGAGCGTCGCCCCGTTTTCCCAGCACACGAACAGGTCGTGCACCGACAGGTCGAACGTGAGATCGAAGGTCTGCGAGAACCGGTCGTCCGCCTGCACGTGGATCAGCGGACCCGCGGTCTGCAGGTAGGCCTCGAGCTGGCTGTTCTGGATCGGAACGCCCTTCGGTTGGCCGGTGCTGCCGGACGTGAAGAGGATGTAGGCCAGGTCAGTGAGGCTGCCTTCCCGGTCAACCGGCCATTGCCCTGGTTCGTCGGTCAGGTCGAGGCGGTAGTCACGCTTCCTGTCACCGCAATTAATTGTCGGCACGGACCCGGCAGCGACGCCGGCCGACTGCAGTATGTTGCGCAGCTTGTCGGCCGCGAGCTCGCCGCAGACGACGCGTTCCGCGGCAGAATTACGCAGGATGGTCGCGTTGCGCTGGCAGGGATGGTTCACGTTCAGCGGCACGTAGGCATGGCCGGACAGCCGCGCGGCCAGGATCCCCGCGTAGGCCGAAATGTGCCGTTGTGCCATCACGGCGGTGACAGGCTGAGGCGCACCAGCCGCTAGCTGTGGGAACTGCCGCCCGATCTGCCGCGCGGCAGCGACGAGCTCGGCATAGCTCCAGCACTCGCCGTCGATGATCAACGCCGTCTTGCCCGGGGTGCGACGCGCAACCTCGAGAATCCTGCGGCCGGCCCGATAGGAAGTTGACGTCGTCATTCCCACAGGGGCGGGCACAATGGCGTTACGTCGGAATCGAGCCTGTCCTGCAGCCGCCTGTTCCCGGACTGGTACTGCGGGCCGAGTTCGCGGTTCAAGATGCGCTCGAAATGGTTCGCTGAGCTGGGGTCGAAACACGCTGAGGAGCGCCGGGCGGGTCCTGCCCGCGAATTCGCGTGGATAGCCGAAACGGTCCATCAGGTCGCCAACATGGGCCTCGACGATCTTGATTCGCCCTCTCGACAGGCCCTTGCTGTACTTGCGGAAATTACCAGTCATCAAGGGTCGGGAAAGATTCTCTCTCGGGCCCCCTTTGACGGCGAGATTCTTCGCGTGATCGGCCTCGTGGAACTGGCGCATTCGCTGGTCAAAGTCCAGATCGAGAAATGCGCACAGCGCGGACATCGTTTCGTCGAAGCGGCCGACCAGATCTTCATAGCGCTGCAAAAACACCCGCTTGCGACCAAGTAGCGCATACGCGGCCAGTCCGCCCAGCTGGTCGTCACGCCACACGTTCAGCGCATTGCGCACCGAGCCGAACTTGTTTCCCATCCAGTGCCCGCGCCGGGCCAGCGCTGAAAGCAGGTAGTCACGCGGGTCGCGCACCTGGAAGATGAACCTGGCGTCCGGAAAGCAGTCGACCAGGAATGCCAGCATCTGGTGGGCGCTATTCTCCTTCACGAAAGCATGTCTGCCCTGTGCTTCGGCCGGCATCTGCTGGTACACAAAGCGCGCAATGGCGTGCGGCGACACCTCGGTCTGGTCATCCAGCCAACTCCGCAGGCGCGCCGTTTCATCGTCGCCGCGAAACCTGCCGACTCGCTCGACCGCGTTCGCCTTGAGCAGCTGCCAGGCAGGCGACGACACTCCACCCGCGACCACGTCGTGCAGGTGCATGATGAGGTCGCGGCCAAGATGATATGGCGGGTGCGCATAGACGTCCGGGTGCCCGCCAACGATGGAACTGATAAGGTTCGAGCCTGAGCGTTCGGAACAGATCAGGAATATCGGCGCAGCGCGTCTAACGGCGTCAGTCGCTGGCATGCAGGATCTCGTCGGCTGGAGTCTTGGGCCCGGTCAGTATAGGGATAATTGGCCATCAGGCCAGTGGCAAGTACGAGCGAAATCGGGTGGTAAAGGTCATTGCGATCAGCGGGTCCGGGCGCTCCGGCAGCACGCTTCTTTCATTGCTGTTGTCTCAGGACAGCCGGGTCTTCAACCTTGGGCAGCTGCGTGACTTGTGGCGTGCCTATGAGCTCGATGCCCCGTGCAGCTGCGGCCGGAATCTTCACGATTGCGCGATATACGGCAGAATGGTTGCCAACATCGATACCGATGCGATGCGGAAGGGTGGCAAGTCATTCCTCAAGGATGCCGCACGCCAGTCTGATTGGGGAAAGCCTGAAACGCGCGCCGGACTGCAGCAACGGCATCAGGGTTTTCTGCTCGGCGTGCAGACGGTCATCACGCAGGTCGTCGCCGACACCGGGGCCACTCATCTCGTGGACAGCTCCAAGGCTCCGGAAGTGGCGCTGGCCCTCAGCCTGCTGCCCGATTCGGAACTCTTCCTGCTCAACCTGGTGCGTGATCCGCGCGCCGTCGCATGCAGCTGGCGCAAGAAGAAAAAAAGTTTCACGGCGCTGGTGAAGAACGCGCGGGACTGGACGGCGCGTCAGCGTCGCCTCGAAAATTGGAAGCCAGTGCTGGGGGCCCGATTCCTTGCCCTGCGCTACGAAGACCTGGCCGGCTCCCCGATGGACGCGATCCAGGCAGTCTCCAGGTGGGCGGAGCTGCCAATCAATGAGGTGATGTTCGTCGGCCCGAACCGCGTGCGCATCGATTGGAGCAATCAGCACCTGTACCCGCCAGCCAATGAGCAGGTACTCGCCGAGCAGAAGAGCGACGTCAGCATCGCCGTTGCCGAAGGCTGGCGGGATCCGCGAAATGCATGGATTCACTTTGTTGCGCGCCTGTTCGCGGGGTCGTACGGTCGCCAGCATTATCCGGAGTGATGAAGGCGGGACCCTAGAACGACCATACGGTATCGAGGGTGCTCCTGCTGGCACGGCCGGCACCCCCCTGAGTGATTGTGTGACGCGGGCTTGGTAATGTTCTGGACACCAGTTTACCGGGGGAGGGCAGTCGATGAACCACCGATACGACCGTCGGACCTTCTGCCAGGCGATCGGGGTTGCCGCAGCGCTCGCCGCGATCGCGCCCGCACGCGGTGCGAGCGATGGTGCCGGAATGCTGACTCGCGCCATTCCGTCCACCGGCGAGCGCCTACCGGTCATCGGCCTCGGGACCTCGGGCGTCTTCGACGTGGGCACGGATCCCGCCGAGCGCGCGCCGCTGCGGGAGGTACTGGACATCCTGCTCGCGTCCGGCGGCTCGCTGCTGGACACGGCACCGATGTACCGGCGCGCCGAGGAGGTGGCGGGCGACCTGATCGCGGCCCAGCAGCTGCGATCGCGCATGTTCGTGGCCACCAAGGTACTGGCGCGGGGGCGCGCGGCCGGGCTCGAGCAGATCGAGACCTCGATGAGGCTGCTCCGGTCGCCGAAGCTCGATCTCGTGCAGGTCCACAACCTGGTGGACACGGACACGCAGCTGGCGACCCTGCGTGAACTCAAGCAGCAGGGACGCGTGCGCTATATCGGTGTCACGCACTACACGGCGGCGTCCCACGATGAGCTCGAGCGCGTCCTGCGCAAGGAGTCGCTCGATTTCGTGCAGCTCAACTACTCGATCGGCGCCCGCGCTGCCGAGGCGCGACTGCTGCCGCTGGCCGCGGAGCGCAAGCTGGCCGTGCTGGTCAATCGCCCGTTCGAGGACGGCGCACTTTTCGGCCGCGTGCGCGGCAAGGAGTTGCCACCCTGGGCGTCGGAGATCGACTGTGGGTCCTGGGCGCAGTTCTTCCTCAAGTTCATACTCGGCCACCCGTCGGTGACCTGCGTGATCCCGGCGACCGCCAAGCCAGGGCACATGCGCGACAACGCCGCCGCCGGCCGCGGTCGGATGCCCGACGCGGAGATGCGCGAGCGAATGGCGAAGTACGTCGCCTCGCTCTGATGCTGGCCCGGTTCGGCAGCCTGGCGATCAAGCCGGAGGAGCGGGTGACGGTGGTCACCGCGTTCCTGCTGTTCTTCTGCGTGCTGTGCGGCTATTTCATGCTGCGGCCGGTGCGCGAGACGATCGGCACCGTGCTCGGCGAGGGCGAGGTCGAGGACCTGTTCGTCGCAACGGCGCTGGCCTCGATCGCCGTGGTCCCGATTTACGGCTGGGCCTGCGCGCGACTGCCACGAGCGGTCGTGCTGGCCTCCGTCTACGGCATCTTCGGCGCGTCGCTGCTGGTACTCGCCGCGGTCCTGAGGGCGGATCCAGGCGACGCGGCCGCCGCGAAATTCTTCTACGTGTGGATCAGCGTCTTCAACCTGTTCGTCGTCTCGGTGTTCTGGACCCTGATGGTCGATCGCATGGACGACGAGAAGGCGCGACGGCTGTTCGGCATCGTCGCGGCGGGCGGAACCACCGGCGGCCTCGTGGCCCCGCTCGCGGCGGAACTGCTGGTCGTGCCCATCGGCCGCACCGGGATCCTGGTCGTCTCGGCCTGCCTGTTCGGCGTCGCCATCGTCTGCCAGGCGCTGCTGCTCCGGCACCTGCGCCGCGATCCGGCGGCCGCGCGCTCGGTGGGTCTCGAGCGGCCGATCGGCGGCAACCCGTTCGCCGGCATCACGCTGGTGCTCCGCTCGCCGTACCTGCTCGGCTTCTGCGCGTTCGTGCTGCTGCTCGCTTCCACGACGACGTTCCTGTATTTCGAGCAGCTGCGGCTCGTCACCGAGACGTTTCCCGACGAGAACCAGCGTACGCAGGTCTTCGCGCGCATCGATTTCACCGTGCAGGCGCTGACGCTGGCGACGCAGGTCTTCTTCACCGGCACCATCGCGCGCCGGCTCGGCGTCGCGGTACTGCTGTGTGCGGTGCCGTTCGCGATGGTGGGCGGATTCCTGGCGCTGGCCGTGGTCGCCAATTTCTGGGTGCTGGCCGTCGTCATGATCGTGCGGCGGGCGGGCGAGTACGCGTTGACGAGGCCCGGGCGGGAGATCCTGTTCACGTCGGTCGACACCGAGACCAAGTACAAGGCCAAGAACCTGATCGACGTGGTCGTCTACCGGGGCGGCGACGCGCTGTCGGCGCAGCTGCGCGGCGGCCTGCGGGCGAGCGAGATGACGGCGGCCTCGCTCGCGCTGGTCGGCGCAGGCATCGCTTTCGTCTGGGCGCTCGTCGGCTACTGGCTGGCACGGCGCCACGCGAGGGGCTGACACGCCGGTCGGCCTCTGCCCGGCGATCCTGCGTCCCGGCGCATGGACGGACGGAGGGGATTGTCCCCGCAGGGGACTGCCCCCTCCGGGCCGCTATTCTTCGTGGGCGTGGGACTTCTTGAGGAAGTCGTCGGTCACGCCTCTCGTGTGGCATTTCGAGCAGAATGAGCGCTCCGGGATGACCATCCCCGCGGCCCGCGCCTTCACCGGGTCCTTCATGACTGCGTTCTTCGAGTACTCGCTGCCCGGGCCGTGGCAGCTCTCACAATCCAGCGGCGGGTTCCGGGCGGCGTGCGCGGACTCGGACCACGAGGCGAACTGCACTTCGTGGCAGGTTTCGCAGTTGTCGTTTCCGACCAGGCTGAGGCCGGGTTTTGTCGCAGCAACCGCGACGGGACCCCCCTTGTCCACCACGGCTGGAGTTGGCGCTGCGGCTGCCGCAGGCGCTGGCACGGCTGTCTCGGCGGGCGCCGGAGCAGCAGCGACGGCTGGAGCAGGCGCCGGCGTGGCGACAGGCGCGGGCGACGGGGTTGCGGTCATAGCCGGCGACGATGCTGCCACCTTGACGACCGGCAGCGGCGAGGATGTCACCTTAGTTGCGGCCGATGGCGCTGCGCCAGGCTGTGCCTGGGTGACATCAACCGGCGTCGCGTTGCTCGAGACCTGTTCCGGCGGCGCAGCGGCCGCCGGTCGGTTGGCCGGATCGGACGGCGCCCCGCAACCGGCAACCAACAGCGCGATACACGCGAGTGCACTACCCAGTTGCATCGTCTTCATCGCCGCGCGTCTCTCCATGTTGGCGTCCTGATGAAAGAACGCACCTGCATCGTACACGCTTGCACGGCCGGTCTCGTCAGCTCCTGAGTGCGCCGCGAATCTGCTCCAGCGCGGCCGGGTCTTCGATGGTCGTCAGGTCGCCGGGATCGCGGCCCTCGGCCAGCGCCTGGAGGGACCGTCGCAGCAGCTTGCCGGATCGCGTCTTCGGCAGCAGCGTCACGAACAGCACTCGACTGGGCCGCGCGATTGCGCCGAGCTGGCTATCCACCACGGCCATGATTTCCTTCTCCTGCTGGGCGCGACTCACCTCGGTATCGATTTTCGACGCGTCCTTGACCACTGCGAACGCCAGCGGCATCTGCCCCTTGAGCGGATCCGCAACACCGACCACGGCGACTTCCGCGATGTTGGCGTGTGCCTGGATCGCTTCCTCTATTTCGCGCGTGCCGATGCGGTGTCCGGCGACATTGATCACGTCGTCCGTTCGACCGAGGATGAACGTATAGCCCTCCTGGTCGCGAACGCCCCAGTCAAATGTCGAATACAGCAGCTTGCCCGGGAAATCGCTGAAATAGGTCTTCACGAATCGTTCGTCGTCGCCCCACACCGTGGTCATGCAACCGGGCGGCAGTGGCGGCGCAATCGCAAGCACGCCTTTCTCGCCGTCGGTCGCTTCGGCGCCGTCCGGCCCGCGCAGCAATCTCAAGTCGTAGCCATACACCGGAAAGCCGGGACTGCCGTACTTGACCCGAGCGGGCTCTATCCCTGGCGCCAGCGACAGGATCGGCCAGCCGGTCTCGGTCTGCCAGTAGTGATCGATGACCGGCTTCTTCAGTGCGTCGTGGATCCAGCGATGCGTTGGTTCATCCAGCGGCTCGCCGGCGAGGAACAGGTGCCGCAATGACGAAACATCGTATTTCGTCATGTAGGCCGGATCCTGCTTCTTCAGCACGCGAATCGCGGTCGGCGACGAGAACATCACGCTGGCCTTGTGGTCGGCGACGATCTTCCACCAGATGCCGGCGTCGGGACGTATCGGCAGTCCTTCGTAGAGGATGGTCGTCATGCCCTGGATCAACGGGCCATAGACGATGTACGAATGACCCACCACCCAGCCCACGTCAGAGGTCGTGAACATCGTTTCGCCGGGCTTGCCGCAGTAGATATGTTCCATCGAGCTCGCCAGCGCGACTGCATAGCCACCGGTGTCGCGCTGCACGCCCTTGGGTTTGCCGGTGGTACCCGACGTGTACAGGATGTACGAGGGCTCGCTCGACTCCAGCCATGTCACCGGTACCTGCGCGGTGGCGTGCTGGCGAGCGAGTTCGGCATAGTCGAGGTCGCGCCCCGGCACCGGCTCGAAGCCCTTGTCGATGCCGCGGTTGACCACCAGCACTTTCTGCGGCGGGTGCTTCGCCAGCCGGATGGCTTCGTCGACCAGCGGCTTGTAGTGGATGGCCCGCCCGCCGCGCAGCCCCGCGTCCGCGGTGATGAGCAGTTTCGGCCTTGCATCGTCGATGCGCGTCGCGCAACTCGCGGACGCAAAGCCGCCGAATACGACGGAGTGCACCGCGCCCAGGCGCGCGCAGGCGAGCATCGCGAACGCGGCCTCGGGAATCATCGGCATGTAGAGCAGCACGCGATCACCGCGGCCTACGCCCTGCGCCGCAATGATCGCGGCGCAACGGTTCACCTCGGTGTGCAGTTCACGGTAGGTGTAAGTCTTTTCGGTGTCGGTTTCGGTAGAGATGTAGACCAGCGCCGGCTGGTCACCGCGTGCTGCCAGGTGGCGGTCGAGTGCGTTATGGCAGAGGTTGGTTTGCCCGCCAACGAACCACCTGGCGAACGGCGGGTTGGAGTAATCGAGCACCCGGTCGAATGGTCGGTGCCAGTCAATGCGACGGGCTTCCTCGGACCAGAACGTGTCGCGGTCGGCGATGGACCTTTGATGAAAATCCGCATATGCACCCATGAGCTCTCCTGCCAACGGCATCGCACGGCGTGCCTGTCCTGGTCATGAGGCCGCGCCGGGACATGATTGCCCCCACGAAGGGACGACGACATTCAGTCGGTCCTTGTTGGAGCGTAGCAGGCTCGCCGGCCGTTGCGCCGTGTGTGCGCCGAAAGTAGGGTGCGGGAATGCGCGAACGCGACCCCGGAAGCCAGGGATTGGTTGGGCTGAGCGACAGCTGCCAGAGCTTGGCGCGGCTGCAGGCTGCCAGACCGTCCCTGGTCGCGAGCTATACTGATCACCTTTTCCCTAACCTTATGGGGGCCGATTCAATGTTCCGAATCAAGAAGCACAGGCACGCGTGGCTTGCTGCGGTGCAGCCGGTCCTGGCGATGGTTGCGGTCGCCGGCCCGGCTCTCGCTGCCGATCCGGCGCCGACTGTCACGGCTCCTGCGCAGGATGCCGCGGCCAGAAAATTGCTGATCGGCATGGCCGACTTCATTGCACGCGCACCGGGCCTGAGCCTGACCATGCGCAGCAATTACGACGCCATTCAGGGCGACGGCCAGCGCATCGAGTTCGGCGAGCGCCGGAGGATCGTGATGCAGCGCCCGGATAGGCTTCGCGTGGAGGTTGAGCGCAGCGATGGCGAGCGCGGCAGCCTGACCTACGACGGTCGCTGGCTGACCGCATTCAACGCCACGGAGAACGTGTACGCACGCACTGAAAAAGTGTCTAACCTCGACCAGGTGCTGGTTTACATCGTGCGTGACCTGAAGGTCACCTTTCCGCTGGCGCGCATGCTCACGACTGAATTTCCCGCGTACGTGGAGAAACGCGCCGCGGACGTGACGCTCGTCGAGGTATCGACCTTGTTCGATGTTCCGACCGACCACCTGGCCATTCGCACCAAGGAAGTCGATCTGCAGCTCTGGATCGCGCAGGGCCCCGAACCCTTGCCGCGCAGGGTCGTCATCACCTACAAGAATTCGCCGGGCGAGCCGCAGTTCCGCGCCGACCTGTTCGACTGGAAGATCGCGCCCAGGGTCGACGCCGCCGAGTTCCAGTTCGTCCCGCCGGCCGGCGCCGAGCAAGTCACGCTGCTGGCGCCGCTGAATCCCACCGCCATGCCGACCACCCCCACGGGAGACTCACCATGAACGGCCGTCCACGACTCCGCGGGATCATGGTTTCGCTCGCGTCGGTTGCCGCGCTGGTGGTCGCGGGCTGGGCCGACGTCGATGCCGCCGGGCGAGGCGGCGGCGGTGGCGGTCGCGGCGGTGGCGGCGGCGGCATGTCGCGCAGCAGCCCTGCCAGCGGCGGCGGCATGTCTTCGCGGTCTGCTCCGAGTCGTTCCGCGCAGCCATCGAGCCGCCAGGCCGCGCCGCAGCGATCCGACACGCGCACCACAAGCTCGGCCGACAGTCGCCAGGGCAGTCAGGGCCAGCGGCAGGATGACCGTAACGCCAACCAGGACGATCGGCAGGACTATCGCGACGACGCTCGCGGGGATCGCCAGGACTATGCAGATGACGTCCGCGACGACCGGCAGGACTATTACGACGACTGGGATGGCGGCTACTACTATCACGATGACGACTGGGGCGAGGCGGTGGTGGTCGGCGTGGCCGTTGGCGCCGTCGTCGCTGCGGTGGACGACGATTACAACGAGACGACACAGGTCACCAACGTCACCAATGTCACGAACGTGACGGCGCTGGCGTCGCTGCCTTGCGAGCCGCAGATCTCGACGGCGAACGGGATCAGCTACTACCAGTGCGGCTCAAACTGGTACACGCGTGCCTACCAGGGCGATGTCGTGGTCTACGTTCCGAGCGGGCCGCCCCAGATGTAAGGGCTGTCGAGCGAAGCTGCCGCGCCGCCTGCACTGGAACGGCGCCGGCGGCGCCCGCCGCCGCGGCACGGGGAAATGCGGCGGATACCCATACCACGCCCGGTGATCGCCGGGGCGTAGAATCGGTCAACTTGCACGTGTACAAGGAGAACCGAGATGAACGCGCCCGTGACGGTTGATCCTGTCCCCGAGCAGCAGAAATCGTCGATGTTGCTCGACGTGCTGATCCGCGCCGGCCTGGTCTTCGCCCTCGCGGCACTCTGCTATCGGATCTTCGCGCCGTTCCTGACGCTGATGGTCTGGGCACTGATCCTTGCCGTCGCGATGTTCCCGCTGCACCAGATGCTGGCGCGCAGGATCGGTGGCAGGCAGGGCCTGGCGGCCACCTTGATCTCCCTGACAGGCGTGGTACTGATCGTCGCGCCCACGGCGGCGTTGATGGGTTCACTCGCCGACTCGGTGCAGGATTACATCCAAGCCGTTCAGAACAATGCCCTGGAGATTCCGACGCCACGCCCGGGCGTGGCGAACTGGCCGATCGTCGGCGAGAAGCTATACGCGTACTGGTCGCAGGCGCATTCCGACCTGCCGGCCTTCGTGCAGAGCATGCAGCCGAAGATCGGCCACCTGGCGAAAGCGGCACTCGGCTTCGTGGCCGGCGTCGGCGGCGGACTGCTCATGTTCCTCGTGGCATTCCTGGTTGCGGGCATCATCATGGCGTTCGGCGTCGAGGGCGCACGCGCCAGCGAGGCCATCTTCTCGCGCATCATGAGCCCGCAGCGCGCTCCCGAGTTCGTCAAGCTGTCGACGGCCACGGTTCGCGCGGTCGCGCAGGGCGTCATCGGCGTGGCCTTGATCCAGGCCATCGCCGTCGGCGTGACGCTGATGGTCGCCAAGGTACCGTTTGCCGGCGTCCTCGCCGTGATCGTGCTGGTGCTGGGCATTGCGCAGGTCCCCGCGCTGCTCGTCACCATTCCGGCCATCGCGTACATCTGGATGAGCGGCCACTACGGGACGGCTCCGGCCGTCATCTACACGGTCGTGCTGGGCATCGCGGGAATGGCGGACAACTTCCTGAAGCCGCTGATGCTGGGCCGAGGTGTCGATGCGCCAATGCCGGTGATCCTGCTCGGTGCGTTGGGCGGCATGGCAGCGGCAGGGATTCTCGGGTTGTTCGTCGGCGCCGTCCTGTTGGCGCTCGGCTACCAGATCTTCATGGGGTGGGTGCACCATGGGCGTGTGGAGACTGAGGCGCAGTCGATCGACTGACCGATGTCGGGCACTTTTATAAGGGCCGGGCCTGTGCCCCGCCTGGCTGCGCTGCTGGCCGCGCTGGTGGCCAGCGCCTGCACGCCGGTGGGGCCGGATTTCCAGCGCCCCGCCGTGCCGTGGCTCGACGGCTGGCGAGCGGAGGCCCCGGTGACCGCAGCCGGTTCCACGCCGCCCGCCGCGACGGAGCAGGACGACCTGTGGTGGCGGGTTTTCGACGATCCTGCCCTTGACCAGGTCGTGGCCGAAGCGCAGCGCTCGAATCCGAGCGTCGCCATTGCCGGCGCGCGAATCATGGAAGCCCGCGCGCAACTCGGTATCGCCGGGAGCGGACTCTACCCGCAGCTTCAGCAGTTGAGCGGACAGGCCGTGCGCGTCGGACAGGACACGTCGGACGGACCCAGCGCGTCGTTCGGTACCTATGGAGCAGCGTTCGACATCGCCTGGGAAATGGACTTCTGGGGCAAATACAGGCGCGGCATCGAGGCGGCGGATGCGAACTACTTCGCCAGCATCGCGCAGTTCGACGACGTGCAGGTGCTGGTCGCGGCACAGGCCGCCAGCCTCTACGCCGCCATCCGGACCATCGAGCTGCGACTGCGCATCGCGCACGAGAACGCGGCGCTGCAGAAACGCAGCCTCGAGATCACCGAGCGGCTGTTCACGAGCGGCAACGAGTCCGAGCTGGACGTGCAGCAGGCAAAGTCGCAGTACCTCGGAACGATCGCCACCATTCCCGAGCTGGAGGGTGCGTTGCGCCAGTCGGAGAATGCGTTGAACGTGCTGCTGGGCCGGCCGCCGGGCCCTGTCCCGGAAATGGCGATCGGCCGCGAACGGATTCCCGAGGCCGGGCTCGACGTCATCGTCGACATGCCTGCCGAAATGCTGCGGCGCCGGCCCGACGTGCGCGCTGCAGAAATGCAGCTCGCAGCACAGTCGGCGCTGATCGGCGTCAACCTCGCAGCGCTCTACCCGTCGATCGCGCTGGTCGGCTCGCTGGGCCTGTCGGCCACGACTCTTGCCTCCTCATCCACCACCCTCAACTGGACCGCAGGACCGGCGCTGGTCTGGAACGTTTTCGATCACGGCCGGCTCGAGAACCAGGTGCTCGTGCAGGACGCCCGTTTCCAGCAGTTGTACGAGGTGTACCAGGACACGGTCCTGAGGGCGGCCCGGGAACTCGACGACGCCGCGGTCCTGTTTGCCACGAGCCGGGTCCAGGTCGACATCCTGGAGCAGGCGGTGACGGCGGCGAGGCGCTCGCTCGACATCGCCACGCTGCAGTACCAGGAAGGCGACGTCGATTTCGAACGCGTGCTCGATTCGCAGCGCACGCTGTTCAGTCAGCAGGAACGCCTGGTGCAGACACGCGGCAGCGTGACGCAGAACCTGGTTTCGCTCTACAAGGCGATGGGTGGCGGGTGGCAGGCCGGTCGCAGCCGGCCGGTTCTCGCCGATGGCCCGCGCAATGCGATGGCGGAACGCAGCGACTGGCAGGACCTGCTGAACGCCCCCTTGCCACCGCCCACCGAGGCCTTGCAGCCGCCCAAGCCATAGGATGCGCCATGAGTTCGGAACCTGAAGACAAGCCACCACAAGAGACCACCGCGGACAGCGCGCCGACGTCCGGCCGCGGCAGTCGGATCGGAGCGAGTGTGATTGGCGGCCTGCTCGTCCTGAGCCTGGTCCTGTACTTCGTCGGCGACCGCCTGACACCTTACACCTCGCAGGCACGGGTCGAGGCGTTCGTCATTCCGGTGGCCGCGGAAGTTTCGGGCAAGGTGCTGGCGGTACACATCCACAACAACGACGACGTCCAGCCAGGGCAGCCGCTGTTCGACGTCGACCCGGAGCAGTACGAGATCGCCCTGCAGCGCGCCCGGTCGGACTACGAGTCGGTGCGGCGGTCCGTCAATGCGTCGGCGGCCGGGGTGGACGCGGCACGCGCATCGCTCGAGACGGCGCAGACGAATTTCCAGATGTCGGCGAAGGACGCGAGCCGGCAGGAGCACCTGTACCAGGTGGATCCCGGCGCCATCTCGGTGCGGCGCCTCGAGATTGCGCAATCGACGCGGGAGGAGTCACGCAGCAGGGTTGCACGCGCCGAAGCCGACCTGCGCAAGGCCGAGGAGGCCGCGGGCGACCCGGGCGACAGCAATGCGCAGCTGAAGAGCGCCCGAACGGCGGTCGAGAAGGCCGAGCTGGACCTGGCGCGAACCAAGGTGCGAGCGCCGGCGCACGGGGTCGTCACCGACCTGCGGGTCGACGTCGGCAATTTTGCGCAGTCCGGCGCACCCGTCATGACGCTGATCGCGATCCATGACGTGTGGATCAGCGCCGACATGACCGAGAACAACCTCGGTCACATCGACCCCGGCGACGAAGTGGCCATCGTGCTGGACGTGATGCCCGGCGATGTATTCAAGGGGCGGATCCGCAGCGTCGGTGGCGGCGTCGGCAGCGGGCAATCGTCTGCGCCGGGCACGCTGCCGACGGTGGAGAACAACCGCGACTGGCTCCGGCAGGCGCAGCGCATTCCGGTGGCGGTGGAGTTCGATGCGGGGGAAATCGAGCGGCTCCGCAAGGTGCGCGTTGGTGGCCAGGCCGAAGTGCTGGTGTACACGGATCGCCACCCCGTCATGAACCTGCTCGGCCGTCTCTATATTCGCGTCATGAGCTGGCTCTCCTACCTTTACTGACCACCCACCATGGCACGCGCGGACAAGGCAGCGCTCCGACTCACCCTCGGCCTCGGCGTCGCCACGGTCGTGGCGTACGGGTTCGCGCTGCCAGGGCCATTCGTCGTGTGCGTCATGGCCGTGATCCTGCTCAGCAAGCCCGGGCCGCCGATGCCGCTCGCCCGGGGCGTCGCGACTGCACTGGTGCTGGGCGCCATGCTGACGGCCGGTGTGCTGATGGTGCCGGTGCTCGAGAATTACGCACTGACGGGCGTGCTGCTGACTGCAGCGATCCTGTATGCGGTCTTCTACAAGGGCCTGCGCACCGCCAATCCCGTGACCATGGTGCTCGTGATGGCGTTCGCGCTGATCCCGGTGGCCGGCGTCGCCGACCAGGCCATCGTGGGCATGTTGAGCCTGGCGGTGGCCACCGGCGTGGTGGTCGGAGGCGCGGTCAAGTCCCTGTCTTACGCCTTTTTCCCGGACGAGCCGGACGCCGGGGTGAAGTCACCGGCCGCCCGATCGGCAGGCCACGAGACGGCCACGTGGATCGCGCTGCGCGCGACCGTGATCGTCATGCCGGTCTTCGTCCTGGCGCTGACCAACCCCTCGCTCTACCTCGCCGCCATCATGAAGACGGTCACGCTGGGACAGCAGGCCGGCGAGACGAATGCCCGGAGCGCCGGCAAGGAACTGGTCGGATCGACACTGATGGGCGCGCTGGTGGGTGCGGGCGTCTGGATCGGACTGTCGGTGCTGGCCAACCTCTGGATGCTGGTGCTCTGGCTGATGGCCGCGGCCCTGTGGTGCGGAACCGCGATGTTCGGCGCGCGGCGCAGCGCCTTCCGACCGTCCTTCTGGAGCAACGCGCTGATCACGGCGCTGATCCTGCTCGGTCCGGCCATCGAGGACAGCGCCAACGGCAAGAGCGTCGTGCAGGCGTCCGTCGTGCGGACCAGCCTGTTCGTCGCGGTGGCGCTCTACGCCTGGGCCACCGTCTGGTTGCTGGAACGCTGGCGGGACTCACGCTCGCGCTCGAACGCGCGCCCACTCGAATCATCGGAGGAAACATCATGATGACCATGAACCTGTTGATCGGGCTGCCGACCATACTCGTGTGCATGGTCGTGCAGGTGGTGCTGGCGTTCTGGGGCGTGCGCTATTTCATCCGGCGGACCTCCGCAGCAACCGCCGAACGCGGGGCACTCCACGGGCTGCGCCCGTTGCTGGTAGTCATGCTGGTCATGATGCTGGGAACCGTCGTGCAGATCGCGCTCTGGGGAGTGCTGTTCGTCACGCTCGGCGAGTTCGACGAACTGTACGAGGCGGTCTACCACTCGGCAGTCAATTTTGCGTCGCTGGGCTACGGCGACATCGTCATGAGCAAGGACTGGAAGCTGCTCGGGCCGCTCGAGGCCTGCTGCGGCGTGCTGATGCTGGGCATGACCGCCGCGGCCCTGACGGTGATCCTGCAGCAGATGATCAAGGCGCAACTCGAGGCGATGCGACCGAGCTGAACCCCGTGCGACCGGCAGGAATTCCCGACGCCCAAATCGCTGTCCGGCGGAGGGCGTGAGCCGGCGTGCTTGGATCGCGCTCCTCAGAATGAGGCTTTGTAGTAGACCATCAATCCGTCGAAGGACCAGTCGAGCGATCCGTTGAAATCGTTCTGGTCCACGTCGCCGTGCCGGTCGCGCTGGATCGATCACTTGACGCTCGTGACCATGCGGGTTACACGGTTGCCATGCTCAGTCTGAAGTCGCTGCTGACGCGGGAAGAACTCGCGATCATCAATTCGAAACTGGATGCCGCCACGTGGGTCGATGGACGCGAGACGGCCAGCGGGCCCACTCGCAAGGTCAAGAACAACCTCCAGCTGGGTGGCGATGACCCGCTGGCGCGCGAGCTCGGCGCGATGGTCGAGGCTGCGCTGCTGCGCAACGACCTGTTCCTTGCCGCGGTATTCCCTGATCGGGTGGCGCCGATACGCTTCGCCGCCTACCGCCCGGCCATGACCTACGGCTGGCATGCGGACCTCGCCCACATGCGCTTCGACGACATGATCGTGCGTGCCGATGTCGCGTGCACCGTATTCCTCGCGGCCCCGGAAACCTACCAGGGCGGGGAGCTGGCGATCCGGTTGCCGGTGGGCGAGCTGCGGGTCAAGTTCCAGGCCGGCGACGCCGTGGTCTACCCGGCGACGACCATGCACCGCGTCGAGCCCGTCACGTCGGGTACGCGCCGAGTCGCCCTGACCTGGGTCCAGAGCCTGATACCGAAGGCGGAGCATCGCGAGCTGCTCTTCGACATGGGCCAGGCCGTCGGGCGAATGCGGGAGCGCGACCCCGAGAACGAGGACCTGATCAGGCTGAACGTCGCCTACCAGAATTTCGCGCGCCTGCTTGCCACCTGACGGGCTCGATAGAGCACTTCCCTGTGGCACCATGTCTGGACCGCAGCGGCGGGTCAGTCGAGGGTGGCGCGCGTCGGCAGTGCCGATGCATCGGGAAACGAGGCTGGTCATCCAGAAAAGAAAAGGCCCCGGGAAACCGGGGCCTTTCACATTCGAGCGTCTGCAAGGAAGGGCCAGCCCCCCGGTCAGAAAGGGACTGTCCCCTGCGGGGACAGTCCCCGGGCAGTTCCTTACAGCAGCGGCACCAGCAGCAGCGCCACGATGTTGATGATCTTGATCAGCGGATTGATGGCCGGGCCCGCGGTGTCCTTGTAGGGGTCGCCGACGGTGTCGCCGGTCACGGCCGCCTTGTGCGTCTCGGAGCCCTTGCCGCCGAAGTTGCCTTCCTCGACGTACTTCTTGGCGTTGTCCCAGGCGCCGCCGCCCGTGCACATCGAGATCGCGACGAACAGGCCCGTGACGATCGTGCCGATCAGCAGCCCGCCAGTAGCGCGCATGCCGGCGCCGGGGCCCATCAGGAAGTTCATGCCGAACACGACGACCACCGGCACGAGGATCGGCAACAGCGACGGCACGATCATTTCCTTGATCGCCGCGCGCGTGAGCATGTCCACGGCCCTGGAGTAGTCGGGCTTGCCCGTGCCCTCCATGATCCCCTTGATCTCCTTGAACTGGCGGCGCACTTCCACGACCACCGAGGCCGCGGCACGACCCACGGCTTCCATCGCCATGGCGCCGAACAGGTAAGGCACCAGGCCGCCGATGAAGAGTCCGATGATCACGGCCGGGTCGGACAGCGAGAACGCGACCATTTCACGACCCGTGGCGAGCAGGTGACTCTCCAGGTTGTTGGTGTAGTCGGCAAACAGCACCAGCGCCGCGAGACCGGCGGAGCCGATCGCGTAACCCTTGGTGACGGCCTTGGTCGTGTTGCCGACCGCGTCGAGCGCGTCGGTGATCTTGCGCACTTCCTTCGGCAGGCCGGCCATCTCGGCGATGCCGCCGCCGTTGTCGGTGATCGGGCCGTAGGCGTCGAGCGCGACGATCACGCCGGTCATCGACAGCATGGCGGTCGCGGCGATCGCGATGCCGTAGAGGCCGTCGAGCTGGTAGGCGCCCCAGATCGAGGCACAGATCGCGAGCACCGGCAGCGCGGTCGACTTCATCGAGACCGCGAGGCCCGCGATCACGTTCGTGCCGTGGCCGGTCTGCGAGGCCGCCGCCACGTAGCGCACCGGCGCGTACTCGGTCGCGGTGTAGTACTCGGTGATCACGATCATCGCCGCGGTCAGCGCGAGGCCGATCAGCGAGCAGTAGAAGAGGTTCATGCTGTCGGGACCCAGCATCGCCTTCGTCACGAAGTAGAACGCGATTGCCGCGATGACGCCCGAGACGATCAGGCCGCGATACAGCGCGTTCATGATCTTGCCGCCGTCGCGCGCCTTCACGAAGAAGGTGCCGACGATCGAGGCGACGATCGACACCGCGCCGAGCACCAGCGGGTAGAGCACCGCGTTGGGGCCGAGCGACTGCATCGTGAGGCCCGCGAGCAGCATCGTGGCGACCACGGTCACCGCGTAGGTCTCGAACAGGTCCGCGGCCATGCCGGCACAGTCGCCGACGTTGTCGCCGACGTTGTCGGCGATCACGGCCGGGTTGCGCGGGTCGTCCTCGGGGATGCCGGCTTCCACCTTGCCCACCAGGTCGGCGCCGACATCGGCGCCCTTGGTGAAGATGCCGCCGCCGAGTCGCGCGAAGATCGAGATCAGCGAGCCGCCGAAGGCGAGGCCGACGAGTGCGTGCAGCGACTTGTCGACGTCGCCGCCGGTCATGTTCAGCATCAGGCCGTAGTAGGCCGCGACGCCGAGCAGGCCGAGGCCCACGACCAGCATGCCGGTGATGGCGCCGCCGCGGAACGCGACCTGCAGCGCCGGGTCGAGGCCTACGCTCGCGGCCTGTGCGGTTCGCACGTTGGCGCGAACCGACACGTTCATGCCGATGTAGCCTGCGGCGCCGGAGAGGATGGCGCCCACCGCGAATCCGCCGGCGGTGTGCCAGCCGAGCGCGACGCCCAGGACGACGAACAGCACGGCGCCGACCATGGCGATGGTGCTGTACTGACGGTTCAGGTAGGCCTTGGCGCCCGCCTGGATGGCCGCGGCGATTTCCTGCATGCGGGCGTTGCCGGCGGGCTGGGCGACGATCCAGCGGGCGGACACGATGCCGTACAGGATCGCGAGCACGCCGGCCCCGATCGCGAGCCACAGCGCGAAGTTAGTGGTCATTTCGAACCTCCAGACGAGGGTTTCCCTTGGGATGAACTCACGACCGGGAGGGCTCTCGCGTCCCTTGCCCGGCCGCCAAAAAAGGCGCGGGACTATACCACAAAGGGCTGTTTGAGCTTCTTCCGGACCGCCTTGTTACGCAGCACCACGTACTGTGGCAGGCCGTCCTTGTACGGGGGGTAATCCTCGCCCTTGATCAGGGGGGCCAGGTAGCGGCGGCCCTTGGCGGTGATGTGGAAGCCGTCGGGGGTGATGTAGTCCCGGGGCAGCATCTTCTCCACGTTCGCGACCTTCTCGAGCGGGGCGACGCCGATCTTCCAGCGGTATGGCTTGTTCGAGGTGCGGATGATGGCGGGCATCACTGCGTGGTGACCCTTGAGCGCCAGTTCGACCGCGGCCTTTCCGACCGCGTAGGCCTGGTCCACGTCGACCTTCGAGGCGATGTGGCGCGCGGCGCGCTGCAGGTAGTCGGCCACTGCCCAGTGGTACTTGTAGCCGAGCTTTTCCTTGACGAACTGCGCCACGACCGGGGCCACGCCGCCGAGCTGCGCGTGGCCGAAAGCGTCGCGCGTGCCGGCGTCGGCGAGGAACTTGCCCTCGGCGTTTCTCAGGCCCTCGGATACTACGATGGCGCAGTAGCCGTATTTCTCGACGCATTCCTTCACGCGGGCCAGGAACCGCTCCTCGTCGAAGGCGATCTCCGGGAACAGGATGATGTGCGGCGAATCACCGGCTTTTTCCGCAGCAAGCCCGCCGGCCGCGGCGATCCAGCCCGCGTGACGGCCCATCACCTCGAGCACGAACACCTTGGTCGAGGTGCGCGCCATCGAGGCGACGTCGAACCCGGCCTCGCGGATCGACACCGCGACGTACTTGGCGACCGAGCCGAAGCCCGGGCAGCAGTCGGTGATGGGCAGGTCGTTGTCGACGGTCTTCGGGACGTGGATGGCCGTGAGCGGGTAGCCGAGCTTCTCGGCCAGCTGCGAGACCTTGAGGCAGGTGTCGGCCGAGTCGCCGCCGCCGTTGTAGAAGAAATAGCCGATGTCGTGGGCCTTGAAGACTTCGATCAGCCGCTCGTACTGAGCGGGGTTGTCCTCGAACTTCTTCAGCTTGTAGCGTGCCGAGCCGAAGGCGCCGGACGGCGTGTGCCGCAGCGCGCGGATCGAGGCGGCGCTTTCGAGGCCCGTGTCGACGAGGTCCTCCGTCAGGGCGCCGATGATGCCGTTGCGTCCCGCGTAGACCTTGCCGATCCGGTGCTTGTGCTTACGGCAGGTCTCGATGACTCCGCAGGCCGAGGCATTGATCACGGCGGTGACACCGCCCGACTGGGCGTAGAAGGCATTGCGCGGGGGGATCTTCGTCTTCATGCGAACTCCAAAAGTGCTTTGTTATCGGCCACTTAGGCTTGTCATCGGGTGGGCTAGCATACCGCACCGACGGAGCATATCCCCAGGCTTTCCGGTGTGCTGCACCTAATGTCCGGATTGGCGGGCGGGGCGTATTTAGGTAGGGTGCCGCCACCCAATCAGGTCCGTGGACGTCAACGATGAGACTCGTACTGCTCGGAGCACCCGGTTCAGGAAAGGGCACGCAGGCGCAGCGCCTGCGCGACGATCGCGGCATCCCGCAGGTTTCGTCGGGTGACCTGTTGCGTGATGCGGTTGCCCGTGGCACGGACCTGGGCAAGCGCGCCAAGGCGGCCATGGACGCCGGAGAACTCGTGTCCGACGAGATCGTGCTCGGCCTCATCCGCGAGCGCCTCGGCCGCCCGGACGCTGCGAAGGGCTTCATCCTGGACGGCTATCCACGCAACGTTGCCCAGGCCGGTGCGCTCGAAAAGCTGCTCTCCGAAATCGGCCAGCCGATCGACGCCGTGGTCCTGATGGACGTTGACCAGACGGCGCTGGTCCGCCGGCTCACGGGCCGGCGCACCTGTCCGGCCTGCGGCAAGGTATTCAACGTGTACTACTCCCCGTCGACCGCGGGCGACCGCTGCGACAATGCCCACGAGGGCGAGGCTCCGCTGCTGGTCCAGCGTGCGGACGACAAGGAAGACGTAATTGCGAACCGGCTCAAGGTCTACGAGGGCCAGACACAGCCGCTCGTCGAGCACTACCGATCGCGCGGCCTGCTGAAGGTCGTCAACGCCGACCAGACGGTCGAGCAGGTCTACGCCGACTTCCTCCGCGCCGCTGAAAAACAGGTGCCAAAAAATAGGTGCCAGGCACCTGATTAATCTCGCTCAGGGGGACGCCAGCTTCCGAATTAGGTGCCTGGCACCTATTTTTTGGCGGCCAGCAGCTTTTCGCCTATCACCGCGCGGCGCCAGCCGCGCAGCACCGCCGGCTCGCCGCGGTCGGGAAACACCAGCGCCTCGACATCGCGTCGGGTGCAGAGTACTTCCGGGCCCAGGCCCAGTGCGACGGCTTCGTCACGCACCACCTTCTGAAGCCTCGCGACCAGCGCGTTTTCCGCAGGGGTCGGGCGTCTTGCATTTGACTCGATGCCGATCGCACCTGCGGAGTCCGCCGCTGTCGCGATCAGAGCAAGCAACTCGTCGCCGCGCTTGCGAACCACTGCAGGCGGCAGCGCCCGGACAGCTTCGAGGTCCGCGGTGGTTCGTGGCGCCACGGTGGCGAGCGCGTAAATCACCTCGTCGGACAGGATCCAGCCGCGCGGCTTGTCGGAATCGATCGCCCGGCGCTCGCGCCACTCTGCCAGTGATCGTGCGACGGCCTGTTCGCGGGGTTCCAGGCGCCCCAGGCCCTTGAGGCGCCGCCAGGCGTCCCCGGGCTCCGTCCGGTACAGCGCCGGTTCCTCGAGTGCCGCCGCATCTTCCGCCAGCCACGCATCGCGCCCCTTGGCTGCGAGTTCGGCCGCGAGTTCCGTGTGCAGCGCGAGCAGGTGATGCACGTCGTCCGCCGCGTAGGCCAGCTGTTCCGGCGTGAGTGGGCGCCGCGACCAGTCGGTCCGCGTCTGTCCCTTGTCGATCGAGTGTCCGAGCTGCCGTGAGACGAGTTCCGCGTAGCCGGCCTGCGGGGGGAAACCAAGCATTGCCGCCGCGACCTGGGTGTCGAACACCGGTGCGGGTACCGGCCGGCCGCCGAGCTGCAGCACCTCGAGGTCCTGTCGCGCAGCGTGCAGGATTTTCAGTTTCGAGCGGTCCGCAAGCAGCGCGTAGAACCCCTCCAGGTCGAGCCCGGCCAGCGGGTCGACCAGGAAGCAATCACTGTCGGTGGCAGCCTGCACCAGGCAGAGCTGCGGGTAGTAGGTGCTCTCGCGCATGAACTCCGTGTCGATCGCGAGGCGCGCGGCCGACTGCAGCCGGAACACGGCTACCTCCATTTGTGACTGGGTCGTGACCAGCGTGGCGTCGCGCATGTCTCCGGATACCTGCGTGTAGAATTGCGGCTCCCAAGCCGCCGCATCCACATCGTGCAGCAGTTCCTCAGGATCTTCGTCGACATCGTACTCTGGCGGCGGGGTCCACAGGACCTTCCAGCCTCCGGACTGCTGCTGGCGATCACTCTCGCAGCCTATGTGCTGGTGGGCGTCGTGCAGCTCGCACTGCTCGATGAACCAGCAGCGACCTGGCTCGTGTACCTGGTGGCGGACCCGGCCCTGCTGACCTTGTTCGTGTGGCTGCTGCTCAGGCTCTACGGCCACCCGGAGCGTTTCCAGCAGACGGCAACCGCGGTACTCGGCACCGGCGCGCTGCTCGGCGTCGCGCTGTACTTGCCGCTGCAGATCCTGGTAACCGGCTCTGGCCTCGGTCCGGCCTCGCCGGTTGCGCAGGTGTCGGCACTTTTCCTTGTCATGGTGTTCGTACTCGTCACAGGGCGCATCCTCAAGCTCGCGACCGGTGCGAGCCTGTTCACCGGCATTGCCGCATCACTCACGTACTTCATCGCCATCAACGCGCTGGTCGGCGCGGTGCAGGGCACGGGCAGCTGAACATGCATCTGCACATCGTCGGCATCTGCGGCACGTTCATGGGCGGGATCGCGGCACTGGCTCGAGCGAGCGGCCACCGGGTCACGGGATCCGACCGCTCGGTCTATCCGCCGATGAGCACGCAGCTCGCATCGCTGGGCATCGACGTGATCGAGGGCTACGGGGCGGACCAGCTGTCGCTCGACCCCGACGTGTTCGTGATCGGCAACGTGATGAGCCGTGGCAACCCACTGGTCGAGGCGATCCTCGACAGCGGCCGTCGCTATGAGTCCGGGCCCGAATGGCTGGCTCGCAACGTGCTCGCGGGACGCTGGGTGCTCGGCGTCGCCGGCACGCACGGCAAGACGACCACCTCGAGCCTGCTCGCGTCGATCATGCAGCACGCCGGGCTCGAGCCGGGATTCCTGGTGGGCGGCGTGCCGCTCGATTTCGACGTGAGTGCGCGCCTCGGAGGCGGCAGTCACTTCGTGGTCGAGGCCGACGAATACGACACGGCCTTCTTCGACAAGCGCGCCAAGTTCGTGCACTACCGCCCGCGCACCGCGATCCTGAACAATCTCGAGCACGATCACGCCGACATTTACCCGGACGTGGCCTCGATACAGAGGCAGTTCCACCTTCTGCTGCGTACGATCCCGGGAAACGGCTGCATCGTGATGAACGGCGCTGACCGCAATCTCGAACAGGTGATCGAGATGGGCTGCTGGACGCCCGTGCAGCGTTTCACGGCGCAGGCGTCGTCCACCGCGGACTGGCGCGTCGACGCAGATCCCGCCTCGGCCTGGGCGCGATTCTCCGTGCGCCACGCCGGCCGCCACGTGGGCGATGTCGCGTGGGGCCTGCTCGGGCGGCACAACGCTGAAAACGCGCTTGCCGCACTGGCGGCGGCGCACCACGCAGGCGTCGAGTTGCCGACCGGCATCGAGGCGTTGAACCGTTTCCGCGGCGTGCGACGACGACTGGAGGTGAAGGGCATCGTGGACGGCGTGGTCGTCTATGACGACTTTGCACATCACCCGACCGCGATCTCGAGCACGCTCGAAGGTGTGCGCCAGAAAGCGGGAGCGGGTCGCGTGATTGCCGTGCTCGAGCCGCGTTCGAACACGATGAAGCTCGGCACGCACAAGGCCGCGCTGGCGGAGTCGCTGCGGGACGCCGACCGGGTGTTCGTCTACAAGTCGCCAGAAGTGAAATGGGACGTCGCGGATGCGATGGCACCGCTCGGCAGTCTCGCGGTCGTGCACGAGAGTATCGAGTCGCTGGTGTCAGCGCTGGTTGCCGAATCACGTGCTGGCGACCACCTGGTGCTGATGAGCAACGGTTCCTTCGGCGGATTGCATGAACGGCTGCTCGCCGCGCTCGAGGCGCGCCGCGCGTGACCGAACGGCCGCGATACCTGTTTTCGCCGGTGTCCGGCCCGAACGGTGCCGGCGAGTTGATGCGCTGCCTGATCATTGCCCGCGAACTCGTGCGCGCGCAGCCGGAAGCCGAGGTCCACTTCCTGGTGAGCCGGACGGCGGTGTTTCGCGAGGCGGTCGAGTTTCCGATCCACGATTGCGACGCTTCGCCCACCCGCAGCACCGCGCAGGTGCTCGACGCAATCGACGGCTTTGCCCCGCACGTGGTCGTCTTCGACAATTCCGGTCGTACGGCGCAGCTCGAGGCTGCACGCCGGGCGGGTGCGCGCACAGTGTTCTCCAGTCGCGCGCCGCACCTGCGGCGCAAGGCGTTCCGGTTGAAATGGATGCGCCTGCTCGACGAGCACTGGATCGTCTTCCCGGGCTTCATCACCGGTGGGTTGGGCTGGTACGAGAAACTGAAATTGCGCTGGTTCCCCGGCTACCGGGTACGCTGCCTCGACACCTTGTTCCCGCCGTCCGCTCCCGGTGCGCGGCTCGATTGCCTGGCCCGCAGCGGCCTCGAAGAAGGGCGCTACACCTTGTTCGTGCCAGGCGGTCGGAGCGAGGCGAATCGAGTCACGGAGCCGACGGAGCTGTTCATCGCCGCGGCCCGCGAGTACGTGGCCGCTGCCGGGGAACCTGCCGTCGTGCTGACCGGACGCCCGGAGGCGCCCCCGGTCGTCGAATCCGCTGGCCCGAGATTCCTGCCGCGAGTTACGCCCGAGGAGGTGCAGCACCTGCTGGCCGCAGCGAAGCTCGTCGTCAGCAATGGCGGGACGACAATGGTCCACGCGCTGGCCCATGGCCGGCCGCTGGTCGCGGTTCCCCTGGCGTCGGACCAGAAGCGTCGCATCCGGCTCGCGGTGAAGCTCGGCGTCGCTGCGACGGCGCCGCTGTCCCCGCAGGCGATTGCCGCGGAAGCCGCAGCGCTGCTCACGGATGAACCGAGGCGTGATCAGATGACCCGGCGCACCGCAGGGCTCGGCATCGCCAATGGAGTGGGCGAGGCCGTGGCATCGCTCATTGCGCTCGCACGACGCACACCGGGAAGCCCTGCATAGGCGACTCAGGCCGGGCTGCGGATCCTCGCAAACACGCGTTCCGCGGCTGCAATCGTCGCATCGATCTCGCGATCGCCGTGTGCGGCCGAGACGAACCCGGCCTCGAAGGCCGATGGCGCGAGGTACACGCCCTCGTCGAGCATGCCGTGGAAAAAGCGCTTGAACGTCTCGACGTCGCAGGCCGTCGCGTCGGCGTACGTGGTGACCTCGTCGGCCCCGGTGAAGAACAGCCCGAACATGCCGCACACGTGGTTGGTTGTGAACGGGATTTCGGCGGCGTGCGCTGCCTTCCGCAGCCCCGTCACCAGGCGATCGGTCGTCACCGCCAGCTTCGCGTGGAAACCGGGCACCGACAGCCCATCGAGCGTCGCGAGCCCGGCAGCCATCGCGACGGGATTTCCCGACAGTGTGCCGGCCTGGTAGACCGGGCCGAGCGGTGCGATGTGTTCCATGATCTCGCGGCGCCCGCCGAATGCGCCGACCGGCATGCCCCCGCCCACGATCTTGCCGAGCGTGGTCAAGTCAGGGCGGATGCCGTAGAGCTGCTGCGCGCCGCCGAGCGCGACGCGGAAGCCCGTCATCACCTCGTCGAAGATCAGCACAGCGCCGTGGCGCGTGCACTCCTCGCGCAGCGTTTCGAGGAAGCCGGGCACCGGTGGGATGCAGTTCATGTTGCCGGCGACCGGTTCGACGATGACGCAGGCCACCTCGCCGCCGAATTCGGCGAATGCCGCGCGTACCTGCCCCGCATCGTTGTAGGTGAGAGTCGTCGTGTAGGCCGCGAGTTCGGGCGGGACACCGGGCGAAGTGGGTACACCGAGCGTGAGCGCGCCAGACCCCGCCTTCACCAGCAGCGAGTCGGAGTGGCCGTGATAGCAGCCCTCGAACTTGATGATCCTGTTGCGGCCCGTGTAGCCGCGCGCCAGTCGGATTGCGCTCATCGTGGCTTCGGTACCCGAACTCACCATGCGTACGAGTTCGATCGAGGGGACGAGTTCGATGATGCGACGGGCGACGACCGTCTCGAGCGCGGTCGGTGCGCCGAACGACAGGCCGTTCTCGGCCGTCTGCTGCACCGTACGGATCACCGCCGGGTCCGCGTGCCCGAGGATCATCGGTCCCCACGAACCGACGTAGTCGATGAACTGCCGGCCGTCGGCTGACCAGACGTGCGGTCCCTTGGCCTTCTCGAAGAAGATCGGCTCCCCGCCGACGCCGCGGAACGCACGAACAGGCGAATTCACGCCCCCGGGGATGACTTTGCAGGCTTCGGTGAACAGGCTCAACTTGGGGCTCCGGCGGGTCGTGGGGGTTGCGTAGTCTAGCAAGCGATCCCGCCATCCCCGTACCATCCGACATCGTCAGGGGCCCGGAGGACCGCGTGAAACAATCGACTGGACTGCGCCGCATCGCGGCAGGGGTCGGTGACGTCGCCGCCTCACCCGGCGGGTCGGGCCGTTGAGTCCCCAACCGCTTGCCTACCTGCTCGCGATGCTGGGCAGCGCGCTCGGCGGCGGCGCGCGACTGTACGTCTCGACGCTGGTGTCGCGGGGGCTCGGCACGCAGTTTCCCTGGGGAACCCTGGCGGTAAACCTGCTCGGCTGCCTGCTGGTCGGCGTACTCGGGGCGATGTTATCGCCGCCGGGACGCATGCACGATTTCCAGGAACTGCGCGTGTTCCTGGTCGTGGGGGTGCTGGGTGGATTCACGACGTTCTCGGCGTTCTCGCTCGAGGCGTTGCTGCTGGTCCAGCGTGGCGCCGTGCCTGCTGCGCTGGCCTACGTCGGTGCGTCACTGGTCGGGTGCCTGTTCGCGGCGTGGCTGGGTTTTCTTCTCACCAGTGCCACGCTGCGCTGAGCCCGGCCCGCTGGCGGTGCGCGGCGCTGAGCAGTCCGTGGCAATGAGCCGCTACTGCTGCGTGACTTTGTAGCCGCGCTGCCGCAACAGGTCAACGACGCTATCCGGGCCGACCAGGTGCAGTGCGCCGACGACCACGAGGTAGTCGTCCCGATCGTCCAGCAGCGCGGCCAGCTGGCCGACCCAGGTGCGATTGCGGTCCACGGTGAGCGTACGGTACAGGTCCGGGAATTCCTCGTATTCGCCCGCCAGCAGCCGCGCCAGTGCTTCCGTATCGCCGGTTCGCCATGCGCGCATCAGGTCCTCGAGTTCGTGGTCGAGTTGCGCGGATTCATCCAGCGTCATCACCAGGAATCGCTTCTGCTGCGGAAGCGGCATGCTGGCCAGCATCTGGAACTGCTGTGCGGCTGTTTCGAGGCCTTCGATAGGCTTGTGTTCCTCTATCGCGCGCGCGGCCAGCGTCTGCTCGATGCCGAATTCCGGTGAGTAGCCGCGCTTGGCGAGTTCGAGGTCGAGTAACGCGATTGCTACGAACCAGGGCGCGAAGGCATCGAGCATCCCGAGGTCGATGCCGGATTTCTGCGCCCGTTCATTGATCGAGGCGTAGTCGCTGCCGAGCACGCCCTCGAGCGTCTGGCCCTCGGGCAGCATGGCGGCCCGCTGCATTTCGGCGACCATCGACAGCGGATTCGATCCGGGGTCGTCGAGGTCGATTTCCATGACCAGTTGCTCGGCATCGTCGAACGCACGCTCCGCCGAGGCGGGCAGGGCTGCGTCGCCGGGTCGCAGCACGTGGACCGACCCGAGCAGGTAGACCGTGTTCTGGCGTCCCTCGACGGTCCAGAGGATGCTGCGGTCGCGCGCCATTCCGGCCGCGGGCAGTGCGAGCGCAAGAACAACCAGCGCCAGATTCGCGGCGGCCCGCAGTGCTGGTCCGATCCCGGGCGCGGGCAAGGGTGGCAACATGCGAACATTCTCCATGTTCGGGGCCACAGGTCACCAGGGGGGATCAACATGTCGACCCGCTCGATTTCGCTCACCGACGCTCTGTATGACTATCTGCTGGCCGTCTCGCTGCGCGAGAGCGAACTGCAGCGACGGCTGCGCGAGGAAACAGCGGCTAACCCGATGTCCCGCATGCAGATTTCGCCCGAGCAGGGGCAGTTCATGGCGCTGCTCACGCGACTCGTCGGTGCTCGACGCTGCATCGAGGTCGGCGTGTTCACCGGCTACTCGTCGCTGGCCGTGGCGCTGGCACTGCCCGCCGACGGCAGCATGGTCGCCTGCGACGTGAGCGAGGAGTGGACAACCGTGGCGCGCCGCTACTGGGCCGAGGCCGGGGTCGCCCACAAGATCGACCTGAGGCTGGCGCCGGCGCTCGAGACGCTGGACTCCCTGCTTGCGGCCGGTGACGGCGGCAGCTTCGACCTCGCGTTCATCGACGCCGACAAGACGAATTACCTGGGCTACTACGAGCGCGTGCTCGAATTATTGCGACCGGGCGGACTCGTGGTCGTCGACAACACGCTGTGGAGCGGCCGGGTCGCCGATCCCGAGGTCTCCGATGCCGACACCGTCGCGCTGCGGCACTTCAACGAGCACCTTCACCGCGACGATCGCGTGGACCTGAGCCTGCTGCCGGTCGGCGACGGCCTCACGCTCGCCCGTCGGATTAGAATAGGTGCCAATAAATAGGTGCCAGGCACCTATTTATCGGGCACCTGTTTTTTTCGTCAGTACTTGTAGTGGTCCGGCTTGTACGGGCCCTGCACCGGTACGCTGATGTAGTCAGCCTGCTCCTGCGTGAGTTGCGTGAGCGCCGCGCCGACCCGCTCGAGGTGCAGTCTCGCGACCTTCTCGTCGAGGTGCTTCGGAAGCACGTAGACCTGCTTGTCGTACTTCGCCCCGTGCTGGAAGAGCTCGATCTGCGCCAGCACCTGGTTCGTGAACGAATTGGACATCACGAACGACGGGTGGCCGGTGCCGCAGCCGAGGTTCACCAGTCGGCCCTCCGCCAGGATGATCAGGCGGCGGCCGTCGGGGAAGACCACGTGGTCGACCTGCGGCTTGATGTTCTCCCACTGGTACTTCCTCAGCGAGGCAATGTCGATCTCGCTGTCGAAGTGCCCGATGTTGCAGACGATCGCCTGGTGCTTCATGCGGTACATGTGATCGTGGGTAATCACGTTCAGGTTACCGGTCGCCGTGACGAAGATGTCGGCCTTGTCACAGGCTTCATCCATCGTGACGACCCGGTAGCCTTCCATCGCCGCCTGCAGCGCGCAGATCGGGTCGATCTCCGTGACCCAGACCTGCGCCGACAGCGCGCGCAGCGATTCGGCCGAGCCCTTGCCCACGTCACCGTAACCGCAGACCACTGCAACCTTGCCCGCCACCATCACGTCGGTGGCGCGCTTGATCGCATCCACCAGTGACTCGCGACAGCCGTAGAGGTTGTCGAACTTGGACTTGGTCACGGAGTCGTTGACGTTGATCGCCGGGAACGGCAGCGCGCCACGCTTGGCCGCCTCGTACAGGCGCTTCACGCCGGTGGTGGTTTCCTCGGTGACGCCCTTGATCGCGGCGAGCCGCGTCGTGTACCAGCCCGGCTGCGCCTCGAGGCGCTTGCGGATCGAGGCGTAGAGGAAGGTCTCCTCCTCGTTGGTCGGCCTGGACACCAGCGACGGGTCCTTCTCGGCGCGCGAGCCGAGCATCAGCAGCAGCGTCGCGTCGCCGCCGTCGTCGAGGATCATGTTGGCCTGCTGGCCGTCCGGCCACTCGAAGATGCGGTGGCTGAATTCCCAGTACTCCTCCAGCGACTCGCCCTTGTAGGCGAACACCGGCGTGCCGCCCGCTGCGATCGCCGCTGCGGCGTGGTCCTGCGTCGAGTAGATGTTGCATGAGGCCCAGCGCACGTCCGCGCCGAGGGCCTTCAGCGTCTCGATCAGCATCGCGGTCTGGATGGTCATGTGCAGCGAGCCTGCGATGCGGGCGCCCGCGAGGGGCTTCGCACCCTCGAACTCGCGGCGGGTCGCCATCAGGCCGGGCATCTCGGTCTCGGCGATGGCCATTTCCTTGCGGCCCCATTCGGCCAGCGACAGGTCGGCCACCAGGAAGTCATGGTTCTTTGCGGAAGCAACAACGGCGTTCATCGATCGGTCCTCTCGTTGACCGTGATGGTCCGGGCCGGGAATCGATGAGGATTCGCTCGCCCGACCTGCACGGAGGTCAGCGAGCGCGGTTGGGATGGTCCCAAGTGCCTGAGCCTGGCGGGCGGGTCCCCGTTGCAGCGCTCCTCAGGCGAGAGGGCGATTGTGCCCCGGCCGGGCTCGCGGGGCAAGAATTGCGCGGCATCCTGGACCGCGGGCGAAGCGCGAGACGCAGTGCGGCCGGGCGTGGGGCCTGTCCCGGCTTCGCCCGGAAATATGCTCGCCGGAACAGGCCCCACGCCCGGCCGCTACCTGGCGCTATCTGCAGCGACCGACAGGACGTCGACCGGATCCTGTTCCGCGAGCATGTTTCTTCGCGAGCAGGAACAGGATGCGGGCGGCGTCCCGTGCCAGCGATGCGGGCGGCGTCCTGTGCCAGCTATACGCCCGCGTCCTTGCGCAGTGCCTCGGCCTTGTCGGTCTTTTCCCAGGTGAAGGCCGTAAACGCCTCGCTCTTCTCGACCTTCTTGCCGCCGATGAATTCTTTCCACTTGTAGGTCATGTGGACGGGCTCACGGCCGAAGTGGCCGTAGGACGCGGTCGGGCGGTACATCGGGTGCACGAGGTCGAGCATCTTGACGATGCCGTAGGGACGCAGGTCGAAGTGCGCGCGCACCAGCTGCTCGAGGCGCGCCTCGGCGATCTTGCCGGTGCCGAACGTATCGACCGTGATCGACGTCGGCTCGGCCACGCCGATCGCGTACGACACCTGGATTTCGCAGCGATCGGCAAGCCCGGCCGCGACCAGGTTCTTTGCGACGTAGCGCGCCGCGTAGGTCGCGGAACGGTCCACCTTCGACGGGTCCTTGCCCGAGAACGCGCCGCCGCCGTGGCGGGCCATGCCGCCATAGCTGTCCACGATGATCTTGCGGCCCGTGAGGCCGCAGTCGCCCACCGGCCCGCCGATCACGAACTTGCCGGTCGGGTTGATGTGGAAGCGAGTGTCCTTGCCGAGCCATTCCCTCGGCAGCACGTGCTTGATGATGAGTTCCATCACCGCCTCGCGCAGGTCCGTGAGCTTCACGTCCGGGTCGTGCTGCGTCGAGAGCACCACGGCATCGAGGCCCACGACCTTTCCCTTCTCGTAGCGGCAGGTCACCTGCGACTTCGCGTCGGGGCGCAGCCACGGCAGCAGGTTGCTCTTGCGCACCTCGGCCTGGCGCTCGACGAGGCGGTGCGCGTAGCAGATCGGCGCCGGCATCAGCGATTCGGTCTCGTTCGACGCGTAGCCGAACATGAGTCCCTGGTCGCCGGCGCCCTGTTCCTCGGGGTTCGAGCGGTCCACGCCCATGGCGATGTCGGGCGACTGCTTGCCGATGATGTTCAGCACGCCGCAGGTGCGCCCGTCGAACCCGACGTCCGAGGACGTGTACCCGATGTCGACGATGACGCCGCGCACGATCTCTTCCAGGTCCACCCAGGCCTCGGTGGTGACCTCGCCGGCGACGATCGCGACGCCGGTCTTGACCAGCGTCTCGCATGCCACGCGGGCCTTCTTGTCCTGCGCAAGCATGGCGTCCAGGACGGCGTCGGAGATCTGGTCGGCGACCTTGTCCGGGTGGCCTTCCGACACCGACTCCGACGTAAAGAGGTAACTGTCTGACATCTCTGGATTTCCGGTCGCGCTAAGGGATCGCGAAGTATCGCGTGGTTATCCGCGACTTTGCAAACCGACCACCCGGGGGGCGAAAATACCCGACTACCTCGAGGGTTCAACACTATGCCGACCCGCAGGCAACTCGCCAACGCGATCCGTGCCTTGAGCATGGACGCGGTTCAAAAGGCCAATTCAGGTCACCCGGGCATGCCGATGGGCATGGCGGACATCGCCCAGGTGCTGTGGGCCGACCACCTGAAGCACAACCCGGCGAACCCCACGTGGGCCGACCGCGACCGCTTCGTGCTGTCGAACGGCCACGGATCGATGCTGCTCTACTCGCTGCTGCACCTGACTGGATACCCGCTGGGCATCGAGGACCTGCAGAACTTCCGGCAGTTCGGATCGCACACCGCCGGGCATCCGGAGGTGGACCTGCACCTGGGCATCGAGACGACGACGGGTCCGCTTGGCCAGGGCATCGCCAATGCGGTCGGCATGGCGCTGGCGGAAAAGATCCTCGGCGCGACCTTCAACCGACCCGGCCACGAGATCATCGACCACCGCACCTGGGTGTTCCTCGGCGACGGCTGCCTGATGGAAGGCGTGTCGCACGAGGCCTGCTCGCTCGCGGGCACGCTGGGACTCGGCAAGCTCACCTGCTTCTACGACGACAACGGCATCTCGATCGACGGCGAGGTGCACGGCTGGTTCACCGACGACACGCCGAAGCGCTTCGAGGCCTACGGCTGGCAGGTGATCCGCGATGTCGACGGACACGACCCGGTTGCGGTCGAGCGCGCGATCGAAGCGGCGACCGCGGATACCACGCGGCCGACGCTCATCTGCTGCAAGACCATCATCGGCTGGGGGTCGCCGAACAAGCAGGGCACCGAAGCCACCCACGGTGCGGCCTGGGCGAGGCCGAAGTGGCGGCGACGCGCGCCAACATCGATTGGCCCTACGAACCGTTCGTGATTCCCGACGAGCTGAAGCGCGCCTGGGACGCGCGCGAGCGCGGCGCGATGGTCGAGCGGGACTGGACGGAGAGGCTCACGGCCTATCGCAAGGCCTACCCGGAACTCGCGGCCGAACTCGAGCGCCGGCTGGCCGGGCAACTGCCCGAGGGATGGCAACCGGCGCTCGCAGAATTCGTCCGTGCGGCGCAGGACAAGCCGGCGGCAGTGGCGACTCGATCGTCGTCGCAGCAGGTGTTGAACGTGCTCGGCGCGGCCATCCCCGAGATGCTCGGCGGGTCGGCCGACCTGACGGGCTCGAACAACACCAACCACAAGGGATCGAAGGCCGTCACCCACGACGACTTCACCGGCAACTACCTGCACTACGGCGTGCGGGAGTTCGGCATGACGGCGATCATGAACGGCGTGTCGCTGCACGGCGGATTCGTTCCATACGGCGGCACGTTCCTGGTGTTCTCGGATTACGCGAGGAACGCCGCGCGCATGGCGGCGCTGATGAAGCAGCGCGTGATCCTCGTCTACACGCACGACTCGATCGGACTCGGCGAGGACGGTCCCACGCACCAGCCCGTGGAGCACGTCGCGAGCCTGCGCATCATCCCGAACATGCGACTGTGGCGTCCCTGCGATACCGTGGAGACGGCAGCGGCCTGGGCAGACGCGATCGAGCGCCGTGACGGGCCGACCAGCCTGATCCTGAGCCGGCAGGCGCTGCCGGCGATGGCGCGCAGCCCGCAGCAGGCAGCGGACATCGCCCGCGGCGGATACGTGCTGGTGGACTGCGAGGGCAGGCCCGACTGCGTGCTGGTCGCGACGGGCTCCGAAATCGGGCTGGCCGCCGACGCGGCGAAGGGACTGTCGGAAAGCGGCCGCAAGGTGCGGGTCGTCTCGATGCCCTGCACCAGCGTGTTCGACACACAGCCGCAACAGTATCGTGACAGCGTGTTGCCGCCCGGCGTGCCGCGCGTGGCCATCGAGGCCGGCGTGCGCGACGGGTGGTGGCGCTACGTCTCCGGGAACGGAGCAGTCATCGGCATGGACAGCTTCGGCGCCTCGGCGCCGGCGAAAAAGCTGTTCGAGCACTACGGTTTCACGCGCGACAACGTGATCAAGACGGTTGAAGGACTGCTTCAGTCCTGACCTACAGGCTTAATTTCCGGGAGGCAAGCACATGACTATCAAGGTTGGCATCAACGGGTTCGGGCGCATCGGTCGCATGGTGTTTCGCGCGGCAGCTCGCGATTTCAAGGATATCGAAATCGTCGGTATCAACGACCTGCTCGAGCCGGACTACCTCGCCTACATGCTGAAATACGATTCCGTACACGGACGTTTCAAGGGCGACGTTTCGGTGGAAGGCAATACCCTGGTCGTCAATGGCCGCAGGATCCGCCTCACTGCGGTCAAGGATCCGGCCGAGCTCAAGTGGAATGAAATCGGCGCAGACGTCGTCGTGGAATCCACGGGCCTTTTCCTCACCAGGGAGACCGGTGAGAAGCACGTGGCCGCCGGCGCAAGGAAAGTGATCATGTCGGCACCGTCCAAGGACGACACGCCGATGTTCGTGTTCGGCGTCAACGACAAGACCTATGCCGGCCAGGCGATCATCTCGAACGCGTCGTGCACCACGAACTGCCTGGCGCCGGTCGCCAAGGTGCTGAACGACACCTGGGGCATCAAGCGCGGCCTGATGACCACCGTGCACGCGGCAACCGCCACGCAGAAGACCGTGGACGGCCCGTCGAACAAGGACTGGCGCGGCGGCCGCGGCATCCTCGAGAACATCATCCCGTCGTCGACCGGCGCGGCCAAGGCAGTCGGCAAGGTGATCCCGGAGTTGAACAAGAAGCTCACCGGCATGGCATTTCGCGTGCCGACATCCGACGTCTCGGTCGTGGACCTGACAGTCGAGCTCGTGAAGCCTGCGACGTACGACCAGATCTGCGCCGCGATGAAGGCGGCCTCCGAGGGCGCGATGAAGGGCGTGCTCGGCTACACGACCGACAAGGTGGTCGCGACGGACTTCCGCGGCGAGAGCTGCACCTCGGTGTTCGATGCCGGTGCCGGCATCGCGCTCGACGACACCTTCGTCAAGGTCGTGTCCTGGTACGACAACGAATGGGGCTATTCCTGCAAGGTGCTGGAGATGGCGCGGGTGATCTCGAAGTAGGCGGAGCATCGGTACAGGGACAGTCCAGCGCATAACAGGTGGAGAAGACCATGGCGAATGTCATTCGCATGACCGACGTCGACCTCAAGGGAAAGCGCGTGCTGATCCGCGAGGACCTCAACGTGCCGGTGAAGAACGGCGTCGTGACCAGCGATGCCCGCATCCGCGCGTCGCTGCCGACGATCCGCGCGGCCCACGCGGCGGGCGCGCGGGTCATCGTGATGTCGCACCTCGGTCGTCCCGAGGAGGGCGTACCCGCGGAGGAGTTCTCGCTCGCGCCGGTTGCGGCGCGCATCTCGGAGTTGCTCGGACTCAAGGTGCGCTTCGAGCGCGAGTGGCTGGACGGGGTCGCCTGTGAGCCGGGCGAGATCGTGCTGGTCGAGAACGTGCGCTTCAACAAGGGCGAGAAGAAGAACCGCGACGAACTGGCGCAGAAGATGGCAGCGCTCTGCGACGTCTACGTGATGGACGCGTTCGCCACGGCGCACCGCGCCGAGGCCAGCACGCACGGCGTGGCGAAATTTGCGCCGGTGGCCTGCGCCGGCCCGCTGCTCACCGGCGAGCTCGAGGCGCTCGAGAAGGCGCTCGACAATCCGAAGCGACCGCTGGTCGCCATCGTCGGCGGGTCGAAGGTGTCGACCAAGCTCACGGTGCTCGAGAACCTGCTCGGCAAGGTGGACCGGCTCATCGTCGGCGGCGGCATCGCCAATACCTTCCTCGCGGCGGCGGGATTCCCGATCGGCAAGTCGCTGCACGAGGCGGAGATGATCGGCATTGCCCGAGGGACTGCTCGAGCGCTCGAAGGGTGCCGGCGTCGAGATTCCGCTGCCGAGCGACGTGGTGGTGGCGGACGAGTTCTCGGCCACCGCGGAGGCGGACGTGAAGCCCGCCTCGGCCGTCGGTCCGGACGAGATGATCCTGGACATCGGGCCCGACACGGCCGATCGGTTCGCATCCGGGCTCGAAGGCGCGGGCACCATCGTGTGGAACGGACCGGTAGGCGTGTTCGAGTTCGACCAGTTCGGCGAGGGCACGCGCGTCATCGCGCAGGCGGTCGCGCGCAGCCCGGCGTTCTCGATCGCCGGCGGCGGCGACACCATCGCCGCCATCGAGAAATACGGCGTCGGCGGGGACATCTCCTACATTTCGACAGCGGGCGGAGCGTTCCTCGAGTTCCTCGAGGGCAAGAAGCTGCCGGCGGTGGAAGTGCTCGAGGCGAGGGCGGCGCAGGGGCCGTCGCAGCAGGGGCTGTCCCCGCTTAGGGGACTGTCCCCAGGGTCCTGCGCCTTCCAAGCCGGGACGTCCCGCGGCGTCGCTAGCCACGACGCCGCATTTTCCGCACTATCCGCCAACCGCCAGTCATTACCCGCTACCAATGCTCCGCAGAACCAAGATCGTCGCCACGCTGGGCCCGGCAACCGACGCGCCAGGCATGCTCGAGGACGTCATCCGCCGCGGCGCGGACGTCGTGCGCGTGAATTTCTCCCACGGTACGGCGAGCGACCACCGTAAGCGCGTCGAGGGCGTGCGTCGCGCCGCGCTTGCCGTGGGCAAGCACGTTGCCGTGCTCGGTGACCTGCAGGGCCCCAAGATCCGCATCGAAGGATTTGCCTCGGGTGGCGCGGTGCTCGACGGAGGGCGAGCCCTTCGCGCTGGACCCGGCGATCGGCGCGAAGGACGGCACCGACCGCGCCGTCGGCATGACCTACCCGGATCTTGCGCACGGATGTCGCGCCCGGCGACGAGTTGATCCTCGGCGACGGGCAGATCGAGCTTCGCGTCGTCGGTATCGAGGGCTCGCGGGTGCGAGTGCGTGGTGATCACCGGCGGCGAGCTTTCCGACCACAAGGGAATCAACCGGCGCGGCGGCGGCCTTTCGGCGAAGGCGCTCACGGACAAGGACCGCGAGGACGTACTGCTGGCAGCGTCGCTGGACGTGGACTACCTGGCGGTCTCGTTCGTGCGCCAGGCCTCGGACGTCGAGGAGGCGCGGGCACTGCTCACGGCCGCGGGCAGCGACGCGCGCATCGTCGCCAAGATCGAGCGCAGCGAGGCCATTCCGGTGCTCGAGGAGATCATCAAGGCCAGCGATGCCGTGATGGTCGCGCGCGGCGACCTCGGCGTGGAGGTCGGCTACGCGCAGCTCACCGGGCTGCAGAAGCAGATCCTGCACATGGCCCGCAGCCTCGATCGCGTCACGATCACCGCGACGCAGATGATGGAATCGATGATCCACAGCCCGGTGCCGACGCGCGCCGAGGTCTCCGACGTGGCCAATGCCGTGCTCGACGGCAGCGACGCGGTGATGCTCTCGGGCGAGTCGGCGGTCGGGCAAGTACCCGAGCCGGGCGGTCGAGGCCATGGCGGAGGTGATCGAGGGCGCCGAAACCTACCAGCTCGCGCGCACCCGCGGTCGCGACCGCATCGAGGGTCGTGTCACGGAGTTCGCGCAGGCCATCGCGCACGCGGTGATGTTCACCGCCAACCACATGGACGTCGAGGCCATCGTCGCGCTGACCGAGTCCGGATCGACGCCGCTCTACATGTCGCGCATCCGCTCGGACATACCGATTTTCGCCTTTACCCGCCACGAGCGCACGCAACGACGCGTGGCGCTGTACCGCGGCGTCTATCCGATCCCGTTCGACATCGTGCACACCGAGCCCGCGACGCTGTATCGCGCGATCTCGAAGGAACTGCTCGATCGCGGGCTACGTCGGCCTGGGCGACGAGCTGATCCTGACGCTGGGCGAGCTGTCGGGCGTCTCGGGCGGGACCAACACCATGAAGCTGCTCACGGTGGAGCAGTAGCCGCGGTCGCGGCCGGAGGAGCCTGCGTGACTGGAAAATTCGAAGGTACGGAGCGCTACGTCGCGACCGAGGACCTGATGATGGCGGTGAATGCCGCCGTGACGCTGGCCAGGCCGCTGCTCGTCAAGGGCGAGCCGGGCACCGGCAAGACCCAGCTCGCCGAGGAGATCGCGCTGGCGCTCGGCAAGCCGCTCTACCGCTGGCACATCAAGTCCACGACCAAGGCCCAGCACGGGCTCTACGAATACGACGCCGTCTCGCGGCTGCGCGACTCGCAGCTCGGCGAGGCCAAGGTCCACGACATCGGCAACTACATCGTCAAGGGACGGCTGTGGGAGGCGTTCGACAGCGCCGAGCAGGCCGTGCTGCTGATCGACGAGATCGACAAGGCCGACATCGAGTTCCCGAACGACCTGCTGCTCGAACTCGACCGCATGGAGTTCTTCGTCTACGAGACCCGCGAGCTGGTGAAGGCGACGCAACCGCCCGATCGTGGTGATCACCAGCAACAACGAGAAGGAACTGCCCGACGCGTTCCTGCGCCGCTGCTTCTTCCACTTCATCCGCTTCCCGGACGCCGAGACGATGACGCGCATCGTCGCGGTGCACTACCCGCAGCTCGAAGCGCGAGCTGCTTGCGGAGGCGCTGAACGCCTTCTACAAGCTGCGCGAGGTGCCGGGGCTGAAGAAGAAGCCCTCGACGTCCGAGCTGCTCGACTGGCTGAAGCTGCTGCTGGCCGAGGACGTGCCGCCCGAGGCGCTGCGCACCGACGACCCGCGCAAGAGCCTGCCGCCGATGTACGGCGCGCTGCTGAAGAACGAGCAGGACGTGCACCTGTTCGAGCAGCTGGTGTTCCTGCAGCGGCGGCAGCAGAACCGCCGCCTGAGCGGTCGCGCCGCAAGGTGACCCATGCTGACGCGCTTCTTCTTCACGCTGCGCGAGGCCGGCATCCCGGTGTCGCTGACCGAGCACCTGACGCTGCTCGAGGCGCTCGAGGCGCGTGTCGCGAGCCTGCGCGTGGACGACTTCTACTGGCTCGCGCGCGCGGCGCTGGTGAAGGACGAGAAGCTCTTCGACCGCTTCGACCGCGCGTTCGCGGCGCACTTCAAGGGCGTCGAGCAGGCCTTCGCCTCGATGGACAAGGCGCTGCCGGAAGACTGGCTGCGCAAGCTGATCGAGCGCGACTTCACCGAGGAGGAGAAGGCGCAGATCGAGGCGCTCGGCGGCTGGGAGAAGCTCATGCAGACGCTCGAGGAGCGCCTGAAGGAGCAGCAGGGCCGGCACGAGGGCGGCAACAAGTGGATCGGCACCGGCGGGACCTCGCCGTTCGGCCACGGCGGCTACAACCCGGAAGGGATCCGCATCGGCGGGCCGGGCGGGCAGAAGCGGGCGGTCAAGGTCTGGGAGCGGCGCGATTACCGCAACCTCGACGACACGGTCGAGCTCGGCACGCGCAACATCAAGATCGCGCTCAGGAAGCTGCGCCGCTTCGCGCGCGAGGGCGCCGCGGACGAGTTCGACCTCGGCGGCACCATCGACGCCACTGCCCGCAACGCGGGGCTGCTGGACCTGAAGTTCGTGCCCGAGCGGCACAACGCGGTGAAGGTGCTGCTGTTCCTGGACGTCGGCGGCTCGATGGAGAGCCATGTGCGGGTGTGCGAGGAACTGTTCTCGGCGACGCGCAGCGAGTTCAAGCACCTCGAGTATTACTACTTCCACAACTTCATCTACGAGTCGGTGTGGAAGGACGGGCGGCGGCGCCATTCCGAGCGCACGCCGCTCGCCGAGATCCTGCGAACCTACCCGCCCGACTATCGCGTGATCTTCGTCGGCGACGCGAGCATGAGCCCCTACGAGATCATGCAGCCGGGCGGCAGCATCGAGCACTGGAACGACGAGTCGGGCGCGGTGTGGATGCGGCGCCTGACGCAGCGCTTCCGCCGCCACGCGTGGCTGAATCCCGAGCCCGAGGATCGCTGGGACTACACGGCCTCGATCGAGATCGTGCGCCAGCTGCTCGAGGACCGGATGTACCCGCTGACGCTGGCGGGACTCGACCGCGGCATCCAGGCGCTGAAGAACTAGACGTCATTATCAGTCCGGCGGAAAATATGGTGCCTGCGCGGAAAATAGGTGCCTGGCACCTATTTCCCTTCCCTATTGTCAGCCGGCCTTGTCAGCCGCCTTCAGCGCCTTCAGGTCGTCGAGCACGACCGTGGAGTGGCCGTCCGGGTCCACGGTCTCGTAGCGCTTCGCGATACGGCCCTGGGGATCGATGATGAAGGTCTCGCGCTTCGCCATCTCCATCACGCCCATGTAGGTCTTCAGCACGCCGTATTCCTTGGCCACCGACTTGGTCGGGTCCGCGAGCAGCGTGAACGGCAGGCTGTGCTTCTCGGCGAAGGCCTTGTGGTCCGCCACGTCGTCGACGCTGACCCCGAGCACCACGGCGCCTTCCTTGTCGAACGCGAAGATGTTGTCGCGGAAGGCGCAGGCTTCGGTCGTGCAGCCCGGGCGTGCCGTCCTTCGGGTAGAAGTAGAGCACCACCCACTTGCCCTTGTAGTCGGCAAGACTGTGCCACTTGCCGTCCTGGTCCTGGAGCTTGAACGGTGGCGCCACGCTGCCGGCCGCCGGCGCAGTCCGCAAATGCCGGAAGCGCGAGCGCCAGCAGGGCGGCGAACAGCGTCGCGAGGCGGATCGGGGCGGTGTGCGTCATGCGGGTCTCCAGTGCGGGCGGATCCAGGGTCGGCGCATGACATACTAGCCCCGGGCCAGCACCCTGTCAGCGAGGGCGCACGATTGCCAGTCTCGACATCGGAAACCAACTACCTGTTCTTCGAGAACCGCGAGGCCCTCGTGCTCGCGGGCGGCGGTGCGCGTGCGGCCTACCAGGTGGGGGTCCTCGGCGCGATCGCCGACTGGCTGCCGGCCGACGCGGCCTGCCCGTTCGAGGTGCTGGTGGGGACTTCGGCCGGGGCGCTCAACGCAGCGACGCTGGTCTCGCGCGCCGCCAGTTTCCGTGAAGGCGTGGACGTCCTCGAGAAGGTCTGGGCCGGATTCCACCTGGAGCAGGTCGTGCGCGCCGATCCCGCTACGACGCTGCGGGGCGGCCTGCACTGGATCCTGTCGATGGTATCCGGGGGCTGGTTGCTGTCGCCGCCGCGCTCGCTGCTCGACACCTCGCCGCTGCGCGAGCTCCTGTTGCGCACGATACCGATGGACGGCATCCGGGCCAGCGTCGAGGCGGGGCTGGTGCGGGCGCTGGTCGTCGCGACCACGAGCTATTCGACCGGGCAGGCGGTGGCTTTCTTCGACGGCGCTCCCGAGGTGGAGGAGTGGTCGCGGGTGCGTCGCGCCGGCGTGCGGCGTCGCATCGACATCGACGTGCTGATGGCCAGCTCCGCGATCCCCTTCATCTTCCCGGCGGGCAAGGTGGACTGCCGACTACTACGGCGACGGCGCCATGCGCCAGCTCGCGCCGCTCAGCCCCGCGGTGCACATGGGCGCCAACCGCCTGCTGGTCGTCGGCACGCGCGCGGAAGCCGCGGCGTCACCCGCGGACGGGTCCGTCGACCGGCCGCCCAGCCCCGGGAACCTGCTCGGCTTCGTGCTCGACTCGCTGTTCACCGACGGCTTGTCCATCGACCTCGAGCGCTTGAGGCAGATCAACGCCATCCTGCAGTCGGAAGGGGCGGGTACGGTTCCGCACCGCAGGCCGATCGAGGCGCTCGTGATCGAGCCCAGCGACGACCCGACGGCGCTCGCGCGTCGGCACCTGCAGCGCAATGCCTCGCAGCGTGCGCACGCTGCTCAGGACGATCGGTGCGCTCGAGGCGCGTGGCGGGCTGCTCGCGAGCTACCTGCTGTTCGAGTCTGCATACACCACGGAACTGATGCGCCTTGGTCGCGCCGATGCCCAGCGCGTCGCTCGGAGATCGAGGCGTACCTGGTCGGTTAGGTCGAGCGCAGACTATTCGTGGCGGCGGCTGGCGAGGTCGCGATGGCGCACCAGCGCCTGCCCGAAGCTTGCATTGAAGTGTGCCGCCAGCTTCTCGGCCAGGTACACGGAACGGTGCTGTCCGCCGGTGCAGCCGACTGCGACCGTGAGATAGCTGCGATTCGAGCGCACCAGTGACGGCAGCCAGCGCTGGAGAAATCCAGTGATGTCGGCAAGAAAGGTCGCTGCCTCTTCCTGGCCATCGAGGTAGCGGGCGACCGGCGCGTCGCGGCCGGTGAGGTCCCGCAGCGACGGCTCCCAGTAAGGGTTGGGCAGCGCCCGCGCGTCGAATACGAAGTCGGCATCGTCCGGAACACCGTGCCGATAGGCAAACGACTCGAAGAGCAGCGATGGCCCGACGCCCGGGCGCTCGACCACGCGCTCCCGGATCATCTCCCTGAGGTCGTGCACCGACAGCTGCGACGTGTCGATGGTCAGGTCGGCGGCGGTTGCGACCGGCGCGAGCAGCCGGTGTTCCTGTTCGAGTGCCTCCTGCAGGCCCAGCCCTGCGCGGCTGAGCGGGTGACGCCGCCGCGTCTCGCTGAACCGCTTCAGCAGGACGTCATTGCTGGCGCGCAGGAACAACACGTCGCAGCCAATGCCGCTGCGCCGAAGCTCTGCCACCAGCCTGGGCACGTCGGCCAGGTCCTCGGGCCGGTTGCGCGCGTCCACGCCGACCGCCGTAAGCCGGTACGAGGGTTCGCTGGTGCGTACCGTGTAGGCGATGAATCCCGGCAGCAGGCCCGCGGGAATGTTGTCCACGCAGTAGTAGTCGAGGTCCTCGAGCATGTCGAGCGCCACGCTCTTGCCGGAACCGGACAGGCCGCTGACGATGACGAGGCGCACGGCTCAGCCCGGCCTCGCGTGACGTCGTTCGCTGGACGTGGCCAGGCCGAGCGCCTCGCGGTACTTGGCGACCGTGCGCCTTGCGACCTTCACGCCCTCTCCGGAAAGGGCTTCGGCGAGCTGCGCGTCGCTCAAGGGCTTGCCCGGCAGGCTCTTCCGCGATCAGCTTGCGAATGCGAGCCCGGATCGCGACGGAGGAGACGTCCTCGCCGTCGGCACCCGACACGTGGCTCGAGAAGAAGAACCGGAACTCGAAGATGCCGCGCGGCGTGTGCATGTACTTGCCGGTGGTCACCCGGGAAACGGTCGACTCGTGCAGGCCGACGGCCTCGGCAACGTCGCGCAGGATCATCGGCTGCATGGCCTCGTCGCCCTTCTCGAGGAACGCGACCTGTCGCTGCACGATCGTGCGCGCCACCTTGAGCAATGTCTCGCCACGAATCTCCAGGCTGCGGATCAGCCAGCGGGCTTCCTGCAGCTGTGCCCGCAGCGTCGCGTAGTCCTGCGACCGCGTCACCAGCCCGGCGTAGCCCTGGTTGACCCTGAGGCGTGGAACCGAGGCAGGGTTGACCTCGACGATCCAGCCCTGGGCGCTGCGCCGTACGAACACGTCGGGCACGATGTACTCGGGTGGCGCGCTTTCGAATGCAGCACCCGGCCGTGGATTGCAGCCGCGAATGAGCGCAACGGCCTCGTGCATGGCGTCTTCGTCCACGCCGAGTCGCTTCGCAAGGCCGGCGAGGTCGCGGTCCGCAATTTCCTGCAGGTGCCCGCCGGCGATCACGAGCGCGAGTTCGCGGCCGGACGTGGTCGGCTCGAGCTGCGCAAGCTGCAGGCTGATGCATTCAGCCACCGTGCGGGCCCCGACGCCGGCCGGGTCCAGCGTCTGCAGGAAGTCGAGCACGCGCACGACGTCCTGCTCCGAGACCGGCAGGTCCACGCTGAGGCTCTGCGCGATGTCGGCCGGCGTCTCGGTGAGGTAGCCGTCGTCGTTGAGCGCGTCCACGAGCGCCTCGCCGATCCACACTTCGCGCGGATCGAGGCTGCTGATCTCGAGCTGCCAGATCAGGTGCTGGTGCAGGTTGCGGTCGCGGTCGTCGGTGAATTCGAGCGGGCGATCGTCGTCGTCCTGGGATCGGCCGTCGCCCGACGGCGTGGAGGACTCGGACCACGGGTCCTCCATCTCCACCACGATTTCGTCGGGCTGCGGGCCGTCGGCCTCGCCGTCGTCAGCGTCTTCGCCGGCGGGCGCCGGCTGGTCGAGCGACGAGAGGTCGATCTGTTCTTCCTCCTCGGCCTCCAGCATCACGTTGCTTTCGAGGGCTTCCTGGAGCTGCGCCTGGAGTTCGAGCACGGGGAGCTGCAGCAGCCGGATCGCCTGCTGCAGCTGGGGCGTCATCGTCAGCTGCTGGCCGAGCTTGAGCTGCAGGGACGGCTTCAGCATCGCGCTACAGCCTGAAGTCCTGGCCGAGGTAGACCTCGCGCACCTGCTGGTCGGCCAGGATCTCCTGCGCCGACCCGGCGGCGATCAGGCTGCCCGCACTCACGATGTATGCGCGGTTGCAGATTCCCAGCGTCTCCCGGACGTTGTGGTCCGTGATCAGCACGCCGATGTTGCGCGCAGCACAGGTGCCGGATGATGCGCTGGATGTCGTCCACCGAGATCGGGTCCACGCCCGCGAACGGTTCGTCGAGCAGGATGAAGCGGGGTTCGGCCGCGAGCGCGCGGGCGATCTCGACGCGCCGCCGCTCGCCGCCCGACAGGCTCATGCCGACGTTGCTGCGGATGTGCCCGATGTGGAGTTCGTCGAGCAGCGCATCGAGCGCGGCCTCGCGCTCCGCGTCATCCTCGAGGTCCCTGCGAACCTCGAGGATCGCGCGGATGTTGTCCTCGACCGTGAGCTTGCGGAACACCGATGCTTCCTGCGGCAGGTACCCGACCCCGAGCCGCGCGCGGCGGTACATCGGCAGGCGCGTGATCTCGCGGTCGTCGAGGAAGATGCGCCCCTCGTCGCAGGGTACGAGCCCGACGATCATGTAGAAGGCCGTGGTCTTGCCCGCACCATTGGGTCCCAGCAGTCCGACCACCTCGCCGGCGTGGACCTCGAGCGAGAGGTCCGAGAGCACCTTGCGGGACCGGTAGCGCTTGCCCAGCGACTCGGCGCGCAGCACGCTCATTGCGGCGCTTCCGGTTTCGTTTCCTGCTGTCCGTCGGCGGCACCGCCACCTTGTCCCCTTGTCGTCTTTGTCCGCCCTTCCCGGCCTTGCCGTCCTTGTCGTCCTGGGCCTTCGGATTGATCGTGATCCGCACGCCGCCCGGCACGGTCCCGCCGGGGTTGGCCACGACGCGCTGCTGGCTTACGTCGTAGACCAGCGTGTCGCCCTGGATCACGTTCTCGCCGTCGGTGAGCCAGGCGGCGCCGGTGAGGCGCACGGTGGCCTGCTTGAAGTCGTAGTCGATCGTGTCGCTGCGACCCCTGGCAACCTGCCCGGTGTCCTTGAGCTTCTGTTCGAACTCCGCCGGCGATCCGCGGATCACGGCGCTCGCGATTTCCTTGTCGCGGAACGTCACCACGGCGCTCGACGCCGTGAGCTTGCCGTCGGGCACTGTGAGGCGCACGTCGCCGGTGAACGTCCACTCCGAGTTCTCGAAATTGAGTCCGCGTGGCACTCGCCTCGCGTGCCTCGACCTGCATCGGGCCCTGCGTGATGCGCACCTGCTCGAAATGCAGCCGGTTCTGCTTGTAGTCGAAGTCCGAGGACGCCGCGACCAGGTCGATCGGTTCCTTCGTCGGGCGCGGCAGCGTCGGCGTCGCCGCAGCCGCCACGCCTGCGGCGAGGCAGCAGAGGATCGCCACCGCGACACGGCGGCGCGCGGGATCAGGGAGTGAAGCGGCCATTGACGTTGGATTCTAGCCTGAGGGTTCCTGCGTTCAACATCGCCCGCAATCCGCGGGCATTCAGGTCGTGCTGGCCAACCCGAATTGAGACCGGTTCCGCGGTCTGCACGACGCCGTCGTCGATGTCGTAGTCGACCTTGTCGGTGCGGATCACGGCGCCGCCGCGGTCCGCGGCACCGGTGATCGTGACGTCGCCGGCGAGGAACAGGCTCTTGCGGTCCTCCGGCATGCTGCCGTTCAGTGCCGTCAGGTGCCAGTTCCCGAGGTCCTTGGCCTTGTAGTCGAGCGTGACGTCCGTGAACTGCACGCTCTGGTCGTCCAGGTCCTGCTCGATTTCGCGCGCGTGGACGACGAAGCCGCGGCCGCCCGTCCGCACCCATCTCGGTCATGGTGGCATCGGTTGCGAAATAGCCCCGCGGCGCGGCGGCCGGCTGGCGTTCGACGTCCGACTCGTCCCAGCCGCCGAACAGGCCATACAGCATCGCCAGCGCCGCGCATCCGGCCGCCAGCGCGATGACGCGATCGGTCAGGACGCGCGCGCGCTGATGAGGAGGTCGCATACTTCACGCACCGCGCCACGACCACCCGGGGCGGAGGTGACCCAATGAACCACGGGCCCGAGCGCATCGTGGGCGTCGGCGACGGCAATCGCCAGGCCGGCGTTTTCCAGCATCGGCAGGTCGGGCGTGTCGTCGCCGACGCAGGCGGTTTCCGCCGGGGTCACGCCGAGCCTGTCCATCAATGCGGCGAGTTCGGCCGCCTTGTCGCCCACGCCCTGGCGGACGTGCGCGATGCCGAGTTCGGCGGCGCGGCGCGTCACGGCGGCCGAGTCGCGCCCGGAAATGATCGCGACGGTCACTCCCGCGCGCTGCAGCGCCACGAGTCCCGAGCCGTCGCGCACGTGGAAGACCTTGAGGTCCTCGCCGGTGGCCGACATGTAGATCCGGCCGTCGGTGAGCACGCCGTCCACGTCCAGCACCAGGAGCCGGATGTCGTCGCGCCCGTTCGCGCAGTGTCGTCCATCGGCTACATCACCCCGGCGCGCAGCAGGTCGTGGACGTTCAGCGCACCGACCAGCCTGCCTTCGTCGTCGACGACGGGCAGGGCGGTGATGCGATGCTCCTCCATCAGCCGTACGGCCTCCGCTGCGAGCATCCGCGGCTTCGCGACCTTGCCGCCCGCCGTCATCACCTCACGCATCGTGGTCGAGTGGATGTCCACCTGGCGGTCGAGCGTGCGGCGCAGGTCGCCGTCCGTGAAGATGCCGAGCACGTGGCCGTGCTCGTCGACGACCGTGGTCATGCCGAGGCCCTTGCGGCTCATCTCGAGCAGGCCGGCACTGAGCAGGGTGCCGGGGCCGACCGCGGGCAACTCTTCTCCGCTGCGCATCACCTCGTCGACGTGCATCAGCAGCCGCCGACCGAGGCTGCCGGCAGGGTGCGAGCGTGCGAAATCCTGCTCGGTGAATCCGCGCGCCTCGAGGACCGCCACCGCAAGCGCGTCGCCCATCGCGAGTGCCGCGGTGGTGCTGGCGGTCGGGGCGAGATTCAGCGGGCAGGCTTCGGCCGGGACACTTACGTCGAGCGTGACGGTCGCGTAGCGCGACAGCGTCGAGGCCCGGTTGCCGGTGAGCGCGACCAGCGGCACGCCGAGGCGCTTGATCAGCGGCAGGATCGTGATGAGTTCGGCGGTCTCGCCGGAATTCGACAGCGCGATCACGACGTCGCCGCCGGTGATCATGCCGATGTCGCCGTGGCTGGCCTCGGCCGGGTGCAGGAAGAACGAAGGGCTGCCGGTGCTGGCCAGCGTCGCGGCGATCTTTCGCCCGACGTGCCCGGACTTGCCCATGCCGGTGACCACGGTCCGGCCGCCTGCAGTCGAGCAGCAGGCGGCAGGCCGTCCCGAATTCCTCGCCGAGACGCTCGGCGAGCGCCGCGACGGCCTCGGCCTCGGTCGCGAGGACGCGGCGTCCGCGGGCAATGGATGGATCGGAAGGCTGCATGGCGCGCAGTGTACTATCACGGGCCGCCGGATCCCCGTCCTGCGCCGGCATGACCGCCCGTTTCGTGCGGCCGGTGCGCCGGCCGGGTTAAACTGCCGTTTTCCCCAGCGAGCCTCGAATCCCATGACTGCAGACGAGGTGACCCGGTTGATCGAGGCGGGGCTTCCCGCGGCGCGGGTCCAGGTCCTGACGGACGACGACACGCACTTCGAGGCGGTGGTGATCGCCCCGCAGTTCGAGGGAAAGCGGTCCCTGCAGCGGCACCAGCTGGTGTACGCGGGGCTCGGGGCCCGAATGGGCCGGGAGATCCACGCGCTTTCGATCCAGGCCTACACGCCCGACGAGTGGCGGGCGGCGGGTGGCGGGGAAGGCCTGGCCTGACCTGACGGGAGCAACCCTTGGACAAACTCCAGATCCGGGGCGGCGTGCCCCTAGACGGCGAAGTGCGCATTTCCGGCGCAAAGAACGCCACGCTGCCGATTCTCGCCGGCGCCCTGCTGGCCGACGGTCCGGTGACCATCGGCAACGTCCCGCACCTGCAGGACGTCACCACGATGATCGAATTGCTCGGCCGCATGGGTGCCAGCGTCACCGTGGACGAGCGCATGCGCATCGAGGTCGATCCGCGCACCGTGCGCGAGACCTTCGCGCCCTACGACCTCGTGAAGACCATGCGCGCCGCGATCCTGGTGCTGGGCCCGCTGGTGGCGCGGTACGGCTCGGCCGACGTGTCGCTGCCCGGCGGATGCGCGATCGGCGCGAGACCGGTCAATATCCACGTGGCAGGGCTGCAGGCCATGGGCGCCGAGGTGCACATCGAGAACGGCTACATCAAGGCTCGCGCCGGACGACTCAAGGGCGCCCGCATCGTGCTCGAGACCGTGACGGTCACGGGCACCGAGAACCTGATGATGGCAGCCTGCCTGGCCGAGGGCCGCACCATCCTGGAGAACGCGGCGCGCGAACCGGAAATCGTGGACCTCGCGCAGTTCCTGATTGCGATGGGCGCGAAGGTGTCCGGGCACGGCACCGACACCATCTACATCGACGGCGTGGAGTCGCTGCACGGCTGCAGCTACGACGTGCTCCCGGACCGGATCGAGGCCGGCACCTACCTGGTGGCCGGCGCGATCACCGGCGGTCGTGTCCGCGCGCGTGGGGCGCGGGCGGAGCACCTCGACGCGGTGCTGGCGAAGCTCGAGGAAGCCGGCGCGGACGTGGTCCGCGGCGACAACTTCGTCGAGGTGGACATGAAGGGGCGGCGGCCCCGCTCCGTGGACATCCGCACGGCGCCGCACCCGGGATTCCCGACCGACATGCAGGCCCAGTTCGCCGCGCTGAACACCGTGGCCGACGGCGTCGGGACCATCGTCGAGACGATCTTCGAGAACCGCTTCATGCACATGCTGGAGATGCGCCGCATGGGCGCCGAGATCCGGCTCGAGGGCAACACGGCCATCATCCGCGGCGTCCCGAAGCTCACGGCCGCGCCGGTCATGGCCACCGACCTGCGGGCGTCCGCCAGCCTGGTACTGGCCGGCCTGGTCGCCGAGGGCACGACCGACGTCGAGCGCATCTACCACATCGACCGCGGCTACGAGTGCATCGAGGAGAAGCTGCAGGGGCTGGGCGCGCAGATCCGGCGCCTGGGACGGACCAGGAAGTAGGGAGCCGCTACCGGCGCTCGCGCGATCCGCTATAATTCTCCGCTGCCCACGGCGGTCTCGAGCAGTCCGCCCCGGCAAGCGACCGAATCTGCCGAGGAGAGTGCTGGATGACCGAAGAAGTCGATGCGGGCAGGCGTCATTTCCTGACCGTGGCCACCGTCGCGACCGGTGCCGTTGGCGCCGCGTTCGTTGCCGTACCGTTCCTGGCCTCCTGGAAGCCGAGCGCCCGCGCCAAGGCGATGGGTGCGCCGGTCGAGGTGGACATCGGCAAGCTCGAGCCGGGCGCGATGCTCAAGGTCGAGTGGCGCGGCAAGGCGATCTACGTCGTCAACCGCACGCCCAAGATGCTCGGCGAGATCGAGCGGGCACGACGCCAGGCTCCGCGACCCGGATTCAAACGAATCCGAGCAGCCGGCATTCGCCAAGAATGCCGCCCGCGCGCTCAAGCCCGAGTTCCTGGTGCTGGTCGGCGTCTGCACGCACCTCGGCTGCGCGCCGCTCGACAAGTTCACTCCGGGCGACGTGACGGTTTCCGCCGACTGGCCGGGCGGGTTCTTCTGCCCCTGCCACGGCTCGAAGTTCGACCTGTCGGGCCGCGTCTTCAAGGACGTGCCGGCGCCGACCAACCTGCCGGTGCCGCCGTACCGCTTCCTGAGCGACACGCGCATCCTCATCGGCGCTGAAACGGGGAACGGATGATGGGCAGCACGAACCAGACCGCCCGCACGGACGGCGGCCGCCTCGCGGCGCTGGTCAACTGGATCGACGACCGGTTTCCGATGACCGCGCTCTGGAAGTCGCAGGTCTCGGAGTACTACGCGCCGAAGAACATGAATTTCTGGTACTACTTCGGCTCGCTCGCGATGCTGGTGCTGGTCATCCAGATCCTGACCGGCATCTTCCTGACGATGAACTACAAGCCCTCGGCGGCCGAGGCCTTCGGTTCCGTCGAGTACATCATGCGCGACGTGGAGTGGGGCTGGCTGATCCGGTACATGCATTCGACCGGCGCCTCGTTCTTCTTCATCGTCGTCTACCTGCACATGTTCCGGGCGCTGCTGTACGGGTCGTACCAGAAGCCGCGCGAACTGCTGTGGATCTTCGGCATGGTGATCTACTTCGCGCTGATGGGCGAGGCGTTCTTCGGCTACCTGCTGCCCTGGGGCAACATGTCCTACTGGGGCGCGCAGGTGATCGTGAGCCTGTTCGGCGCGATCCCGTACGTGGGCGATTCGCTCACCGAGTGGATCCGCGGCGACTTCTACATCTCCGACGTGACGCTGAACCGCTTCTTCGCGCTGCACGTGGTCGCGCTGCCGCTGCTGCTGGTGTTCCTGGTGATCGCGCACCTGATGGCGCTGCACGAGGTCGGCTCGAACAACCCCGACGGCGTCGAGATCAAGAAGGTCAAGGGCCCGGACGGCATCCCGCTCGACGGCATCGCGTTCCACCCGTACTACACGGTCAAGGACATGGTCGGCGTCGGCGTGTTCCTGATGCTGTTCTCGATGGTCATCTTCTTCGCGCCGACGATGGGCGGCTATTTCCTCGAGCACGCCAACTTCGAGCCGGCAAATGCGCTGCAGACGCCGCCGCACATCGCCCCGGTGTGGTACTTCACGCCGTTCTACGCGATCCTGCGCTCGGTGCCGAACAAGCCGCTCGGCGCCGCGCTGATGGGCATCGCGGTGCTGCTGTTCGTGTTCCTGCCGTGGCTCGACCGCAGCAAGGTGAAGTCGATCCGCTATCGCGGGCCGATCTTCAAGTTCTTCATCGTCAGCCTTCGCGATCAGCTTCCTGGCGCTCGGCTACCTCGGCATGCAGCCGGCGACGCCCGGCTACACGATGGCGGCGCGGGTATTCGCGGTGGTCTATTTCTCGTTCTTCCTGCTGATGCCGTGGTACACGAGCATCGACAAGACCAGGCCCGTGCCCACGAGGGTCACCTACCATGCGCACTAAGCTTCTCGTCCTCCTCGCCGCGCTGGCGCCGGCCGCGGCGTTCGCGGCGGGCGGCGAGGTGCCGCTCGACCACGTCAGCGTGGATGCGTCGAACAAGCCCGCGCTGCAGCGCGGCGCGCGCAACTTCGTCAACTACTGCCTCGGCTGCCACTCCGCCAAGTACGTGCGCTACAACCGCGTGGCCGCGGACCTCGGCATCTCCGAGCAGCAGATGATCGACAACCTGATGTTCACCGGCGAGCGGCCGCACGACACGATGCGCATCGGCATCGACCCGGAGCAGGCGCAAGCGCTGGTTCGGCGTCGTGCCGCCGGACCTCTCGCTGATCGCGCGCGCGCGCGGCACCGACTACCTCTACACGTTCCTGCGCTCGTTCTATGCCGACCCGTCCAAGCCGACCGGCGTGAACAACATCGTGCTGCCCGGCACCGCGATGCCGCACGTGCTGTGGAACCTGCAGGGCGTGCAGCAGGCGGTGTGGGAAGGCCACCCGGACGCGCAGGGCAACGTGCAGAAGCAGTTCAAGGGGTTCGAGCTCGCGACGCCCGGCACCATGACTCCCGAGGAGTTCGACGCGTTCGTGCGCGACACGGTCACCTTCCTCGAGTACATCGGCGAGCCGGCGCGCCTGCAGCGCGAGTCGCTGGGTTTCCCGGTGCTCGCATTCCTCGCCTTCTTCACGCTGCTCGCCTGGGCGCTGAAGAAGGAGTACTGGAAGGACGTCAAGTAACAGGCCGGGGACATTCTCCGTTTCGACGCTCGTGGAATAGGTCAATGTCCCCTGTGTCGAAACGGAGAATGTCCCGCTGCCCTGGCCGCCATGATGACGTTGTTCTCCCGCGGCGACGATCCGCGCAGCCACCGCGTCCGGATCGTCACGGCCGCCAAGGGCCTCGAGACGCGGATCGTCGAGGTCGATCCGTCGCGGCCGCCCGAGGACCTGATCGACCTGAATCCGTACCAGTCCGTGCCGACGCTGGTGGACCGCGAACTGGTGGTCTACGAAGCAGGCATCATCTGCGAGTACCTGGACGAGCGTTTCCCGGCGCCGTCCCTGTCGCCGGTCGACCCGGCGGGGCGCGCGCAGGCGCGCGTCGCGCTGCACAGGATCGAGCTCGACTGGTACGCGCTCGTCCCCGAACTCGAGTCGACCGAACGCCGCGACCAGCAAAGGGCCAGGAGGCTGCTGCAGGAGAGCATCGCCGCGTCGGAGCCGCTGTTCCGCATCAAGTCGTGGTTCCTGTCCGATCACTTCTCGCAGCTCGACGCGGCGATCGCGCCGATGCTCTGGCGCCTGCCGCGCTGGGGCGTGGACCTGCCGGCCGCCGGGCAGTCGGTGGAGCGCTATGCCAGGCGCGTCTTTTCCCACCCTGCGTTCGGCGCGAGCCTGAGCGATGCCGAGCGCGAGATGCGGATGTGAAGTCGCGCAGGCCCTACCTGCTGCGCGCCATCCACGAGTGGATCTGCGACAGCGACTGCACGCCGCACATCGTGGTCGATGCCGGCCTGTCGGGCGTGGACGTGCCCCGGCAGTACGTTCGCGACGGCAAGATCGTCCTGAACGTCAGCTGGAATGCGACCGCGCAGCTCAAGATCGGCAACGACGAGCTCAGCTTCAGCGGCCGCTTCGGCGGCTCGAGCATGATGGTCCGGGTCCCGGTGGAGGCCGTGCTCGCGATCTATGCACGGGAAACCGGCCAGGGAATGATTTTCGCGGACGAGGAAGGCGGACCCGGACCGGCGCCTCCCGGAGTACGCCGCCGCCCGGGGGCGCGCCGCCCGAAGGCAGCTCCGACCGAGCCGCCGCCGAAGCCGGCCGGTCCGCGCCCGAAGCTGAAGGTGGTCAAGTAGGCAGGTCACGCCGCAGGCGGGTGACCGCGGCACCAGCCTCTTCCACGACGGGCGCTAGAGCCTGAACGCGTCGCGTATCCAGTGGATCTCACCGCCGCCGGGCGCGTCGCCGTCGATCGCGACGACGTCGAAACGTGCCGGCATGCCGCGGTACTCGCGGTGCGTCAGCAGCAGGTGCCTTGCCGCGAGCGTGAATCGGCGCTGCTTGCGGGGTCCGACACTCGCCGCCGCGCCGCCGAACCGGGCCGAGCTGCGCAGCCGCACCTCGACCAGCACCAGCGTCGCGCCCTCCTGCATGACGAGATCGATTTCGCCGCCGCGGCAACGGTAGTTGCGCGCGAGCAGCCGCAGTCCCGCGGACTCGAGGTGGGCCAGCGCGGCGTCCTCGCCGCGGCGGCCGACGCTGGTGGTCGTCTCAGGGCGCACCGGCGGGCGGCGCCGCGATCCAGGCCGCGGGCTGCGATGTTCCGTTGACGATCTCCGCCCAGTCCAGGTCGCGCCGCACGCGCCCGTCGTCGCCGATCTCGAGCCGGCCGCTCAGACCGTTGGTCGGAGTCCCGGTCCGGCCCGACCAGATGTCGCTCGCCAGGCGGGCGGCGTCGTGGCCGAACGCATAGAGGCGCATGCGGCCGCGACCGCTCGCGGCCCACTCGTCGTGGAGCACGGTCCAGAGCAGAGGCGCGCCATCGCCGCCATGCAGGATCCACGGGAACTCCGGATACTCGAGACCGTCCATGTCCGGAGCGGACGTGCACGCTCGGATCCCACGCGTCCGAGGTGGCGTACACCGGGAACGCGTAGGTCATCTGGAAGCGGAGTTGCGGGACGAGTGCGCGTGCGTTGGTCTGCGTTGGCCGCGACGAAAGCGAACTGCGGGCCGTCGCGCGACTCCGCGGTCGCATTGCGGTTACCCGAGCTTTCGGCGGCCCCGCCGTAGCGTCCCAGCGCCAGCCGCAGCGGACCGGAGAAATCCCGGACCCCGTGTCGTAGTACTGGGTGGTCAGCAGCACGCCGCCGGTCGCCTGCAGCTCCGAGGTGAATGCAGCGTAGAGCGCTCGCCCCAGGACGTGCGCGGAAACAGCGCGATGCCGTGCGTGTGACCGTCGGCCACGATGCGGCGGGCCGCGGCTCGCGCTTCCTGCTCCGGGTCCAGCGTGAATTCGTACATGAATGCCGGAATCGTGCCCTCGCCATCCTGGCTGTTGAGCACCAGCGTCGGCACCGGCATCGACTGCGTCGCCACGAGCCTGGCGACATCTTCGCGGGTCAGCGGACCGACCACGATGCCGGCACCGTCGGCGACGGCATTGCGGTACGCCAGCTCAGCGCCCAGGTTCCGCGGTGTCGTAAACCAGTACCCTGGGCGCCGCATCGCGCTGCGCCAGCGTGGCCGCGATGAATCCATCCCGGACCGCCTCGCCGATCGACCTCGAGCTGGCCCGACAGCGGCAGCAGCAGCGCGACCGTCGCAGGGCCCTGTCCCGGCCGCAGCATCGGGCCGGAATCCGGCCGCCGCCGCGCCGCCGCGACATCGAATTTCGGCAGCAGGCTCGATCCGGGATGCCTGGGATGCCGCGCCTGCCACTCGGCCGAGCGCCGCGCGATCGCCTGTTCGTCTTCGTTCGCCGCGGCGAGGATCTGCGCAAGCTCGAGCCAGCCGACCGTCTGCCGCCGGCGCGCCGGCCGGCATCGTTTCGGCGACCCCGGGTCGCTGCAGTTCGCGAACCAGCAGCCGGTAGTTGTCGGAGCGCGCCTCGGGCGTGCTGAGCAGGCGGCCGCGCTCCTCGAGCGTAGCGGACACCCTCGAGCTGGCTTTCCGAGCAGGAAATAGGCGCGAGCCTGCAGCAGCAGCAGTTCCGCGCCAGCGGCGCCGGCCACGGAGCCGGGCACGGCAGCCAGCGCGACCAGCGCCGCGTTGCCATCGCCCTTCGCAAGCGCGAGTTCGGCCTGGATCCGGGCAAGCAGCACGGCGTCGTCCCCGCTCACGCGGCCGTCGACCTTGCCCAGCATCCGTTCGGCGTCCGCGTTGCGTCCCGCCAGCAGGTACTCGCGCGCCGCGAGCAACGCCGGCCGCGTGTCCCAGGCGCGGAAGAAGTGCTTCGCCTGGCGCTCATAGGCTTTCGCGGCCGCCTCGTGTTGCCCGCTGCTGGCCAGGCCTTCGGCCGTCTCGTCCGCCGTGGCGGCGCATGCGGCAGGCGGCGACAGGCTGGCGGCGGCGATCGCGATCGCCGCGGCGAAAAGCAGCGCTCGAACTTGCCGGCCGTGAAGACTTGCGTGCAGCATGGGGACCCGGGGAATACGCGTGGCGAACGAAGCAATGGATTCTATAGCGGGGCCGCGGCCCGGCGTACTGTTCCTCGTCGCGACCCCGATCGGCAACCTCGGCGATCTCGGGCACCGGGCGCGCGACCTGTTGCGTGACGCGGACCTGCTGCTCGCCGAGGACACGCGACACACGGCGCACCTGCTGCACGCCAGCGGCGTTACGCGGCCGGCGGGCGCGATCGAGTCCCTGCATGAGCACAACGAGCGCGAACGGGTGCCGCGCGTCATCGAGCGCCTGAAGGCAGGTGCGAGCGTCGCGCTGGTGAGCGACGCGGGGACACCGACGGTCAGCGATCCCGGCGCGCCGCTGGTGCGGGCGGCGATCGAGGCCGGCATCGAGGTCGTGGCCGTGCCGGGCCCGTGCGCGATCATCGCGGCGCTGTCGACGTCGGGCCTGCCGACCGACCGATTCACGTTCGAAGGCTTCCTGCCCGCCCGTGCGTCGGCGCGGCGCAGGGCGCTCGAAGGGCTTGCGGCCGAGCCACGTACGCTGGTGTTCTACGAGGCGCCGCACCGTCTCCGGGAGACCCTCGATGATCTCGCGCGAATATCTCGGCGGGGACAGGCTCGCTGTCGTCGCGCGCGAGATCACCAAGCGATTCGAGTCCACCTATCGCGGTGCACTCTCGCGGAGCTCGCGCTGCGCGCCGCGCAGGACGCCGACATGAACCGTGGCGAGATCGTGGTCGTCGTCCAGGGCGCGCCCGAGGCCGGGCCGGCTGACGCGGCTCGATGCCGACCGCGTGCTGCGCGCGCTGCTCGGTGGAAATGCCGGTTTCGCAGGCGGCGAGGCTCGCGGCGAAACTCACCGGCCGCCCACGCAAGGAACTCTACGACCGGGCGCTTGCGCTGGCGCCGGACGAATGACGGCGGCGCGCAGTCCGCGGGCGCTATACTTCGCGCGGGAGTCGGCCAGGCAACCGCTGCGGGAATTTCGCAGAGGAAAGTCCGGGCTCCACAGAGCAAGGTGCCAGGTAACGCCTGGGGGGCGCGAGCCCACGGAAAGTGCAACAGAAAATAAACCGCCTATGTCGGCGCAAGCCGGCAGGTAAGGGTGAAACGGTGCGGTAAGAGCGCACCGCGCCGGTGGCAACATTCGGCGGCACGGCAAACCCCACCTGGAGCAAGGCCAAATAGGGAAGCGTGCGGGTCGCAGGATCCGCACCCGCTGCTCGCGGGGGCTTCCGGGTAGGTCGCTCGAGGCGCGCGGCGACGCGCGTCCCAGATGGATGGTTGCCCTCGACAGAACCCGGCTTATCGGCCGACTCCCACCTTCTTCCGGATCCACGAATAGCTGGCCTCTTGTCAATAGGCTTTGTTCGCCGCCGCCGGCACAGCCGCGCCGGCGATGCTGCGTGCACCGCCTCCTCCCACCTTGTCCCACCCGGCGCCAGGCGCGCAATCGGCCGCTGGATCGGCGGCACAGGGCCGTCGGCGTCCCACCCGTGCTCCCTTTAATTGCAACGATGAATCGCGATCTGGCACCTCGGCCGATTGAAGGCTCGCCTGCCGGGCAAGATCTCCCACGCAAGCGGTCTTCTAATGTTGATTTTCAGGAACATTCAGTAACCGATTGATTAAAGTGAGGATAGTCTCTACAAATCACCACCGAGTGGGTTCGGTTTCGCCGCTAAGTCGCTGTGCCTCATGGAAAAATCTTTGCCGGGGGCGTTGACTCTCCTACGCGCGCGCGACCTATATTCGCTGCCGGTGGGACAAAGTGGGATGAAATGGGCTGCCGGCCCATCAGTGAGCTGAAAATGTTTCGCGGTGCCAACAAAGTCACTCTCGACGCCAAAGGGCGGATGGCCATGCCTGCGCGATACCGGGACACCCTGGTGGAGCGCAGCGAGGGCCGTCTCGTCGCGACCGTCGATCGTGCGGACCGGTGCCTGCTGATCTACCCGCTCCCGGACTGGGAAGAGATCGAGCGCAAGCTCATGCGACTGCCGAGCCTGAATCCACAGGCGCGCCGGTTGCAGCGGCTCATGGTCGGTCACGCGACCGACCTCGAACTCGATTCCCATGGCCGGGTGCTGGTGCCGCCGAAACTGCGCGAGTACGCGGGACTCACGCGCCAGGCAATGCTGATAGGCCAGGGCAGTCGCTTCGAACTCTGGGACGAGCAGCACTGGAACACGCGTCGCGAGGCCTGGCTGCAAGCGGGTGAGGAGACAGGCGACCTGCCTCCGGAACTCGAGCAGCTTTCGCTCTAGGCGCCGCCGTGGCGGAGCACACGCCGGTACTTCCTGACGAAGTGCTGGCCGGGCTCGCGGTGCGGGCCGACGGTCGGTACTGCGACGCGACGTTCGGGCGCGGAGGGCACACGGCCGGAATCCTGGCGGCGCTCGGCCCCGGGGGGCGGGTGATCGCGATCGATCGTGACCCGGACGCGATCCGGGCAGGCCGGCTGCGATTCGCGGACGAACCACGTCTCACGCTGGTGAAGGGGTCGTTCGGCCAGCTCGAGGAGCTGGTCCGGGCGGCGGGGATGGATGGGGAACTGGACGGCGTGCTGATGGACCTCGGGGTCTCTTCGCCACAACTCGACGAGGCCAGGCGCGGCTTCAGTTTCATGCAGGACGGGCCGCTCGACATGCGCATGGACAATGAGGCGGGACAGGGCGCATCGCAGTGGCTGGCACGTGCCAGCGAGCGCGACATCGCCACCGTGCTGCGCACGCTCGGCGAGGAGCGCTACTGCGAATCGCATCGCGCGCGCGATCGTCGCGGCGCGAGCCGTCGAGCCCATCGAGCGCACCGCGCAGCTCGCGGCGATCGTCTCCGCGGCAGTGCCGACGCGGGAGCCCGGCAAGCACCCCGCAACCCGCACGTTCCAGGCGATCCGGATCCACGTGAACGGCGAGCTCGAGGCGCTGCAGGCGGCGCTGCCGCAGGCCGTGCGCCTGCTCGCGCCCGGCGGCCGGCTCTGCGTCATCAGTTTCCACTCGCTCGAGGATCGCATCGCCAAGCGCTTCATCCGGCGCGAGGAGCAGGGCGATCCGGTGTATGCGGGCCTGCCGCAGGTTCCGCCGCAGGCCCGCCCGCGACTCGCCCGCGTCGGCCGTGCGACGTACGCGTCGGATGCGGAGGTGGCGGGAAATCCGCGCTCCAGGAGCGCGGTGCTGCGCGTGGCCGAAAGGGTCGCGGCATGAGCACGAACGCCTGGCGAGTCGCCACCGCCCTGCTCGGCCTGGCCGTGCTCGGTCTCAGGGCTGGGCGTGGTCTATGGCAAGCACGAGGCTCGCAGCCGCTTCAGCGAACTGCAGCGCCTCACGCGGGAGCGCGACGATCTCGACATCGAGTGGGGGCAGCTGCAGCTGGAGCAGAGCACCTGGTCGGCGAACGGGCGAGTCGAGAACGTCGCCCGCGACGACCTGCACATGGTCATCCCGCAGGCGAGCGACCTGCGCATCGTGCGAGCCGTGAGACGCGGCACCGCCAATGACCGCAGCGCCGGGGGCTACCGCTGGCGCCACTGGCTGGTGCCTCGGCATGCTCGGCGTGGCGGGGGCGTCACTGGTCGCTCGCGCCGTCTACCTGCAGGTGATCGACCAGGCCTTCCTCGAGAAGCAGGGCGACGCACGCATCCTGCGCAAGGCGAAGCTCTCGGCCAATCGCGGCATGATCCTCGACCGCAACGGCGAGGCGCTTGCCGTCAGCACGCCGGTCGATACGGTGTGGGCGGATCCCCGCAAGCTCGCGGAGGCGTCGCAGGACTTCCCGAAGCTGGCGAAGGCGCTGGACCGCGACCCGCAGTGGCTCGCGCGTCGCGTGACCAGCAGTCTCGATCGCGAATTCGTCTACCTGGTGCGGCACATGCGCCCGCAGGATGCCGCGCGCGTCAAGGCGCTCGGCATCCCCGGCGTGGACACGCTGCGCGAGTACCGGCGCTACTACCCGGCGGGCGAGGTCACCGGCCACCTGCTCGGCTTCACCAACGTGGACGACGTCGGGCAGGAGGGGCTGGAACTCGCCTACGACCAGTGGCTCGGGCGGCGTCCCGGGCGAGAAGATCGTCATGCGCGACAGTCTCGGTCGCACCATCGAGGACATCGAGCGCCTGAGCGCGCCGCGCCCCGGCCAGGACCTGCGCACCAGCATCGACCTGAGGGTGCAGTACCTCGCGTACCGCGAACTCAAGGCGGCGGTGCAGGACAACAAGGCGCGCGCGGGCACGATCGTGGTGCTCGACATCGCCACCGGCGAAGTGCTGGCCATGGTCAACCAGCCGACCTTCAATCCGAACGACCGCGAGCAGTACGCGGCATCGCGCTACCGCAACCGCACGACGAACGACTTCCTCGAGCCGGGCTCGAGCATGAAGCCGTTCATCGTCGCGGCGGCGATGGAGACGGGCCGGTATCACGCCGACACGCTGATCGACACGTCGCCCGGGATGATGCGCGTCGGCATCAAGACGGTGAAGGACCACAACAACCTCGGCACCATCGACGTCACCACCGTGCTCGCCAAGTCGAGCAACGTCGGGGCGGCGAAGATCGCGCTGTCGCTGAAGCCGCAGGAGATGTGGAGCACGCTCGACGCGCTGGGCTTCGGCCGCGTGACCGGCTCCGGCTTCCCCGGCGAGTCCACCGGGATCCTCGCCGGCTACGAGCACTGGCGTCCGATCACGCAGGCGACCATGTCCTACGGCTACGGCCTGTCGGTGACGCCGCTGCAGCTCGCGCAGGCGTACGCGATCCTCGGGGCGGGCGGCATTCGCCGGCCCATCAGCCTGCGGCGCGTGGACACGCCTCCGGCGGGCGAGCGCGTGCTGCCGGAGACCGTGGCGACGGAACTGGTGCGGATCCTCGAGAGCGTGGTGAGCAACGCCGGCACCGCGCGTCGCGCGGCGATCATGGGATACCGCGTGTCGGGCAAGACCGGCACCGCGTGGAAGGCGTCGCAGACCGGCGGCTATTCGACCAACAAGTACCTCGCGATCTTCGGCGGCGTCGTGCCGGCCAGCAATCCGCGGCTCGCGGCCGTCGTGATCATCGACGAGCCGAGCGCCGGCGCCTATTACGGCGGCGACGTCGCAGCCCCGGTCTTCTCGTCGGTGATGTCGGGCGCGCTGCGCCTGCTCGCGATACCGCCCGACGACCTGCAGCGCATGCCGGCGACGACACTCGTCCAGGCGCAGGACCCGTGGTGAGCCATGGCAGACCGGGGAAATGAGCGCCGTGGCAGAGGTGGATTCCATGCCCGGCTATGAGGCGTCGCTCACGTCGCTGCTCGCCGGCGTCGCGCAACCGCTGCGCGACGTCGTGGTGACCGGCCTCACGATGGACAGCCGGCAGGCGGCTGCCGGGCTGCGCGTTCCTTGCCTGCCAGGGCCGCGGCGGACACGGCATCTCGCACGCCGCAGTCGCGGTCGAGCGCGGCGCCGTGGCCGTGCTGTTCGAGCCGGTGCCGGGGCTCGAGCCGCCGGTGCTGCCCGCGCACGTCGCGGTCCATGCGATTCCCGACCTCGGGCGGCGCGTCGGCGAGATCGCGGATCGATTCTTCCGCCGGCCGTCGTCCGACCTCGAGGTCGCGGGCATTACCGGCACCAACGGCAAGACGACCACCGCCTACCTGCTCGCGCAGGCTGCGGAGGCGGTCGGGCGCAAGGGCGCCTACCTCGGCACCATCGGGTTCGGCCGCCCGGGCGCGCTCGCCGCCGCGGGACTCACGACGCCCGACTGCGTCACCGTGCACCGACTGCTCGCGGAGGCGAGGGATTCCGGCGCGAAGACCATGGCGCTCGAGGTGTCGTCGCACGCGCTCGACCAGGGCCGCGTGGATGCCGTGCGCTTCGACACGGCGGTGTTCACCAACCTGACGCGTGACCACCTCGACTACCACGGCACGCTCGACGCCTACTTCGAGGCAAAGGCAGCGCATCTTCCGCGCGCCCGGCCTGCGCCGCGCGATCGTGAACGTACGCGACGAATTCGGCCGGCGGCTGGCCGATGCGCTCGATCCCGCGGTGGAGCCGGTGTTCTTCTCGACCTCGAACGACGTATGGGCGCCGCACGGCGCGGCGTGGATCCGCCTGCCGGAGCTGCGCGCCACCGCAGCGGGACTCACGCTGCACGTCGAGAGCAGCTGGGGCGCGGGCACGCTGCGTTCGCCGCTGGTCGGCGAGTTCAACGCCGAGAACCTGCTGGCCGTGCTCGGCGTGCTGCTCGGCTGGAAGATCCCGCTGCAGCGCGCGCTCGCGGCGCTCGCGACCTGCGTGCCGCCGCCCGGGCGAATGGAGGCCTTCGGCGGCGGTGCCCAGCCGCTCGCGCTGGTCGACTACGCCCACACGCCCGATGCGCTCGGCAAGCTGCTCGACGCGGCTCGCGCGCATACGCGTGGCCGCGTGCATTGCGTGTTCGGCTGCGGTGGCGACCGCGATCCCGGCAAGCGCCCGATGATGGGGGCGATCGCCGAGCACGGTGCGGACGTGGTGATCGTCACCGACGACAACCCGCGCAGCGAGGATTCACGCGCGATCATCGAGCAGATCCTGGCCGGCATGCGTGATGCGGGCGCCGCGCAGGTGATTCCCGACCGGGCCGAGGCCATCCACCACGCGCTCGCGGACGCGGACGCGGGCGACGTCGTCGTGATCGCGGGCAAGGGCCACGAGGAACACCAGCTCGTCGGCGGCGAAGTGCGCCCGTTCAGCGACCGGCAGGTCGTGAAGGACGCGCTCGGGAGCGAGGCATGATCCGCGACCTCGCCGAACTCGCGCGCGTGACCGGCGGCAGGCTGGAGGGCGCGAATGTCGCGTTCGACGCCGTGTCCACCGACAGCCGCACGCGTCGAGCCCGGCTCGCTGTTCGTGGCACTCGCCGGCGAGAGGTTCGATGCGCACGACTACGTCCGCCAGGCCGCGGAGCGCGGCTGCAGCGCCGCGCTGGTCAGTCGCCCGGTCGAGGCGGCCGTGCCGCAGGTGGTGGTGCCCGATACGCTTGCCGCGCTCACCGCATTCGCGCGGGCGTGGCGTGGCGACTACCGGGGCACCGTGGTGGGCATCACCGGCAGCAACGGCAAGACCACGGTCAAGGAAATGACCGGCGCGATCCTCGGCGCCTGCGGATCCTGCCTGGTCACGCAGGGCAACCTGAACAACCACATCGGCGTGCCGCTCACGCTCGTCCCGCCTGCGGCCGGAGCACCTGTACGCAGTGATCGAGATGGGCGCGAACCACCGCGGCGAGATCGCGCACCTGGCCGCGATCGCCCGGCCCGACGTCGGGCTGGTGATCAACGCGGGACCCGCGCACCTCGAGGGCTTCGGCGGCATCGACGGCGTCGCGCGCGGCAAGGGCGAGATGTTCGAGGCGCTGGGCGCCGACGGCACCGCGGTGATCAACGCCGACGACCGATTCGCCGGATTCTGGCGCGGACTCGCTCGCGCGGCCGGCCGCGTGGTGACGTTCGGCATGCGCGAGGAGGCGGACTTCGCTGCGTCCAACGTGGCCGAGCGAACCGCGGACCAGGGATTCGTCACCGAATTCGACCTGAAGAGCCCGCTGGGCAGCCGGCGCATCTCGATCGCGCTGTCGGGCAGTCACAACGTGATGAACGCGCTGCGCCGCTGCGGCCGCTGCCTCTGCCGCGGGTGCCAGCCTCGATGCGATCGCCGAGCGGCCTGGCCTCGATGCGGCCGGTCGCGGGGCGCCTGCGGATGCGCGCCGCGCTGAACGGCGCGCGACTCATCGACGACTCCTACAACGCCAACCCGGGCTCGGTGCGCGCGGGACTCGAGTCACTTGCGAAGCTGCCGGGCGAGCACTGGCTGGTGCTCGGCGAGATGCGCGAACTCGGCGCGGACTCCGACCGGCTGCACGCGGAGATGGGCGCGCTCGCCCGCGCAGAGCGGCGTGAGCCGGCTGCTCGCGGTCGGTGACGAGTCGCGGCACGCGGTCGAGGCCTACGGCGTCGGTGGCCAGTGGTTCGCCGGCGTCGACGACCTGATCGCGGTCGCGCGGTCGGACCTGGGCGAGGACGTGACGGTGCTGGTCAAGGGATCGCGGTCGAATCGCCTGGAGCGCGTCGCCGACGCGCTTGCGGCGGACGGCGGCACCGCGGACGCGGGAGGCCACTAGCATGCTGCGTCATGTCGCCGAGTGGCTCACCCAGTATTACTCGGGCTTCAACGTATTCAGCTACCTGACGCTGCGCGCGATCCTCGCTGCGCTGACGGCGCTCACGATCTCGTTCGTGGTCGGCCCCGGGATGATCCGCAAGCTCGCCGAGCGGCAGGTCGGCCAGCGCGTGCGTTCCGACGGCCCGCAGAGCCACCTGTCGAAGGCCGGCACGCCGACGATGGGCGGCGCGCTGATCCTGGTGGCAATCGTCGCCGGCACGCTGCTGTGGGCCGACCTCGCCAACCGTTTCGTGTGGATCACGCTCGCGGTGACGGTGGCATTCGGCCTGATCGGCTTCTGGGACGACTACCTGAAGCTCGTGGTCGGCGATTCGCGCGGGCTGATCGCGCGCTACAAGTACTTCTGGCAGTCGGTGGCCGGCCTCGGCGCGGCGTTCGCGCTCTACGCTAACCGCGCAGACGCCGGCGGAAACCACGCTGATCCTGCCGTTCGTGAAGCATTTCGTGCTGCCGCTCGGGCCGCTGTTCGTCGTGCTGTCGTACTTCGTGATCGTGGGCTCGAGCAATGCGGTGAACCTCACCGACGGGCTCGACGGGCTCGCGATCATGCCCGCGGTGCTGGTCGCCGGCGCGCTCGGCGTGTTCGCCTACGCGTCCGGCAACGTCGTGTTCGCCAACTACCTGGCGATCCCCTACGTCGCCGGCGCGGGCGAGGTGCTGGTGATCTGCTCGGCGATCTTCGGCGCGGGCCTCGGGTTCCTCTGGTTCAACACCTACCCGGCCCAGGTGTTCATGGGCGACATCGGCGCGCTGGCGCTCGGCGCCGCGCTCGGCGTGATCGCCGTGATCGTGCGCCAGGAAATCGTGCTCTTCATCATGGGCGGCGTGTTCGTGATGGAGACCGTCTCCGTCATCCTGCAGGTGGGCTCCTTCAAGCTGCGCGGCAAGCGCATCTTCCGCATGGCGCCCATCCACCATCACTACGAACTCAAGGGCTGGGCCGAGCCGAAGGTGATCGTGCGCTTCTGGATCATCACCGTGATCCTCGTGCTGATCGGGCTGGCGACGCTGAAGCTGCGATGAACGCGCAACCGAACAACGTCGCGCCGCTCGAGCCGGGCACCCGGGCACTGGTGCTCGGCCTCGGCCGCACCGGGCTCTCGGCCGCGCGCTACCTGCATCGCAAGGGCCTCACGGCTCCGCGTCGCCGACACGCGCGCCGAGCCGCCCGGCGATCGAGGCCCTGCGCCGCGAACTGGCCGGGACCGAGGTTCGCACCGGCCCGTTCGAGCCGGCGCTGCTCGACGACGTGTCGCAGGTGCGTCATCTCGCCCGGGCTCTCGCTGCGGGAGCCGATCGCGGTCGAGGCGGCGCGGCGCGGACTGCCGGTCGTCGGCGACATCGAGCTCTTCGCGCGCGAGGCCGCGCGCACCGGTGGCCGCGGTCACCGGCACCAACGGCAAGAGCACGGTGACCGCGCTGATGGCGGAGCTTGCGACCGCGGCCGGGCAGGCGGCGGTGGCCGGCGCCAACCTGGGCGAGCCCGCGCTCGACCTGCTGCAGCGTGCGACGCCGGACCTGTACGTGCTCGAGCTGTCGAGCTTCCAGCTGGAAACGACGCACTCGCTGCGCACCGTGGCGGCCGCGGTGCTGAACGTCTCGCCGGACCACATGGATCGCTACGACTCGCTCGCCGACTACGCGGCGGCCAAGGCGCGGATCTTCGACGGCTGCGAGACGGCCGTCGTGAACGCCGACGATCCGCTGGTCCGCGACATGCCGCGTCGCGGGCCAGCGCGTGCTTTCGTTCAGCCTCGAGGATGCGGGCGCGGACTACTGCCTGAGCGGAGGCGCGCAGCCCTGGCTCGCCTGCCGCGGCGAGCCGCTGCTGCCCGTCTCGGCGATGCGACTCACGGGCCGGCACAACGTGGCCAATGCGCTTGCCGCGCTCGCGATGAGCGAGGCGCTCGGACCTGCCGCGCGCGCCGGTGCTCGACGCGCTCGCGGCGTTCGGCGGGCTCGCGCACAGGGCGCAGTGGGTCGCGGACGTGGCCGGCGTTCACTTCGTCAACGATTCGAAGGGCACCAATGTCGGCGCCACGGTCGCCGCGGTGTCGGGCACGGACGGGCACGATCGTGCTGATCGCCGGCGGCGACGGCAAGGGACAGGATTTCGGCGCGCTGCGCGAAGCGTTCCGCGGCAAGGTGCGCCACGCGGTGCTGATCGGCCGCGACGCCCCGAGGATTGCGGCAGCGCTCGAGGGTGTCTGCAGCACCGAGATCGCGGCGGACATGCCGTCGGCGGTCCGCGCCGCGCGCGCCGCCGCGCAGCCGGGCGACACCGTGCTGCTCTCGCCGGCCTGCGCCAGCTTCGACATGTTCCGCGACTACGCGCACCGCGGCGAGGAATTTGCCGCCTCGGTCAGGGGCCTCGCCGCATGACCGCCACCGACCATGTCCTACGCGCGCTCCAGCGGCCAGCCACGGCGATTCATGTTCGACACCTGGGTGGTCGGCACCGTCGCCGCGCTGCTGCTGGTCGGACTGGTGATGGTGGCCTCGGCGTCGATCGGCGTCTCCGACCACGAATCGGGCAACCCGTTCTTCTACTTCGAGAGGCAACTGCTCTACGTGCTGATGGGCCTGGTCGCCGCATTCATCGCGATGGCCATCCCGACCAGCGTCTGGGAAAAGCACTCGAAAGTGCTGCTGGTGGGCGGCTTCGCGCTGCTGGTGCTGGTGCTGCTGCCGGGCATCGGCCACGAGGTGAATGGCAGCCGTCGCTGGGCGCGCCTGGGATTCATGAACTTCCAGGTATCGGAACTCGCCCGCGTGATGCTGCTCACCTACCTCTCGAGCTACGCGGTGCGGCGCTCGGAAGAACTCAGCACGAGCTTCCAGGGTTTCATGAAGCCGGTTGCGGTGCTGGGCGCGGCTGCGGTGCTGCTGCTGCTCGAGCCCGACTTCGGCGCGGCGACGGTGCTGATGGCCACGGGGCTCGCGGTCCTGTTCCTCGCGGGCGTGCGCCTGCACCACCTGCTGGTGCCGGTCGTCGGCGGCGTCGCCGCGATGGCGGTGCTGGCGGTGACGTCGTCCTACCGGATGCGCCGCCTCACCGCGTTCCGCAATCCCTGGGAAGACCCGTTCGACAGCGGATTCCAGCTCGTGCAGTCGCTGATCGCGATCGGTCGCGGCGAGTGGTTCGGCGTCGGGCTCGGCTCGAGCGTGCAGAAGCTGTTCTACCTGCCGGAGGCACACACCGACTTCGTGTTCGCGGTCCTCGCCGAGGAATTCGGCTTCGTGGGCGTCTGCGTCGTGATCGGGCTGTTCGCGGTGCTGGTCAGCCGGGCGCTCGCGATCTCGCGCCGGGCCGCCGACGCCGGGCTGCAGTTCCAGTCCTACCTTGCCGCCTCGATCGGCATCTGGCTCGGCCTGCAGGCCTTCGTGAACATCGGCGTCAACATGGGCCTGCTGCCGACCAAGGGCCTGACGCTTCCGCTGCTGTCCTACGGCGGCAGCAGCATGCTGGTCACGCTCGGCGTGCTCGGGCTGCTGCTGCGGATCAACCACGAGGCGCAGGCGGCCGATCGGCCCGCGGCGGCGTCGCGCGAGGTGCGTCGCGCATGACACGCCCGACGGCAATGATCATGGCGGGCGGCACCGGCGGACACGTCTTCCCGGCGCTCGCGACTGCGCGCGTGCTGCGTGAGCGCGGCTACGACCTGGTGTGGCTCGGGACTCGCCGCGGAATCGAGGCGCGCCTGGTGCCGGCCGCGGGCATTCCGGTCGAGTGGCTGAGCGTGAGCGGCCTGCGCGGCAAGGGCATCGGCGCGCTGCTCGCCGCGCCGTTCCGGCTGGCGACGGCGCTGGTCCAGGCGCTCCGCGCCGTGCGGCGCCACCGGCCCAGCGTGGTGCTCGGCGCGGGCGGCTTCGTTTCCGGGCCGGGCGGCGTGGCCGCCTGGCTCACGCGCACGCCGCTGGTGGTGCACGAGCAGAACGCGGTCGCGGGCCTGACCAATCGCCTGCTCGCGCGCATCGCCGATCGCGTGCTGGAAGGCTTCCCGGGCAGCTTCGGCGAGGGCGTGAAGGCCGAGCGGGTCGGCAACCCGGTGCGTCGCGAGATCGCGAACGTCCCGCCGCCGGAGCGCCGCTACGCGGGGCGCGAGGGTCCGGTGCGCCTGCTGGTGTTCGGCGGCAGCCAGGGCGCGGCGCGACTCAACACCGTCGTGCCCGCGGCGATTTCCGAACTGCCCGACTGGCTGCGTCCGGAGGTGCTGCACCAGACGGGCGCGCAGGGCGCCGAGGAGACGGCGGCGGCCTATCGCGCGCGCGGCATCGTCGCGGACGTGCGCGCCTTCATCGACGACATGGCGGGCGCCTACGGCTGGGCGGACCTCGCCGTGTGCCGCTCGGGCGCGCTGACCATCGCGGAGCTCGCGGCCGCGGGCGTCCCGGCGGTCCTCGTGCCGTTCCCCGCGGCCGTGGACGACCACCAGACCCGGAACGCGCAGTACGTGGTCCGCGTTGGCGCGGCAGTGCTGCAGTCCGAGTCGGGACTGACGCCGGTGTCGCTCGCGGCGAAGCTGCGCGAGTTGCTCGAGGCCGGCCGGCCGCGGCTCGAGCGCATGGCGCGTGCCGCGCGCGCCGCGGCCATCACCGACGCGGACGTGCGCCTTGCCGATGCCTGCGTCGCGGCGGCGGGAGGCGTGGCATGAAGGACCGGATGCGGCACATTCACGCCATCCACTTCGTCGGCATCGGCGGCAGCGGCATGTGCGGCATCGCCGAGGTGCTGGTCAACCTCGGCTACTCGGTGCAGGGCTCCGACATCAAGGCCGGCGATGCGACGCGACGGCTCGAGAAGCTCGGCGCGCAGGTGATGATCGGTCACCGCGCCGGGAACATCGCGGGCGCCGACGTCGTCGTCGTGTCGAGCGCGGTCAACCAGCAGAACCCCGAGGTCGCGCAGGCGCTCGCGCAGCGCATCCCGGTGGTGAAGCGCGCCGAGATGCTCGGCGAGCTGATGCGCTTCCGCTACTCGATCGCGGTGGCCGGGACGCATGGCAAGACCACGACCACCAGCCTGGTGGCGAGCGTGCTGGCCGAGGGCGGCGAGGACCCGACCTTCGTGATCGGCGGACGCCTGAAGAGCGCCGCCTCGAACGCGCGGCTGGGTGCGGGTCGCTACCTGGTCGCCGAGGCGGACGAGAGCGACGCGTCGTTCATGCACCTGCAGCCGATGATCGCGATCGTCACCAACGTCGACGCGGATCACCTCGGCACGCACGGCGGCGATTTCGGCCGTCTCAAGTCGAGCTTCGTCGAGTTCCTGCACAACCTGCCTTTCTATGGCCTCGCCATCGTCTGCGTCGACGACGCCGAGGCGGCGAGCCTGGTGCCGCTCGATCGCGCGTCCGTACCTTACCTACGGGTTCGACGAGCCGGCGGACGTGCGCGCGGTGAACGTGACGCGCCGCGGCGGACAGTCCGTGTTCGACGTGCTGCGCCCGGGGCGCGAGCCGCTGGCGATTTCGCTCAACCTGCCGGGCCGGCACAACGTGCTGAACGCGCTCGCCGCGATCTGCGTCGCGACCGAGCTCGAGATCGACGACGGCGCGATCCAGCGCGCGCTCGCCGGGTTCCAGGGCATCGAGCGGCGCCTGCAGTGGCTCGGCGACGTGGACGTCCCGGCCGGGCGCGTCACGCTCGTGGACGACTACGGTCACCACCCGACCGAGATTGCGGCGACCATGGAAGCGGTCCGGCAGGGCTGGCCGGACCGCCGGGTGGTGCTGGTCTTCGAGCCCCACCGTTACACGCGCACGCGCGACCTGCTCGACGACTTCGCGCAGGTGCTGTCGGGCGCCGACGCGCTGGTGGTGGCCGAGGTCTACGCCGCGGGCGAGCCGCCGATCGCGGGCGCCGACGGCAAGGCGTTGTGCCGCGCGATCCGCTCGCGTGGCCGCGTCGAGCCGGTGCTGCTCAAGTCGCTCGACGAGCTGCCGCAGGCGCTCGCCGACGTCGCGCGCGACGGCGACGTCGTGCTGACGATGGGTGCCGGCAGCATCGGCGCCGCCGCGCACGAATTGCCCGGCGCGCTGGCCCGGATCGCCGCGGACGGGGGGCGCACATGACGCTGTCGCCAACCCGCATCCAGGATCCGCGCGACTTCGGCCGCGTCGCCGTGCTGATGGGCGGCACGTCATCGGAGCGCGAGGTGTCGCTCGATTCGGGGCGCAACGTGCTCGAGGCGCTGGTCGGCCGTGGCGTGGACGCGGTCGCGGTGGACGGCATCCCGGCGCTCGTCGCCGAGCTTGCGAGATCCGTCGGGCCAGCGCTTCGACCGCGTGTTCAACATCCTCCACGGCAACCGCGGCGGTGGCGAGGACGGCGTGCTGCAGGGCCTGCTCGAGGCGCTCGGTGTCCCGTACACGGGCTCCGGCGTGCTCGGCTCTGCGCTGTCGATGGACAAGATCCGCACCAAGCAGGTGTGGCAGTCGCTCGGGCTTCCGACGCCGGGCTACGTGAGCCTCGAGCGCGGCGACGATGTCGTGGCCGCCGCGCACAGGCTCGGCCTGCCGGTGATCGTGAAGCCGGCGTGCGAGGGATCGAGCGTCGGCGTCAGCCGCTGTTTCAAGGACGCGGATCTCGCCGCGGCCGTGGAGCTTGCGGCCCGCTACGAGGGCCCGATGCTGGTCGAGCAGTTGATCGAGGGCGACGAGTACACCGTCGCCATCCTGGGTACCGACGCGCTGCCCTCGATACGGATCGTGCCGGCGGGCGAGTACTACGACTACCACGCGAAGTACGTCGCGGCGGACACGCAGTACGTCTGCCCCGGCGCGACCGGCGCGGTCGAGCAGGAATTCGGCAGTCTCGCGCTGGCGGCTTTCGTCGCGGTGGACTGCAGCGGCTGGGGTCGCGTCGACTTCATGCGCGACCGCTCGGGCCGTTCGTGGCTGCTCGAGGTGAACACCGCGCCCGGCATGACCAGCCACTCGCTGGTGCCCAAGGCCGCGCGCAATCGCGGCATCGAATTCGACGAACTCGTGTGGCGGGTGCTCGAGACCAGCCTCGCGCGACCGGTTCCGGGGGCCGCGTGATGCTGGCATTCTGGAAAAAGCGCAATCGCCGGCAGGCACGCAGCGGAACCGCGACGCCCGCGCCGGTCGTCAACTGGCGTGTGGTCGGGATCACGGCGGGCGTGGTCGCGGGTTTCGCCGTGGCCGCGCTGCTGCTGATGCTGGCACTCGACCGCCCGGTGCGCCGCGTGCTCGTCGAAGGCGCTTTCCAGCGAGTTTCGCCGCCGGAAATCGAGAGCGCCGTCGTCGAGGTCGTGCACGGCGGTCTCGCGTCCGTGGACCTCGACCAGGTCCGCGACAGCATCCAGCGCATCGAATGGGTGGACCGGGCCGTGGTGCGCCGCCGCTGGCCGGATGCCATCCGGGTCATCGTCACCGAGCAGGTGGCGGCCGCGCGCTGGAACGAGGCGGGACTGCTGAACGCGCGCGGCGAGCTCTTCATCCGCAACGCGCGCTACGTGCCGCCCGAATTGCCGCTGCTGCAGGGTCCCGAAGGCAGCGAGGGCTGCCGTCGCCCAGCTGTACCTCGAGGCGCAGGGCCGCCTGCTCGAGGCCGGACTGCGCCTGACCGGCGTGCAGCTCGACGAACGCGGCTCGTGGCAGCTCGAGCTCGCCAACGGCGTCGCCGTGAGGCTCGGGCGGCAGTCCGTCGACGAGCGCCTCGAGCAGTTCATCCGGCTCGCGAGCCCGCTGGTCGCAAAGCGGCTCGCCGAGATCAACTACGTGGACATGCGCTACACAAATGGATTCAGCGTCGGCTGGAACGCCCGTTCCGCCCTCGCCGTCGCTCCGCAGGAGGTCGCGACACCCGATGGCTAAGAAGACTGAACGCAACATGATCGTCGGGCTCGATATCGGCACGTCGAAGGTCGTGGCGATCGTCGGCGAGCTGGGCCTGGACGGAACGATCGAAGTCGTGGGCCTCGGCTCGCACCCGTCGCGCGGCCTCAAGAAGGGCGTGGTGGTCAACATCGACTCGACCGTGCAGTCGATCCGGCGCGCGGTGGAGGAGGCCGAGCTGATGGCCGGCTGCGAGATCCACTCGGTGATCGCCGGCATCGCCGGCAGCCACGTGCGCTCGCTGAACTCGCACGGCATCGTCGCGATCCGCGACAAGGAAGTGATGCAGGGAGACGTCGACCGCGTGATCGACGCCGCGCGGGCGGTGGCGATCCCGGCCGACCAGAAGATCCTGCACATCCTTCCCCAGGAATTCATCATCGACTCGCAGGAGGGCATCCGCGAGCCGGTCGGCATGTCCGGCGTTCGCCTCGAGGCGAAGGTGCACATCGTCACCGGTGCCGACAGCGCCGCGCAGAACATCGTCAAGTGCGTGCAGCGCTGCGGTCTCGAGGTCGAGGACATCGTGCTCGAGCAGCTGGCCTCGAGCTTCGCCGTGCTCGCCGACGACGAGAAGGAACTCGGCGTGTGCCTGGTGGACATCGGCGGCGGCACGACCGACATCGCGGTGTTCTCCGGCGGTGCGATCCGGCACACGGCGGTGATTCCCATCGCCGGCGACCAGGTCACCAACGACATCGCGGTCAGCCTGCGCACGCCGACGCACCACGCGGAGGAACTCAAGGTTCGCTACGCCTGCGCCCTGTCGCAGCTCGCGAATCCCGACGAGACGATCGAGGTGCCGAGCGTCGGTGACCGGCCGGCGCGCCGCCTCGCGCGCCAGACGCTGGCCGAGGTCGTGGAGCCGCGCTACGAGGAACTGTTCGCGCTGGTGCAGGAGGAGCTGCGGCGTTCCGGCTTCGACGAGTTGATCGCCGCAGGCGTCGTGCTGACGGGCGGCAGCGCAAAGATGGAAGGCGTCATCGAACTCGCCGAGGAAGTGTTCCACGCGCCGGTGCGGCTCGGCCTGCCGCAGGGCGTGAGCGGGCTCGTCGACGTGGTGCGAAACCCGATTCACGCGACTGGCGTCGGCCTGCTGCTCGTCGGGCGCGAGAACTACCTGCGGCAGGGCAGGAAGGTGCCGGTCGGCAAGGGCATGCGCAGCGTCGTGGAGCGCATGAAGGACTGGTTCCAGGGGAATTTCTGACGGGTGCGGCCGGTGCCGGGCGACCAAGGTCGCCACGAGGGCCGCAGACGAGCGAAGGAAACGGGCGGGGGTCAACGGATGCGGAACGAAGCGAAGCAGTTGGCGGAAAAGGTCTGGCGGAGAACGGTTGGCGAGGAGCGGGTGGAGAGTCTTGATTTTCTGGCGGAAGCCGCCGGCGCGGCCGGCTTCCACGAAGCACTGATTACTGGTCATTAGTCACTTCTTATCGGAGCAGCAAAAAATGTTCGTACTTGCAGACACTGAAAACCAGGGGGCCATCATCAAGGTCATCGGCGTCGGCGGCGGCGGCGGTAACGCGGTGACCCACATGGTCAGTTCGGGGATCGAAGGCGTGGACTTCATCTGCATCAACACCGATTCGCAGGCGCTGAAGCACTCGAAGGTGAAGATGAGCCTGCAGATCGGCTCGAACATCACCAAGGGACTGGGCGCGGGCGCCGACCCGGAAGTCGGGCGCCAGGCCGCGATGGAGGATCGTGACCGCATCGTCGAAATGGTCGACGGCTCGGACATGATCTTCATCACCGCCGGCATGGGCGGCGGCACCGGCACGGGCGCCGCGCCGATCGTGGCGCAGGTCGCCAAGGAACTCGGCATCCTCACGGTCGCCGTGGTCACCAAGCCGTTCGAGATGGAAGGCAACAAGCGCCTGGTCGCTCGCCGACCAGGGCATCGCCGAACTCGGCAAGTACGTGGACTCGCTGATCACGATTCCCAACCAGAAGCTGCTCACCGTGCTCGGCGGCGACACCACGCTGCTCGACGCGTTCAAGTCCGCGAACGAAGTGCTGCAGGGTGCGGTGCAGGGCATCGCCGAGCTGATCACCCGGCCGGGCCTGATCAACGTCGACTTCGCCGACGTGAAGACGGTGATGGCCGAGACCGGCATGGCGATGATGGGTTCGGGCAGGGCGACCGGCGAGAACCGGGCGCGCGAGGCGGCCGAAGCCGCGATCTCGAGCCCGCTGCTCGAGGACGTGAATCTGTCGGGCGCGCACGGCCTGCTGATCAACGTGACGGCCGGCATGGACCTGCGCACCAGCGAGTTCCACGTGGTCGGCGACGCGATCAAGCAGTACGCGTCGGAGGATGCGACCGTGGTCGTCGGCTACGTCATCGACCCGGAGATGACCGACGAGATCCGCGTCACCGTGGTCGCGACCGGCATCGGCCGGCCGGCAGCGGTCCGTGGGCTTCCGATGCGCGAAGCGCCGAAGGTCGAGGTGGTTGCAGGTGGCCGCGCGAATCGTCGCCCGGCGGAGAGCTACTCCGACTACGAGACGCCCGCCAACCTGCGGCGGCGCCAGCGTGCGGTCGGCGACGATCTTCGTGCGGACGCGAGCGGCGAGACGTACCTGGACATCCCGGCGTTCCTGCGGCGCCAGGCGGACTGAGGAAGGCTGCGCGACCCCGCCGCGAAATCGGCGGGGCGGCAGGTCGGCCTGGCGGGCGGCAATCGTGCCGCCGGCAGTCCTTGGGATGGGCGCGAGGAGCGACGAGGAATGTCATTTGGAATCAATATCTTATGTTGCTACATCGGTCCTGTGATATTCTTGTCGCGCTAACAATTCAAGGGGACGCGCACCAGGCGCGGCTACGACCCCGGCATGCTGAAACAGAGAACGCTCAAGAACTCGATCCGTGCGACCGGTGTCGGCCTGCACACGGGCAAGAAGGTGCTGATGGTGCTGCGGCCGGCTCCGGCCAACCACGGCATCTGGTTCCGTCGCACCGACCTCGACGTACCGGTGGACATCCCGGCACGCGCCGAAAGCGTCGGCGAAACGACGCTCGGCACGACGATCGTGAAGGACGGCGTCAAGGTCTCGACCATCGAGCACCTGCTCTCGGCCCTCGCCGGCCTCGGCATCGACAACGCGATCATCGAGCTCTCGGCCGGCGAAGTGCCGATCATGGACGGCAGCGCGGGTCCGTTCGTGTTCCTGCTGCAGTCGGCGGGCATCGAGGAACAGAATGCGCCGAAGAAGTTCGTGCGCATCCTGAAGAGCGTCAAGGTCGAGGACGGCGAGAAGTGGGCCCGCTTCGATCCCTATGACGGTTTCAAGGTTAACTTCGAAATCGAGTTCGACCACCCGGTGTTCAAGCGCCGCTCGCAGGTCGCGTCGATGGATTTTTCGACCACCACGTTCCTGCGCGAAGTGAGCCGCGCGCGGACCTTCGGGTTCATGCGCGACCTCGAGTACATGCGCTCCCACAACCTGGCGCTCGGCGGCAACCTCGACAACGCGATCGTCCTCGACGACTACCGGATCCTGAACGAGGACGGCCTGCGCTACGAGGACGAGTTCGTGAAGCACAAGGTGCTCGACGCGATCGGCGACCTGTACCTGCTCGGGCACAGCCTGATCGGCGAGTTCAGCGGTTACAAGTCGGGCCACGGGCTGAACAACCTGCTGCTGCGCACGCTGATTGCGGACAGCGCCGCGTGGGAAGACGTGACGTTCGAAACGCTGCAGGACGCGCCGATTTCGTACGTGGCAGCCGCGGCAGCGACGGCCTGAGGCTGTTGCTTCGCCGCCCTGGACGCTACTTCGCCGTCTTCGTCTCCCGCCCCCTCACGCGCACCCTGACCTTCCCGGCCACCGGCTCGCCGAGTCCGGCGAGCTGCTGCTTCATGCGCGGCCCCGCGTAGCGGACGCGGGCCGTCCACGCAGCCGAATCGACGATGATGACCAGGTCGTCGTCGCGTCGGACGGCCGAGACCACGTGGGCCCCGAGTCCCCCGGGCAATTCGCGCTGGACGATGGCAGTCAGCGAATCGGCCGCGGCCGCACGCTTCGCGAGCTGCTTGAGTCCGAGGTTCGAGCCGCCAAACAGGGGCTTCAGCGTGTTGGTCATATGCGGTGTATTATAAATAAAAAGCTAACTATGAATTGCCAGCCGGGAGCGATTGCTTCATAGTGTGCGGCCTGTCGACTGGGTGGGTCTACTCTCCGGGCGCCAACGACAAAGACGTCGGCGGCGGGGTAGTGCTTAAGCCCTTTATCGGGTGCCTGGTTCGAATCGCCGGGCGGCGTTGCTCGTAAGTAACGGGCGACGACTGCTCTGACATCGGCAACCACGGGGTTCTTTGCCGCGATGAAATTCAAGATCGTTTCAAGCCGCACCGGAAAAGTGCGGCAGCTAGACCTGTCGCGTCCAAGAATCCTGGCACTGGCGGCCGGGATCGGGCTGCTGGCCGCTTCCCTGCTGTTCGGCGCTGGCGTCTCGATCGGGCTCATTGTCGGTGGGCCGATGGAGGGCGAGCAGCTCGCGCGCACGCTGGAGCGGCAGCACCTGGACATCGAGGCGGCGCGTGGCCGACTGCAGGGCAACGTCGATGCGCTTGCTTCGCGCGTCGGGATGATGAACGCGCACCTGATCCGGCTCGACGCGCTCGGTCGACGCATCACCGATCTGGCCAATCTCGACAATGGCGAGTTCGACTTCGACAAGCCGCCGCCAGCCGGCGGTCCCGAGGGCAGCGAACTGCCATCGGGGTCGGCGCAGGTACCGGAGCTTGCGATGGTGCTGGACGCGCTCGAGAACCAGCTCGCCGACCGCGAGCGCCAGCTGACCGTGCTCGAGAGCCTGATGTCCACGCGCCAGCTCGGCGAACGCATCCTTCCCGGCGGCCTGCCGGTGATTGGCGGCTGGATTTCGTCGCACTTCGGTTTCCGTTCCGATCCGATCAACGGGCACACTGCATTTCACAACGGCGTCGATGTAGCGGCGGAACCGGGCAGTCGCGTGATTGCCACCGGTCCCGGAGTCGTGTCGTTCGCAGGATTCAAGACAGGGTACGGGAACATGGTGGAAATCACCCACCCGACCGGATATGTCACGCTCTACGGCCACAATGCCCGCAACCTCGTCCGCGAGGGCGACACGGTGCAGAAGGGCCAGGCGATCGCAATCATCGGCAGCACGGGCCGTTCGACCGGCACGCACGTGCACTTCGAGGTCGAGCGCAACGGCCGGGCGGTCAACCCGACGCCGTATCTGGGAAGCTGATTCCCGGGGCGAGTCGAAGCGCCGAGGGCGGCAGGCCGCTTGTGGCAGCCGATTCTGCCCTCACTATCCGCTAAATGCCGGCCGCTTTGATGTAAAATTCACGGCTTTCCCCGCATTTTTCTTCCTGGAGCCCCAGTGGCCAATTGGCTTGCCCGAATCTTTGGTAGCCGCAACCAGCGGCTCATCAGCCAGTACAACGGTATCGTCCGGAAGGTAAACGCCTTCGAGCCCGCGCTGCAGGCGCTCTCCGACGCCGACCTTGCCGACAAGACCCGCCAGTTCCGCGAGCAGCTGGCCGCGGGCAAGGTGCTGGACGACCTGCTGCCCGAGGCATTTGCGGTGGTTCGCGAGGCGTCGTGGCGCACGCTCGGCCTGCGGCACTTCGACGTGCAGCTCATCGGCGGCATGGTGCTGCACGCCGGCAAGATCTCCGAGATGCGGACCGGCGAGGGCAAGACGCTGGTCGCGACGCTGGCCGCCTACCTGAACGCGCTGCCCGGAACCGGCACCCACATCGTCACGGTGAACGAGTACCTCGCAAGCCGCGACGCCGAGTGGATGGGTCCCATCTTCCGCTTCCTCGGGCTCACCGTTGGCGTGGTCAAGGCCGGCCAGTCCGCCGATGAAAAGCGCGTGGCCTACGCGTCGGACATAACCTACAGCACGAACAACGAACTCGGCTTCGATTACCTGCGTGACAACCTCGCGTTCCGGCTCGAGGACCGCATGCAGCGCTCGCTCGCGTTCGCGATCGTGGACGAGGTGGACTCGATCCTGATCGACGAAGCGCGCACGCCGCTGATCATTTCCGGCCCGGCCGAGGAAAGCACCGAGCTCTATGCGCGCATCAACGAGCTCGTTCCGCGCCTGAAGGCGCAGGACTCCGAGGAGGGCGAGGGCGACTACTGGGCGGACGAGAAGGGCAAGCAGGTCCACCTGTCGGACGAAGGCCACGAGCACGTCGAGGAACTGTTCCTGAAGGCCGGCCTGCTGCAGGAAGGCCAGAGCCTCTACGACCCGTCCAACATCCGGTTGATGCACCACCTGAACGCGGCGCTCAGGGCGCACGCGCTCTACCGCCGCGACGTCGAGTACATCGTCAGGAACGGCGAGGTGATCATCGTCGACGAGTTCACCGGTCGCACGATGCCGGGACGTCGCTGGTCGGACGGCCTGCACCAGGCGATCGAGGCCAAGGAACGCGTGAACGTGCGCGAGGAAAACCAGACGGTTGCCTCGATCACGTTCCAGAACTTCTTCCGCATGTACGCCAAGCTCGCCGGCATGACGGGCACCGCGGATACCGAGGCGTTCGAGTTCCAGCAGATCTACGGGCTCGAAGTCGCCGTGATCCCGACGCACCGGCCGATGATCCGCGACGACGCGCCGGACCTCGTGTACCTGACGCAGAAGGACAAGTTCGAGGCGATCATCGAGGACATCCGCGAGTGCTCGAAGCGCCGCCAGCCGGCGCTGGTCGGCACGACCTCGGTGGAGACCTCGGAGCTGCTGTCGGGCGAACTGACCAAGCAGGGCATCGCGCACGAAGTGCTTGAACGCCAAGCAGCACGAGCGCGAGGCTCACATCGTCGCGCAGGCCGGCCGTCCCGGCGTGGTGACCATCGCGACCAACATGGCGGGTCGCGGCACCGACATCGTGCTCGGTGGCAACCTCAAGGTCGAGCTCGCGCAGCTCGAGAATCCCGACGAAGCGACGCTCGAGCGCGTGCGCGCGGAATGGCAGAAGCGCCACGAGGAAGTCGTCGCCGCCGGCGGCCTGCACATCGTGGGCACCGAACGACACGAATCGCGCCGCATCGACAACCAGTTGCGCGGCCGCTCCGGCCGCCAGGGCGACCCGGGCTCGAGCCGGTTCTACCTGTCGCTCGAAGACAACCTGATGCGCATCTTCGGCGACCCCGATCGCACCAAGCGCTGGCTCACGACCGCGGGCATGAAGGAAGGCGAGGTGATCGAGAGCCGCATGCTCTCGCGCCAGATCGAGCGCGCCCAGCGCAAGGTCGAGGCCTATAACTTCGACCTGCGCAAGAACCTGCTCGAGTACGACGACGTCGCGAACGACCAGCGCAAGGTGATCTACCAGCAGCGCACCGAGATGATGGCGGCGGAGAGCATCTCCGACGCGATTACCGGCATCCGCGAAGAGGTCGTGAACGGCATCATCGACCAGTACGTACCGCGCGAGAGCGTGGAGGACACCTGGAACCTCGACGGGCTCGCCGAGGCGATCGCCCGCGAGTTCCTGGTCGAGGTGCAGCCAAAGGCCTGGCTCGAGGCGGACCACGAGATCGCCGAGGCAGGCCTGCGCGAGCGCATCGTCAAGGCGGTCGAGGCGTCCTATCAGCAGAAGGTCGAGCAGGTGGGCCTGCCGGTCATGGTGCACCTCGAGAAGGCCGTGATGCTGCAGGAGATCGACAAGCACTGGCGCGAGCACCTCGCGGCAATGGACTACCTGCGCCAGGGCATCCACCTGCGCGCCTACGCGCAGAAGAACCCGAAGCAGGAGTACAAGCGCGAGGCGTTCGAGCTGTTCGGCGCGCTGCTCGACCGCATCAAGCACGACGCGATCTCGCTGCTGTCGCGCCTGCAGGTTCGCAGCGAGGCGGAGATCGAGGAGCAGGAGCGTGAGCGCGAGCGCCAGATGGCGCGCAAGCTGCAGCTCCAGCACGCCGCGCCGCAGTCGGTGATCTCGAGCGACGCCGGTCCGCTCGGGCCCGACGAACCCGCCGGCGGATCGGCCAGGCCCCCCGGTGGCCCATTTGCGGGCGGCATGCCGGTCGGGCCCGAGGCCGTAACACCGGTGGTTCGCGATGGCCGCAAGGTCGGGCGCAACGAGCCCTGCCCCTGCGGTTCAGGCCGCAAGTTCAAGCACTGCCACGGCCAGATCGCCCATGAAGCGTAAATAGGTGCCATGGCACCTATTTTCTGGAGGTCGTGGCCGGCGCGCTGTTCGACGCCGAGGGTCGTGTGCTGATCGCCCAGCGACCAGAGGGCAAGACGCTGGCAGGGCGCTGGGAGTTTCCCGGCGGAAAGATCGACCCGGGCGAGGATCCCCGCGCCGGACTCGCGCGCGAACTGCGCGAGGAACTGGGCGTCGAGGTTCACGACGCCGAGCGCCTCATCCGGTATTCACATGCCTATCCCGACAGGGTCGTGCGCCTCGACCTCTGGCTCGTCACATCGTGGAGCGGTGATCCGCGCGGGCTCGACGGCCAGGCGCTGAAATGGGTGCGGCCCGATCACCTCGCCTTCGAAGACATCCTGGAAGCGGACCAGCCGATGGTCGACGCGCTGCTGGAGCGGGAAACCGGCACAGGGACGCGCTGAACGCGCGGTGACAGCGTGGCGGCGGAGGAGGATTCCCCACCCCCCGGCATGCGGCCCGCCACGGCGCCAGGCGAGGATACGGCGAGGATCTGGCCCGGCGCCTCAGGCGTTCAACGGGGGCTCGCCGGAACCGTCTTCCTCGTTCGCCGTCGATGAGATTTCCTCGCCCGGTATCACGTGCTTCTCCGCGATCCATGCGCCGAGGTCGATCAGCTTGCAGCGGTCGCTGCAGAAGGGCCTGAACGGCGAGGCCTCGGACCACTCGACCGGGCGCTGGCAGGTTGGGCATTGGACGGTCGGCATCGCGATGCGTGGGCGCGGTGGCGCCTCAGGTGCAGATCGACAGCGTGAAGTGAACGTCCTCCGCCGCCTGCACCGGTCGGTTGACCGGATCATGCCAGTAGAGGAACCGGATGCTGCAGCGATGATGGCTGCCGCTGATCTCGGGGTAGATGTCCGTCCCGACCGGCAGCGAGATGCGGATCATCTGCGTCTGGACGTCACGGTCCAGCGACAGGTGGAACACGCCGCCCGGCGCGACCTCGGGGCGCGAGCGCGCCTGTTCGCGCGTCATCCACAGCAGTTCGCCGACCGCGTCGCCGAGCGGGCGGATGATCGCCAGCCAGCGCGAGAAGTCCGCGCCGCGAATCTCGTCCGGAAGGTTCAGCCAGTGCGTGTAATTCGGCAGATCGAACTCGCAGGTGCCGCCGGGGATCGTGCTGCGGTGCTTGATCGCGTTCAGGAACTCGGAATCGCGCAGCGGCTGCATGAACAGCGCGCCAACTGTCGCGAGGGCCTCGCGCATGCTGTGCAGCTTCATGAGCAGCACCCGCAGCCTCCCTGCATCGACACCAGGCCGGCTGTTGAACGCCGCGAGCTGCGCCATCTGCCGCTCGAGTTCCTTCAACACCTCGCCACGAACATCGCCGCGTTGCGTGACGGTGAGTATCTCGAGCAGCGCCGACACCGCGGCGCGGGTCGACCACGGGTCGGCCTTGGTGTGATGGTGGACCGCCTGCTGGTACAGGAAATCGAGGCGCAGGAAACTGCGCATCCGCTCGTTCAGCGGTTGCTCGTGGAAAACCATGCGGGCAGCCGACTCCACCAAGGGCGCTACAGCCTCGTTCGCATTCATCCGGGTATTCTGCTCTACGGCCTCGGAGCCGCACAACCGCGGCGGGACGTGTGGGGTCGGCTGCGGCAGAGGACGTTGTTCGCGCTCCTCCGGTTTTACCCCGGTAAACGGAAATGTGCCTTGCCCGGGAGGTGTCTCACGCATCGGCGAGCTGCCGGTATTTGAGGTCCAGGCCTGCGACTGCGGTGCGGAGCGCGTCCGTGGCGCCCGTATTGCAGATCACGTCGTCCGCCAGCGCCAGCCGCGCGGCCCGGTTCGCCTGCGCGTTCAGTGACGCCTGGGCCTGCTCGTGAGTCACGCCGTCGCGCATCACCAGGCGTTCGATCTGCAGTTCCTCGGGCACGTCCACCAGCAGCACGCGGTCCACGTGGTCGCGGCGGCCGCCTTCGGCAAGCAGCGGGATGACGAGTACCTGGTAGGGTCCACCGGCCGCCAGCGACCGCCGTGCCATTTCAGCACGTATCGCCGGGTGCAGGATGGCTTCCAGGCGGCGCCTTGCGTCCGGGTCTGCGAAGATGTGCTCCCGCATGCGACGGCGGTCGATCCGGCCCGTGGCGTCGAGGACCCCGGTGCCGAACGCAGCGACGACCTCGGCGAGTGCCGGCTGTCCCGGCTCCACGACCTCGCGTGCTATCAGGTCGGTGTCGATCACCGGTACGCCGAGCGCGGCGAACAGGCTCGGCGACCGTGGACTTGCCGCTGGCGATGCCACCGGTGAGTGCGACGCGGAATGGAGCGGGACTCACCGGGTCGTTCCCGCGGCGCCGGTCAGTGATCCAGGCCGGAGACGTGCAGGTAGCCACCGACGATCTGCGGGCCCCACATCAGCGCGATCCAGCCGGCGGCTGCCAGATAGGGTCCGAAGGGAATCGGCACGTTGCGGTCGCGACCGCGCAGCGCGATCATCGCGATGCCGACCACCGCGCCGGTGAAGGCCGAGAGCAGGATGATCAGCGGCAGCATCTGCCAGCCCATCCATGCACCGAACGCGGCGAACAGCTTGAAGTCGCCGTAGCCCATGCCTTCCTTGCCAGTGAGCAGCTTGAACGCCCAGTACACGAGCCACAGGCTCAGGTACCCGGCTGCCGCGCCAATGATCGCCGACCACGGATCCACCGGGATGGAGAGCGCCGGGCCTGGCTGCCACGCGAGGCTCGCCAGCAGTCCCAGCCACATCAGCGGCAGCGTGATCACGTCTGGCAGTATCTGGTGGTCGAGGTCGATCACCGTGAGCGCGACCAGTGCCCAGGTGAAGACCAGCGCCGCGATCGACTGCCATTCCCAGCCATAGCGCCATACGACGGCTGCCGAGAGCAGCGCCGTTACCAGTTCTACGATCGGGTAGCGGGGAGAGATGCGTGCACTGCAGCTCGCGCACTTGCCGCCGAGCAGCAGGTAGCTCAGCACCGGGATGTTCTGGTGAGCCAGGATCCGCGCGCCGCATTGAGGGCAGGCGGAGCGGGGGATGACGAGGTTGTAGGGCTGCTCGATCCCGGTCCCCGCACCCACCGCGTCAGCGGATACCGGCGCGTAGTCCAGCGCAAAACTCTGCTGTGCCTGCGCCGGTTCGACGCCTGCTGCAAGCGTTGCCATTGCATGCGAGGCAGCCGCGTCGGATGCCAGCATTTCTTCCGCCTGCGCCCGCCACTGGCGGTCGAGCATCACCGGCAGGCGGTGAATCACCACGTTCAGGAAGCTGCCGACCAGCAACGACACCAGGAACGCGCACCCGATGAGCAGCGCGGGACCCGAGCCAAGGACCTCGAGCAGCGTCAGATGACCGCGCCCAGCTTGAAGATGGGCAGGTACATGGCGATCACGAGGCCGCCGACCAGCACACCGAGGATCACCATGATCAGCGGCTCGAGCAGGCTCGAGAGGCCGTCCACCGCGGCGTCCACGTCCGCCTCGTAGAAGTCGGCCACCTTGCCGGCCATCTCGTCCAGCGAGCCTGATTCCTCGCCCACGGCGATCATCTGCACGACCATGTTCGGGAACAGGCCCGTGTTGTCCATCGCGCGCTGCATGCGCATGCCGGTGGAGATCTCGTCGCGCATCCGGAGCACCGCGTCCTGGTAGACGATGTTGCCGGTGGCACCCGAGACTGACTTCATCGCTTCGACCAGCGGTACGCCGGCGCCGAACATCGTGGCGAGCGTGCGTGCGAAACGGGCGATGGCGGCCTTCTTCAGGATCGGGCCGATCACCGGTACCTGCAGCGCCGTGCGGTCGATGAACTGGCGCATCGGCCGCGAGCGCTTGTAGAAGTAGCCGAAGGTGAACGCAGCGGCAGCCACCACGGCACCGAGATACAGGCCGTTGTCCTGCATCCAGCGCGACATGTTGATGACCATCTGCGTGAACGCCGGCAGGTCCGCGCCGAAGCCCTTGAACAGGCTTTCGAACTGCGGAATCACGAAGATCAGCAGGATGACGGTCACGATCACCGCGACCGCGAGCACCGCGGCCGGGTAGAACAGCGCCTTCTTGATCTTCTTCTTCAGGGCCTCGGTCTTTTCCTTGTAGGTGGCGATCTTCTCGAGCACCGCCTCGAGCGCACCGGCGTGCTCTCCCGCCTCGACGAGGTTGACGAACAGGTCGTCGAAGTACAGCGGGTGCTTGGCCAGCGCCTGGTTCAGCGCGTTGCCGGTCTCGATGTCGGACTTGATGGCCAGCACCAGCTTCTGCACGGCCGGCTTGTCGTTGCCGACGCCGATGATCTCGAAGGCCTGGACCATCGGGATGCCGGCGGTGAGCATCGTCGCGAGCTGGCGGGCAAAGATCGCGATGTCCTCGGCCTTTACCTTGCCCTCGCCCTTGAAGAGCTTGCTTTCCTTGCGAACCCGCGTCGGCGGCGATGCCCTGGCGTCGCAGCGACGACGCGCATGTCGAACTCGTCCCTGGCGAGGCCGCGGCCCTTGACGCGGTTGCCCTTCTTGTCCTTGCCTTCCCAGAGGTACGGGAAACTGCTTTACTGCGATCGATTCGGCCATGTCTTACCTGCCTGTTCCGCTCAATCGACGGTTACGCGGTTGATCTCTTCCAGCGTCGTGATGCCGTCGCGGACCTTCTTCAGGCCCGCCTGGCGCAGGCCCCACACGCCCTCGCGCGCGGCCGCTGCTTGATCTGCATCACGTTGCCGCCTTCCATGATGATGCGGCCGATTTCCTCGGACACCGGCATCACCTCGTAAAGGCCGGTTCGGCCCTTATACCCGTCCGTGCAGTTGGCTGCAACCGACGGGGCCGAAAATCTGGATGCCGTTCGCGATTTCTTCCAGCGCCGAAGCCTTCCTTGAGCAGCGCGTCGTCCGGGACGTCGAGCTTCGTCTTGCAGTTGCCGCACAGGCGGCGCGCGAGGCGTTGCGCGATGATCAGGCTCACGGAGGTCGCGATGGCGTAGGGCTTCACGCCCATGTCCACCAGGCGGGTCAGCGTCTTCGGGGCGTCGTTGGTGTGCAGCGTCGAGAGCACGAGGTGACCGGTCTGCGCGGCCTTCATGGCGATTTCGGCCGTCTCGAGGTCGCGGATTTCGCCGACCATGATGACGTCCGGGTCCTGGCGCAGGAACGCGCGCAGCGCGCCGGCGAAGGTCAGGCCCACCTTCGGGTTGATCTGCACCTGGTTGATGCCGGGCAGCATGATTTCGACCGGATCCTCGGCCGTCGAGATGTTGGTGTCCTCGGTGTTCAGGATCGAGAGCCCGGTGTACAGCGATACCGTCTTGCCGCTGCCGGTCGGGCCGGTGACGAGGATCATGCCGTGCGGACGCGCGAGCGCGTCCATGTAGTGCTTCTTCTGGAAGCCCTCGTATCCCAGCGAGTCGATGCCGAGCATCGCGCTCGACGAATCCAGGATACGCATCACGATCTTCTCGCCGAACAGCGTCGGGCAGGTGCTCAGGCGGAAGTCGATCGAACGGTTCTTCGAGATCTTCATCTTGATGCGACCGTCCTGCGGGACGCGTCGCTCGGCGATGTCGAGCCGCGACATGACCTTGAGGCGTGCCGCGAGCTTGATCGCGAGCTGCACCGGCGGGTTCGCGACTTCCTTCAGCACGCCGTCGAGTCGGAAGCGAATGCGGTAGGAGCGCTCGTAGGGCTCGAAATGGATGTCGGAGGCGCCGCGGCGGATGGCGTCGAGCATCACCTTGTTGACGAAGCGAACGACCGGAGCATCGTCGACGTCGGAGCGGTCCAGCGCTGCCGCCTTCGGCTTCGTCGTCGCCCGCGCTGGTCTCGAGATTTTCCATCTCGAAGTCGTCGCCCGCGAGCTCGGGCATCGAGGTGTCAACCTGCTCGAGCGAGCGGGCGAGCATCTGCGTGAGCTTGCCGTCCTCGACCACGACGGCCTCGACCGAGAGGCCGGTGGCGAACTTGACCTCGTCCAGCGCGTGCAGGTTGGTCGGGTCGGAAATACCGAGGAACAGCTTCTTGCCACGCTTCACCAGCGGCAGCACGTGGTGCTTGCGCAGCAGCTTGTCGCTGACGACCCGGATGGTCTCGATGTCCGGGTTGATGGCGTCGAGGTCGAGCAGCGGGGCGCCGAACTCCTGCGAGGCCGCGATGGCGATCTCGCGCGCGTCGGCGATGTTGTGATCGACCAGGTAGCTGACGACCCCGACGCGGCGCTCCTTGGCCGCCGCAATCGCCTCCATCATGGCGCCGTCCCCGACCAGCCCGTCGGAAACCAGCCGCTGGGGCAGGCCCTGCAGGGCCTGCTGGGCGCTCGGGGTCTGGGACACCGCGAAATCATTCATAGGGCAGACACAGGGCTGGTCACGCGAGCCGTCCGTAAATGGTGGCTGTCGATGCTGCCAAGGCTAGCAAATGTTAAGTCGTCGTGGGTCAATACCGGCCCCCCGGGACCTCGAATTTTGTGCCTTGCGACACATTTGGCCGCTGGGATCCCCAAAGGCGGGCGGAATCAGGGGGCACAAAAGGAAGCCCCCGCACGGGGCGGGGGCTTCGGGAGCGAACCCGGGCATCCGTGCCCGGGCTGCAGTCGACTGCTTACGGACGGCAGGACGACGGCATGTACTTGTTGAGGAGGTCGGTCGTGCCAGCGGTTCCGGCCGACGATGTGCCACTAGGATTCGCGGCGTTGCCGCACTTCCAGATCACGTCACCATTCGGGCTCGCGAACGGCGACAGGCCGATCTTCTTGCCGGTGATCTTGCTGTTGACCTCGCGGCCGTAGGTGACCGTGATGCCGCCGCCGCCGACGTTTATGCCGGATACGTACTTGCCGTTGATCGTTGTCGAGGCGCCGAGGCCGGCCGTAGCTGTTGTTCGTCGGCCAAGTACCGCGGTTGGCGTAGAACTCGGACACGGACGCCTTGGCCGCCGAAGCCATGGTCAGGCCTTCCGAGACCTGCGAGCGGATCACGTAGTCCTGGTACGCCGGAATGGCGATGGCGGCCAGGATGCCGATGATCGCGATGACGATCATCAATTCGATCAGGGTGAAACCCTTCTGGATGGACTTGAGCATTGCGGACTCCTTGTTGAATCAACGAAACAGCGGCGTACTGCCTGCACCTGGGTAAAGCAACATCCGTGCCAGTTGGCCATTCATGCTTCAAGGTATTGTTTTAAAAGGACCTAATCGTCACGTTGGAGGTCACGGTCGATCCGTTGGATTGCGGTTTGTGACAAGCACGGTCGGCAACTGACACGAAGTGTCCATCGTTGCCCGGCAATTGCAGCGCAGTCGCCGCGCTGTCCATTTCGTTTCGACTGAGAACCGGTCCGCAGTCAGAAAGCCTGCGGTCGGTTGACAATAAGCTGGTTATGATGCGCCCCCATTCAGGGTCGCCACCGATCGTCAGGACATTCATGCAGGTGACAGGATTATGAGTGAGCAGGGGAGGGCTGTATTCGAAGGGCTGCTGCCTGCGCGCGATCGCTTGAAACGCGGCGCGGTCATCGCAGTTGCACTATGGATATTTTTCCTGGTCGCGACGGCGTACACCTCGGCCACGAGCCTGCTGGACCGCATCGCATCGACGGACGTCATGCGCGCGGCGTCCGGGGGTGCCTGGTCGGGGAAGATCGCCGAGGAAATGGTCTTCTTCGTCATTATTCAGATCCTGCTTCACGTTGCATTTGCCGGCCTGACGTGGCTTCTGGCTTGCGCAACGGCCGTAGTCTTGCCGACCGCACGGGCCAAGTTCGGACGAATCGTGGTCGGCTGGTTCTGCGTGCTTGCCGGAATTGCAATCGTCTACAACGCCCTGTGGTATCCCCGCACGCTGATCGGGGCCTATTACCATGATTCGGTCGCGACTCCCGTGGGACCGTGGCCGATCGGGCAGTTCGTCTACTACGCCGGTTTTGGCCTCTGCCTGCTGGTACTGGGTCGCGCGGCCCTGCTGCTTTACCTTCGGTCCGGCCGGGCTGCGCGACGTCGGTCGCTCTGGGTGGCTTCCGCGGCGGCACTGCTGGCGTCGATCAGTTTATTGTGGCCAGCAGACCGGTCAGGCGTCGCGGCCGCGTCCACGGCCGGTCGGCCCAACATCATCATTCTCGGCATCGATTCCCTGCGGCTGGAGCAGTTGCGGCGTTTCGGCGGCAGCGGCGTCACGCCGAACCTGGATCGTTTCCTGGCGAAGGCGGATCTCTTCTCCGACGCGACGACGCCAGCGGCGCGGACATTCTCGTCCTGGGTCGCGATCCTGTCGGGGCGTTCGCCGACCGTGACGGGAGCGCGATTCAACCTGGCCGAGCGCTCGACCGTAAATGCCAACCCCACGATCGGGGATGTCCTGAGGAAGGCCGGATACCGCACGATCTATTCGACCGACGAAGTCCGGTTTGCGAATTTCGACGAGACCTACGGCTTTGACCAGGTCGTCACTCCGCGCATCGGAGCCTCCGATTTCATCATCGGGACCTACAACGAGCTGCCGTTGCCCTCGATGGTCGTCAATACCCGGCTCGGTAAGTGGCTATTCCCGTTCTCGTACGCCAATCGCGGTGCCGCGACGATGTTCGAGCCCGAGACATTCGTCGAACGCCTCGATCGCGAAGTCTCGTTCGACGGGCCGACGCTTTTCATATCGCACCTCACGGCCGCGCACTGGCCGTACTACACGGCCGGCACGCCATTTGGCGTTTCCACTCCCGCAGATGAGGAAGACCGGCCCCTGTACCGGATCGGGTTGCAGACAGCGGACCGGATGTTTGGTGAGTTGGTGGATGTGCTCGAGAAAAAAGGTGCATTGCGGAATGCGCTGGTCATCGTGCTTTCCGATCATGGCGAAGCCCTGGGCCTGCATTCGGATTCATTCTTCGACGACACGTTCCTGGTCGAGGGTATGAAGGCGCCGATCAAGATGGAGATCAACGGGCATGGCCAGAGCGTATTGTCCAAGTCACAGTACCAGGTATTGCTGGGCTTCCGGACATTTGGTTCCGAGCTGGTCTTCGGCAGCGACGGTCGCGACTTCCGATATCCCGTGACGGTAGAGGATATCTCCCCGACGATCCTTGATTTCATGGGTATTGGCGGCGACCCGTTGCACGCAAATGGCCAGTCTCTGCTGCCGCTGCTCGAATCTGGGCACGACGGGTTCGACGCCGACCCCGACCCTGTTCGCTACACTGAAACGGATCTGAAGGTTCTGCCGTCACCTGGCGGCGGTGTGGACGAGGCGGGTACGGCCCGGCAGAACTCCAGGTTTTTCGTGGTGGACCCGAAGACCACGCGGTTGCACATTCGAACTTACTATGCGCCCTTGGCGCTAGCGTTCAAGGAGCGCGCGGCGTTCACCAGGGACCAGTTGCTCGCGGCGATACCGGCGGGCCCGTATGCGCATCAGTTTCTTTACATTGACTTTCCGAAGCATCATGGCCGACTGCTGCTGGAGCGGCCGCTGGACGACGATCCGACAGCGCAGAGGCTTTGGGACGCGATGCAGGATCACTACAAGGGTGAATTGCGGAAGCCCGTCGCGGTCACGCGAGAGGACTGGCCGAGGATTGACCGGGAATGGGAGAATTACCTGAGTGAGCGTGACAAGCACAAGGCGGGAGACGAATCATCGGTAGGCGGTGCGTAAGTCGGCCATGCTCGGCTTCTGGAGCCCCGTAACTCATGTAAGGGGGGCGATCGCACCTACAAGCCCCGGGGCAGATCATAACCGACCGTCGTGTGGCGGAGGCTCGGTGGCTACGGGTTCCCCAAGCCGGCGTATCGCGGTGCTGCGACTGCGGCGGAGGGTCAGCCAGATGCTCGCCAGAGTCAGCACGATCGTGCCAAGTGCCCAGTGGGGTGCAAGTACGATGGGGATCCCTATCCATGTCCCGCTGGGTTGTTCTGTCCACCGAATCTTGCGCGATGAGGTCAATGCTGGCGGCACGGCGCCTCCGCTCGCGCGCAAACGACCGTCCGCCATGCGTTGTATGCGGCCGGAGCCGGCGATCGGGGAATCGCCCCGGAAGGGCATTCTTCACGGGCAAGACATATGTGACCCTTCCCAGGCGATCTTTGTATTCCATCGTGCCTCTAATGCTCAATGCCGCCGGGTTATCGCTGAGGGCGGCTTGAACGCCGATGCTGCGCAAAGCGGCCATGATCTCTGATGGGGCCGAATAGAACGAGGTGTCGTGAATATAGACTCGCCAAGGGAGAGTTAGCCCGAGATGATCCTTCATGAGGCCTGCCGGTTCCATCGGTTCATAAAGATGAGCCGTTTCGAGGTCGGACAGGATGGCGGCATTGCCCAAGACGCCCAGAATTGGTAGCGGAAGCGGCTGGTCCATATTGTACTGTCCAATCAATGCAATGCGGGTTCCCGCTACCAACCCTGATTCCGAGGCCATTGCGCGAGTCGCGTCCACCAATCCGCGGGGTCCAAGAGCATGGGCATCACTCATGGTGGGCAGAATTTCGAAATTTAGTCCTCGAAGAAATACTCCGAACGATGCGAGTACCAAGAGCGCCAGCATTGCTAATCTCGGTCTGTCAGTGACCGGTTCGTCACTCGCAGAAAGTGAACGTATGTCAGTAGCGCCAACGGTCCGAGTAGGGCGGTTAGCTTCCAGGTCCATCGAAATCCAGAGAACGGTCCGATGAAAAGATGTTGCAAGCTGTGGTGCACTTGCGATTCCGAGCACCAGTAGAGCCAAAGGCAAAGAAGAATATTGGCCGGTAAAGTCTCGGAGCGAATCCACTGGGGGAATCCAAAGCAGCAGGCCTGGCAAGAAAAACATCCCTATGCCTCGCCAGTCTATGTTTCCCCAAAGTCGGAAATCTGTGGTGAACAGATAATTGCCCCACAGGGTTCCCTGTAAGAACAGTTGAAAGATACTGAGAATGATTCAGCGCAAATTGCGACGGACCGCGTGGTGCGAACCAATCAGGATTCGCTCCTAGCGCGAGCCACTTTATGTACAGGAGCGGGAAAACAAAGGGCAGTTGAGAAATGATCAACCACTTGAGAGGTCCGACTCGCGATCCTGGCGCGGAAATCACAAATAGCCAAACCAAGAGCATAGTCACGCCAATGACGTAGATTTCCGCGGGTGGCTGCGTAAGGAAAAAGAGAAGGCTCGCTAACCAGAAGAGACATTTGTCTCTGCGTCCCCACGAAAAGTCTCCGGCGTGCCGGATCATCAGCAGGCCCATGCCCACGAACCACGGCAGGGGCGTGAGGTAGTTATGCGGATCGAGACCGAGGGAGTAGTGGACCCGCTGACAGCTGAAAGAGGAGCGTCAACAGCATTCTCGTCGGGCCGGCAATTCTTTCGGGTAGTAGCCAGTACGAGATGATACCGACGGCCGTCAAGTGCATGGCAGCGCTGACATCCAGCAGGCCAAGCGGTTCACCAAGTAGTTTGGCGACCAGGTTGGCAATCAGATAGGGAGGGTACATGACGCCGACCTGACCGTTCTCCCACGGCGACCAGCCAGGTCCAAGCGCCCAAATGACGGCAGGCCAATGTCCGCCGAGCAGAGCGTCCGTTGTACTCTCCAATAACGGAAGAAAGTACATCCAGTTGTCGTCGGTCATCGTGAACGCATACGGCCTGATGGCCGAGGCGGCAACGGGAATCCCCGCTCCAGCCAAAATGCACAAGCAATAAGGCAAGCAGCATCGCAATCGGCTTGACCAGTCGCCCCCCCGCCAATTGGTCGTCAAGGTTCGTGTAGCCAAATGAAAAGGTCCCATAAATAAGAGTGCTGAATTCCTTCTTTAAGTGGCGTCGGTCATCGGGTCGTCATTCTTGATCAGGGCCGCCCCCAAATGCCCATAGCCGGCTGAGTAAATAGGAGCCGACGGGAACGACTGCGGCAGCCAGAAGAATCGATATTCTTGCGTCGGTACCGACAAATGACAGAAGGCACCAAAGAACAATGTTATTGATAGAAAACGCCGCGCAGGCGACCAGCAGGTATCGCCAAAGCGCTTGCCGAACATGGCGGCGGACTCCGAACGTCCAGAAATAGTTGCCGGCAAAGGATGTCAAGAATGCAACAAGAAAGGCCGCCATGTTTGCTGCCACAGGCGGCATCCGTGTGCCTTCGAGAAGCGCTATGGCCGTTATCAGGTGCACCATTGTGGCCGCTAAACCAACGCCCACAAACCGAAAAATGAGTCGACATTCGGACGCCGCATATGACAGTAGCCTTGCCATGCGGCGGTAGCGCCGTTACGGAACTGACGCGAGGCAGAAAGCCGTCAGGCCGCCCAGCCTGTTTAGCCTCATCACCTTGAGTTCCACAGCGCATATGTGCGCTAGCGACTCATTCACAAGCCGGCTGTGACGAGCAAGTTGAGATTGAGGCTGGTTCTTTCGCATCCGTCGAAACCGGGTGGATAGCCTGCTGGCGGCGGCAGCAGGCAGCACGAATCCAAAGAAATACGCGCCATGCGACACCGTAAGTCCTGATTTTTCGACGAGTTGCTCCAATCCGCGAAGTGTATACCTGCGCTTGTGATCGAGGAATTCGTCGTGCTCACTCCACAATGCCTGAAAGGCCGGAACGGAAATCAACACGCTCGCATTGCGGGGAATTCTGCTTGAGTACTCCCTGAGTAAGCCCATATCATCATCAACGTGTTCCAGTACGTCCATCAGCAGCACAAGATCGGCCGAACTGGCGGAGATAGAACGCTGGAAATGAACAGGCTTTCCGAGCTCGATCGTGCTCCAGTCCTCCGTATAGCCCGTATCAACGCACCAGGCTTCACTTGCGGCCGTGTTAGCCAGCAGGTATCTAGCAAAGAAGCCAGATCCAGCGCCAATATCTAGAATTCTTGAAGGAGTGCGGTTCTTGAGCATCATGAGCATTGCGCGCGCTTTCGACCGATAGTACCAATGCGTAGGAGATCTTCGCCAAGGATGTCGGTCTCTTTAAGGTCCATCAGTGGCTCTTTGCTTGCTGCCGGGATGGTTCGACTGGCCGTCTGTCTGGCTCCGCTTTTCTGCCAGCGCCCACATGGTCCGCCGAGACGGGTGACGTGGTCGAAGTGTAGTGCGGACAATATGCGATTCGTGTGCTCGATACGGTAGGAGTCGCAATGCCTGACGCGATGACTTCGCGGGGCGTAAAGAAAGTTAGCATCGTTACGCCTTTCTATAACGAAGTGGACAATGTGTCCATCTACTTCGAGCGTCTCGCCTCAGTTCTAGAGCCCCTCAGTTCTCGTTACGAATTCGAATTCGTCTGCGTCGACGACGGTAGCCACGACGCAACCACCGCGGCGATAGGCGATGTGACCTTGGCCTTTGGGATGATACGAATGGTTGTCCTCTCGAGAAATTTCGGGAAGGAAGCCGCGCTTTCGGCTGGATTTGATTTCGCGACGGGAGATGCGGTCATACCCATTGACGCGGATCTTCAGGATCCTCCGGAGTTGATCCCGGAGATGCTGCGCCGTTGGGAGGCTGGCGCGCCTGTTGTCCTTGCTGTCAGGGCAGATCGGACGTCGGATGATCTCTTGAAGCGAGCGACTGCGAAAGCATTCTATTCGCTGCACAATTTTATTGCGACGCCACCAATCCCCGCTAACGTCGGGGACTTTCGTATCATGGATCGCTCGGTTCTAGACGTAGTACGCCGCATGCCGGAGAGGCAGCGTTTTACTAAGGGGCTGCTCTCTTGGGCTGGGTTTCCATCCGAGTCGATTGAATACGCACGACCGTCGCGCGCAGCGGGGCGTACGAAGTGGGGTTATCTGAAATTGCTTGGATTAGCTATCGAGGGTCTGACTAGCTTTTCGATAGCTCCGTTGCGGATAGCGACGGCGCTCGGACTGACGACCGCGCTGGTCTCGTCGGTATACGCGGCTTACTTGATCGTCAGGGTTGTTCTGTTTGGAATCGATGTGCCCGGGCTATGCTTCGCTTTTTGTTGTGGTTGTATTTATGGGGAGCATTCAATTGATCAGCGTCGGCATTCTCGGAGAATATGTCGGTAGAACTTACCTGGAGTCCAAGCGGCGGCCTGTGTACGTTGTCCAGTCCGTGAGTGAGCATGGTGCAAATTGATACGGGCCCAGCGTAAGCTCCCCTGAGCCGCTATGACGGAACCGGACCATTCTGAAGGTTAGATTTTCGGCAAACTGGCCCCTGGAGGGGCAAGGAGTTTGCCGTGAAGAAGAAGCGGTTTTCGGTCGAGCAGATCGTGGCGACGTTGAAGCAGATCGAGCTCGGGATGACGGTGGCGGCGGCCTCGCGTCAGCTGGGCGTGTCGGAGCAGGCGATCTACCGTTGGAAGAAGGTCTACGGCGGCCTGCAGTCGGACCAGGTGCGGGAGTTGAAGCTGCTGCAGGAAGAGAACGCCCGGCTGAAGAAGCTGGTCGCGGAGCTGAGCCTGGACAAGGCGATCCTGCAGGACATCAACTCAAAAAAATGGCCCGGCCCGCGGTGAAGCGTCAGGCGGTGGACTACGTGGTAGGCCACTACGCGACGAGTCGCCGGCGGGCCTGCCGCGTGGTTTGCCAGCATCGAAGCGTCCAGTACTACCGTTCGCGGAAGGACCCGAAGACGGCCTTGCGACAGCGGATGCGCGAGCTGGCGCAAGTCCGCATCCGTTACGGCTACCGGCGTCTGCACGTGCTGCTGAGGCGCGAGGGCTGGTCGCTGGGCAAGGACCAGACGTACCGCCTCTACACCGAGGAAAGCCTGCAGTTACGCAGTAAGCGACCCCGGCGCCGCAAGATGGCGGTTGCTCGACGCGAGCGTTACGTCCCGAAGCGACCGAACCAGGCGTGGTCGATGGATTTCGTCGCCGACCAGCTCGTCGACGGCACGCGGTTCCGCGCATTGACGATCGTCGATGTGTACACGCGAGAAGCGCTCGACATCGTCGTCGGCCAGCGACTGCGTGCGGAACACGTCGTGGAGGCCTGCAATCGACTGGTGGCGACGCGAGGATCGCCGGTACGCATCTTCGTCGACAACGGCAGTGAGTTCTCCGGGCGCGTGTTCGATCTCTGGGCCTATCACCGGAAGGCTGCCATCGACTTCAACCGGCCCGGCAAGCCGACCGACAACTGCTTCGTCGAGACGTTCAACGGATCGCTCCGGGACGAATGCCTGAACGTTCACTGGTTCGAGACGATTGACGAGGCCCGGGCGAAGATCGAAGCTTGGCGACGTTGAGTACAATGAGAGTCGCCCTCACCAGGCTCTCAATGATCTGACGCCGGCGGAATTCGCCGGGCAAGCAAGGCATTTGGTGACGTCGGAAGAGTTCAGCAACGCCGAAATCTAACCGTCGGATTGGTCCTGGAAACCCAAGCGCTTCAGGAGCCATCTTCCCAAAGTCTCAGCTGGTACGGAAATCGACCAGCAGGTCAGCCGGACGTATCTCTGCAGCACGGACTTGCGAAAAATCGCTCCACTATGAGCTCTTCCTGCACTGCGAAATCAAAATGGAAAGGGGCATCCGCTGTCCGATATAAGTCTCAAGAGGGCAAGCTAAATGACCTTTTCGATCAGAAAGCGCGGGCGACGTTTCGTCTCGATGTAAATCTTTGCGACGTACTCGCCCAAAACTCCAATACTGAGCAATTGAATTCCGCCTAGAAAATATTGCGGCAGTACCGACGATGCCCATCCCGGAACCACGTCTGCAAGGGCAAATCGGACCCACAAGGCCCATATCGCAAGAAGAAGACTGCCCAGGAAGACTGTTAACCCCAATGCTGCGATTACGCGTAGGGGTACAATTGAAAACGAAGTAATGCCGTCAATCCCCAGTGAAATCATTTTGCGAATCGAATAATTGGATTCGCCCATCTGGCGAGCCTGCCTCTTGTATGAGACGGTCGCGGAAGGCAGTCCTATTGTCGGGATGACTCCCCTCAGGAAGAGATTGGTTTCCCCGAATTCCCTCAGTGCTTCAAGGGCGCGGCGACTCAGCAATCTGCAGTCCGCGTGATTAAAGACAATGTTAACGCCCATGCACCGCAGCAAGCGATAGTAGCCCTCCGCTGACATGCGTTTGAGCCGACTATCAGTGCTTCGGTCTTCGCGCACACCAAAGACGACATCTTTCCCGGCGCGATACTCGTCCACCATCTTTTCGATGACACTAATATCGTCCTGCAGATCAGCATCGATGCTGATGGCCATATCAGCTGAAACGGTCAGCAGCCCTGCGAGCAGCGCGAATTGATGTCCGTGGTTGCGTGTTAACTTTATGCCATGCACGCGGGAATCCGAAGCGTGGGCTTGGGTAATGCATTCCCAGGAGCCATCCAAGCTTCCATCATCGACGAAGCAGATCTGACTTCGATTCGAAACCTTTCCGCATCGCTCGAGCCTGCGGAGCTCAGACAGCAACTTGTCGGCTGTATCGCTGAGCACAAGGCTTTCATTAAAGCAGGGAACAACAATCGCAAGGTCGTTCATTGGCTGTTATGTGTTGTAATTGGTAAGCAGGTACAAACCTACAAGAATCAATCCGGTGCCAACGAGGCCGGGGGCATTGGCGCCTCGGCCGTCTATCATCGTGCTGCCCAGGTATACGAGGACAAATGTAAGTGCCGAAAAAGCAAATACGTTTATCAGTCGCTCGGACGACAAAACGTAAATCCAGACGACTGTGCCAATGCAATACGCGACTAGACCAGACAATATGAAGATATTCAGAAAATCGGCAAACTCGTGCCGTCCATCGGCGCCAAGTTTGAAAAGTATTTGGCCAGCAGCGGCCAAGATAGCGGACATTACCAATAGAGCTAAAGACAGTCGGCTCATGAGTTTCTCTTTCGTTGTTTTTGCGAAAGCCAAACTGAAGCCCGCTCCTTGACTCGCGCGATGGCGGTCGCCAATGCATTTGGCAGCATCATCGTCATCCGCTTTCTCAAGCGATAAGGAAAAGGAGAGTAATCAATAATTGGCTCGATATCAGGGACCCGAAACGCGCGAAAAGACTCAGGAAGTTCGGATAATATCTCCGAGGCAGCATATACAAGAGTGTTATAGCGGTACCAAGGGGCGATCTCGGTATCCCTGTAAACTCTGGGACGCAGGCAGTCAATTGCTACGTGCCCACAGTCAGCGAATATAGCTCGCCAGTATTCGTAGTTCTGCTCGTTGATGTGATTGTCGCCGCCCTGTCCTTTGCAAGCTGCAGAAAAAAGAACTATGTCGCCGTGTCGGACGAGGCTCTTCACTAATCGGACCGCACTATTGTCTGGCAGGTGTTCAGCGACCTCAAGGCATTGCACGACATCGAATTGTCGTCCTAGGTCAAAGCCGGCGGAAAGATCCGCGGTCGAAAAATCCGCCTGCGGGATCTGAAGTCTGCCGATGTCGATGTAGTTTCCGTCAATGCCCGCGACGTCATTGACGCCCAAGTCTTTCCACACGGCGAGCCATGCTCCCTGGCCGCAGCCGACATCTAGTACGCTTCGGACGCTGATCTGTGAAAGCAGGACGGGAAGTAGACGGCGCGCAGAGCGTGTCGCAGTCGAGTTAACGTACTGAAAGAACAGGTTGTCGTAGTGTGTCATTGTCGTGAGCGATTTTCGTAAAGCCACCACCACCCACTGTGCGCGATAAGTGATATTGATCCGATCTGTTCCTTGAACAGAGTTGCCGAGTAGTCGCTTGGTGCCTTCACCACAAAATACCGATAGCTCCGGCCGCCGTCACGGTCCCATTCAAATTGCCATGGTGCCCAGGCTAGTGCCTCCCCCAGGCGTGGCCCGCGAGAATTCTTGTAGCGAACAATCTGGGGGTGAAAATCTGCGAAATTGAAGTCTACTATTCCACCCTTGCTGGCCTGATACCACGCAGGAAAGTGGAGATAGACAGGCGTCGTAAAAAACTGACTGCGCTTGTCCACGATCATCATCGCGGCAGTCTCGCCGGGCGCCATATTAGCCATGACGGCGTCAAATGATTCAGTTTCTCGTGCAAATGAGGCGAAGCGTGCAGTGTTCGCAAGTATCCACGCGATGACGGCCGCCATAACGAGTAGCTCAAATCGAGTTGAGTCTTTTTTTGGCGCGTCCCAGATCATTAACCAGAGAGGTACAAGGAAAATACCAAGCCTTTGGTAAAGAAATGATGTGTTCAGGGCGGTCGACGGAACAAGAAAAAAGGCAAGCGCGCCAACCACAAATGGCAGCCAGCGTGCTGGGCTCGATGTGGGCCGGGACCCCAAGAGCCTAGGACTCAACGCGATGCCCACCGTAACAGCAATACCGAAAGAGCTTATGTGTTCGAGTCCAGACGGCTGCATGAGAAACTCGTAGAGACGCGGTGCGACCTCTCCAAACGCGACGGTTGAGTGTTGCACAGACGCCTCGCCGCTGAAGGTATTAGCGAGCCAAAACAGGATCAGCGGCAACGGTGCAGCTAGCGGTATGCAGCGAACCGCCAAGCTTCTTGGGTTGGAGTAATGTTTCCCGGCAAGATAGCTTGAGGCGACGAGCGCAGAAAAGCCTAGCGCGAGGACGTGGCAAAAGAACAGGAACAGTGTATACACCGCCAAAAATGCAGCGCCGGACTTAGTGGGCTCGCGGTCGAACCGCACGGTGAGTATTAGTAGAAGTATTGCGATAGGTACTGCGACCATGAAGGAAAAGAAGCCCCAGTAGAACGCGAGACTGTAAGTGCCGGGAATTGCAAGCCATCGCCAACGAACGTCCGCTCGCACCTCACGCAGAAGCGCCCCGGTCAGCATTGGTATGCTGATCATTGAAAAACACACGATGATTTTTGTGGCAACGACTATCGGAGCGATGGTTGAAATCGCATATAGCAGCAAGTATCCAAAAAGATATGGTGTAAACCAGTTGAGTTCGAAGACTGAGGTAAAGCGGCTGTCGCCTTGCAGTACGGCATGGAGGGCCGCAATTTGAGCCGCGTGTTGCGGCAAATCCACCATCGGCAAATACGGGCCAAACCAAAGTGGCGCGATCGAGAGTGCGAGAGCTGTGACAAAAAGACGGGTATTTGAGAGGACAAGCGTAGAGCGCAAATTGGCCATTCCGTAATGAGCGGTACAATTTGTCATGCGTGAAATGCCGGACTGAACAGGGCCGGGTTGGCGAGCCTGATCTTTTTTGTGATCTCGGGGAATCCTGGATTGGAGAAATTGTTCGGTGAAAAGCCAATGGTGGACGCTAAGCCACGACTGGGAGCCGTCAGTGCCACTGGAAGTTAGCGTGCGTTTGAAATGACGAAGGACAATGTAACTTCAGCCTAAAGATAGCGCGACCAGAGCCAGCCCGGGAGCAATCGACTTCATGGCCCGCAGAGGCGATGAAAAAAAGAAGACAAAGAAGCCTGCCTTAGCTCCAGCATAGACAGAGTGGCTCCATGCAGCTATGAAACCGGTCGTTAGGATGTACACGAGATATCTTGACCACGGTTGCAGTACCGCAGTGCCGATGCATGCGGCAAGGGAAGTCGCAGCTACGAAAAGGTAGAACCAAGACTGCTCTACCGATGCCATCCAGGAGGAATAGGCGCAATAGATTGCCAGTAACGCAACTGTTACCAACATACCTGGCGGCGTAATGAGCTTTATCGCCATGCTCATTCAATTCCCAATTTCTTCACCCGATACCGCAACTGCCTGAAACTCATCCCCAGCAGTTCCGCCGCCTTGGTCTTGTTGTAACGAACCCGATACCTCAACTGCCTGAAGCTCATCCCCAGCAGCTCCGCGGCCTTGGTCTTGTTGTACCGCGTCTGCTCCAGCGCCTTCACGATCGCTTCCCGCTCGATGTGGGCGAGCTGCCCCTCGAGACCGTCTGACTCCATCTCATCGTCGATGTCGGCCAGGTCGACAGTTCCCCGCGCCCTGCCTCAACTGGATGTCGCCGGGCTCGATCGTGTCGCCGACGCACAGCGTCACCGCTCGCTCCAGGATGTTCTCCAGCTCGCGGACGTTGCCCGGATATGAATACGACAACAGCTTTTCGATCGCCTCGTCGCTGATCCTGGGCCGCGGCACGCCGATTTCCTTCGCCACGCGGTCGAGCAGCACGTCCACCAGCTGCGGCACGTCGTCCAGCCGCTCGCGCAGCGCGGGCACGTGCAGCTCGATCACGTTGATGCGGTAGTAGAGGTCTTCGCGGAACTTGCCGGCCTTGACCAGTTCCTCGAGCCGCCGGTGCGTCGCGGAGAGGATCCGGACGTCGGTGGGAATCTCGCGAGTGTCGCCCACCGGGCGCACGGCCTTCTCCTGGATCACGCGCAGCAGCTTCACCTGCATGTGCAGCGGCAGGTCGGCGATCTCGTCCAGGAACAGCGTGCCGCCCTCGGCGCTGCGGATCAGGCCCTCCTTGTCGGCGACCGCGCCGGTGAAGCTGCCCTTGCGGTGGCCGAACAGCTCGCTCTCCATCAGCTCCGACGGAATCGCCCCGCAGTTCACCGGCACGAACGGCCCGTCGTTGCGCGGCCCCGATTCGTGGATCAGCCGCGCGACCAGTTCCTTGCCGGTGCCCGAGTCGCCGGAGACGTGCACCGGGGCCTGGGAGCGCGCGACGCGGGCGATCAGCTCGCGCAGCTGCTGCATGGGTTTCGAGGTCCCGTGCAGCTTCATCATCGAGTAGCGGCCGGTCTCCTCGACGTTTTGCCGCCAGCTTGAGCGTGGCCGTGACCAGCCTGCGCAGCGCAGCGAGGTCGAGCGGCTTCGAGATGAAGTCGAAGGCCCCGAGCTTCAGCGCACGAACCGCGGCCTCGACGTTGCCGTGCGCCGTGATGACGGCCACCGGCACGCCCGGGCGGTGCTCCTGTATCCATTCGACGAGGTCGAGGCCGTCGCCGTCGGGCAGGCGCATGTCGGTGAGCACGAGGTCGTAGCGCTCGCCGCCCAGCTGCTTCACCGCCGAGCCGTAGTCGGCCGCGGTCTCGACGGCGATGTCCATGCGGCCCAGCGTGATGGACAGCAGTTCCCGGATGTCGGGTTCGTCGTCGACGACGAGGGCGCGGGGTAGATGCATCGGTGGGCGAGTCTGCCAGGGTGTGATTGCGTCTGGGGCCGGACTATACCGGAGACGGGGCCGCTGCTACTCGTGCACTCTTCACGAAAGGCACCCGCCTGCCGTCTGACTCAGTGTTTCGCGCAGCAGTGACACACCTCGAGTCACTGCAGGCCAAGCGCCAGCTTGAGTCCGCGGGCGACCGATTCAAGCTGCGACTGGGTCGAGCTTGCCGGCCCGTGATTCCAGAAGGCGTCGGTCCACGGTCAAGAGCTGGGACACATTGACGACCGAAGCCTGCGACAGCCCGGTTCGTCGGCCGCTGATGCGTACGTTGCCTGGCGCGGTTGCGAGGTGCAGGTTGGTGGTAATCACGGCAACGATGACGGTCGCAAGTCGGCTTCGATTGAAGCTGTCGGCGGATATGACGAGTACCGGCCTCCGAAAGCCGGGTCCCGAGCCTTTCGGAACCGGCAGCGGTGCCCACCAGATCTCGCCGCGGTTCACCGCTTCTTCCGTTCCGCGATCGACCGGAACTGCAGTTCCGCGAGACCTGGCTCCAGGCCGGCATTGTCTGCTGGATCCGAGTACACGGCATTGAGCTGCGCGGTTACCTGGTCCTCGTCATGGCGCGCGAGGAGTTCCTCCAGCGCGCGACGATAGAGCTCGCTCCTGGACACGCCCATGCGTGCAGCCAGGCGTTCGGCCGAGCGGAACACCGGGTCTGGAAGTGAGATGGCGGTCTTCATGTCCATAGTATAACCGAGGTTATACCAGCTCCGCCGCGAGACGCCCGGTGCCGAATCGACGCTGTACGCGCGGCCTTCCTCGATCAGCGCGCGGATGTCGGCCGGGTTCGCCATGACCGGATTGCGCGCATGAACGCATTGAATCTGTCGATGGCAGGATGCCTCGTCCTGCGCGCGTGTTGCCTGGCTCGGGACCAGGTCGGCGATAGCCTTGCCGCGGCTGGTCATCGGGAATCGCGTGCCCGACTTCTCATGGCGCAGGAGATCCAGCAGCCGCGTCCTGGCGTCATACGCGCCGATCAGGTCTTCACGGCATAGTGACAGACACATCGAGCACCAATGTCACGAGCGGCCTTCCTCGATCAACTCGCGGACTTTGACGGTGCCCGACTTGAGCGGATTCTCACGCATGAACGCCTGGAACCTGTCGATGGCGGCTCCTGCGTCCGGCGCACTGCTTGCCTGACTCGGCACGAGGAGGCGCGTGGCGCGGAATTGTCCTTGAGGCCGCCTGCCAGCCTCACTCCCACCTTGCGGATCGGCAAAGATGATGCGGAAGATGCTGCCGCCCCCGGGCCGCGTCTCGTAGGCCAGCACCGCGCCGTTGGTCTGGCACAGCTCGCGCGAGATGAAGAGCCCGAGCCCGGTGCCGCCCGCCTTGTCGGTGAAGAACGGCTCGAAGATCCGCTCGGCGTTCGAGGGATCGATGCCGATGCCGCGGTCGGCGATCTCGAGGAACGGCCGGCCGCTGGAGGCGATGCGCCCGATGCGCAGCGACACCGGCTCGTCGTGGCTCGGCGCCGCGTGCTGCAGCGCGTTGTCGCACAGGTTCCACAGCACCTGGTGCAGGTGCGTGGGGTCGAACGTGCACCTCGACGCCCGGGGCCTCGTTCGCCACGTCGAATGTCGAGGTTGCGCGACCTCGGCAGGTGGCCGCGAACTCCTGCACGAATCCGTCGAGCCACTGCTCCGAGCGCCGATGCGCTCCTGCCGCGTGGTCTCGCGTCGCGAGAGCTGCAGCATGCTCTCGATGATCTGGCTCACTCGCGTCGCGTTCTTCTCGATGATGTCGGTCAGGTGCCGGTCGTCGGCGCCGAGCGCCGGCGACTCGCGCAGCAGCTGGCCGGCGTGGCTCATCGCGCCCACGGGGTTGCGGATCTCGTGCGCGATGCTGGCGCTCAGCCGGCCCAGCGAGGCGAGCTTCGACTGCTGCACGCGCTCGGCGACGACGCTGGTGTCTTCGAGGAACACCAGCACCGGACCGGGCCCGGTCTCGGACAGCGGCACGAAGTGCGGCCGGATCACGGTGCCGCCGTCGGAGGAGACGACCTCGCCGGTGGAGTCCCGGCGGTCCGACGTCTGCCGCCGCCAGGTCGCGAGCTGGTACAGCAGGCGCGGCGACACCTCGCCGAGCAGGCTGCCGGCAGCGATCGGCCCGCCCGTCAGCAGGCGGGCCGCGGTCTCGTTGACCAGTCGCACGCGATCCGACTCGTCAACGACCAGGATGCTCTCGCGCAGGTGCTGCACGATGAATTCGTTCAGCTCGTTCAGGTTGGCCAGGTCGATGTCGCGCTGGCGCACCAGCGCCTCGCTCTCGCGCAGCCGGTTGGCGAGCGGGATCGCGAGCAGCGTGATCGCGAACAGGCTCGCCCCTGTGAGACCGGCGATCAGGAAGTCGGTGCCCTGGCTGACGCCCGCCAGGCCGGACACGACGGTCTGGAACAGCAGTGCAAGCGTCAGCACCGAGGTCGCGGCCAGCGCCAACCGACGGCTCACGATGGTGGCTGTCGCGCCAGCGGGCAGGATCAGCAGCATGCCGAGGCCGCTGGCGGCGCCGCCGCTCGCCTGGACGAACAGCAGGATCGCGGTGGTGTCCACGGCGAGCTGGAACAGCGCCAGCCACTCCACGGAGGGCCAGCGCTTCTGCAGCGGCTGGATCGAGAGCAGGCCGAAGGCGAAGTAGGCGGCGCAGACGCCGATGAAGAGTCCGGGACTGCGCGCGCCGACGCTGCGCTGCGGTGCATCGAAGAAGAACACCAGCAGCAGCACCATCGGCACCAGCAGCCGGAACACGTTCAGCAGGCCGAGCACGCGCCAGGAGAGGTCGGTGGGCTCGTCGGTCCGGGTGCGCGGCGTGGGGGTCGTGGACATTCGTGGCAGTGTCTCGCCTCGCGCCGGCGGCTTCAACCCGGGCAGCCGGGGTCGTCCGGTCGGGGGTGGGTCCACGGTGCTCGTACTGATGGTCGCTGTGGTCGCCGGCCTGGGCACCGGCGGCCTTCTCGTGTCGCTGACCGCGGCCCCGAGAGGGTAGACTACGCGGCCTTGCCCCCAGCTGGCCGCGACCATGAACCTCCACGAATACCAGTCCAAGCAGCTCTTCGTCCGCTACGGCATCCCGGTACCCACGGGCATCGTCGCCTCGACCCCCGAGGAGGCCGCCGATGCCGCGCGCCGGCTCGGTGGCGGCGTCTGGGTGGTCAAGGCGCAGGTCCACGCCGGTGGCCGCGGCAAGGCGGGCGGCGTCAAGCTGGCCAGGACAGTTCCTGACGTTTCGGCCGCCGCTGCCGCCATGCTCGGCACTCGCCTCGCCACGAAACAGACGGGCCCCGAGGGCCTGCCGGTCCACCAGGTCTATGTCGAGTCCGGCTCGAAGATCGAGCGTGAGCTGTATCTAAGCCTGCTGCTCAACCGCGACACGGGCCACATCGCGTTCGTCGCGTCCGCAGCCGGCGGCATGGACATCGAGGAGGTCGCGGCAAAGACCCCCGAGAAGATCATCCGCGTCGAGATCCACCCCGCCGTCGGCCTGCAGGGGTCGCACTGCCGCACGCTGGCCTTCGGCCTCGGTCTCAAGGGACCGCAGGTCGCCGAGTTCGAGGCCATCGCCCGCGGCCTCTACAAGCTCTACCTCGAATGCGACGCGAGCCTTGTCGAGGTGAACCCGCTGATCGTCACCGGCGACGGCCATGTGGTGGCGCTCGACGCGAAGATCAACATCGAGGACAACGCGCTGTTCCGCCAGAAAGAGCTGGTCGCCTGGCGTGATGCCTCGCAGGAAGACGAGATCGAGCGTGAAGCCGCGGAAGCGGACCTCAATTACGTCTCGCTCGACGGCGACATCGCCTGCATGGTGAACGGTGCGGGCCTCGCGATGGCCACGATGGACCTGATCAAGCTTCACGGTGGCGAGCCGGCGAACTTCCTCGACGTCGGCGGCGGCGCGACCCGCGAGCGCGTCACCACCGCGTTCAAGCTGATCCTGGAGAACTCGAAGGTGAAGGCGATCCTGGTCAACATCTTCGGCGGCATCGTCCGCTGCGACATGATCGCCGAGGGCGTGATCGGCGCGGCCCGCGACCTGGGCCTGCACCTGCCGGTCGTGGTGCGCATCGAAGGCACCAATGCCGTGAAGGGTCGCAAGCTGCTCTCCGAGAGCGGCCTGGACCTGATCGCTGCCGCAGACCTCACCGACGCCGCGAAGAAGGTCGTGGCCGCGGCACGGGCACACAAGTGACCGTCGCGAACGCTGCTGTCTCCCCAGAATTCCCGTCAATCACCTTGCGGATCGCCCCATGAGCATCCTCGTAAACAAGAACACACGCGTCCTCTGCCAGGGCTTCACCGGCAAGCAGGGCACCTTCCACTCCCAGCAGTGCATCGACTACGGCACGAAGCTCGTGGGCGGCGTCACGCCGGGCCGCGGCGGCGAGAAGCACCTGGGCCTCCCGGTGTTCGACACCGTGCGCGACGCGGTCGCGGCGACCGACGCCAATGCCACGATGATCTACGTGCCGGCGGCGTTCGCTGCCGATGCGATCATCGAGGCGGCGGATGCAGGCATCGAACTGATCGTGTGCATCACCGAGGGCATTCCGGTGAACGACATGGTCAAGGTCAAGGCGGCGCTCAGGGACTCGAGTTCGCGACTGGTCGGCCCGAACTGCCCCGGCGTGATCACGCCCGGTGAATGCAAGATCGGCATCATGCCGGGCTTCGTGCACAAGAAGGGCAAGGTCGGCATCGTCTCGCGCTCCGGCACGCTCACTTACGAGGCCGTGTTCCAGACCACCAACAACGGCCTCGGCCAGAGCACCTGCGTCGGCATCGGCGGCGACCCGGTGCGCGGCATGAACTTCATCGAAGTGCTCGAGCTGTTCCAGAAGGATCCCGAGACCGAAGGCATCCTGATGGTCGGCGAGATCGGCGGCAGCGACGAGGAGGCGGGCGCGGAGTACATCCGCAAGCACGTCACCAAGCCGGTCGTCGCCTACATCGCCGGCGTCACCGCGCCCCCGGGCAAGCGCATGGGGCACGCAGGCGCGGTGATCTCGGGCGGCAAGGGCACGGCCGCAGACAAGTTCGCGGCGCTCGAGGCGGCCAACGTCACGACCGTGCGTTCGCCGGCCGACCTGGGGACCGCGATCGCGAAGCGGATGAAGGGCTCGAGGCCGAAGGCCGTGGCTGCGAAGCCGACGACAAAGGCCACGACCGTGGCAAAGGCGCCGGTGGTTTCAGGAGCCAAGGCCATAGTTTCAGCCAAGCCCAGAGTTTCAGCCAAGCCTAGACCCAAGGTCAGGCTGAAGGCCAAGGCTAAGCCCAGGGCGAAGGCGAAGGCCACGAAGAAGAGCGCGAAGCCTGCGGCCAGGGCGTCTGCGAAGAAGGCCGCGAAGCCCGCGGCACGGAAGGCCTCCAGGTCTGCTCCACGCAGGGCCGCCCGCAAGGGCCGTCGCTGAGCGAAGCGCCTTTCGGCGCGTTTCCGCCACGTTTCTGGCTGGCACACGGCCATTCCCGATCTGATCATCGGGCGTGGCGCGACCGTCCTGGCTATGACGTGTTGCGTCATATGACGCGGCGCGTTATAAGACCGGAGGTCGACGTTGATTCTGAGCTTCGGGGACCGGGAGGCAGCGAGGCTCTGGTCGGGTGAGCGCAGCCGGCGCCTGCCGCCTTGGATTCAGTCGACGGCGTTGCGACGGTTGCGCCAGTTGGACGAAGCGACTGTGCTTTGGGAGTTGGCCAGGTTCCGTGGCAATCGCCTGGAAGCGCTGGGCGGTGACCGGATCGGGCAATACAGTATCCGGATCAACGACCAGTGGCGGATCTGCTTTCGATGGACTGAACGAGGTCCCGAAGATGTCGAAATCGTCGACTATCACTCGTAAGCGTGCCGACCCTGACTGGGTGCACAACCCCCATGCCGGCGAGATACTGCTCGAGGATCTCATGAAGCCGCTGGGCATGAGCCAGAACGCATTGGCCCGTGCGCTGAAGGTTTCGCCCAGGCGGATCAACGAGATCGTGAACGGCAAGCGCGCGGTGACGGCCGACACGGACCTGCGGCTCACACGTTACTTCAGGCTGCATGAGGGTTTCTTTCTCGGCCTGCAGAACGCCTACGAACTGATGGAAGAGAAGCGCAGGCTGGGAGACAGGCTCCGCGAGATCGTGCCCCTTAAGGGAAAAAAGTCGATCCGTCGCGCGGCCTAATGTCCGGCGATCAACGCTGAGCGTCCGCGAACGTATCGCAGGCCTCGAGCGAACCGGCCGCAAGCCCGGTACGGAACCACTGCACCCTCTGTGCCGAACTGCCGTGCGTGAACGCGTCCGGCACGACGTAACCCTGTGCCTGCTTCTGCAGCCGATCGTCGCCGATCGCGCTCGCCGCGTTCAGGCCTTCCTCGACGTCGCCGGCCTCGAGCAGCTGCCGGGACTGCGACGCGTTCTGCGCCCAGACGCCGGCGTAGCAGTCGGCCTGCAGCTCGAGGCGCACCGACAGCGCATTGGCGTCCGCCTTGCTCGACCGCTGCTGCAGGTTGTGGACCTTTTCGGATGTGCCGAGCAGGTTCTGCACGTGGTGGCCGACCTCGTGCGCGATCACGTACGCCTGCGCGAAGTCACCGGGTGCGCCGAATCTCGAGGTCAGGTCGTTGTAGAAGGACATGTCGATATAGACCTTCTGGTCCAGCGGGCAGTAGAACGGCCCCATCGCCGACTCGGCCATGCCGCAGCCCGACTTGACCGCGCCGCTGAAGAGCACCAGCGTCGGCGGTACGTACTGGACGCCGTAGCGCGGCAGGATCTGGGTCCACGCGTCCTCGGTGTCGGCCAGGACCACTGCGGTCAGCTCGCGGAGCGTCGCCTCCTGGGCGCTCTCCTGGTACGGCTGGTCCGACGGCTGCTCCTGGACCTGGGGCTCCTTCGTGGCCATGCCCAGGAACGGCAGCGGGTTGATGCCAAGCAGGCTCAGCACGACCAGGACCAGCAAACCACCGATGCTGATGCCGGCGCCGGTTCTCCCTATGCGCGAGCCGCGACGATCTTCGATGTTGCGGCTCTGGCGACGGCCGTCGATGTCCATGTGGTGAGCCTCGATGCAGCAGGTGGGTGAAGGCAGGAGATTACGCTACGGACCTGCCGGCTAGAAAGTGTCCGCGAATGTGTCCGGCCTGCCGCGGCGGACACTGCCGTCCAGACTGATCCAAACGATCGGGCCGGTGCAAGCATCCAAGAATCATATGGTTGCGCCAGCGGCGCACGATTGGCACGGGACGTGCAATGTGCCTGGCTGATGATACAAGGACTGAAATCCACCATGCCCGAGGGGTCGATATCCCGGATTCCGCAACGCGAGTCGGCCGGCATGCGCGGCACCGACGCGCAGGACCAGGTGATCGACCGGGCGCGCGGCTGGCGCAGCGACCGCCGCATCTGGTGGATCGCCGCAGTCCTGCTGCTGGTGCTGCTCGTCCTCGGGGCCTGGCTGCTGCGTGGCTGGGCGTCCTCCGACGCCACCGTCGCGCGCGAGCGCGTGCGGATCGCCACCGTGACACGCGGCGAGTTCGTCAGCGATGTCGCAGCCCAGGCAACCGTCGTGGCCGCAGTGAGTCCGATGCTCTATTCGCCGGCGCAGGGAACCGTGCTGCTCGCCGTGCAGGCTGGAGACAAGGTGAGCAAGGGTGATGTGGTTGCCACGCTCGAAAGCCCGGCGCTCCGCAACGAATACCAGCGCGAGAGCGCAACGCTGGAAGGAATGACGGTCGACCTGAAGCGCCAGGAGATCGACATCCGGCGCAAGATCCTCGAGAGCCAGCAGACCAGCGACATGGCAGGCGTGGCGATCCGCGGCGCGGAGCGGGAGTTCGCCCGTGCCGAGCAGGCGTGGGAGCAGCGCGTGATCAGCGAACGCGACTACCAGCGTGCCCGCGACGAGCTCGACGAAGCGAAGCTCATCCACGACCACTCGATCGAGACGTCGGCGCTCGAGAAGGAAGGGCTCAAGTTCGAGCTGGAGACCAGCCGGCTGCAGCGCGAGCGACAGCAATTGCTGGTCGCGGACCTGGCGCGCCGGGTCGAGTCGCTGGCCGTTCGCTCGCCGGTGGACGGCATGGTCGGAAACGTCTCGGTCACCGAGAAGGCTGCCGTCCCGCAGGATGCGGCGCTGCTCTCGGTCGTCGACCTGTCCGCGCTCGAAGTGGAGTTCAGGGTGGCCGAGTCCTACGCGGGAGCCATCGGGCTCGGAATGCCCGCCGAGATCGGCTACGGCGGGAAGACCTTCCCGGGTGAAGTCACCGCGGTCTCGCCCGAAGTTCACCAGGGCGAGGTGACCGGGCGAGTCCGGTTCAACGGCGAGCCGCCCGCAGGGCTGCGCCAGAACCAGCGCGTGTCGGTGCGCATCGTCATGGATCGCCGCGATGGCGTGCTCAAGGTCGAGCGCGGCGGGTTCTACGAGGCTGGCGGTGGCAAGTTCGTGTACGTGGTGCACGACGACACTGCGGAACGCGTGCCGATTTCCACCGGCGCTGCCAGCGTGCGCGAGGTGGAGATCACCGGCGGCCTGGCCGAGGGCGCGCGGATCGTCGTCTCCGATACCGATGGATTCAAGGACGCAGCACGCGTGCTGCTCGCCGATTGACGTCATACCTTTCCCGGGGGAAACGAGATGCCCATGCTGGAAATGCGCCAGATCACCAAGGTCTACCGCACCGACCTGCTCGAGACACACGCGCTGCGTGAATTCGGCCTCGAGGTCGAGCGCGGCGAATTCGTGGCGGTCATGGGGCCCTCCGGATCGGGCAAGACGACGTTCCTGAATGTCGCGGGCCTGCTGGAGAGCTTCGACAGCGGCAGCTACCGGCTCGATGGCGACGACGTCGGCAGCCTCGGCGACGACCAGCGCTCGCGGGTGCGCAACCACAAGATCGGGTTCATCTTCCAGAGCTTCAACCTGATCCCCGATCTCGACGTCTTCGACAACGTCGATGTTCCGCTGCGCTATCGGCGCATGCCCGCGGCCGAGCGGCGCGAGCGCATCACGGCGGCGCTCGACCTGGTCGGGCTGTCGTCGCGCCTCAAGCACCTGCCATCGCAGCTGTCCGGCGGGCCAGCAGCAGCGTGTCGCGATCGCGCGCGCGCTCGCCGGCGACCCGGCGCTGCTCCTTGCCGACGAGCCCACCGGCAACCTCGACTCGCTGATGGCGCGCCAGGTGATGGACCTGCTCGAGCAGATCAACGGCATGGGCACGACGATCGTCATGGTGACGCACGATCCGGAGCTCGCCCGTCGCGCGCACCGCAGCGTGCAGGTGATCGACGGCCAGGTTACCGACTTCAAGCCATACGAACCGGTGGACGGACAGCCCCGCTTCGAAGCGACCGCCTACGCCTGACTCCGGGAGGCACGAGCATGTTCGCCTACGACCTCCGGCTCGCGCTGCTGAGCATGAAGCGGCACCGTGGCCTCGCTGCCCTGATGGTGCTCGCGGTGGCGCTCGGGATCGCGGTGTGCACGGTGACCTTCACCGTCTACCACGCGATGTCGACCAATCCGATTCCGTGGAAGGGTGACCAGCTCTTCGAGGTGACGGTCGACAGCTGGGATCCGCAGGAGCCCTCCGACGAGGACCAGCCGGAGATGCCGCCCCCACTGCTCACGTATCGCGATGCGGTTGCGTTGCAGCAGTCCGACATACCGACGCACGGCGCGATCATGTTCAAGTCGCTCGCCGTTCTCGATTCAGGTCGCTCGGGCACCAAGCCGTTTCGTGCCGTCCTGCGTGTGACCATGGGCGATTTCTTCAGCCTGTTCGACGTACCTTTCAAGTACGGGTCCGGCTGGAACGAGGCCGCGGACCGGGGTCCCGAGCCGATCGTCGTGCTGAGCCGCGAGAGCAACGAGAAGCTGTTCGGCGGCGAGAACAGCGTCGGCAGGACGGTTCGTCTCGGCGACGACGAGTTCCGCGTCGTCGGTGTACTTGACGACTGGTCGCCCAGCCCAAAATTCTACGACCTGAACAACGGCTCGTTCGATGACGCCGAGGATGCCTACATCCCGTTCAAGTGGGGTGAGTTGAACGAGATGCAGGTCGCCGGCAACACCAATTGCTGGAAGAGCGAGCCGATCGAGTCGGCCCGCGACTTCCTCAATTCCGAATGCGTCTGGGTGCAGATGTGGGTCGAGCTGCCGACGGCAGGCGAGCGCGATCGATACCAGGCCTTCGTCGACAACTATGCGCGCGCGCAGAAGGCAGCGGGCCGCCTCCCGCGGCCGCTCAACAATCGCCTGTTCAACGTCGACCAGTGGCTGGACTTCAATCACGTCGTCAAGCGCGACAATCGCGTGCTGATCGGCATCGCGCTGCTTTTCCTGTGCGTGTGCCTGGTGAACGTGGTCGGCCTGCTGCTCGCCAAGTTCATGAATGGCGCGGTGCTCACGGGCCTGCGGCGCGCGCTCGGCGCCAGCCGACGCGACATCGTGCGCCAGCACCTGGCAGAGGTCCTGGTCATCGGGCTGACGGGCGGGATCGTGGGCCTGGGCCTGGCCTGGCTCGGCCTGGCCGGTATCCGTGCAATCTACACCGGCAACCACGACACCTACGAGAGCCTGACGCGCATGGACCTGACGGTCGTGCTCGCGACGCTGGGCTTGTCGCTGCTGGCCGGCCTCGCGGCCGGGCTTTATCCGGCGTGGCGCATCGGCCGCACCGCCCCGGCCGTGTACCTGAAGGCGCAGTGAGGAGAATGCCATGGAAATCCGACCCATCCTGAGCACGCTGCGCCGCAGTCCCACCGGTGCGATCCTGGTCGCGCTGCAGATCGCGCTGGCGCTGGCGATAACGGTGAACTCGCTGTACATCATCAGCCAGCGACTCGAGCGCCTGGGCAAGGATTCCGGCATGGACGTGCCGAACATCTTCGTGGTGCTGTTCGCGCCGGTGGGCAAAGTCTTCAACGGCGAGGCCGCGATGCGCGAGGACCTGCAGGTGCTGCGGGCACTGCCGGGCGTGGTCACGGCTACCGCCATCAATGCCATTCCGCTTTCCGGGGGCGGATCCGCCACGAGTTACTTCACGGAACCCGGTGAGAAGGGCAACAAGAGCCCAGGCAACTACTTCGAGGTGGACGAGCACGGGATCGATGCGCTGGGCGTCAAGCTGGCCGAGGGCCGGAATTTCGACGCCGGCGTGGTGCGCAAGGCACAGCGCAACAGTTCGGCGTTCGTGCCGGAGGTCATCCTCACTCGCGCAATGGCCAGGGAGCTTTTCCACGACGAGCCGGCCGTCGGCAAGACGGTGTACGACAATCTCGGGCAGCCTGCGCGCGTGGTCGGCACAGTCGAACTGATGCACGGCGCGTGGCCCAGCTGGGACAAGTTCGACCACGTGGCGCTCCACCCGGTCATTCCGGACGAACAGATGGCGAAGTACCTGGTGCGCGCGAAGCCCGGCCAGCGCGATGCGATGATGACCCTTGCCGAGGAGAGGCTCGGCGCGATCGACAACGGCAGGATCATCACCAAGGTGCGGTCGCTGCAGTACGTCTCCGACAACACCTACGCGGACGACCGAGCCATGGCGGTCTACCTGTCCGTCGTCATCGTCCTGCTGCTGTCCATCGCCGCGCTGGGCATCTTCGGCCTGGCGGCGTTCAACGTGAGCACCCGGACCAAGCAGATCGGCACGCGCCGCGCAGTTGGGGCACGGCGCATCGACGTGGTGCGCTACTTCCTGGTCGAGAACTGGCTGGTGACCACGACCGGCGTGCTCGCGGGCTGCATCCTGGCGCTGGTCCTCGGTTATTGGCTCAGCACGACGTTCGAACTGCCGCGGCTCAGGCTTTATTATCTGGTGGCCGGGGCGGTCGTCCTCTGGGCGGTCGGACTGGCGGCAGCGCTGGTGCCGGCGCGGCGGGCGGCGCTGGTGTCGCCGGCGGTCGCGACGCGCACGGTGTGAAACAGGGACGGGCACACGGTCACGGTGTGCCCAGGGGGTGGCGCCATCGCAGAGCTCGAGCCGGCCGACATGTACGGTCGCACGATCCTGGTCATCGACGACAGCGAGGCCGTGCGCACGGCGCTCGAGGTGCTGCTGTGCCTGGAGGGAGCAACGGTTGAGTGCGCGAGCTCGCCGGCGGCCGGGCTGGACCGTGTCGCCCGGGGAGGCGTGGATCTCGTCGTCCAGGACATGAATTTTTCGCGGGAGGCGACCTCGGGGGACGAGGGCATCGCGCTGTTCCGATCGCTGAGGCGACTGCAGCCGGACCTCCCGGTCGTGCTGCTGACGGCGTGGACGCACCTCGAGACCGCCGTGGAACTCGTCAAGGCAGGCGCGGCGGACTATCTCGCGAAGCCCTGGGACAACGCCCGGCTGGTCACCACGGTGCGCAACCTGCTGCAGCTGCGGGCCGCCCTGCTGGAGACCCGGGAGCGCCGGCGCGAGGTCGAGCAGTTGCGGGCTGCGCTTGCGGCGCGCTTCGACCTGCGTGGCGTGGTCTATGCCAGCGCAGCGATGCACTCGGCGGTGCAGCTGGCGACACAGGTCGCGCGCTCGGATGTGCCGGTGCTGATCACCGGGCCGAATGGCGCCGGCAAGGAAGTGATCGCAGAGATCATCCAGGCCAATTCGAGCGTGCGGGATGGCCCGTTCGTCCGGGTCAACGTCGGTGCGTTGCCGTCGGAACTGCTGGAGAGTGAACTCTTCGGGGCGGAGGTGGGCGCGTTCACCGGTGCCAAGGCCCGCGCCGGGCGATTCGAGGCGGCGCACGGCGGCACGCTCTTTCTCGACGAGATCGGCAATCTCTCGCTGGGTGGACAGGCGAAGCTGCTGCGCGTGCTGCAGACGGGGGAATTCGAGCGGCTCGGATCGTCGCAGACGCGTCGCGTCTCGGTGCGGGTTCTCTCGGCGACGAACACGCCGCTCGCCGAGGCGATCCGGCAGGGCCGGTTCCGCGAGGACCTCTACTACCGGCTGAACGTCATCGAGATCCAGGTGCCGCCGCTGGCGGATAGGCGCGACGACGTCCTTCCGCTCGCGAGGCATTTCCTCGAGGATGGCTACCGGTTCGGCGACGAGGCCACGCGACTGCTGGTGCGTCACTCGTGGCCCGGCAACGTCCGGGAGCTGGCGAACTGCGTGCGGCGGGCCTGCCTGCTTGCCGACGACCGGGAGATTCGCGCGGAGCACCTGATGCTTCCGACGATGGCGGAGGGCGGCACTCAGGAAGAACCCGATCGCGGTGAGATCGAGCTCGCGCTCACGCGTGCAGGAGGCGTGGTCGCGCGAGCGGCGCGCGACCTGGGCTCGAGCCGCCAGTCGCTGTACCGTCGCATGGAGAAGCTCGGCATCGCCGCGGACGAGCCCGGCCGGCCATGACCCTGCTCGGTCGTCGCGGACTCACGGCCGCGTTGCTGGTGCTTGGCGCTGCCACGATTGCCGCCTGCCTGCTGGTGGACTTGCCGCCCGTGGCTCGCCTCGCGGCCGCTGTGGCGGCTGCAATCGCCTACGGACTGCTGGTGCGGTTGATCCGGGGCGCGATTGCCGGTCGTGACCGGATCATCGAGGCCGTCGCCGACGGGGTGGCGGGGTTGCGCGATGGCGACTACAGCGTCAGCGTCGCCGCGCCGATGGACGACGCCCCGTTGCGGCGCCTGGTCGAGAACTACAACGGTATCGGCGCCCGCCTGCGGGCGCAGCGCCAGGACCTGTACCAGCGGGAACTGCTGCTCGATACCGTCATCCAGGCCACGCCGCTCGCGCTGGTGCTCACCAACAGCGCCGCCACCGTGCTGTACGCAAACCTCGCCGCGCGGCACCTGTTCGGGCGCGGCCAGAAGATCGAGGGGCTGTCGTTCGACGGCCTGCTCGAGCGGATGCCTTCGGCGCTGCGCGAGGCCTACGCCGGCGACCGTGACACGCTGTTCACGGTGGAACTCGACAGGGAATCGCAGGTGTTTCACCTGTCGCAGCGGCGGTTCCTGTTGAACGGACAGCCGCATCGGCTGAGCCTGCTGAAGCAGCTCACGCGCGAGGTCAATGCGCAGGAAGTCGCGGTGTGGAAGAAAGTGATTCGCGTCATCGCCCACGAAATCAACAATTCGGTCGCGCCGATCGCGTCGCTGGCCCAGTCCGGCCAGCGGTTGGCTGCCGAGCCGGACGAGGCGCGGCTGCGGCGGGTCTTCAGCGCCATCGAGGAGCGCATGTCGCACCTTTCCGGTTTCGTCGATGCCTATTCGAGGTTCGCGAAGCTGCCGCGGCCACGGCTCGCGGCGGTGGAGTGGAGCGGATTCCTCGGGTCCCTGCAGACGATGGTGCCATTCGCGCGTGAAGGATCCTGGCCCAAGGTCGTGGGCCACTTCGACGAGTCACAGCTGCAGCAGGTGTTGTTGAACCTTTTGAAAAATGCGGCGGAGGCAGGATCGCCGGCCGCGGAGATCCGCGTCGCCGTGGGTCCGAGCCGGGACGGCTGGCTGGTCCAGGTACTGGACCGTGGCAGTGGCATGAGCGACGAGGTGCTCGCGAATGCACTGGTCCCGTTCTACTCGACCAAGTCCGCCGGAACAGGCCTGGGCCTCACGCTGTGCCGTGAAATCGTCGAGGCGCACGGTGGCGCGATCGATGTCGCCAACCGCGACGGCGGCGGCGTCGCCGTGCGGGTCTGGCTGCCCGCCGTTCAGGGATTGCGCGGGTCGGCCGAGCCCTCGTCGATCCAGACGCCGTAGCTGCACTTCAGCACCTGGGATCCGCTGGCGACGAAGGTGCCGTGCGGATAGCTGGTGCCGTTGAAGTAGCAGGCCGGTTCGCCGGGAACCTGCTGGCGCACCACGTCGGTGTCCTCGTCTTCTTCGTCGGCGACCGGTGAGTTCCTGAGTTCAGGATCCTGCGCGCCCACCTGCGGAATCGAGGGGTGTTGCTTCATGGCATTGCTCCCGAAAATAGGTGCCAGTGCCAGGCACCGAATTACCGCGACTGACTGTCTGATTGTTCGCCTGAACCGCCGCCGCTGGAATACGCAGAAGAGGTAGCGAGGGGACATTCTCCGTTTCCTGCCGCTCCCGACGGACGGGCGTAACTCCATGGAAATCGGCAGGAATCCCGTGGAAACGAGAATGTCCCCGCCTCAGCAAAAATCGGTGCCTGGCACCTATTTCTCAATACAATCCCCGCCATGCACGACTGGAGCTTCGAGTTCCTCCGCCGCCAGATCGTCGGCATCGACTCGGCGTTCGACACGCCGTTCGGCCGCCGGCTGATGGTCTACTGCGACTACACGGCCTCCGGCCGCTGCCTGGTGTTCGTCGAGCGCTACCTGCAGACGCTGCAGCGGGTCTACGCGAACACGCACACCGAGGACGACCTGACCGGCCGCAGCATGAGCCGGCTGCTGCACGAGGCGGAGGCCGCGATCAAGCGCTCGGTGAACGCGGGCCCGCAGGGCCGCATCGTCGCCTGCGGCACCGGCGCGACCGGCGCGATCGACAAGCTGCAGCAGATCCTCGGCGTGTTCCTGCCGCCCGCGACCCGCAAGGCGGTCGGCGACGAGCTGCGCGAGTTCCTCGGCGCCGAGCAGTACGAGGCCTTCCGCCGCCACCAGCAGTCGCGCCAGCCGGTCGTGTTCGTCGGGCCCTACGAGCACCACTCGAACGAAGTCACCTGGCGACAGGGACTCGCGACCGTCGTCGAGGTGAACCTCGCCGCCGACGGCAGCGTCGACCTCGCGCACCTCGAGCAGCTGCTGCGCGAGCCCGAGTACCGCGGGCGCCTCAGGATCGGCTCGTTCTCGGCGGCCTCGAACGTCACCGGCATGCGCTCGCCGGTGCACGAGATCGCGCGGCTGCTGCACGCGCACGACGCCTACGCCTGCTTCGACTTCGCGGCCAGCGCGCCGTACGTCGGCATCGACATGAATCCGCCGGCCGGGCCCGCGGACGGCGACCCGTCGATCGACGCGGTGTTCCTCTCGCCGCACAAGTTCCTCGGCGGGCCGGGGTCGAGCGGCGTGCTGGTGTTCAACGAGCGCATGTACCAGCGCGACCTGCGCGCCCAGCGTCGGCGGCGGCGGCACGGTGGACTACGTGAGCCCCGTGGACCAGGACTTCATCCGCGACGTCGAGGAGCGCGAGAAGGCCGGCACGCCCGGCGTGCTGCAGACGCTGAAGGCCGCGCTCGCGATCGAGGTCAAGGCGCGCATCGGCGTCGAGCGCATCGAGGCGCGCGAGCACGAGCTGCTCGGCCGTGCGTTCGCGCGCTGGGCCGGCAACGAGCGGATCGAGATCCTCGGCAACCCCGACCCGAAGCGACGCATCGGCATCGTCTCGTTCAACCTGCGCGATGCGCGCGGCCGCTACCTGCACCCGAAGTTCGTGACCGTGCTGCTGAACGACCTGTTCGGCATCCAGTCGCGCGCGGGTTGCTCCTGCGCCGGGCCCTACGGCCACCGGCTGCTCGGCATCGACCAGCCGACCTCCGAGCTCTACCGCGACTGGGTGCGCAAGGGCTTCCAGGGCATCAAGCCCGGCTGGTGCCGCGTCGGGTTCCATTACTCGATGGACGACCTCGAGGCCGGCTTCATCATGGACGCGGTCGAGTTCGTCGCCGCCCACGGGCCACCGCTTCCTGCCGCTGTATCGCGTTCGACCCGGGCACCGGCATGTGGAGCCATCGCGAATACCAGGAAACGCACGCGGCGTTCTCGCTGGACGCGGCGCTCGAGGCATCGGGCTGCAACGAGACCGCGCTGCCTGCGGAGGCACGGTCGAAGATATACGCGGACTGCCTGGCCGAGGCGCGATCGTGGGCCGAACGGCTGGGAGAGCCTGGCCCGGGCGCGGAGGCTGAGCTCGAGCGCTTCGGGGAGCTGCGCTTCTTCAACGTCTGCTGAAGGGGACATCTGCTCAGGGGACTGTCCACTTCAGGGGACTGTCCCCTGGAAGAAATGGTGCCTGTGCACCTAGTTTCCAGCCGCCGAGCCCGACCGCAGCAGCCCCGCTGCCGCGTACACGACCACGACCACGACCAGCCAGCGCAGCCAGTCGAGCGGCAGCGACTTCACGACGTAGGCAGCGATGCAGCACGGCGGGTATGCCGCCGATCGCGAGGCCGATCGCTGCGCGCGCGTCGTAGCGGCGCCTCGCGACGAAGCGCAGGCTGCCGGCCGGCATCAGGAACGCGCAGGAGCCCATCATGATCGGGAACGCGGCGATGGGGCTCATGCCGAGCAGGCTCACCAGGATCAGGCAGGGGCCGTACAGCCCGATGCCGAGCGACATCAGCGCGCCGAGCACGAAGTTGCGCGACGAGGCCGATCCAGAGCCGCGAGCCCGAGAGCGCGATCGCCTCGCCACCGCCCGGCACGAGTCCGAAGATCGTGAGCAGGAAGAGCAGGGCGGCGACGAGCAGCGCCATGCCCATGCCGAGCTGCACCGCGCGTCGCGGCAGGCCCGAGACCACTTGTGCGCCCACGAGGGCACCCGCGACCGCCGCCGCGATCATGCCGATCAGCGTCACCGGATCCACGACGACGGCGGCAATGAAGATCAGCGCCTGCGCGATGGTCGGCAGCGCGTGGCCGACGTTCAGCGTGCCCGGGATCTGCTCGTCCGCCACGTGAGCCGCGCAGACGGTAGGCCGCTGTCGTGGTCGCGAAGGAGCCGACGCCCAGCGTGTCGAAGAAGTTCGCGACGAAGCCGAGCGCGAGGTCGAATGGCCGTGGCTTGCGGGCCTCCGGTGGAGCGTGCCGTTCCTGCGCTCGAGCCACCACCACGCCAGCACGTGAGCGACGCCGATCACGGCGACGCCGACGAGGACTGCGGTGATCAGCGAGTCGGGATGCAAGCGTGGTCCTTCACTGGATCATCCTCACGGTGGAGACTGGTGCATAGACGAATTCGGGCGACGCTACGCCGCGGGCGGGACCCGGTCAATGCAGGCGGCTGGTCGGTTCGGGCCGTCGTCCGTCGCAAGCGGCTCGCCAGGCGCGGTGGGACGATGGACAATCCACGCAGGTGCCGGGTGGAAGAGGCCGGGCCGTGGGTGTGCGGGTCGAATGAATGGAGGGTCACAGGATGCAGCGCTGGCTGAAAATCCTCGCAGTCCTCATCGTGGTCGCCGTGGCCGCGCTGGCGATTGCGATGAGTCACAACGCCGCCTGTCCGTCCGGGACGATTCCCGCCCTCGCCACGGGAGCCACGCCGATGAAAGCCGCCGTCTATCGCTGCTACGGTCCGCCCGAGGTCGTGAAGATCGAGGACGTCGCCAGGCCCGTGCCGGCCGACGACGAGGTGCTGGTCCGGGTCCGGGCCGCCGGGATCAACCCGGTCGAGTGGCATTACATGCGCGGCGAGCCCTACCTGATGCGCCTCAGCGCCGGTTTCGGGCGCCCGAAGGATCCGCGGCTCGGCGTGGATTTCTCGGGCACCGTCGAAGCGGTCGGCAGCCGCGTCACGAAATTCAAGCCGGGCGAGGCCGTGTTCGGCGCGAGGAGCGGCGCACTCGCCGAGTACGTGACCGTGCCAGAGTCGCGCAACGTGCTGCCGAAGCCGGAGCGCATCACGTTCGAGCAGGCTGGAGGCGTCGGCGTCGCGGGCGTCACCGCGCTGCAGGCCTTGCGGGACAAGGGCCAGCTCAAGCCCGGCCAGCGGGTGCTGATCAACGGCGCCTCCGGCGGTGTCGGCACCTTCGCCGTGCAGATCGCCAAGGCGCTCGGCGCCGAGGTGACCGGCGTGTGCAGCACGCGCAACGTCGAGCTCGTGCGCTCGATCGGCGCCGACCACGTCATCGACTACACCGCGGCAGGACTTCACCGCCGGCACGGAACGCTACGACCTCGTGGTGGACATGGTCGGCAATCACTCGTTCGGCGAGGTGCGTCGCGTGCTCGTGCCGGACGGCCGATACGTCGTGGTCGGTGGCACGAACGACAACCCCTGGATCGGCGGGCTCGGGACGCCGCTCAAGGCGATGCTGGTCTCGCCGTTCGTGAAACAGAAGGCCATCTTCTTCATCGCCCAGATCAACCCCGAGGACCTCGGCTATCTCGCCGGGCTGATGTCGGCGGGGAAGCTGACGCCGGTCGTCGACCGGCGCGTACCCGCTGGACGACGTGGCCGAGGCGCTCGGCTACCTCGAGAACGGCCATGCCCGCGGCAAGGTCATCATCACGTCGCGCCGGAGGGCCCCGGTTGACGGCCCGACACCCGCTCGGGTCTAATTCCCGCCCTTCCGATGCCCGGCCGACCGGCCGGGACCGCCTACCGTGGCCAGGTAGCTCAGTTGGTAGAGCAGCGGACTGAAAATCCGCGTGTCGATGGTTCGATTCCGTCCCTGGCCACCACTTCCAACGGGTCCGTTCCGGACACATGGGTAACGGTTTATTCCGTTGGCATAGGTGACACTCTAGCGTCGAACGGGTTCTCCGCGCCCTCGACCCGACAACTTTCGTTGTCGAAGAAGCCCAAATCGAAGTGCATGAAGCTGACCAGCCAGACCTGGTCGGCGATCTGCCTGACCCCGACCGCCTGGCGCGCGGAATCGGTGCTCATCGACGAGAACTTCTGCCGTAAGCCCGAGCACCAGAACCGGCTGTTATCCGTCGTGCACGTGCGTCGGCTGCAGGGTCTGTCGCTGAAGCGGCTCCGCTATCGCTGGGCCGGTAGTAGCTCCCGCCAGCTAGTCGACAAGTGCCCGTAATCCGTCCCGCCGAGCCACACCTCGGCCTGCACGCGCTCAGCATGCCCATAGCTCCACTCGGCCACCGCGACGGAGGTCGCGCGATCGACGAGCAGGCTTGCCTCGGTGCCGATCTGCAGCAGGTCGGAATCGTGGTCCGAGACGAACTCCGCCCAGCGCTCGAGATAAGGCTCGCCGCCCAGCAGGTCGCTCTTGCGCGAGTTACAGGCGCCGTGGGCCAGCACGAGGTTGTGCGCGAGGTCGCGCGGGTATCGTGACCACGGTATGAAATGATCCACGGCGGCCTTGGATGGCAGGCTGCGCTGGCAATAGAAGCACCGCCCGTCCTGCAGTTCCCGGAGCAGCTTCGCCACCTTGAGCGACAGCGCCGCCCGGTTCGAGCCGAACAGGAACTCCGACAGGCCCACCGCTCGGCCCAGCACCGGCTGGTTCTGCTTGAGCGACAGCACGAACCGAAGCCACTCCGTCTGCGCCAGCCGGCGGATTAGCGGAGCTCGTTCACGCAGATGACAAGCGACGCCCGGCAGCAGCGTGATGCAGTTGGCTCCGGGCCCGGGCTCGTACAGGAACCGGATATCCTCGTGGCCGACTCGCTGGAGTCTCCACAGCGGCATGTTATTGAGTAGAACTCGCATTTGGCCGACCAGTCGCTTCCAGTCAGCGGTGCGCCGCGCTTCCGCGAGCGTCGAGCGGCTTCCCTTCAACTCGTCCCGCAACCTGGCGAGCCGCGAGATGGCGCTGGCCTGCTTGCCCAAGTTCTGGTGGAGCACGAATCCAGCGCCCGAGGCTCCGTCCGCCTCGTAGGGTGCTGCCTGCCGCCAGTACAGTTCCGCGAACTTGCCGGCGATTTCATGGATCGGCAACTCCAACTCGCGATTGGAATCGTCGCCTCGTTCGATCGCCAGTTCCACGAGCGCGACCAACAGGGCGTACTTGTACGTCGCGACGAACGAGCCCTCCGACAGGATGCGCTCGATGTTTGCGATGAACCGAACCTGGTCTTCGGGCGACGGGCGCGAGGTCCGGGCCGGCAGGTACGGCGGGGGTGTCCCGGAGTCCCTGACCTTGCCCACGGTCAGTCCTTGGCCCAGTACGCGGCCTTGTCGGGCAATACCCAACGGATTCCGCCTCGTGGGTCCTCCCGGTCGCCGTCGTAGCGAGGGATCAGGTGGATATGCAGGTGCGGCACCGTCTGGCCGGCAGCGGCACCGTCGTTGATGCCGATGTTGTAGCCGGCAGGATGGAACTGGCGATCGAGATCGTCACGGGCCGAAGCCAGCAGGGATAGCAATTCGGCGCGTTCCGCGTCGGTGACCTCGAAGAACGACGCGATGTGCCGCTTGGGAACGATCAGCGTGTGGCCGGGCGAGATCGGGAAGCCGTCGCGGATGACGAACGCAAATTCGCCCTGCTGTATGACGCGCTCGGCGGGCAGCTGGCAGAAGGGGCAATGCGGACTCAACGCGGCTCCGGGGTCGGTAACTGGTCGGAAGTCTAGCCGGGCCCGACGCCATTCGTCGCAGAAGTGCCGACAAATGCGGTTCGAACTGCACTGCCGGAAGCGCCACGCTTGGCTCCCGGTCCAGCGGTTTTGAGACTGGTACACTAAGTGATATAGTATGCGTCGACGAAGAATCCTCAAGACGCGATTCTTCCATCGCTGGGCGCCCAGGGCTGGCCTTACCGACACAGCATTGTTGACGGCAGTCCAGGAAATCGAACATGGCCTCATCGATGGCGATCTGGGCGGCGGTGTACTGAAGAAGCGCGTCAGAGTCCCAGGCCGCGGAAAGAGCGGCGGGGCCCGGGTCGTGTTGGCGACCAACAGGGGCGACAGATGGTTCTTCGTGTTCGGTTTCTTGAAGACCCAGCGAGCCAACATCAGTTCCAGCGAACTGGATGCATTGCGGGAACTGGCCCACGACCTGCTTGCCTTGAACGAGAGACAGATCGATGCCCAAACGAAAAGCGGTGCGCTCGAAGAAATCATCGGCTGAGCCCAAGGCCGCGCAAGGGCAGTCGAATCATGGACGCGGTGCATGAGGCGGCGCTCGACCTGCATGCCGCTGGATTCATCGACAAGCGGCGGATGCGGCAGTACGAGGCGCTCTGCCTCGATCCGATGCCGGCGTACTCGAGCAAGAGCATTCGCGAACTGCGGGACCGGTACCGTGTGAGCCAGGCCGTCCTCGCTGCGGTGCTCAACACGAGCTTGTCCACCGTCCGGCAGTGGGAGATCGGTGAGAAGCGGCCGAGCGGCCCGTCGGTGAAGCTGCTCAACCTGCTGGATCGGAAGGGACTGCAAGCTTTGCTTTGAGCCAGGCTCACCCCCTGAGCCTGGCCCCCGCGTACAATCACCCCAGCATCAAGAACGGAGCACGTGCTCCGGCCAACCTGCCAGCTCGGCAAGGTGGATCGCCATTTCGGCGGATGCGGCCCGATCCAGGGCAACGAAGGAGCGACACATGTGTATCGTGCGGCGCGCGGAAGCTCGCCGACCTCGGCGTCTACGGCTTCGATCGCCACGAGACCGCTGATCCTCGCGGCCCTCGTCACGGAAGATCCGCTGCTTCTCGTCGGGCGCAGCGGCACCGGCAAGACCTTCCTGCTCAACACGCTCTCCGAGGCGCTCGGCCTCGAGCACCGCCACTACAACGCGAGCCTGATCTCGTTCGACGACCTGGTCGGCTTTCCCTACCCGGACGAGGCGAACTCGACCGTGCGTTTCCTCGAGACGCCGGCCACCGTGTGGGGCGCGGAGTCGGTGCTCATCGACGAGATCATCGCGCTGCAAGCCCGAGCACCAGAACCGGCTCTTCTCGCTGGTGCACGAGCGTCGGATCCAGGGCCTCCCGCTGACCCGGCTGCGCTATCGCTGGGCGGCGATGAACCCGTGCTCGACCGACCAGGGCGGCAGCGAGGACTACTCGGGCTCCGAGCCGCTCGACCCGGCGCTCGCCGACCGCTTCGCGCTCGTCGTGACCGCGTCGCGACTGGGAGGACCTCACCAACGCGCAGCCGCCGGCGTCGTGGCGCCGTCGGGTGAAGGTGTCGTTACGCCGCGCAACGATGCGCTGTGCGATGCGGTTGGCCGCTGGCGTGAGCTCTTTACCGAGCAGGCGAACGCCTGCCCCCGGCGGTCCACGTCCTACGTGACCACGGTGATGACCGCGCTGAACGGGGCCGGCGTCCGCCTCTCGCCGCGCCGCGCGCGGCTGCTCACGCGCAGCCTGCTGGCCGCGACGATCGTCGCGGGCCGCGCCTCGACGGCAACGTTCGAGCGTGCTCGAGTGCAGCCTGCCGCACGCGCCTGGGGCCAACGCCGTCGATCTGCGGTGGTCGCGGCCGCGCACCGACTGGCGTGGGACGCCTCGCGCGAAGGGAGGGTGCGTGGATCCACGCGTTCCTCGCCGAGCGGCCGCCGCGCAAGCTCTCGCTGCTGCTCGACAGAGTGCCCGGACCCCGACACCGGGCTCGCTGGCGATGCAGCAGCTGCTCGCCAACGAGTCTCCCGGAGCGCGCCGCCGCGTTTGCGCTGGCCGCCTATCCCGCGGCGGTGGCACGGCCGTCTGCCGATCGGCGCCGAGGGCGTGAACGACCTCGCGGCTTGCGGTGCCGCTGCTCGACGTCGACGGCGAGCTCCGCTGGCAGGAGCGGCTGTCGAGAAAGGCACCAGCCACCCGGTGATCGCGAGCCTCGGCCGGTGCTAGTCCGCTCGGGGCCACCCGCCTCGAGCGGGCGCAGCAGCTCTTCTACTTCTGCGTGGTGCGCGGCATCGCGCTCCCGTCGCCGCGCCGCGCTCGAGCAGGAGTTCCACCGCTGCGTGAAGGTGTTCCGCAAGGCCGGCCTCGCATGTTGGGGTGCGGCCGTGCTCGCCTACGAACAGTGGATTCGGTCGCGGTGGCGAAGCAGCGCGAGCGGGAGCAGTGGGCCAACAGCGGCGGCCCGATGTCCCGCCGCCGCAGCCGAGCGTGTCTCTGCGACGCGTGCTCGGCGACGACGACGGGCCGGATTCGCTGCCCGCGGGTGTGCGCGTCGGCCTCGATTTCGGGACCGCAGACCCGCTGGTGTGCCGTGCTGCGAGTCGCTGCGGGTCGGCCTCGACGACGGGAGACGCTCGCGCGGCGAGCGCTTCGCCGGCTGCCGGCTGCATCTGCGGGCTCGGACCCGGTGTGCCCCGACGCCGCTGAGGCGCGTGGGTCGGGCGTCACGGACGAGGCGTCCTCCGCCAGGCGCTCGCTGCTCGGACTGTGCACATCGTATCCTACGACCCGCGCGCCCCGTGCTGTGGACTCGCGCGAGCCTGACGCGGCGACTCGAGCTGTACGACGGCGGGGGTTCTACGTATGACGCGAGCGGCGACTTCCGCAGCATCTACCGGGAGTTGATCGAGGAGAACCCGCTCGCCATCCGCGCCGTGCTCAAGATCCTGTCGGTCGAGTTCACGACCGCGGTGCCGACGCTCGCGGTGACCTGCGACGCCGCGGCCACGGCTACTCGTGAACCTCGACTTCGTCCGCGAGCACTGTCGCACCGATGCGCACGTCAAGGCGCTGTCGTCTGCCACGAGTTCCTGCACGTGCTGCTCCGGCACACGACGAGCGCTTCGCCCGCTGACGCCGGCCGAGCACCTCGCGTGCGACGCGGTGATCAACGCGATCATCCATCGCACGCTCGGCGAGAAGTACTCCAGCATGATGGCGCCTATTACGCGAAGTCGCCCGGCCTCCTGAAGAT
>CAWFXR010000011.1:0-87133 GCA_963819835.1 uncultured Gammaproteobacteria bacterium
GGGTACGGCAGCGCGATGTGCCGCACGTGGAATTCCACGTCGAAGCCCGGGTCCTCGATCCAGTACGGGCGGTCCAGCGACAACGGCACCGTCACCAGCCGGCGTCGAAACTGCGGGAACTGCTCGAGCCGGGAGGTGAAGAATTTCAGCACGTCCTTGAAACGGACACCGCCGCCCGGCGCGGTGGCCGGGTCGTAGATCGCGAGCGACGCGACGTGCATGAAATTGTTGCCGTGCTCGAACTGCAGGAACATCGAGTCGGCGCCGGAAAGCTGCTTCATATGACTGTCGCCAAAGGTTGATTCCAGGGCGGATTGACCACGGAGACGAGTGAGCGTACTGGCCGCAGGCTGGCGAGTCCATTGGTCTGCGTCACCGGGGCTCCTGCCCCACTCCAGCGGGACGGCGGCCTATACTCGGCCGATTGTCCGGGGAGGATCACCTGTCATGAGAACCGCAATCTGCGCCAGCGGCCTGCTGGCCATGCTGCTCGCTGTCCCGGCCGTATGCCCGGCCGACGACGCGGCGCAATCCTCGCCGTCGGCATCCGCGGCATCGGACAAGGCAAAGGCCGATGAGGCGCCTGCGCCCGAAGGCAAGGTCTGGGTGACCAAGCACCAGGCGCGGGTCGGCGGCCAGTCCATTCGCTATACAGCAACGGCTGGCACGATGCTGATGAAGAACGACAAGGACGAGCCGATCGCGCTCTTCGGGTTCACGGCCTACACGCTCGACGGCGCCGACCCCGCGACCCGCCCGATCATGTTCGCCTACAACGGAGGACCCGGCTCAGCGTCGGCCTGGCTGCACATGGGCATCCTTGGCCCGAAGCGCACCGTGCTCGAGGACGTCAAGTCGAACACGCGCGGCCCCTTCCGCACCGTCGACAACGAATTCAGCATCCTGGACCGAGCGGACCTGGTGATGATCGACCCGGTCGGCACCGGCTTCTCGCGGGTGGTCGGCAAGGGAGAAACGAAGGACTTCTGGGGCGTCGACCAGGACATCGACTCGGTGTCGAGCTTCATCGTTCGCTACCTCGGCGACTACAGGCGCTGGGCGTCACCGAAGTTCCTGCTGGGCGAAAGTTACGGCGGCATGCGCTCCGGCGGCGTCGCCTACAAGTTGCTCGAGGCGCACAACGTGACGCTCAATGGCCTCGTGCTCGTGTCACCGTACCTGGACATGGCATCTGGCTGGGCGGGACTCCGCCTCGACGAACCGTACGTCAATTTCCTGCCGACCTATGCGGCGACAGCCTGGTACCACAACGCGATCGCCAACAGGCCGGCGGACCTGCAGCCGTTCCTGCGCGAAGTCGAGGCTTTCGCCGAAGACGTGTACGCACCGGTGCTCTTCAAGGGCTCCCGCGCGACACCTGCCGAACGCCAGGCGGTGCTGGCCGGGCTGGAGCGCTACACCGGCGTCAGCGCTTCGTACTGGGACGACGCCAACCTGCGGATGGACGAAGGCCATTTCCTGCAGGAACTGCTGCGCAGGCAGGGAGTCGTGGTGGGTCGGGTCGACTCCCGCTACAGCGGCGGCGACATCAGTCGCCTGTACGAGACAATGAAATACGACCCGTACGACACGGCGATTGCCCCGGCGATCGTCGCAACCTTCAACGCCTACTACCGTGGTGACCTGAAGGTCGAGTCGGATCGCGAGTACGTGCTGTCGGGCGGCCTGTGGAAAGACTGGGACGAGCGTCACCTGCAGCCCGACATCGACTTCAAGGTTGCCTACCCGAATACCGCGGTGGACCTCGCGCACGCGATGACGATGAATCCCAGGATGAAGGTGCTGGTGCAGCAGGGCTATTTCGACCTGGCCTGCCCGTATCGCACGGTCGAATACGTGGTCGACCACCTCGACGTTGCCCCGGACGTGAAGCGCAACCTGAGCATCCAGTACTACGACGCCGGGCACATGATGTACGTGCAGCCGGAGGCGATGCAGAAGTTCAAGCGGACGCTCGCGGAGTTCGTCGACGCGAACGATCGTTGACCACCGGTACTCGGGCGCCCGCTACTTTCCGATGCAGAAGCTGCCGAAGATCCGCCCCAGCAGGTCGTCGCTGCTCACCTCGCCGGTGATCTCGCCAAGGTCGCGCTGGGCATCGGTGAGTTCCTGGGCGACGAGTTCGCCGGCCCTGCGCTCGTCAAGCAGCCGGCGTGCCTCTTCGACATGCGCCCTCGCCCGCCTCAAGGCATCGAGGTGCCGGGTGCGGGCCGAAAGCGCCCCACTCTCCGTCGGATGGAAGCCGACGCAGTCTTTAAGGTGCTCGCGGAGCAGCCCGAGTCCCGCGCCCGTCGCCGCGCTGAGCCGGATCCGGATCTGGCCGGCCGGGCCTGGAGACTCATTTCCCGGCTCGGCCGACATTCGATCGATCTTGTTCAATACGACCGTGCACGGCGCCAGCGTGGGCAGCGCGGCGAGGTCCGCATCGAGCCCGGACATCGCCTGCTGGTCCGACGCGTCGACGATGTAGAGCACCCGATCGGCCCGGGCGATTTCGCGCTGCGCGCGCCGGATACCCTCGGCCTCGATCTCGTCCGGCGAGTCGCGCAGGCCGGCGGTGTCCAGGATGTGCAGCGGCATACCGTCGATGTCGATGCGTTCGCGCAGCACGTCGCGGGTCGTGCCCGGCGTCGGCGGTGACGATCGCCGCGTCGTAGCCGGCCAGTCGGTTGAGCAGGCTCGACTTGCCGGCGTTCGGCCGGCCCGCAATCACCAGCGTCATCCCGTCGCGCAGACAGCGCGCCCTGGTCGCGCAGCTTTCGGACGAGCTCCGCGAAGCGCTCCGCGGATGCCATCCATACGTTCGCCGAGCGCGCGGTCGGCCAGGAAGTCGATTTCCTCTTCGGGGAAGTCGATCGCGGCCTCGACCCACATCCGCAGTCGAGCATGGCCTCGACGAGTTCGTGCACCTGCGCGGAGAACTCGCCCTGCAGGAGCGCAGCGCCGCGCGCGCGGCCTGCGCGGATCCGCTGTCGATCAGGTCGGCGACCGCCTCGGCCTGGGCCAGGTCGATCTTGTCGTTGAGGAAGGCACGCTGCGGTGAATTCGCCGGGCCCGCGCCTGTCGGGCGCCGAGTTCGAGCACGCGCCGCAAGCAGGACGTCGAGCACCACCGGACCGCCGTGGCCCTGGAGTTCGAGCACGTCCTCGCCGGTGCAGCGAATGCGGTGCGGGAAAGTACAGCGCGAGGCCCTGGTCGATCCGCGCTCGCCTGCGCGTCGACGGATGGCACAGGGATGGGCGCTCGTGGCCGGGGAGTTTCGCCCAGCAGCGCTGTCGGCAATTGCCGCGCAGGCCGGACCGGAGACGCGGACGATCGCCGATGCCGCCCCGGCCCGGTGGCGTGGCAATCGCAGCGATCGTCTGACCCTGGCGTGCAGTGTCATGGATCCTGCGGACGGGTATGCTCCGCAGACCCGGCTATCTGTTCGTGGCCGGCAGGGCAGTCTTCGCCCCCGCCACCACGCGGCGGTTGATGTTCCACTGCTGCGCGATCGACAGCGCGGTGTTGGTGATCCAGTACAGCACCAGGCCCGCAGGGAACCACGCCATCATCACCGTCATGACGAGCGGCATGAAGGCGAACACCTTGGCCTGCATCGGATCGGGCGGCGCCGGGTTCAGCTTGAACTGCCCGTACATCGCCGCGCCCATGATCGCAGGCAGGATGAAGTAGGGATCCTTCGCCGACAGGTCCTGGATCCACAGCATGAACGGCGCCTGGCGCATCTCGACGCTCTCGAGCAGCACCCAGTAGAACGCGAGGAACACCGGGATCTGCACCACGATCGGCAGGCAGCCGGCGACCGGATTGATCTTCTCGCGCTTGTAGAGCTCCATCATCTGCTTGGCGAGCTGCTCGCGGTCGTCCTTGTAGCGCTCCTGGATGCTCTTGATGCGCGGCGCAGATGGTGCGCATCTTCGCCATCGAGCGGCCGCTGGTCTCGGTCAGCTTGTAGAACAGCAGCTTGAGCAGGATGGTCACGATGATGATCGACCAGCCCCAGTTGCCGACGAAGCCGTGCACCTTCGAGAGCACCCAGAACAGCGGCTGCGAGATGATCGTCAGCTTGCCGTAGTCCGCCGTCAGCTCGAGGCGCGGGCCCACGGCCTTCAGCTGCTCCTGCAGCTTCGGCCCGACCCAGAGCTTGTCGCTGAATTGCGCAGTCGTGCCGGCTGGAACGCTCTTCAGCGGTCCGCGGAATCCGAGCACGGAATGCGTGCCCTCGAGTGCCAAGCGTGTAATCGAACGTCTCCGCCACCGGCGGCACGGCAGCAGTCACGAAGTGATGCTGCATCTCCGCCATCCAGCCGCCGGCGAACGCCTGCGGAGAACTGCGCGTCTTCCTCGTCGTTGACGTCGAGCTTGCTGAATTTCTGGCCGTTGTAGATGGCCGGTCCACGATACGCGTAGCTCTCGACGTCGAACATCGAGCGCTTCTGCGTGTACATGTGCCGGACGAACTGCACGTACGAGGCGGCCTTCCATTCGGCCGGCGAGCCGTTGGTCACGTCGTAGGTGAGTCCGATTTCGTAGCTGCCGCGCTTGAACGTGTAGGTCTTGGTGACCACGATCCCCTGGCCGTCGCTCCAGGTCAGCGGCACGCGGAGTTCTTCTGCGCCAGGTGCGAGCCTGAATTCCTGGGCAGGACGCCGGCAAAACGTCGCCAGGTGGGTCGGTTCGCCGCCGCCGCCGGTGGCCCGCAGTCCGCTTCTCGCGACTTCATATCCGCCTTCAGCCGTTGTCAGCAGCCGTACCGGCGGACTGTCCTTCGTCTTGGCTTGCGGATACTGCAGCAGGTCTGCGCGCACCAGCGTGCCGCCCTGCAGGCTCACGTCCATGTCGAGCACGTCGGTCACGACGCGAACGGTGGGCTGGTCCGCATCGCCCGCGGACGCCGGCAGCGCGGCTGGAGCGGCGGCGGCTGTCGCCGCAGGCGTGCCGGTGTCGGTCGGGAGCGCGGGCAGCTGGCCCGGCGGCGGTGCCACCGGCAGGCGCTGCCGTGCGGCCGTCGCGGACGCGGCGGGCGGCGGTGCTCGCCACGCTGCCGTAGTCGCGGTTCCACTGGATGACGTTCATCCAGGCGAGCAGGGCGAGGCCGATCCACAGGTAAAGGCGTGGGTTATCCATGAGAAGGTCGCTTGAATATTGGCGGCAGTGAATCGGGAACGGGGTCGTAGCCGCCCGGGTGCCAGGGATGACATCGGCCGATGCGACGAATCGCGAGCCACGTGCCCTGCAGCGCGCCGTGACGCTGCAGCGACTCCTGCGCGTAGCAGGAACAGGACGGGTAAAAACGGCAGTTCGAGCCAAGCAGCGGGCTCAGGAACCACCGGTAGAGCTGGATGAGGCCGATCAGGATCTTGCGCATCGCTGGGCGATCCTGTTCCAGAGCACGGCGATACTCTCGGCAATCTCGGCGTTCGGCGCCTTGCCGGCCGCGGGGCGCGCATTCACGACGAGGTCCACCGCGGGCAGGTCGCGTTGCCGGCCGCGAAACGACTCCCGTACCAGGCGCTTGATGCGGTTGCGGTTCACGGCATTGCCAGCCGCCTTGATGCCGACGGCGAGACCGAGGCGCGGGTGTTCAAGGCCGTTGGGCCGTGCAATCACCATGAATAATGGATCCGAGGCGCGGACGCCGGCGCGGTGCACGGCATCGAACTGCGGCTTGTCGGTCAGGCGGTGCTCCCGCGGCAGGCTGAAGGCTGCGGGAGGCGATCCGGGAAATTCTGGCCCGGTGGTCAGACCGACAGACGCTTGCGGCCCTTGGCGCGGCGACGAGCCAGCACGAGGCGTCCGCTCTTGGTGGCCATGCGCGCACGGAAACCGTGGGTCCTGTTGCGGTGGAGGTTGCTCGGTTGAAATGTGCGCTTCATGGCGGCTCCGTGTCTGCCGGAAACTGGACCAGAAACAACGACATGCTCTGGTCCGATAAAAGAGCCGGAAAGCATACGCAGGGAAGCCCCAAGCGTCAACTTCCACCGGGACGCGCCAGGGCCTGCCCCGCCCCTTCAGAACGGGTGGCGACCCGGCCGGCCGAGCACCGGCCGGGGCCTCCGACCAAAGATATCCACAGGTGCCGCGGCGGGGTACACTCCGGCCCCTTTCCCGTCTACCTGCTGTTTTGCGGACACTCCTGGGGCTGCCGGTCGTGGAAGCGACTCTTTGGAACCAATGCCTGCGCCGCCTCGAAGAGGAACTCCCGGCCCAGCACTTCAACACCTGGATCCGCCCGCTGCAGGCGGTGGACGACGGCGGCTGCCTGCGGCTGCTGGCGCCGAACCGGTACGTGGTCGACTGGGTCAACCAGAATTGCGCCCAGAGAATCCTGGAGTTGGTGGACGAACTGGTGCCAGCGCCGGCCCCCGAGGTCGTGGTCGAGGTCGGGTCACGCCGCGCCGAGGCCGACGATGCCGTGCAGGCCAGGGCGCCGGAATTGCGCCAGAAGCGCGCGGTGGCGCCGCCCCAGATCGGTGGGCGGCTGAATCCAGACTTCACGTTCAGCAACTTCGTCGAGGGCAAGAGCAACCAGCTCGCCCGTGCAGCGGCGATACAGGTGGCCGAAAATCCCGGACGCGCCTACAACCCGCTTTTCATTTACGGTGGCGTCGGCCTCGGCAAGACCCACCTGATGCACGCGGTCGGTAACCTGATACGCACACGCAACAAGGACGCGCGCATTTCCTACGTGCATTCCGAGCGGTTCGTTGGCGACATGGTCCGCGCGCTCCAGCACAACACCATCAACGAGTTCAAGACGGCGTATCGCTCGCTCGACGCGCTGCTGATCGACGACATCCAGTTCTTCGCGGGCAAGGAACGCTCGCAGGAAGAGTTCTTCCACACGTTCAACGCACTGCTCGAGGGCCAGCAGCAGGTGATCCTCACCTGCGACCGCTACCCGAAGGAAGTCACGGGCCTGGAAGAGCGGCTCAAGTCCCGTTTCGGCTGGGGCCTCACTGTCGCGATCGAGCCGCCTGAGCTCGAAACCTGTGTCGCGATCCTGATGAGCAAGGCCTCGGCGGCATCGGTTGAATTGCCGGAGGAAGTAGCGTTTTTCGTCGCAAAGCGAATTCGCTCGAACGTGCGCGAACTCGAGGGTGCGCTGCGTCGCGTCATCGCGAACTCGCAGTTCACCGGCCGGCCGATTACGCTGGATTTCGCGAAGGAAGCGCTGAAAGACCTGCTCGCGCTCCAGGAGCGGTTGGTCACCATCGAGAACATCCAGAAGACGGTCGCGGAATACTTCAAGATCCGTGTTGCCGACCTGCTCTCGAAGCGGCGGAGTCGTTCCATCACGCGCCCGAGGCAGGTCGCCATGGCACTCTCGAAGGAACTGACCAACCACAGCCTTCCGGAGATCGGCGACGCTTTCGGTGGTCGCGACCACACGACCGTGCTGCACGCTTGCCGCGTCATCAAGGAACTGCGTACGTCGCAGACTCGCATGAACGAGGATTACCAGAACCTGTTGAGAACCCTGACGGGTTGATGTGTCTATCCTGTGGACAACGCATGCATCGAAAGAAGCCCACATTTCATCCACAGGCTGCGGACAGGCTCACGGCTCGTTGCACGCAGGCTTACGCTTGACGCAAGCCGCGGGCTTTATTGAGGAAAAAGCTGTTATGCACGGCTTGCGGTCGCCCTAATAACAGTAGTAATAGATATTTCTAAGAATACAGATAATATTTCCGGACATACCAAGATGAAGATCATTGCCAAGCGCGAAGCGATCCTCGGACCCCTGCAATCGGTGATAGGCGTGGTGGAGCGTCGGCAGACCATGCCGATTCTCGCCAATGTCCTGTTGTCGGCGAAGGGTGGCCGCCTGTCGGTGACGGCGACGGACCTGGAAGTCGAACTGGTGGCCAGTTCCGAGGTCGACGTCCAGCGAGCGGGCGACGTAACTGTTCCTGGCCGCAAGCTGCTCGACATCTGCCGCGCGCTGCCGGACGGGGTCGAAATAACGCTCACGCTGGAAGGCGAACGGATGCTGGTCCGCGCCCGGAAGAGCCGGTTCACGCTGTCGACACTGCCGGCGTCCGAGTTTCCAACGGTCGACGAGATCGACGCGCAGCAGACGCTCAAGCTTCCCCAGAAGGACTTCAAGCGGCTGCTGGAGAAGACGCATTTCTCGATGGCCCAACAGGACGTTCGGTACTACCTGAACGGGATGTTGTTGGAAACATCGGCAAAAGCGCTGCGATCTGTTGCGACTGATGGCCATCGTCTTGCTTTGTGCGAAGTCGAGCTGTCCGAGGGCGCAAAATCGGGGCAGCAGGTCATCGTTCCTCGCAAGGGCGTGCTGGAATTGCAGCGCATTCTGGGTAATGAAGACCAGATTCTCGAAGTTGGCATCGGAAGCAATCATGTTCGCGTCCAGATCGGCGACATTCGCTTCACTTCAAAGCTGATTGACGGACGTTTTCCGGAGTACAGCAGGGTAATTCCCAGCAAACCCGGCTTCGCCGTCGTCGCCGGACGCGAAGAACTTCGCCAGGCGCTGCAACGCGCCGCGATCCTTTCGAACGAGAAGTACCGGGGTATCCGTTTCGCCGTAAAACCGGCAGCGCTGGTCATCCAGTCGCACAACCCGGAGCAGGAGGAAGCGGAAGAGCAGCTCGAGGTCGTCTATGACGGCCCGGAGCTCGACATCGGCTTCAACGTCAATTACCTGCTCGATGCGCTGGCAGCCATCGATGGAGCCGAGGTCGAAATCGGCCTGACCGACGGGAACAGCAGCTGCCTGATCCAGTCGAATGCTGATGCCGGCGCACGCTTCGTCGTCATGCCGATGCGCCTGTAAACGCGGCGGCGATGCCATGGCCGCTGCTAGATGAGCCTGGAAAGGCTCGCGATCGAGGATTTCCGGTGCGTTGAGCGGGCGGAGCTGGAGTTCGACGGCCGCTGCAACCTGATCACCGGCGAAAACGCCTCCGGCAAGACGAGCTTGCTCGAGGCTATCTTCTTTCTGGGCCGCGGGCGCTCGTTCCGGTCGACCCGCAATGAGGCGCTGATCCGGACGGGGGCAGGTCAATTCAGCCTCATCGCCCGGACGTTGCAGAACGGCGTCTCGCAGCCGCTGGGCATGAGGCTGGGAGCGGACGGCATCGAGGCGCGATACGCTGGCCGTCCCGTCACGGGTTTGGCGGAGTTGGCCACCCGCCTTCCGGTGCAGGCCATCGATCCCGAGGTTCACCGCCTGGTGGATGGCGGACCTCAGGAGCGGCGGCGGTACCTGGATTGGGGAGTGTTCCACGTGGAACCAGGTTTCGTGGACCACTGGCGCCGGTACCAGCGTGCCCTTCGACAGCGTAACGCAGCGCTCAAGGCTGGTCAGGCGCCCGCCCTGATTCATGCCTGGGACTCGGAGTTGGTCGAAGCGGGCGACGAGGTCGTTCGACATCGTCAGCGCTACGTCGCCGGTCTCCAAAACAGCGTGCGCGAGGTCGGCCGGCGGCTCCTGGGCGCAGACGTCGAAATCGGTCTTCACCAGGGCTGGTCGGCTGACCGCAGCCTGGCACAGGCACTGGAGCATTCATTTGCGAGAGACCGGGAACGCGGCTTGACCCACGCCGGGCCGCACCGCGCGGATCTGTCGGTCAAGATTTCTGGCGAGACCGCCCGCGACCGGGTATCCCGAGGCCAGCAGAAACTGCTGGCCTCCGCGATGCTGCTCGGACAACTCGAGCACGACACCAGCCTGGGCTCGGGCGTCGCAACCCTGCTTGTGGATGATCCGGCTGCGGAGCTCGACACATCACACCTTGAACGCCTCCTGCGGGAGGTCTTGAAGCTGCCAGCCCAGCTCTTCATCACGTCGCTCGACCCGTCCAATCCCGTTCTACGGAGCCTGCCAGGGGGCCGAAGGTTCCACGTGGAACGTGGTGTCGTGAGTGGTCTGATATAATCCGTAATCTTTGTCAGCCAGGTTTCCCATGAGTGGCACCGACGTCTACGACTCCAGTAAAATCAAGGTCTTAAAGGGCCTCGACGCGGTCCGTAAACGGCCGGGAATGTACATCGGTGACACCGATGATGGGACCGGCCTGCACCACATGGTCTTCGAGGTCGTCGACAACGCGATCGACGAGTCCCTGGCCGGCTATTGCACGGATGTCACGGTTACGATCCACGAGGATCAGTCCGTCACCGTCACCGACAATGGCCGTGGAATTCCTGTGGATATCCACGAGGAGGAGGGTCGTTCCGCGGCCGAAGTCATCCTGACGGTGCTGCATTCCGGAGGCAAGTTTGACGATTCTTCGTACAAGGTTTCGGGCGGCCTGCACGGCGTCGGCGTCTCGGTCGTCAATGCGCTGTCTGAGACCCTGCAACTCACGATCTACCGCGACGGCAAGGAGCACGGCCAGGAGTACCGGCTGGGCGAGCCTGTTTCGCCGCTGGTGGTCACCGGAAACAGCGACAAGCGCGGCACGACCATACGCTTCAAGCCCAGCGACACGATCTTCAGCAACATAGATTTCAAGTTCGAGATCCTGCAGAAGCGCTTGCGGGAGTTGTCATTCCTGAATTCCGGGGTCCGCATCGAGTTGATCGACGAGCGCGATGAGCGCCGCGAGAGCTTCCACCACGAAGGCGGAATCCGCGAATTCGTTCGCTACCTGAATCGTAGCCGTACCGCTATCCACGAGAATATTATCTGGTTCCGCGGCGAACGTGACGGCATCGTCGTCGAAATGGCGGTCCAATGGAACGATTCGTACGCAGAGACGATGTCCTGCTACACGAACAATATCCCGCAGAAAGACGGTGGTACGCACCTGGCCGGTTTCCGCGCCGCGCTGACCAGGACGCTGAACGACTACATCGAGCGCGAACTGGCGGGCAAAAAGGACCGCACCGCAACGACCGGCGACGATTCGCGCGAGGGGCTGACAGCCGTGCTTGTCGGTGAAGCTCAGCGATCCAAAGTTCTCGTCGCAGACCAAGGACAAGCTGGTCTCGTCCGAGGTCAAGGGCGTGGTGGAATCGCTGGTCGCCGAGAAACTCGGAGAATTCCTGCTCGAGAACCCGTCGCAGGCCAAGGGGATCGTCAACAAGATCATCGATGCGGCTCGCGCTCGTGAAGCCGCCCGCAAGGCTCGTGAACTCACGCGCCGCAAGGGCGCGCTCGACATCGCGGGCCTCCCCGGAAAACTTGCGGACTGCCAGGAGAAGGATCCAGCGCTGTCGGAACTCTTCATCGTCGAGGGAGATTCGGCAGGCGGCTCCGCAAAGCAGGGCCGCGATCGGCGCACCCAGGCGATCCTGCCTCTCAAGGGAAAGATCCTGAACGTCGAGCGCGCGCGCTTCGACAAGATGCTGTCTTCGGCCGAAGTCGGCACGCTGATCACTGCGCTCGGCTGCGGGATCGGCAAGGACGACTTCGACATCGCCAAGCTGCGCTATCACCGCATCATCATCATGACCGACGCGGACGTCGACGGCTCGCACATCCGCACGCTGCTGCTGACTTTCTTCTACCGGCAGCTCCCGCTGCTGCTCGAGCGCGGCCACATCTACATCGCACAGCCGCCGCTCTACAAGGTGAAGAAGGGCAAGTCCGAAAACTACGTCAAGGACGATGCCGAGCTGAACCAGATGCTGCTGCGCACAGCACTCGACGACGCCGCGCTGCACGTGACGGCCGGCGCCGAGGCGATGCCGTCGAGCGCGCTCGATACGCTCGCCCGTCGCTACATGGAATTCCAGGAAGCCGCGCGCCGTTCACCACGGCGCCATGACATGCACCTGCTGGAAACAATGCTGCAGTTGCCTGAGCTGACCACCAGCGATCGCGAGGACGCGGGCAAGCTCGCGGCATGGGGCTCGCAACTCGAACCTGCCTTGAATGCCGGGCAGCCAGCAGGCAGGCGTTACACGGTGACGCTGCAGACCGGAACGCCGCCGCACCTGCTGGTGAGTCGCACCGAGCACAGCGTGACGGTGGAAAAGCACCTGCATCGCGAGTTCTTCAGCTCGATCGAATATCGCCGCATCGCTGAAATCTCCCGCACACTGTCGGGCCTGTTCGAAGCGGGCGCGTACGTCCGCAAGGGCGAGGCGACGCACGAAGTGTCGAACTTCCGCGAGGCGATGATGTGGATGCTGGAGCAGGCGCGTAAGGGCCAGACCATCCAGCGCTACAAGGGCCTCGGCGAGATGAACCCCGAGCAGCTCTGGGACACCACGATCAATCCGGTAACCAGGCGTCTCGTCCAGGTGCGGATCGAGGATGCGCTCGGCGCCGACGACATCTTCTCGACGCTGATGGGCGACCAGGTCGAGCCGCGCCGGGAGTTCATCGAGCGCAACGCGCTGTACGCGACCAACATCGACGTCTAGACGGCGGACAGCAGGGGGGTCATGTACCGTGGAACCTTCTCACCGGAAAGGCGGTTTTAGCCCACCACGGTCGCCCTGACTGGCCAGAGCGGCGTTACTCCCGAGAGACGCGGAGAATCAGCCGTGCAACGAAACACCAGGATGGTCAACCCGTGGTATCGGTTGCCGGTGAAAGTTGCGCGTCTTTTGGCACGTCGTCGAGGGCAAGCGGACATCCGAGTAGGCGCAGAGTCGGCCAGGAGCGGTCCTTCAAGGACCCACGACCGATTCCCGTAAGCGGCCATTCCTTGTTCGTGTCCCAAACAACTTGCGTGGGTTCGATTCCCATCACCCGCTCCAACTGGCCTCCTGTATCAGGGCCGCTCCCAGAGTGTGCGAACCGGCACCGCGTGGAGGCCTTCGCCGAAGCCGGCGCTCGTCTCGCCGTCGTATAGCACTACACCGCCGGCAAACTTCCGGCCGGACGCTTCCTTGAGTTTGCGTAGCCCGCGGAAATCAGCGGCCGTCACCGATGCAGAGGCCTTGACCTCGACTCCTGCGACAGCGCCGTTGCCTCTCTCGATGACGATATCCACTTCGACACCGTCCTTGTCCCGGAAATGACAGAAGGTCGTCGGCTCATCCCGCGCGGTGGCCTGCCGACGCAACTCCTGGAACACGAACGTCTCGAGCAGTTGGCCGAGCAGAGTGCGATCCGCCGCGAGACCGGCCGCGTCTATACCGAGCAGCGCCGCGGCGAGCCCGGTATCTCCGACGTGCACCTTCGGCGTCTTGATCAGACGGCTCAGCCGGTTGTTGTGCCAAGGCGCCAGTTCGTCGACGAGGAAGACACGTTCGAGCAGCGTGACGTAGTCGCGGATCGTGGGCCGGCTCAGCTGAAATGGAGCGGCGAGATCCGTGACGTTGAGCAGTCGTGCCGTCTGGCCGGCGACGAGTGCGAGGAGTCTCGGCAGGGCGTCGAGCGACGCGATGCGTGCCAGGTCGCGCACATCGCGTTGGACCAAGGCGTCCAGATAGTCGCGATACCAGGTGCTGCGGCGACGGCCAGGCGTTCGCTGCAAGGCAGCCGGGTAGCCGCCGGCAACGATGCGCGTTGCCAGTTCGGGGCCGAGTCGTTCCGCATGCCTTATCTTGAAGTTTGAGGAGAACAGCCGGTCGAGGAAGTCCGGGGACTGCCTCGCCAACTCACCCTGGGACAGTGGATGAAGCCGCAGGACCTCCATGCGGCCCGCGAGTGAGTCGGCCAGTGTGGGGACCAGCAGCACGTTGGCCGACCCGGTGAGCAGAAAGCGGCCGGCAGTCCTGCGTCGATCCACGTTCGCCTTGATGGCGGTGAAAAGCGCCGGAACCCGCTGGACCTCATCGAGAATCACGCGTTCTGGAAGGTCCAGCACAAAGCCGGCCGGATCCGCTTCCGCGGCGGCGCGAACCACGTCATCGTCAAAAGTCAGGTATGCATGGCCAAGCCTTTCGCCCACTGCGCGCGCGAGCGTCGTCTTGCCGCATTGCCGGGGGCCGTGGATCAGGACGACCGGCGAGTCAGCCAGCGCCTCCTTCAGGCGAGGAGCGGCGTAGCGTGGAATGAGGTCTTGCCCGGACATCGGCCAATCGTAAGGCGTTGTAGCGTCCAATTGCAAGGTTTGGAGTCGGCCAATCGAAATGTTCCGGCGGGACACAACCGAGAACGCGGATTGCCGGCCGTTGCTCGCGAGTCGGAGCCAAGTAGCGCGGCGAAGGCTCATCGGAGTGTGTCGTGCGGCTAGCACGCCCATCACACGCGGGCCCCAATTCCATCGAGTTACGGCTGCCCGACGCTGAATTCACGCGCGCCAATCCCTATCCCAAAAAGAAGTACGCAGGGAATTTCTGGGAAGCGTAGGCCGCCAATAATCCAGGCCGTGTCCGACCGCTCGGCCATTTCGCGCCACGATGCATGACGCCCCAACATGTGTCTCTGATCCCTCCGCCTGCCGTTGTTCGACTCCTCGTCGGCAACGTTCACGCGCGACGCCGTGACACCAGTGGCGCTGCGCGGACGAACTCATTGGCTGCTGCCTCCTCGAGGATCCATCGGCCCATGGCCTCGTACGAGACGGGCGACCAGGAGTTGAGAGCGCCGTTCCAGTTCGCCGAGGCCACGGGACGCTCGTTCTTGCCGCGAGCGTTCAGGCCGCCGCGGACGAGCGTCCAGCGAAGCGAGGAGAACGTCCCGTGACCGAGCGCATCCACGACCGCCTGCTGTTCACGAGCTCCGCGGCCCATCGTCCCGGGCATCCACATGAAGAAGCGCATGATCCGGCTTGCAGGTTGCCCGGGCAGTGAAGCGAGCAACGTGTTGATCATGACGATGCGATCGACGCCCGCTGCCAACATGGATTCCTCGACCGCAGCCGTGTTCGCCGAGAGCAATGCGGACGGCTCATGGGTCGTGGCCGTCACTCCGAGCGCGGTGAGAACGGCATCGGCGCCGGCGAATGCCTCCATCAGGGCGGAGCGATCTCCCAGAGACTCCACGACGACGACGCGAGATCCGCCCGGCACGTCGGTGATGCGTTCCGGCCGGGAACGGACGACGGCAGTGAAACTCGTTCCTGCGGCTCGGCACACGCCCAGTATTCCCTGGCCGAGCCCACCCGCAGCCCCGATGACCGCCACATGATGCGGTAGTGGTCGGGATTGGCTTCCCGCAAACGCATCAGCCGGCACGTGGCGTCGATGGTGAGCCTGGTTCATTCGGATGGCGTGGGCCCGGAGATGTCGCCGCGGCGAACGATGATCCAAGCGAGGCACGCGGCGGCGATGACATCAAAGGCCAGGCAGAAAGCGGGCCACCAGACCGGCACTCCGGGATTTTCGATCGCATTGCCGCGTATGGCATCGAAGACGCCGTGCCCGGCCAACGCGGCAACGATGACCCACTCGCTTTTCTTGAAACCGACGATGGCTGCGGTCACGAAGCCTGCCATCACGATCGACTCGAGGAGCAAAACGCGCCCCGAGCCACCCATCGCGGCGAACAACACATAGTACGACGCGATGACGATCATTACCGTCGGGTAGAACGCGCGATCGCGATCCAGCCCGGTCTGCATGGCAAACAACGCGACGGCCAGCGCCAGCACGACTCCAATGGCATAGGCCAACGGTCTTCTCCCGGATCCCGCTATTGGGTGACTTTTTCGATCGGGGCAGACCGAAACGCCTGAATCAGGCTGCGCGCCGCCGCGAGCGGAAGCCCGAGCCAGCGTTCCACCTGCTTGCTGCGGCTCACTCCAAATCGGGACCACTCAGAATAGTGCTCACAGTTGTTGCTCAGCAGGCGATAACGGCTCTCGCCTAGGCGCGACCGTGCGCGCGCCACGATCTCGCGCGCTTCGAGCCCCGGCTCGTTGCGACACTCGATCTGCACCGGCCGGCCATTCGCAAACTCGACGAGAGGCACCTGTTCGATGGGGCCCCGGCGAAAGGATCGCGACAGACCGGCGTAGTGGAGCACCGTGCCGTCGCCCACATAGATACCATGGTGCGTATAGCCCGGCCTCGGAGTGATTAGGTGGGCTCCGAGCGGTGGTTCCAATACCTCTGCCTTGCCATGACAGGCGTGTCCGAACCGGGGCCCGGCCATCTCCAATGAATAAGGGCGGTGCGAGCCTGCGTCCACCGCTTCATCGCTCGCTACGCTCGACGCGTCGCGGCGCCGGGTGCCGTCGTCGTTGCATCGGCACGGATTGCACTTGCATAGATGGATCATCGCTGCCGACCTTCTTGTTCCCCTTCAGCGGGCAGGCGCAATCTAACCGTCGCATGCGACGGTGACTTGAACAAAGCGGCTAATTGATTCGCAACTCCGCAGCCGCAATTCCAAACGTTCGACGGAAGGTCCGGCTCAGGTGCGCAGAATCGGCAAACCCGGCCGCATGGGCCGCGTGCGTGAGCGACTCGCCGCGTGCAAAGGCCTCCGTGGCCTTGAGCAGCCGCAACCACAGGACGTACGTTCGGAATGGCAGGCCGGTATGCCGGACAAAGACATGGCGCAGGCGGTCCGGTGACAGTCCAGCGACGGCGGCGGCGTCTGCGAGACGGACAGGCGTGGCCAGATTCGAGGCCGCCCAGGCGATCACCTTGCTGACGCGCGCGTCCGGAGTATCGGCTTCCATGGCGCCGGCGACCCTGGAAACGAGCGCGCGGCCGATGTCGATGAGCCTGGAGTGGGTGGTCGCCGGATCGCGAAACCCGGCCGTCAATTGCTGCGGCAGATCTCCGAGCAGATCTCGGTCGACCTGCGCCAGGCGTTGCGAGCCGAACACGCGGCCAATCACGGCCCGCCCGGCGCGACTCTCGGGCTCCACGTACAGGTACGCGACCGTACCGTTCGCGCGGATCGCGTGACGCACGTCCGGGGCCACGGCCGCCACGGCAGCATCCACCCAGTGGTCCGCCGTCTCGAGCCGGAACCAACCGTCCAGCGCAATTGAAATCTGCACCGCGTGATGGGAGTGGAACGTGCCCCGATAGCCTTCCTCGCCCAGCCCGGGGCCGGCGGACAGCACCCACATGCTGGCACCTTCCCAGAACAGAATGCGGCCTTGACCAGCGGTCGGCATTGCAGTTCCCCCACCCTATCGACCCATGATCCAGACAATACAGCGGTCGCCCTTGCTTGAACCAGCGGACGGGCCCGGCGCACCGGTTGCGCCATTGGCGATTCTCTGGGCCCTTCCCGCGGGGAGCACCGGCGGCAGGCAACGTCAACTCATTCCTTGGAGGCCCTCCCAATCAGCGCGTGATCGCCCAGGTGCCGCTGGCATACCTCGTGGACGCAAGCGCGCAGCCAGCGATGTGCAATGTCGGCGTCCATCCGCGGGTGCCAGAGCATCGATATCGTGAAGCTGGGCACGGCGACGGGCAGTCGAAAGCTGTGCATGCCTGTACGCAGATTGCCGGTGTGACGTTCGGGTACGGTGGCGACCAGGTCCGAGGCCCGGGCCAGAACCAGTGCGGCGGCGAATCCTCCCACGATGGTGACGATCCGCCTCTCCAGCCCAAGCGGCGTCAAGGCGTCATCCATCGGGCCGGGAGCGAGGCCCTGCCGCGAGACGAGGATGTGCTTGCCGGAGGCATAGCGGACCGGCGTGATCTTGCCTCGACTGAGCGCGTGCCCCATGCACACGACGCCGATGTAACGGTCACGGAACAGCGCTCGAGTACGCACTTCGGGACCGGTTGTCTCGTCGATGACGCCTGTTTCGAGATCGACGGCACCGCCGCGCAGTGGCTCCCGGTCCTTGTCCACCTTCTGCACGAATCGCAGCCGCACGCATGGGGCATCCTCGGCGACGCGAGCGACGAGACCGGGCCCGAAGTTCTCCACGAAGCCGTCGCTGGTACGCAGCGTGAAGGTCCGCTCAAGCTGCGCGAGATCGAGCTTCTCGGTGGGACTCAGAACGGCCCTTGAGTCCTGTACGAGTTGGCTGACCCGTTCGCGCAGTTCAAGCGCGCGAGGGGTTGGAACGAGGCCACGGCCGGCCCTGACCAGCAAGGGATCGCCCGTTGTCTCGCGCAGTCGCGCGAGTGCCCGGCTCATGGCCGAGGGGCTTAGCCGCAATCGACGGGCGGCGCGCGCGACGCTGCCTTCAGTCAGCAGCACATCAAGGGTGACCAGCAGATTCAGGTCCGGCCCGGGCATGGCGAGAACGTAGCACAGTGCGCACGAGAGGTGGCGTTGAATGCACTGATTAATTGCAAATGCTGCGTCTTCCGCCATGCCAGTCCAGCGGCTACCGTCTGATCCAGAGCCTGGGCGGGTCGCCCGGGCCGAACCGGAGGATGGAACATGACTGCCAATACCCTTGAAGCGACGATCTCGCGAATCCGATCTGACTGGGGGCCCCTGAGCACGGAAGTCGTCTCGGCCGGCCGCCGGCACCTGACGGACCTCCTGAAGGCGTCCCCTGCTGAGGAATGGCTGTCGGCGCTGCACCGGGAAGAGCCTGCCAACCGGGAACTGCACCGGGACCCCGAGCACGGGTTCGTGCTGCTGGCGCACACGGAACACGCCGGGCTGTATCGGCCGCCCCACGATCACGGTCGGGGCTGGGTCATTTACGCGATGCAGCGCGGTGAGATCGAGATGCGAACCTACGCCCGGATCGAAAATCCCGACGGCAGCGTGACGCTCGTGCAACGGGATTCCACGCTGGTCCGCCCCGGCCAGGTCCAGGTCTATTTGCCTGGCGACATCCACGACACTCGGTGCGTGTCGGGCTCGGCGCTCCTGTTCCGCTTCACCGAGCGGGACTTGAAGCAGGAGGACAAAGTGGAACGCCGGGTCACGCGCTACATCGAGCGGGACGGCGCGTGGACCGTGGCATCGCCATGAGCAAGCCGCTCGCGATCGCCTCCGTGCTGGCGGCAATGGTGCTCGTGGTGCTCGATGCGGCGATCGCCAACGTGGCGCTTCCCACCATCGCGGCAACGTTGCACGTGACACCGGCGATGTCGGTCTGGGTCATCACCGCTTACCAGACAGCTCTGGTCATGGCCCTGCTACCCAGCGCCGCGCTCGGGGAGACCTTCGGCTATCGACGAGTCTTCACGACGGGTGTCGCGCTTTTCACGGCGGCGTCCGGGCTCTGCGCACTGTCGCCGTCGCTGCCGTGGCTCGTGGCGGCGCGCTTCATCCAAGGAATCGGCGGTGCCGCTGTGATGGCACTCGGGGTCGCATTGCTGCGCTTCGTCGTGCAACCTCAGCAGCTGGGCGCTGCGATCGGCTGGAACGCGCTGGCGGTCGCTTTGTCGTCTGCGGCCGGTCCGACGATCGGGGCGGCGATCCTGTCCAGCGCGAGCTGGCCGTGGTTGTTCGCGGTCAACCTGCCGCTGGGTATGGTCGTGCTGATCGCCAGTCGAGCGCTGCCCCAGGTCGAGGGCAATGCACGACGACCGGACCTGTACAGCGTGTTGCTCAATGCCGGTGCATTTGCGGCGCTGGTCGTCGGCGCGGAACTGCTGCCCGCCAGGCCGGCGCTTGCGATCTCCTTGATCCTCGCGGCAATCCTCGCTGTGGCGGCGCTGGTTCGGCGGGAGAGAGCGAAGGACGCGCCGCTGATCCCGCTCGAGCTGCTCCGTGCCGACTCTTTTCGGAGCTCAGTCGTCGCCTCGGTCCTGTGTTTTTCGGGCGTTGCCGCTGGCCTGGTGGCGCTGCCTTTCTACCTGCAGCACGGGCTCGGGCAGAGCGCGTGGATGACCGGGCTCTACATGACGCCATGGCCGCTGACGGTGGCGATCGCGGGCCCGTTGGCGGGGCGCCTCGCGAACCGCGTATCAACTGCATGGCTGTGTGCCGCGGGCGGCGCGGTGCTCTCTGTCGGGCTCGCTGTCACCGCGCTGTGGCCATTGGAGGGACACCTTTCGCAACTCGCGATGTTGACGTCGCTGTGCGGCCTCGGTTTCGGACTCTTTCAGGTACCCAACAACCGCAACATGTTCCTCGCGGCGCCGCGCGAGCGGAGTGCCGCTGCGGGAGGCATGCAGGGCACCGCGCGGCTGCTGGGTCAGACGGCTGGCGCGATCATCATGACCTTGCTCTTCACGGTGACGAACGTCGAGTCGGCGCCTCGGATCGGGCTCGGGATCGCGGCGACACTGACGCTGGCGGCCGGCATCGTCAGCGCCATGCGCGCCAGACCGACTGCCGGCAAGCCGCGTGAGGCGATCTCCTCCGTCTGCCCGGATGGCACGTGTAGCGCTTGATCGGGATCGAGAGGTGTTCTCACCTCGTCGAACTGTCTTGGCCGATGTGCTGGCAAGTCACGTGGGTTCGATTCCCATCACCCGCTCGTGGTCCGGAGACCGGCACTTTGAGTGTCTGCTTCTCGCATGCCCGACGGTCGGCTCAGGGTCGTTTTTCACCGTACAACGTCTGCAATAGGGAGCAGTTGCTGCAAGAGGACGTGAGGACGGACCGGATTCGCGACAATTAACCGCCCCTGCCAGGTGTATTTCGAGCCCTCGTGCCCGCGCCCACGCTGCAGCCGCTCGACAAGCGACCTGCGGCGTTCATCCTGGGGGGTCCAGGCATTACCAAACCAGTCATCCGCTCTTGATTGGTCGGGCAAATGGAGGGGGCTACGCTCTAACCAGGGCTCGGTAGGCCGAAGACCGGCCAGCACGGTAGTCTTGACGGCCATTCCCGCTTGACGCGAAGTGCCCATGGCCCTGCTGCAGCTCTCCCCGGAACAGATCCGCACCTGGACCCGCGAGCAGAAGGACCGCTGGTGGCTCGCCAGCGTCTATCGCGGCGACATGGCGCAGCTCACGCTGCGTTCCGCGCTGACCGGGTTCATGCTCGGCGGGTTGCTGAGCGCAACCAACCTCTACGTCGGCGCCAAGACCGGCTGGACGCTGGGCGTCGGGCTCACGTCGGTGATCCTCACGTTCGCGCTGTACCGGGCCTTCGTGAGGCTTGGCGCGCGCGACATGACCATCCTCGAGAACAACTGCGTGCAGTCGATCGCGACGGCGGCCGGCTACATGACCATGCCACTCACCTCCGGGCTCGCCGCCTACATGTGGGCGACCAACCGGGTGCTGCCGATGTGGCAGATCGTCGTATTCACGATCGTGCTGTCGATTCTTGGCGTGCTGGTCGCGTTCCCGATGAAACGTCGTTTCATCAACGACGAGCAGCACCCGTTTCCCGAGGGCCGCGCCTGCGGCGTGGTGCTCGATGCGCTGTACCACAGCGCCGCCGCCGCGCAGGGCATGCTGCAGGCGAAGGCTCTGACCGCCGCCGCCACGGTTGCCGGCCTGACCAGCTTCCTGGCCGGCGAGAGCTACATGAAGCTGATCCAGGAGCGGTGGCTGGGATTCAGCTCGTCCTGGCACCTGCCCATGAAGCTCGACGGCTGGTACTACTGGCTCGTCGAGCGCGGCTACGCGCCGTTGCCGAAGATCGCGGGAGTCGACATCCGGCAGCTCGCACTGACACCGGCGGTCGACTTCGCGATGATCGGCGCCGGCGGCCTGATGGGTATCCGCGTGGCGTCGAGCCTGCTGCTCGGTGCGCTGTTCAATTTCGCGGTGCTGGCGCCCGCAATGATCTCGATCGGTGAAATCCAGCCACGCTCGGGCACGATCGAGGCCGGCACGGCGCTCTTCGGCCGCACGCACATCCTGAACAGCTGGGCGCTCTGGTACGGCATCACGATGATGGTCGTCGCGTCGCTGGTCGCGTTGTTTGCCCGGCCGGACGTGTTCGTCGAGGCATTCCGGGGCCTGCGTCGGCGCAAGGGCGAGGCTCGCGCGCGAGGACGTGCTCGGCAATATCGAGCTGCCGCTGATGGTCTCGTGGATCGGCGTGCCGGTGATCGGTGCGTTCGGTGTCTGGATGCTGCACGCCTGGTTCGGCGTCGACTGGGTGATCGGCGCGCTCGCGATCCCGATGATCCTGGTGCTGGCGTTGATCGCGGCCAGCAGCACGGCGCTCACCAGCATCACGCCGTCCGGCTCGTTGTCGAAGATTCCGCAGTTCACGTTCGGTGCGTTGGATCCGCGCACTCCTGCGCCCAACCTGATGACGGCGGTCATGTCGTCGGAAGTGGCGAGCAATGCGTCGAACCTGCTGATGGACATCAAGCCGGGCTACATGCTCGGTGCAAAGCCGCGCCAGCAGGCGATCGGGCACGTCATCGGCATCGTGGCGGGCGCACTTGCCGCCACGCCGTTGTTTTTCGTGCTGTTCGGTCTCGACCGGTTCGATCCGACGGCCGGCAGGAGCGTGGCCGAGACGATGGTCAGCGAGAAATTCGCGTTTCCTGCGGCGCTGCAGTGGAAGGGCGTGTCCGACCTCGTCACGGCGATCTTTGGCGGCCCACAGGCGGGCACGCTGCTCACGACGTCGATTACCTGGTCGATCGTGATCGGCGGGTTCGCGGCACTGGTGATGGAAGTGCTGAAGATCCGCACCCAGGGCCGCTTCCCCTTGTCACCACTGGCGATTGGCCTCGGCGTGGTCCTGCCACCGGACTCTTCGTTGATGATGTTCTGCGGTGCCGCGTTCTTCTGGGTTGCGGAACGTCGCCTGCAAGCAAAGCCCGGAACGCGCTCGCATTCGATCTGGGTCGAATCCCGCGACCCGATCTGTGCGGGACTGATCGCCGGCGCCGCGCTGGTGGGCATCGGCGACATCCTGGTCAGGGTGTTCGTGCTGTCCTGAGCGCGCCAGGCAAGGTTTCAGCCAGGCATGTTCGGCCCGCGCCGGGGACGACGCGGTGCTGGCGGAGGCGGGTCGGATTGTAGCGAGCTGGTCGTCGCGGATTGCCCCTTGTTGCGGCGCCCGGCTCGCGCACGGCCGTCCGGTGCAAACCGGGCGACCAGCCGCGCGTCTTCCCGTACCACGATGCGCTCGGCTTCGAGCACCAATTGGAGAAATTTCTCGGCGACCTGTGTCTGCGGCCGGCCCTTCAGGCTGACGATCCCGTATTGCAGTTGCATCCAGGGTTCCCGGCCCAGCAATACCAGCAGCCCGCTTTCGAGCTCGGTCGCGACGCTGGACGGGATCGATGCGGTGATGGCGTCTGATTCCAGAACGATTCGCCTTGCCGGGGCGATTGAGTTGCACTCGATCGCCGGGAACGGGTTGGCCGCTCCAAGTCGAGTGGCAACCCTGCGATGCGCCGCCAGCATCGGATCGAGGACCCGCGGCGCAATGCGACTCGGACCCACGATTGGCCACGCGAGGATCTCTTCCACGGTCGTCGTCCGGCGTCCAGCAAGCGGGTGTCCGGCACGTGCAACGAAATAGACCGGGTGCGCTGCCGGCATCGGCGCGATGTCGAATTCCGGTTCGCGATGCAGCGTGCTGGTCTCGGCGACGAAGAAGTCGAGTTCGCGGCTGTGCAGCTGGCGCGCGAGTTCGTCCCAGTGCCGTGAATGCACCTGCACACTGACCCCCGGATACTGCTGGGCGAATCGCGCAGCCGCGCGTGCCAGCACCGCTTCGGCGGGATAGGGGCCGCCGCCCACCGCGACCCGTCCGGTCCGCAGGTTGCCGTGGCTGACCGCCTCGCGGTCGAGTTCATCGGCCATGCGCAGCAGGTCCCGAGCGCGCTCCACGTACAGCCGCCCGAGGTCGCTGGGTACGGCGCCGCCGCTCGATCGCAGGAACAACTCGCTGCCGAACCGTGCCTCCAGGCCCTGGATGCTGCGGGACAGGGCCGGCTGGCTGATGTGCAGGGCGGCCGCTGCGCGGACGAAACTGCCGTGCTCCGCGAGCGCGACGACATGGCGCAGCTGCTTCAGTTCGAAGGCCATGCAGACAACATATACCAACTATGCAAAACATGCATTGGACGCATGGTCTGGCCATGTGCACTCTGCGCGGACTGCGGGCGCTGTCAACCAGCCGCCCGTCGTTGCAGTCAACGGCCGAATAGTCGAAGGGGAGAATCATGACTCTGCAGCCCATTCGTGTGCTGGGCACCGCGCTTCTTGCCGCGCTGGTGAGCATTGGGAGCGTTGCGCAGGCCCAGGCCCGCAAGCCGAACATCCTGGTCATCTGGGGCGACGACATCGGCGTCTTCAACGTCGGCGCCTACAACATGGGCATGATGGGCTACAAGACGCCGAACATCGACAGCATTGCGAGGGAAGGCGCGGTGTTCACCGACTGGTACGGCCAGCAGAGCTGCACCGCGGGACGCGCGGCCTTCATCACCGGGCAGTCGCCGATCCGCACCGGCCTCACCAAGGTCGGGCTGCCGGGCGCGCCCGAGGGCATGAAGAAGGAAGATCCGACCATTGCCACGCTGTTGAGGGCGCAGGGCTACATGACCGGGCAGTTCGGCAAGAACCACCTCGGCGATCGCGACGAGATGCTGCCGACGAATCACGGTTTCAACGAATTCTTCGGCAACCTCTACCACCTGAACGCCGAAGAGGAGCCGGAGAACCCGGACTATTTCAAGAACCCTGAACTCCGCAAGAAGTTCGCGCCGCGCGGAGTCATTCACAGCTATGACGACGGGCGCATCACCGACACCGGTCCGCTGACGAAGAAGCGCATGGAAACGGTGGACGAAGAGATCACCCAGCGGACGCTGGAGTTCATGGCCGAGGCGAAGAAGGCCGACAAGCCGTTCTTCATCTGGTGGAACTCCACCCGCATGCACATCTTCACGCACCTGAAGCCCTCGTCCGAGGGCAAGACCGGGCTCGGCATCTATGCCGACGGCATGGTCGAGCACGATGCCATGGTTGGACAGCTCCTCGCCAAGCTCAAGGAGCTCGGGATCGATGACAACACGATCGTGATGTATTCGAGCGACAACGGAGCCGAGACGTTCACCTGGCCGGACGGCGGCACGACGCCGTTCCGCGGCGAGAAGAACACCAACTGGGAAGGCGGCTATCGCGTGCCGACGCTGATTCGCTGGCCGGGTGTCATCAAGCCGGGCACCGTGGTCAATAACGTGGGCGCCCACGAGGACATGCTGACGACACTGCTCGCGGCGACCGGAGACACGACCGTAAAGGAAGACCTTCTCAAGGGCCTCAAGGTCGGCGACATGACATACAAAGTCCACCTCGACGGCTACAACCTGCTGCCGGCGCTGAAGGGCGAGGCACCCTGGCCACGACACGAGTTCATCTACTGGACCGACGACGGCAGCGTCGCGGCACTGCGCTACGATGCCTGGAAGATCACCTTCCTGAAGCAGAATGAGTTGGGTCTCCGGGTCTGGCAGCATCCTTTCGAGGAACTGCGCGCGCCGATGCTGACCAACCTGCTCATGGATCCGTTCGAGCGGGCGGAAGAAGAGAACGCGATGGGGTACCAGCGATGGTACGCGGAGCGAATGTTCGCCATTGCGCCCGCGGCGGCGTACGTTGCGCAATGGCTGCAGAGCTTCCAGGAATTTCCGCCACGCCAGAAGCCCGGCAGCTTCAATCTCGATCGCGTCATGCAGGCGGTGACCGAGGATCGGCCGCAGGGAAATTGAGGCATCGACAGGCGGCGCCGGCGTGACCAGCGCTGCTTGATTGTCAAGATATATTTAACGCCGACCTATTGTCGGCGTTTTCTTACCAACCAATTATTCAGCCCGGCTTGCCACCAGGCTGGGCGACGATCTCCGCGATCTTGGCCTCGATCCACTGCTGCGCACGGGCATTGATCTCGCGTGCGTCCAGGCCGGCTCGGATCGATCGGCGGACCGATCACGACGCGGATCGTCCCCGGGTACTTCATCCATGCGCGGCGCTTCCAGAAGTAGCCGGAGTTGTGCGCGATGGGTACGACCGGCGCGCCGGTCTTGGTCGCGAGCAGCGCCCCGCTGATCCCGTACTTGCGGGTCTCCCCCGGCAACACGCGAGTGCCTTCCGGGTATACGACGATGCCCATGCCGGACGCGAGGCGCTCACGTCCCTGGTTGATCACCTGGTTCACGGCGGAATGTCCGGCGCTGCGATCGATGGCGATCGGGTTGAAGGTGCGCACCGCCCAGCCGACGATCGGGATCCAGATGACTTCGCGCTTCAGGCTCCACGCTGCCGGCGGCACGACGAACATCTGCGCAAGCGTGTCCCAGGACGAGGAGTGTTTCCACAGCGAGATGAAGGGCTGCGCCGGGAGATTCTCCTGGCCCTCAACCACGTACTTGAGGCCGCACACGACCCCGGCGAGCCAGGTCAGGAACAAGCCCCACGTGCGCGGGATCACATAGCGCTGCTCGATGCTGAGTGGCAGCAGGGCCGAGATGAGCACCACGACACCGAAGAACGCGGTGACCAGGAAGAACAGGGTCGTGTAGACCAGCGACCTGAATGCCTGCATGTCTCGCGTCCTAACCGGGCAGCCTCGAAAGATCCGCGGCACGCATGAACAGCGACCGCAGCCGCCCGAGCAGGGCGAGCCTGTTGGCACGCAGCGCCGGATCGTCGGCCATCACCATCACCGAATCAAAGAACTCGTCCACGGCCCCACGCAATACGGCGAGGTCCTTCAGTGCCTCGGTATAGTTCCGCGCCTCGAACTTGGGCTCGACCATACGCGCTATCGCAACCAGTTGTTCGCCGAGGATCTGCTCGGCGGGGTCGCGAAGCAGGTTCTCGTCGATGGTGTCCCCGACCGGTCCGGACGCCTTGCGCAGGATGTTGGCGATGCGCTTGTTGGCCGCGGCCAGGCTCTGGGCGTCGGGCAGGCGCAGGAATTCTTCCAGCGCTCGCAGCCGGGAGTCGAAGTCCAGCGGCGAGGCCGGACGGGTCGCGAGCACCGCGTCGAACATTTCTGGCGTGATCGCGAGGCCGGCGTCCCCGTCCAGGTAGTAGGCCCGCAGGCGCTCGAACACGTACTCGTAGACCTCGCCGGCGGTGTTCTCCGGCGCCGTGAATGGCAGCTCGGCCAGCGCGTTGCCGATCAGCCGCGGAAGGTCCAGCTCGAGCCGGCGCTCGACCGCAATGCGCAGCAGGCCCAGTGCCGCGCGGCGCAGGCCGAACGGGTCGCGCGTGCCGGTCGGTTTCTGGCCGGTCGCAAAGATGCCCGCAATGGTGTCGAGCCTGTCGGCGATGGCAACCGCCATGCCGGTCCTGGTGGACGGAAGCTCGTCGCCCGCGAAGCGCGGCAGGTACTGCTCGCGCATCGCTTCGCAGACCTCGGTCGCCTCGCCGTCGAGTTGTGCGTAGTAACGCCCCATCAGGCCCTGCAGTTCCGGGAACTCGCCGACCATCGAGGTCAGCAGGTCGCACTTGCAGATGTCGGCGGCGCGGCCGGCGAGCGCGGTGTCTCCGCCGATTCCCGCCGCGATGTCCGTGACCAGAGCGCGGATTCGAACCGACTTGTCATGGAGCGAGCCGAGCTGGGTCTGGAAGGTCACGCGCTTGAGCGCGTCGCGGTGCGAGTCGAGGCGGTGCTTGCGGTCCGAGGCCCAGAAGAAGGCCGCGTCGCTCAGTCGCGGACGAACCACGCGCTCGTTGCCGGCGATCACCTGCGCGGGGTCCGAGCTTTCGATGTTTGAGACGGTGACGAACCATGGCATCAGCCGCCCGTTCGCGTCGCGCACCGGAAAGTAGCGCTGGTGATCCTGCATGGTCGCAATCGGGACTTCAGCCGGAAGCTCCAGGAACTTCTCATCGAAGCGCCCGGCCAGCGGCACCGGCCACTCGACCAGCGCGGTTACTTCATCGAGCAGGCCATCCTCGATGACCGCCGTGCCGTGCAGCCCGGCCGCGAGGGCGGCCACGCCCCTGCGAATGGTCTCGCGTCGCGCGTCGATGTCGGCCAACACCCGTCCGCGCTTCTGCAGCGCGCCGACGTAAGACGCGGGGCTGCCGATGCGAATCGCCTTCGGCGCCATGAAGCGGTGACCGTAGGTCACCCGACCGGCGGGCACGCCCAGCACCTCGCAAGGCACCTCGTCGCGGCCGAAGATCATCAGCACCCAGTGCACCGGGCGCACGAATTCGGCCTCGCCCGCACCCCAGCGCATGCGTCTGGCGATGGGCAGCGCGTCGAGCGAGGCTTGCACGATTCCGGGCAGCAGGTTCACCGTGCTCGCGCCGGTCTCGGTTCCCCGGTGCACCATCCAGACGCCCTTGGGAGTCTCGAGCTTCTCCAGTGCCGAGACCTCGGTGCCGCAGCTGCGCGCGAAGGCAAGCGCGGCCTGGGTCGGTGCACCCTGCTGCGTCGAACGCGGCCTTCAACGGCGGGCCGCGCCGTTCGATGGCACGATCGGGTTGCTGCTCGACCAGTCGCCGCACACGCACTGCCAGTCGTCGCGGCGTCGCGTAGCGCTCGACGGCCCCGTGTACGAGGCCGGCGCCATCAAGGCCCTTGGCGATGCCGTCGGCGAAGGCGTTCGCAAGCGTCAGCAGCGACTTTGGCGGCAACTCCTCGGTGCCGATCTCCACCAGGAAGTCGCGCTTGCTCATCGGGCGACCTCCTTTGATGCGGGGACAGGCGGCAATTCGGTGCCTGGCACCGTTTTAAATTCGGTGCCAGGCACCGAATTACTGCGCAGCATCGGGAAGCCGAGCGCCTCGCGGCTGGCGTAGTACGCCTCGGCCACGCCACGCGCCAGTGTGCGTACGCGCAGGATGTAGCGCTGGCGTTCGGTCACCGAGATCGCCTTGCGTGCGTCGAGCAGGTTGAAGGTGTGCGAACTCTTCAACATGCGTTCGTAGGCGGGGAGCGACAGCTTGAGCTCGAGCAGTCGCAGGCACTCTTTTTCATGTGCGTCGAACTGGCGAAGGAGTTCGTCCACGTCAGCGTGCTCGAAGTTGTACTTCGACTGCTCGACTTCGTTCTGGTGATACACGTCGCCGTAGGTGACCCGGCCCAGCGGCCCGTCGGTCCAGACCAGGTCGAACACGCTCTCGACGCCCTGCAGGTACATGGCCAGGCGCTCGAGGCCGTAGGTGATTTCGCCCATCACCGGCCGGCAATCCAGTCCGCCCACTTGCTGGAAATAGGTGAACTGCGTGACCTCCATGCCATTCAGCCAGATTTCCCAGCCCAGGCCCCAGGCGCCGAGCGTCGGCGACTCCCAGTTGTCCTCGACCAGGCGGATGTCGTGCACCAGCGGGTCGATGCCCACGGCCCGCAGCGACCCAAGGTAGAGATCGATGATGTCCGGCGGCGATGGCTTGATGACCACCTGGTACTGGTAGTAGTGCTGCAGGCGGAAAGGGTTGTCGCCATAGCGACCGTCGGTCGGACGCCGCGACGGCTGCACATAGGCCGCGCTCCACGGCTCCGGGCCGAGTGCCCGTAGGAACGTGGCCGTGTGGAACGTGCCAGCGCCCATTTCCATGTCGTATGGCTGCAGTATTACGCAGCCGCGATCGGCCCAGTAGCGCTGCAATGTCAGCAGCAGGTCCTGGAAAGTGCGTGGTGGCGTCGGGGCCTTCTTGGGCATCTACTGATCGTCCGGTTGTGCCGCTGCGAGGCGGCGAAGTATAGCGAAGGACCGTCGCCCTCCTGCTTTCGCGTCCGATGGAAAGCGCGCTCAGTTCCGCGGTAGCGGGAGAGGATTGGTTACGCGCAACCCAGGAAATCGGCTGAAGTCCCTGTCGGCGGACCAGAGTTCGCTGACACCGTGCTGCAGGCAGATAGCGGCGATGCGGGAGTCGTGCACACGGCCGCCGATAACTTTTCCTGTGTCGACCAACTGTCGCAGTGTGCGCCAGTGATCCCGCGACTCGCTGATCAGTACCAGGCCGGGAGCCTCCAACCAGCACTCGACCTGCTCGAGCGCATCCGCCACGGGTGTCGGCGGGGAGAAGATGCGGGGGTGGGTCACGATCGCGAGGAACTCGTGAATGCAGGGCCATGGGATGGCCCACCCGACCCTCGACTCGGCGAGCCCGGCAAGACGCGAGTCCGCTGATTCATGCCACGTTGAATCTGTGCGGTGTGCGTAGACCAGGATATTCGTGTCGACGGCGATCATGAGCCCCGGCCCTCATACGACAGTTCGCGGATCCGCTCCCAACCGGCTTCGGCAGCCTCGGTCCGCAGTCCGTTGCCACCATAGGCGTGCCGTCTCAGGGCATAGTGATGATTCGCGCGCGCTGTTTGTTCGTCGAGGTAGCCGCGGAGGGCGGCCTCCACCACGCGTCGCAGCGTCGTGCCCTGGCGAGCCGCCACGTCCTTCGCGGCCAGGAGCACCGCATCGCTCAGTTCAATCGTAGTTTTCATACGGCGACCCATATATTTACACCCATATACCCATACAGTCTACGAGTCCTGCCGATGCCTGGCAACTCCGGAATGCGATCGATTCGTGGAGAATGTGGTCTGTCGCGAAAATCGAGAGCAGCAATATGCAGACCGCTCCAGCCGATGCCATCGCGGGCTTCCTCGCCTCACCAGCGTTCGGCGTCGTCGGGGCATCGTCGCACCGCCACAAGTACGGCAACAAGGTGCTGCGGTGTTACCAGCAGAACGGCCGACGGGCGATCCCGGTGAACCCGCACGAGTCCGAGGTCGAGGGCGTGGCCTGTGTCGCGAGCGTTCTCGACCTGCCCGACGACGTAAAGAGCATCTCGGTGATCACCCCGCCGGCGGTGACCGAGCGCGTGGTGCAGCAGGCAATCCGCAAGGGCATCGAGAGTGTCTGGATGCAGCCCGGCGCCGAGAACGACGCGTCGGTCGCCGCCTGCCACAACGCCGGGATCAACGTGATCGCAGACGGCAGCTGTGTTCTGGTCGTGCTCGGATACCGCGAACGATAGCGGTACGCAGCGGCGCCTTGGCCAGCCGTACAACTGTATAGTATTAATATACAGGCAGTTACAAAACGCCAGAACACAGGTGGCAATCATAAATTCGATTGGTCAACGTTCGACGCCTCCGGTCGCCCGGCAACGAAGCGGTGCGGCGTTGCGGTGTCGATCCCGGAGCCGCGCGTCGCACCGATTGAGCTAACATCCGCCTCGATGCGCCGGCACGGTCTACCCCATCTGCTCAAGCGACCGATCGCGATCCTGTCGCTGATCGCGTTGTTGGTCGCGCAGGCCGCAGCCGGCTCGCACGCTGCCCGGCATCTTCGCCTCGGCGGCGAACGGACCGACGTCCCGGGCGTGCATACCCAGCTCTGCCTGGAGTGCGCGTCGTTCGCACCGCTCGCTTCGGCGCACGGCGGCACGGCGACCGCGCTGACGGTCGCCGCTCTCGGCATCGATAGTTTCGTCATTGCGCTCGGGCGCGCTGCCGCCGTTCGTCCGCTGCGCGCCGCCTTCCAGGCCCGCGCACCTCCTCGCTGACAGGTCCAGCCCGAGCCGTTGCCGGCCATCGTGGCCGGCTCGTCCTGTCATTCGAGGAGATACTCCATGGGCAAGGTCCCGTTCCACTTAGCCGTGGCCACGTGCGCCGCGGTGCTACTGCCATCCATCGCCACTGCCGCCACCGATGCCGAGGTCGAGTCGCTGCGCGCAGAGCTCGCGAAACTCAAGGCCGAGTACGCCCAGCGGCTCTCGTCGCTGGAAGCGCAGATCCAGCAACTGCAACCCGAGCCCGACGTGGGCGCAACCGCGGCTGTGGACCAGTCGATTGAAGAGAGGTCGTCCGCTGCCGGCGGCGTCGCCGGGACCGCAGACGCGAACAGGTCGATCGACGAATCGATTGAAGCCGTCGCTGCCGCCGGCCCGACCGCCGGGCAACCGATGGACGATGCCACGGCCGTGAGTCAGCCGGCCGCCGTATCGGCCGCCGGGCCCGGCAAGTCCACGGCCTTCAATCCGGCCATTTCGCTGATCCTGATGGGCAACTACTCCGACCTGTCGAACAACCCGGATGACTATGCGATCCAGGGCTTCATACCCGCCGGCGATGAGATCGGGCCAGGCGACCGAAGCTTCAATCTCGGGGAGTCGGAGCTGACGATCGCGGCGAGCGTCGACCCGTACTTCATGGGTAACCTCACCGTCGCGATCACCGGTGAAAACGAAATCGAGGTCGAGGAGGCGTACTTCCGCACGACCGCGCTGCCCTACGGCGCCACGGTCAAGGGCGGGCAGTTCTTTTCGAGCCTCGGTTACCTGAACGACATCCACGCCCACGCCTGGGACTTCACGGACCAGCCGCTGGTCTACCAGGCGTTCTTCGGCGGCCAGATGGCCGTGCAGGGCGCGCAGCTAAAGTGGATCGCGCCGCTCGACATGCTGGTCGAGCTGGGCGTCGAGAGTGGCAACGGCGACTACTATCCGGGCACGCGCCTCTCGCGCAACGGACTGAACGGCTACGTCGCCTATGGCCACCTCGGCGGCGACATCGGCGAGACGATCGCGTGGCGCACGGGGCTGTCGTACGTGGACCTGCACGCCCAGGACCGCGAGTTCGAGGACCCGAACGCTGCGGGCGACGCCGCGACCAACGCTTTCACGGGATCGTCGACCACCTGGATCGCAGACGCGGAGTTCAAGTGGACAGCGATCGGCGATCCGCGTCGCCAGTACCTGAAGCTGCAGGGCGAATACATGTCGCGTCGCGAGGACGGCCATCTCGCCTACCTGTACGCCGACGACGACCTCGACGGCAGCTATTCGAGCGACCAGTCCGGCTGGTACGTGCAGGGCGTGTACCAGTTCCTCCCACGCTGGCGGTTCGGTGCCCGCTACGATTCGCTCGACTCGGGCAACACGAAGATCGGCCTGGTGCAGCAGGGAATCCTGCCGGCCGACGACTTCTCGCTGCTGATGCCCGGCTCGCCGACGCGCACCACGATCATGTTCGACTGGAACCCCAGCGAGTTCTCGCGCATCCGTGCGCAGTACGCCTGGGACGACGCCTCGGTGGGCCCGACAGACGAACAATTCTTCCTGCAGTACATCTACGCAATGGGTGCCCATGGCGCCCACAAGTTCTAGGAGTATCCACATGAACTTAAGAGTAATTGGCGCCTGCCTGGTGGCAGCGCTGTTCACCGCGACGCCCGCACAGGCCACGCTGCGGGTACTCGCCACGACCGCCGACTGGGGCTCGCTGACGACCGAACTCGGCGGCGACAAGGTCGACGTCTACACGGCGACCAGCGCGTTGCAGGACGTGCACCAGGTGAACGCGAAGCCGAGTCTCGTGGCCCGCGCGCGCACCGCCGACCTCGTGGTCGCGAACGGCGCCGACCTCGAAATCGGCTGGCTGCCGGTGCTGCTGCAGGAGTCCGGCAACCCGAAGATTCAGCCGGGCGCGCCGGGCTTCTTCGAGGCGACGAGCACCGTGCGGCTGATGGACATTCCGACCTCGGTCGATCGCTCGCAGGGCGACGTCCACCCCCTCGGCAACCCGCACATCCAGCTCGACCCGCGCTACGTCGCGGTGGTCGCCAGGTCGCTCACGATCCGGCTTGCCGAACTCGACCCGACGAACGCGGCCTACTACCAGTCGCGTGGCGCGGACTTCCTGGCGCGCTGGAAGCAGGCGATGGCACGCTGGGCCGCCGAGGCCGCGCCGCTGAAGGGCGTCAAGGTCGTGGTGATCCATTCCGACCAGCGCTACCTGTGCCGCTGGCTGGGCCTCGAGCAGGTCGCGGCCATCGAGCCCAAGCCGGGCGTGCCGCCGAGTGCCGGCTACCTCGCCGAGCTGGTGGGCAAGCTCGGCGCCGACAAGCCGAGGATGATCCTGCGCAACGCCTACAACGATCCCAAGGCCGTCGAGTGGCTGTCGCAGAAGATCGACGTTCAGGTCGTGCTGCTGCCGTTCTCGGTCGGAGGCACGCCGGAGGCGAAGGACCTGTTCGGCCTGTTCGACGACACGATCAACCGGCTGCTGGCGGCGAACAAATGAGCGACGTATCCACCTACCTGGGCCTCCTCTGGCCCGCGCTGATCGCCGGAATACTCGTTTCGCTGTCGCACGTGCCGTTGGGCCAGCAGGTACTGCGGCGCGGCATCGTGTTCATCGACCTGGCGATCGCGCAGGTGGCTGCGCTCGGCGTAATCGTGTCGCACTCCGCCGGGCTCGAACTGCACGGATGGATGACGCAGGCTGCCGCGGTGACGGCGGCGCTGCTCGGCGCGCTGCTGATGACCTGGACCGAGCGCAAGCGTCCCGAGGTGCAGGAAGCGCTGATCGGCATCCTGTTCGTGCTGGCATCCACTGCGCAGATCCTGCTGCTGGCAAACAACCCCCACGGCGGCGAGGAGCTGAAGGACCTGCTGGCCGGACAGATCCTGTGGGTATCCACGGAGCAACTCGTGCGCGCCGCGGTACTGACTGCGTTGTTCGCGGTCGTCTGGACGCGCTGGCGCCACCGAATGGGCCACGTCGGCTTCTACGTCGTCTTCGCGGTGATGGTGACGATGTCGGTGCAGCTGGTGGGCGTGTACCTGGTGTTCACGACGCTGATCGTGCCGGCGGTTGGGACCTACCGCCACGCGGTCAAACGGCAGCTCGCGCTCGGCTACGGGCTGGCTGTCGCGAGCTACCTGGTGGGACTCGCCGCGTCGGTGGTGACCGACCTGCCATCGAGCGCGGTGATCGTGTGGGCGATGGCGGTGCTGGCGATCATGTTGCATCTGACCGGACGCCGGGGTCGCTCGGTCGACCTCGAGGAGGGGTGAACGCGTGAGGCCACGCCTTGCCGAACCGCCACATTCAGCGACCTATAATTGACGGCCTGAATGGAGAATGATGTCGTTCGATCAACAAGTTGCCGGGGGAGAAGGCCGGCTTATGCCGCAAACGTTAGCTTCGACGCCAGAGATTATTGCCGCACAGTTGCGGCTGATTGCTGCGGCCTAATAGTAGTTAGGCGACAGTCGGAAGGTTCGCTAGGCGTCATCTCAGAATTCGGACAGCAATGCCCTCCAGCGGAAACAGGCGGACCTGGAAATATCAACCGGCTCCGCGGGTTCCGTCCGGCCATCGGCCGAACGAAGTGGAAGGCCGGCGACGACGTCCGGCGTTCAGATTGCCGGATCGTCGCATTTGATCGAAGCGTTCCACGCCAATGCAACTTTCGGGCAAGGTACTTGCCTTAGCTGGCATTCGCGTCTGAATCCTGAGTTGACGCCAACTGCAGCCCGGACGGAGTGAGACGATGAAGATTAGCCGCCGATCCTTTCTCAAAGCTGCAGCAGCAATCGGTGCTTCGCTCGCATGGGTCGGACCGGCTCGAGGTTCGCGTGTCCACTGGCATGAGCGGCGTGATCTCTATCCCCAAGGGGTCGCCTCGGGCGATCCCGATCCGCACAGCGTCATCCTGTGGACGAGGCGTCCGTTTGCCCAGGGCACGCGCCAGCTCCTGACCGTCGAGGTAGCCGAGGATGAGGCATTCCGCCGAGTCATTGCGCACGCGCAGGCACCGGTCTCGAGCGCCGCGGACTGGACCGCGCGCGTTCTGATCGGCGGACTCAAGCCGGCGCGCACTTACTGGTATCGGTTCACCGACACCGACGGAAACGGCAGCCGGGTCGGCCGCACGATCACCGCGCCGTTGCCAAACGATCCCCGCACGGTGAACTTCGCCTTCGTGAGCTGTCAGGACGTCAATGAGGGCAAGCTCAACGCCTATCGCCGGATGATTTACGAAGATGAACGCGCTCCCGCCGCCGAACAGCTCGATTTCGTTCTGCACCTGGGCGATTTCATCTACGAGGTGGTCGAGTATCCCGACGAGGTGAAGACACGCTACGATCGCACGATCTATGAGGTCGCGCGCATCCCGGACGGCCACAAGGTCGGCAACTTCCACATCCCGCTGACCGTCGACGGCTACCGGGCCATCTACAAGGGCTATCTCGCCGATCCCGACCTCCAGGACGCTCGCGCGCGCTGGCCGTTCGTCTGCATCTGGGACAACCACGAATTCTCGTGGCAGGGTTGGCAGAGCATCGTCAAGGCGGGAAAGTTCGAGCAGCCCGGCCAGAGCATCAAGGTCGCGGCGAATCAGGCCTGGTTCGAATATCTCCCCGCGCGCGTCGCGCCGCCGAGCGGGTCGCTCGAGCAGCTTCGATCCGCCCGCCGTGAAGGACTGTTCCCATCAAGGAGTTCGACAGCAACGGGCTGGGGATGGAGCCGAACAACCTGACGGCGATCAACAGCCTCAAGGCCTACCGGGCGCTGCGCTACGGCCGGCACCTGGACCTGATCATCACCGACCAGCACAGCTATCGGAGCGCGGATCCCTTCAGCGACCCGTCGCTCGGAAAGCTCGGCGGCGACGAGTTCATCGGCATGTTTCCCGAGTCTGTGATGCAGGTTCTCGACGGCGGGCGCGCCTTCAACGGCGGCAATCCCCCGCCGGAGATCCGCTTCAACGACGCGCATGTCCCCAACCCGCAACGGAACGCACCGCCGCAGACGATCCTCGGGGCGGAGCAGAAGGCATGGTTCAAGGACAAGCTCCGGAGCTCGACCGCGACGTGGAAGATCTGGGGCAATTCGCAGGGCGCGCTCGACTCGCGCGCCGACCCGCAGAACCTGCCCGCCGGGTCTGACCAAGGAGTCCTGGCCCACGAACACGTTACGCAGCCCTGGGCGGCGGCGATTACGGCACGGCCTACGCAGAGCGCGCCGAGATCTACGACCTCGTGCGCGACGCGAAGATCACCGGCTTCGCCATCGTCTCGGGCGACCGCCACAGCTTCTGGGCCGGCTATGCGGCTGCGGAACTTCCGCCCGGCAAGTTCGAGCCGGTCGGCTTGAGCTTCGTCGGCGCGTCGCTCATCAGCCCCGGCACCATGGAGGCCTACGAGCACAATCTTCCGAAGGACGCTCCGCTACGCCCGCTGTTCCTCGCGGACCGGCCGGACGGCGCGAAGCCGGACTGGACCTACAACATGCTGCTGAAGCACGGCGTCCGTTCGTGCCTCGAATATGCAAAGAGCTTCGACCTCGAGCGCGCACGGTCGCTGTCCAACCCGGATCTGGCTCCGCACCTCGAGTTCGTCGATCTTGGAGGACACGGTTATGCGAAGGTCCGATTGTCGGCCGATGAGATGCGCACCGAGTTCGTCTGCATCCCGCGCCCCATTGCGCGCAGCGAAAGACCGGACGGGGGGCCCATCAGGTATCGGGTATTGCACACTGCTGCACTGTGGAAGAGCGGAGAGCGCCCGCAGCTGAAGACATCGGTGCTCGAAGGCGACGTTGGACTGGCGATTTGACGGACTCACGGCGCTTGTTTCCATTGCGGCCGGCAAGGCCTCTGGAGTGTGTCGCAGGTGGCGCGGGATCTCGGGATCCAGCCGAACATGCTGACGCGCTGGCGGCGGGAACTGGGAACCGCGGGGCCGAAGGCCTTTCGCGGTCAGGGGATCGCGCGGGACCAGGAGATGGCGCAGTTGCGCCGCGATCTCGGTCGCGTCACAAGAGCGCGCGATTTTTTAAAAGAATCGGCAGCGTACTTCGCGAAGACATCACGGTGAGATACCAGATGATCTCGCGTTGTGAAGAGGCTTACCCGGTGCGCATGATGTGCCGCCTGCTCATCGGCGGTCGGTACCTCACGTTTCAAACGCTGTATGGCCTGAGGGCCTACAGGGTTCTGGGCAGTGTGCTTTAGAACGCGACTGCCACACGCATGCCGGCCGAGCCCTACCTCCTCTACGCGCTCATCGTTGCCTGCGAAGTCGCGTTCTGGGTCGTGTTGCTGCTGGCCCTGGTCGCCCGCTACGCCTTGCGCAAGGAACCGCTCAGCCGCGGTTTGCTACTGTCCCTGCCGCTGATCGACGCGCTGCTTCTCGCATTCACTGCACTGGACCTGCGAAGTGGATCGCCTGCTACGTTTGCGCACGGGCTGGCCGCTGCCTACGTGGGCTTCACCGTCGCCTTCGGCGGCACGGCGACCAGGTGGGCGGACGCGCACTTTGCCCACAGGTTCGCCAGTGGTCCGGTTCCGCCAAAGGCCCCTTCCCGCGGGTGGCCAGCAGTGCGTTACGAATTCAGCCTGTGGCTGCGTTGCATCGTGGCCTGCGTCATAACCGTGGTCCTGGTCGATGCGCTCATTCTGTTCGTCGGCGACAGCGCGGCCACGCGGCCCTTGCTCGCATGGCACAGGCAGGCTTTCGGCTGCGTCGTGCTCTGGTTCGTCTTTGGTCCTGTGTGGAGTCTTGCGTCGGCGTGGCGGAGTTCGCGCTGATGCCTGAGCCTTCGCCCGAGCCGATCCGCACCGGGATGTCACGGTTCGTAGTCCTGCTCCGCGGAGTGAATGTCGGCAAGGGCAACCGAGTGCCCATGGCCGGATTCAAGCGCATGCTTGAAGAACTCGGCTACTCGGGAGTCAAGACATTGCTCAACAGCGGCAACGCAGTCATTTCGAGTGCGCGACGCTCGAGCTCGAAGCACGCGCAGGCCATCGCGGCTGAGTTGGAGAAGCGATTCGATGTCTCTACGCCTGTCATCGTGAAATCAGCCGCCGAATTTTCAACCGTCATCGGCAAGAACCCGATGGTTCCAACCGAAGGCCAGCATTCGCGGTTCCTGGTGGCGTTCGGGAAAGATCAAACCGCATTGCAGTCGTTGCAGCCGCTGGTCTCGCTCGCCTCGGATCCGGAGCGATTCATCGTAACGGACGAGGCGGCATACCTGAGTTGCCCGGCCGGCTCGCTGGAGAGCAAGGTGGGAGCGGCCATCCTGGGCAAGGCAGGCAGGGCAGTCACCACGCGCAACTGGGCCACGGTACTCAAGCTCGAGGCGCTGCTGGAGGTCGGGCATGAATCGCAATCGTGACGTGGCGCGTGGGGCCGGGGTGCATTGAAATGCCGACCTCCGCGGGGTACTCGGGGACGCCGCTGGCGAAGAAGCTCGGCTTCAAGCCGTTCAGTCGCGTCTTCCTGCTCGACCCGCCGCAGGATTACCCGGCGCTGGTCGAGCCGCTTCCAGACGGCATCGTGTTCGATCGCGCTGCAACGCCGAAGACCGACATCGCACACATCTTTGTCACTCGCAGGGAACAACTGGCGAAGCAACTGGTCGCTCTGAGGCGGAATCTCAAGTCCGACTGTGCGCTCTGGGTTTCCTGGCCCAAGAAGTCGTCGAAAGTTCCGACGACCATCACCGAAGACACGATCCGCGAGCTGGCCCTCCCGTTGGGCTTCGTCGACGTCAAGGTCTGCGCGGTCAATGAAGTGTGGTCCGGACTGAAGCTCGTTGTTCGCAAGGAGCTTCGTTGAGACTGCGCGCGGGCACCGGGCTGAAGTGGACGCACTGCTCCGTGACCGGACGATGAAGGCGATCAACTCGAACAGGCGCTGAAGGGGGCCCCTCTTGATCAAAGCCATCGCGGTCCTGGTGTGCACGATCTTCGTCGTCCTCGCCATGTGGCATTTCCACATGGCGTTCGCCGATCATTCCAGCGAAAGTGCGGCGGTTCCGAGCCGGGACGGCAAGCCCACTTTCGTGCCTTCTACCGGCGCGACGGTCGCGGTGGCTATCGTGCTGCTGCTGTTCGCGTTACTGGTCGCCTGCACGTCAGGAATACTGACGCTCGCACTCCCGGCTCCCTTGCTCACGGGATTGTCCTACGCGCTGGCATTGGGCCTGCTGGCTCGAGCCGTGGGAGACCTGAAGTACGTGGGCTTCTTCAAGCGCGTTCGAGGGACACCATTTGCCAGGATGGACACCGTGCTCTATTCGCCGCTGTGCCTGGCACTTTCCACGGGCGTTGCGACCGTCGCGTATTTCGGCCAGCGGCAGTGATTACATCGACCAGCCCCAGCAGGTGAGATTGCAGGTGCTCGATCACTTGATCACCCGCCGCGGCGACTGCGAACCACGACCGTACCCGCCAGCTTGTCGTGCCAGCCCTGCTTGCGGCGGTCCCAGCCGACCCAGAGGAACCCGAGCCCCAGGCCGAACAGCGAGACGTAATAGCCGAGATAGCGGCCGACCGCCTGCCCGCGCGTAAGAGGGCCGCCGGTCCGCGCGTCGACGATCTTCGCGCCGATCAACATCTTGCCAGGCGTGGCCTGTCGTGCGATCCAGAACGCGATGATCGCAACCGCTGGCAGTACGTACGACACGACAAAGTCCGCCGGACCGCGGCTGGGCGCCGACGCGACGACCTCCAGCGAGCCGCCGAGTACGGAGACGAGCGGGGCAAAGTACTCCGTCCAGTACTCGCTGCCGTAGATCATCGTGAGCAGCGGGTAGACGAGCATCCCGAGCAGCACGGTGTCGACCAGCGACGCCAGCGACGCGCGCCCAGAAGCCGACGTAATCGAAATTCCCATCGTCGATCGGCATGCAGCACTCCTTGGATCACTTCCCTCGACCGCTCACCGGGCGTACTCTAACCAACGTTGCACGCTCTGACGAACAAGCCAGCAGGACGCGCGACCCGGGGCGCCTGAAACAGGGGTGTCGTTGCGCCTCTACGACGCGTAGTCGGGGGGACCAGCCAATGCAAAATCGCGACCAGTTCGGCGTCGCGGTGACATCCGGTGATGCCGCTGCGGTCCGGCAGTACGACTCCGCCGTGGCCAAGCTCATGATCTTCAATAACGATCCCGTTGCCGAGGTCGATCGAGCCACCGGGATTGATCCTGGACTCGTCATGGGTCACGTGCTCAAGGGACTGCTCTGCGTGCTGGGCACGGAGAAATCGCTGCTGCCCGATGCCCGGGCGGGTCTCGCGGCGGGCAAAGCCGTCGCCAAAGGCGCGTCGCAGCGTGAACAAATGCATCTCCATGCGCTGGAAACCTGGATCGACGGGCGACTGAACGACGCCTGCGCCGCCTGGGAAAGCATCCTCGTCGATCAGCCGAACGATGCGCTCGCGATGCTGGCGGCGCACCAGGGGGACTTCTTCCTCGGTCAGTCGAGCGAACTGCGCGACCGTGTTGCGCGGCGCCTGGCGGAGATAGACAAGGGGTCGCAGCTCGAGGGGTACTACCAGGGCATGTACGCCTTCGGACTCGAGGAGACGGGAGACTACACCGGCGCCGAGGAAGCCGGTCGCCGTGCCGTCGCGAGCGACCGCCGGGATGCGTGGGCGATACACGCTGTCGCACATGTGTTCGAGATGACCAACAATGTCCGGGACGGGCAAGAGTGGCTTGCCACGCGCGCCGACGACTGGTCTACCGAGAACTTCTTCGCCATACATAATTGGTGGCACCTGGCGCTCTATTACTTCGACCAGCAGCGCTGGGCCGACGTGCTCGATCTCTACGATACGAGGATCCGCGGCAGCGATTCGACCGTGATCCTCGACATGCTGGATGCCAGCTCACTGCTGTGGCGACTCAAGCTGCATGGAGTCGACGTGGGCAATCGATGGCAGCGCATGGCCGAGGCCTGGGAGCCACGAATCGACGATGCCTGGTATTCGTTCAACGACACGCACGCCATGATGGCCTTCGCCGGCGCCGGCCGCAGCGACATGGTGCAGCGACTGCTCGCGGTCATGGAACGGTCCGCCCTGCAGCCGACGGACAACGGCATGATGACGCGCACGGTCGGCCTGCCGGTCGCGAAAGCGCTGATTGCCTATGCGGACGGTCACTACGCCAAAGCCGTGGAACTGCTGGCTCCCGTCAAGGCGATCGCGGCGCGCGCTGGAGGCTCGCATGCACAGCGAGACCTGCTGGCCCAGACGCTGGCTTCAGCGGCGGAGAAGTCGGGACGCACCCGTCTCGCCCGGTCGCTGCTGAACGAGCGTCTTGCCTTGAAGCCGCGCTCGAGTCTGAACCGCGCGTGGATGCAGCGCGTGATGCAAGCCGAGGACCGGGCCTGAATCGAGGCGGCGACCGTGCGCAGTGGCCGGCCGCTGCACGCGGCGCGTCCACGTAAGCAGGACGCCAGCGGCACGCTAGACGTAGGCCTTGTACTTGTCGAGGTGGCGCACGGGCTTCGACAGCGCGTCGCGGCGGAACGGGTCGCCGAGCTCGCGCGTCACCATCATCTCGAGCACGGTCGTGCGGCCCTCGGCCTGCGCCTTCACTGCTGCCTGCAGCGCCGGCCCGACGTCGGCGAGCCGGTCCACGGTCACGCCCTCGCAGCCGAACGCCTTCGCGATGCCGGCCCAGCTGGGACTCACCAGGTCCACCGCCTGGAAGCGACGCGAGTAGAAGTCCACGTGGTTCTTCTTTTCTGCGCCCCACTGTCCGTTGTTGAACACGACGACCGTCACGCCGATCTTCTCGCGGGCGCAGGTGAGCAGCTCGTTCAGGCTGATGCCGAATGCGCCGTCACCGACGTAGGTAATCGCCGGGCGATCCGGGTTCGCCAGTTTTGCGCCGCAGGCAACCGGAAACGCGTAGCCGCAGTTGCCGAAGCTCATCGCAGCGAACATCGAGCGCGGCTTCTCGAAGCGCAGGTAGGAATTCGACACCGAGCAGATGTTGCCGATGTCGGTCGAGACCATCGCGCCCTTCGGCATCGCCCTCTCGAGCTCGCGCAGCATCTGCCGCGGGTGCATCAGCTTCGAGTCCTTGGCGACCTCGATGGAGTACGGGTCGCGCTCGTGCGTCCACTCCGAGAGTTCCTTGTCCCAGCCGGCCTTCTCGGCCTCGATGCGCACGTTTCGCGCGTCCTTGTTGGAGGCGCATGCGAGCGAACGATCACCGAGACGTTCGACCAGCGCTGCCGCCGCCGCCTTCGCATCGCCGTTGATTCCGACGCTGATGCTCTTTACAAGACCCAGCACTTTCGCATCGACGTCGACCTGGATGATCCTCGCGTTCGCGGGCCAGTAGTCCATGCCGTATTGCGGCAGCGTGCCGAACGGACCCAGCCGCGTGCCCAGCGCAAGCACGACATCCGCCTGCGAGATCAGCTTCATCGCCGCCTTCGAGCCCTGGTAGCCGAGCGGGCCGCACCACAGCGGGTGCGACGCCGGAAAGCTGTCGTTGTGCAGGTAACTGTTGCACACGGGCGCGTGCAGCAATTCCGCGAGCTGGACGGCTTCCGCAACTCCTTCGGAGAGGATCACGCCGCCGCCCGCGACGATCACCGGGAACTGCGCCGCCGCGAGCAGTGCCGCGGCCTCGTCGAGCGCTGCGCCGTCGCCGGGGCCGCGGCCGATGCGCATCGGGGGCTGGATCGCCGTCTCGATGTCACCGTAGAAAAAGTCGCGCGGGATGTTGAGCTGGCACGGGCCCATCTCGAGCATCGCGCGGTCGAAACAGCGACCGGCGATCTCTGCCATGCGCTTCGGATTACCCACGTGACCCTGGTATTTTGTGATCTTCGAAAAGATCGGCAGCTGCTCCGTCTCCTGGAATCCGCCGAGTCCCATCGTGGTCGAGCCAGTCTCCGGCGTGATGAACACCACCGGCGAGTGTGCCCAGTAGGCGGCCGCAATCGCAGTGACGAAGTTGGTGATGCCCGGGCCGTTCTGCGCGATGCACACGCCGTGGCGACCGGACGCGCGCGCGTAACCGTCGGCCATGTGCGCGGCGCCCTGCTCGTGAGCGACCGGGATGAAGCGGATGCCAGCCGCCGGGAAGATGTCGAGTGCGTCCATGTAGGCCGAGCCAACGATCCCGAAGACGTCGGTGACGCCGTTGGCCGCCAGCGTCTCGACCAGGGCTTCGGAGGGCGTCATGCGCTGCGGGGATGGCGTGGTCATGGGTGTCTCCGGGATTGGTGCGCCAACATGTCGTCTGTCGCGTCGTGCTGTGTGCCGGACACGTTAGCCCTGTCGCAAGGACGCCGAATCAGGGCCTGCCGAAACGAACGTGGCCGGCGCGACCTGCATGGTGCAGGCCGCGCCGGCCACGGATTCAAGCCTGTTGCTGGCCGACGTGCGGTGTCAGGCCGCCGGCGTCGTCTCCACTTCGGGAACCACCGTCCATGAAGCGTCCGGGTCGAAGGTCTCGATCGCCTGGACGGCGGTCGCGGTGTCTTCGCCCAGGTCCTTCTGGTAGACCGCGCCGTCCTGGTTCACGATGAAGGTCTGCACACCGCTCGCGCCATAGTCAGCCGGCCACGCGACCAGCGCGAACCCCTGGGTCATCAGGCCGTCCGCGAAGTAGTCTTTCGCCCCGCCCGGTGCATTCGGACCCTGCGCATAGAGCAGTCGGTAGTAATAGCCGTGATACGGAACCCGCTCCGCACCGAAGCTGTAGCCCTGGCCCGTGGCTGAAGCCAGGAAGGGTCCTGCCGGGCTCGGCGCCTCGCCTTCGTCCGTCGGCCAGTACAAGCCGTTGTGCATGCCTTCATCGCTCATCAGCTTGAGCGCGTAGATGCCGGCGGGATCACCGTCGCGTCCCTCGGACGCATACTCTTTCTCGGCGTTGACGAAACCGCGACAGACGGCAATTGCGCCGAGCTCGTTCGCGCCGACGCGGCGGTAGATGAGCTCGTCGGCACCGGCCTGGCCGTCGAGTCGCCACTTGCCCTTATGCTCGACGACCGGGATCGGGAACGGCCAGTCGTTGTCGCCGACGACCAGGACCATCGTGCCGCTACCTTCGTCGCTCAGCGAATGCTTCGCCTTGTACAGATCGAGGAAATTCTGGCGGCCCGCCTTGTCCTGCACCGGGTCGCCGGACGACAGCAGGTCGTCCACGTTCGGGCCGAGAAGTTTCGCAAGCTCGGCAGTGTCGTCCTTCTGCAGCGCGGCGACGAACGCGTCGACCGCTTCCTGGGGCGTCTTGAACGATGTGTGCTTTTCCACTTTCGCGCAGGCCACGGCAAGCACCATTGCGCAGGACAGTACGACCGCGAGGCTGGCGCGAGTGAGTCGCATTTTCGTGTTCTTCATGTGTGTCTCCTAGCGCTTCTTCTTGCCGCCGCCGCCACCACCGCCGCCACCGCCGCCACCGCCGCCACCGCCGCCACCGCCTCTTCCGCTGCCCTTGCTGTGCGCGCCCTGCGGCATGCTCTGCTTGCCGCGATTGCTCGCCTGGCGGTCTGCGGCGCCACGGTCGGCACCGGACATCGCGGTGCTGTGGCTGCCGCCCTGCTGTGCGGGCCTCTGGGAAGGCGCCGGACGACTGGGTTGCTGCTGCTGGCGTGAAGCCTGCTGCGCCGGCTTCTGCGTGGTTGCTGGCCGACTGGCCTGCTGCTGCGGCCGCGAGGCCTGCTGCTGGTAGCCGCGGTCGGCCTTGCCTGACTTGTCGCCTTGATAGCTCGATTGGCCGGCCGCGCCTCGATTCGTGCTCGGTGTCGCGCCAGTGGTCGGGCGCGCCGCATCGCGGCTGTTGGCCGCGGAGCCACCCTTGTACGAACCCTGCACCTTCGGCGCAGGCCGCTGCGCCTGCCCGGACGGACCCGCGCTGGTCTTCGCCGACCGGTTCGACGCCGCAGGCGTCCTGGCCGCTGAGTTCGCAGCCCCTGCGTAGGAATTCTTGCCCTTCCAGTCCGAGGCGGTCGCCTTGGTCGAAGGGCGCTGCACGTCGGCCGGCATCGGGCGCGCCTGGCGCTTGTTCAGGTCGTTGAGCTCGGGACGGTTCGGGCGAGCCGCACTGATCGGGCTCCTCGCCCCGCCGTCACGCCCGTAAGTGGTCGCCTTGCCTTTCCCGTTGTAGCGATTGAAGTAATCGTTGCCGCCGGTATTGATGATGACGTTGCCGTTGTTCACGTAGTTGCCGCCGTAGCGACCGCCGTAGCCCGGAGGCGGACGGTATCCGTGGTTCGGGTAGTAACCGTTGCCGTAGGACGGACGGTAGGGATAGGGCGGGTAGTACGGCATCCTGCCGTAGCCGTAGTTCGGGTACCCGTAATTGTGGTAGTCATCGTCGTCGTCGAAGAGCTCGTTGACGAGCATGCCTGCGCCGAATGCGAGCAGCCCGGTCGCGACGAGCGTTCCGGTGCTATGCCCTGTGGACTCGGTGGTGGTGGTCGTGGTGGTGGTTGCGGGCGCGACGGCTGTCGCCGGTGGCGGCGCATAGACGGCGACCGGGTCATAAGACGGGACATAGACCTCGCCGTTCGACGCCGGCTTCAGCACGATGACTTCCTTGCCGTCCTGCGTTTCGTTGTCGACCGTCATCTGCGGCGACGTCTGCAGGTTGCCGACAGACTCAGCCTGCTTGCGCAGGCGCTGCACCGCGTCGAGCACCCCCGCCTGGTCGGCCGTGAACGCCTCGCCGAGCTGCGTGGTCCAGTCCATTTCGCGGCACATCATGTCCAGCGTGTCCGGGAAATTGACCAGCGCACGAATGGGCGGCGTGAAACCGATCTTGGTCGCCGCGTCGTCGAGGGCCTTGCCGGAGAGGTTCTGGTTCTCGAGCAACCAGTTGCCTGCGTCGAGCACTTCCTGGGGATTCGTCGAGGCGATGAGTACCTGCGACAGGATCGGGTCCGGGTACAGCGCGATCGGCGCGAGCAGTTCCTCGAGCGCCTCGGGCGACCAGCTGGTCACTGCCGAGGCCGGAGTCGCCGCTGTCTGGTCCGCGCCATCCGGCGCGGCGGTTTGCGGCGCGGCTGTGTTCGATGCGTCTGCCGGCGGCTCCTTGGAGCCGCAGGCTACGACAAGAAAGGCGATACCGACCAGGATCGCCGGCGAGTGCCAACGACCGCGAGTTGAAAGAAAATCCATGTTTATGGGCTCCGGACGCGCGAATAAGGGCGACGCTTGCTGATCTGTGAAGTGTCCGGAATTTCGAGCACTTATGGCAAGTCCAGTTATAGCGGCTGGCTGGAGCGGCGAAGCACCAAGATAGCCCATCGAATCTACAGTACGCACCATAATGAGGCGATTTTCGTTGACCGACGCCGCATGAGACGGTCAGGCCGCCATCTATGCGCCAGACCGGTGCGCTGGCATACTATCTGCATCCGTAATCCATCCTGAACACCTGTCCCGGTGTCGTCGCGGCGAGCGACCCCGGGCACCCGATTTCGCTGCATCCGTGAGGAGAGCCCATGACCACTGCTGCCGACGTTCTCAAGATGATCAAGGACAAGGAGGTCAAGTTCGTTGACCTTCGCTTCACCGACACCAAGGGCAAGGAGCAGCACGTCTCTGTTCCGGACCGTATCGTCGACGAGGCCTTCTTTGAAGATGGCAAGGGCTTCGATGGCTCCTCGATCGCTGGTTGGAAGGGCATCCAGGAGTCCGACATGATCCTGATGCCGGATCCTTCGACGGCCGTGCTCGACCCGTTCTTCGAGGAAACGACGCTCAACCTGCGCTGCGACATCGTCGAGCCGTCGAACATGCAGGGCTACGAGCGGTGCCCGCGCTCGGTCGGGAAGCGCGCCGAGGCCTACCTCAAGTCCACCGGCATCGCGGATGCCTCGATCTGGGGTCCCGAGAACGAATTCTTCATCTTCGACAACGTGCGTCATGGCAGTTCGATGAACGGCTGCTATTACGAAGTCGATTCCGCGCAGGGTGCGTGGAACTCGGGCGCGACGCTGGAAGGCGGCAACCTGGGTCATCGGCCGGGCATCAAGGGCGGTTACTTCCCGGTGCCACCGGTCGACGCATACCAGGACCTGCGCAGCGCAATGTGCATGGCGATGGAAGAACTCGGCCTCAAGGTCGAGGTGCATCACTCCGAGGTCGCCACCGCCGGCCAGGCCGAGATCAACGTTTCGGCGAACACGCTGGTGAAGAAGGCCGACGAGGTGCAGATCCTCAAGTACGCCATCCACAACGTCGCCGCGAGTTACGGCAAGAGCGCGACGTTCATGCCGAAGCCGCTGGTCGGCGACAACGGCAACGGCATGCACGTGAACCAGTCGTTGTCGAAGGATGGCAAGAACATCTTCGGCGGCGACAAGTACGGCGGCCTCTCCGAGATCGCCATCTACTACATCGGCGGCATCATCAAGCATGCCCGGGCACTCAATGCGATCGCCAACGCAAGCACGAACAGCTACAAGCGCCTGGTGCCGGGTTTCGAGGCGCCCGTGATGCTCGCCTACTCCGCGCGTAACCGCTCGGCGTCGATCCGCATCCCGCACGTAATGAACCCGAAGGGCCGCCGCATCGAGGTGCGCTTCGCGGACTCCACCGCGAACCCGTACCTGTGCTTTGCGGCCATGCTGATGGCGGGCCTCGACGGCGTGAAGAACAAGATCCATCCGGGCGACCCGTCCGACAAGGACCTCTACGACCTCGAACCCGAGGAAGCGAAGCAGATACCGACGGTCTGCCACTCGCTGGACATGGCGCTCGAAGCCCTGGACAAGGATCGCGGCTTCCTGAAGGAAGGCGGCGTGTTCACCGACGACGTGATCGACGCCTACATCAACCTCAAGATGCAGGAAGTCACGCGGCTGCGGATGTCCACGCACCCGGCGGAGCTGGAGCTCTACTACAGCTGCTGACCGGCCCGCAGGTCCTGGCGCCGGGCGGCAGCGGCCGCCCGGCGCACCTTCAGCCGCTCCATGACGCGCGTCGCGGATTGGGGCCGCCCCTTTGCCAGCCGTAGGCCCGGGAGATATGCTCAATCGCCATGAAAACCCGATTTCCGCTATTGGCGTGTTGCCTGTTGGCATTCGCCATACAGGCCCAGGAAACCAAGGTGCAGATGTGGAAGTGGACGGATGCGAACGGCGTCGTCCACTACTCCGACATTCCTGCGCCGGGCGCGGTCCAGATGGGCGTGAGTGTTTCGCAGGGCCAGCCGAGTTCGGCGCCACCTGCGAGCCGCGGCGCCGGCGAGGGTGGGAGCTACGACGAAGGTGGAAGCAGCGGCGCTTCTCCGGCGTCGGATCAAACGTATACCTCGCTCGAGATCGTGTCACCGGAAGCCGGAGCCACGTATTTCGAGGCAGATTCCGTCGTGCCCGTGCAGATCAGTCCCAGCCCAGGGCTGGCGGCCGGGGACAGTGTCTATCTGTACCTGGACGGCAAACGAGTCGGCAACTCGGACAACGCGCTCGGCTACACGCTGCAGAACGTGGAGCGCGGCGAGCACTCGCTCGCCTCTGCGATTTTCGACGCGCAGGGAAACGAAAAGATTCGCAGCCAGCCGGTCACGTTCTACATGAAACAGACCACGATCAACTCGCCGGCTGCCGTTGGTCCAAGTGTGCCGCCAAAGCCCGGACGGCCGAGACCGACGCCGCACGGCTAGTCGTACCGCGCGCCGCCGCCGATTCGCGGCGGGCATTCGCTGGCAACGCCAGCAACCGGCCTCCGTTCTACTGGCGCCACACCGCGAACCGCCTCCGGGTAGCGTAGTGGCGCACGATCTCCGCAGCACGAATTCACCGACGCAATCCGAGCTCTGCGGAGTGCTCGACGGCATCGCCACGAGCATCATCTGGCTCGACAGCGACGGTGCAGTGTTGCACTTGAACGAGCCTGCGGAGGACTTGTTCGGTGTCAGCCGAAACCATGCCTTGGGCCGCAGCATTCGCGACCTGCTCAAGGCCAACGTCGAGCTCGACGGCGTGATCGCGCGTGCGCGCGCAGCGGGCGCCCAATACTCGCAACGCGAGCTGCCGTTCGAGGCCGGACCCGGCGCAGCTCACCGAAATCTTGACGTGACGGTGTCGCCTTTCGATTCGGCCGGTCATTCGGGCGGCGTAATCGTGGAACTCGCCGACGTCACGCAGCACCAGCGGATACTGCGCGAGAACGCCCTGCTCACGCAGCTCGGCGGCAGCCGGGCAATGGTCCGGCAGCTCGCGCACGAGATCAAGAATCCGCTCGGCGGACTCCGCGGAGCGGCGCAGTTGCTGGAGCGCCAGCTGAAGGACCCGGGGCTGCACGAGTACACGACTGTCATCATCAGCGAGGCCGATCGGCTGGCCGCGCTGGTCGATGCGCTGCTCGGTCCGGGCCAGCCGCCGCGCAAGGAGCCGGTCAACATCCACGAACTCGTGCAGCACGTCGGTCACCTGCTCGCCGCGGAGGCACCGACAGGTGTAGCGATCGAACGCGACTACGATCCGAGCCTTCCGCGCCTCAGGCTCGACCGCAACCACGTGATACAGGCGCTGCTGAACCTCGGGCGCAACGCGATCCAGGCCGTGGGGTCGCACGGACGCATCGTGCTGCGTACGCGTGCACTGACAAATGCAAGCATCGGCAGTCGTCGTCATCGCGTGGTCGCGAGCATCCAGGTCGAGGACGACGGTCCCGGCGTGCCCACGGAGCTGAAGGACACCGTGTTCTATCCGCTGGTTACCGGTCGTCAGGGCGGCACGGGGCTCGGCCTCGCCGTGGCACAGGACCTCGTCGGGCGACACGACGGCCTGATCGAGTTCGAAAGTCGCGCTGGCCGCACGGTATTCACAATCCTGCTTCCTTTCGACAGCCATGAACCCAGCGAAAATACTTAACGTCTGGCTCGTCGACGACGATGCCTCCATTCGCTGGGTGCTGGAGCGAGCGCTCGAGCAAGGAGGCATGAAGACGACCGCCTTCGAGGAAGCCGAGTCGGTACTCGCAGCACTCGCGCGCGAGGAACCGGATGTGCTGGTGACCGACATCCGCATGCCAGGGCGCAGCGGCCTTGACCTGCTCGAGGAGATACGCACCCAGCGGCCGCGGCTGCCCGTGATCGTGATGACCGCGCATTCAGACCTCGAGAGCGCGGTCGCCGCCTACCAGGGCGGCGCGTTCGAGTACCTGCCGAAGCCGTTCGACATCGACCAGGCGGTCGAACTCGTGCGGCGCGCGGCGGAACAGACCCATCGCTCCGCGTCGTCGACCGTCGAATCGCGGCGGATCCCGGAAATGCTCGGCCACGCGCCGGCGATGCAGGAGGTTTTCCGCGCGATCGGGCGTCTGTCGCGCTCGAGCATGACCGTGCTCATCACCGGTGAGTCAGGGACTGGCAAGGAACTCGTGGCCCGTGCGCTTCACCGGCACAGCCCGCGCGCCTCAAAGCCGATCATCGCGCTCAACACTTCCGCCTTCACGGCCGACCTGCTCGAGTCGGAGCTCTTTGGCCACGAGAAGGGGGCGTTCACCGGTGCGACGGAATTGAGACGCGGCCGATTCGAGCAGGCGGACGGTGGAACGCTGTTCCTGGACGAAATCGGCGACATGTCGCCGCAGCTGCAGACGCGACTGCTGAGGGTGCTGGCCGAGGGCGAGTTCTACCGGGTGGGCGGCCAGTTGCCGGTCAAGGTCGACGTGCGCGTCATCGCGGCGACGCACCAGGACCTCGAGACACGGGTGAAGGAAGGCCTGTTTCGCGAGGACCTGCTGCACCGGCTGAACGTGATCCGCATCGGCGTGCCGCCATTGCGCAACCGGCGCGACGACATCCCGGAGCTGTTGCAGCACTACCTCGACGTCGCGGCCATGGAACTCGGCGTCGCGCCCAAGATCCTGGCCGAGGACGCAGCCGCGGCGCTGGCGGCGTTCGACTGGCCCGGAAATGTTCGTCAGGTCGTCAACGCGTGTCGACGGCTCACCGTACTCGCCGCGGGACGCGAGATCGCGCTGGCCGACATCCCCGCTGACCTCGGCGGCGGGTCGGCGGCCAAATCGTCACTCGACTGGTCCAATGCACTCGCGAGCTGGGCCAGTGCGCGGCTCGCGGCCGGCGGTCCGCCGCTGCTCGAGGACGCGGTGCCTGAATTCGAACGGACGCTGATCCGAGAGGCCCTGAAGGCCGCGCAGGGCGGACGCCAGGATGCGGCCAAGCTGCTTGGCTGGGGCCGCAATACGCTGACGCGCAAACTCAAGGAACTCGGCATGGAATAGAAAACAGGTGCCTAAAATAGGTGCCTGTAAAATAGGTGCCTGGCACCTATTTTCCTGTCTTGCTCAGCTCGGACGCCTAAAATCAGTGTCCTTGCGCCGTCGGCGTCAACCAACCAGAAAATGAAGATTCCTGTCGACAGCCACAATTGTTTTCGATTGCGCGTGTCTAATCGCGGTAGATGCCTGGCCCCTCCCCAGCCGACCTGATCCGAACCGAGGCTCTGACCCGTCGTTATCGCATGGGGAGCGAGACCATCGAGGCACTGCGCGGGGTTAACCTGGCGGTCCGCCGCGGCGACTACGCGGCGATCATGGGGCCGTCTGGCTGTGGTAAATCCACGCTGATGAACCTGATCGGCTGCCTCGATACCCCGGACGAGGGCCGCTACTGGCTGGACGGGCAGCTGGTGTCGGACATGGGCGACCGGGCACTGGCTCAAGTGCGCAATCGAGCCATCGGATTCGTGTTCCAGTCATTCGCGCTGCTTCCCCGCGCAACAGCGCTGCAAAACGTCGAGTTGCCTCTCGTCTATGCACACGTCACGCGACGGGAGCGGTTGCGGCGGGCAGCCGAGGCACTCGACCGGGTCGGGCTCACCGGCCGGTCCAGGCATCGGCCGGCGGAACTCTCGGGCGGCCAGCGGCAACGCGTCGCCATTGCCCGTGCACTCGTCACCAACCCCAGGCTGCTGCTCGCCGATGAACCGACCGGCAACCTCGATACCACGACTGGCGAGGAAATCCTCGCGCTCTTCGACGACCTTCACCGCGCCGGTAACAGTCTCATCGTCGTCACGCACGAAGCGGGTGTCGCTGCCCGCGCCAGCCGTGTGCTGCGGATGCTCGACGGCAGGATCGAGGAAGACACGCAGGCACCCACGGAAACGGCCCCATGATTCCCAGAACCCCAGCCCCAGCCCTGGCCTTGATCGCGGTCCTGCTCGCCGCCTGCGGTCATGGGCAGCCGCCAGACGCCGCCCGGACATACGACACGGCCACCGTCGAAGAGCGTCCGCTGCTGTTGACCGTGGAAGCCGCCGGCGTGATCGAGCCGATCGAGACCGTCGAGATCAAGTCGAAAGCGTCCGGCGAGATCCTCGAACTGGCGGCGGACACCGGCGACACGGTGAAGGCCGGCGCACTTCTCGCGCGCATCGATCCACGCACGCCGCGCAATCGCCTCGACCAGGCAGCTGCCGAGCTGAAAGCCGCCCAGGCCAAGTCTGCGAACGCGCAGAGCCAGCTCGCGCGCGGCCAGAAGCTGCTGGTCAACGCGTGGATCAACCAGGCCGACTACGACAAGCTGGTGCTCGATGCCGCAACGGCCGGATCGGAAGTCGTAACCGCACGCATCGCGGTGGACAACGCCCGCATCGCGCTCGACGACACGGAGGTCCGGGCCCCCGGCGAAGGCACCATCCTCGCGAAGAAAGTCGAACGTGGCCAGGTCATTTCCTCCCCGACCATGGACGTCGGCGGCGGGACGCTGCTGCTCACCATGGCAGACCTTTCCCGCGTTCAGGCCAGGGTGCGGGTGGACGAAACCGACCTTGGCAAGATCGCCGCAGGAATGCCCGCCGAAATCAGGGTTGCATCGTTCCCCGGCAAGCGCTTCGAAGGAACGATCGAGAAGATCGAGCCGCAGGCGATCGTCGAGCAGAACGTCACGCTGTTCCCGGTGCTGATCTCGCTCGGCAATGACGAGCGACTGCTGCGGCCGGGAATGAACGTGGACGTCAAATTCGAGGTTGCACGCCGCGACGGTGCGCTGACCATACCGGTCACCGCCCTGCGCACGGAGCGCGACGTCGACACGACGGCGTCCATCACCGGACTGGACCCGGCGGTGATACGCAAGGCACTCGAGAAAACCGTCGACGGTGCAGATGGTTCGAAGCAAGGCTCGGCGCGCGAAAATGCCACCCGCTTCGGTGGAAAATTCTGGGTCGTGGTCGATCGCAAGGATGTGCTGGAAGCCGTCCAGATCGTCACCGGGATCACCGATCTCGATCGAGTGGAAGTCGTCTCTGGACTCCGGCAAGGCGAGTCGGTGCTCGTGCTGCCGAGCTCGAGCCTGGTCGAATCACAGGAACGGTTGCAGAACTTCGTTCGCTCGCGCGGCGGAATACCGGGCATGACCCAGCAGCAAGGGGCGCCGGGGGAGCCCGGACAGGGCGGCAAGCCGGCCGCCGGCCCGGGTACCGAACAGCAAGACCGGCCGCTGATGCACCCGGGATCCCGATGATAGAGTCACTGCGAGTTGCCTTCACGTCGATCCGCGGCAGCCTGTTCCGCGCTGCTCTGACGATGCTCGGCGTGATCATCGGCGTGTCCGCAGTCATCGCCATGCTGGCGCTCGGGACTGGCGCGCAGCGGGCCATCGACGAACAGCTGCAGTCGCTCGGGGCGAATGTGCTCACCGTCAACACCGGCATGCGGTTCGCGCAGGGCGTCGCGCGCGACCAGCAGGTGCTGACGACCGATGATGCCGAAGCGCTGCGCGAAGGGGCGGTCAATGTCTCGGCCGTGGCTGCCGAGCAATCGTCGCGGCAGCAGGTGAAGCTCGGCAACCGTAACGTGAACCTGAGCGTGATCGGCACCACGCCGGAGCACATGATCGTCAACGGCTATACGCTGCTCGCGGGCAGGATGTTGAACGCCAACGACGACGCGAGCCACGCGCGGGTCGCGGTCGTCGGCGGCGAGGTGCCGGAGCAGCTGCAGGTGGATCCCAGTGACCTGGTCGGGCGGCAGATCCTGGTCAAGGCCGTGCCGTTCGAGGTGGTTGGCGTATACGAGAAGAAGGGGTCGGTGGGTCCGGGCAATCCAGACGATGACGTGTTCATCCCGATCCGCACCTCGCGCTATCGGGTCACCGGCACCGACAGGGTGCAGTCGATCTCGGTGCAGGTTGCCCCGGGAGTCGACCTTGCGCGCGCGATGGTGGAGGTCGAGCGGGTAATCCGGCGCAAGCACGGGTTGGCACCAGGGGCCGACAATGATTTCTCGATCATCGACCGCAAGCAGTTCCTCGCGACCCAGCAGCAGACCACGGAAATCCTCGGCTTCCTGCTGGCCGGCATCGCCGGCGTCAGCCTCGTCGTCGGCGGCATCGGCATCATGAACATCATGCTGGTCACGGTGACCGAGCGCACACGTGAAATCGGCATACGCAAGGCGCTCGGGGCCACGCGGGGAAACATACTCGCGCAGTTCCTGGTCGAGAGCCTGGTGCTGTGCGTCCTCGGCGGGGCACTGGGCATGCTGCTCGGCGCCGGTGTCGCAGATGCGTTCACGCGGCTAGCGGGCTGGCAGACCTACGTGACGCTGGATGCACTCGCGCTCGCCTTTGGATTCAGTGCGGCGGTGGGCCTGGTGTTCGGCCTGTGGCCGGCCTGGCGCGCGGCGTCGCTCGATCCGATCGAGGCGCTGCGGCACGAGTGACGAGGACCGCTAGCAGTAGCACGCCTCGACAGGCTTTTTCAGCACGTCGAGCGACCCCACCAGTCCGGCGACAGTCGAAATGCGATTCGCGGCGAGGTACTCCGCGATACCGGCGTTGATCTTCGTGCACACCAGCGGGTCGTAGAAAAGCGCGGTGCCGACGCCCACGGTTGTCGCGCCGGCGATGATGAATTCGAGCGCGTCCTCGGCCGTCTGGATTCCACCCTGCCCGATGATCGGGATGCCGAGCGGCCCGGCCACCTCGGCCACCTGCATCACCTTGAGTAGCGCGATCGGCTTGATCGCGGGACCAGACAGCCCGCCCTGCACGTTGCCGATGACCGGCTGCCGAGTCTTCACATCGATGGCCATGCCCATCATCGTGTTGATCACGGCGAGCCCGTCGCTGCCCGCCTCGATGCAGACGCGCGCGCTCTCGCGAATGTCCGTCTGGTTGGGCGAGAGTTTCGTGATCAACGGCTTTCTCGTCACCGAGCGACACGCGGCCACCACGCGCGCGGACATCTCCGGCACGTTGCCGAACTGCACGCCGCCTTCCTTGACGTTCGGGCAGGAGATGTTGATCTCCATCGCGTCGATCGGCGAGTCGTCGAAGCGGCGCGTGACCTCGACGTACTCGTCGATGGTGGAGCCGCAGACATTGGCAAAGAACCGCGTCTCGGTGAAATCGAGTGTCGGCAGGATCCGCGCCACCACGTGATCGACGCCGGGATTCTGCAGGCCGATGGCGTTCAGCATCCCCATGGGCGTCTCGTATACGCGATGTGGCGGATTGCCGAGCCGCGGCGTGCCGGTCGTGCCCTTCAGCACGATCGCGCCGACCTGCGTGTTGGAAAAGCCCTCGACGCGCGTGTATTCCTCGCCGAACCCGACACAGCCCGAGAGCAGCACGATCGGCGAGGAGAGGCGCAGGCCGCAGAAGTCGACCGCCAGTGACGGCGGCGAGCGCGGAAGAGGACATGCCTGCAATTCTAAGCGGAAACCGGCAGTCCAGCAGCGGACATTCTCCTTATCCCGTGCGACAGGAAAAGGAGAATGTCCCCTATCGATCAGCCGGCGATGAATTTCTCAAGGTGCTCGATCGTCTGCTGCTGCTCCTCGATCACCGCGCGTACCAGGTCGCCGATCGAGATCATGCCGACCATGACGCCGTCCTCGACGACCGGCAGGTGGCGGATGCGCTTCTCAGTCATGATCTCCATGCAGTGGCGCACGCTCTCGCCCGGCACCACGGTAACGACCGGTGCGGACATGATCTGCCAGACGAAAGTCTCGTCTGAGGATCGCCCGAGCAGGACCACCTTGCGCGCGTAGTCGCGCTCCGACACGAGGCCCACGAGTTCCCCGTTGCGCAGCACCGGCAACGCGCCCACGCGACGGTCCGACATGACGTGGATGGCCTCGAGCACGGGCTCGTCCGCGTCCACGGACCAGACGTCCTTTCCCTTGCTTGCGAGCAGGTGACTGACGAGCAGCATGGTCGTGGCCCTCGATAGGCGTTCCGGAGCAACCCGTGGATTCTAAACCCATGCCGGCCAGGATCGCTGCCGCGACTTGCGGAGTCGGGTGGCCCGCGCCACGATCAGGCGGCCATGCTGCACGTCGTCCTGCACGAGCCCGAGATCCCGCCGAATACGGGCAATATCATCCGGCTCTGCGCCAATACGGGCGCGCGACTGCACCTGGTCCAGCCGCTGGGGTTTCGCCTGGATGATCGCGCCGTGCGCCGCGCGGGCCTGGACTACCACGACCTGGCGGACGTCAGCGTGCACGCGAGCCTTGATGCCTGCTTCGACTCACTGGGCCGGCCCCGTTGGTTCGCGTTCACGACCAGGGCCGCCGCGACGCACGACACCGCCAGCTATCGAGCCGGGGACGTGCTGGTGTTTGGCGCGGAGACCCGTGGCTTGCCGCAGGCGGTCGTGGACGGATGTGCCGCGGAGCGGCGGCTGCGCATCCCGATGCTCGCGGGCGCGCGCAGCATGAACCTCTCGAATGCGGTTGCCGTCGCGGTGTACGAAGCGTGGCGGCAACTGGGATACGCGGGAGCCGGCTGAGGGACGACTGCCAGCGCGCGCCGTGCAGTGCCGGCTCCTGTCATCGGGCCGGCAATCGACGGCCAGGAGTCGTGTTCCGTCAGTCCATCTCCGACTTGATCGCCCGCTTCATCAGCGCGTACACCGCGTCGCGCGGCGGCTTGCCCTGGTAGAGGACGTCGTGGATCTGCTCGATGATCGGCATCTCGACGCCATGCCGGCGGGCGACCTCGCACACTGCGCGCGCGGCGAGCACGCCCTCGACCACTTGCCCGATCTCGGCCTGTGCCTGGTCGCTCGTCTTGCCGGCCGCCAGCGCCAGGCCCATGCGGCGGTTGCGTGACTGGTCGTCCGTGCAGGTGAGCACGAGGTCGCCGAGACCGGCGAGGCCCATGAACGTGTCCTTGTCGGCACCGAGCGCGACGCCGAGACGCATCATTTCTGCAAGTCCGCGCGTGATCAGCGCGACCCGGGTGTTGGCGCCGAAGCCGAGGCCGTCGGAGATGCCGGCGCCGATCGCCAGCACGTTCTTGGTCGCGCCGCCAACCTCGACGCCGATCATGTCCGTCGACGCGTAGGCCCGGAAATTCACGCCCGATATGCTGCGCGCGAGCGCCATCGCGTACTGCTCGTCGCTGGAGGCGACGGTCATCGCCGTTGGCAGGCCCGCGCCGACTTCCCTGGCGAACGTCGGCCCGGACAGCACGGCGGTGGGCACTGCTGGACCGAGCACTTCGATGGCCACCTCGTGCGGCAGCTTGCCGGTCTTGAGTTCAAAGCCCTTGGTGGCCCAGGCGACGCGCTGCTCCGCACGCAGCACCGGCTTCAGGCGCTCCAGCACCTCGCGGAATGCGTGGCTCGGCACGACCAGCAGCAGCTGTTCCGCCTGCGCGACGGCGGTCCCGAAATCGTGTTCGATCTCGACACCCGTCGGCAGCTCGATACCCGGCAGGTACCGGCGATTGGTGCGATCGCGCGCCATCGCCGTGAGTTCGTCGGTCTCGATGCCCCACAGGATGGCGCGATGCCCGGTGCGGGCGAGGTGGACCGCCAGGGCCGTGCCCCAGGAGCCGGAGCCGAGGACGGCGACGACCGGCTGCGCGGCCGCCACGGATGCTGCCGGTGTTGCCACCCTGGTGGGCGACTCAGTTCACCGCAGGGCTGGGCTGCTGCGCCTGGGCACGCGCATGCAGGCCCTCGAACGTCACGAGCGGCAGCAGGAACGGTGGAAATCCGCCCTTGGTCACCAGTTCGGCGACCGTCGATCGCGCGAAGGAGAGCAGGTAGTTCGGCGCGGCGATCGAGAGCACGTTACCGACGTCGCTCGCCGAGAGATTGCGGATCGTGAATGCGCCCGCCTGCTGCAGCTCGAGCAGCCAGGCGACCTTGTCTCCCAGCTTCGCCTCGAGATTTACCTGCAGCACGACTTCATGAACATCCTGGGCGAGCGCGGTGGCCCGGGTCGCCAGGTTCAGGTTCACGGTCGGCGTGCCCTCTGCCTGCGGCATGAACGGGCCCGACGGGGCCTCGAACGAGCAGTCCTTGATGTAGACAGCCTGCGGGTTGACGAAAGGCGCGTTCGGATCCTGCGTGGTCTGGGGTTGGGCGTTCGGCTCTGTCATGGTTTCGTCCTGTTGGGAAATCAGTGAGGGGGTCGATCGGATCCGGGCCGTCAGGCGCGGCGCAGCAAGGTGTCGAGTTCGCCCGACCGGTCGAGCGCGTACAGTTCGTCAAAACCGCCGACGTGGCGGTCGCCTATGAAGATCTGGGGCACGGTCCGGCGGCCCCCGCTGCGGGCGAGCATCGCCAGCCGATCGGCCGGGTCCTCGTCCACCTTGACCTCGCGGAACGCGGCGCCCTTGCGCTCGAGCAGCGCCCGCGCTCGCGCGCAGTAGCCGCACCAGCTGCTGGAATACATGACGATGTCGGGCGCGTCGGTCACGACGACTTCCTGCCCTTCGCGTCGGATTTCACCAGCGGCAGGTTGTCCGCGCGCCAGGCCGCAAGCCCGCCGCGGAGGTTCACGACCTTGGTGAAGCCCTGTGCCTTCAGCGCCCGCGCGGCGGCAGAGGACCGCATGCCACTCTCGCAGCAGGCGATGACCACCTTCTCGCGATATTTCTTCAGGTTTTCGGCGCTGGCCGCAAGGTCCTCCTGGGGGACGTGACGGGCGTCGATCACGTGACCCGAGTCGAATTCCGCCTTCGACCGCACGTCGAGCAGCAGCGCGCCCTGGTTCAACAGGCGCACCGCGTCCTGCGGGCCCACGGCCTGGCCGGCGTTGCGCGCAAGGCTGAGCTCGTAGACCAGTACCGCCACGACCAGCGCGGCAGTGCCGCCGACGAGCAGTGGGTGGTGGGTGACGTATTCGAGGAGTTTGTCCATGGGCCGGGCAGGTAAAAAGGGTCGCGGATTATAACAGCCCCGCTAGACTTGCCGGCCTGACCCGGCCTGGAAGCCCCATCGAGGAATGTTCATCCAGCCCCTCCCGACGCCTGTATGCCGCCGCCGCCGGCCCTGGACACCGGTCCGGGTGGCTGCGCTGCTGCTTGCCGCCATCCTGGGCTTCGCATCGCCGCCCGTCGTCCTGGCCGCAAAAAAGCCGACGCCGGCGCAGAAGGAAGCCGAGCTGAAGCGGGTCAACGCGCGGATCGAGAAGGTGAGCAAGGACGTCAATGCAGACGTCGAAAAGCGAGACAAGCTCAGCGCCCAGTTGCGCGATTCGGAACTGGCGGTACAGAAGGCGAGACGGGCTCTCGACGACGTTCGCGCCCAGCGTCTGGCGGTTGAGGCGAGGTTGAGGGAGTTCCAGAAGGAAGAGGCGAGCCTCGAGAAGGATCTCGCCGCCGAGCGGGTTGCGCTGGCGGGTGAACTGCGCGCCGCCTACGTCAATGGCCGCGAGGAGGAGCTGAAGCTGCTCTTGAACCAGGAGGATCCCGCGACCTTCGGCCGGATGCTGAAGTATTACGGCTACTTCGGCCGCGCGCGCGCGGAGACGATTGCGGCCATTCGGGACAAGCTCGAGCACCTCGCGCTGGTAAGGGGCAGGATCGCGGCCGAGCATGACCGGCTGGCGGCGCTCGAGACAGACGGGGAAAAGCAGGTGGAAGCGCTGCGCTCCGCTCAGGAGGGCAGGAGCCGGAGCGTCGCGGCGATCGACCGCGAGATCAAGACGCAGAGCAGCCAGTTGAAGCGTCTGCAGTCGCAGGCGCAGTCACTCGAAAAACTCATCGCCGACCTGCGCAAGGCGCTCGAGAGCGTGCCAGTTGCCAGGCAGGCCCCGTTCGAACCGCTGCGCGGAAAGCTGCCGTGGCCGGTGCAGCAGGGGCACGTGCTTGCACGCTTCGGCCAGCCCCGGGCCGGGGGCTCGATGCGCTGGCAGGGGATGTTGATCGGCACCGATCGGGGCGCTCGTGTGCGCGCACCATTCGCCGGCCAGGTCGTGTATGCCGATTGGCTGCCAGGCATGGGGCTGATGGTCGTCCTCAACCACGGCGGTGGTTACCTCAGCCTGTACGGCCACAACGAAGAAGTCTTCCGCAAAGTGGGAGATTCGGTCGCTGCAGGCGACGTGATCGGGGCCGTGGGGGACACAGGTGGTCGCGAGGAGCCGGCTCTATACTTCGAGGTGAGGCGCGGGCGCGCACCCGTGGATCCCGAGATTTGGCTCAAGAAGCGCTGAGTCGATGAGGCGCCTGGCCCTCGCCCGGGAAGGTGCCGGACGCGAATGTGAACCAGGCCACCTTGCCGGCACCGCAGCACGACCTGGCGCGTGATCGTCGCATCGGCCGACGCTACACTGCCGCCTCGTACCACCGCCGCCCAGGCCTCCCAACCCGCTTGAACCGCCGAATTCACACCCTGCTCGCCGTCCTGGTCGGCGCCGCCCTCGGCGCCACCGTCGGTGTCGGCTACATGCACGTTCGCAACCTCGATGCGGGGCAACGCCACGCCCCCGCGCGTTCCGAGCCGGCGGTCGCGCGCTCAGAGCACCTGTTGCTGGACGAGGTTGCCGAGCACGTGCGACGCGAATACGTGGATCCCGTGAGCCGCGGGCAACTCGAGCAGGCGGCCGTCGAGGGCATGGTCGCGAGCCTCGACCCGCATTCGGAATTCCTGGACGCTGCGGCCTACGACGAGATGCGCGTAAGCACGGCCGGAACCTACACCGGTGTCGGCATCGAGGTGAGCGAGCAGGAAGGAGGCCGGATCGTCGTCGTGGCGCCGATCGAGGGCTCGCCCGCCGATCGCGCCGGGGTCCGCACCGGCGACGTGTTGCTGGAAGTCGACGGGCGCCCGGTCACGCCCGGGAGCCTCGACGAGACCATCGCGGGTATGCGTGGGTTCGCCGGTTCCCGCGTAGGCATCGTGATCGATCGCGCGGGCGAGCCGGAGCCATTGCGCTTCGACCTCGAGCGCTCCGAAGTCCACCTGCAGACGGTTCGTGCGGAACGGCTGCCGGGCGGCTACGGCTACGTCCGCGTCAGCCATTTCAGCGACTCGACGCCCGGCGACTTCGACGGCGCAATCCTGACATTGCAGGCGACAGGCGGCGCTGCGCCTCTGCGCGGACTGGTGCTCGACCTGCGCGATAACCCGGGCGGCGTGCTCGAGTCCGCGGTGAGCGTCGCGGACAGCTTCCTCGAGGGCGGCCTGATCGTGCGCGCCGACGGCCGCACGCCGGACGCGAGCTTCGAGATGGACGCCACGCCGGGAGACCTGCTGCACGGCGCCCCGGTCGTGGTGCTGGTGGACGCGGGCTCTGCTTCGGGTGCCGAAATCGTGGCAGGCGCGCTGCGTGACCACGGCCGCGCGACGCTGATGGGCGAGCGCACCTATGGCAAGGGCTCGGTCCAGACCGTCATGCCGCTGCGCGACGGCGAGGCGCTGAAGCTCACCACGTCGCGCTACTTCACGCCCTCCGGGCGCTCGATCCAGGAGCGCGGGCTCGAGCCAGACGTGCGCATCGCCGCGAAGGCTGGCGAGGCACAACACATTTACGGGCGTGACGCCACCACCGACCCCGAGGTGCGTTCGGCGCTGCAGTACCTTCGGGACCGCAGCCTCGACAAGCACGTCGCGTTGGCGACCAGGCACTGACGGCGCGATGCCCGTCTCACGTGTCCTGGTTCCGCTGGCGGAAGGCTTCGAGGAAATTGAGGCCGTCACCGTCGTCGACCTGCTGCGCCGTGCCGGCATCGAGGTGGACACGGCGTCGCTCGCGGGCGGCCGCGTCACCGGCGCCCACGGGATCCCGATCGAGGCGGATATCTCGATCGACGCGGCTGACGCCACCGAATACGACATGATCGTCCTGCCCGGCGGCATGCCGGGTTCCGAGCACCTCAAGCGGGACTCGAGGGTCATTGCTCTGCTGCAGCGCTTTGCCGAGCAGGGGCGTTACACGGCGGCTATCTGCGCAGCGCCCGGCGTGCTGGCGCACGCGGGGCTGCTGGCCGGCCGCCGGGCAACCAGCTTTCCAGGTTTCCTTGCGCCGGATTCCGCCCCGGGCATCACCTTGAGCGATGCGCCGGTCGTCGTGGACGGCAAGGTAGTCACTTCGCGCGGACCAGGCACGGCGACGGAATTCAGTCTCGCGCTGATCGAGCTGCTGTGCGGAAGGCAGGCCGCCGAAGCGGTCGGCAGCCGGCTGCAGCGGCCTGCCGATCGCCTCACATCCTGAGAACGACGGCTTGCCGGACCTCGCCCGGTGTCGCCACCGGCTGCAGCAGGCCGATGGTTCCTAGAGCAGCGTCCGCCCCGCGCCAAGTAACGCGCCGACCAGCAGTACCAGCACGGGCAACATGCTCATGCTGAAGCCCACGCTGCGCCGGGCCGGATCGGCGATGTAGCTGCGGAAATACACGATGCGTCCGATGAGGTAGACGGCACCGAGTCCTGCGCCCCACTGCGGGCTTACGTACAGCGCAAACAGCCAGATCGCAGGCATGAACACGACCAGCAACTCCATCGTGTTGTAGTGCACGCGGAAATAGCGCTCGAAAACCTCGTGGCCGGTGGTGGCCGGAGCCTTGACTCCGTGCATCACCCGTGCGCGACCGACCAGCATGCCGAAAGCGACGAACTCCAGCAGCGCGAGCAGCACGACGATTGCGACCAGATGCATGATTGATCCCCGGCGGTGGCTGATTGGTGCGCCGGGCAGATTCCATTACCATGCGCGACTAGTCAACGGGCTGCGACGGTCTGGTCGCCAGGGGAGGCTCACATGGTTGGATTCCTGTTGCGCGCTGCGATCACGGCGCTCGGCCTGTGGGTCGCAAGTGAGATCTTCGACGGCCTGCATTTCGAGTCACCGACGAAGCTGTTCGTCGCTGCCGTGCTGCTCGGCGTCGTAAATGCCTTTGTCCGCCCGCTGGCGTTCATCCTGACACTGCCGCTGACAGTGCTGAGCCTCGGCCTGTTCCTGCTGGTGCTCAATGCGGCGATGGTTGGACTCGTCGCGTGGATGGTCCCGGGTTTCGATATTTCCGGATTCTGGACCGCGGTCGGGGCTGCGCTGGTCGTGAGCCTCATTTCGTGGGCCGCGTCGAGCGCCATCGGCTCGAACGGCAAGGTCGAGGTATTCTCCGTCAGGAAATAGGGCTGCGGGTCCGGTTCCTGATGGCGTGGCCGCACCGCCGGGTACGCCTGGCCGAGGAGCTCTTATGACGATCTCGCGAAATGCCCTCTGCGTGTTCTACGCCCTGGTCGCCCTGGTCGCCCTCGCAGGCACCTGGGGCAACAACATCGCGTATCTCGACATGGGTATCGCGGCAGCGAATGTGCACTTCTGGCAGCAGACGCTCGTGAATCCAGCCAGTCGCTCGATTACGGTCGACATCCTGCTGCTCGGGCTCGCCGTCATCACCTGGATGCTGCTCGAAGCACGTCGCCTGTCGATGCGCGGCGTCTGGATCTATGTGCTGGCGAGCGTCTTCATCGCCATCAGCGCAGCGGTCCCGGTATTCCTGATTCATCGTGAGCGAGCGCTGGCGGCACGCGATGGATCCGCCAGCGCGGGAACCCTGTCCTTTTCGGAACTGCTGGCACTCGTCGTCCTCGGCGGCGTGATGCTTGCCTACACGTTGATCTCCCTTACCCGATAGGAGACTTGCACCATGAAGCCCGACACGCGTGCTCCCTGGCACCTCTGGGTCGTCGGCGTCGCATCGCTGCTGTGGAATGCCGTCGGCGCGCTGGATTACGTGATGACGCAGACCAGGAATGCGGAATACATGAGCGCATTCACGCCCGAGCAACTGGCGTTCTTCTATGGCCTTCCGGCCTGGACGGTGGCCGCGTGGGCGATCGGAGTCTGGGGTGCCTTGCTCGGCTCGCTGCTGCTGCTGTTCAGGAAGGGCCTCGCAATCTGGTTCTTCCTGGCCTCGCTCATCGGGGTGGTGCTCACGACGTTCCAGAACTACGTGCTGTCCAACGGCCTGGAAGTCATCGGAGGACCGGGCTCGGTGGTCTTTACGGCAGTGATATTCCTGGTCGCAGTCGCGCTGTACCTCTATGCCCGCGCGATGCGCGAGCGCGGCGTCATCGCCTAGGACCGAAACGACGCCGCCGCGATCCCGACGGGCCTGCGCTACGCGCGGCGAATGCCCGTCCGGTACAGCCACCACGCGAGCCAGCCGACGACCGCGAGACCCAGCCAGCCACCGAACTGCAGGGAAGCCGGCAGCGCGAGCACGTCGGCGCGTCCGGACATCACGATCGGGATGGCGATGAAGATGCCCATCAGCGCCTCGCCGGTGATCAGCCCGGCCGCGAACAGCATGCCGTTGCGGCCGGCGCGCTCGGCTGCCTCGGGGCCGCCGAGCTTGCGCTCGACGAGGTGCGCGATCAGGCCGCCAACGAAGATCGGCACCGACAGGTCCAGCGGCAGGTAGATGCCTACAGCGACCGCGAGCACTGGGGCGCGGAACGTCGCGCCGCGTTTCTTCAACCACAGGTCCCAGGCGATCACGGCAGCGCCAATGAGTCCGCCGATCTGGATCATTCCCCAGGGCAGGTGTCCGCCGAACATGCCCTTGGCGACCGAGGCCATCAGCGTTGCCTGCGGCGCGATCAGCGGGCTCGGGTGCGCGGCCGACGGCACGCCGATGCCGTAGGCCTTGAGCAGCAGGTTCAACACCGGCGCCATCACCAGCGCGCTCGATGCCGCGCCGATCGCCAGCATCACCTGCTGTTTCCACGGCGTGGCGCCCACGATGTGGCCGCACTTCAGGTCCTGCAGGTTGTCGCCGCCGATGCACGCTGCGCAGCAGACCACCGCACCGATCATGATCGCGGCCACGGGCCCGAGCGGCGCGCCTCGACCCATGAGCAGCATGAGGACCAGCGAGGCGAACAGGATCGTGCAGATCGTGATGCCGGACACCGGGTTGTTCGACGAGCCGACGAGGCCGGCCATGTACGCCGACACCGAGCAGAACAGGAAGCCCGCGACGATCATGATGATCGTCATGGGCAGGCTGACCGTCACGTCGTGCACGATGTTCTGGTAGAGCCAGAAGAGCGGGAGCGTGAAGAGCAGCGTGCCGATCAGGATGGCCTTCATCGGCAGGTCCTGCTCGGTGTGCGCGACCACGGTGCCGGCGCTGGCCCGCGCTGCGGCGAGGCCGCTCTTGATCCCCGAAAGCAGCGACTCGCGGATGGAGATCAGCGCCCACACTCCGCCGACCAGCATCGCACCGACGCCGAGGTAGCGGATCTGTGCCGACCAGATCGCGCCGGCTGCGTCTTCAGCGCTGGCGCCAACCAGGCTCGCGGCGAGTTCCGGGTTGCCGTCGAGGAACAACGCGCTGTAGATCGGGATCGCGACGTTCCACGAGATCATGCCGCCGATCAGCACCAGCACGCCGACGTTCAGGCCGACGATGTAGCCGACGCCGAGCAGCGCCGGCGAAAGGTTGGTGCCGAAATACGCGATGCCCTTGCCTGCCCACGCGCCGGCTGCCGCGGTGTCGGGGAAGAGCCTGAGTCCGCTCGCGGCGGCCAGCTTCGCAAACCCGCCGCCCAGAGCAGACAGGCCGAGGATCCGCACGCCCTGCGCCGGGTTCTCGCCGGTCTTCAACACCTCGGCCGCGGCCTTTCCTTCCGGGAATGCGAGGCCCTGGTCGACGATCAGCGCGCGACGCAGCGGCACCGAGAAGAAGACACCGAGGATGCCGCCGAGTCCCGCGATCGCCAGCACCCACATGTACTGGAAATCGGCCCAGTACCCGAGGATCACCAGCGCGGGAATGGTGAAGATAACTCCCGATGCAATCGACGAACCCGCCGACGCCCCCGTCTGCACGATGTTGTTCTCCAGTATTCCGCCGCCGCCGAGCAGCCGCAGCACCGCCATCGAGACGACCGCCGCCGGTATGGCCGAAGCGATGGTCATGCCGGCGAACAGTCCGAGATAGGTGTTGGCGGCCGCGAGGATCATCGCGAGCACGATGGCGAGCGTGATGGCGCGGAACGTGAGCTGCGGGGCAACGGCGGCCTGGTTCATCGTGTCTCCCCTGTTGGTCCCCGATCAGCGCGTTACCAGACGCACCGCTGGCTTATGTCCCGTTCGGCCAGTCAGGCGTGCCTGATGGTCTCGGCGCCGTGCATCCAGCGTACCAGCGTGCCTGACAGCATCCACAGCACCACGGCGAAAATGAACAGCGTGGCCGCAAGGCCGCCGAAGATCGATAGCTCGCCAAGGCTCTCGGCGTAGGAACCGATGATTCCGGCGAGCCAGTTGGCGACGAAGTTGATCATGAACCAGACGCCCATCATCAGCGACGCGAGCCTGAGCGGCGCGAGCTTGGTCACCATCGAGAGGCCGACCGGCGAAATACACAGTTCGCCGGTCGTGTGGAAGAAGTATGCGATTACCAGCCACGACATGGATGCCTTGCCGCCGCTCTCCGACTCGAGCGCGGCCGCGACCATCGCCAGGAAGCCGATGCCGGTGAGCACCAGGCCCAGCACCATCTTGCGCGGCGTGGCCGGGTTCCTGCCCACGGCGCCGAGTCTGCTCCATGCCGCTGAGAAGATCGGGGCAAGCAGCACGATGAACAGCGGGTTCAGCGACTGGAACCATCCGGCCGGGACCTCGAAGCTGCCGACCATGCGATTGGTCTTTTCGTTCGCGTAGATGTTCATCAGGCCGCCGGCCTGCTCGAATGCGGCCCAGAACAGCACCACGAACACGAACAGCATGAAGATCACGCGCAGGCGGTCCACCTCGTCGGGCGTGAGCGGCGCGTGCTTGCCGCCGGACTGCGCCAGCGAGCGCTTCGCGGCTGGCACCGTGCCGATGTCGTCCAGGTAGCGCCTGGCGAAGAGCACCTGGATGATCACGGAGAGGATCATGCCCACGCCGGCCGCGAAATAGCCTGCGCGCCAGCCGTAGGTCGGGTCTTCGCCCAGCGTCGAGCAGACCAGCGGCGCGAGGAACGCGCCGGCATTGATGCCCATGTAGAAGATCGTGAACGCGCCGTCGCGACGCGCGTCACCTTCCTCGTACAGGTCGCCCACCATCGTCGAGATGTTGGGCTTGAAGAAGCCGTTGCCCAGCACCAGGATGACGAGACCCACGTAGAAGAGGTCCAGGTTGCCGGGAATGGCCGAGGCCAGCGTGAACTGCCCGACGGCCATCAGCAGTCCGCCGATGATCACGGACTTGCGCTGCCCCAGGTAGTTGTCCGCCAGCCAGCCGCCGATCAGCGGCGTGAAGTACACGAAGCCCGTGAACAAGCCGTAGAGTTTCAGAGCCTCCGACTGCGACCAGCCGAAGCCGGGGTTGGCAACCTCGACTCCCGCGATCAGCGACAGCACCAGCAGCGCGCGCATGCCGTAGTAACTGAACCGTTCCCACATTTCCGTGGCGAACAGCAGGAAGAGTCCTTTCGGGTGGCCGAGCCAGGTGTCTCGCGTTACCGCGGGCAGGGTCGAGTGGGACATTGGTTTTTTACTTCTGCTTCAAGTGATTGCGCGATGACGCGCGAGGCCGGCAGTCTCCGCGAAATTGCGGTGCAAGAGCAAGGGCGGAAAAATCGGTGCCTGGCACCGATTTTCCGCCTACTTCACGCCGCCCATGAGTCGCGTCACCGGCCGGCTGACGAGCAGCAGCACGATGCCGACCACGACTCCGTACAGCACGATGTCCATGTAGCGCCCGGGCATGGAGGCGAGATCGTTGGCGTCGAAACTGCCCGCGATCAGGCCCGCCATCAGCTTGCCCAGTGAGCTTGCCAGGAACCACACACCCATCATCTGGCCGACGAAGCGCGCCGGGGCCAGCTTCGTCACGGTCGACAGTCCCACCGGGCTCAGGCACAGCTCGCCGAAGGTGTGGACCATGTAGGTGAGCACGAGGTAATACGCTGGTGCTTGCGCGCCACCGGCGACGATGGCGGCCGCCTTCACCATGAACAGGAAACCAGCGCCCATCAGCAGCAGGCCAAAGGCGAACTTGAGCGGTGCCGCAGGATTCAGGTTGCGCCGCGCGAGTGCAATCCACAGCGAGGAAAACAACGGCGCCAGCAGGATCACGAAGGCCGGCTGCACCGACTGGAACCAGCCGGCCGGGACTTCGAACCCGCCGATGTACCGGTCCACGTAGCGCTTCGCAAACAGGTTCATCGACGAACCGGCCTGCTCGAATCCCGACCAGAAGAGCGCGCAGGCGACGAACATCACCAGCACCACGACCACGCGCCGCCGCTCGACCGGCTCGAGTCGTGCGCCGAAAAACAGGTAGACGAAATACGCAGCGGCCATGCTGACCAGCACGTACGCGGCGGCCTTTGCGAGTGGCGCGGGGTTCACCCGCACTGTCCCGCTCAGCAGCAGGAATGCGACGATCGCCAGCACCGTCACGGCCGCGACCAGGATCCGGTAGTCGCGCGCAAGCCCGGCGCCCCCGTCTGGACGATGCGGCGTGGTGCCCGCGTCGCCGAGAAACCGGCGCGAGAGCCAGAACTGCAGCAGGCCGAGCGGCATGCCGACGGCGGCTGCAAGAAATCCGACGCGCCATCCATATTGCTGTGCCAGCCAACCCGCGATCAGTGGCCCGATGAAGGCGCCGAGGTTGATGCCCATGTAGAAGATCGTGAAGCCGGCGTCGCGTCGTCCGCCGCCCTCGGGATACAGGCTCGCGACCAGCGTCGAGATGCTCGGCTTCAGGAGCCCGATGCCGAGCACGATAACGACCAGGCCCGCGAAAAAGAACGGCGGCGGCCCCGGGATTCCCAGCATCAGGTTGCCGATGGTCATCAGCAGGCCACCGGCGAGCACGGCGCGTTGCGCCCCGATCAGCCGGTCCGCGATCCAGCCGCCGGGCAGCGCGGCCATGAAGACCGCCGCCGTGTAGAGGCCGTACACCGCGGTGGCCGTCTTGTCGTCGAAGCCATAGCCGCCGCCCTGCACCGCGTCCACGAGGAACAGCACCAGCAGTGCGCGCATCCCGTAGAACGTGAAGCGCTCCCACATCTCCGTGAAGAACAGTGTGGCAAGCCCGCGCGGGTGCCCGAAGAAGCTGTCGGTCCTGCTACTCAACGGGCCGCGATGCTTCGTGCTGCGCCTTGTCGGCCGCGCGCTGCCGCACGAGGTACTGGGCAAGCACGATCCCGATTTCGAACAGTGCATACATCGGCACGGCCATGAAGGTCTGCGAGACCGCGTCGGGCGGCGTCAGGATGGCCGCCACGATGAATATGCCGAGCAGCACGTAGCCGCGCTGCTTCTTGAGCGTGTCGACCTTGACCATGCCGGTCGCCGCGAGCAGTACGACGGCCACCGGCATCTCGAAGGCGATGCCGAAGGCGAAAAACAGCAGCACGACGAAATCGAGGTAACTCGAGATGTCGGTCATCATCCGCACGCCCACGGGCGCGGTCGACGTGAGGAAGGCGAACATCAGCGGAAAGACGATGAAGTAGGCAAACGCGACGCCGACGTAGAACAGCACGACACTGCTCAGGAACAGCGGCAGGGCAAAACGCCGCTCGTGGCGGTACAGCCCCGGGGCGATGAATGCCCACACCTGGTAAAGGATGTAGGGCATCGCGACGAAGGCCGCTGCGATAATGGCGAGCTTGAACGGCGCCATGAACGGAGCCACGACGCTCGTCGCGATCAGCGACGTTCCTTCGGGCAGCTTCTCTATCAGCGGCTGGGCGACCAGCGTGAATAGTTCATTCGCGAAGAAGGCGAGCGGCAGGAACACGATGCACACCGCGACAGTCGCGTGCAGCAGTCGTGTGCGCAACTCGAGCAGATGCGAGATCAGCGTCGCTTCGGCCAGCGCCTCCTTCTCAGGCGGACTTTGGTTCATCGTGTCCGTCTGCTGCCGGCACGGCCCCTGGCTTCGCCTCCAGCGAGGGACTCGTCGTGGCCTGGCTTTCCGGTGCTGCCTGATCCTGGGCGGTCGGGTTTGCCGCGGCCGCCCCGGTGGCCACGGTCGTCCCGGCAGCCGCGGTTGCAGCCGGCACCGGCGTGTGAATCGTCGGGGCGGCTCGCGACGGCTCCTTCAGCGGGTCGTATTGCACTTCCTGCTCGAGTTGCGTGCGCAGCTGCCGGGCCATGGCGCGCGCGCGTCCTGCCCAGCGCCCGAGGTCCGAGGCGAGCTTGGGAAGCCGCTCGGGACCCAGTACCAGCAGTGCAATCCCGCAGATCAGCAGGATTTCAGTGAACCCGACTTCGAACATCTCTTCAGGCGTTCGGCTTGCTGTCCGACTTCGTGGCGCTGGCGTGCTCGTTGAAGCCCGCGTCCTTGCCAGACTCGTCGCTCAATTGCCTGGTCTGCTCGTCGTCGCCATCATTGACGGACTTCTTGAAATTGCGCACCGCCGCGCCCAGGTCGGAGCCGACGTTTCGCAGTTTCTTCGCGCCGAACAGCACGAGTGCGATCAGGAGGATGATGATCAGTTCGCGAAAGCCGATTCCCATTGCAGGTCTCCGGAGCCGATATGGCGGACGGCAATGATACGCGAATCGGGATCAGGGCCCGGCAGCCCGGCCTGCGGTGCTGAGCCAGAATGTGACCGGGCCGTCGTTCGTCAGGCTGACCTGCATGTTCGCGCCGAATTGCCCTGTCGCCACGCGGTCGCCCAGTTTCGCGCGCGCGCGGTGAACCACGTGTTCGAAGAGCGATCTTCCGAGATCCGGGGAAGCCGCGCCAGTGAAGCTCGGCCGCATTCCTTTCGTGGTGTCGGCCGCCAGCGTGAATTGGGGAACCAGTAACAGGCCGCCCCCGGTGTCGAGGAGGTTCAGGTTCATCCGGCCTGCTGGGTCCGCGAAGACCCTGTAGCCCAGCAGTCGTTCGACCATTCGGTCCGCCTGCGTCCCAGTGTCCATCCGCTCCACGGCGAGCAACGCCAGCAGGCCGGCGCCGATCTGGCCGACCACCGCCCCGTTGACCTCGACCCGGCCGGCGGTGACTCGTTGCAGCAGCGCGATCATCGACGATCGGTGCTCTTAACAATATCCCACTTTATAAAACAGAACGACATCAATTTATTGTATTAACACACACATTTGTCAAAATAATCATTCTTGATAAATAGGTCGCCCACAAATTACGTGTTTGGCGAATTTATTCGAGAATGATCACCGAAAATGCTCAGACATCCCGAAAAGAGGGATATTGATGTAAGGAACAGCTAGCAATCGTCAATATTCTGTTTTTCAAATTTCAATAAAAGTGCATACATCAGCCAGTTGTGGGAGAACGTAATCAGTCTTGCGAGAGTTCCTTGGCGTGATCCATGGAGTTCTGCGCCTCGGCGTCTTTGCCGCGAGCGCGTTGCGAATCCGCAATCAACCTCCACGCCTGGCTCTGCGTCCGGTCATCGCCCACCGACATGGCCAGCGCCTTGCGCCCCATACCCTCCGCCTGCGCGAAATTGTGCTGGTCCATCCTGAGCCGGCCCATTTCGATCCACAGCAGTGGATTGTTGGGCTCGATACGCAGCGCGCGTTCCAGCGTCACCGTCGCGCCGGGGAGGTCACCCTTCTTCCGCAACGCCTGCGCCTGGGCGACCAGCGCGCTGCTCGCGGGTCCCAGGGTCGCCGGTGGCTTCCTGGGGCGCTCGTGCGGCAGTGGCGTCGGCGCAGGCGCCTCGATGACCGTCTCGTTGCCGGGGCCCGGTGGGGCAATGACCGGCGGCGTGCCCAGGACCGGGCCGGATCCGGTTCGCGCATCCCCGCCGCCACGGTTCGTCGGGGCCGGTTGTTCGGTCTTGAACGGGTCGAGCGCACAGCCTGACACGCCGAACGCAAGACAGAAGGAGATGGCGAGGGTTCGCAACATGGCCGCCGATTGTCCGGCCCGCGACCGTGACAGATCAAGGCGTGATTTGATCGCTGGTATCGGACCCGGTAGTGGTATCGGCCACAGGCGCGTCGACCATGCCCGGTGGGCATTCCAGGTCCGACGGCAGGACCGTGCCATAGCGGAACGGAAGCCTGACCGCTTCTCCATTGCAGGACGGCGACGTCTCCAGCCCCGAGTAGTAGTCGATCCAGCGGTCCTCCAGTCCCTCTGGCATCAACGGATCGAACGACGAGGTCGTGATCGTCGACATGAACTTCGACCAGGCCGCCAGCGCGCCAGTCGTGCCCGTGAGCCCGGTCTCCGAGTTGTCGTCGTGGCCCATCCACACCACGGCCAGGTGTGCCCCGGAGAAACCCGCGAACCAGCTGTCGCGGTAGTCGTTCGACGTGCCGGTCTTCCCCGCCACTACGAGCCCGGCCGGAAGGGTTCTGCTGGCCGATCGGCCGGTGCCGCGTTCCATCACCTCCACGAGCATCCGGTCGAGCGTGTACACGGTGCCCGGCGCAGCGGCCTCCGCGATCTCGAGCTGCGGCGACTTCAGCTGTTTGCCGGATTCCGAAAGCACCGCCCGGACTGCACGCAGCCGCGACCGGAAACCGCCGTTTGCGAGCGTGTTGTACATCTGCGCGACGTCGTAAGGGCTCAGGTTGGTCGCGCCGAGCAGCATCGACGGGAAGGCCGCCGGCTCTTCATCGAGCCCGAGCTGGACGAAGCTTCGCGCGACCCGCGGCAACCCGACTTCGAGGCCGAGGTTCACCGTCGGCAGGTTGAGCGACTGGGTCAACGCGCGCACCGCAGGCATGTCGCCGCGGACCTGCCTGTCGTAGTTCGCGGGCTTCCACGTCTGGCCATTGGGAAGCTTTACCGTGACCGGCTCGTCATGAACGATCGTGGCCGGCGTGTACTTGCCGGTCTCCAGCGCCGAGAGGTAAACGAGTGGCTTCGCCAGCGAGCCGATCGGCCGGCGGGCATCGAGCGCGCGATTGAATCCGTCGAACGACGCGCGCCGGCCTCCGACGATCGCAACCACCTCCCCGGTCTGCGGGGTCGTGACGACCATGACGCCCTCTAGACCATGCGACACCTTGCGTGGTGCGGCGTCCTGGCGATTGAGCTCGGACGCCAGCGCGGCCTCGGCCTTCTCCTGCAGCAGCGGCTCGAGCGTGGTGAAAACCACGAGCCCCGACTCCGTGAGGTCGTCTTCCTTGTAGTCCGCGCGCAGCTGGCGCCGCACCAGGTCGAGGAATGCCGGGAAGAACACTGCACTCTTCTGCCCGGGCTTTGCGACGCCGAGCGGGCGCGTCGCCGCGCGCGCGGCCTCGGCCTCGCTCACGACGTCGCGCTCGCCGAGTACCCGCAACACGAGATTGCGTCGCGCAAGGGCCCGGTCCGGGTGGCGCCGCGGGTCGTAGTACGACGGCCCGCGCACGATCGCAACCATCAGCGCAATCTCGGGAAGGTCGAGTTCCGCCAGCGGCTTGCCGAAATAGAACTGGCTCGCGAGGCCGAAACCGTGGATCGCCCGCTGGCCGTCCTGCCCCAGGTAAATCTCGTTGATGTAGGCGTTCATGATGTCCGCCTTCTCGAATCGCGACTCGAGAATGACGGCCATCACCGCTTCCTCCAACTTGCGGCCGAGAGTACGGCGGCTGTCGAGGAAGTAGCTCTTCACCAGCTGCTGGGTCAGCGTGCTGCCGCCCTGCTCGACCTGTCCGGCGCGCACGTTGACGAACGCTGCACGCAGGATGGCGAGCGGGTTGACGCCGTGGTGCGTGTCGAACTTGCGGTCCTCGACAGCCTTCAGCGCCTCGGGAAGCAGCTCCGGCACCTCCGCCGGCGAAACGACGATCCTGTCCTCGCCGTGCAACGGGAAAATGCTGCCGATCAGCAGGGGGTCGAGCCTGATCACCGGCACGTCCGCGTGCTTAGCGTCCAGCAGGGAGACGATCGAGTCGCCGGCAAAACCGATGTCCAGCAGCCGCGCCGCCTGCATCCCGTCGGAGAAGCGGAAGTCGCGCAGGTGCAGGCTGATCCTGTCGCCGCGCCGCGAATAGGTTCCCGGGCGGTCGGCCCGGTCGAGCGAGAGGTAACCGAGCCGGTCCAGTTCTGCAGCTGCCCGCTTCGCCGACAGCGGCTGCCCGACGTACAGTTCGATCGGCTGGGCGTAGACACGCGCCGGAAGTGTCCAGCGGCGGCCCTCGAACTGTCGCGTAACACGGTGATCGAGCACAGCCACTACGCCGATTGCCAGCAGGAACAGCAGCAGCGTCAGCAGCACAAAACCGCGCTGGATCTTTTTCCGGGTCGTTGCCCGCATCTTCCGCCTGGCCATCACTTTCGCCAGAACGTCGGGGTAAACAGCACAAGGAGGCTGAAGATCTCCAGTCGACCGAGCAGCATCGCCAGCGCGCACACCCAGGTCTGGAAGCCGTCCAGCGACTGGTAGTTGTTGGCGGGCCCGACGATGCCGAGACCCGGGCCCGCGTTGTTTATGCAGGCGATGATCGCCGAGAAGGAAGTGATGAAATCGAGCCCGCTCGCGAGCAGCGAAAACGTCAGCACCACGACCGTCCCGAAGTACAGGACGACGAACGCCAGCACCGCGAACACTATCTGGTTCTGGACTACCTGGCCTGCAATCTTGACCGGCCGAACGGCCTGCGGGTGCACGAGCAGCATCAGCTCACGACCGGCCTGGCGGAACAGCACCAGCGTGCGGAACATCTTGATGCCGCCGCCGGTCGAGCCCACGTTCGCGCAGTAACACGACAGCATCAGGATCCACATCGGCGCGAACACCGGCCACACCGCATAGTCCTGGCTCACGAATCCGCAGTCCGTCGCGATCGACACCAGGTTGAACGCAACGTGGCGAAGGGACTCGAAGAACCCCGCATACACGCCTTCGTGCCAGACGTACAAAGAGATCCCGAGGGTGCTGAGCCCGATGACCGTGAGCATGGCCTTGGCTTCGCTGTCGGTCGCGTAGGTGCGCAGGCTCTTCTGCTGCCATGCGATGAAGTGCCGGGCGAAGTTCATCGCCGCGATCAGCATGAACACGATCAGCACGAACTCGATGGGCACCGAGTTGTAGTACCCGACGCTCGCATCGTGGGTCGAGAACCCGCCGAGCGCCATGGCGGCGAAGGCGTGGCACACGGCGTCGAACCAGTTCATGCCCGCCACCTTGAGCGACAGGATGCAGGCAACGGTGACCAGGAAGTAGATAAACCACAGCGCTTTCGCCGTCTGCGTGATGCGGGGCGTGAGCTTCTCGTTCTTGATCGGCCCGGGCGCCTCGGCCTTGTAGAGCTGCATGCCGCCGACGCCCAGCATTGGCAGGATGGCCACTACCAGCACGATGATTCCCATGCCACCGTACCAGCAGAGCGCGTGGCGCCACAGGTTTATGGAAGGCGGCAGGTCGTCGAGGCCCACGAGGACCGTGGCGCCCGTGGTGCTCAGCCCGGACATCGTCTCGAAGAACGCGTCGGTGAACGTGATGCCCGGAAGCGCGAGCAGCAGCGGGACGGTCGCGATCGCCGACATCAGCGTCCAGCCGAGACTCACCAGCAGGAACCCGTCCCGCGACCGCAACTCCCGCCTGTTGCGCCGGGTAACAGCCCACAGGAAGCTGCCGGTGCCGAGACAGATCAGCGAGGCTGCGACGAAGTCAAACAACATCCCGTCGCCGTAGATGACGGCGGTCGCCATCGGCAGCACGTAGGTGACACTGAACAGCATCAGCATCGAGCCAAGGACGTGGACGACCGCAAGCATCGGTCAGGACTGGAAGAGCCGCTCGACCTGCTCGACGTGGCGTCTGTCGGCGAGGAAGAGGATCACGTGGTCGTCGGTCTCGATCACCGTGTCGTGGTGCGCCATGATCACCTGGCTGCCACGCACCAGCGTGATGATTCGCGCGCCGTCCGGAAGGTTGATGTCCTCCACGGCGCGCCCGACGACCTTGCCGCCGCGGGCGCCATGGGCCACCGTTTCCATGGCCTCCGCGGTGCCGCCGCGCAGCGAATGCACCATGACGACGTCGCCGCGCCTCACGTAGGCGAGCAGCGACCCGATCGTCACGGTCTGCGGCGAAATGGCAACGTCGATCGGCCCGGCCTGCATCAGCTCCGCGTACGCGGGCCGGGTGATCAGGGCCATGACGCGATGCGCGCCAAGGCGCTTTGCGAGCAGTGCCGAGAGGATGTTGGCTTCCTCGGAATTGGTGAGCGCGCAGAATACGTCCGCGCTGTCGATATTTTCCTCGACCAGCAGTTCCTCGTCCGCGGCGTCGCCGTTCAGCACGATCGTGTTACGGAGTTTCTCGGCAACCTCGCGCGCGCGCGCGGTGCTGCGCTCGATGATCTTGACCTGGTGGTTGTCTTCCTCGAGTTTCTGGGCCAGGCGCAGGCCGATGTTTCCGCCGCCCGCGATCACGACGCGCTTGACCGGGTCCTCGGTCTTGCGCATCTCGCTCATCACGTTGCGGATGTCCTCCGTGGCCGCGATGAAGAACACTTCGTCGTTGTGCTCGATGACGGTGTCGCCGTCCGGGTCGATGCTATGGCCGCCGCGGTAGATGGCCGCGACGCGGGCGTCGACTTGCGGAATGTGCTGCCGGATCGCGCGTATCGGCTGGCCGACCAGCAGGCCGCCCTTGACCGCGCGCAGCCCCACGAGCCGCACGCGCGAATCGGCGAAGTCCACGACCTGCAGCGCGCCGGGATAGCGCACCAGGCGCTCGATATACGAAGTGACCGACTCCTCCGGGCTCAGGTACATGTCGACGGCGAAGCCGGAGAGTTGTGCCGGCGGCTCTTCCTCGGTGGAGACGAAGATCTCGGGCCGCTGCGTGAAGGCCTGGGAGCGGATGCGCGCGATCTTGGTCCTGGTGCCGAACAGCGTCCACGCCACCTGGCAGGCGACCATGTTGACCTCGTCGCTGTTGGTCAGCGCGACGATCATGTCTGCGTCACCGGCGCCCGCGAGTTCCAGCGTCCTGGGGCTGGCCGCGTTGCCCTGCACGGTGCGGATGTCGATGCGGTCCTGGAGGTCCCGGAGCAGTTCGCCGTCCGTGTCCACCACGGTGACGTCGTTGGCCTCTTCACGCGCGAGGTGCTGGGCCGCGGTGCGTCCTACCTGGCCGGCCCCGAGGATGATTATTTTCACCGCGGCATTGTAGCGCTAGACAGACTCGAGGTTGGCGTAGCCCATCATCAGCCACTTGGTGCCCTGGCGCTCGAAATTGACCTGCACCCGGGCATTGGATCCCTGGCCCTCGACGCTGAGCACCACGCCGTCGCCGAACCTCTGGTGCCGTACCCGCTGCCCGAGCCGCAGGCTGCCGGGCGCGTCGTCGGTGTAGCGCTGCGGGCGGGTGGGCTGGGCCTGGGGGCGTGCCGACGCGTGGCCGCGGGCCGCGCCATAGGTCGGCCGCGAAACCTGCACCTTCGGCCGGACCTCCTCGAGCAGCTCGGGCGGGATCTCGGCGATGAAGCGCGACGGGGCCCCGTAGTTGTCCACCCCGTGCATGCGGCGCTGCTCGGCGTAGGTGAGGTACAGGTGTCGCATCGCGCGGGTGGTGCCCACGTAGCAGAGTCGCCGCTCCTCCTCCAGCCCCTGCACGTCGGCGATCGAGCGCTGGTGCGGGAAGAGTCCGTCCTCGAGACCGCAGAGGAATACCACCGGGAATTCGAGGCCCTTGGCCGAGTGCAGCGTCATCATCTGCACGCAGTCCTCCCACTCCTCGGCCTGGCCCTCGCCCGACTCGAGCACCGCATGTGACAGGAACGCCATCAGCGGCGGCATGTCGCCATCCTCTGGCTCGAAGCCGCGCGCTGCGCTCACGAGTTCCTCGAGGTTCTCCAGTCGCGCCTCGCCCTTGTCGGCCTTGTCCTTCTTGTAGTGGCCGGCGAGACCGCTCGCCTGGATCACGTGGTCCACCTGCTCGTGCAGTGGCAGTCCGCGCGTGTCGGTGTCGAGTTTCTCGATGAGTTCCAGGAATGCCTGCAGCGCGGCCGCACCGCGTGCGCCGAGGTCCCCGGCGCAAGGTCCGCACGACTGCCACAGCGGTATCGAGTTTGTCCGTGCGTGGGCGCGCAGCACTTCCAGCGTACGTGCGCCGATGCCGCGTGTCGGCAGGTTGACGACACGCTCGAACGACGCGTCGTCGTCCCGGTTCGAGATCAGCCGCAGGTACGCAAGCGCGTCCTTGATCTCCTGGCGCTCGAAGAACCGCAGGCCGCCGTAAACACGATAGGGGACGCGCGCCGCCAGCAGGTATTCCTCGAACACCCGCGACTGCGCATTCGAGCGATAGAGGATGGCCGTGTCGCGGCGATTGCCGCCGCGCGCGACCCAGTCGCGGATGCAATTCACGACGAATTCAGCCTCGTCGCGCTCGTTGTAGCCGCGGTAGAGCCGGATCGGTTCGCCGCGCTCCCCGCTGGTCCAGAGCTTCTTGCCGATGCGGCCGCTGTTGTTGGTGATGATCGCATTCGCCGCGGCCAGGATGTTGCCGGTGGAGCGGTAGTTCTGCTCCAGCTTGAAGACCTGCACGCCGGGGAAATCGCGGCGGAACTGCTGCAGGTTCTCGACTCGCGCGCCGCGCCAGCGGTAGATGGACTGGTCGTCGTCGCCGACCACGAACGGGATGCTGGTCGAGCCGGCCAGCATCTTCATCCAGGCGTACTGGATGGTGTTGGTGTCCTGGAACTCGTCGACGAGGATGTGGCCGAAGCGGCTCCTGTAGTGCTCCACGAGAGACGGTGCATCGCGCCAGATCTCGTGGCTGCGCAGCAGCAGCTCCGCGAAGTCCACGACGCCATTTCTACGGCAGGCGTCCTCGTAGGCTTCGTAGAGGCGGATCATCTGGCGCCGCGTCGGATCGTCATCGTCCTTCAGGTGCTTCGGGCGCAGGCCCTCGTCCTTCTGGGCGTTGATGAACCACGTCACCTCGCGCGGCACCCATCGCGTCTCGTCGAGGCCCGCGCCACGGATGATGCGCTTGACCAGTCGCTGCTGGTCTTCGGAGTCGAGGATCGAGAACCCCTGCGGCAGCCCGGCCTCGCGCCAGTGGGTGCGCAGCAGCCGGTGCGCGATGCCGTGGAAGGTGCCGATCCACAGCGGCGCGGAGGGCAAGCCCAGCTGCGCCTCGATGCGCGCGCGCATTTCGCCCGCCGCCTTGTTGGTGAACGTGACCGCGAGGATTCCGTGCGGAGAGACGTTCTCGACCTCCACCAGCCACGCGACACGGTGCGTGAGCACGCGCGTCTTGCCGCTGCCCGCGCCGGCGAGCACGAGTGTCGGTGCAAGCGGCGCGGCGACCGCCTGCCGCTGCGCGTCGTTCAGCGGATCGAGGAGACTTGAGACATCCATGGGAGGGCGCGGATTCTAGCGGAAAACAGGTGCCTGGCACCGATTTTTCCCCTGTTGCCGGTATGATCCAGCGCAACGTGAACTGCTGAGGCGAATGCGCATGACCAGATATCGAATCGCCGCGACCATGCTGGCGCTGTTGTTCTCCGCAGCGGCCGTGGCCGCGCCGCTGGACGCTGCCTGGGACACCCACGTCACGAACTACATCGAGTCCTGGTTCGCGGCCAACCCGAGCGCCGCCGTCTACGCAGGCAGGCACGAATTCGACGGCCGGCTGCCGGACTTCAGCGCCAAGGCACTGTCCGCGGAAGCCTCGAGGCTGGAGGCCGCCCGCAGGGCAACCGCCGCATTCGAGCCGTCGGGGCTCGACGCCGGGCGCCGCGTCGAGCGCGAGTACCTGCTCTCGGTCATCGACGGGAGCCTGTTCTGGCAGGTGGAGGCAAAGTGGCCCGAGCGTAATCCGAGCTGGTACCTCGGCGCGATCGACCCCGAGATCTACCTGAGCAAGCCCTATGCGCCGCTGGAGACTCGCATGCGGGCCTTCATCGCCTACGCCAATGCGCTGCCGGAGGCGACCCGGCAGATCCGCGCCAACCTGCGTCCGCCGCTCGCGGCGCCGATCATCGACTATGGCGTCAACGCGTTCGGCGGCTACGCGGATTTCTTCGCCGGCGATGCGGCGAAGGTCTACGCAGAGGTCAAGGACGTCAGACTGCAGGCGGAACTGACGGCGGCGCTGAAGCGCGCGACCAGCGCCACGCAGGAGCTGGCGGACTGGCTGGCTTCGCAGCGCGCGACCGCCACGCAGGACTACGCGATGGGACCGCAGCTCTTCGCGCGCATGCTGGCCGCGACCGAGCAGGTGACGGTGCCGCTCGACCGGCTGGAGGCCGTCGGGCGGGCGGACATGGAGCGCAACCTCGCGGCGCTGCGCGAGGCCTGCGGCAAGTTCGCGCCGGGCGCAGCCCTGCACGCCTGTGTGGAAAAAGTCCACGACCGCAAGGCTGCGGATGGTCCGGTCGCCGAGGCGCGCCGCCAGTTGCCGCAACTGCGCGCCTTCGTCGTGCAGCACGACCTCGTCTCGATCCCGAGCCAGGAGCAGGCGCTGGTCGAGCAGGCGCCGCCCTACAACGCGCAGAACTTTGCCTACATCGTCACACCGGGACCCTACGAGAGGAACCTGCCTGCCGTGTACTACATCGCGCCGCCCGACCCGACGTGGACGCTGGAGGAACAGCAGAAGTACATAATGGGCGAGGACGCGCTGCTGTTCACCTCGGTGCACGAGGTCTGGCCCGGACACTTCCTGCAGTTCCTGCACTCGAATGCCTCGAAGTCGCGCATCGGGCAGCTGTTCGTTGGCTACGCCTACGCGGAGGGCTGGGCGCACTACACCGAGGAGATGATGTGGGACGCAGGGCTCGGCGCGGGCAGCCCCGAGGTGCACATCGGCCAGATCGTCCAGGCGCTGAAGCGCAACGCGCGTTATCTGTCGGCCATCGGCCTGCATACGCGGGGCATGACCGTCGCCGAGTCGGAGAGGCTGTTTTTGGACGGCGCATTCCTCGACCCGGGCAATGCGCGGCAGCAGGCGCTGCGCGGCACCTACGATCCCGCCTACCTGAACTACACGCTCGGCAAGCTGATGATCATGAAGCTTCGCGGCGACTGGGTGGCGACGCGTGGCGACCGCAAGGCGTGGAAGGCCTTCCACGACCAGTTCCTGTCCTACGGCGGCCCACCGCTGCCGATGGTGCGCAGGCTGATGCTGGGGGACGGCGCCGGCGATCCACTGTAGCCTGGAGACCAGCGGGGGACATTCGGGAAAACAGGAAAATAGGTGCCTGGCACCTATTTTCTGTCCCCTTATTCCTTACTTCCGCGGCATCCAGCGCGCAACCAGGATGCCGGCGATCGCTGCGACCACGACGTCGACCCACCCGAAGGCCGGCGCCGCGGACCCGAGCTGCAGCATGGCCAGGATGGCGACGAACAGGATAGTGACGCCCGCGGCTATGTGGGGCAGGAGCCCCGCGACCGCGAGCAGCCACGCGAGCGCTACGTAGCTGAATCCTTTCGCCGCCAGGTCGCCGGGCGGGGGCGGATTGCGCCCGATGAATTCCGTGAGCGCTGGCAGGTCCGCGGCACCGCTGGCCACGTGGCCGAGCGCAGGCTGCACCGCGGTCCACGCGAGCCAGGTCCCAAGCGTGGCGGCGACCAGCATTGCGCGCGTGCCATCCGGCAACCGGCTGGACATCACCAGCACGGGCAACAGCAGCGCGATGGCCGCGAGTTCCGCAGCGACCAGCGTGTTGCCTGCGGTGATCGTTCGCCCGACGAGTACGACCGCAATCACGACCAGGAACGCATCGACCGCCCGCTGTTTCCGCGACAGGCTGAACACCGCCTGGGCGACCACGAGCCAGCCGACGAACAGGGCGGCGAGAGCGGAGAGTTCGATATCAGGCGCGAACAGTGGCCGAACTGCCCCTTTCAACTGGTGCAGGCTGATGTCCGGAACCAGCGGCCAGAGCCGGGCCAGGAACCACAGCACGAGGACTGCGACGACCACGCCGCGAGAACGCCCCTGGGCCGCCGATTGCGGCGCCATGCGCGCACCGAGCATGTGCCAGGCGGAACCCATCAGCGCGCCGGCCAGCGTACCGAATGCGTTCAGCGACAGGTCCTTCAGGCTCGTGACCCGCGTAGGCACCGAGGACTGCAGCAGCTCCATGTACAGCGACAGCAGCGTTCCCGCCACGACGGCGGCCAGGATGGCGACCGAGCGCCCGACCGCGCGGCTCGACCAGCAGCGCGACGCAGAATCCGAACGGCAGGTACAGCAGCACGTTGTTCAGCATCTCGCCGCGCCCGGCCCGCGCCCAGGCTCAGCCGGTCCGAGCGCGTCGAACAACGACGGGCCGTCGGGCGCGAAGCGGAACGGGTACAGCGACACGTAGACGATCAGCGCCACGACGACGGCCAGCAGCAGCGGGGCAGCGAAGTGCGAGCGGCTGGCCATCGGCGGGCGTCAGGGCCAGCGCGGCAGGTAGTGATCGACCAGCAGCGCTGCGAACAGCAGCATCAGGTAGGTGATCGAAAAGCGGAACACGCTCATCGGCAGGTGCACCGGAGCGTCCTTGCGCCTGAGCGCCATTGCGTGCCGCAGGAACTGTGCGCCGAGGATCACGGCGACGGCCAGATAGGCGAGACCAGTCATTCCGGTGAGCCAGGGCAGCAGTGTCACGATGAAGAGCAGGATCGTGTAGAGCAGGATGTGCAGCCGTGTGAACTCGACACCGTAGGCGACCGGAAGCATCGGTATGCCGGCCTTGGCATATTCCTCTCGCCGCGCGATCGCCAGCGCCCAGAAGTGTGGGGGCGTCCAGGCAAAGATGATCAGGAACAGCAGCAATGCGTGCGGATCCGCCTGTCCCGTGACTGCAGTCCAGCCGAGCACGGGTGGTGCCGCACCCGCGGCGCCGCCGATGACGATGTTCTGCGGCGTTATGTGCTTGAGCCACACGGTGTAGAGCACCGCGTAGCCGATCAGCGACGCGAAGGTGAGCACTGCAGTCAGCGGGTTCACCAGCAGCCAAAGCATCGCCATCGACGCCACGCAGAGCGCTGCGGCGTAGGTGAGCGCCTGCGCGGTCGTCAGGTGTCCGGTCGGGATCGGGCGCAGCATGGTGCGCGCCATCTTCTTGTCGAAGCCGCGGTCGACGACGTGGTTGATGGCGGCCGCGCTCGATGCCGCGAGCCCGATGCCGAGCGTGCCGAAAACGAGCGCGTTCATTGGCGGCAGTCCCGGCACTGCAAGGAACATGCCCACTACGGCCGTGAACACGATCAGCGCGACGACCTTTGGCTTGCCGAGTTCGTAGTAGTCGCGCCAGGTGGCGGCGCGGGCTGCGTCCTCGTTCCGTGTGGCCGCGGAATTCATTTGCGCCCAGGAGCGCCGGTCGATGGCCGCCACAGCAGTCGCAGCAGGGCGACCACGCAGAGCAGCAGCAGGGCCGCGACCACGTTGTGCGCGGTGGCGAGCGACAGCGGAAAGGCCTCGAGCACCATCACCGGCCCGACGATCCACTGCGTAACCAGCGCGACCGCAAGCGCCGCCCCGGCCGCACGTACCGCGCGCGACCCACCGGTTCGAATCGCCTTCCAGGCCAGGAACCCGAGCACCAGCGCCGTGACGACCGCGCCCAGCCGATGGGTGAAATGGATCGCCACGCGCGCCGGATGGTCCAGCACGCCGCCTTCGTAGTCGATGCCGAGCCCGCGCCACAGCACGAACGCATCCCTGAAATCCATGTGCGGCCAGTAAGACGCCTGGCAGGTCGGGAAATCCGGGCAGGCGATTGCAGCGTAGTTGGAACTCACCCAGCCGCCGAGCATGATCTGCAGCGCCAGCACCACGAGGCCGAGCAGCGCGAGCCGCAGGAGTCCCGGCGGCGCTTGCGGTCGCGGCGGGTTCCCGGGACCGAGGGCGAGCCACCACAACAGCGACATCGTCGTCAGTCCGCCGACCAGGTGCGCGGTGACGATCAGCGGCTTCAGCAGCAGCGTCACGGTCCACATCCCGAGCAGGCCCTGGAACACCACCAGCAGCACCAGCAGTGCCGGCAGGCGCATCGGTTGAGTGGGGTCGCGGCGCCTGGCGTAGGCAACCATTGCGATGACGAGGATCAGGAGCCCGAGCGACGTGGCGAAATAGCGGTGCAACATCTCCTTGAAGGCCTTGTCCGCCTCGAGCGGCCTTTCGGGAAATGCGGCGTTGGCCTGGTCGGCGTTTTCGAGTGCCTGCCCGACCGTCAGGTGGCCGTAGCAGCCGGGCCAGTCCGGGCAGCCCAGGCCCGCGTCTCCAAGCCGCGTCCAGGCGCCGAGCCCGATGACGCAGAGCGCGAGCACGACGCCAAGCAGGCACAGGCGACGAAACCAGGCGATGCCCACGGCGTTACCCGATGTGCGAAAGACGAAGCAGTTTCTTGAGGTCCGTGAGCAGCGCCTTGTCCGGCGCGCTCGCGGAGTAGCTCAGCAGCAGGTTGCCGAGCGGATCCACGACGTAGATGCGGCCTGCGCTCTCGACCGGGCCATCCCCGTAGGCGGGGAAATTCGCGAGCAGGACCCCGGCCTGCGGGCTGCCTGCAATCGCGACCACGAGGTCCGGCTGCTCTTTCTCGAGGTATGCGTTGTCGCAGCAGTTTCCCCAGGCCAGGAACACCCGCTCCACGCGGTCGGCGTCCTTGTTGAGCGCGATGCGGGTCTGGCGCGTCAGGTACAGCGCCTTGCGGCACCGATCGTCGCAGGACGCGTTGCCGACGTAGACAAGTGACCACTTGCCGCGCAGCAACTCGCCTCGGACCGGCGAGCCGCCTGCGATCGGGAGATCGACCTGCGGCAGCGGACGTGCCGGGTCGACCAGGTCGCCCATGTTGGTGCCCGCCGCCCCCGGCCGCCAGTCGACCGGCCCGTAGTAGAGCCAGAATGCCAGCGCCAGGGGCACGAAAAACAACGCAGCGAGCAGCAGGAACTGCCGTCGGCCGCGGCGGACAGCCATAGGGTCGGGTGTGGTCATCGGTCGTCTTCAATCCCTGGATTGCCCGGCCGGAGGCTGGTCGCGACGAAAGCGACCAGCAGCACCAGCCCGAGTGCGAACCATTGTATCGCGTAGCCGAGGTGGCGTTCCGGCGGGGCACCGATCGACGGGCGCCAGCTGCGCTCGAAACCGTCCGGCGCCGCTGCGTCGAGCAGCAGGATGCGGCCCTCCACCGGCTCGTCGAGCGCCGCGGTGAGGTCTGCCGCGACAGGAAAATTGAGTACCAGCGGCCAGCCCGCGGCATCCGATCCGCGCGCCGATCCCATCCGCAATCCAGGTACCGGCAGGCCGTCGAGCCGGCCCGTGACGGTGCGGAGGTTGCCGTCCACGCGCACATCGGGAAGCTGGCTGCGATCGAGGCCGAGCGGCACCCAGCCGCGATCCACCAGCAGCAGCGGCCCACCATCGGCACGGCGGAACGGCGTAAGTACCCGATATCCAGCCTGCCCGGTGCTCGAGGGCATGTTGTCCAGCAGGACCTGGTGCACCGGGTCGTAGCGGCCGCTGATCGACACGCGCTGGTAGCGGGGCAGCTGGCCCACCGGCACAACCGAAAGCGGCACCGTGTTCGCGTCGCCACGCTCGAACGCCGCGATCAACGCGAGCTTCTCCCGCGAGCGAGCGACCTGCCACGAGCCAAGCGCCACGAAGCACGCGAGCAGCGCGAACACGAGCGCCAGCGCCCACGGGCGCGGGGAGAACCAGCGGCTGCCAACCCGGAGCCTCATCTATAATCCCGTTTTGCCGTCGCGGGCTCGCGCATGATCAAGCTGCTCATCATCCTTGTCCTCGTAGCCATCGTCGCCAGCCTCGGGTCGGGATTGTTCCACCTGGTGACGGACGAGGGAAAGTCGAAGCGCATGGTCAACGCGCTTACGCTGCGCATTGCCCTTTCGGTACTGCTGTTCGTACTGCTGTTCGTCGCCTGGAAAAGCGGATTGATCGCGCCGCACGGCGCCGGCCGCTAGCAGGCCGCGCGAACCTCCCGAAAGAGAACGGCCGCCCGGGGGGCGGCCGTCCGCAGCCTGCTGTCTGCTGGCCGGCTGCGATCAGCCAGCGGGCCTTACAGCCAGTACACGAAGATGAAGAGTCCCAGCCAGACCACGTCCACGAAGTGCCAGTACCAGGCGACGCCTTCGAAGGCGAAGTGGTGCGTGGGCGTGAAGTGGCCTTTCATTACGCGCAGCCAGATCACCAGCAGCATGATGGCGCCGATCGTCACGTGCAGGCCGTGGAATCCCGTCAGCATGAAAAACGTCGATCCGTAGACGCCGCTGCCCAGCGTCAGGTTGAGGTCCTGGTAGGCCTCCATGTACTCGTGCGCCTGCATGTAGACGAACAGAAAGCCGAGCAGGAAGGTCGCGGCAAGAAACACCTTGAGCAGCGCGCGGTTGCCGGCCCTGAGCGCGTGGTGCGCGATGGTGATCGTGACGCCCGACGTCAGCAGTATCGCCGTGTTCAGCGCCGGGATGCCGAAGGCCGGGATCGTCTCGAACGAGCCGCCGACGTCGGCTGGACCGTTGGTGGGCCACGTCGCCTCGAAACTGTCCCACAGGAACTTGTTGGTGAGGAACTTCGAGCCCTCGCCGCCGAGCCACGGCACGGACAGCTGCCGCGTGTAATAGAGCGCACCGAAGAACGCGGCGAAGAACATCACCTCGGAGAAGATGAACCACATCATCCCGATGCGGAACGAGCGATCCACGCCCTGGTTGTACATTCCGGCCTGGCTCTCGTGGATCACGGTGCCGAACCAGCCGAAGAACATGAACGCGACCAGCGCGAGGCCGACATAGAACACGACCGGCCCGGTAAAGCCGTTCAGCCAGGCGGACACGCCCAGCATCGTGGTGAACAGCGAAACTGACCCCACGATCGGCCACTTGCTGCCGTGCGGAATGTAGTACTTGTCGCCGCCGTGCGCGGCATGTGCCTGGGCCATGGGCTC
>CAWFXR010000012.1:0-19359 GCA_963819835.1 uncultured Gammaproteobacteria bacterium
CACGAGACCGCCACCACCGTCAGGTATCAGTCCCAGCGCCGCGACCAGCACCGCGAGCGCGACGATCAGCGGCTGCAGGAAGGCGATCTTGGGGCGGCCCTGCGCGCGACGCGCGAACGCGAGGCTGGCGAGGTTGGCCCAGGCCGGGGCGGAACTGACCAGCGCCATCACCAGGTCGACGGCAATCCCGTGAACCGCCTGTCCGAACAACGAACGCACCATGACGGCGGCAGTGCCGCCCTCGATGACGCCAAGGCACACGTAGATCAGCGTCCACGCGCGACGCTCGAAACCGAGGTCCATCGACGCCGGCCGCGTCAGCCGAACCGCTCGACCAGCAACGCGTAGAGCGCACGCACGGCCTGTGGCTCGCCGCCTACGGAGCGTCCGGGGCGATCCTTGCCATTCCAGGCATAGAGGTCGACGTGCAGCCAGTCGCGCGCCGCGCCCACGAAGCGGCGCAGGAACAGCCCTCCGATCACCGCCCCCGCGAAAGTCGAGGCCGACACGTTGTTGATGTCGGCCACCTTGCTCGCGATCTCGTCCTCGTAGCCGTCCCAGAGCGGCATCGGCCAGAGCGGGTCCGCATGCCCGCGTCCGTGGCGCAGCAGCGCTTCGACAGTCTCCGTCCGCGAGCCAAAGAGCGCGGGCAGTTCGGGGCCAAGCGCGATTCGCGCGGCGCCCGTCAGGGTCGCCATGTCCACCAGCAGCCGGGGATCGTCGGCGTCCGCGGCAGCGAGCGCGTCGCTCAGCACGAGCCGACCCTCCGCGTCGGTATTGCCGACCTCGACCGTGAGGCCCTTGCGCGTCTGCAACACGTCGCCCGGGCGATAGGCGTTGCCAGCGATCGAGTTTTCGACGGCAGGCACCAGCACACGGAGCCGCACCGGCAGCGCGCTCTCCATGATCACGCGCGCGAGCGCGAGCACGCAGGCCGCACCGCCCATGTCCTTCTTCATCAGCAGCATGCCCTGCGGCGCCTTGATGTCGAGGCCGCCGGAATCGAAACAGACCCCCTTGCCAACCAGCGTCACTCGCGGCGCGCCTGCATCGCCCCAGCTGAAGTCGATCAGCCGCGGCGCACATTCCGCCGCACGCCCGACCGCATGAATGGCCGGGAAGCCTTCGCGCAACGCATCACCGGTCACGACCCGTCCCTGCGCGCCGCAAGCGCTGGCCATGTCCATGGCGAGCGCCGCCAGGCGCTCGGGCGTCAAGTCCGCCGCCGGCGTGTTGATCAGGTCGCGAGCCATCGCAAGCGAAGCCGCCATGCGCCTGACGTAGGCCATGTCCGCAAGCTGGGGCGGCACGAGCTGCGGCGTGGCGCGCTCGGGCCCGGTCTTGGTGCGATACCGGTCGAAGCGGTAGCTGCCGTGTGCCCAGCCGATCGCCGCGGCCGTCGCCGCCCGCGCGGTCAGCGCGGTCGCGACATTCCAGGCGCCCGCGGGCAGCCGGTCCGGCGCGCCGGCCACGTGCCATGGCTCGAGATCGTCCAGCGTCGCGAGCTTTCCGAGTCCGAGGACCGCCGCGCGGACACCGCCCTGCGCGGACGCGATGCACGCCACCTGGTGACGTTCGGCCCGAAATCGCAGGTCACTCAGCCAGGCACGTGTCGCGGCGTCCTGCGTCGCGAGCCAGGTGTCGAGGTCCGCCTCGCGGACCAGCCAGAGCGGCCTCGCCGCAGCAATGTCGCGATCTTCGAACATGGTGGGCACAGCTTAGCGGAAGTTCTTTTTGCAGTGCGGTTGACAATGGGTCCGGCGCTATGATGCTATCCATTGCTCGACCGGACCTTTTGCTCGACCCGACCTTTGCAGGCAGGCTAACGATGGAGTTCGAGGCCGCAAACGCCAGTCCCCTCCCCACGGCCGCCCGACTGCCGGGCCAGCTGCTTGCCCTGCTTGCCCTGCTCCCCCTCTGGAGGTGCGGGGCCCCGGGCTGAAGGCGCCAAGGCGCAATCGGATACCAGGAACCCCGCACCGGACACGCTCCGGGCGGGGTTCTTCGTTTTCATGACCCGCCATTTTCGACCGAATCCATCATCGTTGACCGAATCGAGGAGTTGCTGAACATGCGTGCGTACTCGAAGAAAGACGTGGACAAGAAGGCCCTCAAGGGGGCGCGGATCGCCGTGGTCGGCTACGGCAGCCAGGGGCGCGCGCATGCGCTGAACCTGAAGGACTCGGGCTTCGACGTGGTGATCGGCGTCCGCAAGGGCGACAGCTGGAAGCAGGCGAAGAAGGACGGCCTCGCGGTCGCGACGCCGGCCGACGCAGTCAAGGGCGCCGCTCTCGTCGCACTGCTCACGCCGGACACGACGCAGGCCGGGAACTACAAGGAGATACTGCCGAACCTGGGCAAGGGCGCCACGCTGCTTTTTGCGCACGGCTTCAACGTGCATTTCGGCCAGATCAAGCCACGCAAGGACCTCGACGTCGTGCTGATCGCGCCCAAGGGCCCGGGCGGACTGGTCCGCCGCCAGTACCAGGAAGGCCGCGGCGTGCCGTGCCTGATCGCAGTGGCGCAGGACGCTTCCGGCAAGGCGAAGGCCAAGGCGCTCGCGTATGCGGACGGCATCGGCGGCACGCGCGCGGGTGTCATCGAGACGACCTTCAAGGAAGAGACCGAGACGGACCTGTTCGGCGAGCAGGCGGTATTGTGCGGCGGCGCGACCGAGCTGGTACTGAAGGGCTACGAGACGCTGGTCGAGGCTGGCTACCAGCCCGAAGTCGCCTATTACGAGTGCCTGCACGAGTTGAAGCTGATCGTGGACCTGCTCCACGAGGGCGGCCTCGCCAAGATGCACAAGTACATCTCGCACACCGCCAAGTGGGGCGACCTGACGCGCGGCCCTCGCGTCGTGAACGCCGCGACCAAGAAGGAAATGAAGAAGATCCTGCGGGAAGTCCAGGATGGAACGTTTGCGCGGCAATGGATCCGCGAGAACAAGACCGGCCGCAGGAAGTACGACGCGCTGATGAAGAAGGACCTCGCGCACCCGATCGAGAAGGTCGGCGTGCAGTTGCGCGCGCGCATGCCCTGGTTGAACGCCGGCTGAACGCAAGGCTGCAGAGCCCGGAGAGGTGACCTGATATGTCCACGCCCGACCCCAATCGCGTCCTGATCTTCGACACGACGCTGCGCGACGGCGAGCAATCGCCCGGATGCAGCATGACGCAGCCCGAGAAGCTGCGGGTCGCGCGTGCGCTCGCGGAGCTGGGCGTGGACGTGATCGAGGCCGGCTTCCCGGCCGCTTCGCGCGGCGACTGGGAAGCCGTGCGCGAAATCGCCCGCGAGGTGCGCGGCCCGGTCATCGCCGGCCTCGCCCGCTGCAACCGCGAGGACATCGACAAGGCGTGGTCGGCCGTCCGTGAAGCCGCGCGCCCGCGCCTGCACGTATTCCTCGCCACCAGCGCCATCCATCGCGAGCACAAGCTCAACATGGCCAAGGAGCAGATCATCCACACGGCCGTGGAAGGCGTGAAGTACGCGCGCAGCCTGTGCGCCGACATCGAGTTCTCGCCGGAAGACGCCTCGCGCACCGAACTGGAGTTCCTGCGCGAGGTGGTCGAAGCGGCGATCGAGGCCGGAGCCTCCACCATCAACGTGCCGGACACCGTCGGCTACACGGTGCCCGAGGAGTTCCACGAGGTCTTCGATTACCTGAAGAAGAACGTCAGGGGCGCCGACCGCGTGGTGTTCAGCGTCCATTGCCACGATGACCTCGGCATGGCCGTGGCCAACAGCCTCGCGGCCGTGCGCGCCGGTGCGCGCCAGGTCGAGTGCACGATCAACGGCATCGGCGAGCGGGCCGGCAACTGCTCGCTCGAGGAAGTCGTGATGGCGATGAAGACGCGCGAAGCACTGCTCGGCTTCCACACCGGCATCGACACCAGGCGCCTGTTTCCGACCAGCCGGCTGCTCTCGAGCATCACCGGCATGACGATCCCGCGCAACAAGGCGGTGGTCGGCGAGAACGCCTTCGCGCACGAGTCGGGCATCCACCAGCACGGCATGCTGAAGCACCACTCGACCTACGAGATCATGCGTCCGGAGGACGTCGGCCTCACGCGCTCGCACCTCGTGCTCGGCAAGCACAGCGGTCGCGCGGCACTGCGCGATCGCATCAAGGAACTCGGCTTCGAGTTGAGCGATGCGGAAATCGCCCGCGTGTTCGAGGACTTCAAGTCGCTGGCCGACAAGAAGAAGGAACTGTTCGACGGCGACATCGAGGCGCTGGTGCTCAAGGCCGAGTTCGGCGAGAGCGGACCGTGGCATCTCGAGAGCCTTCACGCCGTGAGCGACTCCGCCGGCGCCGCGATGGCGCGGGTGGGCCTGCGCCACGGCGACGGCCGCCTGCTGTCGCAGGAATCGACCGGTGACGGCCCTGTGGACGCAGCCTTCAAGGCCATCGAAGCGGCCACCGGCGTGGCGGTGACGCTGCGCAAGTTCGAGGTGCGCAGCGTCTCGATGGGCGAGGACGCCCAGGGCGAGGCCGTCGTCACCGTCGAGCACAACGGGCGCGCGTATCGCGGCTCGAGCGTCACGACCGACATCGTCGAGTCCGGCGTGCGGGCGTTCCTCGAGGTCGTGAACCGCATCGAGTCCACGCGCGCCACCACGGCGCGCCTGGACAGGCGCAACCCCGAGGTGGAAGAAGCCGCCTCGCAGATCTGAGCGCGGCGGATACCGGAGCCAGAATGACAGCCAAGACGCTTTTCCAGAAAGTCTGGGAACGACACGAGGTCGTCCCGGAGACGCCGGACACGCCTGCCGTGCTGTACGTGGACCTGCACCTCACGCACGAGGTGACTTCGCCCCAGGCGTTCTCCGTGTTGCGCGAACGGGGACTCAAGGTCCGCTGCCCGGATCGCACGCTGGTCACCATGGACCACTCAACGCCCACCGACCGGGCGCAGATATTCGGCGGCGTGCCGATTTCGCTCGAGTCGGCGGCGAACCAGATCCGCCAGCTCGAGGTCAATTGCGCGGAGTTCGGTCTCGACCTGATCGGTCTCACGGACGATCGCCGCGGCATCGTACACATCATCGGTCCGGAACTCGGCGCCACGCAGCCCGGCAAGACCATCGTCTGCGGCGACAGCCACACCAGCACGCATGGTGCGTTCGGTGCGCTCGCGTTCGGCATCGGCACGACCGAGGTTGGCTACGTGCTCGCAACGCAGTGCCTGCTGCAGCGCCGGCCCAGGACGCTGGGCGTAGAGGTCGTGGGCAGGCTCGCCCCCGGCGTGACGGCCAAGGACCTGGTGCTGGCGATCATCGGCCGGATCGGCGTGAACGGCGGCACCGGGCACGTGCTCGAGTATCGAGGCCCGGGCATCGAGGCTCTCTCGATGGACGAGCGCATGACGATCTGCAACATGTCGATCGAGGCCGGCGCACGTGCGGGCATGGTGGCGCCGGACGAGACGACGTTCGCGTACCTCAAGGGCAGGCCTCTCGTGCCGCAGGGCGACGCATGGGATCGCGCCGTGGCGGACTGGCGCACGCTCAGGACCGACCCGGGCGGCACCTACGACAAGACAGTGCAGCTGGACGCGGGTGCGATCGAACCGATGATCACCTATGGGACGAACCCGGGCATGGTGGCGCCGATCTCGGGACGCGTGCCGGAGCGGCCCGGCGACCCAGTGTTCGCCCGCTCGCTCGCTTACATGGGCCTGCAGCCCGGGGAACCGCTGCGCGACCGGCCCGTGCAGGTGGTGTTCATCGGCAGCTGCACCAACGCGCGCCTTTCCGACCTCGAACTCGCGGCCCGGGTCCTGCGCGGACGCAAGGTTGCGCCGGGTGTACGCGTGCTCGTGGTCCCGGGATCGCAGCAGATCAAGCGCGAAGCGGAGGCACTGGGCCTGGCGCAGGTGTTCCTCGACGCGGGCGCGGAATGGCGCGAGTCCGGCTGCTCGATGTGTCTTGGCATGAACGGCGACACCGTCGCGCCGGGCATGTATTGCGTCAGCACCAGCAACCGCAACTTCGAGGGCCGCCAGGGATCGGGAGCGCGCACGCTGCTCGCGAGCCCTGCAACCGCCGCCGCTGCGGCGGTGCGTGGTTGCGTCACCGATCCGCGCGAATTCATCCACTGAGGCCACATGGATCCGATCAGAGTCATCCGTTCGAAAACGGTCGTGATGGCGTCGACCAACATCGACACCGACCAGATCATCCCGGCTCGCTTCCTCACGACGACCACGCGCGAGGGACTGGGCGCAGCGCTCTTCGCCGACCTGCGCAACGGCCCGGACGGCCTGCCGCGCCCCGAGTTCGTGCTGAACCGTCCGGAGTCGCACGACTGCCAGGTGCTGGTCGCCGGGCGGAACATCGGCTGTGGCTCGTCGCGCGAGCATGCGCCGTGGGCGCTGCTCGACTACGGGTTCCGCGCGGTCGTCAGCACGGAGATCGCGGACATCTTCCGCAACAACAGCCTGAAGAACGGCTTGCTGCCGGTCGTCGTGGACGAAGCCACGCATGAGTGGCTGCTCTCGCACCCGGGCGTGGAGGTTGAAATCGACCTCGCCAGCTGCGCGCTCAGGTTGCCGGACGGCCGCGAGGTCTCGTTCCCGGTCGAGGCATTCGCGCGCTACTGCCTGCTGAACGGCGTCGACGAACTCGGCTACCTGCTCAGCAAGGCCGACGCTATCGCCGCCTACGAGGCCCGCGGGGCATGAAGGCACGTATCACCGTGCTCGGAGGCGATGGTATCGGCCCCGAGGTCACGGCAGAGGCAGTGCGGGTGCTGCAGGCGGTGTCGGGCGCATACGGTCACGCGTTCGAATTTGCCGACGCACTGATCGGCGGCGCGGCAATCGACGCGAGCGGCTCCCCTCTTCCGCCGCGGACCATCGACGCCTGCCGCAGCTGCGAAGCGGTGTTGCTCGGCGCCGTGGGTGGTCCGAAATGGTCGGACCCGAATGCCCGTGTCCGTCCCGAGCAGGGCCTGCTCGAGCTCAGGCGCGCGCTCGGCCTGTTTGCCAACCTGCGGCCGGTCAAGACCCTCGAATCGATGCTGGACGCCTCACCGCTGCGGCCCGAGATCGTGTCCGGCACCGACATCCTGGTGGTGCGCGAGCTCACCGGCGGCATCTATTTCGGTCGCAAGAGCCGCACGGCGTACGAGGCCGAGGACGTCTGCAGCTACACGAGCGAGGAAATCGAGCGCGTCACACGCATGGCTGGCCGCCTGGCCATGGGCCGCCGCCGGCGCATCGTCTCGGTGGACAAGGCCAACGTGCTCGAGACGTCGCGGCTGTGGCGGTCGGTGGTCGAACGCGTGATCGGCGCAGAGTTCCCGGCGGTCGCACTCGAGCACATGCTGGTGGACGCCGCGGCGATGCACCTGCTGCGCAAGCCCACCTCGTTCGACGTACTGCTCACCGAGAACATGTTCGGCGACATCCTGACCGACGAAGCATCGATGCTGGCGGGGTCGCTGGGGCTGCTCCCGTCCGCGTCGCTCGGAGATGGCTCAGCCGGACTCTACGAACCCATCCACGGCTCAGCGCCCGACATAGCCGGGCGCGGCATCGCCAATCCGTACGGAACGATTCTCAGTGCCGCCATGCTGCTCCGGCATTCGCTGGGACTCGAGGCCGAAGCGAAAGCGGTCGAAGAAGCGGTCTCGGAGGCCCTCACGGACGGCGTCAGGACCGCCGATATCGCGCCTTCGCTGAGCTCCTCCGTGGGCAGCCGGGCCGCCGGCGATGCCGTCATTTCGCGAATTTTCAAGGGCGTCTAAACTTCTTTTAAATCAGTCACTTGCTGTCATTGTAAATAGAACTTACACAAACAATGGTTGCCGCCGAGACAGCGGCAAGAAACCGCTGTACAACGCCGCGACCGCCGGCGCTATACTGCTCGCCCGCGGGTAGTCTCAGGTCAACCCGCCATCCTTTTCCATGGTCGGTTAGCACGTCGAGTGAGTAGGACTTGAGTCGGGTTAGTCTTTGCCTCACGGACTGAGGCAACTCGGGTCCCTCTCGGAAGGCCGGCAGCAATGTCGGCCTTTCTTTTTTTCGTCGCCGGTCGTCCCGAGCTCAGGCCGAACGCTGCACCGTGTCGAGCGCGCGTTCGAGATCACGGACCAGGTCCTCCGCGTCCTCGATGCCGATCGACAGCCTGAGCAGCGTGTCTGAAATGCCGGCCCGCTCGCGTGCGGCGGGATCCATCGCGGCATGAGTCATGCTGGCCGGATGCGCCACGAGGCTCTCGACACCGCCGAGCGATTCCGCCAGTGAGAAAAGGTGGAGCGAGCCGAGCAATGTCCTGACCTGCTCGACCGTTCCGCGCAACTCGAAACTCACCATCGCGCCGGCCCCGCTCTGCTGGGACTGGGCGATCCTGTAGCCCGGATGCGACTCGAGGCCCGGATAGTAGACATGCCGGACGGCCGGGTGCCGTACCAGGAGTTCGACGACCCTCAGCGTATTCTCGCCGTGCGCCCGCATGCGCGCGTGCAGCGTCCGCAGCCCTCGCAGCGTCAGGTAACTGTCGAATGGAGCGCCGGTCACGCCGATGCAATTCGCCCACCAGGCAAGCCGCTCGTGAAGATCCGCCCGCGCCGCGATCACGGCGCCGCCGACGACGTCGCTGTGTCCGTTCAGGTACTTGGTCGTCGAATGCACCACCGCATCGGCGCCGAGCGCGATCGGCTGCTGCCAGACGGGCGAGAGAAACGTGTTGTCGGCCACGACCAGTGCACCCACGGCATGCGCGGCCGCCGCGACGCTCGCGATGTCCACGATGCGCAGCAGCGGATTGCTTGGCGTCTCGACCCAGACCAGTGCCGGACGCCCCGCCAGTACCGCCTCGAGTGCAGCGGGTTGCTGGAAGTCGACGAACCGCACGTCGAGCGACCCGCGCTCGCGCAGCGCATTGAAGAGCCGGTAGGTGCCGCCATAGCAATCGTGCGGTACGACGGCCACCTGGCCCGGGCCGAAGAGCTGCGACACCAGCGAAACGGCTCCCATCCCGGAGGACGTGACGACCGCGCCGGCCCCGCCCTCGAGTTCTGCCAGCGCTCCCGCGAGCGCGTCGCGCGTAGGGTTACCGGATCGCGAGTAGTCATAGGTGCGTTTCTCGCCGAATCCACTGAAGGCAAACGTGGAGGTCAGGTGGATCGGCGGCACCACGGCGCCGAACTGGGTGTCGGTTTCCAGCGCAGCGCGGACGGTGCGGGTCTTGGTCGTAGTGTCGTTGCTCATTTTCAATCGAGGGCTTGCGCGAACACATCGCGCAGCACGTCGGTCTCCTTCAGGAATGCGTCATGGCCATACACGGAACTGATTTCGACCAGGCGGCAGTTACCGCCCAGCCGGTCGCGAAGCTGCCTGATGTCGGCGACCGGAACGAGCTGGTCTTCCTCGACCGCGACCAGCGTGGTCGGCACGTGGATCGCGCCGGGCTCCACGCGGTGCAGGTCGATGGATTCGGACAGGCATACGAAGGCTTCCGGTCGGTAATGCGCCGCGTAGCTTTCGCCACGCGCCACGAGATAGGCCTCGACCGGGAACCGGAAGCCTTCGGGCGTGCGCTCCGCCTCCCCCGAGAAACGCTCCTCGAATTCGCGCGCCGACCGGTAGGTCGCCATGGCAAGCGCACGCGCCAGCGTGAGGCCGCGAGCGCCTTCACCGTGGCTCAGCGCGTAACGGACGAACGCGCGCTGCACGCTGCGCCATGCCGTGGACATCGGATGCGTTCGATGTGCCGCGCTGATGACGATCGCATGCCGCAGCCGGGCCGCATGCTTCTGGGCGAGCGCAAGCGTCACCATGCCACCGTACGAAGCTCCGATGCTGCCGTGCAGTCTTTCGATGCGTATCAGGTCCATCAGCCGGATGATCATGTCCGCCTGGTCGAAAGCACTCACGGTCGGGAAGGGCTCGCCCGGCGTCGGACCCGTCGTGTCGTGGCTGCCACCGAGAAAGTCGATGCCGAGGACCCGGAAGCGATCCGTGTCGAGTGCCCGCCCCGGGCCGATGCTCTCCTCCCACCAGCCGGCACTTTCGCCGGGAAGCCCGAACACGTGCCGGCCAGCCGAGATGCCACCGAGTACGGCGACGACCGGGGCGTCGCGCCGCCCGGCCAGTCGGTACGCGACGTGCACGTCGCCCAGGCTGCCGCCAAAGTGCAGCGGGAAGGTTTCGGGCAGGCGGAGCACGTCGGCCGAGCAGGTATAGCCCTCGGGCATTCCCGCGCTCGGCACGGCGGTGTCGGTCTGACCTCTCGGCGGCATCGGGCGAACGTACTCCACGTGCGGCCCTTGCAGGCCACGACCAGGCTTCGATACTCCAGGGAGCGACACGCACGGGTTGCCACGACCAACACCCCCGGCCTCACGCCAGGGCAGCCTCGCGGCAACTCATCTGTCGGCGGACGGCGTCCCCGTGGAGTTGGCACCTTTTCGGGCGGGTTGGGCCCGGTGGTTGCCCCGGCTTCAAAGGGCCATTCCCTCAGCCGGTCTCGATGAGCGCACGGAGTTTAGGTGGGCCCCGCCTCCAGCGTCAAGGCTGCGAGGCTTGCAGCTCCCGCTATAATGTAATAATGTGCTAGCACGCTATTACGATGGACCGGCCGTGAAGAATCATCGAGGAATTTCCCCCCGCCAGGAGGCCGCCGCGGAACGGTCGCTGTTCCAGGCCGTGCTCACGCTCAGGAGCGTGGATGAGTGCCGCGACTTCTTCCGTGACCTGTGCACGCCGGCGGAACTGCAGGCGCTCGCCGACCGCTGGTCGGTCGTGGGACTCCTGCAGCAAGGCGTCCCCTATCGCGAGATCCACCGGCTGACCGGGGTCAGCGTGACGACCATCGGGCGCGTCGCCCGCTATCTCGGCGCCGGAAACGGCGGATACGCCCTCGCCGCCAGGCGCCTCGCGGAGCGATGACCATGGAAAGAAGCCAGCGATTGCGCATCGCCGTCCAGAAGTCGGGACGCCTGACCGATCACTCGCTCGACCTGCTGGCACGCTGCGGGCTCAAGTACAGCCGTGGCAAGGACCAGCTGATGTGCTACGGGGAGAACATGCCGCTCGACGTGCTGTTCGTGCGCGACGACGACATCCCCGACCTCGTGCAGGAGGACGTCTGCGACCTCGGCCTCGTGGGCCTTAACGTCATCGAGGAAAAGCGTCTCGCGATGGCAGCCCGCGGCGGAGACGCCCGGTTCGAACTGATCCAGCGCTTCGACTTCGGCCGTTGCCGGCTCTCGCTCGCCGTGCCCGACGAGTTCGCGTACTCGGGGCTTGCCAGCATCGGCGGCCGCCGCATCGCCACCACCTATCCGCTCACGCTCGGTCGTTTCCTGCGCGCACACTCCATCGAGGCCGAGATCGTCACGCTTTCGGGCGCGGTCGAGATCGCGCCGCGCCTCGGCCGGGCCGACCTGATCTGCGACCTCGTCTCGACGGGCTCGACGCTGAGCGCGAATCACCTGCGGGAGGTGGCCACGGTCCTCGAAAGCGAGGCGGCGCTCATCCGCACGCCGGTGCCGCTTTCGGACGAGAAGGCGGACTGGGTACGGCGCCTGCTGCTGCGTATCGACGGTGTCCAGCAGGTTCGCGAGAGCAAGTACATCATGCTGCACGCGCCCCGCTCGGCGCTTGCCGAGATCAAGAAGCTGCTGCCGGGCAGCGAATCGCCGACCGTCATCCCGCTGGACGGAGATGGTGAGCGGGTCGCCATTCACGCCGTCTGTCGTGAGAACGTTTTCTGGGAGACGCTCGAGAGCCTGAAGGCGGCCGGCGCCAGCGCAGTGCTGGTCCTGCCGGTCGAGAAGATGCTTGCATGAGCACGCAGCTCGAGATTCTGGACTGGTCGCAGCTCGCGGAGGACGCGCGAGGCGAAGCACTGCGCAGGCCGGCGCAGCGGGATGCGTCCGCGCTGCTGGAGAAGGCCGGAAGAATAGTCCGGGAAGTACGTGCACGGGGCGATGCGGCCCTGTGCGAATTCACCGCGCAACTGGACGGAGTGCGACTGGAGTCCTTCGCGGTCGGGGAAGCGGAGTTCGAGGCGGCGGCAGCCGCGCTGACCGGGGAGCAGCTCAAGGCATTGCAGCGGGCGATCGGCACCGTGACGCGTTTCCACGAAACGCAGTCACTGGAACCGACACGCGTGCAGACGTCGCAAGGAGTCACGTGCGAACGTCTCTTCGTGGCGCTGGACGCCGTGGGCCTCTACGTTCCGGCGGGGACTGCCCCGCTCCCCTCGACCGCGATCATGCTGGCCGTGCCGGCGCGGCTGGCCGGCTGCCGTGTCCGCGTGCTCTGCACGCCGCCCCGGCCGGACGGGCTCGCGGACCCCGCCGTGCTGACGGTGGCCCGACTGTGCGGCATCGACCAGGTATTCAAGCTCGGCGGCGCGCAGGCGGTGGCCGCGATGGCGTACGGCACGGCGACGGTGCCCAAAGTGGACAAGATCTTCGGCCCCGGCAATTCGTGGGTCACCGCCGCCAAGCAGATCGTCGCCGCAGACGCCGATGGCGCCGCGCTCGACATGCCCGCCGGCCCGTCGGAAGTGCTGGTCATCGCGGACGATACGGCACGTCCCGGGTTCGTCGCGGCCGACCTGCTTGCGCAGGCCGAGCACAGCGCGGATGCACAGGTCGTGCTCGTCACGACGTCGCGTGATTTCGCGGTGGCATGCATCGCGGAGGTCGAACGACAGCTGGCCACGCTGCCGCGGCGCGCGATGGCGGCGCGGGCGATCGCCGGAAGCCGCGTCATCGTGGTGCCCGACCTCGAGGCGGCGCTCGAGGTGAGCAACCGTTACGCACCCGAGCACCTCATCCTGCAGGTGCGCTCGCCACGGGGCTGGCTGCCCCGGGTGCGCCACGCGGGGTCGGTGTTCCTGGGCGAATGGACGCCGGAAACCATGGGCGACTACTGCAGCGGAACCAACCACGTGCTGCCGACTTATGGACATGCCCGCGCCTACAGCGGCCTCGGGGTGCTCGACTTCGTCAAGCGCATGACGGTGCAGGAAGTGACACCCGAAGGACTTGCCGACCTCGGCCTCACCGCTCGTACGCTCGCGCGCCTCGAATCGCTGGACGCGCACGCGAACGCCGTGACGGTCCGCCTCGACGCAATCGCACGCGGAGAACACCAATGAGTTCCGTGCTCTCGCTCGCCCGTCCCGACATCCTGCAGCTGCAGCCATACCAGCATGCAGCCTGGGACCCGTCCCTCGAGCGCATGCACGCAAACGAGATGCCGTGGCGGGCGCAGGGCGACAACACCAGCGCCGGGCTCAACCGCTACCCGGAGCCGCAGCCGCGCGCACTCGTCGAGCGCATGGCCCGCCTGTATGACGTGCCGGCCAGCCAGTGCCTCGTCGGGCGGGGCAGCGACGAAGCGATCGACCTGCTGGTGCGAGCGTTCTGCCGGGCCGGGACGGACCGTGTCGTCATCTGCCCGCCGACCTTCGGCTTCTACAAGGTGGCCGCGCGCATCCAGGGCGCTGAAGTGGTCGAGGTGCCGCTGCTCGATACGGGCTTCGCGCTCGATACGCAGGCCGTCATTGCCGCCGGACGCCAGTCCAGGATCGTGTTCCTCTGCTCGCCGAACAATCCGACCGGCAACCTGCTCGACGAGAGCGCAATCCTCTCGATCTGCAGGGCGCTCGCGTCGCAGGCGCTGGTGTGCGTCGACGAGGCATACATCGAATTCTCCGGCCGCGCCAGCATGACCTCGCGGCTCGGCGAACTGCCGAACCTCGTGGTGTTGCGCACGCTTTCGAAGGCGTATGCGCTCGCGGGGGCGCGCTGCGGAACGCTGGTCGCAGGCGAGGAGATCGTCGACCTGTTGAAGCGCATCATCCCGCCGTATGCGATCCCCTCCTCCACCGTCGAGGAGGTGCTGCGCCTGACCGAGGCGCCACAGCGGGCAATCTCGGTGGAGCGCATCCGCACCATCCTTGCGGAGCGCCGGATCATGCTGCAGCGGCTCGAGACGTCGCCGGCGGTCGTGCGCGTCCTGCCGTCGGACGCCAATTTCCTGCTGGTCCAGTGCCGGGACGCGACTCGCTTCCTCGCGGCGGGCAAGGCCGTCGGACTGCTGGTCCGCGACTTCAGCAGCGCGCCACGGCTCGACGGCTGCCTGCGCATCTCGGTTGGCACGCCGGAGCAGAACGCACGCCTGCTCGATGCGGTGGAACAATCATGAAACCCTGAGTACATCCTGTTCATAGACCGCGACGGCACGCTGATAGAGGAGCCGGCAGACAAGCAGGTGGATAGCCTGGCCAAGCTCCGGCTCGTCGCAGGCGTCATCCCCGCGCTGCTCGAGCTCAAGCGAGCCGGCTATCGTTTCGTTCTGGTGAGCAACCAGGACGGCCGCGGCACCGCCTCGTTCCCGGAGGAAGACTTCCGCGCGCCGCAGGACTTCATGCGCGAGTTGTTCGCCTCGCAAGGCATCGAGTTCGACGCGGAGTTCTTCTGCCCGCACTTTCCGGCAGACGACTGCGACTGTCGCAAGCCGCGCACGGGACTGCTGACGCAGTTCCTGGCCGATCACGACATCGACAAGGCGAACAGCTTCGTCATCGGCGACCGCCAGACGGACCTCGACCTTGCAGCGAACCTCGGCATCGAGGGCATCCGTATTCACGGCGACGGCGGCGAGACCTGGCCCGCGATCGCCGCACGGCTCGTCCGCCCGGAGCGCGTCGCGCATGTAACACGCCGTACCAAGGAGACCGACATCTCGGTAACCGTCAATCTCGACCGGGAGACGCCGGTCGGCATATCCACGGGGATCGGGTTCTTCGACCACATGCTCGAGCAGGTTGCGCGCCACGGTGGGTTCTCGCTCGAACTCCGCTGCAAGGGCGACCTCGACGTGGACGAGCATCACACGGTCGAGGATTGCGCGCTGGCGCTCGGGCAGGCCTTGCGGGAAGCCCTCGGCGACAAGCGCGGCATCGGACGCTTCGGGTTCGTGCTGCCGATGGACGAGGCACTCGCGCAGGTCGCCATCGACCTCTCCGGCCGCGCCTATTCGGTCTTTACGGGCCGGTTCGAGCGCCCTGCCGTGGGCGGCTTGCCGACGGAGCTGGTGCCCCACTTCTTCCGCTCACTCGCGGACAGCCTCGGCGCCGCGATCCACGTCGAGGTGCGCGGCGAGAACACGCACCACATGGTGGAGGCGTGCTTCAAGGGCGTAGGCCGGGCCTTGCGCCGCGCTTTTCGCGTGCGTGGCACCGAACTGCCGAGCAGCAAGGGCGTGCTGTGACGCTCCAATGACCAGCGACGTCGCAATCATCGACAGTGGCGGAGCGAACATCGCCTCGCTGCGTTTCGCGCTCGAGAGGCTGGGCGCCTCGTCCACGCTCACGGTGGATGCGGATGAACTGCGCGCGGCTCCCCGGGTGATTCTCCCCGGCGTCGGTGCGGCCGCCGACGCGATGCGGCGACTCGAGTCGCTGCGACTCGTCGAGGTCATTCGCGACCTACGGCAACCGGTGCTGGGAATCTGTCTCGGGATGCAGCTGCTGTTTGAATCCAGCGACGAAGGCGACACCCGATGCCTCGGGCTGCTGCCGGCGCGGGTGCAGCGCTTTGCGGACCGCGACGGCTTTCCCGTGCCGCACATGGGCTGGAACCAGCTCGACTTCGCGGCGGATGCTGCACTGACGGCGCGCATGGCCCGCGGCGAGTACGTGTATTTCGTCCACAGCTATCGCGCCCCCGTCGGCCCATGGACCGTGGCGACTGCCGACTACGGCGGAGTGTTCTCGGCAGCCGTGCGGCAGCGGAACTTCCACGGCACGCAGTTCCATCCGGAACGCTCCGGGCAGGTGGGCGCACGACTGCTGGCCAGTTTCCTCGAGTTCGCCTGATGCAGCTCATCCCGGCAATAGACCTGCGTGATGGTCGCTGTGTTCGGCTCCTGCAGGGTCGCTTCGACGCCGAAACCGTCTACTCGCCGGACCCGATGAAGGTCCTGGAGCAGTATGCCGCGCTCGGCGCGTCGCTGGTCCACGTCGTCGACCTCGATGGCGCACGTGCGGGCTCGCAGGGCAACGCCGAGGCCATAGCAACCCTCGCAGCCTCGCGCCGGACGGCGCTGCAGGTCGGGGGCGGAATACGCAGTCGCGACACCGTGCGCCGCCTCATGGACGCGGAAGTCACGCGTGCCGTGGTCGGCAGCACGGCGGTCACGCAGCCGGACGAGGTCCGGGCCTGGCTCCGGGAGTTCGGGCCCGAATCCATCGTGCTCGCGTTCGACGTCCGCATCGACGCAGACGGCGTGCCACGCCTGACCACTCACGGGTGGGAGCAGCAGACCGGCACGAGCCTGTGGGACGCGGTCGCGGACTACCTGCCTCACGGGCTGCGACACGTGCTCTGCACGGACGTCGCCCGGGACGGCGCCCTCTCCGGCCCAAACGTCGAGTTGTACCGCGAGGCCGTTCGCCGCTTCCCGGCCATCGCCTGGCAGGCATCCGGCGGCGTGCGCGATGCCGCCGACCTGCACGCGCTCGAGGACATAGGGGTAGCGGCCGCCGTCAGCGGTCGAGCGCTGCTCGAGGGTCGCATGCAACGACAGGAGCTCGAGCCATTCTTGCGAAGCGAATAATCCCCTGCCTCGATGTCCGCGATGGCCAGGTGGTCAAGGGCGTGCGCTTTCGCGATCACAGGGTGATGGGTGACATCCTCGAACTCGCGGGCCGATATCGCACCGAAGGCGCGGACGAGCTGGTGTTCTACGACATCACCGCGAGCCCGGAGCAGCGCTCGGTCGATCGCAGCTGGGTCACGCGCGTCGCGCGCGCACTCGACATCCCGTTCTGCGTGGCGGGCGGGATTCGCAGCGTCGAGGATGCCGAAGGCGTGCTGAACGCCGGTGCCGAGAAGATCTCGGTCAACTCTCCTGCCTTGTCCGATCCTGGCCTCATCGAACGACTCGCCCGCCGCTTCGGCTCGCAGTGCGTCGTGATCGGCATAGACAGCCAGACGGTGGACGATGGCTACGTCGTCTACCAGTTCACCGGGGACCCGGACCGCTCGCGCAGTACCGCGCGGCGTACCCTGGACTGGGTCCGTGAGGTGCAGGATCGTGGAGCCGGGGAGATCGTCCTCAACTGCATGGCGAGCGACGGCGTCCGCCAGGGTTACGACATCGAGCAGCTCGCCGTCGTGCGCGACGCCTGCCGCGTGCCGCTGATTGCCTCGGGAGGCGCCGGCGCGCCGGACCACTTCGTCGAAGTATTCCGCCGGGCGAGGGTCGATGGGGCGCTCGCGGCGAGCGTGTTCCACTCCGGCGCGATCGCGATCCCGGACCTGAAGCGGCACCTGGCGGCATCGAACATAGAGGTGAGACTGTGACACCGGACCAAGCCCGCTCACTCGCCTGGCACAAGGGAGACGGCCTGCTTCCCGCCATCGTGCAGCATGCGCGCACCGGCCGCGTATTGATGCTTGCCTACATGAACGAGGCTGCGCTGCAGCAGACGCTGGGGAGTGGCCGTGCCGTATTCTTCAGCCGCTCGCGGCAGCAGCTCTGGACCAAGGGCGAGACTTCGGGCCATTACCTCAACGTCGTGGACGTCAGCACGGACTGCGACTCGGACGCGATCCTGCTGCTTGCGGACCCGCTCGGCCCCACCTGCCACATGGGCACCGAGTCATGCTTTGCAGCCGCCGCCGCGACCGACGTGGAGCGCTTCACGTTCCTGCCGGTACTGGAAGCGACGATCGCGAACCGCATGGCGGAAAAGCCGGAAGACAGCTATACGGCGCGCCTGCTCGCGCAGGGACCGGGCCGCATCGCGCAGAAGGTCGGCGAGGAAGGCGTCGAGACGGCACTGGCGGCGGTCACGCGCGACGACGCCGGGCTGCTGGGCGAGTGCGCCGACCTGCTGTACCACGTCATGGTGCTGCTCAAGTCGCGCAATCTCGAACTCGGCGACGTGGTCGCGAAGCTTCGCTCAAGGCACGCGGCGCGCACCTGAACCACGCACTCCGGCAAGCGAGATCATCAGCACGGCCGCTGCCGCCGTCACGACGGCCGAGACGGCGAACGCAGACGTGAGAACCGAAGCGCTGCCAGATCAGGCCGAAGATCACGGCGCCTGGCAGGACCAGCAGGCCGCTGGCGAGGTGATACAGCCCGAAGGCGGTGCCCCGCTCCTCCGGCGCCGCGTGATCGCCGATCACCGAACGTTCGGCGGGCTCGGTGACGGCGAGCGTCGCCGAGTACGCCATGAACAGCGCCCACACACCGATTCCCGCGGGATTCGCGAACGCGAGCAGCAGCAATACCATCACGCGCAGCGCCCAGCCACCGAGCAGCAGCGGCACCCGACCGACGCGGTCGGAGAGGATGCCGGCCGGCATCGCAATCAGCATCTTGGCCAGGCTGGCCGCCGCCCAGACGAGTGGCACCCACACGACCTCGAGCCCGGCCTGCGTCGCCCACAGCACGACGAAGACCTCCGGCACACTCGCCAGCGCAAGCAGGCCAGCCGCGATGATCATCGCCTTGAGGCGGCCATGCAGTTCGCGCCACTCGAATCGTGGCGGCGTCGGCACGGCCTGGGCGCGGGCGCCGGCAATCCGAAGACGAGCAGCAGTATCACCAGCGCACCGGGCAAGGCGGATGCGAGGAACACGTGCTTCAAGTCCGCGTGGGCGGCCAGCAGCGCGAAGGCCAGCAGCGGACCGATGACCGATCCCGCATGGTCCATCGAGCGGTGGAATCCGAAGGCGCGACCGCGCTGCTCGGGACCCGCGGCAGCGGCGATCAGCGCGTCGCGCGGGGCGCTGCGTATGCCCTTGCCGACGCGATCGAGGAATCGCAGCGCGAGGACCGCTCCCCAGCCGGTGGCGAGCCCGATGAGCGGGCGCATCGCATTCGACAGCGTGTAGCCGCCGACGACGAGCGACTTCGCGGGCACGCCGCGGTCGGCGAGCCGCCCGGAGACGAGTTTCAGGATGCTGGCCGTGGCCTCCGCAAGACCTTCGACCAGGCCGACGATCGCCGGCCCGGCGCCGAGCGTCGCCGTCAGGAAGATCGGCAGCAGCGGCGTGATCATCTCGCTCGCCGCGTCGTTCAGCAGCGACACGAGGCCGAGGATGACGACGGTGCGGGGGAGCGCAGTACCGATCCGCCCCATCGAGTCCTTCATGGGCTGGCCTTGCAAGGCTGTCGCCCGTCTCATGTCGCGACGAGGAGTCGCACCATCCGCCGTATCGGCTCGGCCGCGCCCCACAGCAGCTGGTCGCCGACCGTGAACGCCGACAGATACTCGCCACCCATCGCGAGCTTTCGCACCCGCCCGATCGGGATCTCGAGCCTGCCGCTCACGCTTGCCGGAGACAGGTCGCGGATCGAGGATTCACGATCG